>CAJTWN010000042.1 GCA_910580105.1 uncultured Clostridia bacterium | reverse complement strand
AATCTCCAAAGAAACGCTATGATATACTGACCCAGGAACAAGCCGCCGGGGATTGCCCGTGAAGAAATAATTTTACGCGGGACCTGTTCGATTCACATTTTTTATCTTATTTTTTCTTGTGAATCGTACCGCATTTGTATATAATATACTTAATTTACATATGGCACTTTTATTTCTGATTGGTGAAGAATGCAGAAAAGAAGGTATTTATATGAATAAAAAATTTGAAACAAAAATCTTAAACAACGGCTTCACAGTAAAGCATGTGAAAAATGAACACCTGCACAGTGTGAATATCGGAATATACGCACGTAAGCTGCCGGAAAAAATCTGCGGAATTGCACATTTGACAGAACATATGTTTTTTCGCCGCCTTTGTGACATATCTCAAAAGCAGTTGTATTTTGAAACAGACAAAATAGGCGCAACGCTGAAAGGTGCGACATACGCCAATTTTATCTGTCTTGACATTACCGTTTCACCATCAAAAATCAAAGAGGCATTTTCCCTTATATCAAAGGTATTCAAAAACTTTGCGTGGCAGCCACAGGAGGTTGAAGCCGAGAAGCGCGTGGTCAAGCGGCAGATTGCGGATAGGTACAATTCTTTATACGCAAAGGCGGACAAGGAATATTACGAGGGAACACCAAAGGGCACTTTCATAATGGGCAATATCTCTGACATAAACAGAATGAGCACAAAATATGTCAATGAATACCGCAGAAGCGTTTTTGTACCTGATAACTGTTGTGTGGTATTGACCGGAAATTTCAGCGACAGCAATTTATCATACTTCATGAATATGTTGGAACAAATTATGCAGCCTGACACCAACACTGAACCTGCCCTACAGAAGTACAGCGTTAAGGAATTTGGTGCCCGCACGCGGGCATCAGACAAAATTTATAAAACAGGTGATGGATTTTCGGACGTATGTATTTCTTTTGATGTAAATGAAAAATACATCAATCGCTATGCAGCTGAAATCTTGCATAGTATACTCGGATATGGTGTCACATCTAAACTGTCACAGGTTTTAAGAGAGGAATTGGGGTTTACAAGTGAAATCGGCGGCGGCATCGAATTTTCGAATTACGCAGGCAGAATGACCTTTGAATTTGAGGTAAGTAATATCAACCTGAAAGATAGCCTTCAAGCGGTATTTAATGTTATATTCACAGCAAAGCATGGCTTGACAGAAGATGATATGCAGTCAAGCAAGGTTTTCTATACAGACAACCAATATAGGCTGCTTGACGATGTGCGTGAACTAAATTTTTTAATAGGTTGGCGCTGTTTTATTGAAAATGAGCACATTTGTTCCATAGATGAACTAAGCAAAAAATATTTTGATATAACAGTTAATGATATAAATGAGGCAGCAAAAATAATCTTCATCCCGCAGAATTTAATGATAACGGTATCGAATGATAACAATAGATACTCCAAAATTGAACTTAGCAACATATTTGAAACTATAAGAAAGGAACTATTATGAAATATTACCCTATAGGAACGGTTATTGTATTAAAGGACGGAACTTGGCCATTGATGATTTACGGAAGACAGCAGATACAGCCGAAAAAACCTGATGTAATATATGATTATGTTGGATGCCTTTATCCTCAAGGTTACGTAGACAAAAACTATATCGTTTTTTTCCAACATCATGATATTGATAAAGTCTTGTATAAAGGAATGGACTCGTCTGTTGAAACAGATATGGAAAAATTGCTGCACCTTCCAGATCCAGCATAATCAGAAGCAAAATAAGTATTGTCCTATAAGAGAGGAGCAATAAATATGCAGGAGATCACATTGGATTTTACGGAATGCAAATATATT
>CAJTWN010000041.1 GCA_910580105.1 uncultured Clostridia bacterium | reverse complement strand
ATATGATGCTGAAGAACGACCATGGTGACGTGGTGGGCTTGACAGCAAACGGAGAAGTGAAGGCGGACTATACCTATTCGGCGTATGGAGAACTGATTGCAGACGGAAGTAATGGAATCAACAACCCGATCCGCTACGCCGGGGAATACACCGATGAAGAGAGCGGATTGATCTATCTCCATGCGAGATATTACGATCCGGGACTGGGGCGGTTTATATCCGAAGATCCGATTCGAGACGGTGCGAATTGGTATGCGTATTGTTATAATAATCCGGTGATGTTTATTGATCCAAGCGGGATGGAGGTTTACTTTGGAACAAAAGAAGAGGCTGATTATGTGTTACAAAATATAGCTGTATTAACCGGATATAATGGATATGATGTAACATTGCAGGATAATGGGATGTATATGTTAATTGATACAGGGAAAGGAGAAATAAATGGAGGCTCAGATCTTGCGCGTAGTATGATAAAGGCAGCTATGGAGATGGACAGTATAGTAAATATTGTGGTTAACGCGAATGTAGCAGTGGCAAGCGTTGAGGTGTATTCTAATGGCATTGCGTTGAGACCGGAGGATATAGATCCACAGGCAACCTATGAAAACAGAACATCAGTTTTAACTTTAAATACCCAAAACGACCAAAATGCTCTATTAACATTTATGCACGAGTTGGCGCATAGTTTATCTTGGGGATTAGAACATTATAATAAACTAATTTTTTCAAATGAAGTAGTAGATAAAAGTGATGTATTAATTAAATATATGGAAGCGACAGCAATAACTCTTTATAATGCTATATCTAAAGAACTGAATTGGGGGCTGGTGGATTCATATACGCGCGATGGATATTATGTAAATGGAGTATATGAGCTATATATGAATGGACCTCGATTATATGGAGCATTCCCTTTTGAGTATACAAATGGTAAAGCAGCAATTATAAGCAGTCTGGGCCCGAATATAGCAGAGTATTACAAAATTAATTATGGAGGAGGAATATAAAATGAATATTAAATATATGTCTATCGTTATGATTTTATGGTCGCTGTTTATTCTGAGCAGTCCTCTGGTCTATGCGGATGGAGAAACGGATAATGAAGTGGTAATACATAAAGTGTTGGGAGAAGAGGGGATGAATATCATCTCCTCTTCTGAAAATGAAACGATTACTCGTGCAGAGATGGTAGATATTCTTACCCAATTTACTCAAATAGGAAATGATAAAATATATTCATTATTTCTGTATTCAAATATGGATTCCTCCATTATATATTTTTCCGATTGGATGCAAGACGAAAATAAGGCGCCATATATATCGAGATTAATATGTTCTGGAATTATTGAAGGTTGTGGTGAAGATAGGTTTGAACCTGACAGAGAATGTACATACATAGAAATGTTGACATTTATTGTACGTTCTTTGGGGTGGAAAATTGTGGCAGAAAACTCATATACATATGGAACTTATCCAGATGGTGATATAAAAGTGGCATATGATTTGCAAATCATTGAGGAAACTAAAGAGTTAGAAGAGGTAAAAATCAGAAAAGAAATGGAAAAAATTCTGTTTAAAAGTTTATTTGTTGAAACACTAAAAAGGGATATGTATTTTCATAATACTTATTCATATGTGTCCCAACCTTGCGCTTTGGAACAGTATTTCCAATCAAAATATGTAATTGGTTATGCAGAAAAGAAAGAGGATAATATCGTGATAGAAGATGTTAAATACAGCGGAAATGTGATAAATGATCCGGAATTTGAGAGAGGAAATGTACTTTGTATATATCAAGAGAATGAAAAGACAGGTACGAATGAAATAAAGGTTTGTATCGCTTTGGAGGAAGAATGTTATGCCTATTTTTCAAATCTATTAGAAACATTATCAGAGGTTGATATGAAAAGCATTATGAGTCAAAAGTCCTAGCAAAATACTGCAAAAAGTTTAAACACATAAAAAAGAAGAAGTTAAATCTTCTTCTTTCAGGTTGTCGAAAAAGTTTAGTTTATACTGTACTTTTTTGAGTTAATGTATAAAATAGAAGGAGAAAAGGAAGATATTAGTAAAAGAGCAACTACGTAGAAGTATAGTGGAACCAGGAATCACCGGCAGAAAAGACAGCAGGGGGAGAAGAGGTAAGCTGGACGTATGACGGAATGGGTCAGGTAAGGGAGA
>CAJTWN010000040.1 GCA_910580105.1 uncultured Clostridia bacterium | reverse complement strand
ATAATAGAAAGGAAGTGAAAAAGATGCGTCAAAATTACTGTGACCGATGCGGACGGCCCATCAAGGACCCAAACGCCAAGTATGGTTGGCGCTGTGCTGAAATCGTCGCTGCCGGCGGAAGTCTTACCGTTGATTTATCCGCTGTATTGACTATGCTGGAGAAATATGCCGACTTCTCCTTTGATGCACAGCGTGACCTCTTTGAAGTGTTTGGCATCTTCAACAAGATGCTGACCTTTGCATCATCCCCCTATCTCCTGCAGGCGGAAGAGGATTATGTAGAAAAAGGCGCCGGTCTGGCTTATGCAATGTTTTCAAATTATGAAAGCCTAAACACCGATGAAAAGAAGTCGGCCGTTTCACATTTCATCAGCGAAATGCAGATGGCGGATGATACTCTGCCTCTACCTATCACAAAACCCTCTTTCTCTGAACGCGTAAACATGGAACTCCAGAATTACTATGCGGCAAAGAATAATCCGAATACAAACGATACCGTAGAGGACTCCATAGATGCCTTCTTTGGAAACATCCCCCTCTACAATTACCTGAATGCAATCTTTGCCCCAACGGAACGTGAACGCAAACGAAACCTTATACGGGGAATCGAAAGTTCTCTCCGTGCAATTGAGAACCTTCCCTACACCAGTTCTATGATGGGTGACATTTCTATTGTCCATCCCTATCCCGCTGTTGTGCCCGATATTCAGCCCTACGCCGACACTACACCTGAGCCTTTTCCCCCTGCGGCGGACAGCGCGAGGAATACAACTGTGTATAGCGCTAACGGAGATCCAGCATTGAGAATAACCAGAAGACCTGCTTTTGATGACATGAAAAATAATGGTATTAACGTCAAGGGGAGAAGCTATAAGTTAAATGATCACGCTTATAATAGCTTATTTAAGTCTGGTAGAAAAGACATTATGCCAACCGACATTAACGATGCACTTAAGACTAATCCCGTGCCAGTAAAACCCGGCAGCGTATGTTATACTAACCCGATAACAGGAACCCGAGTCTTTGTCAATTCATCAACAAATGAAATAGTAGGCATATGGCCTGCTGATTTTATTCAATAAAAGGAGGATAATCATGATTAAAGTAAAAGATATACTGAATAAAAAAATAAATTACAATGTTACATATTACCGTAGTTCTCAAGCTCTGGATATAGAAGCAAGCCCAGAATGCGAAAAATTCACCCCTTTTACTGAATCAATAAATTGTGTTTTGTTACTTGATGAGGATAATGCTCTCTGTGAAGTTGAGTACTTATTTCCAGACGAAACGGAAGTATCGGGTCTTTATATGAATGATTCAGTTAAAACATTTACAGGAACTCCAATTCTTGTTATCAATTATGACGACACTCCGGTAGAATTGTATCACAGCAAGGAAAGAGTGGCGCTTATATTTGATAAAGAAAAACATGCAGATGCAAGAATAGTTTCTTCTAATCTCATATATTATCTTGCCGGTGAACAAGTAATTGCTATTTCCTGCAATAATTTTAAGTTGATATAAAATATTATTGAAATTAAATTATTTCATAGCGAAACAACTGCTTATTGCAATCAAATCAAAAACGGTGACTATATTATTGCACAAAACAGGTTGTTCTCAATCTGCGGATTTTACAGATTTTACAAAATAGAGAAAGCCTATAAGGGCTTTCTCTATTGCACTTTTGCCCTTTCCTCCTCTACAATTATCTGCACGCAATCATTGCCCCAACGGAAGGTGAACGCAAACGAAACCTTATACGGGGAATCGAAAGTTCTCTCCGTGCAATTGAGAACCTTCCCTACACCAGTTCTATGATGGGTGACATTTCTATTGTCCATCCCTATCCCGCCGTGGTTCCTGATGTTCAGCCCTACGCCGACACTACACCTGAGCCTTACCCGCCTGCGGCGCACGGGGCGGGGAATGGTAAAACGGAATGGAATAGTTGGCAAAACTATGAAAAAATCACTGCAAATGGTCAGCAATATGCTAAAGTCGGAAATAGATTATATTCGAAACATGCAGTTGAAAGAATGCAGCCAAGTGGGAAGCGTTACACTGTAGGAGATGCAATAAAACAAGTTGGTGGTGTTGAAGGCAGAAGTGTATCGCCACAATTTGTCGAGGATGTAATAAATTCAACAATACCAACGATACAAGTAAATGGAAATTTATCCTATGTATCTGGTACAATACAAGTTATTACGAATCAACAAGGTTATGTTGTTACCATTATAACGAGATAAAGGAAGGCGTTTAACAATGCAAAGTT
>CAJTWN010000039.1 GCA_910580105.1 uncultured Clostridia bacterium | reverse complement strand
TCTCTCAGTATCAAAATTTAATCTGGCATGCCTTGATTCAAATATTTCTATATACCGTCTTACAATGACCGCCAGTTCCTTGTTGGCAGAACGTCCTTCCCAATCAGAAATATAACGAAACTTCCGGAACAATTGTCTGTCAACTATAAGTGTGTATTTTTCTATTTCTCCCATATGCTCACCTGCATGTTTTTTTTATATTTTTTCTGCTCTGGCTTTTTCATAGTTTATTAGCATGTCTTGGCTGAGCCTTCCATGTTTTTCTTCAAAATGATGTACTGTGCGTCTGATAATGTATGCAAATTCCCGGTTGACGCTCCGGTTTTCTTCTTTTGCAATTCTCTGCATCTTTTGCAAAAGCTGCTTTTCCATTCTCAGCGTATACTTTAATTTATTCATATTTTGCCTCCTTTGCGCTTCATGGCCTTTGTTTTTAAGTCTACTTCTTTTTTTGTATTTTGCTTATTATCCTTCTTGTAATAATTATAATGTTTTTTCATTACGATGTATACGCATATGCGTAATTTTATAAATAGCTGAAAAACAAATGTACTCTGGAACAGATAACATTGGATATAACGGGAGCATGTATGGACTGTATGTATGTTGAAATAAATAGAAAAGAATTGAAACGGTTAAAGAAAGCAACAATAAATGGTTTGAAAAGAAGGTATAAAAAATAAAAGCCCCCTTGCAGGAAGGAGAAAAAGATGATATAATAGGGAAAAAGGTTGAAATAAAGCGAAAAATGAAGGAAAAAGGCTATGGAAAAGAAAGAAGAAACCGAGAGAAGCCGCCTTGAGAAAAACAGCGGAAAACGGATACTCGTGTATCTGACCGCCTGCTATGCTCTGGGCGTCTGTTTTGCCACCGCCTATCTTTCAGTTGAGACGGAATATATGGCCTCCTGCCTTCTGGCAGGAGGCATTTGCGTTGCAGTGATGTTTGGGCTGGGGATTCTTGTTCAGAGCGTCTGGAAAAAGGGAATGTATATCTTTCTGTTGGGGCTCTATCTGCTGATGGGAGTTCTGGGGCTGCTGCGGGTCTATACCGCAGACCAGCTGCAATATGCAGGCCTCCAATCAGCAATTGAGGGGAATCAGCCGATTACCGGGACTGTAATCGAAGAGCCGTCCCTCTCCTCCTCAGAAAAGACCCTGGCTATCACCCTTGGGGAATTGGAGAGCGGAAATGAAAAGCTCAGCGGAAAGGTCATAGTCTATTCCAAAAACAAGGACCATATACCAAAGAGAAGGGACCGCATCCTGGTGCAGGGAGAAATGGAGGCGGTGGAATTAAGGGGAGAGCCGGAATTTAAAGGTTACCGGAGACATCTCCTGTCCGAAGGGATACGGGGACGGGGATTCTGCGAAGACTTTACAGAGATAGAAAAGGGATATTATCCGAAGACGGTATATGGAGCAATGCGGCGAATATCAGAGAAGGTCCGGCAAACGATACAGGAAGCGGCCGAGACCGGGGTGAAAGGAGAAGAGAACCGGCGTCTTTTGCTGGGAATACTGATTGGAGAAAAGAAAGGGATGACGGAGGAGCAGTACGGAAAGATACGGGATGCAGGTTTTTCCCATGTTGTTGCGGTATCGGGAATGCACCTGTCCTATCTGGTATTTCTGCTGACTGGGCTGTTTTCCTTTGCGCCGGCCAATGGGAGGCGGTTTGTTCAGCTGTGTGCCCTGCCGGTTCTTGCCGTCTTTGTCATGGTGGCGGACGGGACGCCGTCGGTCTCCCGGGCCGCGCTGATGTGTGCCATGGTGATTATGGGGCATCTGTGGAACCGTTCCGGAGATACCATAACCGGTGTCTTCTTTGCCGGGCTGATCCTTCTGCTTTATAATCCATATTTGCTTTACTCCATCAGTTTTACCTTGTCCTTTGGTTCCACCATAGGGATTGTGGTCTTCAGCAAAAGGATAGAGAAGCTGCTGCCCGTCCGCAAAAGGAGCTGGTACGGGAAGCTTGCGCATTGGATTTGGGGGCAGGCTTCGATGACCCTTGGGGCCGTCTTTGGGATTGGTTATTTGACGGCGGCTTATTTTGGGCAGATTTCCTTTGGAGGGCTGATCGGGAACATTGTTGTGATACCGCTGGTGGTCTATGTATTTTGGGGCGGTTATCTGCAGGCACTGGTATACAGTATCCTTCCATGGCTTGGCGCGATGGCAGGCGAATATCTCCTGGAGCCGGCCCTTCATCTCCTCAACTGGCAGTTCGACTTCCTTTCCGCCTTAGGCTTAAATCTCTCCCTTTCTCATTCCTCTTCTTCTCCTCTTCTCTTTCTGCTTCTTCCCTTCCTTCTTTTCCTCCTCTCTTTCCGGAAAT
>CAJTWN010000038.1 GCA_910580105.1 uncultured Clostridia bacterium | reverse complement strand
CCCGGTGAAGGATGGCCTAAATTGGTATGCCTACTGTGCAGGTAATCCGGTGATGTTTTGTGATATATTTGGATTGAAAAAGAAGTCTACTGCTAATGTTGAAGATTGGATAACGAATGCAAATGAATTTAATCGGAATGAACCAAAGTATGATTATATAAGATCTGCTATACGTGCTTATAATGGTGGATTTATTACAAAAGAATTTTTGTTAAGAAATATTGTAGGAAACGGAGGAATTATAAGGGAAGATATGAAATTAGATCCAGTTACTAGTGAAATCAGAGGGAATCAAGTCACGGTTAATGTTTATTTCACATATGGTGATGTAGAATCTGAAGAGATAGGAGGAATATGGGATAGAGGCTCAACCATTGAAGACTATATAGTGGATGGAGTAGAGGAATACTGGTCTGGAGAAGTTGACGGATATACGATAACAACAACTATGATAAAAGATGATCCTATTCATAAAAGTGTTAAACTTTTTCTTGAACCCAAAAAGGGGCAAAGTTATAATGATAGTTTTACACACTTTTCTAAAAGGGAGATACATATGAAATTTGGTACAAAAAATACACCGCAAAGAGCGATTGGTATAAAACGTGTTGGAGCACATGAATTTGGTCATGCGGCCTTTCAGTTTAATGATAATGTATATGATGAACGGCATACGTATGTGTCAAAACCAATAGGAAATATTAATTCAATTATGTACATACCAGATTATTATGATCCAGCAGATAAAAGCTTAGATTTAGCAATGTTATTGGAAAAATGTAAAGTAGGATTTTCTGATCGAACCTATTATGCAGACTATCCAGAAATACTTGACGAATATGCGTCAGGTTGGAAAAAGAAATATTAAGGAGGATTAAAATGAAAAAAATTGTTATCTGGTTACTCATATGTATTATGATTTCATCTATATGTCATATAGGAATAGCAGCAGAAGAAAAGGATGCAGAAGAGTTGTATCAAAAGATACAGATAAATTTTCCGTATCATGAAGTGGGTGGAGGAAAAAATCTAAGTCTAATTAAAGTGACAAAAGATGGATTTTATATGAAGAAGGGAGATAACTATGTATTGGTGACATTCGATGGAAAGGTATATTGGGATAATCAGTATAAAGTATACGAGGAGTTATATGGGAGTATGTTGAGACCGGAAAAACAGGGAGAGTTGTATGGATATGTAGACGATGGCGGAAGGTGGAGAATTCCTCCTGTATTTCTAAAAGGTGAAGATTTTCATAATGGTATAGCAATTGTGAATTATAACAAAGAGGGGGAAGAGTGGTGCGCATACATTGATATGACTGGAAAAATTCAATATGAAAATAAATATGAAAGTGGAATAAAAATGTTGTATCCATTTAACAACGGTTATGGAATTGCCATGGATGGAAATACGTATACAATTTTCAATGCGAATATGGAAAAAATTGTAGAGATGAAAAATTGTTTAGATTTTTCTTTTTGGAATGGCGAGGACGAGAAAGAATTTTATTATTGTTATATTACATTGGAAGAACCCAAAAAAGTATTTATAAAAAATTTTAGTCATCAGAAAATTGCGGTCATTAATTTAGAAGAAATAGACTATAAAGAAGAAAATAATGATTTTTCTGTGAATGTTCTTGGACCAGATTATATAGAAATATATAGTTTAAATAATAGCATGCAGGATGATTATAGCTTAAATGTTCAACATCAGACTTTCAACTTGAAAGGTGAAAGAGTGCCAGGGAATGAACAATATGGTTATTATATGCAATTTGGTAAGTATTTACAATATTTTACGAAAAACGGGGCATATGATAGTGCTGTATTTTTAGATGATAAAGGAACACGTATAGGAGAATATAGACGGGAGCAAGAGGAGTATGGTTGGCTAGAAGAAAATAATGGAATAATATATGATTGTGTGTGTGATCCAGAAAATTTGGATAATGTAAATTTAGTGAATGTATTATTTCCATTAAACATGAAAATAAATAAAAATTTTATTCCAGAAAAAAGAGAAAGTGAAAAAGAAAAAAAGGAAAGATATAAATCTCAAATCAGTGTATATGTAAATGAAAAGAAGGTGGTGTTTGATGTAGAGCCGGTGCAGGAAAACGACAGGGTACTGGTACCAATGCGAGGCGTATTTGAAGCATTGGGAGCAAAAGTTGACTGGGAGGAAGGAAGAAACACAGCAATAGCAGAAAAGGACGGAACAGTCATAGAGGTAACCATAGGGAGCCATCAGATGCTGAAGAATGGAGAAGAAATAGAATTGGATACAGCGGCGCGGATGGAAGGAGACCGGACCCTTGTGCCGCTAAGAGCAGTATCGGAAGCATTGGGAGCAAAGGTAGAGTGGGAAGAGTTATTGCAGACGGTATACATAGAGCAGTAAGAAAAGATAAGGCAAATTTGAGAAAGAAGAGGCTTCGGCCTCTTCTTTTTTTGAGAAAACGGAAGGAAAAGATTGAAAAAGGGGGAAAAGTATGGTAAAATACGACATAAAAGGAGATGTGCGCAAAAGTAGAAGATGGATAGGGGAGTTTTGAATACATTTGTATTCAAAATAAAAGATGTTATCGAATGACTAGAGTTGTATAACGCCTATGGAAGCCTGTCCCAGAGCCAGACAGAGGGGGAAGCCCCCTAGCTTGGGATTAGATTATTATGTTGTAACGCCGGAAGGAAATTTAAAGAGGTAT
>CAJTWN010000037.1 GCA_910580105.1 uncultured Clostridia bacterium | reverse complement strand
AGCTTTTCTGACAAAAGATACTGTTGGAGGCAAGCCACTTTGTAAATCTGCAGAAATTCTACGATAATTGAAAAAGTTTAAAACCCAAACAGAAGGTCATTCACTTGGCCTTCTGTTTATTTTATATCAAAGCAATAAATTTTCTGACGCTCTGTCTGTACTCTCCCATAGATTGGCAAAACGAATTTTATTTAAGCAACAATAATTAATTTCGTGTAAATACACATGCATTTTTTAGCATATTCCACAATACAGGTTTGCAAAAATTGTAACATTCTCTAAATATTATTTATTTTCATTATTTTCTATTGGCAAATACTTTTTAAGATGTATAATAAATATATACTTTAAAGGGGGCGTCAATAATGAAAAAAGTATTAGCTATTATTTTATTTTTTACCCTTGTTTTAAGCAGTATAACAATAATTCCGGTTTTCTCGGAAGCAGCCAAAATTTCTGTAAAAGCAGATGAAGGCTGGGAAGAGGCCAGTTATGACCCCACCACCAAATATTTGACCAATATAACCGACGGCTATCACTTTGCTGCAACCTTAAATTCCTCTTCCAAAACCTTTATATTAGAAGGTGTGAGCGACTATATCGTTGACAAACCCAAGGTTGTTATCCCACACCAGTTTACCTATAACAACGTGGTTTACACGTTGGAAACAACTGCTGGTTATGTGCTGACCGGTAGAAAGATGAATTCAGCAACAACAGATGTCACGGAAATCATCATCTCAGAGGGTATTACGAAACTTGGTTCCAGTTCATTTAGAGGGCTTAGTGGTTTAAAAAATATCCAGCTCCCCTCATCGCTTGAAATTCTAGATGCAAATTGTCTTGCAAGCTGTAAACATTTGGAAAAACTTGAGCTTCCGCAAGGATTAAAGACACTGGGCGGTGGCGCCCTGCAATTTCTTGGTATTACGGAAATTACTGTACCGGATAGTGTCACCAGCTTTGGAAATGCTATGTTCTATGGCTGTGATAAATTAACAAAAGCTGAACTGCTATTTGAATACACAACACTGCCCGGCTCTACATTCAGAGGCTGTAAAGCACTTAGTGAATTTAATTTCCCGGATCATCTCACCTCAATCGGCGGTTTGGAATTTGCACAAACTGGACTTCGTGAAATCATCCTCCCTGCCGGTATTACGAGCATTCCCGATCAGTCATTTTCCCTCTGTTCAAATTTAACATCGGTTACCATGAATGGCGAAGTTTCCACCATTGATCGCTATGCCTTTCGTACCGCAAGAAATTTACAAACTGTGACTTTTATGGGCAAAACGGCTCCGTCCACCATTGCGTCAAACGCCTTTGATGGAGTTACCGGAAGCAAACTTACCGTCAATTATCCCGCCGATGGCGAAGGGTATGATCATCCAGATTGGCAGGCATTTTTCCCTGCCGGAACCACCTTCATCCGTGCAGAAGGTGTTCCCTCCGCAAAAGATGCTACGCTTATCGGAAAAAACGTGGTTGATACAATGCTCACTACAAAATACACTTACTATGATCCTATGGACAGAGCGGAAAGCGGCTCCTTTACTGTCTGGACTTCCTGTGAGAGCGAGGACTTTTCCTCTTCAGAAGTTTTTACTCTAAAAGAAGAACCTTGTTCTGCCGATAATCCTTCAACCTATCAAATTCAGGAAACGGACGATGGCAAATACATCCGTGCTGCCATTACACCAAAAAATGCTGACGAAAAACTTAACACCGGCAAAGAAGTAATTATTACCTTGGCTGAAAAGGTACGGCTGCCGCAAACCATTCCGATGGTTACCCTGACCGCCCCAAGCGACGGTTATATGGTAAATTGTAATCACGAAGTTACTTTTTCTGCAACTGCAACCTGCGACAATACAACCATCAGCCTGGTTGAGTTTTATGCCAACGATGTCAAGGTTGCCGAATCCAGACAGGAACCCTATACCGCTGTCTGGACCCCAACAGAGATGGGAACATACAAAGTATATGCCCGGGCATATAATGCCATTGGTGAGGATCAGACCTCTGAAGAGTCTGAAATTCAAGTCCTTTCAGAAGATGCTGAAATTGACGCATATATTGATATAACTTTCACCTCTCCTGCTCCGCAATCCTTTACACATACCGGTACGCCTGTCCACTTTACCGGTACGGCAGCGGAAACAAGCGGTTCTGAGATTACATCTATTTCTGTCTATGCCAATGGCGCACTCGTTGGAGAGAGCAAAAGTGCATCCTTTGATTTTACCCAAATTTTAGAGGCCGGCACCTATGCCATTACTGCTGTTGCAAAATCTGTGGACGGAAAGACCGGTCGCAGCAAGGCCTTTGACATCATGGTCAGCGGCATGAGCTTTAGTAAAATGATGAGCGATAATATGGTTTTGCAAAGAAATAAACCCATTAAACTTTCAGGATTTGGTGTAGATGGCACCACTGTTACTGCAGAACTTTTAGGCAAAACTGCATCCGCACCGGTACAAAACGGAAAATGGACAATTACCATGCCTGCCATGCCGGCTACCAAAAGCACTACATTGACTTTCACGGCTTCGGATGGGGTCTCCAAGATCTTTCATAATGTTGCCATCGGTGAAGTAATCATCTGTTCCGGACAGTCCAATATGACCGCTCCTATCGGAAATTCTCATAATTATGCAAGTTCTACGCCGTATGATGGTATCCGACTGTTCCGAACCGGCTCCAGCACTGCCACAACTCCGCAGGATGATGTAAGCGGTGGTTCGTGGGGCATATCCACCACAGCATCAATTAAAACTTTTTCTGCCATTGGCTATCTGACCGGTTACCATTATTACCTGTCACAAAATGGTGAGGTACCCGTTGGTATCATCCAATCTGCCGTCAGTGGTACAGGTATCACCCTTTGGGTACCCAATAATACCTATACCTATGATCCGGATTTAAAGTCATCAGCGAAAAATGATACTCATTTTAACTACATGATTGCGCCCTGGACAAATTATACCATCGGGCACATCCTTTGGTATCAAGGGGAATCAGACTCCTCACATAGCAAAAATTATGAAAAGATGCTGACCGCCTATATTGATTCCAACCGTGAAGCCTTTGGCGATGAAAACATCAACTTTATCATCGTTCAGCTTCCCACCTTTGACGCAGTCAAAGGCTATAATTCACCCTTCCGTTCCTTCTGGCTGGTACGGGAAGGACAGTACAATGTTTCAGAGCATATTGACAATGTTGAAACAGTCATTACCATTGATACTGGATCTACTACTACGGTTCATCCTGGTGGTAAGGATAAAATTGGTCTGCGAACCGCACTGATTCTTGAACATTTTGCAGAACCGGACAGTAAGGTGATATGGAAATCTCCCACATTTG
>CAJTWN010000036.1 GCA_910580105.1 uncultured Clostridia bacterium | reverse complement strand
GGAATACGAAACAGAAGAGAAAATTTTTTATTTGTATGCGTCTTATGATCAAGAATCCAATTGTTGGACGATAAGGCAAGATATGAAATATAAAGATGGAACACTTTTAATTTATGGTGATGAATTTTATATTCCAGAGGTAATTTTAAATAAAAATACAGGGGAAGTAATCTATATAAATACATGTAACTATTTTGAATAGTGTGGTTTGATAGAGATAAATTTACTTCCTTTAAAATTAATAGAATAGTACGTGAAAAAGTCAAAAGTCAAGACCACCAGTAGACTGGTGGTCTTGACTTAAAGTAATGCAAGATGTAGGCAAAAAGGTTGAAAAATGGAAAAAAATGTGGTAAATATATAAGGAGAAATTTTTCAAGATAAATATTGGATAGGAAGATTTGGGCACAAATGTATTCAAAATGAGCTTCCAGATGATTAGAGTCGGAGAGAGTGAAGGCAAGGTATAGCTATGACCCGATGGGAAGAAGGAAGAGCAAGACGGTAAATGGAGTAACGACCGGCCATATATGGGATAAGGACAACATAGTGTATGAGACAAAGGGAGATGGAAGCAAGTTGGCGTCCTATTACCGTGGAATCCATCTGGCAGCGATAGACAACGGGGCAATAGATTATTACCTGTATGACAACCATGGGGACATCACGGGGATGAAGAACGAAGGAAGCAGTATAATCTATGACGCCTTTGGGAATCAGACAAGCGACACCACGGGAGGTTACAACCCGTTCCGATACAACAGCCAGTACACAGATGCAGAAAGCGGATTGATCTACCTGCGGGCAAGATACTATGACCCGTCAATAGGGCGGTTCATGGCGGAAGACCCGGTGAAGGATGGCCTAAATTGGTATGCGTACTGTGCAGGTAATCCGGTCAACTTTGTGGATCCTTGGGGACTTAAGACTTACCCCAAAATGGTTGAGAAATGGTGTAAAAATTATGCTGAAATGGATCAGAACTCTCAAAGTTTCAAAAATATATCATCGGCGGCTAATGCGTATGCTTATGGATTTATTTCAAAGGAAGCCCTACTTAGAAATATTGTTGAGAATGGTGGTGTAATAAAGGAAAATATGAAATTGTCTGCTGTTTCAATTGAAGAAGCTAAGGGAAAAGTTATAATAAATGCAATGGTGAATTTTTCTGGAGATATGGTAAACCGAAAGTTTGAAGGTGAAGACATAACATATGAAGAAGCAGCGAAGAACGGAATTGAGAGAGCATGGTCTGGAGAAGTAAATGGTATATCAATTAGTACATCTGTTACTGTTGCAACTGAAGCAGATAAACAGATATATCAAACAGTTAATTTAGAATTAAAAGATAAATGTGCCCGTTCAAAATATTATGTGGGAACGAGCATTGCAGAGGTATATAAAGGAAACGAGATGGAACATATCTACAGTTCTAAATTGTTTGGAATAGTTGCTGCACATGAATTTGCGCATGTAGCATTTAATATAGGAGATGCCTATATAGATAAAAAGCCGATTAAAGATAACAAATATTCGCCATATGGAGAATTTGATTCTTTGATGCGAGATATGTATGAAGTAAATGGCGCAACTGCTTTGGATTTTGAAATGTTGCTTGCAAGTTTTGGAACGGAAGGTTTGTTTGAATATATTGATCGTCCGGATATATTGGGGAAATATAAAAAATAAGGAGGAGTGTAAATTGAAAAAGATATTAGTGAAAAAATGTGTTAGATTTATTCTTTTTATATCCCTTATTCTTGCTGTGCAAACAGGAGTAATTATTTTATCAAGAGTATTTGTTATTAATGTAATGGCGGAGGAGGTTTTAGAAGCTCAATTTAAAATAGAAGATTTACAACAATTTAGTAAAACAAAAAAAATTAAAATAAAGCCGGAAATTGAGGGGGATTTTTATCAGAAATTTTCAAATAGGGATTATCAAATTGAGCTTAGAATAGCTAATGATGAAGAGGCAATATTTTATATTGGTAAGTATGTAGAAAACAATTATTATCGAATTAAATATGATGAGGAGATAAAAAGAATTCCTGAATACATTATATATCGACCACAAAAAAAGTATAAGGTTAAACAGGAGGATAATACAGTTTATTTTAGTGCCATTGATGAAGATGGAAAAGAATTGTTTAGGTGGACACCAAAAGGTCAAAGCTTTGATCAGTATGGACAATTGGATTATATTGATTATGGGATTTTTATGGCTTATGAAGTGGATAAAAATTATCAAAAAGTATATACAGCTCTATATAACAGTAATGGAAAGGAAATATACCGTATCAAAGCATGTCCATATGTTGAACCTAATATGAGTCATCTGCTTTTATGTAATATATCTGTTTTAAATGAGAATTACATTTTTGTATCTACATTTAGAAAAAAAGATAATGTACACCATTCGGTGTTAATTGATAATAATGGTAATATTTTAGCGGAAACAGATGATGTGACGGCAATGAATGTATTTAGTACTGAAAGTGTTGTTATGTTAAATAATCATACAATTGCAATTATTCCTGATTGGAATGAAATTAGAAATTATATTGATCCTAAAATTCGTATTTATGATTTAGATTTAAACCTTATAGGAAAAATTCCTCTTTCCCATGGAGAAATAGATTACTTAGCAGTTAATAGTGGTTATATTGTACTCATAAAGGACGATGTGATTTATTTACATGAAACTGTCCAAACTAAAAAGGTTTTTGAAGAATATATGGATCTGTATACAGAAATCAGTGTATATGTAAATGAAAAGAAGGTGGCGTTTGATGTAGAGCCGGTGCAGGAAAATGATAGAGTACTGGTGCCGATGCGAGGAGTATTTGAAGCATTGGGAGCAAAAGTTGACTGGGAGGAAGGAAGAAACACAGCAATAGCAGAAAAGGACGGAACAGTCATAGAGGTAACCATAGGGAGCCATCAGATGCTGAAGAATGGAGAAGAAATAGAATTGGATACAGCGGCGCGGATGGAAGGAGACCGGACCCTTGTGCCGCTAAGAGCAGTATCGGAAGCATTGGGAGCAAAGGTAGAGTGGGAAGAGTTATTGCAGACGGTATACATAGAGCAGTAAGAAAAGATAAGGCAAATTTGAGAAAGAAGAGGCTTCGGCCTCTTTTTTTTTGAGAAAACGGAAGGAAAAGATTGAAAAAGGGAGAAAAGTATGGTAAAATACGACATAAAAGGAGATGTGCGCAAAAGTAGAAGATGGATAGGGGAGTTTTGAATACATTTGTATTCAAAATAAAAGATGTTATCGAATGACTAGAGTTGTATAACGCCTATGGAAGCCTGTCCCAGAGCCAGACAGAGGGGGAAGCCCCCATCGTCAGTTCCTATACAGTGAATGGAATGCCGCTGGGAAGTTACGAAGGAAATATATCAACCG
>CAJTWN010000035.1 GCA_910580105.1 uncultured Clostridia bacterium | reverse complement strand
CCCGGAGCAATTTGATAGGCATCGTCAAAGGAGACACCATAGAAATGGTTGACAGCATTGTCTAACTCATAAGGCGTATTTTTGTTCATCACCCTGCCGCTGCCCAGCTGACACTTGTTGTTCGCTCCTGTGGAATAAACCTGACCGCCCACATTCACTGCCGCATGGTAAAATCCTGCCGCAATTGTATGCCCCAGCGTAATATCCGCAGGTGCCTGTACCCCGGATACATTCAGCATTTTTGTTGCCACTGCCTTATTTATTTTGCTTCCGTCTCCCAGACGTCCGCTGTCATTCTGTCCCCAGCTCCAAACGCTTCCATCCGATTTCAATACCATACTCTCCCGGTCGTTTGCAGCAATATCAACAATCCCTGAAATATCGGTCCGCTTTATTGGCGTCTTTACCATCTCACTCTGATTATCATTCACAACCTGACGGTACCAGTTATCACCCCAAAGCCAAACATTTCCCGTCGCATCCAGCGCCATGGTATGGTTTCCCTTTGCTGCAATTGCAGTGATTTCCGGCAAGCCGCCCACCTCTACCGGTACAGCGCTGTCCTGCTGGGTTCCGTCTCCCAATTGCCCGCGGTGATTCCGTCCCCATGTCCATACCGTTCCATCATTCAGCAATGCCACACTATGATTCATTCCTGCAGCCACGGCTTTGACGCCCTCCAAGTTTACCAAAATTGCCGGTGTGGTACGCTTTCCGCCCGCTGTTTCGCCGAGCTGTCCATAGGCATTATCTCCCCAGGACAGAATCCCGCCATCATTTAATACCGCCAGGCTATGGTTACTTCCCGCCGCGATTGCTTTCACAAATTGGGCAACTGTCGATGGCGCGGCTGCATTTTGCGTAGTTCCATTTCCCAGCTCACCTTTGGCATTTTTGCCCCAGCTCCAGACATTTCCGTTTCCGTCCAAAGCAAGCGTATGATGGCCTCCTGCATCAACACTTACAATGCCGGTTAACCCTTCTATTTTTCCTTCTTTTGGAATATCAGCATTTCCATAACTTCCCCGGCCCAGTTCACCGCAGCTATTTTCTCCCCACGCTGATACCTGGCCATTTTCATGGAGAACCACCGTGTTCTCCCCTCCTCCGGACAGATATTTCACGTCTGTTCCCATCTCAGAGGAAAGTACAGGGGTTGTCGTCATATATTCTACTCCGTCTCCCAGCTGCCCGGCGGTATTGCTCCCCCATGCAACGGCTTTGCCCCTGGTCTCCAATGCCACACTAAACCCTGCACCTGCACTTACTGTTTTTCCAGCCGCCATAACGTTTTCCATCACTTGTTTAGGTATCCTTCTGTTTTCCAGCGTTCCATCGCCCAGCTGTCCGGCCGCATTCCAGCCCCATGTCCACAAGCTTCCGTCATCTTTTACCGCCAGCGTATGCCGATCCATTGCCGAAATGGATACCACACCCTCTAAATCCGGAACAATACCGGGCACAGACGTCTCACTGCCGCTAATCTCCCGTCCCAGCTCTTTTACATTGTTTCTTCCCCACGTCCAGACCTTTCCATCTTCATCCAGCGCCGCACTGAACCATTGCCCTGCCGCCGCCTGAGTAATATTCGAAAGACCAGATACTTTCCCTGTTTCCGTCCCGGTATGCCCGGTTTTTCCATACTCCGCATTTCCCCAGGCATAGACTTCACCATTTGCTTTCACCGCCAGACTATGATCTTTTCCTGCTGACACCGATTTTACATTATCCAAATCTGCATATTGCGGCGTACATTGATTTCCTCCGGCAGCTGTTCCACTCCCTCCAAGCTGTCCCGTCTTATTGCTGCCCCAGCTATACAGCTTTCCGTCCTCTGTAACTGCCATACTATGCGCATAACCTGCCTCAATCTCTTTTACCGCAGAAATCCCCGTCACTTTTACCGGCAGTTTTCTTGTGGTATATGTTCCGTCTCCCAGCTGTCCATTTTGGTTCTTTCCCCATGTCCATACCGTTCCGTCGTTTTTCAGCGCCATGCTATACATTTCCCCGGCCGCTATTTGAACAATATTGGTTAATCCGATGATTTGCTTTGGAACACTCCGGGTTTCTTGTGTATTGTCTCCAAGTTCCCCTTCGTTGTTTCTTCCCCAGGACCAGACCGTCCCATTTTCTTTCAGCACCAGGACATGCTCATACCCTGCGGCCACCTGTACATTTTTTGTGCTGGAATACAATTCCCAGTCCTCTGCCGCGGTCCGCTGGTAACCAAGTACGTCAAAATCATCTTCCGCTGTTATGGAAGATGTCTCTGTCACCTTTTCTCCGCGAACCAATGCCGTAAAATTAATTTTTGCACAGTTTTTCACTTTGTTTTCCAGACTGCTCAGCTTGTCCGCAGCGTCGCAGATCCGTTCCTTCAGCTCTGCCGTGCCGTCCTCCGTTGCTGCCGCAAGAGCCGCCGCCCCGCTCACATAGGCTGCGGACATACTTGTCCCGTTCATTTCGCCGTATCCGCCGCCGGGAAGGGTACTATATACATCTCTTCCCCATGCAGCAACATCTGTTTTCTCTGTTCCATAGTTTGAAAAGTAACTCATCCCCAGATCCTGATTCAAGGCGGCTACGCTGACCACATTATCCAGCCCTAATGCCGCCGGATATATCGGGGTTTCTTCCAGGTTCATCCGGTTGTTCCCCGCCGCACATACGAAAAACAGTCCCGATTCTTCAATTGCTTCTCTTAATGCCAGGTTCTCTCCGGTGGAACCAAAACTGCAGTTTACTATCTGTGCTCCGTTATTTTTTGCATATGCAATTGCTGCAATAATGTCACTGGTATAGGCCTTCCCATTCTCAAATACCCGAATCGGCAGAATCTTTGCCTCCGGGGCAGTTTGGGCTATGATCCCTGCCACATGGGTTCCATGTACCGAATCACCATCAACACCCGATACCCCCGACAGACTGGTATTCTTCACAAAATCCCAGCCGGATACCATCTTTTCTGTCAAATCCGGATGAGCAATATCTATACCACCATCAATTACCGCAACTACAGTACCTTCTCCCCGGCTCACCTGCCAGGCGCCGGCCAAATCTGCTTCTATCTCAAACAGACGGTCCCCATCTATGCGTTCCGGTTCGTTATTCGTATTTTCATTTCCTGCACCGGCTCCTTCCTGATTTTCGGTTTCCTCTGTCGGCGCCGGATTATATGGTTCTATTGGTCCTTCAGCATTTTCCGGATCCTTTTGGACCAATTCTTCCTGCTCTTCGACAGGCTGCGTTTTTAAACCATTCTCTGCTGCTTCTTCTGCTTTTGGAACTGTGATCTCTCCGTCACTTACCTCGAATGTCACACTGTTCTCTTCATACAGTTCCATCTCATAGTCCGGCTGGATATATTCTATCGCTTCTCCCAAATCTTCCTGCACTTCCTGCACAAACGCTTCCGCATCTACCTTCTCAGGCAAGGCAATTACCTGTGCACCTCCCTGCAAAACGATTATTTCCGGTTGCTCCGCAGCATTCACCAGCTCCTGTGCATATATCGCTGGGGCCTCTTTGGCAAATCCACCAAGCGTCTCACGCAAACGAACAGTTGCGCTGTCTTCTGCTCCATCTTCATCGTATATATCCTCTAAACCGATCCCTTTTCTATCTAAAACTGCAGCTGCCTTTTCTTCTTTAACCATCTTTGCCGCTGCATAAGCTGTTTCTGTCACTGTTTCAAGCCCCTCTGCTGTATTGTCCTTCAGTTTGACAATATACCGCGCTGCACCCTTTTCCTGTATCTCATTAAGTTCCAATGCCGCTTCTTCTATTTTTGTTCCTTCCGCGCCCTGCACTATTTCCAGCGCCTCTCTCTCCCCCGGCAATGGCAGACCACTTCCATTCGCATATACATAACTTCCGCTCGCTATCAGCATTACTACACTCATTACTGCACTTATACACTTTTTTTTCACTTCTTTTCCCTCCTGTTTTTTCCTTTTTTCTTTTGTATATTT
>CAJTWN010000034.1 GCA_910580105.1 uncultured Clostridia bacterium | reverse complement strand
GCAACGGCGACCAGTGTACCCACCGAGGCGCCGACCGCCGAACCAACGGCGACCGCAACGGCAGGGGATGGTGAAAAGGTCATTCCAGTATCTGTGACCGGCATTTATGAAGGAACGAATCACTGGGGCGATGCAACCTATACCTATCAGGTAACTGATGGTGTGGCTGCAGATCACGGCTATATCTCCAACGGGCAATACAGCTTCATTTATTATCCGGCAACGGGTGAGATTAAGAAGACAGCTTTGGAGGATAACGGTTTTTACTTTAATGACGGAGTTGTAACCACAGTGGTTATCCCGTGGAAGATTGGCGCTTTTACAGCAAACGGTGTAAATTATGAGGAAAAGGTAGTTAAAGTGACAGCAACTTCGCGCACATATCTATTTAATACTTTGGACGATAGTGTGCAGGTGCTTGCCCTTGCTGATGGGATTGAGAAGGTGGAGGATTCGACTTTCTATGGTATTCCTGCAACCTGTATGAATATGACCATCAAACTTCCCGATACCATAAAGACGATTGGAAATGCGGCCTTTTGCGGTTCTGGTGGAAAAGGACAGATTGACAACGAAATCGTAATCCCGGATAGTGTAACTGCGATTGGCAGTACCGCATTTGGTCTGACACGGATTAAGACCGCAACAATTCCGGCTGGAGTCACCATTCTGCAGAAGAACCTGTTCCAGAACGCCCAGTCATTGGCGGAGGTCACGTTAAAGGGTGAGATCACTAAGATTGACGAAGGTGCGTTTTTAGGGAATAAGGCGCTGAAAACGCTGACCTTCGAAGGCAAAACCGCCCCCGTCACCATCGGCACAGCCAGTCGTGGTGCATTTGGCAGTATGGTTGGTATGACCGTCTATTATCCGGCAGATGGCACCGGTTATACAGATCCGGACTTTCAGGCGAAGTTCCCGGAGGATACCACCTTTGTCCCAGTTGGCGGCACAACACCGGACCCCACAGCAACCCCGGAACCAACAGCTGAACCGTCTGCAGAACCGACACCTACGGCAACTGCAGGAGAGACCGGGGACGGCGAAAAGACTATTCCAGTGACAGTAACCGGAAGTTATCAGGGCGAGAACCATTGGGAAGACGCTACCTTCACCTATATGGTGACTGATGGTGTGGCCGCAGACTATGGTTATCTTTCCAACGGCAAGTATAGCTTCAAATATTTCCCGGCAACTGGACAAATTATGAATGATACCGCTGCAAACCCATCCGATGCTTTCAAGTTTGAGGAAGGGCACGGGGAAGAAGTGGTTGTCATTCCCAGCCATGTGGCGGCGATTCCGCAATTGGGTGCTGAGGAGAAAGCGGTTGTGATGTACGCAAAGTCGGCGGCAAATGGTATTTTCCGCGGAGAGTGTGGTATCAATAATGCCACCATTGTTCTGTCTGAGGGAATCACTGCCATTGGCCAGGACACATTAAGCAATATCAGCAATAAATATAAGTTTACGACTGTTATTCCTGATACGGTGACCGAAGTTGGACTTCGGGGAATGTTCAGCGGTATCCGTCAGGATGTGTTCGTTCTGCCAGATTCAGTGACAACGGTGAGTGGCCAGGCCTTTTCCAACAACACCTTTAAGAAGTTTACCCTGGGTACTGGCGTGACTGCACTTCCGTCCCAGCTGTTCTCACTCAACCGGCAGGCGACAGATATTGTACTCAAGGGCGAAATCACCAGCATGGACGGCGCTGTATTTGCCCGCTGTGATAAACTTGAGAGTGTTACCTTTGAAGGTAAAAATGCACCTACTGTATTTAAGACAGCAAAGGGTGAAACTTCTTATGCTTTTGATGGTACATTGAATCCGCCGTCTCCGTTCACCGTCTATTATCCGGCGGACGGGGTAGGTTATGATTCGCAGGAATTTAAGGATTACTTCCTGGGCAAGTTTGGCGAAGGCGGTGTTGTTAATTTTGTCCCGGTAACCGGTAGTACCACCCCGGATCCCACGGCAACGCCGGACCCCACAGCAACTCCAGAGCCGACAGCAACAGCAACGCCGGAACCGACGGCAGCGCCCACAGAAGAACCTGCTCCGACCGAAGAGCCAGCGGCGGACGTGAATAAGTTGCCGGAAGACGTAGAGATTCCCTTTGATCTCTATACCGGCCAGGTTGCGTTTACTATGGCCAGAAACCAGAATAATCCGGACTTTAACGATGAATATTGTGTTCGTCTTTCCAATGAAGAGGTTATGCCTGATGCGGGGGCTATATACGAATCTCGGGTTACCTATTCGGCGCCCGGCGGAACCAATTGGATTCCGCGCCATGTTTTCTCCGGATCAAATGTTTACCATCAGGTCTTTGGGCTCAGAGGAAAGAAAGCAGATTATACAAATGAGAACGTATGGCTGCAGACAGATATGGGAAAACCGGTGAACATCGACCGGATAACAATTTCCGCGATCAGCCAGGGAGACAGCAAGGGTGCATTTAAGCCTGTTTATACCGGGTTTCAGAAGCTTCCGAAACATCTTCGGGTGGACACCGGGTTGATGGGTGATGATGGTGAGATCGACTGGACAACAGGGAGCGACCGAATCTACGATCTGAGTGATGCGAACAGTGTAGGAGAAGAGCTGGCGGCAGCTTATGCTCTGGTAAAGGACCTTGACACTGCGACATATGCTGAGTATGATGCCAAAGGAGAGGAAAGAACACCGGATGAACAGGCGGTTTGGGAAGCATACCGAAAGATACCGACCCTTGTCGAGATAGACCTGCCGGCAGGAACCAATGCACGGTTTTACCGAATGGTGATTCTGGATCCCAGCCAGACGGAGATGAATGACAAGGATAAATATGAATTCGGGATTTATAACATAAAGTATATTAATAAGGAAAAAGTTTCTATTACATCCGGATGGGACAGCGAGCGTTTGATAAAGAATGTATACGGAAGCGGCGTGGTCAACGGAGGAAGTAATCAGGGGTCTATGTTTGCAGGAGAGACAAACTACTCAAACGGAGAGGGACCTGACAAAGCTATGGATGCAAGTTCTGACAGCAGATGGTTTTCCGGTAATCAGTATTTTAACGAGGTAAAAGAAAACGGACTGCAGCAAAATAATCAGGCTTGGCTGGTGGTTGACCTAGGTCGGGAATATAACATTACGGGTTATAGCCTGAACTGTAAAAATGAGGGGATGCGGCCTGTTGATTTCCGTATACAGTCCGGTGCGTTGACAGAGGATGCGGCCGGAACAACCCATGCAGAAAAGGGAATCAATATCATTACGCAGAACTTTACAGATCAGGTGACCCAAAGCTATCCTGAAACGACCGTATCAGCAAGTGTTGACGAGATGCGAAGCGGAGAATGCAGTTTCCGTGCCCGGTATGTACGTCTTTACATTGATGTAACCCGTCGCTGGGCGGATTCAAACGATCCGAGTAAGCTCTATATGAACGGTGATACCATGATCCATGGTTTTTGCCTTTATGGAACACCGGCAGATGATACGCTTTAGCCAGCCAGCGTTAACTACCGGACTTTTTTCACAGGGTAACGATGCAGTGGAATATAGAAGGTAGGTCTGTACTGGCGGCTGTATCAAATCAGCGTTCATTCTTAAGACTATGCTTATATAAGATATAATGCTGGAAGAGAGGGAATCTGGAATTTTTGGTGAAGCAGTTGAAGCCAAGACGGCCGATCCCCTTGTATAAAAAATGTGAATTTGTTATAAAAAGAAGCCTTTGGGCTTCTTTTTTTTGGGAAAAAGGATGAAAAGCGGTTGCAAAATTATGGGAGAAGTGATATAATAAATCCAAATAATGAAATTTGCACCCAAAAGATGTGACCTCCCTGTTATGCAGCAAATTGGATGCAGTGTGTGTAAAATAAAGAGGAGGAAGAATTATGAAACGAGTGCAGAGAAGCCTGGCGGCAGTGCTGGTCATTGCGATGCTGATGTCTGTAATGGGGATGACAGCAGTGCGTGCTGCAAACACATTTACAGATGTGAATGGACACTGGGCGCAGGAATCGATCCAGAAATGGAGCAATAAGAGCGTTATCAACGGTTACGAGGATGGAACGTTCCGTCCGGACAATTACATATCCAGAGCAGAGACGGCCAAGGTGATGGTGAGCGCTACAAATGCAACAACATTGTCCGGAACCGGCTTTGTGGACGTTGCGGCGGATGCGTGGTATCGTCTGTATATCAGCCGGGCGGTGGCCGCAGGATATGTGTATGGCGATGCGGAGGGAACCTTCCGGCCCGATGATGCGATAACCAGAGAAGAGGCATGTGCAGTTGCAGCCCGTGCTTATGCTGTGGAAGGTAATGGAAATATTGGATTTACAGACGGCGGTGCAATTTCGGACTGGGCGAGAGAAAGCGTAGCGGCACTGGTATCAATTGGCGCACTGCGCGGCTATGAAGACGGAAGTTTCCGTCCGCAGGATTATATCACCAGAGCGGAATTGGTGAAGGTGCTGGACGGCGTCGAAGAAGGCCAGGCGGGCCGCTGGGGAAGCAGTGGGGTTTTGCGCCCGGGATTTAATAATAATAAAGATAAGGAAGAAAGCAATAAGAATACTTATTACAGCGTAAAGCTGGATGGTAACGGCGGACGGATTGAGGGAAAGACCGCGGTGACAAAACGGGTAAGATCCGGGAATACCCTTGCAAGTGTGGCAGCAGACCCGGTACGTGAAGGCTATGAATTTATGGGCTGGTATCGTACGAGAAATGCAGCAGATGCCCTGGACGAAAGCCGGGAATACAGTGTGATGAACCGGGTAACAGCAAGTGTAACGCTGTATGCAGGCTGGAAATCAACGAAAGAATTTGTGGTCAGCTTTGACTATGGAAACGGAACCGTGGACAAAGAGACGGT
>CAJTWN010000033.1 GCA_910580105.1 uncultured Clostridia bacterium | reverse complement strand
TCGCATACCTGTGGCCTTATCCCCCACATCATCATTGATAGTATATAGACTTCTTGATTATAATATTTATCATTAATTCCAGGAGCCATTGTATAATAACAGGTTCCATTAATGATAATACAATGGAGACCCTTTGTACTTGCAAAACTTGGTAAGAATTCATTTGTATTACCAATCTCCTTGATGTTTTTGACATATGTATTTATCCTTATCTTTTCAAAAACATTAAGCCATATTCGTTTATATACATTCTTTTGATTATTAAATTTTGTTCCTTCTTCCGTTCCTTTTTCAAAAACATCCTGCGAATAATTTGCCCAATAATCCACTGCTCCGTTTCTATTTACTTGAAATAAAATTTGGCTAGTTGATGGTTGAATATATCCCTTCATTTCTGATACAGGATAAAGATAGCTTATGATCATTAAAATTAAAATAATACCTAATATAACCAGCACTACCATAATCAGCTTTTTCATTTAATATCTTATCCTCCTTCTCTTCCCCTGCTCTCTCCTCAAGGCATTTTCATTCATCCGCCACGATGCACAATCTACATAGTTTCCATTCGAATCATAATAAGAGATTCCTGTGGTTTCATATTCTTCATATGGGGTAGCATTATTATTGTAGTCAATGAAATAATTCCTGTCCTTAAAATTTCCTCCCATATATCTGAGCGCATGGATCAATTCATGGCCAATCCTGATGTTTAAAGGAACTGCTTCTTCCACGCCGCCCTCTACCACTGCGGTCGGATCATTGTAAGACAACTCAATTTTAGAACCACAGCCTTCACCGGAATGCGGAACATTGTTTTCGTCATACCACATATATCCGTGACCATCATCCCCTGTGGTAATACTTACTCCATTTAAAAATCCATTAAATCCTATTTTACAATCATATGCCTGATTCCCGATAATCCGCCTGACCAGTTCTGTGCCGACTGATTTTGATCCATAGCCTTCATTTAATATATATACACCATAGGCATCTTGAAGATCCACCTGAAAATCCAGTTGGATCAATACTAATGTGTCGTTTGTCAAGCTTTGTAATTCTTGAAAAATTCTATATACATCTCCACCTTCTCCATATAGTGTCATTGTCATTCCTGATGGATCCATTAACATAACAGGATTATTTACACAATACACAAACAGGTTACTGCTCTGCATGATTGCTGACATATTGGGCACGGGATTATCTTCATCCGGATTATCCCCATAAATCATATTGGATGGATTCCAATGGGTGTCCTCGGATATAAACCGCCCCAATCCCGGATCGTAATATCTCGCACGGAGATAAATCAATCCGCTCTCTTCATCGGTATATTCCCCGGCATAACGAATCGGATTGTTGATTCCGTTGCTTTCCCCTGCAATCAGTTCTCCATATGCCGAATAGGTATAGTCCGCCTTCACTTCTCCGTTTGTGGTAAGTCCCACCACGTCACCATGGTCGTTCTTCAGCATCATATAGCTTGTTTCTCCGGTGATACGCCCAATGACGCCCCCCGCTATGATATTGCTTGCGCTTAAGGCTCCGTTTTCCGTCTCGTTGATCACCTGATCCCCCGCCATATAATACCCCGTTGTCTTTCCTTCCACTGTCTTGCTTCTCCGGACTCCGTTCCCGTCATAGCTGTACTCCGCTTTCTTTCCCCCTGTCTCCGCCTTGCTTAACCGACCGAAACTGTCGTATTCATACATCGTCACATAGGGACCATTGTTATAGTTTGAGGCGGTTAAGATAATTCAAACCGCCTCTATGTTTGTATTATTTTTTTCTTACAGTGATAATATGTTTATCTGTATCACCTGTTATTGATAAATTAAATTCTTTGCATAAAAACTGCACAAATAAGTTATCCACCATTGTTCTGCCATTTTCAATAGTACAAAGACCCCCTGCCTTTAATTCTCCATTTTTAAGTATATTTCCTGTTGGGTTATTCTTCTTGTTTGTAGAATAGATATACGAATTTTTTTCGCTCATAAAAATAACGCTTTCTGTTTCGGCATTCCAGTCTACATTAAACCCTAAATGCTCAAGTAAACTTCTCAATGGAAATTTTACCCTTCCATATTGCATAATTGGTAACTGATCAGATTCAATGGTTTTACCATTTATAATAAATGTACAATCTTTTGGTGCGCATAACTGAGTATATTCATCTGACGAATAAATCTTTTTATCCACAAAACCTCCATACACCTCATAACCGCTGAGAACCGGCATATAAGATAACATTCCATTATGTTCAATAATAACTGTGTATCCTTCAATAAAACTCGGCATGCTAACTATCCAATAATTATCATAATTTGATCTCAACTTTTCTTTTATGTATTGAGAAAGATATGTTTTATCAAATAGTATATCTAAATTATTTATATTTACCTCTACACCATTATCTGTGTGTGCTCTTATAATTTTGTTTGTTACCTTATCCAATTCAGGCACAATTATGTATTTACTCCATTTTTCTATTTCACTATACTCTACAATTTTATTTATAACTTTATCAAACTGAAAATGATATGGATGATAAACTTTAAATGATGTGTAAACACTCTTTTCTTGTTTCAGACTCTCATTTCCTAAACTAAATACTAATAAAGTACTTGAAGTTGCAATTAATATTACCAAAAGAAAAAACACTTTTTTTAACACGATCTTTCCTCCTATTATTTTTGAGTTGTATATGTTGTTGTCCATGTGCCTGAACCTTGTACACCCTCTATGGCCATTAAATCTTCATAAGAAATCATTTCTGTTGTACCTGTCCAGGGATCATTGTATATAATCATATCAACACCATCAATATTTAAATGTCCTGTAATAACCATTGTATGTAATCCTCCACCTGCCCACTCTACAACAAATAGAATTGGATTTCCTTTTGCAAGTTCTCCATTTATTGAATCAATACCTGAAGCCACTGAATTAAGAGGCAAATTAGAGTCTATTCTCGTTAATGTAAAGCCAACAATACCATTCATGTCTTCTGGCCATAATCCACCGTTATTAGGATCATCAATATTAAGATTATTTGCTATATTAACAGCTTTGGTTATATCATCAGCGCTTAGAGCCGTATCGGGATTAAATAAAGCATCCATCATTGCTCCTGATGTTGGTGTGCATCTCATATCAAATGGCTGTTGTGTCATAGCTGAAACATCTAAAACTATACCATTGCCTCCATTTAGTTCAATATTAGCTAACATTTGCTCCCTTGTTACATAACCAGCTTGATAAGCACGAAGTACAGATAATATACTTTCCTGTGCAGACAGCCCCGTTGGATCAATATAACGGATTGGATTGTTTTTTGCGAAAGCATACCAATTCGCACCGTCTCGAATCGGATCCTCGGATATAAACCTGCCCAACCCCGGATCGTAATATCTCGCACGGAGATAAATCAATCCGCTCTCTTCATCGGTATATTCCCCGGCATAACGAATCGGATTGTTGATTCCGTTGCTTTCCCCTGCAATCAGTTCTCCATATGCCGAATAGGTATAGTCCGCCTTCACTTCTCCGTTTGTGGTAAGTCCCACCACGTCACCATGGTCGTTCTTCAGCATCATATAGCTTGTTTCTCCGGTGATACGCCCAATGACGCCCCCCGCTATGATATTGCTTGCGCTTAAGGCTCCGTTTTCCGTCTCGTTCTGTCAAAGCACGCTCAGTTTTGAATACATTTGTACTCAAATCTTCCTATTCATTTTATCTTGAAAACCTTCTCCTTATATGTTGTAATTTACCACACTTTTTTCTGTTTTTCAACCTTTTTCTTCTCTTTGCTAAAAAAGAAGAAGAGGCCGAAGCCTCTTCTTTTTTATTGGAGCTTTTCTTCTCCCTTCGTTCTCCTAATACATATTCTTCCTCCGTGCTTGTGTCGCACACTCAATTTGAATAATATTTGTGTTCAAGTTTCCTGATTCACCTCCCACATTTTAATCCATCTCCTTTTAAATATACTGAGGACGGCCATAAATTTGTTTATATAATTTATGTATAAAGGAACTTTTATTTCTTCCTAAAACTAAATTACTTCCTAGAAGCCAACAATTGTTTGTTTTATCAAATATCAACATTACATTTATACAATTTTTGCCTGAACCACTAGGTTTTGATTGTTCAAAAGTAATATATGTATCTGATATAAAAAATCATTAATTTTATAATTATCTACCAAATAAAGAACATCTCCAACAATATCCTCAGGAATATTCTGTTTTATCGTTTCCCTATAATTATTCCAATATGAATTAGTATCATTAGGATGAACAATAAATCCGGTCTGTATATTATTGTCACATAAACTTTTCTTAATTTTGTTAAAACATTCTTTATTTTCATCATAAACCTGCTTCATCTGACTATTTTGGGTCATATATGGAAATTCCCATTCATTAGCTATGTTATGAAATTCTATAGAAATCCAGCCTATGAAAAAACTGAATAATAATAATCCTTAAATAACGGCTATTATCCATATTTTTTTCATTATTAAATTCCTCCTTTTTAATTTTAATATGGATATTCCCATCCAAATAACACATCATAAAAATAATCCGGATTTTCGGGATTCCAAGACAAAAATACGGTGTCACTATCCGCATCATAGTTTCCTGCAGATATCCGAATTCTCTGTTGTAAAACCAATTTACCCTCCACAGTATATTAATTTAATTGGTAAGTCCCTGGTGGAAGAATAGCTGGTTCCGCATATGGATCTTCATAAAACACATCTAAAAAACTAGTCATAGTATCAAATATTATTGAAGCTCCTCCCTCTATTGCTTTCCCAAATATGGTAGTTACTTGATTGATACCCCATTTTTGTATTTCATATTTCATAGACGCATTTTTATATTCATCTTGTGTTACATTAACTCTCATGCTTTGCTTTTCATACTCTAATCCTAAAAGTTCGAAAAATTCTCCATATGTGAAATGTAAGTGATTATCTACCAAGTGTTCACTATCCATTGCATCAATGTCTATCGCTGCAAAACCACCTAACGCTTTTATATATATCGTTCGCCCTTCAATTTTTAAAACACCGTTTGTTTCTTCAAGAAGAGTACGTAAATCTTCTCTTACAGCAACAACACCTATGCCTCCATCAACCTCATCATAAACTTTTTGTTGATGATTACCACTTGGATCCACAAACATCACAGGATTGCCAGCACAATACGCATACCAGTTCGCCCCGTCTCGAATCGGATCCTCACTGATAAACCGCCCCAGTCCCGGGTCGTAATATCTCGCACGGAGATAGATCAATCCGCTCTCTTCATCGGTGTATTCCCCGGCGTAGCGGATCGGGTTGTTGATTCCGTTGCTTTCCCCTGCAATCAGTTCTCCATACGCCGAATAGGTATAGTCCGCCTTCACTTCTCCGTTTGTGGTAAGTCCCACCACGTCACCATGGTCATTCTTCAGCATCATATAGCTTGTTCCACCGGTGATACGCCCAATGATGCCCCCCGCTATGATGTTGCTTGCGCTTAAGGCTCCGTTTTCCGTCTCGTTCTGTCAAAGCACGCTCAGTT
>CAJTWN010000032.1 GCA_910580105.1 uncultured Clostridia bacterium | reverse complement strand
GGGAAAAACTTCACATTTACGGCTGATGTCTCCTCTATCCCGCAAAAGCAGAGCTTTTACGGGAGCCCTGCGGCATTTCCGCCGCTTAGGGGCCAAATTTGTTCACTTTGCGGCTGTGCCGCAAAAGTTCACTTTAAGGCCGGCGACTCCTCTATCCCATAAAACCTTCAGTTTTATGGGAGCCCTGAGCCTTCGGCACAAATTCAGCCTTTTTGCTCGTTTTTCCCTTCGGGAAAAACTTCACATTTACGGCTGATGTCTCCTCTATCCCGCAAAAGCAGAGCTTTTACGGGAGCCCTGCGGCATTTCCGCCGCTTAGGGGCCAAATTTGTTCACTTTGCGGCTGTGATGCGAAAGTTCACTTTAAGGCTGGCAATATAAAGAAAAATCCCCCATGGGGATTTCATAAATGGCCGGTTCTGCCGCACCGTCCAATATTGCCCTGTAAAACATGCCACAGGCATGTTTTACGACGGTCAACTCCTCTATCCCGCAAAAGCAGAGCTTTTACGGGAGCCCTGCGGCATTTCCGCCGCTTAGGGGCCAAATTTGTTCACTTTGCGGCTGTGATGCGAAAGTTCACTTTAAGGCTGGCAATATAAAGAAAAATCCCCCATGGGGATTTCATAAATGGCCGGTTCTGCCGCACCGTCCAATATTGCCCTGTAAAACATGCCACCGGCATGTTTTACGACGGTCAACTCCTCTGTCCCATAAAAGCCACAGGGCTCCCAAAAAGGCAGAGCCTTTTTGGGAAGGAGGAGGCCCCGGCCGACAGGGTGAAGCAATTCCTTGCAGGAATTGCGAGCAAAACGGCCGTGGGTAAGGATAAAGTGGGAGGATGTCGGCAAATGGAGATATATATTAAAGAAAATAGAGTACGAGCGGTATAAAGCCACAGGGCTCCCAAAAAGGCTGTGCCTTTTTGGGAAGGAGGAGGCCCCGGCCGACAGGGTGAAGCAATTCCTTGCAGGAATTGCGAGCAAAACGGCCGTGGGCCGACGACAGGGATGCAAAAAATATGATATAATTGTTGAAATCTTTGGATTTACCTGATGGGGAGTAATCGGTTATAATTATTAAAAATGGAAAAAATTTTTCGGAGGAAGATGAATATGCGAATATATGAAAATATTGAACAGCTTGAACAAAACCGTTGCCCGGCAAGAAGCCATTATATTCCCTATCAAAGCTTGTCAGCGGCGCTTAAGGGAGAAAAAGAAGAATCCGAATATTTTATGTCTCTGAACGGAACCTGGGATTTTCGCTATTATGAACGGGATATTGATGAGCGGGAAGGGGATTTCTTTTCGGATACTATCCCTGTACCTTCCAACTGGCAGATGCACGGCTATGACCGGCCCTATTATACCAATGTCAATTACCCGTACCCGGTGGATAAGCCTTATGTGCCGGATGATAATCCCATGGGGGTGTACCGCCGGACGTTTACTTTGGATAACAGCTGGAAAGCACGCCGTACCTTTGTTCGTTTTGAAGGAGTAAGTTCATTTTTGCGCCTCTATCTGAACGGAACAGAGGTTGGGTATAGTATGGGAAGCCATCTCCCGGCAGAATTTGAACTGACCGCCCTTCTGCAGCCCGGTGAAAATGAAATCATCGTTAAGGTTAATAAATGGTGCCTTGGCAGTTATCTTGAAGACCAGGATTTCTTTCGGCTTTCAGGAATTTTCCGGGATGTTTATCTTCTTTCCCGCGATATGGACTGTCTATGGGACGTTGAGGTAAAGGCGGACCGAAACGGGATTTCCTGCCCGTATCCCCACAAAATTTATGATGGGGAACGGGAAGTTGACTTTTCAAAAGAAAAACCGGTGTTGTGGAATGCAGAACATCCCCATCTCTATACGGTGGTGATACAGCATGGGGAGGAATACATTCCGATCAGGACCGGTCTGCGTGAAATTTCGGTATCTCCCCTTGGTGAACTTTTGATTAACGGCGTTTCTGTAAAATTAAAAGGGGTCAACCATCATGATTCCCATCCGAAGCGCGGCTATTATCTGACGGATGAGGATATGCGTCTGGATTTATTGCTGATGAAACGTTTGAATATCAACTGTATTCGCACCTCCCATTATCCGCCTGCCCCGGCATTTCTGGAAATGTGTGATGCGTTGGGTTTTTATGTGGTGGACGAAGCGGATATTGAAACCCACGGCTTTGCTGTCCGGGCGATCACCGGCGGCTATGATAGTGAGAGTACCGACTGGCCCTGTACAGACCCTGCGTGGGAGGAAGCTTTTGTTGCGCGCGGCCTTCGGATGCTGGAACGGGATAAAAATCACCCCTGCGTAATCATGTGGTCCCTTGGCAATGAAAGTGCCTATGGCCCCAATCATACCGCTATGAGCCATGCCATGAAAAAACGGGATCCCAGCCGCCTGATTCATTTTGAAGGTGCGCATGTGGTGGATGATAAAGCGCCGGTGGATGTAATCAGCCGGATGTATCCATCTCTTGAAGTGACCGAACAGCATGGACATTCGGATGACATGCGGCCTTTCTTCCTGTGTGAGTATTCACATGCAATGGGTAATGGCCCGGGAGATGTGTATGATTACTGGAAGTTGTTTTACAGCTGTCCAAAGCTGATTGGCGGCTGTATCTGGGAGTGGGCCGATCATGTGGTGGAACGGGACGGCAAATACTATTATGGCGGCGACTTCGGTGAAGAAACCAACGACAAAAACTTTTGCTGTGATGGAATGGTACTGGCGGACAGAAGTCTGAAGGGCGGTTCGCTGGAAATTAAGACTGCCTATCAGAATATGGTGACCGAATGGTTTGGAAATAAAGTAAAAGTACATAACCGCTTTGATTTCACTAATTTATCAGCGTATACCATCTGCTGGACGGCGGAGGTGGACGGCGCCGTTGTCGACAGCGGTGAGATTCAGGTAGATGCCGCCCCTCATACGGCGAAAGAAGTAGAGCTGTCCCTTGCACTTCCTTCTGAATGCAGGTTGGGCGCCTATATCAATTTTGATTTGACAGATGGAGAGAATATCCTGGCTTCTACGCAGCACCAGCTGGAGATTCCGGTGAAAGCGAAGGAAGAGGAAGCCGGTGGTTTGGTGAAAATGGAGAGAGATGGAGAGTTCATCCGGGTGACCGGTGATGGTTTTGAGCATCTGTTCAATGCCCACTATGGTGTTTTGGAAAATGTGGATGGTGCACTTGCCGGGCGGATGCAGCTGACTGCTTGGCGGCCGCCGACAGACAATGATTCCAAGGTTAAGCGGGACTGGGGATTGATCGGAGACGATCATTTTAACGGTGAAAATATAAATGTCCTGTTTTCGAAGGTATATGATGTAAAAATAGAAGGGAACACCGTTTTGGTGGAAGGCAGTCTTGCAGGCATTTCAAGACGGCCCTTTGCACGATATACGGCGGAATATCAATTTAAAGGGAACGGCGCCGTTGGGATGACCATGCGGGTCAGGATTGCGGATAATATCAAAGGGACACTGCCGCGGTTTGGTTTTGAGTTTACCCTGCCGAAAGAGGCAAGCCGTTTTTGCTATTATGGTATGGGGCCCGGAGAGAGTTATGCAGACCTTTGCCACTATACCCGGATAGGAATGTACGAGAGTGATGCGGCGGCAGAATATGTGCCTTATGTTTATCCCCAGGAACACGGTAACCATATCAGAACCAAATATCTGGCCTTTAACAATGGTCTGATGGTGCTGGGAGAAGATTTTAACTTCAAAGTATCAGAATATGATACAATGACGGTTACTCATGCAACCCACCAGGAGGAATTGCAGGCCAATGGTTATACCAATGTGCGGGTGGACTATAAAGAGGCCGGGATTGGCTCTGCAAGCTGCGGACCGGAATTGTTGGATAAATATAAGTTTGACGAAAAGGAATTCACCTTTGCAGTGACCTTCCGGCGGGAACGCGCGTAAAACAACAAGGGGGTACAGAAGCGGCAGGCCCGTCTTCCGGCGGAAAGCAGGCGTGTTTGGACAGCAACCGATTTTGTTCTGTCAAAACCGGAAAATTGTATCGTATATATAACTTAAAAAAAGATGTTTCCTGTCTCTTTAGTCGGTGAGACACTGATTTAAAGCAACGTGGCGGGAATATCCCCTGCTTCGCGGTTGTAATGTTCGAAGGTATAAAAAAATTTTAATAACTGAAGTTTTTTCGTACCATTATGTTATACAAAGTGAGGGAAGAGAAATGAAAGAAATTAATCATGAAGTGGATTTGTGTGTGGTTGGCGGCGGACTTGCAGGGCTCTGTGCCGCGGTGTCCGCTGCCCGTCATGGAATCAAGGTTGCCTTGATGCAGGACCGCCCGGTGCTGGGCGGAAACTCTTCAAGTGAAATCCGGATGTGGGTTTGTGGTGCCCATGGGGAAAACCGTAAGGAGACGGGTCTGATTGAGGAATTTGAACTGGAGAATTATTACCGGAATCCCAATCATGTATTCTCTCTGTGGGACATGGTTCTATATGAAAAAGCGCGGTTCGAGCCGAATATCACACTTCTGCTCAACTGCACCTGTACCGAAGCAGAGATGGATGGGGAAAAGATTTCCTCTGTCCGCGGCTGGCAGATGACCAGCGAAACATGGCATAGAGTGAAGGCTGTGTATTTTGCGGACTGTTCGGGGGATTCCATCCTGGCGCCTTTGACGGGTGCGCCTTTTATGCGCGGCAGGGAGGCAAAAGAGGAATTTGGAGAGAGCATTCCTCCGGATACAGCGGACGACAAGACCATGGGCATGAGCTGTCTTTTTCAGCTCCGGGAGTATCCGGAGCCACAGCCCTTCATTCCCCCTGATTGGGCATACACCTATGAAACAGCGGAAGAATTGCGGCACAAAGATCTGCTGGTACGGGATAACTTCTGGTGGATTGAGCTGGGCGGTGACCGGGATGAAATTCACGATACCGAAGTGATGCGGGATGAATTGTTAAAGATTGCGATGGGTGTCTGGGATCATATGAAGAACCGGGGCGACTACGGCGCGGAAAACTGGGCAATCGACTGGATTGGTTTTCTTCCCGGAAAGCGGGAAAGCCGCCGCTATGTGGGTGAATATATTGTGAATCAGAACGATGTGGAGGCAGAAGGACGCTTCGACGATCTTGTGGCCTATGGCGGCTGGTCGATGGACGATCACTTCCCGGCGGGGTTCTATCATCAGGACAGCTATCCGACCATCTTTCACCCAGCGCCATCCCCCTGGGGGATCCCATTTCGGAGTCTGTATTCTAAAACCATTTCCAATCTTTTGTTTGCTGGAAGAAATATCAGTGTCACCCATGCGGCATTGAGTTCCTGCCGGGTAATGGCAACCTGTGCACTTCTGGGACAGGCGGTTGGAACGGCGGCTGCCATGGCGGTGCATGCAGACAGGCCGGTGCAGAAGTTGGATATACCGGCGCTTCAGCAGCAGCTGATGGAGGATGACTGCTTCCTTCCCTGGCTTAAGCGGGAGGTATGGCCGCTGACCAAACAGGCTGAGACAAATTGTGAAAAACTGCGTAATGGTATAGACCGGGATTGGGATGGAGAGGAAAATAAATTCTCTGGTAAACCCGGTGAAGCGATATGGTATCGTTTCACGGAACCAAAGAAGATAAGCCGTATCCGGCTGGTTTTTGACAGTGACCTCAGTCGCCGGGATAAAAACATGCCTTGTTGTTTTCCGCTGAAGGATGACAGTTGTAAGGTTCCGGCCACCCTGGTTCGTGAATATAAGGTGATGGCCATAACCAAAGATGGTGAAAAGGAGCTTTTGCATGTGAAAGACAATCACCAGCGATTGGTATATCATCCGGTGGAAACGGAAGCAATTGAAATTCGTGTGGTTCCCTTGTCTACTTGGGGGGCGGAGAATTGCCATATTTTTGCAATGGACGTTGAATAAATGAAGGGCATCCGAAAGATGCCCTTTTTTATAGAATTTTAAGCAAATCAGCATTTGATGATGTTTTTCTATTGAAAAATGGGAAAATGCAGAGAGTGAGAATCAATTTGATTTCATTTGCCTTTCCTTCATGCTGGAGGAAGACATTTGTTTTTTGTAAAAAGAATTATGCGCAGAAGAGAACTATTTTGTGATGATTTCAGCTTTGCATGTGGAGACAAAGGTGGGGTCACTGTTGTTATTTCCTACAAGGACAACCATACCAAATTCGTTTTGCAAAACGGTTCCCTGTCCGACAGTTTGACCGCCGGCATTAATGGCGACGCCGCTGGTTCCGACGGGAAGATATGAGCGGATTGCATTTTGACAATCTGCGCCGCAGCCTTCAGGAGACGGGCTCGGTGCAGGGAGGAAGGTAATGTTGTCGTTGTATACAGCGCTTGTTATGCGGACAGCGGCAATTCGGCAGATGGATAATGCTTCTGCGGGAACACCCTGATTGTTGACCAATTGAAACAGTCCTGCATTTGGGTTTGTGTTGGGCGGCGGCAACAATGTGCCCGGGCGTCCGCTGGCATTGTTTCCGCTTTCCATGGAAACAACAATGTTGTCGTTGGGATAAAGAGTGATGATTTGTTGCAGAATGTTCCGCATTTGTGCAACACAGGCACAATCAACGGTATTCCCAGTTGCGCCAGTAGCGCCCGTAGGACCTGTAGCCCCTGTAGGGCCGGTTGGACCTGTCGGACCAGTTGCGCCAGTAGCACCGGAAGGGCCGGTTGGACCTGTCGGACCAGTTACGCCAGTAGCACCGGAAGGGCCAGTGGGACCTGTCGGGCCAGTAACGCCTGTAGCGCCGGAAGGACCGGTGGGACCTG
>CAJTWN010000031.1 GCA_910580105.1 uncultured Clostridia bacterium | reverse complement strand
GAGCATCTGCCTTACAAGCAGAGGGTCATAGGTTCGAGCCCTATTGTGCCCACCATTTATGGTCCGGTAGTTCAGTTGGTTAGAATGCCAGCCTGTCACGCTGGAGGTCGTGGGTTCGAACCCCATCCGGATCGCCATGAACAGTATTGTGAAGATGTTTCATTTTTGCGATACTGCATATGCCTCTGTAGCTCAGTCGGTAGAGCAGGGGACTGAAAATCCCCGTGTCGGTGGTTCGATTCCGCCCGGAGGCACCATGCTTCTTATTTTTAGGAAGCAAATGTGCGGGAGTGGCTCAGTGGTAGAGCGTCACCTTGCCAAGGTGAACGTCGCGAGTTCGAATCTCGTCTTCCGCTCCAAATTTATGATAAAAGACGCATATGTTTGCGTCTTTTATCATAGATATAATTAAATCGATTTTGGCGCCATAGCCAAGTGGTAAGGCAGAGCTCTGCAAAAGCTTTATTCCCCAGTTCAAATCTGGGTGGCGCCTCCACATCGGAGCAAGCGATATAAAGCTTACTCCGATTTTTTTTGAAAATCAGAGTTTGCTCATATTGCTGCTTTTCTTTATCCGAAAAAAGTCACGTTTGCTGCGGCTGTGCCTTGGTAAACGCAGGCAGAACGCCTATGCGGCATTAACAACTTTTTTCGCGTGATTTGTGGAGAAAAGGGCATTTATATCGTACACTTTAACTATATCGCGGTGGACTGTGCCGCATTCAAAACACCCGCGCTTTGCGTGGGTGTTTTTCATATGCTTTGTTGCTCCGTTTTACTCGAAAAAAGTCCTGTTTGCTGCGGCTATTTTTTTGTAAGCGCAGGCCTAATGATCTCGCCGCTTTTTGTATAACTTATTATGATAAAGGCAATTGTATCGTATACTTTGGCCAAAAGAGATTACAACATGGTTATGATAATGTTTGTCTTTTTTGCAAAATTTATAAGAGGATATAAGGTATAGTTCAGAGTATGAATTATAATACAGAAGAATTAAAAACTATTTATGCAGGATTAAAAAAAATAAGTGGTTTATTTGCTGTTTTGACAGTTTGATGCGTTAGTGAGGTAAAAACAAAAGAATGCAGACAGTAATAATCAAAAGTATCTAATTATGTACATAACAAATGAAGTTCGCAATAGTAAACGGTGGATTTTAACCATTTAAAACAGCTATACCGGAACAGAAATTGCTTTGTTCCAATTTTCTCATACAAAAAAATCAGTAAATTTTTATATAAACGATTGACGTTTGTGGTAATACATGTTATGATAAAAAGGATAAAATTGGGAGGGGATTAATGATATGAAGACAATTGTTTTTCAGGGAGATTCAATTACAGATTGCGGAAGAGAAGAACATAGGGGAAGTACAGAAAGTATTGGCCAGGGTTATGCGATGCTTGTTGCGGCGAAATTGGGATTCGAACAGCCGGGTGAGTATACGTTTGTCAATAGAGGAATAAGCGGCAACCGTGTCGTTGATGTATATGCGAGAATAAAAGCCGACTGCTGGAATCATAATCCGGACGTACTCAGTTTGCTTGTTGGGATCAATGATGTCTGGCATGAAGTCAGCAGTCAAAATGGCGTAGATGTTAAACGCTTTAAGAAGGTTTATTCTATGTTAGTTGAAGATACAATTGAAAGATTCCCGAACATTCAGATGTTGCTTTTGGAACCTTTTGTTTTGAAAGGTGCTGCAACGGAAGAAAATTGGAATACTTTTTATACGGGCGCTTGCGAAAGGGCTGAAGTTGTCCGCAGTATTGCAGAGCAATATAAACAGATATTTGTCCCTTTACAGAAAAAATTTGATGAAGCCCAAGATCGTTTTCCGCAGCCGTTTTGGATTAAAGACGGTGTTCATCCAACCCCAGCCGGCCATCAGCTGATTGCAAATGCTTGGTTGGAGGCGTATTGTAAATACATAAAATAAATTTATTGTTATGTTGATATAAAATAGTAAAGCGTAAAAAAGCAAGATAAGGTACGCAAGTGCGCTGAAGCAAAATGACGTTGTATAATTAAAGAAAAAGTAAACTGCCTGTTCATGACCGCATTGAACAGGCGTTTTTTATATGCAAAGGATGATAGAAAATTGTATTTTGTAATGGCGTTGGTGAGTAATATCTGTTTAATTTTTGATTTACTGAAAAGTGTCGAATAATGAATGGCGATTTTTAACAACAAAGTAAAAATTTTGAGAAATACTATTGAAAAAACAAAATAAGCGGATTATAATTAATATATATGTATTAAACTAAATAACAAATAAGGGGAGAAGGAAAACGCTATACGAGGCAGTAAGAAATGAAACATAAGATGAAAAAAAGAAGCGCTGATATAGCGCAGGGAGGGAGAACAAATGAAGAAAAAAATATTGATAACAATTTGTGTATGTATGGGGCTTATCGGTGTCTATGGCGTTTTTGCCTCTCAGGGAATCTTGCCCTGGCCGGGAAATATCCAGGCGGAAGATTTGCGGGTGCTTGAAGAGACACGGCAGACACTGCAAACAGAGGAGACCCAACGAAAAAATATAGCAGAAAATATACTTGCCAATCAGGAAGGGCTGGATAAGTTTGCCCAGTTGGTGCAGGTGCTGGATGCAACGGTTGAAAATCCGGTTACATACAATGAAATTTTGTATAATTATAAATACATCGAAAAAGTTTATCGGCTGTCTGAGACTCAGTTGGATAGTATAGCAGACTATATTATCCAGGGTGCGGATGCAGAGGACATTCTTGGCATTTGCTATTTTTGGCTGGATACAAATGAAGATATTGGTTTGATTGGGGACATTTATGCGCAAAAGTCGGAGTTTTGTCAAAGTGAATACTGGATTGAAGACGCTTTTAATAAAGTTACACAAAATAAGTGCGGAGTATTGACAGCGGATGAAATAAAGGACTATTTGCAGCAGGGGTGTACCAAAGAGGAGATTGGACTCGCCAATAAATTATGCAGAAAAGGAATTTTTACCATACAGGAAATTTTGAATAAGGTTTTGGAAGGCAAGAGTTTTGCTGTGATTCAAAATGAAATGGCTGTAATGAATAGCAATGTGCCTGTCCTGCATGCGGCGGAATCGGTGGACGCCGGAACGTTTGCGCTGTCGGAAGAAACGGCCCGGTTATCAGGTGAAGACGCAGATGTCTACATAAATGCGGCGGCAGAAGGCGCAGACTTGGAAGTGGTCTATGAAGAGAAAAAACAGGGTATTTCCCGCGAAATAATACAGGAACTGAAATCGGCCGGCGTATATAAGGCCATACCGGAAAATTCCGGTCAAGGGGGTGATTTGTCGTGAGTCGGAGAGTAAAAGGTGGTTTGCTTGGTTTTGTATGTATGTTTCTTTTGCTTGGCGGTGTTCGGGTGTATGCAGCATCTACCAGCAGTGAAATGACAAAGTACGATGTGATGGCGGCAATGACCTCCCGTTATGGTGAAGAATATGATGCCCCCTATACTGCAGCGGCAGGCAATGTTGAAATGTCAGACGGAAGTGTAAATGCTGCGGAGGTGGATTTGACACTGCCCGGAAAAAATGGGTTTGACCTGAATATTATAAGAACATACAGAAGTCAGGATTTGCATGAGTATTTTGCATATAATAATGATGGTCTGTCACGCTGGACGTATACTTATCCGATGGTGAAATATTCCTATGGAACGGGAAGCGCGGCTACAGTTATCAATGTCGCTTTTCCAAGGGAAGAGGATATAGTGGACACATTTTATGCCAAAAGTGGATTAAGTCCTGAAAATTATCCCAAAACGGATGATTTGGATGTGGGCTATTTCTCGTACGACAATATCAAGGCGGAAAGTGGTGTTGTGTGTACACGTTTGCAGGATGAAGATTTAAATTATGTCGGCTATTATACCGAGTGTAAATACCGGAAGACAACAGAAAAGACAATGGATATTCATCTGGGGGCTGGCTGGGAAATTAAAATGCCGGGTCTTGACTTTGTGTCCAGCAGTTTTATTGGCAGCAGCAATGATCAGAATGTCCGCCGGGAATTCACAGATTTAAATGGCAGAAAGTATACGCTGTTCTATAAAGGTTATGTAGAATCTGATGGCATTCATCCGGATTTGGAAGAGATAGAAAATACCCTTGATTACCGGACGGATGTCAGTGTCCTTCAGACCCATGAAAAGGGGTTTCAATATAATGTGCGGATATTTGGTAAGGATGGAACCACCTATTATTATCAGCTTCCCGCATATTTTACAACAGAATCTGTTCTGCCCGTAGCGATTATGGATCGGTTTAATAACACAATATATTACAGCAAAAATGAACAGGGAGATGTCGTAATCACGGATACCATGGGTCGTGTAGTCACCGTTTCGGCAAATGGAATTCAGGTATCAGATGGCAGTCAGACAAGAGAAATTGTATACGACTTAACTGAAGTTTATGACCAGACACGTGACCCCAATGGTAAAATTAAATATTTTTCGGATTATGTTTTTTCTGTAAAGAAAAACCGGAATCCGGCGGAAGATGCTGTGCCGGACTATGAGACAACGCAGTATATCATGCGTTACAGTTCCCTTAATATCAGCGGTTCATCCCGGCACGAAACCTTGCAGCATAATTTTAAACTCAAAAAAATTCTCTATCCCACCGGGGCATATGTTACCTATGATTACGAGGATACGGCCGGTGTTGGCAAAAGTGTAATGGGATCGCCCAATACATCAACGGCAAAATATGATTATTATGATTATCATATTAAGGCGGAGACGACCTTCGACGAAGGGGGCCAAAAAAATCAAAGAACATATAACTATACCTATAGCAGCAAGCCCACAAATACAACGCTGATTACAGCGTATAAAAAGACGGTGAACGAAACGCAGAATTTGCCCAATGGACATACGCAAAAGACAACGACACTTCTGGATCACCTTGACCGCGCATACGAAAAATCAACGGTTTTCTTTGAGGGGAATCAGATAACGGATTCTCTGAAAGAAAAATATAGCTACAGCGAAGGAGAAAGCTATAAGCTGTTCCAACTTTGGGCGGGGAGCAGTCTGCGTTCCAGAAAATACACCAATGTGATGACCTTTAAAAATAATAAGCTCTTGAAGTCAGAAGATTATACCTATACGGACAAAAATGAAGTGACCCTGAAAAAACAGGGAGAGATTTCAAGTACATATACCTATGATGCGAATTATGGCCTTCGGCTGACCGAAGAGACCAAGCAGGCGGAAGGAAAAACCATAAAGGTTATCAATACCCGAACCAGCGACAATAAGAATATTGCGAACAGCAAATGTTATGAGAACGATGTGCTGAGAACGGAAACCCAGTATTTCTATAACAGCGACGGAACCATTGCGGAACAGAGACAGATAGGCGAACAGGAAAATGTGGTGACAAAGTTCCAGTATAATTACGAACCGGGGGGCGCGTATACGATAAAGACCAAGATGGAAGACGTTGCCGATGCGGAAGGAACCAAAAAGACATATACAACAGAGAAGAAGTATGATGGGAAAGGGAACCTGGCAAAGGAGAAAGATGCCAACGGAAATGAAACGTCGTATCAATACGATATGACGGGGCGGATTTTGAAACAGATCAACCCGGACGGAACAGAGGTGAAATATGCCTATGATATAGCCAACAATACATTGGCGATTACCGATGAAAACGGGAATACCATCACACGGGCCTATACGAAGTGGGGACAAATAAAGAGCATCTATCAGGAGAATCATCCATCGGAATTGCTGATGAGTTATGGGTATGATGGTTTGAACCGGAAGATTTACGAGGCAAGCTATGATACGCCGGGGCATCTGTCCGGGAATGTGAGCTATAGCTATGATGATATGGGACGAGTGACGCAGGCGGTGAACAAAGATGGAAACAGCGTTCTGGATACGTCGTCGTTAAGCTATGGGTACACAGAGCGTTATGAGAAGTTTCCGGCGAATGGAAGCAACGGAGAATATGATGTGACGGGGATGAAAAAAGTGCTGATAGCAGTGGAGGCAAGCCATAACACTGCGATGAGGGTACAGGTTTTTCTGGACGGTGAACCGCAGAGCCTCGGCGCATTGAAGTACGGAGAAGCCGGAACCTATGTGCTGAATACCGGGAACAGCAGTGTATTAAAGGTGCAGGGAAGTCCAACCTATCATATTTTGTTCTTGCCGGAAGACAGCCCCAGTGATATAATGGGAGGGGAAGAACTGGAAACAATCACCACCTATCAGGGGGATAATAACTTTAAAAAGCCGACGGAAAGAAAGATAACAGACGCCTATGGAAATATAGTGGAAGAGGGATATTATGACGGGAGCATATCCGATGCAACGCTGCTGAACAAAAACCTGTACAGATACGATTATGCAGGGAATGTGGTCCAGACTCTTGGCGGCCGGACATATATGGAGAACCTGGGCAGTTATACGACAAAGACAGAGTATAACTATGCAGGGCAGGCGGTGAAGGAATACCGGGCAGACGGCGCCTGTGTGACAGCGGAATACGATAAGCTGGGGAGACAGACGGCGGCCACGGACTATATGGGAAACCGGACGGAGTATACCTATGATAAGCTGGGGCGGCTGATAAAGACGCAGACACCCTTTGAAGGGACAGAAAAAACGGAAAGCATCAGCTATTATGACGGAAACGGGAATGTGATCAGAAGCAGGCAGAAAAATAATCAGCCGGGAGAGACAGCAACCTATACAGAGACAGAAAATGAATACGACAGCCGGAACCGTCTGATCTGTGTGAAGGTGAATGACGGAACCCGGAACATCTATACGCAGTATACCTATGATGGCGTAGGGAACATGACCATGATGGTGAGCGGCCAGACCGAAAAAATCAGTGATTTGGGCGGAACGCTGCCGGAAGGGGTCACGGTGATGCGCTATGAATACGACCGGTTTGGGAATGTGACGAAGGAGACAGACGGACTTGGAAGAAGCAGGACGGCGGAGTATAACCAGCTGGGGCTGCCGACCAAAGTGACAGACAAAAAAGGGATAGAGACGAATAATGTGTATAACGCCTATGGAAGCCTGTCCCAGAGCCAGACAGAAGGGGAAGATCCCATCGTCAGCTCCTATACAGTGAATGGAATGCCGCTGGGAAGTTACGAAGGAAATATATCAACCGGGATCGGCTATATTTATGATAAGTACGGAAATATCAAAAGGGAAGCAGAGTTAGGCAGCCAGATATACAAGGATTATACCTATGATGTGAATGGAAACCGGAAGAGCTTTACGCTGAAAAAAGGGACAGAAACCCTAAGCACGGTGGAATATAGCTATGATAATCTAGACAGAATCACCGAAGTGGACTTTGGAGAAAGTGTAGGGAAGGTGACCTATAGCTATGATGCAAACGGGCGTTTGCTGACAGAGACGCGCGGAGGAATCACGACGAGTTATAGCTATAACAAGGCAGGACTGGCCGTAAGCATGAGCAGCAGCGAGGGTAGCAGTTATACATATGCCTATCAGCTGGATGGAAACATGACACAGAAGATGGACAGCATAAACGGAGAGACAACCTATGAATACAACCGTCTGGGTCAGCTGACAGGAGAGACGAGAGAGAAGGAAGGAGAAGGGACGCAGGAGGCAATCTACTATATCTATGACAGCAGAGGGAACCGGATCCAGAAGACGGATGTGTTTAAGAAGAAGCTGGTTCGTTATAGCTATGATGAAGGGAACCAGCTGAAGAAAGAGAAGGAAGAGTCCCTGCCGGGAGCGCCGTGCGAGAATCCGTATGAAATGGAGACGCAGTATGAATACGACGGGAACGGAAATGTAATCTTCAAATGGAAAGGAATAGAAAAAGAAGCCGGAGCAGGAGAAGAGGAAGTGAAACTGACGGCAGCAGGAGGAAAGGAAGGAGTAGAGACAGAGGAAGACTATGCGTACATATATCACTATGACAACCGGAACCGAATGACGGGGATGGAGTCGGAGAGAGTGAAGGCAAGGTATAGCTATGACCCGATGGGAAGAAGGAAGA
>CAJTWN010000030.1 GCA_910580105.1 uncultured Clostridia bacterium | reverse complement strand
AGTGAGAAGCAGGGGGAGTTGAAGGAGATGATGGAAGGCGAAAAATAGAAACAAAGCCGGGAAAAAAGAAGCAAAGATGGAAGCAAAAATAGAAGCAAGACGAAGATTTGTTGTTTGCATATAAAAGCGAAAACCCCTCCCCAATATGGGGAGGGGTTCGCTATAGTAACGTCACGTTTCCGGGCGACCACGCAGGGTCGCCCCTACGGAATCCGCGGCACTCGGTGAAAGGTTTTTCCACTCGTATCATCCGCGCATTGGGTCAAGGCTCAGCCTTGCAGGTCGCAAAGGTTGGCGGTGAAGGCAACGGGGTCTTCAATTTTCATTCCCTCGGTAAGCATAGCGCAGTCAAAGAGGAGGCTTGCAAACTTTTTACATTTTTCTTTGTCGCTTTCAAACATCTGCTTCAGCTGCTCGAAGGCCTTGTGTTCCATGTTGAATTCCAAAACCCGCTGTGCCTTGACGCCGTCGGCGCCGGGCATACTATTCAGCACCCGTTCCATCTCAAGGGAGATTTCTCCCTGGTTCGAGATAGCTACCGGATGGGATTTCAGCACATTGGACAGTTTGACATCTGCCACCTTGTCCCCTAAAGATTCTTTGATAAAGCCCAGCAAGTCCTTGTTGACCTCAGTGGCAGCCTTGACCACTTCGTCATCGGCGGAGAGGTCTTCGGCAGACACAGACTTGAATTCCTTGTCCGCATATTTCGAGAGCATTTTGATAACAAATTCGTCCACATCCTCGGTGAAATAGAGTACCTCAAAACCCTTGTCAACAGCGGCCTCCACCTGGGGCAGCCGGGCAATCAGTTCATCGGTCTCACCTGCGGCATAATAGATGCTGTTCTGTCCCTCAGGCATCCGTTCAATATACTCTTTCAAGGTGACATATTTCCCTTCCCTCGAGGAATGGAACATCACTAAATCCTGCAAAAATTCCTTCTCGGCGCCGTAATTCGCATACATGCCGAACTTTAGCGGCCGCTTGAAGGCATCATAAAATTTTTCATATTCTTCCCGGCTGTTCTTCTGCATAGAGAGCAACTCGTTTTTAATCTTCTTTTTGAGGTTGGCCGCAATGGTTTTCAGCTGCCGGTCATGCTGGAGAATTTCACGGGAGATGTTGAGGGAGAGGTCGGCGGAATCTACCAGGCCACGGACAAAGCCGAAATAGTCGGGCAGCAGATCTTCGCACTTATCCATAATCAGAACACCGTTGGTATACAGTTTCAGACCCCTCTTGAATTCCTTGGTGAAATAATCATAGGGCGGCTGTGCAGGAATGAAGAGCAGCGCTTTATAGCTGACCGCGCCGTCCACGCCGGTGTGAATAACCTTCAGCGGCTTTTCAAAGTCATAGAAATTGTCCCGGTAAAAGTTTTGATAATCCTCATCGGAAAGCTCGCTGCGGTTCTTCCGCCAGATGGGAACCATGCTGTTCAGGGTGTCGTCTTCCTGATAGGATTCAAAGACCGGCTCGGCGTCTTTGTCTTCGGTTTCTTTTGGCCTTTGTTTTGTGACCATCATCTTGATCGGATATTTGATATAGTCCGAATACTTCCGGATAAGCCCCCGGAGCTTGAATTCTTCCAGGAACTCGCCATAGTTCTCTTCTTCACTGTCCTCTTTTAAGTGCAGGGTGATTTCCGTACCCGGATTTTCCATGGTACATGGCTCGATTTCATAGCCGTCCGCCCCCTCGGAATACCAGCAGAAGGCATCGTCACTGCCAAATTTGCGACTCTTGACCGTGACCTTGTCCGCCACCATAAACGCGGAATAGAAGCCAACACCGAATTGGCCGATGATGTCCACATCCTCAGTTGTCTCGTTCTCGGATTTAAAGGCCAGGGAACCGCTCTTTGCAATTGTACCCAGATTTTGTTCCAGCTCCTGCTGATCCATCCCGATACCTCTGTCACAGATGGTCAGGGTGCGCGCCTCTTTGTCCGGGGTGAGGCGGATATAAAAGTTCTCCCGGTCGAAGACGATGTTCTCGTCTTTCAGAGAAAGATAATAGAGCTTGTCCAGAGCATCGCTGGCGTTGCTGATCAGTTCCCGCAGAAAAATCTCTTTGTGCGTATAGATGGAATTAATCATCAGATCCAGCAGCCGTTTGGACTCGGATTTGAATTTCTTCTTTGCCATCAAAAATCTCTCCTTTGTATGTAAATTTTCAGAAAAACAAAGTATTAGCACTCTCTTTGTGTGAGTGCTAAAGATATGATACGACGTTTTGGAAAATTTGTCAAGGGGGAACGGGAAAACTTTTTGGATTTTGCAGAATTTGGACAGAAAAAGAAGGCGGGATTGGAAAAAAATTGTAGGAGTCAAAAGAAAACCACATGAATTCAAAAGTTTGCCACATTTAAATAATTTTGTAAAAGTTTTATAATATTAAAATAATATAGAATACTATTTTTGTACGCATTTTCCAAAATCATTGAAATCTGTCGAGTTTTGTAATAGAAAAATAATATATTTTTAATATAAATTAACGGGCAAAACAAAGAGGAGGGGTTTCGTAATGAAAAGAGTAAGAAGAACGCTGGCGGTTGTATTGGCGGTGGCGATGGTGCTGACTACGTTTAGTATCGGTGTGGTCAGTGCGGCCAATACATATTCTGACATCAGCGGCCATTGGGCGGAAAGCTACATTAATAAATGGAGCAACCGAAGCGTAATCAATGGTTATGAGGACGGAACGTTCCGGCCGGATAATTATATCAGCCGGGCGGAGGCCGCGAAGGTCATTGTCTCTGCAAAGGGGGTCACGGCGTTGTCCGGTGTGACCTTTACGGACGTGGCAGATGGTGAATGGTATGCCTTGTATGTCAGCCGGGCAGTGGCTGCCGGATATGTCACAGGGGACGCAGAGGGGACATTCCGGCCGGATGACCCGATTACAAGGGAAGAAGCATGTGCAATTGTGGCGCGTGCCTATGCGGTGGAAGGCAGTGCGGAATTGGCCTTCAGCGATCAGGATGCAATTTCCGACTGGGCGAGAGCGAGCGTAGAAGCCTTGGTTGGAAAGGGAAGCATCAATGGATATGAGGACGAATCTTTCCGGCCCCAGGCCTATATCACCAGGGCGGAGTTGGTAAAGCTTCTGGATGCTGCGGAAATGCCGGTTACGCCTACAAGAGACCCGGAGGATAAGCCCGTTATCGGTTTCGGCGGCGGCAATGGCGGTTCCGGCGGCGGAGGCAGCAGTTCGGTCAATTATACCGTCCGGTTTGATGCCAACGGCGGAACGATTTCCGGCAAAAGTGAATTGACAAAAAAGGTGAGAAAGAATACCACAATGCTGGACTTTGATGTGGAGCCGGTTCGGGAGAATTATGAATTTGCCGGTTGGTATACCACAGAATCTGCAGCCAACGGGCTGGATGAAGGAAAAGCATGGAAGATGGGAGATCGTGTTACCGGTAACCTGCACCTCTATGCGGGCTGGAAGGCTGTATTCAACGCACAGGTGACCTTCGAAAACGGAAATGGCACCACAACGGAGGAAACAGTTCTGGTGGGCGAAAAGGTGAAGAAGCCCATTGTTGATCCGGTACGTAAGGGGTTTGCCTTTACGGGTTGGTACACCGATGCTGAATGTACGGCAGTTTATAATTTCAGTCAGGCAGTTATGGCGGATATTGTGCTCTATGCCGGCTGGGAAGCAGAGGAAGGAACGGAAAATATTATATCGGTGACGGCCGCCGGCAATGAGGACGCAGAGATTTCTGTCTATCCTCAGGAAGTGCTTGCAGGAGAAATGGTAAGTGCGGCAGTTGCCTGTACAGAGGGGAAAGTTGTCGATACTGCAACGGCGGTTTATACAGATAAAAACGGCGCGGAAAAGAATGTTGCGCTGACCATTGACGAGGGAAAAGGCAGCTTTGTTGTTCCGGCGGATGTAGACGCTGAAAAAGGAATGCAGGTGGTTGTTACGGTCAAGGATGCACCCCAGCCAACAGCAACGCCAACCCCAGCGCCGACGGCGACAGCAACGGCAATTGTGACGGATCCGCCGTCAATTCCAACAGCGACAGCGACTGCGGTCGTGACCAATCCACCGTCAAAGCCGACGGCGACTCCAACACCAAAACCAACGGCAACCGCTACGGCAACAGCGACCGCAACAGCAACAGCAACAGCAACAGCGACGGCAGTTCCAACGCCAAAGCCAACTGCGACTGCAACCGCTACGGCTACGGCAACAGCCACAGCGACTGCAAAGCCAACGGCAACGCCAACCCCGAAGCCGACGGCAACAGCAACACCGACACCGGCGCCGACCGCAACGGCAACGCCAATGCCGGCAGATATGACTGCGTATCTGCAGGTTGATTTTGAGGATGGAGAAGTTAAATCGGAAGAAAGCAAAGTAGTCACGACAGATAGAATTTCCAAACAGCCGATAGATATTAATTTGTTCGGAAGTGCAGCCAGAGCAACAATGGGAACAAATTCCACGAAATATCTGACAACGAACAGCTGGAAAGCCGGGACAGGTTTTGCACTGAAGATGGCAGAAAACATAACCAATAAACCGGGCGGAAAGACATATGTGGAATTCCGGTATAAGATGACAGGCCCCGGAAGCACCGGAGACCCATCGGGAATCAATGTACGTGATACAGAGGATAATGTAATATTTGCTTTGCGCTTCAGAGGCAATATAGAGCTGGTAGTAGGAGGCAAGACGTATAGTACGGCAACAGATACCTTTGCAGTGACCATGGATGATGTGAAGGAATGGAAATGTTATCGTGCAGTCATTGATACCGAAGCAAAGACCGTGAGTTTGTATGTAGGTGACAATTACGAGACGATGCAGCTGATGGCGGCTGGATCAGAGAATGCACCATATGTATCGGAAGCGGCTGCTGGTGTAGGAATCATTGCGAATACGGCAACAGTGAATAGTAAGGACCCATATTACCAGGACAGAAAAGGCGGTTTTGCAATTGATGATATTTTTGTATATACACAAGGAGGAAAGGAAGCAGAGCCGACCGCAACGGCAATTGTTACCGCAGAACCAACGGCGACTGCAACGGCTACAGCTACATCAGTAGTTACCGCAGAACCAACGGCAACCGCAACGGCGACAGTTACAGCTACTGCAGCGCCAACCGCAACGGCGACTGCTACAGCAACGGCGACTGCTACAGCAACTGCAACTGCTACAGCAACTGCTACTGCAACTCTGCCAACACCAACCGCAACAGCAGTTGTGAATCCGGACGGAAGTATTACAGTACCGGTTGCGGTTGAGGGCGTGTATCAGGGAACCAATCACTGGTCCAATGCTACCTTCACCTATCAGATGACCGAAGGTGTTCCTGCTGAATGGGGATGGCTCTCAAACGGCAGTTATCAGTTTATGTACTATCCGGCGACAGGGCAGATCAAGAATACGGCCGATGCCGCCAGCTTTAAGTATGTGGAAGGCCATGAAGGGGAAGATATTGTTATTCCTACCCAAATTGGTGCATTGAAGGATACAAATTTTGACCAGGCTGAGAAGGCAATTGTTTTGTATGCACAGACGGCAAATAAATCAATCTTCCGGTATTATGCGCCCATCGGCAATGCAAAGATTATCATTCCCGAGGGTGTGACAAATATTGGGAATAATGTCTTTGCACAGCTTGATAAAGCGAGCCGACCGGAAATTATCCTGCCATCCACATTAACTACCATTGGCAGTAATAGTTTTGCGATGTCATCCGGCGGTGGAATATATACGGATATTGCACTTCCTGCCGGGGTGACATCACTCGGAGGCAATGCTTTTTCGAACTGCCGGTTTAAAACTTTGACTGTTCCGGCAGGAGTATCGGTGATAAATGGCGGTACCTTTGCCTTTATGAGCAATTTGACCGATATTACCTTTAAGGGGGATATTACCTCTATTGCAAGTGCGGCATTCCGGAAGGATAACGCGCTGAAAAATATGATTTTTGAAGGGAAAACGGCGCCGGCAGCGGCATCTGTCAATGCCAATGCTTTCCAGGATGTGACCAACCCCTTCACCGTATATTATCCAAAGGACGGTACGGGTTATACCGACCCCGAATTCCAGGCGAAGTTCCCGGCAGGAACTGTCTTTGTCGCACTGGATGGTCCTCTTCCAACGGCAACCCCGGAACCCACAGAGGTGCCGACTGCTACAGCAGGGCCTACAGCAACGGCAACAGCAACTGCAACTGCAACTGCAACAAATGCACCTTCAATTCCAACCGCGACAGCAACGGCAACCGCAGTAGTAACCAGTGCGCCGCTGCGGAAGATAAAGAATGACATTAAGGGAACGAAGGAAAATGTAAAGGTAGAGTATAAGATAGGAGAAGAGATAGAATACAGCGAGCTGGCAGAGGGGGCCAATTTCCAGGCAGAGCAGGGAAGCCGCGTTATTCTTAAGCTGACGCCGAAAGAGAGCTGGCTGACCATAGACGATGCGTGGGTGTATTACTGGACGCAGGCAACGGGTGTTGTGAAGTCAAAGGACAGTGACCCGGCGAAGAATATGATAGACTTCATCGTTGGAGAGAAGGATGTCAGCATCCAGATAAGTACAAAATCAACACCGCCTGCAACAGCAACACCGGAGGCAACTGCAACAGCCGCAGCGACCGCAACGGCAGAAGCAGTAAGCGAATATGTTCATGAAGGCATGTACGCAGTAAAGGTCAACGTGCGGGCAAATGCGGCAGTGGCCTTCACCAATACACAGGAAATTCCGGTGACAGAAGGGAAGACATATGTATTCAGCTTTTGGGCAAAGGGAACCGGTGGTGCGATAACGCCGCGTGTATGGGAAAACGGAGAAAGCGCCAAAGAAAAACAGCTGGCAGACAAAGGAATCAGCAAAAATGAATGGACAGAATATACGGCAACCTATACGGTACCGGCAGGGGTTGAGAAGGTAAAATTGACATTCAAGACGAATCCATGGAATAAGACGGGTACGTTCTATATGGATGACATCAGTTTCTATCTTTCAGACGATGCAGAAAAGACCAACCTGCTGACACAGAATCCGGGATTTGAAAGCCAGAAAGAAAACTGGGGAACCTGGAAAGATGATGATTTCATGTTGGTTGATAAGAATGGGCCGAACATGGATACAGAGCGTGACAATATTTATGAAGGAACCGGTGCAATGAAGGTCATATTGGCGGAAAATCAATATGCCACCATCCGGAATGCAGATATAACAGTTGCACCGAACACGGTATATAACATCAGTTTTTGGGCAAAAGGGAACGGCAATGTACGCATCGGTTTCGCAAAACAGGGAGAATATAACCTGATCGGTGGTGTAGACAATGATTTTGGTGTTCGCGGTGATGAATGGAAGCTGTATACAGCTTCCGTCACCACCACCGATGTGACGGACGTTTATCCCTTGTTTGTAACCAATCCCTGGAGTAATGCGTGGGGAGATGTATATATTGATAATTTAAGTATTGTAAAAGATGGTGACGAAGCAGCAACAAACTTGATGGGAAATCCCGGTTTTGAAGAGGGGAGCAATATCGCATGGAACGGCTGGGGAAATAATTTTAAGTACATATCCTGTTCCACCCCGGTTGTTCCGCCCGAACCAACGGCAACAGCAACGGCAAAACCGACGGATGTGCCTACAGCTACGCCGGCACCAACGGCAACAGCAACCCCAGAGCCGACAGCAACGGCAACAGTTGAACCAACCGAAGTGCCGACAGCCGGGCCTACAGCAACAACAGAACCGGGCAGTGCGGTTGTGAAGGCATGGACTTTTGATGAAAACGGATGGCTGGCGGATGAGGAATTATCGCCGGAAAGCGGAACAGTTGTCCGGAATGAAGGCACATCGTACAGTTTGATGTTTGGGCCGAATGCAGCAGGAACGTATGGTACCTTCAATAAGATAGGGAAAGAAGCGCCTTTGACCAGCAATGCACTGGCGGTAACAGATGCGGTAAATCCAAAGGGATCAGAGTTCACCCAGGTATATCTGTACAGCAACACGGACACCGAATTGGTGAATAAGCTGAAGGATAAGAAAATCATAGAATTTGATTTGGATTTCTATATTGCCGGAACAGTGCCAGAGAGCAATAAAAATGTTGCAGAGCTGAAAATATTCAGAACGTATGCAAATGAAAAGAGTACGGTACCGCTGACCATAAGCAAGGATCGGGATCCGAATCTTGGCGGGAAGTGGAAGAGTCCAAAGGTAGAATTTAACACCTGGAATCACGCGAAGTATATTATTGATTTCACAGATCCGGCGGCTACCAAATATACGGCAGTATTGGGAGAGAATACCAATACATTCACCTTTGAGAATGTGAATTCCATTGCAGAGATTGATAAGATTATTCTGGATGGATGGAGAAACAGTGGTTTTGATTATACCTTGTATTATGATAATATGAGTATAACGGCGAAAGATGGAACAGAGCCAACGGCAACGGCGACAGCAAAACCGACGGATGCGCCTACAGCTACGCCGGCACCAACGGCAACAGCAACCCCAGAGCCGACAGCAACGGCGACCAGTGTACCCACCGAGGCGCCGACCGCCGAACCAACGGCGACCG
>CAJTWN010000029.1 GCA_910580105.1 uncultured Clostridia bacterium | reverse complement strand
CAATCGGAAAAATGTTTTTCCATTCGGTACATTCGCGCACAGGATGAAACGTCACGTTTCCGGGCGACCACACGACGTCAGAACACGACCTTTATCGCTCATTTTGGCGGATGCCAAAAGTTCGCTTTTAGGTCGGTTCTTCCTTCTTCCCACAAAAGCTCTGCTTTTGTGGGAGCCCTACGGATCCGCATTTCGAAATCCGCGGCGCGTCGGCACATGGTCTTTTTGCTCGCTTTTCCTAACAGAAAAGCTTCACATTTTCGACCAGTGCCTCCTTCTTCCCACAAAAGCAGAGCTTTTGCGGGAACCCTACGAAGTCCGCAAATGGCTCCCGCAAAACGCCAACGCAGTGCGTTTTGTGGGAAAGAGGAGGCGTCGGCGCCCAAAGCGAAGGTTTTTCGCAGGAAAACCGAGCAATTGCGCCGGGCGACGACGACGGGTCAAGGCTCAGTCTTGCAGATTGAATCGGGCGACCACGCAGGGTCGCCCCTACGGATCCGTATTTCGAAATCCGCGGCGCGTCGGCACATGGTCTTTTTGCTCGCTTTTCCTAACAGAAAAGCTTCACATTTTCGACCAGTGCCTCCTTCTTCCCACAAAAGCAGAGCTTTTGCGGGAACCCTACGAAGTCCGCAAATGGCTCCCGCAAAACGCCAACGCAGTGCGTTTTGTGGGAAAGAGGAGGCGTCGGCGCCCAAAGCGAAGGTTTTTCGCAGGAAAACCGAGCAATTGCGCCGTGCACCGACGACGGGTCAAGCGTCACGCTTGCGCGTTTCCTATATTGGGAGATCTATGTAATCGGATAATAAGATATAGATTAAAGCATATACAATCAGTTGATTGTCGTTTTCATCATTGTCTAAAAACATAAAAATCAAAGCAACCAGCAAAAGATCTTCGGCATTGATTATGCCGAGGATTTTCTTTGTCTCCGAATTATAGAGTGCCGGAGGCAGAAGGTCAAATAAAAAATTTTTATGTTTTTCTCCTTTTGGGGAAGGCGGCGGTTGATCTGTATGCGGCTGTTTGGGCGGCGATAAGAAGAACGGAAACTGCCATCCGTTTTGTGAGTGTTGCGGACGGGTATTTTGACCGCGCGGATGTCCGCTGCCGTTGTGGTTGTGCATATGAATGTCGGCGCTGGGCTGATTGTTTCCATACGAATGGTTGTTTGGCTGATTTTGCTGTTTCTGTCCGCCGTTGTTCTGTTGTCCGCTGTTTGCCATGGAAATATTTTTATAGAGTTGGTTGGTGTTGGTTGGCTGTTGCCGGCCGGAACCGCGCAGGTTGAATGGATTGTTGCGCTGTGGCTGATTGCCCCCGAAAGAATTGCCGCCTTGACCGTGGTTTTGCTGCAAACTATTTTCGCCCGGGGGATTGTTTCGCATCCCATTTTGGCGTGGGTTGTTTGGGATGGCGGCGTTTGCCGGGGCTGGTCCGCTGTTTCGGACACCATTCATTTGGGAAGACGATGACGGTTGACTGCCGTTGTTTGATTGATTGGTTATTGAAGACCGGTTGTTTTGCATGGACGTCCGGGCTGTCTGTTGTTTTTTTTGCTGCGGTTCCGGGTGCCGGTTATTTTGGCTCTCGTGCGGGACACCCGTATTTTGCGTATTTGCAGGGGAAGATTGCATACTTGGCTGATAGCGTCTGTACATAAAGTTCACCCGTTGATGTCTTTCATTGCTTCAATGACCTTTGAAAGACGCAGCATCCGCACAGCGCTGTCGATCTTGTTTTGTCTGCGTTCTTTTAAGTATGGTTTCAATGACTGCAAAAAGCGGACATTTTCGTCATTTTGCGGATTGTTCATTGCCGCCATTGCCTGTTGTAATTTAAAAAACATTTCCAGGTTATCCGGATCAATTCCGCCCGTGGTTGAACCGGAGGGGGATGGTGTCGGCGCTTCGGACGTAAACATTTGCAGAATGGACTGCAGCTGTCCCTGGCCTTCTTCGCTTCCCATCATTTCCTGTAATTTTTCGACTGCGCCACTCAAATCAAAATTGTTCTCCTCCATACGATCACCTCCCTTGTCAGGCAGACGGAGCTATTTTGAGAACAGTTGATTGATCTGTTTCATCACATCGGGATTGTTGGCCAGTTGCTTGGCGATATTGGGATTTGCACGAAGTTCCCGTTGCAGTTGTTCGGCAGTCAGATGGTTGAGTTGGCTGTTGAGCGCACCCTTGTCGGTGGACTGAATGGCCTGTTGAATTTGCTGCATTTGCTGAGGGGTCAGCATATTGCTGATCTGCCCCAGGGCCTGGGACAACATGGCAGGGTTCATATTCTTGATCATATCGTTGATATTCATAGCGGGTCTCCTTTCGGGAAATGGTTATTACATACCGTTTCTATATTTAATTTATGCAGAGAGGATAATTTTCGTGACAAAATTTTTCAAATGTGTTATAATATTACACGCAAATTGGAAAAATTCCAGTGAAATGAAAAATAAATTCAGAGAAACGGGAGGCCGGGTTGTGAAGGCAATTGTACTCAGCGATTCACATCATTTTTTTAATAGTATTATGGATATTATCGAGGGTGAAGGCAGAAAAACCATTGATTTGATTATCCATGCAGGAGATGTGCATCGTGATGTTGAAGATATGATGGCGGCTTATCCGGAGTATCGTTATGAATATGTGCTTGGCAACAATGATTATTTTACCGTTGGCGTACCCTTTGACCGGGTATTTTCATTTGATGGGCATAAGGTGTTTTTGACCCATGGACATAACTATGGTGTGAAACGTTCCCTTGGCAGATTGCTGGCACAGGGAAAGAAGCTGGGCGCAGAAATTTGTATTTTCGGCCATACCCATATGCGGTATTTTGAACAAAAAGATGGAATTTGTCTTTTGAACCCGGGCAGCAGCGTTTATAGCTATGCGGTGCTGGAAACCAAAGGGGACCGGCTGGATATAACGATAAAGGAGAGGTAGAGATATGCTGCTTGCGATTGATGTAGGGAATACCAATACGGTGGTTGCCCTGTATGATAAAGAAGAGAGAAAAAACCATTGGCGGCTGGCCACTGACCGAAACCGGACTTCAGATGAAATTGGAATTGCATTGCTCCAGTGCCTTGGCATTGAGGGGGTGCAGGCCGGGCAGATCGAAGATGTTATCATTTCTTCGGTTGTGCCGCCGATGATGCACGCTTTAAATAATGCGGTCCGGCGGTATCTGCACTGCGAGCCGATGGTGATTGGCCCGGGAATCAAGACGGGGATGAATATCCGTTATGACAACCCCAAGGAGGTTGGCGCCGACCGGATTGTGAATGCGGTTGCCGCCGTCAGTAAATATGGTGTGCCGCTGATTGTTGTGGATTTTGGTACAGCCACCACCTATTGTGTGATTGACCAAAAGGGCGATTATTTGGGCGGTGTGATCACTGCCGGGGTGAAAATTTCAATGGATGCCCTGTTCGAGCGGGCGGCAAAGCTGCCGAAGGTGGAAATTGTGCGGCCCAAGCATGTGATTGGAAAGAGTACGGTCGAGGCTATGCAGGCCGGCGCCGTCTATGGCCAGGTGGGCCAGGTGGACGGAATTGTGAAACGGCTGAAAGAGGAACTGGGCTGTGACTGCCGGGTGGTTGCCACAGGAGGGCTTGCCCAGACCATTGCCGCTGAATCGGAGACGGTGGATGTGGTTGACCGGATGCTGACGCTGGATGGACTGAAGATCATTTATGATAAAAACAAGACAGAATAGAGGAGGAAAATACAATGGATTATAATCAGGAAGCGCTTAAACTGCATAAGGAGAAGCAGGGAAAGATTGAAATTACGGCAAGGGTAAAGACAGAGAATAAGGATGATCTTTCGGTTGCATATACGCCGGGCGTGGCGGAACCCTGCAGGGAAATTGCAAAGGATAAGGAGAAAGTCTTTACATATACCCGGAAGGGGAATCTGGTGGCAGTTGTGACGGACGGCTCTGCTGTACTCGGACTCGGCGACATCGGGCCGGAAGCCGGAATGCCCGTAATGGAAGGAAAATGCGTGCTCTTTAAGAATTTTGCGGATGTGGATGCCTTTCCTATCTGCCTTGACACGAATGATGTCGATGAAATTGTAAATACAGTAAAAAATATTGCCCCGACCTTCGGCGGCATTAATCTGGAAGATATTTCAGCCCCCCGCTGTTTCGAGGTGGAGCGGCGTTTGCAGGAGGCGCTGGATATTCCGGTCTTTCACGATGACCAGCATGGAACCGCTATTGTTGTTTCTGCCGGCATTATGAACGCCTTGCGCGTGGTTGGAAAAAATATCAGCGAAATTAAGATTGTCATCAATGGCGCCGGGAGTGCGGGCATTGCAATCTGTAAAATGCTTTTGAACATCGGCGCAGAGAATGTTGTTTTGGTGGATAAAATTGGTGCGCTGGCAGAGGGGATGGACGGGCTTAATCCTGAACAGGAACGGATGTCCAGGGTGACCAATCGTCAGAAGGAGACAGGAACCCTGGCGGATGTTATGCGGGGCGCAGATGTCTTTATCGGTGTATCCGCGCCGAAGATTGTGAATGAGGATATGGTCCGAAGCATGGCGGCAGATCCCATTGTTTTTGCAATGGCAAACCCAGAGCCGGAAATCCTGCCGGAGGCAGCAAAGGCCGCAGGCGCACGGGTGGTTGGAACCGGACGCTCTGATTATCCGAATCAGATTAACAACGTTTTGGCGTTTCCCGGTATCTTCCGCGGCGCGCTGGATGCGCGGGCAAAGTGTATTTCAGAGGAGATGAAGGTGGCGGCGGTTCATGCCCTTGCCAACCTGGTCCCGGAAGAGGAACGGAGTGAAGAAAATATCATCCCAAAAGCCTTTGATCCACGGGTGGGTCCGGCAGTGGCAAAAGCCGTTGCGGAGGCTGCTTTGAAAGCGTAAAAGTGATTTCCCCTGCGCCTGTCGAACAAAATAGGCGCAGGGGAATATTTGTTAAAATTTATAAAATATAGGGGTTGACAAATGAAAAAACATGTGTTAATATAATTCTGTTAAAGAGTTGTAACGAGATTGTTATGGAAATGACGTCTCCGAGGTTTTCCCCATTCATTCATAAGTGTCGCACTCCCTTCACAGATGTATGGATCTTTTAAAACCTCGGAGACGTCATTTTAATTGTGTCTGTAATTATTAATGAAGATGTGCATGGCGTCCAGCTTGCGGCCTGTGCTGCGAAAAAGATGATATTGTGTATATTTGTGAATGTAATAATGTAGATAGGACAGCAAAAGTGAACAATGTTTTGTGAGAAAGCGTCATTGCGTATGGAGATAAACAGGTTTGAGCAAGATTTTGTTACATTGCCGCCAAGGTTTGACAGGCGGAACTATGGGCTTTGTGCAGTGTATTGAGAGCAGGATTTTGCTCAAACAGATAGAATATCTGACTTTTTTGACAGTTTGAACGATGCTTAAATAAAGCATCATTTTTTTATTTTGAAGCTTTTTTCTGCGTAATGTTTCATTTCTGTAAAATTTTGAAAAAATTTGAAAAATGTGTTGAAATTATTATTGCTTTAGGATAAAATATTGGTGATTAAGACAATGTTTTTCTTCCATTATGTAAAAAAATAAAAATTATATAATATTTTTCCTTGGGAGGGAAAGTGTAATGGAAAAGCTATTTAAGCTCAAAGAACATGGCACCAATGTCAAAACAGAAGTGATTGCCGGCGTTACAACCTTCTTGTCGATGGTTTATATCCTCGCTGTCAATCCAAGTATTTTGTCAGCGGCAGGGATGGAGCCCGGCGCAGTATTTACCGCAACGGCAGTTTCTGCGGCTTTTGCAACCCTATGTATGGCGTTTTTCGCAAATTATCCGGTTGCGCTTGCTTCGGGTATGGGTTTGAATGCCTATTTTGCATATTCGGTCTGTGTTCCGATGGCAGAGGCCGGTATTCAGAATCCTTATCAGATTGCATTGACCGCAGTTTTGGTCGAAGGTATTATTTTCATCGTTCTGTCTTTGTTTAAGTTTCGTGAAACCCTGGTCAACAAGGTTCCGGCAAACTTAAAGCTGGGCATCACCGCAGGTATCGGTTTGTTTATTGCCCTGGTCGGATTGAAGGGTGCAGGCATTGTTATCGGCAGTGAATCTACACTGGTTGATATGGGTAATGTTGCAAGCCCGCAGTTTGTCCTCGCTATTGTCGGCTTGTTGCTTATCGGTGTACTTCATCATTATAAGGTGACCGGATATATCCTTTGGGGCATTCTTGCCACCTGGGTGCTCGGTATGATTGCACAGCTTGCCGGATGGTACGTGGTTGATGTGGAAAATGCGGCATATTCGCTCTTCCCGGATTTCAGCAATTATAGTGTGGTTCCGGCAGCGCCGCATTTTATGGAATTCAATTTTGATTATGTGTTTACGCATATTCCCGAATTCCTGATTATCGTGTTCTCCTTCTTGTTTGTTGATATTTTTGACACGGTTGGAACATTGATTGGTGTTGCACAGAAGGGTGAACTTCTTGACGAAGAAGGCAATCTGCCCAAAGCCGGCGGCGCTCTGATGGCAGACGCTGTTGGTACGGTGGTTGGTGCTTGTCTTGGTACATCCACAGTTACCAGTTATGTAGAGAGCAGCACAGGTGTTTCTGCCGGCGGACGTACCGGCCTCACCTCGGTTGTTACGGCAATTCTGTTTGTTGTCTGCCTGGTTCTTTCTCCGATTTTCCTGGCGATTCCGGGCTTTGCAACGACACCGGCGCTTGTATTTGTTGGTCTTTTGATGATGTCCTCTGTTCTGCGGATGGACTTTACCAGTGACATTGCAGATACAATCGGCGGATTTATGGCAATCATCATGATGCCCTTTACATACTCAATTGCAAATGGTATCATGTTCGGTATCGTTTCCTGGATTATCCTTAAGCTCTGTATGGGTAAGGTGAAGGATATTCATCCGGTTATGTGGGTTGCAGGCGCATTGTTTGTATTGCGTATTGTAACCATGATTATATAGTTTTGGCCTTGAAGTTATGTTTGAAATGAATTCGTTTGTATTTAGAAAGGTTTGAGATAGAATGGAAAAGACATACGAAATGACAATTGCAGGATGCCGGCGTTCTTTGCCCCTCTGTCCGGTGAACAAGGATCTTTATATTGCCGCATTTGTTATGTTTGGCGATGTTGAGGTCACTGTTGCCGCGGCAAGGGAACTTTTGAAGAAGGCACCGCCCTATGATGTGATGATTACGGCGGAATGCAAAGGGATCCCTCTGCTTTATGAGATGGCGCGCCAGTCCGATGCAGAGCATTATATTGTTGCGCGGAAGGGACCGAAGCTGTACATGCAGGATATTCATATGACCTATGTCAATTCCATTACCACGGAAAGCCGTCAGATGCTTTGTGTCGGCAGGGATGAAATGGAGTTTATGAAGGGAAAGCGTGTTCTGATTGTGGATGATGTTATCAGTACGGGCGAGTCCCTGTTGGCGCTTGAGACGCTGGTGAAGGAGGCAGGCGGTGAGGTGGCAGGCCGGATGGCTGTGCTTGCCGAAGGTGATGCCCAATATCGGGATGATATTATCTTTCTGGAACCCCTGCCCCTCTTCCGTGACAAGGCTTAGCCTTGACCCGGTGCGCGGATATACCGAGAGGAAAAACATTATACCGAGTGCCGCGTCGTCGGCGCACGGCGCAATTGCTCGGTTTTCCTGCGAAAAACCTTCGCTTTGGGCGCCGGCGCCTCCTCTTTCCCACAAAACGCACTGCGTTGGCGTTTTGCGGGAGCCCTGCCCAACGATGTCCGTGATGCTAGACATATATTTGTAATTTGCGGATGATCCATGCGTCCGCCGTAGGGGCGACCCGTCGTCGGCGCACGGCCAACTTTGTTCACTCCGCGGCTTTGCCGCGAAGATTCACTTTATGGCCGGCGCCTCCTCTTTCCCACAAAACGCACTGTGTTGGCGTTTTGTGGGAGCCCTGGGAAACCCATATTTCGAAACGGACATCGTAGGGGCGACCCCACGTGGTCGCCCGGAAACGTGACGTTTCATCCAATGCGCGGATATGCCGAGTGGAAAAACCTTCTACTGATTGTCGCGGATTCCGTAGGGGTGGGGTTTTACTCCGCCCTGTAAAATCCATATTTCGAAACGTGGATCCGTAGGGGCGACCCTGCGTGGTCGCCCGAAACAATGCTTATGCTATAGCGACCCCCTCCCCAATTTGGGGAGGGGGTTGTTTTTATGATATTCACTTTTTGGGAAATGGTCTTTTCTCCTTTGTTAAGCCACAAATATAATTCATATCAACATTATAATATTTTGCCAAAATAATAACCCGGTCTAGTGGAATTCTGGACTTTCTTCTTTCATAATCAGAATATGTTTTTTGACCAATATATAATAAAGTTGCTATTTCTTCTTGACTTTTATCGTGGTCTTCACGTAATTCTTTTATTCTATCAACGGCATCCATAAGAACAACTCCTTTTTCTATAGTATATATATTATATTTTAGTGTAAATTGCACTATTGACATTTAGAGTTATTTACACTAAAATATACAAGAAATACATTATAACTTCAATGAATGAAGAAAGGGTCTTATTTTACAGGAATAATGAAAACAAAGGAGGAAAAGGGATGGATATGAAAGAATTGTACAAAA
>CAJTWN010000028.1 GCA_910580105.1 uncultured Clostridia bacterium | reverse complement strand
TTTCTATCTTTGTTTCTATCTTTGTTTCTATCTTTGTTTCTATCTTTGTTTCTATTTTTGTTTCTATTTTTCGCCTTCCATCATCTCCTTCAACTCCCCCTGCTTCTCACTTATCTCTCTGCACATCTTTCCCCCCAGCAGCAGCCCTATCTCAAAGTATATCTCTATGTATTCTTCCAACTGCTGATAATAATCTTCCGCCGCCCTATCCTGCTCCTTCGGCTCCTTTATGTATTCTTCCAAAAAGCTCCTCGTCTCTGCTTCCGCTTCCCTCAGCCGCTGGCTATAACTCTTTTTTGTCTCCCCCTTACATCCTTCCTCTCCGTACAATATATAGTTCCCCATGTTGTTCAGCTGTATCCTTTTGTACAATTCTTTCATATCCATCCCTTTTCCTCCTTTGTTTTCTTAACTCCTGCAAAACAAGACGTTTCCTTTTCCCTTTTCTCCAGCCCATAATGACTTCCCGGATTAAAATCAATATCTCGCCGTTTGCACTCCGGCCTTCATAATCTGCAACTATATGCAGCTTATGTAACATTTCTTCATCTATCCGTATTGTTCTCATTGCATAAAACAGCTCCTTTCTCCGCCTTTCCTTTTTTCTTCCTTTTCCTCTTTCGCCATTTTCTTCCCTCCTTTTGTGTTATTGTTTTTAATATACAATATTTAAAGGAAAAAATTGCAATATATATTGCAAAATGAATTTGTAATATTTATGCAAAATAGTCATTCATATAGAATGAAATATACTTCGTCCTTGATTATAAAGTATTTAATGTTATTGAACACTACAAAGAACAAAGTTGTTATCCATTCGGCTAACATATGATACATTATATAATTTATGTTGTAAAATGTCAATATATAATTTAGGGGGAATGTTAAATGAATAAAATAATGGAATTCAAACGGCTAAAAGATTTGAGAGAAGATCATGATTTAACAACAAGAGAATTAGCAAAGAAATTGGAAATAAATCATGTACAATATTGGAGATATGAAAAAGGACAAAGAGATCTACCAACCTATCTGCTAATAAAATTAGCAGATTTATATCAAACATCTACGGACTATATCCTTGAAAGAACAGATGAGACAACGCCATATAAAAATAAAAAAGACAAATAATAAAACTCCTCCCCATTGGGGAGGAGTTCGCTATAGCATAAGCACGGATTCGGGCGACCACACGACGTCGGCACCCGGCCTTATTGCTCGCATTTCCTGTGCGGAAATGCTTCACCTTGTTGGCCGTGCGCCGACGTCGTCCGCGGCAATCGGTATAATGTTTTTCCTCTCGGCACAGTCGCGCATTGGATGAAACGTCACGTTTCCGGGCGACCACGCAGGGTCGCCCCTACGATGTCCGTTTCGAAATGTGGATTTCACAGGGCTCCCACAGCGTCAGAACACGCCTTATTTAGCTCGCTTTTCCTAAAGGAAAAGCATCGCTTCTTCGGCGGTTCCTCCTTTATCCCACAAAAGCAGAGCTTTTGCGGGAACCCTAGTGCGTTTTGTGGGAAAGAGGAGGCGCCGGCCTTAAAGTGAATCTTCGCGGCAGAGCCGCGAAGTGAACAAAGTTGGCCGTGCGCCGACGACGGGTCAAGGCTCAGCCTTGCTGGGGGAGGGAATCAAAGCCTTTTTGAAGGTCTTCGTCCGTTGGGATATAATCGGTCATGGTTCCGTCAAGATAAGCCGTATAAGCAGTCATATCAAAGAACCCGGTTCCGGTCAGTCCAAAGAGGATGGTTTTCTCTTCGCCGGTCTCTTTGCACTTGAGGGCCTCGTCGATTGCCACACGAATTGCATGTGAGGATTCCGGAGCCGGTAATGTGCCTTCCGACTGAGCAAAAACGGTTGCCGCATCAAACACCTTGGTCTGTTCCACACTGCGGGCAGTCAGATAGCCGTCATGATAAAGCTTTGAAATAATCGGCGACATACCATGATACCGCAGTCCGCCGGCATGGTTGGGCGACGGCATAAATCCACTCCCCAAAGTATACATCCGCATCAGCGGCGTTGTCTGTCCCGTGTCGCCAAAGTCAAGGGCATATCTGCCGCGGGTAAGGGAAGGACAGGACGCCGGTTCAACAGCGATAAACTCGATGTCATTCTCACCTTTGATTTTTCCTTCCATAAACGGCGAGATAAGTCCGCCGAGGTTGGAGCCGCCGCCGGCACAGCCGATAATCATATCCGGCTGGATGCCATATTTGTCCAGTGCGGCCTTGGCCTCCTGCCCGATAATCGTCTGATGTACAAGCACATGGTTCAGCACACTGCCCAGGACGTAACGGCAGTTGTCAGTTTTGAGCGCAACCTCCATTGCCTCAGAGATTGCACAGCCGAGGGAACCGCCGGTGCCGGGATTTTCTGCGAGAATTTTGCGTCCGATCTCGGTGGTGTTGGAGGGGGACGGGGTGACCGATGCGCCATAGGTCTGAATTACCGCCTTGCGCTGGGGTTTCTGCTCGGCAGAGACCTTGACCATAAAGACGTTGAGGTCAACGCCATAGAAGGCACAGGCCATTGCCAAAGCGGTTCCCCATTGACCGGCACCCGTTTCGGTGGTCAGATGGGTCAGTCCCTGTTGTTTTGCATAATATACCTGTGCCGCCGCCGAGTTCAGTTTGTGGGAGCCGGACGTGTTCTGGCCCTCAAATTTGTAATAGATTTTCGCGGGGGTTCCCAGCCTTTTTTCAAGGTTATAGGCACGAACCACAGGCGAAGGCCGGTACATTTTGTAAAAGTCCCGGATCTCCTGGGGAATGTCAATGTAAAGGTCGGTGGTGTTAAGCTCCTGCGCCACCAGCTCATCGCAGAAAACGGCACGCAGGTCGTCTGCTGTGCAGGGTTCCAGGGTTGCCGGATTCAGAAACGGATCCGGAAGTTCTTTCATCACCGCCCGGATATTGTGCCATTGTTTGGGAAGTTCCTCTTCAGATAAAAAGATTTTGTACGGAATGTTGTTCGTCATTGTTTTTGCTCCTTTCTCAGTTTTAAATTTTGGATACAAAAAATCCCCTGCGGGATTTCGCAGAGGAATAACGATTCGGAATCATAGAATATTCTTCATAAATTTGGTACACCTGTACCCTCATCTCTCAATTCTAATCTCATCTAATCTCATCTCTGCTTTTTGTTATTATATACAGATTTCACGTATTTGTCAAGAAAAATTTTCAAAAAATTTTTTTCTGTTTCGGCACCGTGCCTTTTCCGACCTGGCAGAGAGGCGTGCCGCTGTTTAGGGCCGGAAAAGGCCGGTGCATCTGTAATAAGGCATATAAGCACCTTGGGCACGAAAATGACCGCAAAACATCGGGCAATTCAAAACAGCGGTTCTGCTTTATTGGGAAACGAAAGCCACCTGCATTTCTGTTCCATTGAGAAACGAAACTCCACCGGTAGTTCCGATCGTTCCAAAAAACTTCAGCTATGGCGAATATCCTTTTATCCGGTCAGCGCATGGAATCAAATTGTTTGGGAATTGAAGGCATATTTGACTTATACGCGGAATAGCCGAACAAGCCTTTTAGGCAGCACACAGAACGGACATTAAAAATGAAAGCAATTTGATGCGCCTATAGGTGCGGCTGACACGAACCCCCAAGGAGACCGCGCGCACTATCGGCACAGCCGGCGGTCATGATTGGGATGTAAAAGCACAGGCCGCTTATTTATTCCGGATACCTTTGACAATTTCATAAATACCAATCAGGATAAGGAACCATCCGAACAGCCGCCGCAGAAGATCATTCGACAGCCCCATTGCCAGCCATGCACTGTCGGCACAGCCGGCGCGGTCATGATTGGGATAAAAAAGTGCAGGCCGATTATTTATTCCGAATACCTTTGACAATTTCATAAATACCAATCAGGATAAGGAACCATCCGAACAGCCGCCGCAGAAGGTCATTCGACAGTCCCATTGCCAGCCATGCGCCGCCGGCGGCACCAATGACGCCGCTTCCACCAATGACAGCGGCGGTTTTCAGGTCAACATTTTTGTTACGGATATGGATGATGAGTGAAGCGACGGCGGTTGGCAGAAAATAGACTAGGTTGATCCCCTGGGCCGTCTGTTGCGCGGTGTGTTCGAAAAAGACCAGAGCCGGTATGAGGATGGCACCGCCGCCGATGCCCATACCGCTGATGATGCCACTGCAAAAACCAATCAGGATTCCAAACAAAATAACCCCTCCTTTCTTTTAACCCTTCCAGATACCGGTCATCTTCAAAGCTGTGACGATAATGACCGCGCCAAACAGAATATTCAGCCAGCGTTTGGGAATTTTTGAAAGGGCTTTTGCCCCAACAAGACCGCCTGCAACACCGCCAATGGTGACCGGAACCCAGAGGCCGAAGTCAAAATGTCCGGCCCGGACATAGACAAAGGCGCTGACAACCGACATAACCAGGATGATTGCAATGGCAGTCGCATGGGCGCGCTTCTCCTCCATTTTCAAAAAGTATTCCATTGCAGGGACAACGGCGCTGCCGCCCCCGGCGCCGAACAATCCGTTAAGGACACCGCTTAAAAGGCCGATGATGACTTGGCGGAGATAATGTTGTTTGGGTTTATCCCCCTTTTCCGGTTGTGTTGTTTTGCGCTGTGACATATTTTTTGCATCCCTTCCTCTTTTTTCCTATAGTATACCCTGTTTTTTCAATCCTATCCTTCGTCGGCCCACGGCCGTTTTGCTCGCATTTCCTATAAGGAAATGCTTCACCCTTTCGGCCGGGGCCTCCTCTTTCCCAAAAAGGCTCTGCCTTTTTGGGAGCCCTGTGCCTTTTGCGCCGCTCATACTCTATTTTCTTAAATATATATCTTCATTTACCGACATCCTCCCACTTTATCCTTGCCCACGGCCGCTTTGCTCGCATTTCCTATAAGGAAATGCTTCACCCTTTCGGCCGGGGCCTCCTCTTTCCCAAAAAGGCTCTGCCTTTTTGGGAGCCCTGTGCCTTTTGCGCCGCTCGTACTCTATTTTCTTTAATATATATCTTCATTTGCCGACATCCTACAACTTTATCCTGGCCCACGGCCGTTTTGCTCGCATTTCCTATAAGGAAATGCTTCACCCTGTCAGCCGGCGCCTCCTCCTTCCCAAAAAGGCTCTGCCTTTTTGGGAGCCCTGTGCCTTTTGCGCCGCTCGTACTCTATTTTCTTAAATATATGTCTCCATTTGCCAACATCCTCCCACTTTATCCTTACCCACGGCCGCTTTGCTCGCATTTCCTATAAGGAAATGCTTCACCCTGTCGGCCGGCGCCTCCTCTTTCCCAAAAAGGCACAGCCTTTTTGGGAGCCCTGTGCCTTTTGCGCCGCTCGTACTCTATTTTCTTTAATATATATCTTCATTTGCCGACATCCTACAACTTTTATGGGATAGAGGAGTCGCCGGCTTAAAGTGAGCCTTTGCGGCACAGCCGCAAAGTGAACAAATTAGGCCGCGCGACGACGACATGGCATCCCCTGGCACCAAAACCCGTGTACAATAGATATTGAAAGAAGGTGAGAAACCCAATGAATTATCTGTCACATCTGCGCGGCTTCAAACTTCGCCGTGCGGAAAACCCACTGAACACCCAGGAACTTGCCCTGTATTTTATCCTTTGTGAATATGCCAATGAGCTGTACTTTCCCAAAAGTTATACAGCGGCAAACAGTGTTTTGCAGGGATTGTCCGGGCTAAGCCTCAGCGCTTTGAAACGCGCCCGTGCCGGACTCCAGCGAAAGGGCTACATCTCTTATCAGAACGGTTATGCCAATCAGGCGGGCCGGTATGCCCTTATCAGCCTTGAAACCTATGGAAGAGAGCCGGAAAAGGCAGCGGAAAATCCTGTGCCTGTCCAACGGGAAATAACATCCGCAAAGCCCCGTGCAAAGCCGCTTTCCGAGACAACAGAACCGCAAGCTGGGCCGCAATCCGGACCGCACGGCGGACGGCAAAGCGGACGGCAAGCGAACCGCAGTCCGGACACATTAAATAAACCAAACAAAACAAAAGAAAAGAAACCCAATCCATCTGCGGAATTTTCTGTGGAGCAGGTATTGGAGTCCAATGGCAAAACGCCGAAAGAAAAAATAATATCACAGGAGAAAATTATAAGGGTAAAACCCTTTGAAAAGAAAGAAACGGCATTACCGGCAAATCAAAAAGAAACGGCAGTTTGTGAATCTGTATCTTTGGAAAAAGAGGATATGACGGATTGTCGGAATAAAGTGCCGGTGTCCCGGCAGGCAGACGAGAAAACAGAACCTGCTTCCATATCTTTTCAAACAGAAGATGGCGCTGTCCGCGAAAAAGAGATGCGCAGTTCTGATAAAAGAACAGGTTCAACGCCTCAAAAACCACAAGCGGACGACAGTAATGTGAGCGGTTCGCTCACAAAAGAAGAGATACGGGCCTTTCAGGAAAAATATCCAAACATCAGCGAAGACCAAATCTGGTATCTGGCCCGGCGCCTGAAACAGGAGACCATTGCAGAAAGGAGGGAGACAGCAAATGTTTGCACAAGCTGAAGTGGTGGTTGGCCTTTTGTCCCTGCTCGGAACACTGATTGGTTCTGTGACGGGGATTTTGGCCGCCAACCGTCTGACCAATTTCAGGATAAGCCAGCTTGAAAAAAAGGTGGAAAAACACAACCATTTGGTGGAACGGGTAGCAATAGTTGAAAATTCAGTCAAATCGGCCCACCACCGCATCGATGATATAGAAGGAGGAACAGGAAGATGAAAGTAAAAACAGAAACAATTATAAGGACGGCAGTTTTGGCGCTTGCCCTTTTGAATCAGGTGTTGGTCATCTGCGGAAAAACACCGCTGCCGGTGAAAGATGAAGAATTGACACAGGTACTTAGTTTATGCCTTACCATCGGCGCATCCTTGTGGAGCTGGTGGAAGAACAACAGTTTTACCGATGCCGCCCGGACAGCTGACGCACTGATGAGGGAGATAAAGGAGATGAAAAAGAATGGCTAAAATCTACATAGACCCGGGTCATAACCCAAAGGGAGGAGACACAGGAGCAAACGGATACGGACATAAAGAGCAGGACATCACAGTGGAAATAGGGCAGCGGCTGTATGACCTGCTGATACAAAGCGGACAAGCAGTCTATATGAGCCGGTATCAGAAGGGAGACGTGGCTGGGGATGGTTCCTTATCATCCAGTCTGCAAAGCAGGGCGGCGGATGCGAATAGCAAGGGGGCAGACCTCTTTGTTTCCATCCACTGCAACGCGGCCAATACCAAAGCATTTGGCTGTGAGACCTATTCTTTTCCGGGCAGCAGGGAAGGAAGGGAACTGGCGGCCTGCATACAGAATTATCTGCCCCAACTGACCGGAAGGTTTGACCGTGGAATCAAGGAGGCCAGCTTTGCGGTTCTGCGGAACACCAACATGCCGGCGGTACTGGTGGAAACGGCCTTTATTGACCATTATGACGACAGTGTATATCTTGCATCGGCGGCAGGGCAGCAGTGTATAGCAGAGGCCATTGCAAGGGGAATCTGCGAATATTTGGGAATTGATTACAAAGGAGGGTCACAGATGGAAAATACAAAGAAATTCACGGACATAGACGGTCATTATGCACAGAAGCATATTGAAAAACTGGCGGCGTATGGAATTGTGAACGGGGACGGAACCGGCAGATTCAATCCGGATGAACCGGTCACCCGTGCGGATGCGGCGATTATGATTGCGAATGCCCTGACGGTCTGCGGAAAATAGGAACTGGAAAGGAAATGAAAAAGAGGGACAAAAAAGGAGGAAATAAAGGATGAGCGGAATGCTGGACTTATTGGCGGCGGAGCTGAACAAGGTGGCGCCGGAAAAGGAGGATTTTGTCGGTGAAGACGGCCTTTTATACTGTGGGTTTTGCAAGACGCCCCGGCAGCGGTGGCTGGAGATTCCATTCCGGGGCAGGACAGAGCGGCGGAAGGTACATATCCTGTGCGACTGCCGGTTATCGGCCCAGGAACGGGACCGGGAGGAACGGATGCTTTTTGCTGAACAGAGTTATCAGAAAGCGCTGGTAAAGAAGTGCGGAATTGGGGAAGAGCGGCTTTCACGGGTTGCTTTCCCGCAATTTCCCCAGGATGCGGCTCTGGTCTTCTGCAGGGAATGGGTGGAGAACTGGCTGGGACAGGACAGAAAGACGGGGAAGGGGATCTATCTCACCGGCGGCGTTGGCTGCGGAAAGACGACCCTGCTGCTTTGCATGTTGCGGATGCTGGTTGAAGGGTACCGGAACCCCGTTGTTCTTCAGGAGATTGCGGAACGGCGGCGTGAAGCGGATGGGTTTAAGCCTGTATTTTATTATACGCGGACAGTAGATCTTATTAACCGTATCAAGGCCGGGTTCGGCAACCCGGAGGCCGAAGATATTCTCGGGCTATGCAAAGAAACGCCGGTTCTTTTCCTGGACGATCTCGGCGCCGAGAAGCCCACCGACTGGGTACGGGAACAGTTATACGATCTGATTGACGAGCGGTATAACGCTCGGCTGCCTATCCACATCACCACCAATCTTTCTATTGACAGGCTTGCAGGGGTGCTTGGCGAGCGGATTGCCGACCGGCTGCGTGAGATGTGCTTTCAGCTTACCATCGACCGCCCCTCCTTCCGTCAAGCGTGACGCTTGACCCGGTGCGCGACTATGCCGAGTGGAAAAACATTATACCGAGTGCCGCGGATTTCGAAATCGGATGAGGTATAGGGTTCCCACAGAAGCTTTGCTTCTGTGGGAGAAAGGAGGCACTGGCCGACAAGGTGAAGCATTTCCGCACAGGAAATGCGAGCAATAAGGCCATGTGCCGACGCTGACCCGGTGCGCGACTATGCCGAGTGGAAAAACATTATACCGAGTGCCGCGGACGTCGTCGGTGCACGGCGCAATTGCTCGGTTTTCCTGCGAAAAACCTTCGCTTTGGGCGCCGGCACCTCCTCTTTCCCACAAAACGCACTAGGGTTCCCACAAAAGCGCTGCTTTTGTGGGATAAAGGAGGAACCGCCGAAGAAGCGATGCTTTTCCTTTAGGAAAAGCGAGCAAAATAAGGCGTGTTCTGACGCTGCAGGAGCCCTGCAAAATTCACATTTCGAAACGGGCGACCACGCAGGGTCGCCCCTACGAAAACCGAGCTAAATAAGGCGTGTTCTGACGCTGTGGGAGCCCTACCCAACGATGTCCGTGATGCTAGACATATATTTGTAATTTGCGGATGATCCGTGCGTCCGCCGTAGGGGCGACCCTATGTGGTCGCCCGGAAACGTGACGTTTCATCCAATGCGCGACTATGCCGAGTGGAAAAACATTTTACCGAGTGCCGCGGACGTCGTCGGTGCACGGCGCAATTGCTCGGTTTTCCTGCGAAAAACCTTCGCTTTGGGCGCCGGCACCTCCTCTTTCCCACAAAACGCACTGCGTTGGCGTTTTGTGGGAACCCTGGGAAATCTACATTTCGAAACGGACATCCGTAGGGCTCCCACAAAAGCAAAGCTTTTGTGGGATAAAGGAAGAACCGACCTAAAAGCGAATTTTGGGCATCTGCCAAAATGAGCGATAAAGGTCGTGTTCTGACGTCGTGTGGTCGCCCGGAAACGTGACGTTTCATCCAATGCGCGACTATGCCGAGTGGAAAAACATTTTACCAA
>CAJTWN010000027.1 GCA_910580105.1 uncultured Clostridia bacterium | reverse complement strand
TGGGACCTGTCGGGCCAGTAACGCCTGTAGCGCCGGAAGGACCGGTGGGACCTGTCGGGCCAGTAACGCCTGTAGCGCCGGAAGGACCGGTGGGACCTGTAGGGCCGGTTGGACCTGTCGGACCAGTTGCGCCAGTAGCACCGGAAGGGCCGGTTGGACCTGTCGGACCGGTTACGCCAGTAGCGCCGGAAGGGCCAGTGGGTCCTGTCGGGCCAGTTACGCCTGTAGGGCCGGTAGGACCTGATGGACCGGTTACGCCAGTAGCACCGGAAGGGCCGGTTGGACCTGTCGGGCCAGTAGCGCCGGAAGGGCCGGTGGGACCTGTCGGACCGGTTACGCCAGTAGCGCCGGAAGGACCGGTAGGACCTGTCGGGCCAGTAGCGCCGGAAGGGCCGGTGGGTCCTGATGGACCAGTTGCGCCAGTAGCGCCTGAAGGACCGGTAGGACCTGTAGGGCCAGTAACACCTGTAGCGCCGGAAGGACCAGTGGGTCCTGTCGGACCAGTAACGCCTGTAGGGCCGGTTGGACCAGTGGGGCCAGGTTTACCTTGAATACCCTGTATGCCCTGTATACCTTGCGGCCCGGTTGCGCCGGTAATTCCCCGCGGCCCGGTTGCACCGGTCGCACCAGTTGCGCCGGTTGCCCCGGTGGGACAGACAATTCCGGTGCAGGAAGGCGGACAAGGACATGGTGGTGGGCAAGAACCAGGGCAAGGCGGCGGACAGGGTTTGTGACAAGACCGTGCGTTTAAGTCATCCGATGGGTGGTTTGGACAATAGTATTTCATATAATAACTTCCTTTCATTTTGTATAGAACAGAATAGAATCTGTCATACTATCATATGCAGAAAGGAAAAGGCGTGTACCAATTCAAAGACAGGCAAAAAATTGTGGGAAAAGGGTTGACAAAAAAAGGGATGTATGCTATAATTCAAAAGTCGCACATGAGGTGTGAGGCATTTGTACGGAGAGGTGTCCGAGCGGTTTAAGGAGCTAGTCTTGAAAACTAGTGATGCGAAAGCACCCAGAGTTCGAATCTCTGCCTCTCCGCCATTACAATTTTATATTCAAATTCGGAGAAGTACTCAAGTTGGCCGAAGAGGCGCCCCTGCTAAGGGTGTAGGTCGGGAAACCGGCGCGAGAGTTCAAATCTCTCCTTCTCCGCCATTGCTTAAATACACTTTTGTTAAAATCAAAAGTGTATTTATTTTTTTGTTTTCTGTCATTTATACAATTCTCTGTTTCTAAAGAAACAGAGAATTGTATTATGTTTTTATTTCTTCGCCATTGCAAAATACACACCTGCATTTTGTAAAAGTGTATTAAATATTATTTCTTTTATCCGCCGTATCAGTGCACCCTTTGCCGGCTCCGATTTTTGATTATACCAGAAATCCATTTTTTGTAGTACTGTGATGACCGGGCGCGGAGGACACCGTCCTTTGAAGTTTCCCGGCAAGATAATATCACTGGGACAAAAAAGAGAGCAATTTTGCAAATTGACGCGGTTCTTTTTCTGTGCTAAGATAACCTTGAAAAGAAGTTCCTGCCATATTTAGATGGCGGGTACCTGATTTGAAGCAAATGGGCGAAAATATCCTCTGCCTCGCAGTTGGAATATACATAGGTTTGAAAAATTTTCTATAACTGAAATTTTCCGTACCAGATGCTATAAAAAATATTGATTATAGAAATGAGGAATCCTTATGTCCGTACGTCAATTGAAAAAAATATGCTTGGCCGGTTGTTCGGTCGTATTCTTTTTTGTATTCTGCCTGCTGGTATCCCTTTCCGTCCGGGCAGCGGGAATCGGGGAACCGTACGGAATCGGAGATACACTTCCGATTTTGGATGTTCAATTGAATGAAGGCTATTCGCTTTCTTTTCTCCATGGAAACAAAGATAACAAATGTAAAGCAACGGTGAAACTCATTATACCCGAAGGCTATGTATCTGAATATGGTTTGGCAGAGGGCTTTTATGAAGAGAATATGGAAATCAAAGGCCGGGGAAATTCCACTTGGGGATTTCCCAAAAAACCGTACCAGATAAAGTTCCCGAAGGGAACCAAGCCCAACCTGTTTGGTATGGGAGAATCCAGAACATGGGTATTGCTGGCCAACTATGCAGATCGTACCATGATCAGAAACAAACTCACCTATGCAGTTGCCGAGCAGATGGGAATGCCTTATACCTGCAAATCGGTTTATGTGGAACTGATTCTCAACGGCCAGTATAACGGTACATATCAGCTTATTGAAAAGGTGGAGGTAGGTGATAACCGTGTTGAGGTTGGCGATACAGGCTATTTAATTGAAAAGGATACTGCTTCAAAACTTGCAAACGATGATCTTCATTTTGCAACTGCCAGAGGAACACTATATGGGGTAAAAGGCCCGGAAGAGGACAGCGAAGGCAATGAATTTGTGGTTGATATAAAAAATAATATCAATACATTCGTCACCTCCGCCGAAGGCAAGTATATCATTCAGTATATGGATGAATTTGAAGAGGCGGCCGAATCCGGTGACTTCCGCAATTCTCTCGGAAAAAGATACGATGAATACATTACCCTGGACTCGCTGGTGGATTATTTCCTGGCGGTGGAGTTATGTAAAAATGTTGATGCCCTCGTCAGCAGCACCTATATCTTTAAAGCGCCCGGAGAACCAGCTGTATTCGGGCCGCTGTGGGATTTTGACCTTGCCCTTGGAAATGCCGGTACAAGATATGGTTCAAAGCCCAGACCTACCGGATGGATTCTTCAGCAGAACAACAGCGCATATTTCAATAATCTTATGACAGACCGGGTGTTCATGGAACGCGTTATGGAACGGTTTGCAGAAATCAAACCAATATTTGAAAATACCTACAAATCGGTTGATGGAAAAGAAGCAATGATCTCCCAACTCTCAGATTTGGTTGCTGATTCCAGAAATTATGAAAAATGGGATCTTAACGCAAATGCCGGTTCGACAAGTCAGCCGCTCAATCAGCCCAGTAAGGGTTCGGTGGAAGCGGAGCTTAAGGCGCTGTCCGACTACTGCGAAGCCCGTGTGCAGTGGATGAGCGAAAATCTCCCCATTCTCTATGAAAATTCCCTGCGTTCATTGGAGGGGAGTGGCAGCCGGGAGGATCCTTACCGAATCAGTTCGGAAGAAGATTTCCTGCTCTTTACCAATAAAATGCTCGGCGGTGCTGCTTATGAAAACCGGTATTTTAAACAAACTGCCGATTTGGATATGAGTCAGTGTCCGGCATACAACGGTGCCGGGAAATCCGCAGTCTTTAAAGGTGTTTATGACGGTGGGGGCCATACCATTAATATCAATATCAAGGGTACAGACCAGTCCGTATTCCCATATACCAACGGCACCATTATGAACCTGATTGTCACCGGACGAATCAACAATACCTCTTATGCCGGCGGCATTGCCCGTTCTCTGCGTGCCCAGGGCAGGATTTTGAACTGCATCTGCCTTGCAGATGTCAAAGGCGTCAGCCCGGGGGGAATTACATCTTCTGCTGAAGCGAATGGAAATACGGTCATTGCCAACTGTTATTATAACGGAACATTGGAGGCCGTTTCGACGTCTTCTTTTGATCCGATTCTTCCTGTGGTGCGGTCCGGTCTTATATTGGACAACAACTATCACGCAACGGCTTATTCTACCACGCATGCAGCAAAAACAGATACACTGGATGCTATGGCCGGTTTGATGAATCAAAATCTGGAAACGCTTTTGAACTATCAGCCGGATATGCGTTCCAGTGACTTTCGCCATTGGATTGTTGAAAATGGTATATTGAAATTCAGCGGCGCTGTATATTTGAAAAACACGAGAATTGATAATTCTGCACAGCTGAATATAGAAACTACACTGGTCAATGAAACCGGAGAAGCAATGGAAGATGGCTATTTAATCTTTGCAGTTTATCAGAAGGGCGTTATGACCGATGCCAAAGTCTTTCATCAAACCTTTGCATCGGGCAGCAATGCCCAGTTTCGGGGTGAAGGCCTGCAATCCGGCGACACAGTTAAGGTGATGCTGTGGGATTCCGGAATGCAGCCGGTGGATTTTCTTGAATACAATATATAATTGTTCTTCCCTATTTTTCTGTATTTTCAAATGAAAAGGGCGGATAAAAGATAACGAAAACCCTTGTTGCATGTGTGCACAGGCCCGGTAAAAACGGATAATAGAAAAATCCCCTGGGGCAGTTTGTTTCATTCTGCCGCAGGGGATTTTTATTCTGGTGCAGTTCACTTTCGTGACAGGAATTAAATTTTGCCTAAAAAACCATGGTGTGAATGGAATCCGGTTCCAGCCGAAAGGTGTATGTTCCGACGCCGGTATCCAGTTTCAGGTGCATTTCCCGCCGGAAAGGATTGGCGCAGACCAGAACGTGGGATTGGTCTGGATTTTCGAACAGGACAGAATTGGTGGACCAGTGTCCGCGAAGCTCCTTCCGCCGTGCGCCCTTTTGGATAAACCGGGCATAGTGCTTCATGATATAGTATTCGTATTGATAGACGGCTTCTCCCTTTTCGGGGTCAATGGTGATCATCGAATTCTGCTTCCAGCCCCAGGAGCTTTCGCCGCCTTCTCTCAGAACCATGTTCCAGTAGACATAGCCGTTTACCCCATGGGAGAGATAGTGCAGGAACAATTCGTTGATGTACCGGGCATAGGCCCAGGTGTTGGTGCTGTCCCCGCATTCATTTTCGCTCTGGAGCAGCTTGTATTCCGGGAAGTCCCGGTGTGTCTTATCCACCGCGTATTTTCCGGCCCATTGATAGCTTACGCCGCTAATGTAAGGAGCAGCCATCTTGTCATGGAGAACCAGAGAGGCATAGTCGTTATGCCGGGACCAGTAAGCGCGGGGGTGGTCGGTTTCCGGCCCGTTGATGGTACCGAGCCATATTTCGGTGTCCAGTCCGTGTTCACGGAGGGCCGGACCCAGATATTTGCCGATGAATTCGGCAAATTCGTCCCCTGTCCAAATACAGGATGGGAACTTTTGGGTGGAAACCGGCTCATTTTGTACATGAATCTGGCGGATGGGGACGCCCTCTTTGGCATAGGCTTCGATGTATTTCACAAAATAGAGAGCATAGGCATTGAGGTTCTCCGGCGTCCAGATAAGTTTGCCATAGTTATAGACCGCCGGGAACTTCATCCATTCGGGCGGACTCCAGGGGGAGGCAAACATTTCCATCCGGGGATTCCGTTTCCGGGCGCTTTGGATATAGGGCAGGAGGTATTCCCTGTCCCGTTCAATGGTGAAGTGTTCCATCTTAAAATCGTCTTTACAGGGGCTGTAGCTGTACCAATTCAGGGCATAGTCGCTGGCGCCGATGGGGGTGCGGCAAAAATTCAGGCGCAGACCGTCCCCTTCCGGCAGGAAGAGGTCGTCCAGAATCGCTTCCTTTTTTTGCGGTGGAAGCTGTGAAAGCGCTTCAAAGCCCAACTCGTTGAAACAGCCGCCAAATCCGTCGATGGTCTGATCATAGAGGCCGGTGTCCTGCACGCCGGTATCCGCCGCCGTTTGATCCGGCGCATAGTTTTTTTCAATCCACTTGTTCGCTTCGGTTGTTACATACCATTTCATTTTTTATACCACCTTTAACAAATATCTTTTTTGGGCGCCTGCCGCCCGTTGATTCCTGTATATTTTATAACTAAAGAAGAAGTTTCCTATTATTTTCAGGTAGTGGGTATTTCATTTGAAACAAAGGTGCGAAAATATCCTCCGCTTTGCGGCTGAAATGTTCAAAGGTGCGAAAAAAATTTTTTCAGCCCGATACGTTATAATATAATCTCTTTTTGCTGTCCATGATTCTCTTTTTGATAGGAAAGCGGCGATGTGCCATAATGCTGACGGAATCCCCGGTGAAAGGAGCGGAGACTGTTAAAGCCGCAGTTCAGGGCGGCATCGGTTATGCTTTCTCCGGCTTCCAGAAGGGAACGGGCTTTCTCCAACCGGAATGCCATTAGGTAGGCGGAAAATCCGGTGGAGGTAATCTCTTTAAACATATGTGCGAAATAGTATTTGGAGTAATGGCAATGGCGTGCAATTTCGTCCAGAGAGATGGACTGCGTATAGTGATCCTCAACATATCGGCATACCCGGCGCAGCAGTGCAATTTTTTTTGTGGTCTCTTTGGTTTCGTTTTCAGAGATATAGGAGGTGTGCAGAGCGCGGATAATCTCCAGCTGTAACTGTTCGGTCTGGGCCCGTACCGCATAGCGGTATCCGTTGTTCCGCTCTTTGTCCTCTTTTGCAATCGTTTTGATGATCGCATGAAACTTTGGATAACAGAGATGGTGTTCGGTAAGCTTCCTCTCTGTGCGTATCGAAAGGAATTCTGCCGGGACCGAAAACTTCATGATATAGAGTGCGTTGGGCGCCTCGGAAGAAAAGCTGTGTATCTCACCGGGCATAATCAGGCAGATGTCCCCGCGGCAGAGCCGGATTTCTGTTCCGTCCACCACAGCGATTGTCTCGCCGCTGGTGACATAGGCCAGTTCCAGATCTTCGTGATAGTGGGCAATATAGTTAATATCGGACATACTGCGGTCGATATAGGGATAGTCCGGCGCCGCTTTGTGTATTTCCTCAAAATAGACCTTCGCCATTGTCTCACCTGCTTTCTGCATGGGTGAAATTCCCTTTTGGCCTATTATTGCATATTTCACCGAAAAAAGCAATATCTGTCTTAAAATTTCGCAACAAAAGTGCTGGAAAATCCGCCGGAGTGTTGTATAATGAAAGAAAAAAGGGGATGTGAAAAAAGATGGAATTATTTAAAATTGGCAAAATCAAGTATGAAGGACCGCAGTCAAAGAACCCTTATGCGTTTAAACATTATGATCCGGCAGCAATGGTGGGGGGAAAGACGATGGCAGAACAGCTCCGGTTTTCTCTTTCCTATTGGCATACCCTCTGCGGCGATGGGACAGACATGTTTGGGATAGGGACGGCGGATAAAAACTTTGGGGAGACCGATCCCCTTGCAATTTATCGGAAAAAGGCCTATGCCGCCTTTGAACTGATGGATAAGCTGGATATTCCATACTTCTGTTTCCATGACAAAGATCTTGTGCCGGAGGGTGGTAGCCTGCAGGCGTTTCAGGCAAATTTGGATGCCATTGTCCCATTGCTGAAGGAATTGATGCAGAAGTATGATAAAAAACTGTTATGGGGTACTGCCAACTGCTTTAACCATCCGCGGTATGTCCATGGGGCGGCAACGTCCTGCAGTGCGGACGTGTTTTCCTATGCGGCGGCACAGATAAAGAAAGCACTGGATATTACCATGGAGCTGGGCGGACAGGGCTATGTTTTTTGGGGCGGCAGGGAAGGATATGACACCCTGCTGAACACCGATATGGAGCTGGAACTTGACAATATGGCGCAGATGATGCGGATGGCGGTGGATTACGCAAGGGGCCGGGGCTATACCGGCGACTTTTATATCGAACCGAAGCCGAAGGAGCCAACAAAGCATCAGTATGATTTTGATGTTGCCACCGTTTTGGGATTTTTAAGAAAATATGGTCTGGATAAGGAGTTCAAGGTCAATATCGAGGCAAACCATGCAACCCTGGCCCAGCACACCTTCCAGCATGAGTTGTATACCGCGCGGATCAACGGCGTCTTTGGTTCGATTGACGCGAATCAGGGAGACCAGCTGATTGGCTGGGATACCGATCAGTTCCCCACCAATGTCTATGACACCACCCTCTGTATGCTGGAGGTTCTGCGTGCCGGCGGTTTTGTGAACGGCGGCTTGAACTTTGATGCAAAAACCCGGCGTGGTTCCATGAACCACGAGGACATCTTCCTTGCGTACATTGCCGGGATGGACAGTTTTGCCCTGGGACTTAAGCTGGCGCAGAAGATTGTGGAGGACGGCAGAATTGATGCCTTTGTGAAGGAACGCTATGCCTCTTTCCAAACCGGCATCGGTGCGGAAATCCGGCGGGGGACAACAACGCTGGAAAAACTTTCGGATTATGCTCTGTCGCTGGACGTGGTGGAAGAGAAGAATAGTGGCCGGCAGGAATATTTAGAGAATGTGATGAATGAGATTATGTTTGGCGGCTGCTGAACAGAGCAGCTGGAAGAATCTGAATGGGAGGCGGAAAAGATGGCATATTTCATCGGTATTGACATTGGAACATCAGGGACGAAGACGGCGCTGTTTGACGAAAATGGAGGGGTGATAACTGCCAGAACGGTTACCTATCCCATGGCCCAGCCGCAAAATGGCTGGGCGGAACAAGCACCCGAGGACTGGTGGCAGGCTGTCCGGACTTCTTTGGCAGAGGTGGCGGAGAAAGTGGAGTGGGTGGACGGCATCGGTCTTTCGGGGCAGATGCACGGTCTTGTTATGCTGGACGGAGACGGAGCGGTTATCCGCCCGGCTATCTTGTGGTGCGATCAGCGGACGGGCCGGGAGTGCGCAGAGATTACCGAAGCGGTGGGCCGGGAGCGGCTGATTGCCATCACTGCCAATCCTGCACTTACCGGGTTCACGGCAGCTAAAATTTTGTGGGTGCAAAAGCACGAGCCAGAGAATTACAGCAGGTGCCGGCATATCCTGCTGCCGAAGGATTATATCCGATATAAGCTCACAGGGGAATTTGCCACCGATGTCTCGGATGCAGGAGGAATGCAGCTTTTGGATATCAGGAACCGCTGCTGGTCTGATGAGGTTCTGGAGAAGCTTGCCATTGACAAGGCGCTTCTGCCTACGGTCTATGAGAGCCCGGAAATCACCGGCGTTGTCCGGGGGCTTGGAAAGCTGGACGGCGTTCCGGTGGCTGCCGGTGCCGGTGACAATGCGGCAGCAGCGGTGGGAACAGGCGCAGTGATGGAAGGGAAGGCTTTTACCACCATTGGTTCCAGCGGCGTGGTGTATGCCCATACCGACCGGCCTGTGATAGATACAGAAGGGCGTGTCCACACCTTCTGCTGTGCGGTGCCGGGGAAGTGGCACGTGATGGGCGTTACCCAGGCCGCCGGGTTGTCGCTGAAATGGTTCCGGGAACAATTTGCTCCTGGTGATTCCTATGCAGAATTGGATGAACAGGCGGAAAAAGTTCCTGTCGGTGCGGAACGGCTTCTTTTTCTGCCTTATTTGATGGGGGAGCGGACACCGCACCTTGATCCCAATGCCCGGGGCGTCTTTTTTGGTTTTTCTGCCCTGCATCAGAAGCGGCATATGGTACGGGCGGTAATGGAAGGCGTTTCCTATTCCCTGCGGGATTGTTTGGAGGTTTTGCGGCAGATGGAGATTCCGCTGTCCGATATGACGGTGGTGGGCGGCGGAGGCAAAAGTGCGCTGTGGCGGCAGATGCTGGCGGATATTTTCGGTATGGAGGTCCGTACGGTTGCCGGAGAAGAGGGGCCGGCTCTTGGTGCAGCAATTTTGGCAGGTGTTGCCGTTGGCGCTTATCCATCAGTGGAGGCGGCCTGTGCGAAGGCGGTGCGGAAGAAGCCGGTACAGAAGCCTGATCCGTCAAATACCGCGGCGTATGAAACATTTTATCATATTTATCAAACGCTGTATCCTGCATTGAAAGAATCCTTCAAAATTTTGCAAGGCTAAGCCTTGCTCCAGTGCTTAAGTGTGACGCTTGATCCGGAACTTATACGTGCAGCAGCGCGTGAAAAGTGCATTATAGGCCGCGTTTTGCACGACAAAGTCCCACAGAAGCAAAGCTTCTGTGGGAGACATACATTGGACGCACGGTTCATCCGCGAATTACAAATATATAAGCGTCACGCTTGCGCACGGATTCGGGCGACCACACAGGGTCGCCCCTACGAAATCCGCGGCAATCGGAAAAATGTTTTTCCATTCGGTACATTCGCGCACTGGATGAAACGTCACGTTTCCAGGCGACCACACGGCGTCAGAACACGACCTTTATCGCTCATTTTGGCAGATGCCAAAAGTTCGCTTTTAGGTCGGTTCTTCCTTCTTCCCACAAAAGCAGAGCTTTTGCGGGAGCCCTATACCTCATCCGATTTCGTCCGCGGCAATCGGAAAAATGTTTTTCCATTCGGTACATTCGCGCACAGGATGAAACGTCAC
>CAJTWN010000026.1 GCA_910580105.1 uncultured Clostridia bacterium | reverse complement strand
AGAAGGTAGTGTTTAAAGCAGGCCAGGAAGCAGTGCCGACAGCAGAACCGACAGCTACAGCAACTGCTACGGCTACTGCAACAGCTACAGCTACAGCTACAGCTACAGCTACAGCGACCGCAACAGCTACGGCTACGAATGTTCCAGGTCCAACCGCAACGCCGAATCCAAATGCGAAAAAGGTAGTATATAACTATACAGCAGAGAATTCTGACACCGTAGAAGAAGCAACAGCGCTGATGAATGAATATACATGGAAAACGGCGGATAACGATGCAACGCAGTTTGCAATTGCGGATGTAGAAGTTGGAGGAGAGCCCACAAAAATCTTTACATTGAAAAATGAGAAGAATATGAACCAAAATACCAATGTTGCCTATGCGGTACCGGAGGGAATGACTTCATTCCAGATAGGAACGGTATCAAAATTGGTGAACAAAAAGGTATTGGATAACTTTATATTCTATGCTTTGGATGCCGACAAGAACGCTACAAAATTGGAAGTAGCAAGAGAAGGCGGCGATCCGATTGACGGCAGCTATGTAAGATGGAACTATACAGGCGTAAATATTCCGGAGGGAACCAAGTATATCCGGATTTTCTGGAAAAATGCAGATTCAGCACAAAGCGCCGCGCAGATGGTAGGTCTTGAAAAGATAGAGTTCTGTGCGAATGAAAAGTATGCTGTATCAAATGTACAGGCCGCTGTCAGTGCAAACGGAGCAACTGTAACATGGACGGCACCGGAGACCCAGGATGATTATACAAATTATATTACAGCAAATGGTCAGGTAGTTGCATCAGTAAAAGATGTCTCTTCTTATGAAGTAACAGGACTTGCAGACCAGACAGATTATGTATTTGGCGTGTATGCAATGACGACCCTGAGTGAAGGGGATAAGAGTTCCAATTATGTTCAGTCTGCACCGCTGAAGACAGCCGGAAGTGAAGATATGCTGATTGATAACTTCCAGGTACAGTCTGTAATGCTGAATGATTTGGCAAATAAGGATGCAGTGGCAAATGTAGGCTGGTCAAAATGGGGTATGACAGTATCTGATAATAAGACGGTTGATTTGATTTACAATGTGCCGGAAGGCGTAACTTCTGTTGAACTTGAATTCTACGCAACCAGTTATGATGATGCAAATGTAAAAGCAGGTGCGATTGCAGTTGCAGAGACGATTGATGGCGAATATACAAGTCAGACAGTTACGAAGACAGATACCACACCGAATGGTTTTGGCAGCAACGGATATATTTTGAAGGCAGACGTGGCAGATGGCGCGAAGTATAAGTATGTAAAAGTTACCCTTCCTACGCCGGCAAAGTCCTGGAGAATGGTTGTAGATGAAGTTCGTATCACCAAGGTGCAGGGGGCGGTTGTGCCGACCGCTGCACCGACAGCAACCGCTACAGCAGAGCCAACAGCTACTGCAACCGCTGCACCGACCGCAACTGCTACAGCAGAGCCAACAGCGACTGCAACCGCTGCACCGACTGCTACTGCAACAGCGGAGCCAACGGCGACTGCAACCGCTGCACCGACTGCTACTGCTACAGCGGAGGCAACGGCTACAGCGACTGCAACAGTTACAGAGCAGCCGACTGATCCGGGAGAAAAGAAAGAATACGTAAAAGTAGACTTTGAAGGTGCAGAAATATCTGCAGCAGATGAGACGCAGAAAAAGACAGTTACAACGACAAATCTGATTGATGCACAAAAGGCAGTTACGGTTGAAGGCTTTGGTAACTATGATTCAAAAGCAAATAGTTATAAGACAAACCAGAGTAAGCTGGCAGAAGTTGAGGGGAACGGAACATATTTTACAACCGGAAGAAAGCAGCAGAACAGTTTCCTGATAACCATGCCGGAAGCAATCGGAAGCACAACGGAAAAGACGGTATTGGAAATTGATATAAAGCGTGCGGCAACGGACGATGATGTGGTCCAAATCGGAATTGCAGACAGCAATAAGAAGCAGATATTCTCCATCAATTATGCCGGTGGAAAGGCGCCGACACTTTCAACGGGAGAAATTGGTACAATGTCTGTAAGCACAGACTTTGTAAAAATGAAGGCAGAGATTGATTTCACAACGAAAAAGTATAAGCTTTCATACAGTACAGACGGTGGTCAAACGTTTGTTCCGTTCAGTGCGGAAGAGGAATATAGCTTTAAAAATGCAGACGCAGAAAACCTGATGTATATCGGAAATGCAAGCAATGATAAATTATCGTCAATGAACTTTGGTCTTAATACGAAGGGCGGACTTGGCGTAGACAATATTTATGTTTATACCCTTGCATCAGCGGCAGAACCGACAACTGCGCCAACAACAGCACCGACCGCTGAACCAACAGCTGAACCGACAGCTACGGCTACAGCAACGGCAACTGCCACTGCGACGGCAACCAGTGAGCCGACAGCAGAAGCAGTAAGTGCAGATTATTATGTATATACAAGTGATGATGAATCTACTATATTTGATGGCGTCAAGATGACAGACTGGACAAAGTCAAAACTTGATGGAGACACGGCAAATCCAATGTTTGTAAAAACAGAGGTGACCGTAACAGGTGAAGAGACGCCGTCCTATGGTATTGCCCGTCAGGTTGGCGGTAAAAACAATGCAGCAGGCTATGTAACCTATAAGGTAGAAAATATCAGTTCTGCAAAGATTGGGTTTATCATTGGAAAGAATTCGAATAAAGTACCGGCAATGCCGCCTGTAATAGAAGCATCAGCAGATAACAGCACATGGACAACAATCAATGGAATCCAGGAAGGTGATTTGCCGGCGGAAAACGGACAGTTTGTACGTATGGCCTATACCTATACGGATATTCCGGCAGAAACGCAGTATATCAGGATTAACTTCCCGATGCCGACGACTGGAGATACGACGGGTTATAAAGGTGTGACCCTTGAAAACGTAAAGTTCAGTAAAGATGCAGGTATAGGAGCACTTGCAGGTGTAACAGCAGCTGCAAAGGGAACAGACGGCCTGACAGCAAGCTGGGAAGCATTGACAACGGATAAAAACATTGAATATGTGGTAGCAGTGGATGGCAAGCAGGCAGCAAAGGTTGGAAAAGATCAGACCAGCTATGACATAAGCGGTTTGGAAGAGCAGACCGAGTATAAGGTGCAGGTATACGCAATTGAAACAAATGCAGCTGAAAACAGTGACTATACGGCGAAAGCAGCAGAATCAGCAATTGTAAAGACTGCAGCATCAGCGAACCTGTTCATAGACAAGTTTAAGTTTGCAGAAACCATTGACACAGATGCAGACAATAAGACGATCAGTCATGCGGTTAACTTTGATGCTATTGGAGCAAACATTTACAGAAAGGTATTTGAAGATAACCTCACGGCGGTATACGACCTTGGAGAGAACATTGATACCTTTGAAGTATGGATGCAGGTATACAGAGAAAAGACAAATACACCTGGAGATACCACCTTTGAAGTATCAGTGGATGGCGTAGAATGGACACCGGTAACGGCAGTAAGGGACGGATCTGATTATACAAGTACAGAGAACTGGGTAACCAAGGACTGGAAGTATAGTGCAAGTGATGTACAGACCACCTTGCCGGGAGCAAAGTATCTGAAGGTTATCTTTGGTGCACCGTGTTATAAGAGCAATGGAACTACCAAGATATTGGAGAGTGTAAGACTTAAGCAGGTAAAAGTTACCACGACAGAATCAACAGCTGTACCCACTGCTGCGCCTACAGCTACTGCTACAGCGGAACCAACAGCTGCGCCAACTGCAGAGCCGACAGCAGAAGCAGCAAATGCAGATTATTATGTATATACAAGTGATGATGAATCTACCATATTTGATGGCGTCAAGATGACAGACTGGACAAAGTCAAATATTTCCGGTGATACGGCAAATCCAATGTTTGAAAAAACAGAGGTAACCGTAACAGGTGAAGAGACGCCGTCTTATGGTATTGCCCGTCAGGCAGGCGGAACGGCAAATAATAAGGCAGGCTATGTAACCTATAAGGTAGAAAATATCAGTTCTGCAAAGATTGGGTTTATCATTGGAAAGAATTCGAATAAAGTACCGGCAATGCCGCCTGTAATAGAAGCATCAGCAGATAACAGCACATGGACAACAATCAATGGAATCCAGGAAGGTGATTTGCCGGCGGAAAACGGACAGTTTGTACGTATGGCCTATACCTATACGGATATTCCGGCAGAAACGCAGTATATCAGGATTAACTTCCCGATGCCGACGACTGGAGATACGACGGGTTATAAAGGTGTGACCCTTGAAAACGTAAAGTTCAGTAAAGATGCAGGTATAGGAGCACTTGCAGGTGTAACAGCAGCTGCAAAGGGAACAGACGGCCTGACAGCAAGCTGGGAAGCATTGACAACGGATAAAAACATTGAATATGTGGTAGCAGTGGATGGCAAGCAGGCAGCAAAGGTTGGAAAAGATCAGACCAGCTATGACATAAGCGGTTTGGAAGAGCAGACCGAGTATAAGGTGCAGGTATACGCAATTGAAACAAATGCAGCTGAAAACAGTGACTATACGGCGAAAGCAGCAGAATCAGCAATTGTAAAGACTGCAGCATCAGCGAACCTGTTCATAGACAAGTTTAAGTTTGCAGAAACCATTGACACAGATGCAGACAATAAGACGATCAGTCATGCGGTTAACTTTGATGCTATTGGAGCAAACATTTACAGAAAGGTATTTGAAGATAACCTCACGGCGGTATACGACCTTGGAGAGAACATTGATACCTTTGAAGTATGGATGCAGGTATACAGAGAAAAGACAAATACACCTGGAGATACCACCTTTGAAGTATCAGTGGATGGCGTAGAATGGACACCGGTAACGGCAGTAAGGGACGGATCTGATTATACAAGTACAGAGAACTGGGTAACCAAGGACTGGAAGTATAGTGCAAGTGATGTACAGACCACCTTGCCGGGAGCAAAGTATCTGAAGGTTATCTTCGGCGCACCGTGTAAGAAGGCCAATGGCACCAAGATATTGGAAAGTGTAAGACTTAAGCAGGTAAAAGTTACCACGGCAGAGCCGACAGTTTAATCAATAAAGTTGAGTATGACATAAAAAATACGGTACACAATTTGTGTACCGTATTTTTGTTTGGGAACAGCTAAAGGCAGAGGTGATAAAAATATTGTAAGTTTGTGTGTCGTATTAGAAGAAGATTAATTGTTGCCAGACGACTGAAATTTGCGCCGAGTGACTTGAAACGGTGAATTGCTTGTATAACCGTAATATCCTTCTCCATATTCATTGGAAGCGGTATAATTTTGTACATATAAAATCAGATCAAAGGTGTTGTCCCAATAGCTAACCTGATGTCTGGGCGGCGGATTTTCAGTGATATAGAGTTTTGTTGCTTTGAAGCTGTTCTCTTCAATAACACCATGCAGACAGGCGGTGAAGGTATGGGCCGTTCCCGGTGAAAAGGTGTATGGAACAGTAGTAAAAGAGGAAGTGTCAACCGTTTCGCCTATCAGTGAGACAGAATTGGCGGGTGCAGATGCAAATGGCGTGGCCGTTGTTCCGCTGACAGAGATGTTGGCATTGACGGCGTTGGTGATACTCCCTGCGGTTTCCAGCACCTCTTCTATCAGAAGACCGGAATTGATAAGAATTTCTTCAAGATGGTTGATTTTTGCAGTCATATCATCATTGAGCAGCTGCATACGTTCCATTGGAATGTTGCCGTTGGCATTCATCATGGTATAATTGTATACTTTCATGGATTTTGCAGCTGTGTTGTTTCCGGTACCAAGCTGTATGGCATCAATACCGGTGCTGCTGCTGTCTGTTGTGGCAGTACAGCGTGCATTTTTACCGATGGCTACACCATCAGAAGTTTTGGTTCCTTGTCCGCCTGCAAATCCATTGACCGATTTGGCAGAGGTTCCAAAGGCGCCGCCGTCTTCTGTTACTGCTTCCGAACCGCCGCAAGCGCCGTTATTGGCTGTTGTATTTTGTCCGCCTGCAAATCCTTTTTTGGATTTTGCGGCCATTCCGATGCTGCCGCCGGTTTCTGTGGCGGCATATTGGCCTGCGGCGCCGCCAGCGGTTGCGGAAGCATTTTTTCCGGTGGCGCTTCCGCTCTTGGTGACAGATGCGCTTGTGCCGGCGCAGAAGCCCCCGTCGCTGTTCGCCTTTACATTGGCCTTGTTTGTCTCCAGCTGATTGATGCTATTGTTCAGCGTGTTGTTTGTGGTATTCAGTCTTGAAAGGGCAGAATTTGTCTCATCCAAAGCCTTTGTTACCGTTTTGGATGCGGTATAATCAATCATTTCCCCCGTATGCCTGTTTTCTTCACCTTTTGCATGTTTGGTGAAAAGTGTGTTGAGTTGCTTTGTTTGTCTGTCTGTATATGCTTTCAGCCAGCCGGATTTGTTGGCATCGGCATATTTGTTTCCCAGTTTGTCAAACCAGATCGACATGATATCAGTCTCCTTTTCTTTTATTTTGTCCCCCTGATATAAGCGTACCATCTTTTCTGTGCCAGAAAGTGCCGAAAGTGGAACAATTTTTTTGTTGACGTATAACGAACAATATGTTATATTAGGATAGGAAAACAAAAACCCCGGTAGAAAGGAAGCTTTGCAGATGGAAAAACAGAGGGAAAGAGTAATTCTGCACAGTGATTTGAATAATTTTTATGCTTCTGTGGCTTGCCGGCTGCAGCCGGAACTGTGCGGAGAATATGTTGCTGTATGCGGAAGCGCAGAGGAACGCCATGGCATTGTGCTGGCCAAAAATCAAAAGGCCAAGGCCTGTGGTGTGACAACGGGCGAACCAATATGGCGCGCCCGGCAGAAGTGCCCGTTTCTTGTGGTGGTGCCGCCGCAGCCAAAGGAATACGAGAAATTTTCGAGGGCTGTGCAGGAGGTTTATCTCCGGTATACAGATTTGGTGGAACCTTTTGGAATTGACGAATGTTGGCTGGATGTGACAGGAAGCAGGTTTTTGTTTGGTTCCGGAATAGAAATTGCAGAAAAGATTCGCCGGGAGGTGAAAAAAGAAACAGGTCTTACGGTGTCGGTGGGCGTGTCCTATAATAAAGTATTTGCCAAGTTATGCAGTGATTTAAAGAAGCCGGACGCTGTGACCTGCATCCGGCAGGAAGAGATGAAACAGAGGATTTGGCCGCTGCCGGCTGCCGCTATGCTGGGGGTTGGCGGTGCAACGAAAAAGATGCTGGAACGTTTTTTTATTCATACCATCGGGGAACTGGCCCTCCAGGACAAGGACACCCTGCGCCGCAGGATGGGGATCAATGGAGAGCGGCTTTGGTATTATGCGAATGGGTTGGATGACGCACCGGTTATGCCATTTTCGTATCATTCTCCAATTAAATCGGTCAGCCGGGGAATCACCTGCATACGGGATCTGGAGACACGGCAAGAAGTTTTGGGGGTCATTCTTGAGCTTTCGCGGCAGGTGGCGGCTGAGATGCGAAAACATGGTTTGAAGGCGGCCGGTGTTCAGCTTTCGGTAAAGGATAAAAATTTGGGAGCTCGTCAATACCAGACAAGAATGGGAAGGGTGTCGGACAGCTATCATATGCTTGCAGAAACGGCGTTTGCATTGTTTGAAAAGCGATATGACTGGCGGCTTCCGGTACGGGCGGTGACTGTTGGGGGGATCATGCTGCGGGATCAGACAGCGCCGGAACAGCTGGATTTTTTTACAGATTCCCAGAGCGGGCGGCAGCTTGCCGCGGAATATGCAGAAGGCGAGATTTGCCAACGTTTTGGAGAAAATGCAGTGTTTCCTGCCCGTCTTTTATGCGAGCTTCCGATTCCGAGACATTGGAAGCCATCCATACTTCCGCCCGGATTTGGAAGGTAACGATTGACAGATAAGGGGGAATTGTGGTACCATAAAAAAAATTGCAATGTGATAAAAATTGCAGATAGAGGTGAAGGCAATGTTGTTCGGTCAGAATAATATTATGGAATATATAGAGGAGATGGACGTAAAATTTGTGCGCCTTGCTTTTTGTGATATTTTTGGGCAGATGAAGAATATCTCAGTGATGGCCTCGGAACTCCCCCGCGTCCTGCGGGAAGGAGTTCCCTTTGATGCGTCGCAAATTGCAGGATTCATGGCTGTGGAAGAATCCGATTTGATTTTGATGCCCAATGTAAGCACGGGCGAAATCCTTCCCTGGCGCCCTCAGGAGGGACGGGTTCTGCGTCTGTTTTGTGACATTCGTTATCCGGACGGACGGCCTTTTGAGGGCGATGGCCGGTATCTTTTGAAGCAGGCTGTGGAAAAACTGCGTGAGCTGGGGTATGAATGTGAAATTGGGGTGGAATGTGAATTTTACCTCTTTGAGATGGATGATGACGGACGCCGCCCGGTACGGGTTCCTCATGACGAGGGCGGTTATCTGGACGTTACGCCGCTGGATCGGGGAGAGAATATCCGCAGGGAAATTTGTTTGATGCTGGAAGAGATGGGGATGCTTCCGCAGAGTTCCCATCACGAAAAGGGGCCGGGTCAGCATGAAATTATCTTTAAGCACAGCCGTGCGGCTTCTGCAGCTGATCATTTTATCTCTTTTAAAAATATGATTAAGACCGTTGCCAATATCAATGGCCTGCACGCCTCTTTTATGCCAAAGCCGATTGCAAAAAAGAGCGGAAGCGGCCTGCACATCAATTTTTCCCTTTGCGGCACGGATGAAAAACCGGCAGAGGAAGAGGTCTGTCAGCAGTTTATGGCGGGGATAATGGGCCATATTAAGGAGATGACGGCGTTTTTGAACCCAACCACCAACTCCTATGCCCGGTTTGGTGAGTTTGAGGCGCCAAGCTTTATTACATGGTCAAGACAGAATCGCGCCCAGTTGCTGCGAATGGTAAAAGATACCCAGGGGAGGGGGCGGATTGAACTGCGTTCACCGGACAGCGCCTGCAACCCGTATTTTGCCTATGCACTCCTTTTATGGGCAGGGATGGAGGGAATCGAGAAGAAGATGACCCTTGAACCGGCTGTTGATATTACCGACAAGACGGATATACAGGGAATTGAGGCTTTGCCTGTATCATTGGAAGAGGCGGTTGCAGAAGCAGAGAAAAGCAGCTTTTTGAAAAAGGTATTGCCGGCGCCAATTTTGGCGGCATACTTTGCCGAAAAGATGCGCGAATGTGTATCCTATGCGGCGGCAGAAGATAAGGCTGCATACGACTACCGGCAATATTTTGAAGCGTTATAGGGGTACTTTTGATAAAGAGACCGAATAAATAGCAAAAAAAACAGATTTCTCATATAGGTTGCCGCGAGGAAAATCGGAAATTCATAACAGGCGGAAGGGGTGTATTTGGTTGAGCAGTATACTTTTGGTATCAGGAAATGCAAAAAGCGGTGAAGCTTTGGTTCAGTTATTGAAAAGCTATGCCTATGCAAAAATTGATACTGCATCCAGTGCAGCCCAGGCGCGGCGGAAACTGAATGTCTCTGTATATGATTTGATTTTGATAAATACACCGCTTCAGGACGAGCAGGGGCAGGTATTTGCGGCGGCAGCAGCCAAAGCAGTGGAGTCCGGCATTATATTGCTGGTGAAAAATGAAATTTTGGCTCCCATTGCGGCAAAAGCGGAGGGTGAGGGGATTTTTGTACTGCCTAAGCCGATTCATCGGAACGAATTTTTTCGCACACTGCACCTTGCTGAAGGGTGTAGAAAACGGATGCAGATATATCGTGCAGAGTCAGAGAAGTTAAAAAAGAAGCTGGAAGAAGCCCGGCTGGTCGGTATGGCCAAATGTCTGCTGGTAGAAAAACGGGGATGGAAAGAGCAGGAGGCCCATCGGTATATAGAGAAATGTGCGATGGATGACCGGGTTACACGAATGGAGATTGCCCGGCAGGTGATTCTCCGCTATCAGGAGGAATAACAAGGCCGGAATAGAAGTTAAATTTGCATAAATAAAAAATTAAAGGCAGATATACCATTGGGTTATAAAACTTTTAGCTTCATTATTATGCAGCTATTCCTGATATATCAGTTCCATGTTTCTGAATCTGTTTTTTATATAGACCAGTATTAAGAAACGTCCCTTCATATTTTTAATGGATAAAAATTGATTCAATGTCACCCATCATAGAACTGGTGTAGGGAAGGTTCTCAATTGCACGGAGAGAACTTTCGATTCCCCGTATAAGGTTTCGTTTGCGTTCACGTTCCGTTGGGGCAAAGATTGCATTCAGGTAATTGTAGAGGGGAAAAGGTTAAAAGTGCAATAGAGAAAGCCTATGAGAGCTTTCTCTATTTTAAAAATTTGATTTTGTTAATCTACAAATGGGTTTTCTCTGAGTGCAATATTGAGTTTTTGTCTTTCATATTCGGCGAATTCTTTGCTGATATAGTTCAAATATTCAATCTTTTTATCAAATGCTATTCTTTTGGTGTCCTGTCCGTCAATTCTGGTTTTCCTCTCGTAATCAAAGGACATCTAAAATATATTATTTCTCAAAACTTGATATGTAATTTCGGATAAGCTTTGGGTCACAATATTTAAAATGACATTGCCGCGTATATCGATTGCGCCAAAGTGATACCCATTATCATCGGCATAACAAAAACTGCCGGGCTGTACGCCGGGCGTACCTTTGGCAAAATAGTTATCTAATGGCGCATATACCTCATCTCTTCTTGCATAAGGTTCTACCTTTGCATAAGTATTGCGAAAATGTGTTTCTAATTCTTGCGTAGACAAAAATGTATTCATATCTACTCCCCCTTTACTTATTTAATATAGCCGTTAAGAAGCTACTCATCCGCATTTCGCATTTCATCGATGAAATGCGAAATGGTAATGGGATTTTATGCTTAGTCCTGAAAAGGGTTTGCGCTTAAAATATGATTAAACTCTAATGCAGCTATTTTTCCATATTCTCTTCCGAGAAAATTTAAGTATTGTAACTCTTTGGAAAAAATGGTTCTTCTGACATCTTGGTGATTAATTCTATGTTGGCGTTCATATTGGGCTGCCATCTCAAAAATTTGTGCTTCAAGTACCCAGTAAGTGATTTCTGTGAGATTTTGTGTTGTTTTCTCTTCGTGTATAATACCTCTTTCGACACTACAAAAGTGATATCCATCATCTGCGGAAAAACAATAATCTCCATCACCACTTATAATTGAAGAAAAATATGTTGTGATTGGCGCATAAACCGCATCTTTTTTTGCAATGGGTGCTAATTTTTCATAAAGTCTGTTTATATGGGACTCTAATTCTTTTGTGGAATATAATTTGTGATAACGCATTTTTTAAACTCCTTTATTTTATGTAACTATTTTGATATAGACATTGGCCATTGGTATTGCATATAATCACAGGGCTGCATGAAGAATTCATGAAATTTTGTTATGATTGTTGTACATAGATAATGGATATATTCTTAATTTATTCCAAAAATGAAAGTCCTATAATTCTCAGAACTTTCATTTTGGTAATCGTTATGCGTTAACTTAAATCATGTGTTGACAAGCCATTTGTATAAATTGAATCCCTTTATTTTTGATATTCAGATATTTGCTCAGGAAACATAAATTCAAATCGGGTAAAAGGTCGAGTAAACAATTCGATATAGCATTTATTGGTATCAACATCTCTTTGTCCTATTGTTCTATCCTTTCCCCTTAAAAAATCTACTTGTTCATCACTAAGGTTTTCTGTTCTTTTTCTATAGCTAACTAATTATCATTGCACTTTTTAAAACTGCAAAATACTTTTTGTCTCGCCATATCTAAGTAATAAATTCCTTCGGATTCTATTTTTTCAATAATCATTGTGAACCATCCTCCTATCAATCTCCCCAAAATTGGGATTCATAAAATGTAGTTTTCACTTCAGTCAGGCATACCTATTGGACCTTGACCTTGAACAAATTTAATTTCAAAATAGTTCTAAGTCTTCCGGTAAAATAGGGAAAGTAGCTTTGGGTCTTCCTGAGCCATCTTCAAATTCTACTTCATAAGCTTCGTTTGGTTTATTAAAAGCAATAATAATAACACCTGTTTCACCCTTTGCAATACCATATTCTGGAAAATTTCTCAATGTTCTCACACAGTCTAACTCATTAAATTTCATAAAAACCTCCTATTTCACAAATAATGTGGTCATTCTCGGTACATCAGAACCATGTTCTAAAATCCAGCCGGTTCGTACAATAGCAGTCCTTCCGTTTGGACCAGTTATAGGAATATCAACTGTAAATCTTTGTCCATACTTATCTAAATTACCAACAACTGCTTCACTTTTTGGCAATTTACTTTGGATTTGCTCTATTAATTGTGTAGCATTAGACTGATTGTATCCTAATGCACTTTCAAAAACTTTTGCTTTATCTGCTCCTCCGGATAAATTATTAGGATTTAAAGCATAATGGGTTACTTTTCGAGTGTCTACTCTTACTTTATTAACATTTGGTAAATAATTCCCCGCGCTGTCCGCCGCAGGCGGGTAAGGCTCAGGTGTAGTGTCGGCGTAGGGCTGAACATCAGGAACCACGGCGGGATAGGGATGGACAATAGAAATGTCACCCATCATAGAACTGGTGTAGGGAA
>CAJTWN010000025.1 GCA_910580105.1 uncultured Clostridia bacterium | reverse complement strand
CTGTCTCTTTATCATAGGTGATAATCTTTACACCCGGTTCAACTGTTGCTGTAGCCGTCGCTGTTGCAGTCGCTGTCGCTGTGGCTGTAGCGGTTGGTTTGGACGGCTCATCCGTTACGGTTGATGTTGCAGTCGCAGTCGCTGTTGGAATTGCCGTAGCAGTTGCCTCCGGCTCTGATGCCTCCGTCGTTACTACGACCCTCATCTCTTGACTTGCATCTACATCTTCCGGTACTTCAAAGCTTCCTTTTCCATTCTCTCCTATCGCCAATTCTATCTTCTTCGGCGCTCCGCTCTTATCCACATAGGTCACTTCCGCTGTCTTCAGCTCGTTCCCTTCCTTCACATTGACCGTCACATACACTTTCTCTCCTGCCAATGCTTCCTGCGGATACGGAATCACTTCCGCTGTCTCATTCACCTCTGCTGCCACTTTCGCTACGCTGTCTGCTGCTGTCTCATCTTCCAGCTCCCAGCCTGCGTACAGTGTCATATCCTTCGTCACTTTTCCGCTGAACGTATATTCCTTTGTGCACGCCGCGTCTGTATACCATTTATTCGTATACTTCCACCCTGCTCTCTCCGGCGTTCCGCTCGGCTTGCTCACCGTTTCTCCGTTCAGTACCGTCTCTTTGTCCACGGTTCCGTTTCCATAGTCAAAGCTGACCACAAATTCTTCCGCTGATTTCCAGCCTGCATACAGCGTTGTGCCTGCCGTTACACGTGTCGTGTTTACTTTCCACAAATAGTTATCATTCAGTGTATTTGCAGCACTTACGCTCTTATACCAGCCCATGAACTCGTGACCTGCCCATACAGGATCAACTGCAACATCAGCAAGTGTTGCATTCTTCTTTACTCTCTTGGTCACTTCGTTCTTACCGCTGATGGTTCCGCCATTACCAACAAACTTTACACTAAAATAAGTTGTTGTGGTACCACCACCGATACCGCCGCCGGAACCATTATTGCCGCCGCCGCCAATAATGGAGGAACTGCCGCCATTTCCGGAATTGGCTGCTGTATCAGCAACATCCAGTATCTTCACCAATTCTGCTCTGCTGATATATGCCTGCGGACGGAAACTTCCATCCTCATATCCATTGATTGCTCCTGCCGCTACCAATGCCTGTACGCTTGCTGATGCCCAGTCCGATATTTCTCTGTTATCACTGAACACCACTTCTGCTGTTCCGCTCAGCCCATAAGCTCTCGCCATGATTGCTGCCGCTTCTTCTCTGGTTATCGGGTCATTCGGCCGGAAGGTTCCCTCTGCATCTCCCGTTACATATCCTGCCTCTACTGCCCGGCTTATGTACAAACTATACCACTCGTTTGCCTCTACGTCTGTGAATGTCTTATTCGACAAGCCTGTCGCATTCTTCGCCGTTACGATGACTTTCGCCGCCTCTGCCCGCGATATATTCGCATCCGGACGGAACGTCCCATCCTCGTACCCATTGATGACGCTCTTATTGCTCCACTTCTGGATGTATTCCTGCGCCCAGTGGCCGCTCACATCTGTAAATGTGTTTGCCGCACTGACCACTGTCATTCCCAGGGTCGTCATCACCATTGCAATCACTAAAATTGCCGCCAATGATCTTCTCAATTGTTTCAACTTTTTTTCCTCCTTTTAAATTCCCGGGGGTGTGTGTCCCCCTATTTTTAATTAATTTTCTCCATATTTTATTCTGCACCACCATAGTTGTCCTATAAAAATACATATGTATTGTATCACTAATTCGTAATTTTTGCAAGAGTTTTTTCTATACAGCATTTGGTTTGATTGTATAAAATTAACAAAAAAATATCTAATTTTCCAAATTTTTACTGATCATACTTTCTCATCATTTAAGGAAACATTCTTCCATTATATGACAATCCAACAACAAAAAAAGTTCCCCCCTTTTGGGGGGGGAACTTCGTTATCGTCAGTTTGAATCAAACAATTAGTTTTCTTTGGTATAGATACGAACATCATCAATACCATAACCGCCCGGTGTGTCACCGCCGCCGGTAATCTTCTGATTATCAAACTGCTTGATATTGGTTCCGGTTTCAAACGCATAGGTCGCATTCTCACTGCTGAACGCTGTCATATTCTCGAAGTCACTGCCAACCAGGAACTCAATCGTATTGGTGGTAAAATCAATGATTGCACGGTAACAATACCATCTCTGGCCTGCCGCATTCGCCTTGACAGCCTCCCAGCCGTCATAGACCGCATTATCCGTTTCATACATCGTTTCACCAATTTTCAGCTGCGGTTTCTGCGGGAAGCCTCCGGAATTCTTTCCGAACAGGGTCATAACCACGTTCCCGTCCGCATCTTTGAGATGGAACTCTGTATCTCCGTCAGTATTATTATCAAAATTAATCTTTCTGTGACGGAAATCTACATAGACCTTATTATCCGCAGTGTTTACCACCGGCTCATCCAACGCCATGGTGAAGACTCTCTTCGTCTTTCTCTCAGAAAACAGCCATTTTGTATTGTCTGTTTTAATCTGCACACTTGACAAACTGCTCATTCCAACTTCATAAAGCTGGGCATCGCTCCAGTCGGTGGTGATTACCTTATTATTTTCAAGAATTGCGTCCTCAAAGTCAAGGTTCAGATAGTCTGTCTCACCAGCTGTTGGATTGGTATACAATACAGAAACCTGTACATTCCCGGCTGGCATTGTGAAGCTGTAAACGCCCCCTGCCTCGGTAACTTCCAGCATCGTATTTCCGCTGTAAGCCTTCACAGCCTTAAGTTCCATATTCTCTTCAGGTGTCAGAGAGAAGGTTACTGTCTCGCCCATGGTTCCGGTGGTCTTCTCACCCTCTGTAAAGGTAATTGTGCCGCCGTGAACTGCTGCGCCCAGAGAATAATTGATCAGACCAATTTCCACTACCAACTCAATATTCTCTGCCGGCATCTCGAATGTACCAACATTTCCTGTGAACGGAACCTCTGTTTCTCCATAGTACATCCGCTTTACTTCATATCCGGTCTCCGGCGCTGCCGTAACTGTAATCGTACTTCCCGCAACGATATCTGCGGTCTCTGATACAGTATACGTACCATGTTCTGCCGCTGCCGGGGTGATGCTATAAACATCCGCCCATCCAGTGACCGTCTTGGCATCAAATCCTGTATCGCCATTCTCGTTGGTAACAACTGCCTTAATCTTCTGTTCACCCAGCGCCAATGGCCACGTAATCTGATAATTGTCTTCACTGTTGCTGGATGAACCAATGCTTACTTCATTTGCAAAATATTCAACCTTGCTGACTGCACGGCTCTGTGAATCGCTCACATTGGTTGTCAGCGTCAGTTCCGTCCCTGCCTTCATATCCGTCTTTTCCGGAATTACGGTCAGGTTTGCCTTTACGACTGAAGGAATCTCCTTACCTGCCGGAAGCTGATCTACTGTAATATTATCATAGTATATCCAGTTATCATCCGTAGACTCTCTTTTGATTGCCCAAGTCGTAATATTATCCAGCTGTTCAAATGTTATCTGCGGCGCTTTCTGTACACCAACCTTTTCATTATTGATATACACTTCCGTCGTATTGTTTACAAAATCAAACTGCAGCTCTACATGGTTCCATTTGCCAATTACCCATTTGCCCGAATACCACGCATCTCCTGCTGTGTTTGGCATATTATAAGCAATTCCTACTTCTGCACCAACTGCGGGATTTGTTCCGGCTTTTTCCTGCTGTATATTCAGCGGACGATAAGTCGTTGACGTTTCGTCTACGGTCACCGTATACTCTATACCCAGTCTCGGATTAAACTTACCCGTTGTATGCGCATCATAAGACGCTACATCATAGGCTACCCGAAGGGCTGCCGGCGCTTCACCCGGTGCATGTGCTGTTTTATCATACAGCGTTATCGGACGCATCGTTCCGCCTTTTACAAGGCTGCTTCCGTTTGTATAGGCAAATATAGTTCCTGACGGTACTGCCAAATCATTCTGTAACAACGCAGCCGGAAGTTCTTCCACCGCGAGGTTAGAAATCGGTTCCTTTGCACCAATGGCGCCAATGGTGACATTTCCTACCTTGACATTTTCTGTGGTTTTGTCATTTGAGAAATTCCATACCTCTGTGTTATCAAAATTCTCTGTATAAATGTTCTGCCAGCCTGCACTTGGATCCGGCACCTTTGTTGCAGTTGCAGTCGCTGTTGCGGTCGGCTCAGAAGTCGGTTCTGCCGTCGGCGCGCTGGTTGCAGTTGCCGTCGCGGTAGCCGTAGCTGTCGCTGTTGCCGTTGGTTCTGCGGTAACTACTGCTGTAGCTGTTGCGGTCGGCTCTGCTGTGCCTCCGCCAATATATTCTACCTCCAGCTTCGGTCCCTGTCCGCTCGTATTTTCTCTAGAAATCAAGGCCACCAGCGGTTCTTTTGACGGATCCTGATTAATACAATTTAATCCAATAGATACTATCTTTTCGCCTGCTTCCAGTTTCTCTTTGAAATAACTTGTCAAATCAACTGTATATTCTCTGTTCGTTGTGTTTGAATTCAGCGTGAATTCTCCAATCTTGACCGCTGTTTCCGGGTCAAGTGCAGGAGACGCATCCCAAGTTATCGTTCCTTCTTCCCAATCGCTTTCAACCTCATAAACACCAACAACTGCCGGCGTTTTATCAGGCTTTCCTGTCAGGGTCAGTATTGCCTTTGTAACCGCACCTTCCAATGTGGTCAAATCAAACTTGATATAGCCTTTTCGATAGTTCTCCGCCGCTCCTGTCTTCACCTGCAATGTTGTTTCCGAACCAAAATTCTGCGTACTGTATCTCTGACTCCGCACATACGCATCTGCAACCGGCACAAATGTTGCCGTTGCTGTCGTTCCGGTTGAAGTTGTTGCGGTCGCTGTCGCAGTTGGAATTGACGGTGCATCCGTCACACTTGACGTTGCTGTCGGTTCTGTGGTTGGTACATCGGTGGGTACACTGGTCGCCGTTGCTGTAGCTGTAGCCGTCGGTTCAGCGGTCGGTGCTGTTGTTGGCGCAGTTGTCGGTTCTGCCTCTGATGCAAGGGTATAAACATAAATATTGTCTACGCCAAGTCCGCCCTTCGTATTAAGACCAAAGTTCATTGACGATAATTTATCATTGCTTGCATTTCCGATATACATCAGGTTTTCTGCGTCTGCATTTTTAAAGCTATATTCCTCTTCCGCACTGAACGGAACAAACGTTTGACCACCGTCTGTACTGTATGAAAGCTTATACTTTTTCGTTGTGAAATCAATCTCTGCCTTCATTTTTACAAAGTCTGTGCTTACAGACATTGTACCAATTTCTCCCGTTGAAAGTGTCGGCGCCTTTCCACCGGCATAATTGATGGAGAATATCTGCTTCTTATTGCTGTCTGCAATTCCGATTTGGACCACATCATCGTCCGTTGCCGCACGCTTTATATCAATTTCCAATACCGTCTTTTCCGTTGTGCTTCCGATTGCTTCCGGCATGGTTATCAGGAAACTGTTCTGCTGCTTTCTTCCGGTTGTAAAATATGTTCCGTTCCCCTCAACTTCTGCCAGCTTACTCTGGTTTGTCTTATAACTATTTGCTTTTGAATCATAGTTACCAAAGCCTTCAACCGTAACTGCCTTTTGTGCATCAATCAGATTTGTCGTTGTAACTGTCTTTTTCTGCGTCTCATCTGCTGCAGATATTTCTGCACCTTCAAAGTCTACTTTTACGTATTCTTTCATATTCGCCGGCATTGGTGTTGCCGTTGCGGTCGGTGCTGGTGTTGCCGTTGCAGTTGCTGTCGGAACCGGGGTCGGCGTTGCCGTTGGCTTTGCAGTCGCTGTGGCAGTTGCTGTCGGTGCTGCTGTTGCAGTCGCCGTAGCTGTAGCTGTTGCGGTCGCCGTTGCCGTTGCCGTCGCTGTTGCCGTTGCAGTCGCCGTTGCAGTCGCCGTCGCCGTTGCCGTCGCCGTTGCCGTCGCTGTTGGTTCTGCGGTAACTACTGATGTAGCTGTAGCCGTTGCAGTCGCTGTGGCAGTCGCTGTGGCCGTTGCTGTTGGAATTGATGGTGGATCCGTCACAATTGCCGTTGCTGTAGCGGTTGCGGTCGGTTCCGGTGTAGCGGTCGCCTCCGGTTCTGATACCTCCGTCGTTACTACGACTCTCATCTCTTGACTTGCATCTACATCTTCCGGTACTTCAAAGCTTCCTTTTCCATTCTCTCCTATCGCCAATTCTATCTTCTTCGGCGCTCCGCTCTTATCCACATAGGTCACTTCCGCTGTCTTCAGCTCGTTCCCTTCCTTCACATTGACCGTCACATACACTTTCTCTCCTGCCAATGCTTCCTGCGGATACGGAATCACTTCCGCTGTCTCATTCACCTCTGCTGCCACTTTCGCTACGCTGTCTGCTGCTGTCTCATCTTCCAGCTCCCAGCCTGCGTACAGTGTCATATCCTTCGTCACTTTTCCGCTGAACGTATATTCCTTTGTGCACGCCGCGTCTGTATACCATTTATTCGTATACTTCCACCCTGCTCTCTCCGGCGTTCCGCTCGGCTTGCTCACCGTTTCTCCGTTCCGTACCGTCTCTTTGTCCACGGTTCCGTTTCCATAGTCAAAGCTGACCACAAAATCTTCTGTTGATTTCCAGCCTGCATACAGCGTTACACTTGCCGTCACTCGATTCATCACGCTGTATTCCCGGCTTTCGTCCAGAGCATCTGCTGCATCTCTCGTACGATACCAGCCCATAAATTCATAGCCTTCACGTACCGGGTCTGCTGCATAACCTGAAAGAGTTGCTCCACTCTTTACGCGGTAAGTTTTCTCTGTTTTTCCTTCAATGGTTCCGCCGTTGGCTATACATTTTACATTATAATAGCTTGGGTTGGTTACGACGGGATTTCTTCCTCCACTGCCATTCGGACGAACAACCGAGGAATTATTACCGCCGGAATTGGCTGCTGTATCAGCAACATCCAGTATCTTCACCAATTCTGCTCTGCTGATATATGCCTGCGGACGGAAACTTCCATCCTCATATCCATTGATTGCTCCTGCCGCTACCAATGCCTGTACGCTTGCTGATGCCCAGTCCGATATTTCTCTGTTATCACTGAACACCACTTCTGCTGTTCCGCTCAGCCCATAAGCTCTCGCCATGATTGCTGCCGCTTCTTCTCTGGTTATCGGGTCATTCGGCCGGAAGGTTCCCTCTGCATCTCCCGTTACATATCCTGCCTCTACTGCCCGGCTTATGTACAAACTATACCACTCGTTTGCCTCTACGTCTGTGAATGTCTTATTCGACAAGCCTGTCGCATTCTTCGCCGTTACGATGACTTTCGCCGCCTCTGCCCGCGATATATTCGCATCCGGACGGAACGTCCCATCCTCGTACCCATTGATGACGCTCTTATTGCTCCACTTCTGGATGTATTCCTGCGCCCAGTGGCCGCTCACATCTGTAAATGTGTTTGCCGCACTGACCACTGTCATTCCCAGGGTCGTCATCACCATTGCAATCACTAAAATTGCCGCCAATGATCTTCTCAATTGTTTCAACTTTTTTTCCTCCTTTTGCATCTATGAATAAATTTAATATTTTTTTATTCCAATGAAAGAGACATACTCTCCCATTCATATTATAACTATTCCGGCGCCAAAATTAAATGCGGTAAACTTTTGATATGTGTCCTTTTCTTTACAATTTACGAGAACTCAAAAACACCCCCATAAATTATGGAGGTGTTTTTACATTATTCCAATATTATTCCGTCACAGTATATACGCGAACATCATCAAATCCACGCTGGGATCTATTCTCTCCGAAACTATAAGAGGACATGCCCGCAAACTGAACAGCCTTTGTTGTTCCTTTATTCATGAAATCAAAGGAATTAATGCCATCGGCATTCACTGCAAAGTCCTGAAGATTCTCAAAGGAATCGCCGGTATACACCGAGAAGGTCTCTGTATCAAAATCAAGCACAAAACGCATACAATGCCATTCTTTATCATTGGTCGCACCAAACAATTCTGTCTGTGCCGCAAAGGTCGACCCTGCTGAATTATAAACGCCGTTGACGTACATATTGGCATTGGTCTCGTGATAGAGATTACACAGCTGTACCTGCTTTCCATTCTCATCCAAGCCGACAAGGGGAACAGTAAAACGCGCCTGCCAAATATTTTTTACTCTGAAATCAAAGTATAATTTACCGGCTGCCGCAATCGGTTCGTCCAGCAAAATCTTGCTTTTCAGGTTATCTTTCTGTGCACAGGTAAAGTAACGGTTATCTTCCTCATCCATTACAACCACGAATGTTTTTCCAAGTTCCGTGTTGCTGCTGCTGACTCTCTGCGCGCCTACATCCGCCAGTTTTCCCGTCGCCTGATTCACAGTATAAACCGGAATATCCAGCGTTTTGGTATCCACACCGGTCAAATCTTCAAAGTCAAGTTTCAAATACTCAACTTCGTTTGCATTCGGATCCTTGATGACAATGGTAATCACCACATCATCGGCAGGCATAGTGAAAGTATTGTCCTGCAGGTCAATCAGCTGGTCTTTCTGATAGACAGTGACAGCAGAAACAATGCAGTCCGGGTCGGGAACCGGCAAAATTTGAATTCGGTCACCCATCTGTGCCGTTGTCAGCGTTGCTGTCTCTTCACCGCCATTAACAACAAAGTGCGCCGTACCATTTGCTATCGTATTGACCGTTGTCCGATAATCTATCTTTGAAAATTCTGCCTTCACCGTTACATCAAAAGCCGGCATTGCAAAGCTTCCGGCGTTCTCTGCAAAGGAAATTTCTGTCTCCTCAGCACTGCCCTCGTTTTTATAGTAAAGCCGCTCCAATTGATAGCCTGTTTCGGGAACTGCCAAAACATTTACCGTTCCGCCCTCTGCAATAACCTCCGGCTCGGCAACAACCCCCGGATCTGCAGACACCTGATAAACGACTTCAGCCACCGTATATGTAACCGGAATACTATATCCGCTTCTGCCGTCTGCGTTGATTGCGCGCGCCACCACCTGATGTTCGCCCAGGCCTGCCGCCGGGACACTCGCCAGATAGTTTTGTCCTGCATCTGTACTCTCGCCCGCTTTCACGCCGTCCACATAATATTCCACCCTGGCAATTGCCGCTCCACTGGTATCTAATGCGGCTGCCGTCATTGAAACAGGCGTGCCGTCTGCATAATACTTTTGATCTGATGACATACTGACCAGCACTTTGGTGGTTTCTGTCTCAGGTATTTCGTCATAACCGGAAATTTCAATATTGTCATAATAAATTTTATGGGCAAAGCCTAATGTGTTATTTGTATATCCATTCAGCGTCACCTTTTTCAAATCATCAAAGGTGGAAATATTTGTGCCCCAGCTGTAAGTATATGACTTATCATCATAAATGAAGGTATATGCCGCCGTTTCACCGCTAAGGTCGATGATATACGCTGCATGGTGCCACGTATTATAAAGCAGAGCGTCTGCTTTTGTCCCGTTTTTGCTTCCATTATATACAAGGGCTTCATTCTTGTTGTTGACCTGCAGCGGCATATAGTTTGCACTGTCTGTATAGGTTCTGAACATCTTGATTTCCGGATTGGAGCTCGTGTTCGTTGTATTGCTGCCTTTGATTAAATAATCCACATCAAAACGGATATACTTCTTATCTCTCAGCTGTTCTGCAAGCGCCGTGTCTTCACTATTGTAAAGATAAATCTGATGAAATTCCTGGGATTTATTTGCATTGCTGATTTCCAGGGCATTTCCGTCTGCTCCCCTTGCTTTGTCTGTGGCAAAGGTAATCGTTTCATCCGTCATCCCACTGACAACCTTCTGATCAGTAGCCACCTGATTTTTGTCATTCGGCCCGATTTGCAGACCATGCCCCGCACCCTCGCCATAAGCTGTCATCTGCTTTGGACGGAGCACCTGTCCTTTCAAAGCGTTCCATTCCGCTTCATCAAAGGTAATCTTTTTGATCAAATTTCCGGCAACTGTTACGGTCACACTGTTTTCGGCAGTACTGCCGTCCTTCAGGCTTGCAACCGCCCGGTATGTGACTGTACCTGCCGGCAGATTCAAGCGCCGGAAGGTAAATCCATCTGCCGCATCCGTATCTTCGCCCACGATTTCATCACCAATATAGAAGGTCACCTTCTCAGCCTCTGCCCCCTGTACGGCAGCAGTGAGTACCAACAGATCGCCTTCTGTATAAGTTTCCGCATTCGCAGAAAGGACTACGCCAGCCGTTCCCGGTTCCGGTTCCGGTGTAACTGTCGCCGTTGGTTCGGCGGTCGGCGCCTCGGTGGGTACACTGGTCGCCGTTGCTGTCGGCTCTGGGGTTGCTGTTGCCGTTGGTGCCGGCGTAGCTGTAGGCGCATCCGTCGGTTTTGCTGTCGCCGTTGCCGTTGGCTCTGTTCCATCTTTCGCCGTTATACTCATATTATCATAATACAAGGTATAATCAAAACCACTGTTTCTCCATCCATCCAGAATAATCTTATCAATCTCTGCAATGGAATTCACATTCTCAAAGGTGAATGTATTGGTATTCTCTCCCAATACTGCCGTATATTTGGTAGCCGCCGGATCTGTGAAATCAATAATATACTTCGCGTGATTCCAGGTGTTAAATTCTACCTTTGGACTCTTCCACTTCCCGCCAAGATTCGGATCCCGATCCTTGCTTATGGTCAGCGGTACCGTACTCTTTTCATTTGCATACGTTCTGAATATTTTCAGCTCTGCAACATTTTTATTGCTCTCTGGCACTGTTCCGGCAATATAGAAATCCAAATCAAATTCTATGATTTTCTTATCCTTCAGCTTATTCACCAATTCGGTGTCCGTGTTGCTGTACAGATATACCTGGGTGAACTCTGATCCCTTTGGATTTACCGCATCTGTTACCGCCAGTGCATTGCTGGTCAAAGGCGCTTCTTTCCCTATCTTATTGAAGGTACCATACGTTCCTGCTGCATTCGGCCCAAACATCAAACTGTACGATGTGCCTTCATTCCGGACAACTGTTCCGCTTTCCGGCGATAATTCCTCATCCGCCAGCCATCCGTTTTCATCAAAAGTCCATGCCTTCACAACCGCACTGCCCGGTTCTGTTGTTGCTGTAGGCCCGGCTGTCGGCGCCTCGGTGGGTACACTGGTGGCCGTTGCTGTCGGCTCCGGTGTTGCTGTTGCCGTTGGTGCCGGCGTAGCTGTGGGCGCATCCGTCGGTTTTGCCGTTGCTGTTGCCGTAGCAGTCGCCGTAGCTGTTGGTTCTGCTGTAGCTGTGGCCGTTGCCGTTGCTGTCGCGGTTGGAATTGAAGGTGCATTTGTTGCAGTTGCTGTCGGACGGGGTTCTTCCCCTGCATATACAAATCTAATTGCGCCAGCTCTGGTTGAAGTATCAGAGGATGTCGAGACATTTGTCCGCATAAGTTCTACATATTCACTTCCGTCTCCTGTGAAGTCCAGCGGTTCCGTTGTCAGTTTTACCCATTTTCCCTTATTCTCCTCTGCCATCTGGTCAAAAGCAAACGGGGCATCACTGCGACCGCCATGATGGATGGTAACACTTACCATATTGTCATTCTGATCATTTCCATTTGGGCTGAAGAACCAGACATCATGCTTGCCCGGCTTGACCAAATCGGCATAGAACCGGACCGATGCACCCTGCTCCACTGTATACAGGGTAGGATGATCGTCCTCCTTATAGGTAAGCTTTGCCGCATTCGATTTTGCCCATTTTCCTGTGAAAACGATAGAAGGATAGATAGGGGCATAACCACCCGATGGGATTGTCAAGGGATTTTCTATCAACCGTTCATCGGTAAAATTGAAGGGTTCAAATTTTACTGCGCCGACACGGGTATAGCTGTCGCTCTGACTGGTTCGGATAAGCTCTATAAAGTCGCTGCCGTCACCCTTAAATTGGATGGGTGCACCAGAAATTCTGACCCATTTTTCATTGCTGCTGGCATTGGTCACCTGGTTCATAAGAATATCATCCTGATACTTTACAAATTCTGTGTCGGCACCATTGGCTATTCTTACTGTTGTTTTGGTATCTGATGCGCTGTTATATGGTACATAAACCCAGACCAGATAGGTACCCGGCACCAGCTTCTGGGGTTGGAATCTTGCCGCTGCCGTTTCATCTCCGTTAAGCTTGGTATTACATATCAGCGATTTCTGTCCGTTATCCAATAAAATACTGCTCTGTGTCCATGTGCCGGTTTTTGTAAACTCCCCTGTGGTATCCGAACTTCTTATGATAACCTCCTGGGGCTGTTCTGTTACCGCTGTCGCCGTTGCTGTCGGTGCCACGGTTGCTGTGGCCGTGGGTGCCACGGTTGCTGTGGCCGTGGGTGCCGCGGTTGCTGTGGCCGTGGGTGCCGCAGTTGCTGTGGCTGTCGGTGCCGCGGTAGGCGCATCCGTTGGTTTTGCTGTCGCTGTTGCTGTGGGCTCTGGCGTAGCCGTTGCTGTGGCCGTAGCTGTTGGCTCTGCTTCATCTTCAGCTGTAATGCTCATGTTGTCATAATAAATGGTATTCTCAAACCCACTATTCCGCCAACCATCCAGAATAATCTTATCAATATCTGCGATAGAATTCACATTTTCAAAGGTAAATTCCTTCGTGTTTTCTCCAAAGCTCATCGTATACTTAGTATTCTCCGGGGTACGGAAATCAATGACATACTTTACATGATACCAGGTATTATATTCGATCTTCTGATTCTTCAGCCAGGAGCCGCCCAATGCCGGATCCCGATCCTTGCTCATCCGGAAAGGCATTGTATCCTTCCCGTTTGCATATGTTCTGAATATTTTCAGTTCCGGTACATACTTATTCTCCGCCGGAACCTCACCGGCAATACAGAAATCCAGATCAAATGCGATAACTTTCTTATCCTTCAGCTTATTCACCAGTTCGGTGTCCGTGTTGCTGTACAGATATACCTGGGTGAACTCTGATCCTTTTGGATTTACTGCATCTGTTACCGCCAGTGCATTGCTGGTCAAAGGCGCTTCTTTCCCTATCTTATTGAAGGTACCATACGTTCCTGCTGCATTCGGCCCAAACATCAAACTCCAGCTTCCGCCCTCAAAATAGGTCTGTGTTCCCTCTGCCGGGGTCAGTTCCTTCTCTGCTTCCCAGCCGGGTTCATCAAATGTCCAGGACTTCACCACACCTGCCGGCAAAGGAATTTCCGGAATCTTGGTTGGGATAGGCGTTGCTGTAGCCGTTGCGGTCGGTGCTGGTGTTGCCGTTGCAGTTGCTGTCGGAACCGGGGTCGGCGTTGCCGTTGGCTTTGCAGTCGCTGTGGCAGTTGCTGTCGGTGCTGCTGTTGCAGTCGCCGTAGCTGTAGCTGTAGCGGTTGCCGTTGCGGTCGCCGTAGCTGTCGCTGTCGGTTCTGCTGTCGGCACTGCTTCCTGGCCTGCTTTAAACACTACCTTCTCAAGCTGTACCGTCAGGAATCCCTTTGCCGATGCATCCGGCAATCCCGGGAAGTTGATCTTCAGGTACTTCGTCCCTGCCGGAAGTTCCAATGTATACTTCACTCTTGCAAATTCACCCGTTACGCCTGCCGGTATTGTTCCATCTTTCTCACTAAACGCGAGTCCTGCAAATGCTGAACTTATTCCATTCCCTTCACTTGCCGTCTCAAATACCGGGTCGCTTACTGCATTTTTTCCATCATAGCCGCCCAGAATAAAGGTGACTTCTGCTGCTTTTGCTTCCTCTACGTCATAGGTTACCCAGCCCGGTCTGTTATTTTTATATCCATTGTCTCTCTGCCGTTTCAATGTTGTGATTGTCTCACCCTCAAATTCCCAAACATACTGGTTGAACATCGGGTTCGCTCCATCACCGTCTTCATAAGATTTTCTCCAGTCTACCATCGGGAAGCTGAAGATTTCTGCCTCTGTCTCTTTATCATAGGTGATAATCTTTACACCCGGTTCAACTGTTGCTGTAGCGGTAGCCGTTGCAGTCGCTGTTGCTGTGGCTGTTGCAGTCGCAGTAGCAGTCGGTTTAGACGGCTCTTCCGTCACGGTTGATGTCGCTGTAGCTGTTGCAGTCGCTGTGGCTGTTGGAATTGATGGCGGATCCGTCACAATTGCCGTTGCTGTAGCGGTTGCGGTCGGTTCCGGTGTAGCGGTCGCCTCCGGTTCTGATACCTCCGTCGTTACTACGACTCTCATCTCTTGACTTGCATCTACATCTTCCGGTACTTCAAAGCTTCCTTTTCCAT
>CAJTWN010000024.1 GCA_910580105.1 uncultured Clostridia bacterium | reverse complement strand
AGAAACAAGCTATATGATGCTGAAGAACGACCATGGTGACGTGGTGGGACTTACCGCAAACGGAGAGGTGAAGGCGGACTATACCTATTCGGCGTATGGAAAACTGATTGCAGACGGAAGTAATGGAATCAACAACCCGATCCGCTACGCCGGGGAATACACCGATGAAGAGAGCGGATTGATCTATCTCCGTGCGAGATATTACGACCCGGGACTGGGGCGGTTTATGTCCGAGGACACCCATTGGAATCCATTCAATATGATTTATGGGGATAATCCGGATGAAGATAATCCCGTGCCCAATATGTCAGCAATCATGCAGAGCAGTAACCTGTTTGTGTATTGTATAAATAATCCTGTTATGTTAATGGATCCGAGTGGAAATGTAGCATATGAACATTTTTCAACCATGGAAGAAGCGGCAGAGGATTGGGCGTGGAACTATTATGGTGTATCAGAATATATACGAATGGAACAGGCATCACTGATTTTCATGGCTTGGGATGAAAATGGCCGTCCGTATTATTCATATACATATGCAGTGGTAGGAGAACCCCATAGGGTTGATCCAATGGCAGCCAGAGAGTATTTACCGGTGGGATCAATAATAACGGGGGCAGTTCATTCTCATCCTAATAGTCTGAAGTTTTCTGGTGATGATTATAATTTTGCTGACAATAATAATTTGACTTTGTTTGTAGCAGTTCCTGGATTTCATGAATCAACAACGGTAAAAAGATATATTGAAGGAGAGGAACCGGTTGATATAGTAACAATAAAATATAACCAATTGGATGACTTCAGAAAACAAGAACTAAAAGCTCGATTTGCATATCAATGGCTGGTACATTTAGAATTTGGACAATGTCCAGAGGGTACAGACTGCCACAATAAGCCATGGCCAGGGAGGTAAGAAAATGAAAAAAAATATAATAATAATAATATTAACAGTGATTTGTTTATTGACAGGATATATGGCATATAGGGAATGGAGTGATACGAGTATAGACTATCCGGATTTATATAATGAAGAATTTTCATTTAGACATGGTAGTGGTTCTGATTTTGATATTGTAGATGTAGAAAGCGAAATACCGAGTGAAAAGTTTTCTATGAGCAATGAAATGGCAGTGAAAATAGGAGTAGCGGTATTAGAGACGTATATAAAGCCAGAAGAATTCGATAAAATGTCAATTGGATTAAGTGATATTGAGAGCAAGGGATATTTTGTCGTCACCGCATACTATAAAGGAATGTTGGGAGGAGGGACGAGTGTAGCAATATTGAAAAAGAATGGAAAAATATTAAAAGTTTTTGGTGGGGAATAAAATTTTTTAAGAAGAGGCGGAAGTCTCTTCTTTTTTATAAAAAAGATTGAAAAATGGAAAAAAGTGTGGTAAAATACGACATAAAAGGAGATGGGTTCGAGTGTGGAAGGTGAATAAGGAGACTTGAATATATTTGTATTCAAAAGCGTAAGAGTAATGCAAGTGGTAAATATCAATTTTTTAATAGACCATGGAGTAAAACAGGAAGTTGTGCAATTTGTATATGATAGCAAGAGAAAAGCGGCAAATGAGTTTTATGAGGAAGGAATGAAATAAGATGAAGAAAAGAAAAATATGTATAAGTGTAATGATAATGATGGTGATAGGAGTGACAGTATTGGCAGCTGCAGAAAATAAAATAGAAGCGAATATAGTAAATTATATGATAGTAGCGGATGATGCGCCAATGAATGATTATTTGGGAGATCCAATAATTTCATATAAAGATCGGACGTATGTATCGTTAAGAGATTATGCGAATTATTATGACAAAGATATTGAATGGGATGAAGAATTAGAAATGATAACGATGCAGGATAAAAGAGGGGAAATCATAATTAATGATGAAAAAACCGCAGAAACAATATGTAAAGCAATTATACAGGAACATTATGCGGACAGAATTACGGACAAAACTATTTATTTAATGCGTGAATATAGTACAGGACGCAATGCATATTTTGGGATTAAAGCAGAATTTGAGTTTTCGGAAAGTGTTATAGTAGATATATCATGTTATACAGGGGAAATAACCATTAAAGATTATAAAGATAATAATCAAGATCCACATAAAATTCTGCCAAGGGAACGAGCAGATAATTAAAAGTTGCTAAAACAAAAGCTGTTATGTAGATGAAAAAAGAATAAAAGGTGCCGGTTCCATATTTTGTGAAACTGGCAATTTTCTTTTAGTGCATATTTTAAACAAATTTTTGGAGGCTTTTTTCTATATACTTTTTTATATTACAAAAGACAATAGGTTAATGATTAAAGTGTGGAATATAAAGCGTTTTATATTAGATGTATTGACATTGTTTATAAAAAATTATATGATAAACAACGAAAGTATCAGAAAATTTGAAATAAAAATAAAGTAAGCATAGTAGCGAAAACAATGGGAAAAAATTGCAGTAGACATTTATTGATTTTAAAATATAAATTTGGCGGTTAGATGGTATTTTTGTGCAACATGGTGTATTTATGTTTTAGATATACTGAGTGAGGATACGAAATAGATTTTTTGTAAATATCGAAATGGTATACGACTGAAGAAGCACAGGCTTTATAAAACAAGGCAAAAATGTCATTTGCATGTGTTTGAATTTTTGTATTGATATTGCCTTTTGATAAATGGAGATGAGGACGGATGATTAGAATAGCTATATGTGATGATGAAGCCGATGCTTTGGAGCAAACATACGCGTCTATAAAAAAATATTGTGCAAAAAGAACGGAATTAGATATTTCGGTTCAGAAATTTCAGCATTGTTCTGATTTATTGGCTTCAATTGAGACACATGGCAGATATGATATATATTTTTTGGATATTATAATGCCGGAATTAGACGGGATTAAACTCGGCATGGAAATCCGGAAGAAGGATAATGATTCAGCTATTATTCTCTTAACTTCTTCCTCAGAATATGGCGTTGATTCATACAGCATCTCTGCGAAAGATTATATATTGAAGCCCTGTACGGAAGAAGCGTTGTTTTTTTCATTAGATAAAGCAGTAGATGCAATGTCAATTGAGAAGACAAGACGTTATTTAATGAATGTACCGGGCGGTGTTTATGCAATACCCTATGGCAGGTTACTTTATATAGAGTATTATAAGCATCGATTGATTGCGCATACGGTCGACGGAGAAAGCATTGAAAGTATTGTACTAAGGAAGCCGTTTACCAATTTGATTTCCTCCTTGATTGAAGAAGGTAGATTTGTTCAAGTGTCTGCATCATATATCATAAATATGCAATATGTTCGTAGATTTACTTCAAGATTTTTTGAGCTTTCGGATGGCAGCGTTTTACCACTTTCACGAACATATGCAGATGCTCGAAGCACATATCTTGATTATATTTTTGAAAAAGGGAATTAGTTTGCAGTGTTAAAAAATAAAGTGCAAATGCGGATGTGAGCATTTGCACTTTATTTATCAATGTGTAAATTAAGTGATATGATGTGTAAATTAAGTGAAGCTGTCACTCTGAATTAAATTTAATGATATAATTTTTTATCCGGTTCATTGATATATGCTTATTATCAATGTAGAGCGAAGCAATTTGCGGTTCGCACCCGTATAAAAACAAGAAAGTATTTGGAGTGAGGAAAATGATGAGAAAATTGAGAAGAATGGCAGCTGTACTTTTGTCGTTTGTAATGCTGATCGGTTTATTTCCTGGACTTAACTTCACAGTGGAGGCCGAAGCAAGTAATTATGGGTATGGCACAAATGTGCTGCTCAATCCCACGCCTGATTCGGGTGACCATTGGGAAATGTCACAATGTTCCTATGGGAAATATCTGGATATGGGAAATTCGGACCAACGTATCATTGGTACAAAGACGGGGACTAATATTTCTGCAAGCCAGAGAGTGACGCTGACGGATGCGGATGTAGACCGCACAAACAGAGGGGAATTGACATTGGAGGCTTCCGGAAAATTTTATGCACAGGGATCCAGAGATCTTACAGCAAACCTTAATGTCGTTTGTTATAATGCGGCAGGTGCAATTTTGCACACTTATAATGCGAAACGGGACGGGTATTCTGTAGGCGGCAGAACATGGACATTAAGCGTAGGCGTACAAATGATTCCAGCAGGTACCGCTTATATTGTGTATGAGGGAACCGAGCGGCTGAACATGGGCGGCGCTTATTTTGGTATGTATAATTTTAATATGGTTTTCAGGGATGGCACGGCGCCGTCTGTCAACACTACACCCTATCTTCATTCGGTAAACGGAAATACAGCTCTGCCCGCATATGTTGTGCCGGGAGATAAGGTTACATATGCTATGGACTTCAGCGAGGCGGTAACGGTCGGTGTTTATCCAACGTTGGATTTGTCAATTGAAACGGGCATAAGTTATGAAACTACCTATTCAGATGATAGAAAAACGGTGTATTTTACAACAACGCTTTCAAACACAGGAACAAATACCGATTTGCGGCTGAAAAACATTTCGGGTCTTTCTGTTAAGGATGATGCAGGGAACAGCGTAGAGTATACCAATCCAGGGCTTTCTGCCGGGAATCTGTTGTACAAATCTATTTTTGATGTAATAAATAACCTTACCAACTTAGAGTTTTCCGGAAATGCAACCGTACAGTATAACACGGATTATACGGCGACGCTTACGCCGCCGGCGGGCTATCAGCTTCCGGAGAATATAACGGTGAAGGTGAATGGCAGCGCAGTTGACAAGTATGATTATGACCGGGCGGAGGGAAGAATTGTAATCTATAAATCCGACGTGACGGGAGATATTGAAATTAACGCAGACGGTGTGCCGCGTACCTATACCATTATATTTGATATGCAGGGCGGCAGCGGCGGATCGGAGAACACAGCTGCAACATATTTGCAAAGCTTAGCGGCAGTAACACCTCCGACAAGAGCGGGTTATACATTTGGCGGTTACTATACGGAGGCAAACGGTGCCGGCGAACAATATTACAGCTATGATGGAAAATCAAATAAAATATATGACAAGACTTCTGACGTAACATTTTATGCGAAGTGGAGCGCAAATTCCTATACCGTTACTTTAGATGCAGCCGGCGGTACCGGAAGCGGAACGGTTACAGCGGTATATGATTCTGATATGCCGGAAATTACAAAGCCGGTTCGTAAAGGCTATACCTTTGGCGGATATTTTACACAACAAAACGGCGGCGGTGAACAGTATTATAATGCTGATGCTGTTTCGGTTAAAACATACGACAAACCAGATGGTTTAATGCTTTATGCAAAGTGGAGTGCAAACACCTATACTGTTACGCTGGATATGCAAAATGGTTCAGGTGGGACAGCAAGTGTGGACGCGACCTATGATTCAATGATGCCGCAGATTACGCCGCCGACAAGGTCTGGTTACACCTTCGGTGGATATTACGAGAGCGAAAATGGCGCCGGTTCACAATATTACTATGCAGACGGCGCATCAGCAAAGGCATTTGACATAGATAATGCCTGTACGCTTTATGCAAAGTGGATTCCCAATACATATGATGTTGTGTTAAATGCACAGGGTGGCTCGGGCAGTGCAACTGTAACCGCAACTTATGACAGCGAGATGCCCGTGATTGTTGCGCCTGATAAGCCCGGCTATTTATTCGGCGGGTATTTTAGCGAAACGGCTGGCGGTGGAACAAAATATTACAATGCAGACTGCTCTTCCGCAAAAACATATGATCAAACAGCAGGAATTATTTTGTATGCTGTCTGGACGCCGATAAAATATAATATTCAGTTATATAGCAGAGGCGAAAATGTGGGGTCATTATATGATGTTACCTATGGGGAGCTGCGCCTGCCTTCTGCGGAAAGTCTTGGAATGTCTTACCCCAACTATAATTTCGTGGGCTGGAACATTTATGACGAGCAAAATTGGGCAATGTATACGGCGGACAGGACTTATTCTGCCGGTCTTGTGACAGAACAGGGAAAAACAGCCTATATTTATGCCGCATGGCTTGAAAAAGATAAGTATACCGTAACCTATGATGCAAACGGCGGCACAGGGGCACCGTCCGCAGTGGAAATTCATGTTGATGAAACCATAACTTTGAGTTCTTCTGCCCCAAGCCGTGAAAATTATACCTTTATTGGCTGGGCAGAAGATGCTGATTCTGCAACTGCGCAGTATCAGCCGGGTGACAGCCTGACGATGGGGAATTCGCTTGTAACACTTTTTGCACTATGGAAGAAAAATCCCGAACTTACTTATAACGCAAACGGCGGTGTTTTCAGCACTTATGTCAGTTCCTTATATCCTGCGGCTGGAAGTCAGGTCATGCTTACGGGCGCTTTGCCGCAGAAAGAGGGATATGTTTTCCGCGGTTGGGCAGAAAGCGAGACGGCTGCAGCGGCTGATATTGTGTCATCGCCATATACGATGCCTGATCATGATACCCTGCTTTATGCAGTATATGAACCGATTCGATATGAAATTGCTGTGCATGCAGCGACAGGCTATTCGGTTGCAGGAATAAATTCAGACGGTTATACCTATGGAGAGTATGCGGAATTTATTGTAAGCGGTACCAACCCGAAGGTGTATGTAAATGGTGTTCGTGTAATGCCGATGGACGGAAAATATCGGTTTGAAGTTAATAGCCCTGCATCGGTTTTGATTTCTGATTCCTCTTTGGCTTATGTTATTTATAACGCAAACGGCGGTGTAGATGCACCGGTTGATATGAACGGCTATGCAAGCGGAACCACGGCCGGTGTCACAATGAATAAGCCTGTAAGAACCGGATATGTATGGCGTGGATGGGCAAAAGAATCAAGTGCAGAAAATGCAGAATTTACCGGTGGTGAAACAATACCGGTTGCTTCTTCGGATATTGTTTTGTATGCTGTATGGGAGCCGGTATCCTATAAAGTGAAATATGATGCAAATGGCGGCAGTGGTAATATGGCGCCCACTGTGGCAGTATATGATGAAGAATTTGAATTTTTGGAAAACACCTTCTCGAAAACGGGATGCCAGTTTGTTGGATGGTCTTATGCTGCAGGAGGAGAACTTGCTTATGCAGATGGAGCGAAAGTGAAAAATCTTGCTGATACGCAGGATGCTGAAATCACACTTTATGCAATTTGGAAAGGCGCGAAAACAACAGTTCGCTTTAATTTTGAGGGTGGTTCTTCGGGGACTGCTTCCTGTGAGGCTGTGTACGGCAAATTATTGCCGGCCGTTAATTTGACTGCTCCTGACAGATATGGGTATCGGTTTGCAGGCTATTATACATTGGCAGATAAAGGCGGAAATCTGGTATATAATGCCGATATGTCTTTGGCAGGATATTATCAATCGAATCCATGGGATAGTGTCGCTGCTACATTTGATCTGTATGCCGTTTGGGAGCCGATAAATTATACAATAGCATTTGTAAATGGAACGGAAACTCTCGAAGACACAATAAGCGCTGTCTACGGACAAAGCTTTAATTTGCCGTCTGCGGACGAATTGGATATTCCTGTTCCGGAGGGATATTTCTTTAAAGGATGGTCGGTTGCATCAGGAAGTGATGCAGTTTATTATGGTGATGGTCAGAAAATCACAACGGGCCTTACGGGAGAAGATGGCACAACGGTATATTTGTATGCAGTAATTGCTGAAAATGTAAGTTATACGGTAACGCTTCCTGCATCCGGTGAGGGATATAGAGTGTCCTATGGCGGAAGCGAAATAGAAGCACAGACAGATATTAAAGTGAATCAGAATGAAGATGTATTATTCAGTGTTCGGGTAGAAAAAGGTTATAGTGCAGATAAAATTACTGTTTTGGCAAATGGGATTACCCTGGGTGCGACACAGACGCAGGAAAATACTTATTTTTACAGTATAAAAAATATATCGGCGGATACAAATGTTAATATTTATAATATAAAGAAAGAAACCTTCAGTGTTATATTAAATGATGGTACAGGTTACAGCGTATCTCCAAAGAAAACGATTGTTGAAAGCGGAACGGATTTCACCTTTACAGTTACGCTCTTGGATGGATATAAGACAGCAACACCTGTTGTATATATGAATGGGCAGACGGTAAATGGGATAAAGGATGGCGATGTATTTACTTATACCATTCCTGAAGTAACAGCACAGCCGTTGATTTCCATATCTGTTACACCAAAGCCGCAGTATACCATAACATTTTTGAGCAATGGCGGGATTTATTCAATAAGTACGGTTGAAGAAAATTTGGAAGCCACACCGCCGACTGCACCGGAACGATACGGTTATGTTTTTGGCGGATGGTATACGGAGATAGACTGCATGAATCCGTATGATTTTCAAGCAGGGGTGAAAAATTCATTATCTCTTTACGCTAAGTGGACGGCGGATACTTATGTTGTGGAGTATAACAAGAATACAGCGGATCAGGTTTTGATTCCGGATGGGCAAACAAAAAAGCATGATATTGTACTTGCGCTTAGTCCGGATATTCCAAGCCGTACCGGATATACCTTTATTGGCTGGAATACAAAGGCAGACGGCGCAGGCACCAACTATCGTGCAGGCGGCGAATTGAGCGTGAATGCGAATATTACACTTTATGCACAGTGGAAAATTAATAAATATGCTGTGACCTTTATTGCCGGTGATGGCGTTAATGGTACAATCAGTGCAAATGAGGTTGCCCATAACGGAACGGTTCAGGTTACAGCAACGATTGCCGAAGGTTATCATACCCCGGTTATTACTGCTGTTCCCCAGGGAAATGCCGAATTGGTTTCGGAGGGGATTTATAAAATAACCGGCCCGGTTTCTTTTGTGGTGTCTGCAGAGCCAAAGACAATCTATACGGCTAATTTTTATCACGAAGGCGGATTATACCATACACAGTCTGCGCTTGAGGGAAGTACGGCAGCGATTATGCTCCCCAATTCTCCGGAAAAACAAGGACATACCTTTATAGGATGGTATACGGAACAAACGGGTGGGGTTGAGGTAAACGCAGCGACGGTACTCGATAAAAACATATCTGTATATGCCCGGTTTGAAGCTGATACTTTTCAGGTAACACCTGCACAAAGCAGAACCGGTTATACAATCGCGTCAACAGACAGCACCGATATAACCTATGGAGGTAATTATACATTTACAGTAACGATAGCAGAGCATTACAACGCGAATAATATGCGGGTATATGCGAATGGTATACTGCTGACCGGTCATGCTGATAAAAATGTATATACCTATACGGTTGAAGATATCCGGGCGAATATAATCCTTACGGTTGAAGATGTAAGAGCAGATGTTTATATGGTAAGCTATTATGTTGACGATGCGGTATATCATTCACAGCAAATCACTTATAACGATATGGCATCTGTTCCGGTAAGCCCGGTTAAAGACGGAAAAACATTTCAGCATTGGGCTTGGAACGGTACTGAATGGAATTTTGCGCGTGCGGTAACTGAAGACATCATATTGAAAGCAGTTTGGGCGGGAGATTCCTTTACTGTTGTACCTGCCATAGACGGAATAGGATATGCAGTGCATTCAACGGACAGCACCTCAGTAAATTATGGGGGTGCGTATACATTTACTGTAACACTGGACGATCATTATAATGCAGATACAATGAAAGTTTATGCTAATGGCGTATTACTTGTGCCTGATGTGAATGGAACAGAATATAGATTTACAGTAAAAAATATTACAGATAATATTACAATTACCATAAGTGACGTAAAGGCAAATGTTTATACGGTTAAATATATTGTTGACGGCGAAACCTATCTGAGTGAAAAGGTGCGTTACGCGGATAAAGCCCAAAAGCCAAAAGCGCCTGTGAAGGAGGGATATATCTTTGACGGGTGGTTTATCGGAAACGACAGCTGGGATTTTGCGGCAGTGATAGAAAGCGATTTAGAGCTTGAAGCGAAATTTACACCACGTACCTATCAGGTAACAGTACCTGAAAATCAAAGCGGATTTACAGTAAATACAGAGTCTGCTAATTCGGTTGAATATGGTGAAAACTTTAAATTTAATGTTGTTGTAACGGATGGATATAATACATCGGATATGACAGTTTATGCAAATGGTATTCTGCTTGAAAAGGTTTCGGAAGATGGAAACACCGTATTTTTTGAAATTGCAAATATAAAAGAGGCAACAGTTATAACTGTAAGGGGTATCGGAGAAAATACATATGCTGTTGCTTACAAGCCGAATACAACAGAGTATGTGGGGAATATGCCCGAAAATATAATAAAAGCTTTTGATGGTAATATAGAAATTTCCGGTTTGATTCCCGAAAGATATGGTTATAACTTTATTGGCTGGGCTGTTGCAGAAAATGGTGCTGTTGTGTACAGCGCAAAAGATATATATTCTGAAAATAACGATCTTACACTCTATGCTGTATGGGAGGCAAAAACCTTTGCAGTTTCCTTTGAAACAAACGGCGGAAGCGTAAACAGCGGAGAAATTACAGAATATACTTATGGGACAGGTGCCGTACTGCCAACCGATGTTACAAAGGAAGGCTATGCGTTTGCTGGCTGGTATGAAGACGCGCTTTTGCAGGGCGTAAGGGTATATGAAATTAAAGAGAGTGATTATGGTGACAAGAAATATTATGCAGCATATTCCACAGGAAGTGTGGTTGTAAATGGCTATACGGGGGAATATGATGGTAAAGCGCATAACATTACTTATACCCTTACCGATAATCTTTCTGTTGAAAAATACCAATGGTATTTTGTGCCGGACGGTGCAAGCGAGCGGATTGCGGTTCAATCCGAATCCTATAATACTTATGGGGTAAAAGACGTTACGGACAGCGGTGAATATTATTGCTATCTTGAATGTCTTGTTGATGGCTATGTAATCCGCTTTTTCACGGAGAAGACAACGGTTTCCATCACAAAGAAGCCTGTTTCTGTAAAGGCGGCTGACAGCGGAAAAGTTTATGATGCCCAGCCTCTTACGGCAGATAAAATCGAGCTTACAGCCGGCACGCATCTGGCGGATGGTCATACGATGTCTGCGGTCATGACCGCAGAAAGTTCAATAACCAAAGTTGGAACCCAACCAAACGTGATTGAACAACTCACAATTTCAGACAGTGAAAATAAGAATGTGACGGAAAATTATGAAATTACAAATCAAAATGGTATGCTTACCGTTACTCCGCTTACCTTACAGGTTGTTGCTGAAAATGTGACGATTCTTAAAGGCTCGGTATTAAATGAAAGTCGTTTGTATAAATTGAGCGGTATGTTAGGCAATGAAAAGCTTTCTCTTGCAAATACTTCTGTTACAGTTAAAAATGCCAGCAATGAAGAAGTTGCTTTTGCAGATATTACAAAGAATATCGGTAAATATACTGTTACAATTCATTTCAATGGTTTTGATGGTGCGGGCGGTGAGAATTACCAAGGCGGCGGTACATTCACTTCCAATGTCACTGTTTACAAACAAAGCGGCGGCAGTAGTGGCGGCAGTGGCGGCGGAGGTTTCGTTTCAACTTACACAGTCAAGTTTGATACAAATGGAGCAGGTGAGATTGACAGCCAACGTGTAAGAAGCAATGGAACTGTAATAAAGCCGGATACACCTGAAAAAGCGGGATATGTTTTTGATGGTTGGTTTACAGATGAAGGATTGTCAACTGCCTATGATTTTGAGACAAAGGTAACAAAATCTTTTACACTTTATGCAAAGTGGAAGAAGAGCGGGGGAGGAAATACAGGCAATTGTAAAGGTACAGCGGCGGAACATTGCCCTTCGCTTGCATTCAGGGATTTAGATGTACATGAATGGTATCATTTGGATGTGGATTATGTCCTTGAAAATGAAATTATGAAGGGTACAGATACGGATGAATTTTCCCCGAATGGTGCGCTTACAAGAGCAATGCTTGTAACCATCTTATATCGTACAGAACATGAACCGGAAATTTCAGCTGCCGCTACTTTTAAAGATGTAAAAGCCGGTGCTTACTATGAAGATGCGGTTCGGTGGGCACAGGCAAATGGAATTGTGAAAGGTTATTCAGAAACAGAGTTTTGTCCGGATGAGAATATCATCAGAGAGCAGATTGCGGCGATTATGTACAGATATGCACAGTATAAGGGATATGATGTGTCAGCAGGAGAAAACACAAACATCCTTTCTTATGCTGATGCACAAATGGTATCGGAATATGCAATTCCGGCTGTTCAATATGCAGTTGGCAGCGGTCTTTTACAAGGCGATACAGAAAAATACCTTAATCCACAGGAGAATGCAACAAGAGCAGAATTTGCGGCAATACTCCATAGGTTTGTGTTTGCAAATAAGTGATTATGGGGCAGGTAGGCCTTTTTCCTGCCAGTTGCATATTTTGGCTGATGGTGTTATAGTGTAATTGCTATAACACCATTGCCTTATTTACTGTCAGCCTGTGTTTGGTATATGTACACTGTACTGATCTAAGCAAGCAAAAGGGGGAAAGCAGCATGACAATACTGCGTGATTTATCTGTTTTGTGGTCGTTGATCCACGTATTAATCCTTTTTATATTTTTATATGAATCACGGTATCCGCGAAAAAAGACATTAATTCTTACCTGTATTTTTATGATACCGCTTATATTTATAAATATTTGGGGCCTTATTCGTTTTGGCCCTGAAACGATGGGGCAGGTACTGCTTCTTACATGTACCTTACCGAGTCTTATTTTCTTTTTTATAATGGCAAAAAATCGGAATGCAAAGTTTTTCTTCACCTTTTGCCTTGTTGACACATTGTCTTTGGAAATTATAATACTGACCAATATAATTGATTATTATTTACCGGGTAAGTATTATGTAGTAATGTTTGTTACAAGACTTATTGCTTTTCCGCTTCTTGAGTTCTTAATCTATAAATTTATGCGAAAATCCTATATAGAAATTCAGGATAAAATTAAAAAGGGGTGGGGAATATTTGCAGGAGTATCGGCGCTTTATTATTTATTGCTGGTATTAATGGCAAACTTTCCGACGATTATTACAAACCGCAGTGAATATATTCCTGCATTGGCCATAGTACTTGTTTTGATGCCGTTTATGTATTTAAACATATTTAACCTTGTACACAATCAAATGAATGTGTACAATATGGAAAAAGAAAAACAAGCGCTATATTTACAGGCTGCAATGATGGAACAGCGGGTTGAGCAAATGAGCCAAAATGAAGCGCAGACACGTATACATCATCATGACATGCGGCATAAATTGCAAACTTTATCCGTAATGATTCAAAAAGATGAATCGGCAGAAGCGTTAAAGTATATTGCAGACTCAGAGGCAGAACTGAATAGAGTACAAAATATCCGGTACTGTACAAATCCGGTTATTGATGCGGTTTTCTCTTATTATTTCCAGCAGGCGGAAGAAGCGGAAATACGTATGGAATTGACGCTGTCAATTCCAAATGATTTAACAGTTAATGCGACTGAATTGTCTACTGTTTTTGCTAATTCACTTGAAAATGCAATTCATGCCTGTAAAAAGCTTCCTGTAGAGCAGAGAAGGATTCAATGCAAGTGTATCAGTAAGCCGCAGCTCATGTTTCAGGTTTCTAATCCCTATATCGGAAAGATTGAATTTGACAGTAAGGGACAACCCGTAGCAGTTGAAAAAGAGCATGGCGTTGGTACCCGGTCTATTGCGGCGTTTTGCGATAAATATGATGCTTACTGCGAATATAAAACAGAAAACGGTTGGTTTACTTTCCGTCTTGCACAATCGCTATAGACTTTATATGTGAAATGCTGAGACAAAGTTAAACGTTTTCGTATTTAAATGTTATTATGTTCTTATATGATGTTTATTTCTGTGAAAAGAATATAACAAAAACACAAAGTCCATTGTTGGACTTTGTGTTTTTGTTTGATGACTTAAAGTGTGAAAAATCCAGTGCTAATAGAGGAAGAAGAAAAAATTAATATATCAAGATTTAAGACCGTTTTATGAAAAAATATCCATAATGTTAACGAAAAACACAAAGGAGATAAAGCGTACGGTTCATTTAAAATATAGGGGTTGATATCATATAGTGGTACATCCCAATATCCATAGCCAAAATATTAAAAACTAATTTAAAGGAGATTACGCAAAGGACACAATAAGTATAAAACAATAGACCTGTTTATGCGTGGCAAGAATAAGTGGGCAAAAAAATACAGCCGCATACAAGCGGCTGTATTTGACAGTCTAGGGTGTCAAAATTTCAGTGTCCCTTATCTGGAAGCTTATATTCGCTTCTTAAAAGGGGGAAACGTCACCAGTTAACTGGTTGATGCCTTAGTTGAAATAATTGCATATGTAAAGAAATCTTATAATACAAAGAATTCAAATGCCGGAATAAGTTTGCTGAGTGCGCCGCCAACAGACCAGATTAAGATGGCAAAAATGAGAACAGGCGCAATATATTTGACCATAACGATATATAATTTTTCCCGTTTGAAAGCGGAAGAAATCCGAACTTCGTCGGAAATAATCTTTGTTCCGGTAACCCAACCGATAAATACGCAGGTACATAGTGCAACAATCGGCATAAGCAGGGAATTTGTGAAAAAGTCGAAGAAGTCCAGGATGGACATTCCAATAATGGTGAAAGATTCCCAGGGGCCAAAACCAAGAGAAGAAGGCATACCAATTAAAATTGCAAGAATAGCCGCACCAATGGCTGCAACTTTACGTGAAATTTTGAAACAGTCGCAGATGGTTGATACAACTGCCTCCATCAAGGAAATGGCAGAGGTCAATGCCGCAAACAATACCAAAACAAAGAAGGTAATTCCCACACCGGTACCAATAATCGGTCCCATGCTTTCAAAAACCTTCGGCATGGAAATAAACATCAGGCTGGGGCCGGTGGTTAACGTTTCTGCAAGGAGTTCCTGGTCATTTCCTGCAAAGGTGAAGACGGCAGGAATAATCATCAAACCGGCAAGAAATGCAATACCTGTATCAAACCATTCAATTTGGCCGACTGATTTTTCAAGGTCGTCCTGCTTTCTGAGATAGGAACCATAAGTAATCATGATGCCCATTGCCAGGGACATGGAATAGAACATCTGTCCCATTGCAGCAAGGAGTGTATTAACTGTAAATTTAGAAAAATCCGGTACAATATAGTATTTTACACCATCCAATGCGCCGGGTTGGAACATGATGAAAATTGATGTTCCAAGACAGAGAACAACCAACAGGGGCATGAGAATTTTGCTGACGCGTTCTACACCGCCCTTTACACCGCCAAGAATAACGGCTAAAGTTGCAATGACAAATAGCGCCTGCCAGAGAATTGGCTGCAATGGGGAAGAAATGAAACCGGTAAAAAAGGTATCTCCACTTGCAGCTGCCATACCAACAGTACCTTCTAAAAAGGTGATCAAATACTTAATAACCCATCCGCCGATAACACTGTAGTAGGGCAGAATGAGAAAAGCAATTAATGATGCCAAAACACCAATAAATTTGGACTTTGGATTAATTTTTGCAAAGGCGCCAATTGGTGAAAGACTGGTTTTGCGTCCGATGGCCACTTCGGTAATCATGACGGTGAAACCGAAGGAGATGACCAAAATTAAATAAATTAATAAAAAAATACCGCCGCCATATTTCGCAGCCAGATATGGAAAACGCCAAATGTTTCCAAGTCCAACTGCTGAACCAGCTGCAGCTAACACAAAGCCCAGCTTGTTCGAAAACGTACTTCTCTGATGTTCCATGTACAATACTCCTCTCCAAATACAAAATATTAAGTCATATTTTACCATAGAATAGGTTTTTTGGCAAGCAAATTGTAACAAAAAGCCGAAAAAATTTTATGTCTAAACAAAAATATACTGAACCATAGTCATATAGCTCAAAGTACCGGCAGATATGCTCAAAAGCATATTTCTTTTCCAAAGATGCAGAAAGATTGTAATTAATATTGCAATTATTTCCGGAATACCATATGAAAATTGGCTGAATTGAACGTCTTTCAGTGAAAATATCACAAGCATACCTATCATCGCATAAGGAAGGACGGCACCCAGTTTGATAATCCATTTGGGCGGTGTTTTTTTGTCCGGAAATATAAGAAAAGGCAGAAAACGGGTAATCATTGTACCAAAAACAACTGCGCCGATGGTGATTATTTTTTCTGTAAGTGTCATACGTATTTCACTTCCTTTTCTAATAAAATGAGTATACCTGTAATCAGCAGAAGAGCCGGGATTAAAAAGTTTTCTGCTCCAAAAAGTAATAGACAGAAAACCGTGATGATAAGACCGGAACAGGCTGGTTTATGATTTTGGGTTTCCTGCCATTGGTTCAAAAAAGTAACAACGAACAGAGCAGTCATGACAAATTCAATACCTTTGATATTCATGGGAATCCATTTACCAAGTATTGCTCCTACCGTTGCACCAAAGACCCAATAGATATGGTTGAACAGGGTAACAAAAAACATGTACCAGCCCTTGTCAATACCCTGTGGAATCTTTGCGGAACAGTTGATGGAAAAAGATTCATCACACATGCCAAAAATTAAGTAAGCTTTCTTTCGACCGGTTCCCTGATACTTTTCCAACATGGAGATTCCATAAAACAGATGGCGGGCATTGACCATAAGTGTCAGCAGAAATGCAGAGAGCGGGTGAAAAGAAGAGAGGAGAAGGTTGATGGTGACAAACTCCATGGAACCTGCAAAAATGAACAGGCTCATAATAAATGGATAGATGGGGGAAAAGCCTTTTGCAGTCATTAGGATCCCATAGGAAGCACCCAGAAATAAGAATCCGGCGCAGATTGGAAGTGAGACAGGAAAAGCATGTTTTGCGGCGTTCCATTTCATTTTTATCAGCTCCTTATAAAAGCGGGTTTATTTTTCCGGCCGCTTTGTTATCTGTTCTGCTTCGTTGCATAACAATAAAAATTAGGAAACAGAGAAGCAACCACACAAATTTCTCATCGAAATTTATGTGGTTGCTGTTTGCTATTCGCAGCAAGAATAGATTTCAAGCCTATATTTTAACATACTGAAAACTATTTTGCAAGTTCTGCAGATTTACAAAGTGGCTTGCCTCCAACAGTATCTTTTGTCAGAAAAGCT
>CAJTWN010000023.1 GCA_910580105.1 uncultured Clostridia bacterium | reverse complement strand
AGGAGCAATAAATATGCAGGAGATCACATTGGATTTTACGGAATGCAAATATATTGTGCAATTATATGATATACTTCAGGAAGGCTTTCACTTTCCGGAGTGGTTCGGCAGAAATCTCGATGCCCTGTGGGATCTTTTAAGAGATTATGCCGGCTGTCCGCCGATCATTGTAAAGATAAAAGGGATTGAAACAATACCCAAAGATTTGCGCGGTCATATGGACGAGGTGCTGGAAGTCTTTGCGGATGTTCATGCAGAGGTTCCGCAAATGTATTTTGAGGTAATACAATAACATAACTAGTTAACGTTAGTTATCACAAAAACGCAAGGCATATCACTGTCTTGCGTTTTCTTTATAACAAAAAGCGCATGGTATTAAAGTATTCCCTTGTAAACGCAGTAAAACAAATTTTTCAAGTGTGCGAAGCGCACGAACCGAAAAAGGTTGGTATCCAACAAAGCGACAGCGAGCGCATTTACAAGTGAGCCGAGCGACTTGGCGTGACCTTTTTCGGAAAAGGAGCCGCAGCAGAATGAGCGCACTGGTGACTTTTGTAAAAAAGTCGCCGCAAGCGATATGACGCTTGCGGCGACGTGATGCAGATGTTCTTACAGAACTTAACGAAAAACACAGTAAAATCAAGGGTTTCCGGCTCTCAATAATCAGTAATAGCTTAAAAATTAAACATTGTTTTTGTATAGATGCTATGATATGATCAATTATGGCACGAAATGTCACTTCGATTTATTGTATACTGAAAATACAATAAACTTGATTGGAGTGATAAAATGCAATACAGTGAAAATTGGATAAGGTGGCGAACATTTGTAAAACCCACGACTTGTTACGAATGTTTAACAAGAAAAGGCAGAATATTCTCGTTTTATGAACTTTTAGACATTGGCGAGCCACGGTTGCATCCAAATTGCGGGTGTCGTTTGGAACGGATGGAAGCCGTTGAAGCAGGCGAGGCAACAAGTATGGGAATGACGGGCGCAGATGCATGGCTGAAATATTTCGGCGAACTGCCGGATTATTATATTTCGGAGAATGAGGCCAAATTGCTTGGTTGGATTAATGTCTATGGGAATTTAGATAAAGTTGCACCGGGGAAAATGTTATCAAAAGGGATTTATAGAAATGACGATGGCGTTTTGCCATAAAAGAACAATCGTATATGGTATGAAACCGATATAAACTATACGGGCGGATATAGAAACACTCAGCGAATTGTATTTTCAAACGATGGACTTGTATTTGTAACTTATGATCATTATAAAACATTTATTGAAATAACAGGAGGGGATAAATCGTATGCAAGAAATCATATTGGATTTTACGGAATGCAAATATTTGCTTGATTTACATAAGGAATTGAAAGAAAAATTTGGTTTTCCGGATTATTACGGTGAGAATTTATCGGCTTTGTGGGATTGTTTGGACAACTATTGTAATTGGGATTTGATTGTTTATGTGCGGGGAATATATGAATTGCCTAAAGAGTGGAATGAATATATAGACAAAATATTGAGGATTTTCAATGATGTGCATAATTCAACGCCAAATATAAGTTTTAAAGTCATATCATAAAGTGCAGAAATCGTAAAAATTCAAATCGTGGTTTTATGCGGTTTGTATTTGAGGTGCGAGTGTTCTTGCAGAACTTATTCGCAAATGACGTAAAATCAAGGAGTTTTATGTGTGCGAAGCGCACGAACCAAAAAAGGTTGGTAGCCAACAAAGCGACAGCGAGCGCGTTTACAAGTGAGCCGAGCGACTTGGCGTGACCTTTTTCGGAAAAGGAGCCGCAGCAGAATGAGCGCACTGGTGACTTTTGTAAAAAAGTCGCCGCAAGCGATATGACGCTTGCGGCGACGTGGTGGAGGTGAGGGGAATTGAACCCCTGTCCGAAGAAGTATCCCCATAAGGCGGCTACGGGCGTAGTCTATGGTCAGGATTCCCGCAGCAGAAAGTCCATAGACAACCTTTCTGCATTGGTAGCTTCATTGATTCATGACAGCGTCAAAGCTTTCGCTGTTCACGTGCACCGCTAAAGTTTGATACCCATGTTCCGGGCGCGGTAACCGGAATCAGGGCAGCCGCCTTACTTAGGCAGCGTAAGCTAAATTATTATTCTTAGCGTTTAATTTAAGTTTGGACTTTTTACGCAGATTCCACTGCGGCCCGCTCCTCATGTCTCTACAACCCCGTCGAAACCTTTACACCCCCATGTCGTCGCGCCAAGGCCGTTTTTGTTCGCCCTACGCTAAAGCGCAGGGACTCACTCTATGGCCTGCCGCTCCTCAGTCCCACAGAAGCAAAGCTTCTGCGGGAACCAGCGCCTTTTAGGCGCTGAAAGAAGATTTTTTTTGGTGAGACCATCTTCAATTGCTTTGCACCGATGGTGCAAAGATGCACTGCTCAGCCTGTCGCGTTTTTATCCGCTGAATTAATCCCAATGAAGACTAACCTATATCAGTGCATACGCTCCTTCACTGCACGCGCCATGTTACGCTTTGCATCGCGTTCCGCAATAGAAGCCCGTTTGTCATAGTCCTTTTTACCCCGGCAGAGACCCAAAAGTATCTTGACATACTGTCCTTTTAAATAAAGCTTCAGTGGAATAACGGTATATCCCTGCTGCCCGGTAAGGCCAATCAATTTATTGATTTCCTTCCGGTGAAGAAGAAGTTTTCTGCTGCGCAGCGGATCATGGTTAAAGATATTCCCCTGTTCATAAGGGCTGATGTGCATTCCAATCAGAAAGGCTTCACCGGTCTTCAGCGACACATAACTATCTTTGAGATTTACCCTTCCGGCCCGGATGGATTTTACCTCTGTGCCAAACAATTCTATACCGGCTTCATATTCGTCTTCTACAAAATAATCATGATACGCTTTTTTATTCTGTGCAATCGCAGGCGCACCCGTCTTCTTTGCCATGATTCCACCACCTTTCCATTCTGCAGGTTCCTTCATTATATGTAATTTCTTTGGGATTGTCAAGCAAAGATATGAAAAAACCAACGGCAAAATTCTGCAATTTTTCCCATCATTTTCTTGACAGTGCCAAATATCAACCTTATACTAAAAATAAGCTGCAAATATAAATAAGGAGGGTTATATATGCACGAATATCAATGCAAATATTGCCATGAAATTTATTCCGGCACTGTCTGCCCCGGCTGTGGCGCACCAGTGGCATCGGCCACGCCGGTTACCGGTACATATACAGTTGCGCAAAGAACACCCAAATCATATTCCGCCGGGAAAAGAGGGCTGAAAAATTCGAAGGAGCTATGGATCATCGGTATCTGTTTGGCTGCGGTTTTCATTACCTTTATTATCTGCCTAATCATCTTTTTTAAGACGGTCAAAACAGAAAAAGTGGATGGAACCGTGGCTTCGTCAGCGGTCGAAGAGGTACTTTCGGCTCCGGTATTTTCCCATGCGGAAGGAAAGTTTGAGGCACCTGTTTCTTTGCAGATTAACAACCCGAATGGAAGGGGTACAATTTATTATACCACCAATGGTCAGATGCCGGATACCGGCGCACAAATCTATACCGCGCCGATTACGCTGGGGTATGGAACCACCACGGTTATGGCAATAATTGTTGATTCTTCCAATCATCAAAGCGAGTGCATCTCCGCCGTCTATACGATTGAAAAACCGGATTCAAATGGACAAACCACCGCACAAAAACCGGGATATATTGCACCAACCGCTCTGCCCGACTCCACTTCACCGGAAGAGGTTGTGCAAAGTGTACGGCAGCGGTATTATGCTATTCAAGACAAAATGAATACGTTGGAATGTCGCGGGGAATCTGATGGAATACTCCGCTATTACGAAAACGGAAACCTGCGAAAGATCACCATTCCATTAGGGGTTTGCTGTGAAAAAGATTTTTATTATTCCAGAGAATACTACTTTGACGACAATGAAATGTATTTCGCTTTACTTGGCGATGGAACCAATGAACGACGATTTTATTTCTATAATGGTCAGCTTGTACGTATGCTGTGCGCTGATGGGGATATTCTTGACAACGCAAGAAATGATTATAATTTTACAAGATTCGAGCGTATTTTACTGGATGAAGCCATGCAGTACAGCAGCAGCTCAGAATTGCTATACAGGGTATATATCGGTTCATTTGCAAATCAAAGCAATGCGGAAAATATGGTAAAGGATGCAGAAAAAAATGGAATTCAGGCGTTTGTATCACCGGTACAACTGAACGGAATTACCATGTACCGGGTACAGATCGGCGCTTATCGCGAGCGTGCAAATGCCCGGGAACAATTAAATTTGGCGCACAGAAAGGGCTATTCTGATGCGTTTATGGAAGAAAAATAGGAATATATATACATTTATCGTATAACCACCGCAACATTTGTTGATTTTTGAGCAATTATTCTAAATGACGGATAAGAAAAAAATTGTTATGATATAGATAGGCATATTGTAAGCATTCCTTTGCAATATAAGGAGTTGCAGGAAGCCAACACACACAAAGTTATATAAAAACTGTAAAAAATCAAACACACATATTTTATCAAAAAGGTGGAATGAAAAATGAAAAGGAGAAGCGGAAAGGCGCTGTCATTTTTGACTGCGCTTACAGTGGTTATGTCAAGTTTAATGGGACTCGGCGTCAATGCACAGAATGAAGACGGTGTGGTTTCTTTGGCAGCTGCCCCGAGGGTTATTTATACCTATGAGGGCGAAGAAGCTGAAATTTTCAGCGGAAATATGGTGGACTGGGCACACTCTTATGAACCAAACGACTCGGCAAATCCTATGTTTGATCAGAACCGTTGGTCATTTGAAGGAGAAAACATTGTCACCTTAAAGAGACAGAGGGAGAATGGATATAATAACAATGGTAAAAAGGCCTGGATTACCTATGCGGTGGACCAACTGGAGTCTTTCTCTGTTGATTTTATCCTTGGATGCGAAGCCGGAAAAAATCCGGTGGAAGACCCGACCTTCCAAATTAACAGTACAGATAATTTCGGAACCAGCCCGGATAAAAATACCCATAATACGGACTTTGTTGATGTGGCTGTCACAAAAATCGGCGAAGCGCCGACAAGCGGCGGTGATTTTGCAAGGGTCACCTACACAGCGAAAAATATCCCGGCGGGCGTAAAATACCTTCGTATTATGTTCCCCGGACTTCCCAGTGCAAGCGGCGCGGGATTTTTGACCTCACAGCTTGAGCGCGTGACCATCAATCCGCAGGACACACCGCAAGAACAATTGGATGCAATGCTGGCGTTTGAAAATCTTTCCGATGAAAAACCCTATGCAATAACAAAAGATTTGACTCTGCCCCAGGAAGGGCCTGCCGGTCAAACCATTACCTGGAGCAGCAGCAACTCTGCTGTCCTTTCGGAAACGGGAAAAGTGACACGCAGTGCAGAGGATGTCAGCGTCACACTGACTGCCAAAAGTACCTATGACAACGGCGATGGGGCAAAAGATTATGTAAAAAATTATGAACTTAAAATATTACGCGACGGGATTGACGGCGTAATCATCGACCCCTGTGCGGACGCTTCTGTGGCCTATGAAACCAGTGATAATGTCAGTTATACCATCCTGAAGGATGCCGGCGGTGAAACAGCCGTTATTTGTAAGGATGACAACCATATTTTCGGAAGCGAGTATCTGGGCTATAAAATGGATGGTATGAGCAGTTTCAAGATTGACGTGGTAGAGAATACCCGGGGCGGTGACAAAGTACCGGTAATTATGACCTCGTCTGATGGGCAGAATTACTATCCTTTTACCGATTTCACAAAGACAGAATCCATCGAATATCCAGGTAATCCCCACGGCGGCTGGTCTCATGCCTCCTATATCGCAGATGCTCTGCCGGACGATACCAACTATATCCGGATTTATTTCGGCGTTCAGACCGGCGGGAAATACTGGGCCTTTGGGTTTGATAATATCGAAATTACGGCAAAGAAACAATCCTATGCCTATCAATGGCCGGAAGGTGCGGCAGCAGAGCTGAGCAATGTTTCCGGTACGCAAGCGACACTGCGCTGGCCTGCAGTTGCAGGAGATAATATTTCCTATGAAATTTATCGGAACGACAATCTGATTTCCAACACTGAGGAAACCAGCTATACCATGACCGATCTTCAGCCGGACACAAAGTATTACTTTGCCATCCGGGCGGTAAATAAAGAAAACACTGCCATGTATTCACCAAAACTGGCATCAGACGGTTTGCTTACCCGGCGGGCAAACCCGGGCGAAAAACTCAATCTGACACCGGATGAAGCCCAGACCTCCATTTCTCTCCCCACCATAGGCGGCGAGATTATCAACGCCGGCGGCGTGCTTCATATAGGTGAAAATGCCGGAGCAAGTACAAAAAATAAGATACGTATCGGCTTCGATGACCAGAACTATGTGGAAATCATTGGCGGCCAGACAATGACCTTCTATAAGAAGGGCGTGATCACCGAGATGGTATATCTTCGGAATCGTCTGAACAATGTCTCTGTTCCATTCTTTACCGATGATTTCGTGGCAGGCAAGGATGCAGTTCTGACCCTGACAACAGAAGGATTTGACGCCGGTGTATCGGTCACTTGGTCGGATCTTGTGTTCTATCAGGTAAAGGACAACGGCCTCTGGTACGAGAGCGCCGACGAGATCGATGTGAACAGCACCCCCCATACAATTAAACTGGAAACCCCATTGCCAAAGAGCATGACGGTGGAGACCGACGTTTGGATTGCACAGGGTTCAACCAGTGATGTTACCATGGCGTTGACCTCTTCCGGCCAGGGCGCCGAGCGAATTGCGGCAATCAACCTGACCGGACGGACAAATGCCGCCACTTATAACAACGCCCAGACCTTCTATGAGACGGGCAGCAAGACCGATAAGCATTATAGCTATCTGAAATATCTGTATCTGCCGATCCTGAAAACGGATGCGTGGCAGAATGTAAAGGTCTATGTTGACTTTGAGAACTACTATTGCCAGCTGTATGTCAATAATGTTTTGGCGGCAGAGGATATGTTGTTTGTAAATGATACGGCACCGGATCTTTCTGAATTGAGTTTTCTTCCCACTGCGGCGAATACCAAAACAAAGATTAAGAACGTCAAAGTTTCATCCGGTTACAGCGGCCTGTTCTTCAATCCGGTAACTGTGGTGGACGGCGACGGCAAGGACATGTGTCTGCTGAAGCCGGGCGAGACAGCAACCATTCGTTTGAAAGCGCTCAATGCCACCAACAGCGACCATGAATTTGTGATGATTACCCAACAGAATGACAGCTATGCGGCGCCGGCGGCAAGCGAAAAGCCCTTTACCCTGACAAATGACGGAACATGGCAGACCTTTGACAAAGAGATGACCGCGCAAGGGGTCAATGACAACATCAAGGCATTTATCTGGGATTCGGCGGATGGTATGCGTCCGCTGACCAAGGCAGGCGGATATATCGGCACTCCGCAGAATCAGGATGATAAGGCCAACATCTTCCTGATTGGTGATTCCACCGTCTTCTATACCAACAATGACCGGGTTGGCTGGGGCGAAGTGATGGGCGAAGCGCTGAAGAGCAATGCGACCCTCTATAACCTGGCAAGAGATGGAATCAGCTCGAAAACCTATCTTCAATCCGGGCGTCTGAACGTTATCAACAGCAAGGTACAGGAGGGCGACTTTATCTTCTTCCAGCTGGCCCACAATGACCGGAACCCATCCTCCAATCCGGATAAGGGAACAACCATCCCGGAATATAAGGAAAACCTCAGAAAATATGTTGCCTTTGCGAAGTCCAGAGGCGCAAACTTCATCTTTGTGACCCCTGCCACCCTTAGAGGCGATGTGGAGAACGCCATCAAGAATGGCAACAGTGTGGAAGCGGCTGTGAATGCCTCCAGTCTGAAGCCCTATGCTGTAGCCATGGAAGAGGTTGCGGCTGAATTACAGGTTCCTATCATTGACCTGTGGCGTACCTCTACCCGGGAATTTGCCGCCCTGGGTGCGGACGTAACCAAGAATGAAATTTTCTGGGAAAACGATGGTACCCACTTCACCGAGAAAGGTGCAAAGGCTCTGCTCCAGATGATCAAGGATTTACTGAAAGAACAGAATCTGGAACCGATTTCCTATTTTAAATAAGCTGAAATCTACAAAGACACCGCTTTTTAAGCGGTGTCTTTTTGCCCAAAAGGTCAGATTTTCTATCGTTTGAGTGAAATTTTGCCCTGAATACATTGCTCAAAGTCAATTATTCCGTCTGCGCATCGGCACCCGGATTTTTTGATTGCTTCTCCTGGCAGAAAAGCGGATATGAAGGGCGCACATCGCCGCCGGCAATGTGTCAAAATCCTGCTCAAACCTGTTCACCGACATACAAAGACACTGCTTTTTTTAAGCGGTGTCTTTTTGCCCAAAAGGTTTAAATTCTGTCTTATAAAAAGTGATGGGAATTGCGGCAGAAATAAAAAACCGGGGCCGGAGCGGAGATTTTTAACATAGGGTATAAAAAAGCTCCCCGTCAGGGGAGCTTTTGGATCTTTATAACATCTTAAATAGCAGCAGATTCGTCTTCTTCCGGTGCATTCAGCACTTCCTCGTATTTTTCGAGAATTTTGCTATGTAATAACTCGCGTGTACTCGAATTGATCGGATGTGCAATATCTTTGAATTCACCTTCGGGGGTTTTACGACTGGGCATTGCTATAAAGAGCTTGTCCTGACCCTCGATTACCTTAATATCATGAACAACGAATGCGTCGTCAAAGGTGACCGAAACAACCGCCTTCATCCTACCCTCCGTATTGATTTTTCTAACTCTGATGTCTGTAATCTCCATCAGGTTACACCGCCTTTCGACTGGGCACTGCCCGTCATATATTTAAATAAATTTTTTTACTTTTTCAGATTCTTTGCATATTGAATAATTTTTTTATGTGTGGTAAACTATGTATAGAATATAAAGTAAAAATCAAGACAGAAAGAAGGTCTTTTCTATGCATAGATTTTCAATTTCCGATATAAAGCCCGGCGCCGCAGTCCATATGATTGGTATCGGCGGCATCAGCATGAGCGGCCTGTCCGGTATGCTTCTGGATGCCGGATATAAGGTGACCGGCTCGGATGCAAAAACTTCTCCAATCATTGACGAACTCATTGATAAGGGTGCAGAAATTGCCATCGGCCAGTCGGCGGACAATATCAAATCCCCCGATTTGGTCTGCTATACCGCGGCCATTGCACAGGATAATCCGGAACTTGTCCGTGCGCGGGAGCTTGGCGTTCCCGTGATTGAACGGGCCGAACTTCTCGGCGCTGTGATGGAGCTCTATCGTTATCCCATTGCGGTGGCAGGGACCCATGGAAAAACAACAACAACTTCCATGCTTTCTCTGGTACTTCTCGCCGCAGAGACGGATCCCACCATTTTAGTTGGCGGTGAACTTCCGGAAATCGGCGGCAATTACCGCATCGGGAAAAAGGATTATCTTCCCTTTGAAGCCTGTGAATATGTGGAAAGCTTCCTCCATTTTCGACCATTTTTGTCTATCATCACAAATGTTGAGGAAGATCACCTGGATTATTTTAGTGATATTAACCATATTATATCATCATTTCAAAAATTTGCAAGTCTAACTTCACCCGAAGGTGGAATTATTGTTTGTTATGACGATAAAAACGCCTGTAAAGTTGTGCAAAATAGCCAACAAAAAATCATGTATTACAGTTACGAAGACGAGAAAGCAGATTATTATGCAAAGAATATTACCATCAGTGATGAGGGTTATCCAAAATTTGATATAATGCAGGGGGAGAGAAAGGTACTTTCCCTTCAGATGCACGTAGCCGGCCGGCATAATATCCTTAATGCCCTGGCAGTAACTGCCGCCGGGGAATTTCTGAAAATTGACAGAAGAGCAATCAAACGCGGACTGGAGATGTTCAAGGGAACCAAGCGGCGGTTTGAAAAAATCGGATTTTACCATGGTGCCGCATTGGTGGATGATTATGCACACCATCCGACAGAGATAAAAACCACACTGGCCTCTGCAAAAAAGATGCCGTATGACCGGGTGGTTCTTGCCTTTCAACCCCACACCTATACCAGAACCAAGGCGCTTTTGGATGATTTTGCAGAGGTACTTCCCATGGCGGACAAAGTGCTGATCGCCGATATTTATGCCGCACGAGAAAAATATGACGGCAGCATCCATGCCTGTGACCTTGCGGCAAAGATTCCCGGCTGCGTATATATCAACGACCTTGAAGCCATGACGCAGTACTTAAAAAAGGAACTGCGGGAGGGCGACCTGTTTATTTCCATGGGGGCAGGCGACATCTGCAAGGTGGCCTATGCCCTGCGGGATGCTGAAGATGCAGAAAAATAAAGTTTGGCAAAAATTTGAAAAAAATCGTTGACAAAATTGAAAAAACATAGTATAATATAAAAAGCAAAGGCGCTCACCGGGGATGGTGTGCGCCTTTTTTGAATTTGCGGCCGGATTTTTGTGTTTAAACACGTACTTTACGCTAAAGAGAAATATCGGCATTTTCTCTGTTGTTTCTCAAACAAACGTTTTACAAAAAGCTATACCAAAAGTTAAATGTAGAACATGCGGTCGCAATTCAATCTTTATTATATACGATTTCCTTTAAAATTGCAACTCAATTTTCCGGCTCTGCTTTTGCGGCAGGATTTAAATCAAATTTTCTGTTCGGCTTATATTGGTTTTGGAGTTGTTTGGAAAAGGTAATATACCATGTGGATTTTTGCATATATTAATATGCGATGTTTCTGTTGACAGGGCTGCTGTTGTGGAGTATAATAGCTTGAAGTAAGCCGTCTTTGGTTTTTATCGGATATGTTGGATCGGACGGTTTCGGGCGGAGACTGTATGACGGACGAAGCCGGTATGGAAACATACAAAGAATAATGAAGAGAGAAGATGCGCTTTGGGCATCTTTTTCGTGTTTTCATGAAAAAGTGCGGCGCATTTGAAAGGAATGGTGAGAAATGAGCGTAATTCAGATTCCGGAAGGATATCATCCTGCGCTTTCCTTATATGATACCCAATCGGCAATTGAAAAGATAAAGCGTACATTTATAGAAAAACTTGCGGACGCACTCAATCTGACACGGGTGACGGCGCCGCTGTTTGTCGAAACGGGCACCGGTCTGAACGATAATTTAAATGGGACTGAACGTGCGGTGGCCTTTGACATACCGGATGCCGGAACGGAAGCACAGGTGGTGCATTCCCTTGCAAAATGGAAGCGGATGGCTCTTGGAAAATATGGTTTCTCCTGCGGTGAGGGGCTTTACACCGACATGAACGCAATCCGCCGGGATGAGGAACTCTCCAACATCCATTCCATCTATGTGGACCAGTGGGACTGGTGTAAGGTGATTGATGAAGCTTCAAGAAATAAAGGGTATTTAAAGCAGACCGTACAACAGATTGTGGATGCGGTTTGCGATACGCTGGAAGAACTGAAACAGGCGTTTCCGTCCATTCGGACGGAACTGAAAAGAGAGGTGCAGTTTATCACAACCCAGGAACTTGCCGACCTTTATCCGGATCTATCGGCAAAAGAGCGGGAACGGGCCTATACAAAAACACATAAAACTGTGTTTATCATGGAGATCGGCGACCGCCTGACCAATGGTGAAAAGCATGACGGACGTGCGCCCGACTATGATGACTGGAAGCTGAACGGTGACATTTTGTTCTGGAATGATGTTTTGGAACGGGAATTTGAGGTATCCTCCATGGGGATCCGTGTGGACGCGCAGTCGCTTCGGGAACAGCTCGAAAAGGCCGGATGCGAAGAACGGGCTGAATTGCCGTTCCATCGGGCGCTGCTTGCCGGCGAACTGCCCCTGACCATGGGCGGCGGCATCGGCCAGTCCAGGATCTGTATGCTGCTGCTGGGAAAGGCGCACATCGGCGAGGTTCAGGTTTCCATCTGGGATGAAAAAACCAGAACCGCCTGTGAAAAGGCCGGTATCGCACTATTATAATCCGGGCAGTTTATGGAAGCGGCGAAAGCTTTTTCGTATAGAAACATCGCTGTCCAAACGCCCATTTCCATTTTTACATATCATAAAAGACAGAGAACAGGGCATGAGGGAACCCACTGTATGAAAAGGTCCCGGCGCTGTTTGCAGGAGGGAACTATGCGAAAAATTTTGGTTGTTGTCGACATGCAGAATGATTTCATCACCGGTGCGCTGGGAACTCTGGAGGCGGAGGCAATCCTTCCGGCGGTGATAAAAAAGATCGAAAACTATGACGGTGAGGTTGTCTTTACCAGAGACACCCACGATGAAGATTATCTCTCCTCCCAGGAGGGAAAAAACCTGCCCATCCTTCACTGTCTCAAAGGAGACGACGGCTGGGCTCTTGCACCAGGAATCGCGGAACTGGCTGAAGGAAAGAAGATTTTTGACAAAGGAACCTTTGGCAGTGTGGAGCTGATGGAATTTTTGCAGGAAAAACAGCCGAAAGAAATTGAATTTGTTGGACTGTGTACAGACATCTGTGTGATTTCCAATGTGGTGATGGCGAAGGCTTTCCTGCCGGAAGCAGAAATCCTGGTGGACAGTTCCTGTTGTGCAGGCGTGACAGAAGAACGGCATCAAACCGCTTTGGACGCCATGGCAGCCCTGCAGGTGAATGTGTAATTTTTTGTCCCGGAATCCCTTGGGTTCCGGGACTTTTTTTTGTGCAAAGAAACAGAGATAAAAATAAGCGCAAATGTGAAACGCCTGCCGGTGTCTTACACTTACGCTTTGATAGTACCAAAAGGCACCCCCTGTCATTAAACTGCAAAAACCGATGCAGTTTCAACAAGGGATGCCTTTTTTATTGCCGGAAAGCAGGAACCTGTGAAAATCATAGAGTTGATTATCAACGGCTTAAACTGCGAAAGAGTGCTGTAAACAGGCAGATTTGGTTTTCCGGCAAAAAGCATCCAGTGCGCCGGCGGCGCAAGGTGCGGATGCGTAAAAGGAAGGTGCCCCGGAAAACCGGGGCAATGACATATGTTTATCTGCCGCGCTTTGGGTGCGGAATCTTTTATCCCGGCCCCATTGCAGGCAGGCATAAGATGTTGGCTTATTTTTACTGCCTTATGGCTCTTTGAAATTACCGGCGTCATCTTCAAATTCTTTGTTAAAAAAACAGGCTGCCGGAACATCCAATCCGTCGCAAATTCTGACGATTGTATCCAGGGTGGGACAGCGTATTCAAACAAGTTGTACAGAGCCGCCGGTGAAAGGACGCATTTTCTGGCAAGCATTCCAACAGACAGGTTATATTCTTTGCATAAAGTTAAGATACGCTTTTTTACCGCAGTGTTTATCGTTTCCGGCAACGATTGCTGTTGTTTGGGGATGTGTCTTTGCCGCATATAATTTTTGTAAGAAATCCTTCCTGAAATTATAGTATAATCGTACAATATATTTGCATTCCGTAAAATCCAATATGATTTCTTGCATATTCCATTTTTCTCCCCTTTTGGATTATACCAATTTTCTTTATCACCTCCGAGACTGGATTTTTCTCTCCATTCAAATCCTTTCCCTAGAGATTTTGCCGGATTGTTTCCCCAATATTTAATGGACTGTTGTTTTCCCCTTGTATTTCCAAAACCGCCGCCCATTAAGCAGTCACCTGCTTTCTGGACTTTGAAAACTCGCTTTCAAAGGGAATTATATCAATTCCGCGCTTAGCATATTGTCCGAAAATATCATCGGGCGTGGCTCCGTAAACGATGATGGTATGAGGGGAGAAACGGCTGACCATTTCCTGCAACCGCTTTTAAAACATTCTTTTCCAGCTTTTTGCTTGATATTCCCTGATGGCAAAAGCACATAAATGGCAGACAGAATTTTGAAAAGTCCTGTCTGCCATTCTGCTATGTATTCCTCCGTTATTTTCCCATCCGTATTCTGCCTAAAAGGAAATCTGTACGTTTCATCTTATATACAGCGACAGAAATGCCGATATACATAAATTCTTATTCAACTATTTCGACCTGTTCTGCTATAATACATAAACTATGACACTCTTCGGTTATATCATTAAAAAATTCTAAATACAACCTACCATCTGAGTTGTTATTAACGCTTATTATTTCATCGCTGTTTATGGAAAAAGGAGTATAGTCAAATTTAATCACATTTGAAAAAATAAGTGTTATCATACCTGTCTCCGGCATATCACCAGTATAGTTTTCCTGCAGCCAATAACAAAAATCTATTTCCAGTGTTATTATTCTCCTTTTTTCATCATAGTTAATGTTTTCCAACAAACTGTCGTGTAAATTGTACTTACTAAAAAATTCTGATATTGTCATAAACTATTTTTCCTCCTATGGGATTATATGTGATGCTTTTGAATTTTTGGGCACTGGCTTTCCGTTTTTATCTAAATAATAATCGTGCTTGCCCGTTGAATTTGGGTTTAAAATGTGATAATGATCTTTTGCGCCATATCCGGTGGCACCTTTTTTCCCTTTATCAAAACGAATTCTCATACCATTATTTTTATTTGTAAACATTTGAGATGATGTGTTTTGTGACATTCCGGTTGGTGTAGTGTTTGTCCAACCTTTTTTGGTTAAATTATTGGGATTTTTGGGTAAGCTTGATATAATGTGCCTATAACTTGCTTTTGTTCCCTTCGTATTTCCAAAATTGCCGCTCATGCCGCCGCCCATTAAGCAGTCACCCGCTTTCTGGACTTTGAAAACTCGCTTTCAAAGGGAATTATATCAATTCCGCGCTTAGCATATTGTCCGAAAATATCATCGGGCGCGGCTCCGTAAACGATGATGGTCTTGGGAGACAGGCGTTTAACCATTTCTTCTAAGCCGGATTTGAACAGTTTTTTATCCTCTGTTCGTTTTATACATCCATGGGTGCCAACCGCGACAGTTTTATCCTTTTCTATGCCGTCATAACAAAACTCGTATGTTCGCGCATCATTAAAACGCACATTTGGTATGACCGCAATTCCATTCTCTTGCAGATAAAATCCGACTGCACAATGAAAATGATTATTTTATCTCTATAATTTTGCGCGAGCATTTAGGAACATATCCTTCACAATCTTCCCACTCTTCAAAGAAATCTTCAATCGGTGTAAATTTCTCTATTAAGTTATAGCCTTTTCGAATAGTCATCATTTCAGAAAACCAGGTCCCAATTTCAAAAGATATCTCTCGGGAATCTTCTAACACAAAAATAAGTCCAACGGTAGAACTAAACTCATAAAGTTTTCCATCGTGCTCTATTGTTTGAAAGTCATTAACCACAGAAATAGATTCGATCTTACTATTTATTGGCGTATCAATCATTTCGCCATCGTTCATAAAAGTTTTGATGCTATCATCTGTAGTTTCAATTATTTTAAATTCTGCAACTTCATCTATAACTAAAAATCTTTGAACTACTTTTAAAAGCGATGTAATTTTAAATGGTTTTCCGTCAATATATACGCCTATGATTCCATACACCATAGGACTATTAATAAACGGATCACATCTATACTTATTAAACTTTTTGCCTATCATATTTTTAAGTAAATCAATTTCTTTATTATTGATAATTATTGAGGTATTCATTTATTATTCCTCCTCTATAAAATGAATTTTTTGCCTTTTCACTCCACCCGTGTGAGTGCTATTTGATATGTTTATCTCAACTACCGATGTACCGTCTGAGGTTGACTTTTTTCGCCAAGTAATAATAGAACCATCTGACATCTGAGTAATTCTCCTATTTCCATTATCATAAATTTTTTCTGTTCCGCCAAAAGCAATTTTATTATAAAAATCTTTTGCTGTTGCAAGATTATCCCTTGAAACGATGTTCCTTGTTTTACTACCCGTACTTGGACTGTTTTTGCCAAAATATCCATTTGAGTATTGATATTTAGACGAAGTTATTAATACATTTTGTCCAATACTTCTATAGCTTTGTGAGCCTCCTTTAAATGTACCCATAAATTACACCACCTTTTCGTGGGTTCTTTCAAACCAGCTTTTATAACGGTGAAAATGGGCGTCTTTCAAAAATTCTTCAAAAACGCTGTCCGGCATATAACCATGAACGAGCACATCCGTTGGCTGCAATTCTTTCAGCATTGCGGAAATACCTTTTTTGAACATGAATTTTTGCTCATTTGAACGAATACATCCTTGTGTACTTATCGACACAATACTGTTTTTAGGAACACCTAAAAAGCAATATTCAAAGCTGCTTTCATCACTCCATCGGATATTAGGAATAACAGGGATGCCGTTCTTTTGCAGATAAAATCCGACTGCACGATTAAAGTATGTATTTGTTTGCTGTAAACAAGCTGACTGTCCGATTGCAAGCGAACAATCAGGCGTTATTACTCCGTCAAATTGCTTTAACAAGTCTAAATACTTTGTGGTTGATGTTAAAACATCGGCAAAATATTTGTCATGCATATAAAAATGAACATAGCTTCTTTTATTCAAAGAATATTTTGCCTTTTCAAACGGTATTATATCTTTAGGCACTTGTACATTGTCCAAATTCATCAGCATTGGTATTCCGGGTTTGCCTACAACGGTTGCTCCCTCTACCAAATAGCTATGAAATCCATCATCATATTTAGTTTTTTTCATGAAATCCTTTTAACCTCCGTAAATAAAATTGTAAAACAACTTGATTTTGATTTACGGATATGCTAAAATACGAATATGCAGATGGGTATCTTTAAGCATATCCGCAATTACACATTAAAATGTTGCCGGCAACAACGTTTTAATGTGTATTTTCTTTTACAATCAATTTACACCACACCCTTCTGATATAATAGATCATTTTATTTCTTTTCATAACCATTATATCAGAAACAAAAGTGCCATCGCGTGCCATCAATAATTATAGCATACCATTGATATAAAAACAATATTTGGATGATGAGAAATAGTGAAAACTGGATAATATGCCGAACAAATATAAGCTCGCAGAATTTTGCCGAATGTTTTATAACGAAAGAGGCCGCTTATAGAGGTGGTGGATTCCATTTCCGTTTTTCGGCGGTCGTACAATCTCCGGCCGAAATGTTGGATGACCGGCGTTCAGCCCTTATTGCAAAATAGGAAAATGATAAATTCGGGATAAACTGCTTCGTATATTGTTATAAAGAAAACGCAAGACAGTGATATGCCTTGCGTTTTTGTGATAACTAA
>CAJTWN010000022.1 GCA_910580105.1 uncultured Clostridia bacterium | reverse complement strand
CGCTAAAGCTTTTTCTGAACCCCCCGCACAGCCGGGGGTTTTCTTTATACAAAAAATGCCGGCCCCAGAATTTGTGGGGCCGGCACTTTTCTTTTTTCATTCTCAGGCGCCATAAATTGCATCATACGTACTGATACGCATAGAGGTCACCGACTGGCTTTCATTGTTAAACAAAAAGTCTTGTAAATAAAGATTTGCTGTCTCTTCGGGCCGGTTTTCCTTGGTAAGGTTTGTTCCAATATATTCAAGTTTCTTTCCATTTTTCACAATGTACCGGGTTGCCGTGGAGGATTTTGCAATTCCCTCTTCCCCTTCAGCATTCTGGTCTTCAGGAATATCCACCTCATCTCCATAAGTTTTTTTGAAGTCCTCCATCACCATTCCAAGCTTTACCCCCCGCGCCGTTGCGTACCGCGTAGTAAACCCGGGATCTGTCATATTTCCTTCCGCAACAATCATTGAAACAGCAACATTTTCATCCGAATACTGCACAACAATCCCGTCATACACCTGATAGCCGCCAACCATTGACGATGCTGCCGCACCAGTCACTTCTTCAACCTCCTGGGCTGTCATACCAAGATATACCTTTTTCCCTGTCTGTGTATCTACAAAACCAAGGTCTTCTTCACCATACTGATGACTGGTTTCCTGATCCCGCTCGTCCAGCTTTACATCATAGACGGTGTTCCCTTCGGGTGTCGTCTGTTCAACAATATTTTCTCCTGTCGAACTTGCCGTCTTTTTAGGTCCGCAGGCCGTAAGCCCTGCCGTCAACATTGATACCGCCATCAATCCGCATAATAATTTCTTTGTGTTCATCATTAAAAGTTCCTCCTCAAATTTTGATTTGCAACTCCCCCGGCGCTGATTGCAGCGCCAAAATCCTATAAGGATTTTAAATATATGATCAAAACCGCAATATCTGCCGGCGAAACGCCGGAAATCCGGGACGCTTGTCCCAGCGATTTTGGCCTGATTTTGTCAAGTTTCTGCCGCGCCTCCAGACGCAGGCCATCAATTTGCAGATAGTCAATTTTTTCCGGTATTTTTTTATTCTCCAGTTTTTTAAATTGTTCTGCCTGCGTCTGCTGGCGTTTAATATATCCTTCATATTTGATAGAAATCTCTACCTGCTCAGTGACTGCTGCATCCAGCTTTGGCCGCTCCTCATCAATTTCCTGCATCCCTTTATAAGTTACTTCAGGACGTTTTAAAAGTTCAGACGCCCGGATTCCCGATTTTATCGGCGTAGAACCTATTTTTTCGAGAAACGCAAGTACCTTTTCTGAAGGCGGTAATATTATTCTTTCCAATCTTTGCTTTTCACATGCAATGGCATCCTGCTTCTGCAGATATTTTTGATACCGCTCCTCCGAAATCAAGCCAATTTCATAGCCCAGCGGGGTCAAGCGAATATCTGCATTGTCCTGCCGCAGAAGCAGCCGGTATTCCGAGCGTGAGGTCATCATCCGGTATGGTTCATTGGTTCCCTTGGTTACTAAGTCGTCAATCAAAGTTCCAATATAAGCTTGTGAACGATCAAGGATGAAAGCCTCCTCGCCTTTCAAAGAACGTACGGCATTGATACCGGCAATCAGCCCCTGTGCCGCAGCCTCCTCATACCCCGACGTCCCGTTGAACTGCCCTGCACCGAAAAGTCCTTTGATCTCTTTAAACTCCAATGTCGGATAAAGCTGAAGCGGATCTGCACAATCATATTCAATGGCATAGGCGTTGCGCATAACCTGCGCATTCTCAAACCCCGGCAGAGAATGAATCATCTGTATCTGTATATCCTCCGGCATACTGCTGGAAAATCCCTGTAAATACATCTCTTCCGTACGGATGCCCATCGGCTCGACAAAGAGCTGATGCCGTTCTTTATCCTTAAAACGAACCACCTTATCCTCAATAGACGGGCAATACCGGGGGCCAATCCCTTTAATGTCCCCACCATACAGAGGCGACCGATGCAGATTATCCATTATAATTTTATGGGTTTTTTCATTGGTATAGGTAATATAGCAGGCCACCTGGTTTTTAAGTTCCCCTTCGGTCTCGAAGGAAAAAGGTGTTATTTCCTCGTCGCCAACCTGTTTTTCTAACTTCGAAAAGTCTATACTCTTCCGGTTGATTCTGGGCGGCGTTCCCGTTTTAAAACGCACCAGCTTCACACCGATTTTTTCAAGATTCTTTGACAACTCATTTGCCGGAAAAACGCCATCCGGTCCGCTCTCCTGAGAAAATTCACCAATGATGATACGCGACTTCAGATAGGTCCCTGTACAGATAATTGCCGCGCGGCAAAGATATTCCGCTCCGGATTTGGCAATAACAGAGCGAACACAGCCTTCATCATCCAATGTCAAATCCACAATTTCCGCCTGGCGGATATCCAAATTTTCCTGTTTTTCCAAACGGTGTTTCATCTCTTCCTGATAATTGCGCCGGTCAATCTGGGCACGCAGGGAATGAACCGCCGGACCTTTTCCCCGGTTTAAAATCCTGGACTGCAGAAAGGTTGCATCCGCTCCCTTTCCCATTTCGCCGCCCAAGGCGTCAATTTCCCGAACCAAATGCCCCTTTGCTGTTCCGCCGATACTGGGATTGCAGGGCAGATTTGCAATTGCATCAAGAGAGATGGAAAATAAACAGGTTTTCATCCCCAGCCTTGCCGCCGCAAAGGCGGCTTCGATTCCTGCATGGCCGCCGCCAACCACTGCAATATCATACTTGTCCGCTATAAACAAATTTTCTGCCTCCTAATTATCTAAAAAAGTCCTGTAATCGTTCCATCCGTGCATATGTCCATTTTGTTTGCCGCCGGCTCCTTTGGAAGTCCCGGCATGGTCATAACCGCACCGGTCAAAGCCACCACAAACCCAGCACCAGCAGATACCCGCACTTCCCGCACGGTGATGGTGAATCCTGCCGGACGTCCCAGCAATGCCGGATCATCCGAGAGAGAATACTGGGTCTTGGCCATACAAACCGGAAGTTTATCAAATCCAAATGCCGTCAGCTGTTTGATTTCCCGTTCTGCCTGCGCTGTAAAATTCACGCCTTCTGCCCCATATATCTCCTTGGCAATGATTGCAATCTTTTCTTTAATAGGACGTTCTGCATCATAAATTGGTTCAAAGGCAGAAGAACCGTTTTTATCAATAACCTCCACAACCGTCCTGGCCAAATCCACACCGCCTTCACCGCCTTTGGCAAAGACCTCACACAAGGATACGGGCACCTGAAGCTCCCTGCAAAATTCTTCCACATAGGCAAGCTCTGTCTCGGTATCCGTTCCAAACCGGTTGATGGCCACCACCACCGGCACCTTATATTTTTTCATGTTTTCTATATGTGCCTTTAAATTCTCAATTCCTGCCGCAAGAGCGGTTAAGTTTTCAGCACCAAGGTCGGCCTTTGCAATGCCGCCATTATATTTAAGGGCGCGTACCGTCGCCACCAAAACAACGCAGTCCGGCTTCAGCCCTCCAAATCTGCATTTGATGTCAAAAAATTTCTCGGCCCCCAAATCAGAACCAAAACCGGCTTCCGTAATACAATAATCCGCAAGTTTTAACCCCAGCTTTGTGGCACGCAGAGAATTGCATCCATGGGCAATATTGGCAAACGGCCCCCCGTGCATCAAACAGGGCGTATTTTCAAGGGTTTGAACCAAATTCGGTTTCATCGCATCCTTCAAAAGGAGGGTCATCGCCCCATCAACCTTAAGATCCTTTGCCGTCACCGGATTCCCCTCCAGATTATAGGCACAGACAATCCACCCGATCCGGCGTTTTAAATCTTCCAGCCCGTCTGCCAGACACAAAATCGCCATTATTTCACTGGCAACCGTGATCATAAACCCATCTTCCCGCGGAAATCCGTTGACCTTTCCGCCAAGACCAACCACCACCTGGCGCAGCGCCCGGTCGTTCATATCCAAACACCTTTTCCAAACAATCCGCCGCTGATCAATGGAAAGGGCATTTCCCTGATGAATATGGTTGTCAATTGCCGCAGACAACAAATTATTTGCCGCTGTAATGGCGTGCATATCGCCGGTAAAATGGAGGTTAATATCCTCCATGGGAACCACCTGTGCATAGCCGCCGCCGGCTGCCCCGCCTTTAATCCCCATTACCGGACCGAGGGAGGGCTCCCGCAATGCAATGACCGCATTCTTTCCGATTTTCGGCATCGCCTGTCCCAAGCCAACTGTTGTTGTTGTTTTTCCTTCACCTGCAGGGGTAGGATTAATTGCCGTCACCAGAATCAGTCTGCCGTCTTTGTTTTCTTCACATTTTTTATACGCATCTTCACTGATTTTTGCTTTATATTTCCCATAAAACTCCAAATTTTCTTCTGAAAGATGCAATTTTTCCGCAACTTCCGCAATGGGAAGCATCTTTGCACTCTGTGCAATTTCGATATCCGTTTTCATCACATAAAGCCCCCTAACCTTATCTATACATACGTTCACTATAGCACACCCACCGGAAATTGTAAATATTTTTGCAGAAAATTCACGAAATGTTCAGAAATCCATGCACCGATTTCTGCCCTCGGCGTATGATAACAATGTAAACAGATTAGGAGGTGTTAAACAATATGTTTGGAAACGGATGTGGATTCGGAGGAAACGATTGCTGGTGGATTATAATTGTAATCCTGATCATCTGCTGTTGCTGCAACGGCGGAAATCAAAGAAACATCGCCGGTCTTAACGACTGTTGCTGCGATTAATGTACATAGCGGCTTGACCGCTATCAAAAAAACGGCCGCTGACCAAACGGCGGCCGATGACTTTAAAAATAACTGCCAACCCGGCAGACCGATATGATAGTCTATATTATAGGAGGTGCTCTTATGTCTTGTTTTGGTAACGGTTTCGGTGGCGATAGCTGTCTCTGGATCATCATCCTGATCATCCTCATTTGCTGCTGCTGCGGTAACGACAACAACAACTGCGGCTGTGGCTGCGGCTGCTAGTCAAAGAATCAAGGGCTTTCACCCTTCCGTATAAAACGGAGAATGAAAACAGCCTCACTCCGCATACATAGCGGGTGGCACATAATAACAGGTACGGCATTGCCGTACCTGTTTTATGTTTTTTGATCATATCCAGTGGTTGCAATTTTCCGCAGCATACGATATAATGACAATATCTTGATGCCGATAGAGGTGACTGTTTTGGAACTTTTACAAATATTGCAAATCAATGGGGTTGTCCTCAATACCTATGCCGTTCTAAGTATGACGCTGGCCTTTAAGAATGACTCGCCCTTTCCCGTCCGCGGCCTTTATACTTTTTCTCTTCCGCAGGATGCCGAAATTGCCGGAATGAAAATTGTACACGATGGACATGTTCTCTGTTCCAGAGCTGTTCCCATCCGGGAAGCCGAATCAAAGGAAGAAGACGGCCGGGAAATTCTTTTAAAGCAAACAGGCGAAAATACCTATACCCTGTTGACCCAGGGTTTTGCGCCCGCACGTGAATATACAATTGTGCTTGATTTCTTCTGCCCCCTCTGTATCCGGCAGACGCATTCCCGACTGACCCTTCCCATCGGCGGCTGTAAACAAAACGAACAATATGACCAGGCCGACCTGCTTTACGCAGATATTCACCTTGATATTTTGGGCGGAACCTGCCGGCAAATTTACTCGCCCAGCCATCCGGAACAGGAATTTTTATCCGAAGATGAAATCCAGCTCCACCTGCCTGCTGACAGGGACGTGGTCCTTGATTTTACACAAAACAGCCAAAAAAATATCGCATACGCCGGCGGAAATCTCCTCGGAAAAACCGGGCTCTTTTTTCTCAACATGCCCAGCTTTGGTACGCCCAAAAAATTACCGCCCACCCTGTTTTTGATGGACCTTACAGCTTGCAGTTCTGTACAGTGCGCCCAGGCAAAAAACATTGTGTATCTTGCCTCCAGAACCCTTGGTGAAGGTGCTGATTTCGCTGTTATGGCAACAGGAGAAGAAACCTTATTCCGAAGCTTTGAGACTGTCACAGACAGCAGTTCTCAGAGTCTTGCCATTGCAGAATTTTTAAAGAAGCTCCAAGGCGGGCACGGCGATCTTGAGGAACTGCTGTGCCGCTTTGATGCCTATCAGAAAAATCATGATGTACAGGGAATTTTTGTGACCTCCAAAGACCTGTCTGCGACAGCGGAAGAGCGCCTATTGCAACTTTTGGAAAAAACAGACCTGCATTTTCTTACCTTTGGCGATAAATCTGATTTTCCCCGTTTGGATGAATTTGCAAAAACATGCGGCGCCTGTATTACCCATGTCTATCCCCATGAAAATATGATGGCTTCCGTCCGTCAATTTATTCAGGACATGAAAGAACGAAAACTGCATCATCTGCATATCAAACCCATCGACACCCCCTGTGCCCTCCTGCCTGAATATCTTTCAATCACAACCGCCGGTGAAAATCTTTGTTTCAGCGCCGTTTTCGGCGATACTGTCCCACAGGCTTTTTCCCTTTCCTGCGATGAAGGCGATACCATTCTTCATCTTGATGCAGTTGAGGAATACGACAGCTTCCGGTTTGCTGATATTTTCTATGCCCGCCAAGCCGCAAAGCAGGCAGAAACTCTGATGGAAACCGCATCCCCTGCCTCCTGGCAAAAATTGAAACAAAAACTTGAACAAATCGGTGTCCGTTATAACTGCCTGAACACAGAAACCGTCCTTCGCCTGGAAGACCCGGACGGCATTTCTCATGCCCTTTCCGTTTCTTCTGCCATTTATGGACGTTCTCCCTTTACAAAAACAGGGATGGGTATCTTCGGAGAAAAACGCTTCGGCACAAAAAGCGAAGAACGCCTGCTTCTGCATACCGGTCTGCGCTACCTCCGCAACCATCTGCACTGCGATGGTTCTATCTCTTCCTGCGGAGAAACAGATTACAACCGGCGCGCTGAAGAAACACTTTTTGCCGCAGTTGTCTTCGGCATTCTTCTTGCCAGCGAAGAGCAGCTGCTCCCTGTTTTCACGGCCGCATCCAATTTTTTGCAGCGCTCTGTCTTTCAGCAGCCCTCTTTTCAGCGGGCAAAGACGGCCCTGGAAAATAAGGAATATAAATTGGCACTCAATCTCCTGCAAACCGGTTTGCGGGATCTGCAGACCCTGCAAAAAGAGGCCGCTGAAAATCCCTCTGTCCTTACCGTCTCCTCTCTTCTCCTGCGTATATTAAATCCCGGAGGTACTTATGAAGGAATTTTATAACACAGTTGCCCGCTTTGCGGCGGCAGAAATTACCGAAAAACGTTCCCGGTTTATCGCATCTGTCCAGCCGGTAACAACAGAAGAAGAAGCACTTGCATTTCTTAACGCCCAAAGACAAAAATATTGGGATGCCAGCCACAATGTCTATGCGTATATATTGGAACAAAATCAAATTATGCGTTACAGTGATGACGGAGAACCGGGCGGCACTGCCGGACTTCCGGTACTGGACATGCTGAAAAAAGAAGCATTGACCAATTTAATTGTGGTGGTCACCCGTTATTTTGGCGGCATCCTGCTGGGAACCGGCGGTCTTGTCCATGCCTATTCCAAATCTGCCAAAGCGGGTGTGGAGGCAGCGGAAAAAATTCAGATGATTCTCTGCCAAAAACTTTCTTTGCATTGTGCCTATCCCATGCTGGGAAAGCTCCAAAACGAACTTTCCAAATGGGAAAATATCATCCGGGATGAAGCGGTTTATACCGACCAGGTTGAACTTCCGGTCTTTCTTCCCATTGGTGAATCTGCTGCTTTTCAATCTTCTATTATTGACAAAACCAATGCCGCTGTGAAAATAACCGAAGGGCCTGTATCCTATCATAAAAAATAAGACCGGAACCTGATCCTTGATTATTTTCTGATTCATACCTTTTGTTCCAGAACACCCTGATAAATCCGTCAAACTGCCCAAAAATTAATTGTGTGTTTTATGTTTCTTGGCGTATCTTTTCTTGACATCTCCCTTTCACGATGGTATAATAGAAAAAATTTAGAAAAGGAAGGGATGAGCGGAATGCGATTCAAAAGAGACCGGCAGTTATCTGACTCTCCCATTGCTTCTTTTACTGATGTTTCTATTTTAAAAATTTCATATTTTGACAAACAAGGACGTTGAATTTTTATTCTTCGTTCTTTTTTTTGCAGATTTTTACCAGATCAACCCCTCTGCAGCATTTTCACCAATTGTCCAAAACCATAGTAAATGTATTTATTCTTTTATCAACAGACTTTTTATAGATTATATTTAAGGAGTGATTCTATGCCAAATACAACAGCTACCCTGATCCTGGAAAATGGTATGAAATTTACAGGAAAAGCCTTCGGCGACATTCACGACGTTGTCGGCGAAGTCGTCTTTACCACCAATATGACCGGATACCAAGAGACGATCACAGACCCCTCCTTCTGCGGGCAGATGGTGGTTATGACCTATCCGCTGATTGGCAACTATGGCATCAATTTTGCGGATATGGAGGCGGACAAGCCTGCCCTTTCGGCCCTTATTGTACGCGAAAACTGTGATTATCCCAACAATTTCCGAATGGAGATGGAATTGGATGGTTTTCTGCGTCAAAATCATATTATGGGCCTCTCTGATATTGATACCCGCGCTCTGACCCGCGTCCTTCGCGACTACGGCTGTATGCGCGGTCTTCTCACCACAGAAAATCCAGCGTCGGAGGATATAAAACGCCGTATCCAGGCCTTGGATAACCGCGATGTTATTCAAAGGGTCAGTACCCGGCACCCTTACACCCTTGCCGGCAGCGGTCCCCGCATAGCATTTCTGGACATGGGCGCCAAAGCAGGTATCCTGCGGGAACTCAAAGCACGAAAATGCGAAATTCACGTCCTGCCCTATGATACGCCCGCAGATGAAATCAAAAAAATCCGGCCGGATATGGTGTTTATTTCCAACGGCCCCGGCGATCCGGCTGATGTTCCCGAAACGGTTGAAACGCTGAAGGCACTGATGGGAGGATATAAAATTTGTGGAATTTGTATGGGGCACCAGCTCATCGGCCTGGCCCTCGGCGCCAAAACACAAAAATTAAAGTTCGGCCACCACGGCGGCAATCATCCTGTAAAAAATCTGGAAACAGGCCATGTTTATATTACCTCACAGAATCACAATTATATTTTATCCGATCTGCCGGAAGATGTACTTCCCTGGTATGTCAATGTAAATGACGGCACCTGCGAAGGTATCCGCCATAAAACTCTTCCCGTCTGCAGCGTTCAGTTCCATCCCGAAGCTTCACCCGGACCCCATGATACCCATCAGTTGTTTGATATTTTTTTAGCACGCTAAAGGAGGTTTCACCATGCCAAAAAATCCTGATATAAAAAAAGTTTTATTGATCGGCTCCGGTCCGATTGTCATCGGACAGGCCGCCGAATTTGATTACTCCGGTACCCAGGCCTGTCAGGCGCTGAAAGAGGAAGGAATAGAAGTCGTTTTGGTCAACAGCAATCCAGCCACCATCATGACCGATCCCGGCCTTGCAGACCGCACCTATATCGAACCCCTTACCACCGCATTTTTAGAAAAAATTATTGACCGTGAGCGCCCGGACAGCCTGATTGCCGGAATGGGCGGCCAAACAGGGCTTAACCTTGCCTGCGAGCTTTATGACCAGGGCATTCTTGACACATATGGAGTGCGTGTGATTGGCACCTCCATTGCATCTATAAAAGAAGGAGAAGACCGCGAAAGTTTTAAAAAGCTGATGGAACGGACCAATCAGCCCATGATACAAGGGGAAATTGTGAACACCACCGAAGAAGCGGAAACCTTCGCTGAAGAAATTGGTTATCCGGTAATTGTCCGCCCGGCGTATACGCTGGGCGGTACCGGCGGCGGCATTGCAGAGAACCGGGAACAGCTGCGTGAGATCGCCGCCCAAGGTATTCATCTTTCCCGTGTCGGGCAGGTGTTGGTCGAAAAATGTATCCGGGGATGGAAAGAGATTGAATTTGAGGTCATGCGTGATTCCGCAGGAAACTGTATCACCATCTGTTCCATGGAAAATGTTGACCCCGTGGGCGTACACACCGGCGACAGTATTGTGGTTGCCCCTGCCCAGACCCTTGCAGACAAAGAATATCAGATGCTCAGAACCGCCGCCATTGACATTATCAACAGTATCGAAATTGAGGGCGGCTGTAATGTCCAGTTTGCCCTTGATCCGGACAGTTTTCAATATGCAGTGATCGAAATAAATCCACGGGTCAGCCGTTCCTCCGCCCTGGCTTCCAAAGCCACCGGGTATCCCATTGCAAAAATTGCAGCAAAAATTGCCCTTGGGTATACCCTGGATGAAATAAAAAATGCCGTTACAGGGAAAACCTATGCCTGTTTCGAACCTGCCCTTGACTATGTTGTCGTCAAAATCCCCAAATGGCCCTTTGACAAGTTCTTTGGCGCCACGCGGACGCTGGGAACCAAAATGATGGCCACGGGCGAAGTCATGGCCATTGGCAGCAGTTTTGAAGCCGCCCTTCTCAAAGGGGTGCGTTCTCTTGAAATCAAACAATATACCCTGGAACGGAAAAACTCCAGGAAGCGGTCGCTGGAAGAGCTGAAACACCGGGTCTGCGTCCCGGATGATGAACGCCTCTTTGACCTTGCCGAGTTAATCCGCCGGGATTATATTATGGAAAAAATCTGTGCAATCACCGGCATGGATCCTTTCTTTGTAAATAAAATCAAAAATATTGTAAAGATGGAAGAAGAACTCAAGACTTATACTTTGGAAACCTTCACACCAGAAATGATGCAGTCTTATAAAAAAATGGGATTCAGTGATCACGGCATCGCAGAACTGACCGGCTGCAAAGAGGAGGAAGTCCGCGCTTTCCGGACAAAACATCATATTTTCCCTGTCTATAAGATGGTCGACACCTGCGCCGGTGAATTTGAGGCCGTTTCCCCATATTATTACGCAACCTATGATAAGGAAAACGAAGCCATTCCAACAAATAAGAAAAAGGTACTGGTAATCGGCTCCGGCCCAATCCGCATCGGCCAGGGGATCGAATTTGACTATTGCAGTGTGCACAGTATCAAGGCGCTCAAGAAATCGGGGATTGAAACCATTATTGTCAATAACAATCCCGAGACGGTCAGTACCGATTTTGATACCGCAGACCGTCTTTATTTCGAGCCATTGACCGAAGAAGATGTCTATCATATTCTGCAGCTTGAAAAACCGGAAGGCGTCATACTCCAATTCGGCGGTCAGACAGCCATCAAGCTGGCTGGATTTCTGGACAAAATGCAGATTCCCATCCTGGGCACCCTGCCAAAGCAAATTGATGAAGCAGAAGACCGTGAAAAGTTCGATGCTCTCCTGGAAGAATGCAATATCAACCGGCCAAAGGGAAAAGCGGTCTGGACGGTGGAAGAAGGCATTGCGGAGGCAGATAAACTTGGCTATCCGCTTCTGGTTCGCCCCTCTTATGTACTGGGCGGACAGGGGATGGAAATTACCCACAATGAACAAGAGCTTATCCTATATCTGACAGATGCCTTTCAAAAAGACCAAAAGAATCCCGTTTTGGTTGACCGATACCTCTCCGGCCGGGAACTGGAGGTAGATGCTATCTGCGACGGCAAAGATGTCTTTATCCCCGGAATCATGGAACATTTGGAACGGGCCGGCGTCCACTCCGGAGACAGTATTTCTATCTATCCGCCGCAGAACGTTTCCGATTCTATGAAACAAAAAATTCTTCAGGTCACCCAAAAGATCTCCATCGCCCTGAAGGTCATTGGCATGATAAATATCCAATTCATTGAATACAAAGGAGAGCTCTATATCATTGAAGTTAATCCCCGCTCCAGCCGCACCGTCCCCTATATCACCAAAGTCACCGGTGTGCCTGTTATTGAACTTGCCACCCGCGTCATGCTGGGTGAAACACTGAAGGATATGGGATATACCAGCGGTATCCTTCCCGAATCCTCCCTTACTGCAGTCAAGGTTCCGGTCTTTTCCACCGAAAAACTCCCCATGGTTGAAGTCAGTCTGGGGCCGGAAATGCGTTCTACCGGTGAAGTATTGGGCATAGGAAAAGATTTTACAGAAGCTCTTTTCAAAGGCTTTACCGCCGCACAAACAGATATTCCCAAAACCGGCAGTGTTCTGCTTGTCACCGTCCGCGACCGGGATAAGGAAAACTTCCTTCCCCTTGCCAGACGCCTGTCAGCTATGGGATGCCATTTTATCGCAACTGCCGGAACCGGCACATATCTGCACACCCATGGAATTCCTGTACAGACGGCAAAGAAAATCAGCGAAGGCGTTCCCAATGTTTTAGACATTATCCGCAGCGGTATTTGCAGTCTGATTATCGACCTGCCCCAAAAGGGAAACGATAAGGGCAGCGATGGTTTCAAAATCCGGCGGACAGCGGCGGAATCTTCTGTTACCCTGATGACCGCTCTGGATACTGTAAAGGCGTTGACCGACATCATGGAACAGAACTTTGCAGAGAATCAGCTTATGCCGATTGCCATTCAGGATATTTAAAAAAAGACGGAGAATGAACCGACCTCCAAAAGTCAGACCAAAATCTAACGACTAGGCGGTCGGTTCAGAAATCCCCGTCTTTTTCCGTCATGTTGACGAATGTTAACCTGTCCTAACTTTATACAGCTTATGATTCTCCATAATTTGTTGTATGATATTATATGTTTTGTTTTATATCATGCCAAATTCGGTAGAAATACCAATTTATTATTTAACGACATAGTTTTGCGCAACCAAAATAAAATGTAAAATATTGTGTAAAATTCCCGTTGAAATTTTTAAAAAATCGTGATATGATACAAGAAATATGATGTGAATTTTTTACTTTTTACCATTTTGGAAAATAATAAATTTTTATAATTAAAATTTTTTTAAATATCTGAGAGGAAGTGTATATTTTGTACAAGATGAAGAAACTTTGTGCAATTCTTGCCTCTGCTGCCATGCTTTTCGGTTCATGGTCCGTTAGCAATGTATTTGCACAAGAAATTCAGAATCAAGCAAATAACGCGGGGTATACCGAACAGGTAAATCCTGCGGAAGAAACGGGCATTGCTGCCCTTGCAGCAATCGAAGAATCTGTGGAAGCAATTGCTTTCCGCGATGCTGTAGCCGCCGGCGGTGAGGTTACATTGGCACAGAACATCGAACTTGGCAGTCCAATCATTATTGACAAGGACGTCATCATTCACGGCGGCGGAAACAGCATTTCCAACCCTGCCGGAAATGTCTTTGAAATTGCCGCATCCATTCAATTTACGGCAGATAACCTCACCATTCAGGCAACAGCCTCCACCGGACGGGCTATCAATGTACAGCGCGGCATTGCTCCTTCCATATCCACAACAGGTGTTACCATGAATGTCGGCCAGCGCGGTATCAGTTTTTACGGAACAGATCAGACCGATGTTCCGAACTATATCAGCAATGCTTCTGTTGATCTGAAAGACACGAACATCTATTGTTCGAGAATTACCGATTATGACACAGATACCGTAATTGGTGATACACGCGGGCTTTCTCTGTTCGGCATGAAAAATTCACCGGTAACACTGGACAACTGTGAAATTAAAGGCTTTGGTTATAGTATCAACGTTTCTGCATTCCAGAATGAAGATGGCATCACCGACAGTTCCGGTTCCTCCGTCACTGTTAAAAACAGTGAAATTTTTGGCTGGGCGGCCTTCAATATCTGGAGTTCTTATATGACCTTTACCGTCGAAAACTCTATCCTGAAGGGAATCAACACATCCAGCGGCGCCAGCAATGGTTTTGCGACCATTGTTTCCAACAATGACCTCTATAATCAATTTGACGAGCTTCACGCCTTTGGCAATATCTTTAATATCAAAGACTCCACCATCACCAATTATCAGTCAGGCGCTTCTTCAGAAAACCTTCTGCGTATTGACTGTGGAATTGACCGGCTAAATCTGTCCGGAAATGTCTCCTTTATCGACACCACCGGAAATGTAGATTCTTCGGTATATCTCAGCACAATGGGACTTGAAGACTATCAGAATTTTATTGCCGGAAATGTATATATCGAGGATGGAGCAACCATCACATCTGTCGTTCAGAAAGACGGGATACAAAAAGATATTCCGCTGCTTCCTCATTACACAGCCTCCTTTGAGTATGACGGCGAAACTTATTGGTATCCGTCAATGCGCAGTGCGCTGGAAGATATTGATTATGTCAATACCCAGCCTGGCTATATGTGGGGCATCGACACACTGGAGATTCAGCCGGGAACTTATGATGGGGATATTACACTTCCCAGCGAATATCCGCTGTCCCTGGTGGGTAAGGAAGGAGAACTTCCCGTCATCAACGGTAAGATAACCCTTGAAAACGGAACCGGCGACTATGCGCTGAAAAACTTAAAATTTGAATATGCAGCAGATAAAGGGTATGCGCCGGCTCTGATAGCCGTCAACAATACCGGAAACTTTACTCTGGACGGCTGTACATTCTCTGCAGCAGCCGTAACCGACCGCAAAAATATCGGCGTAAGAACCGCAGCAAACCTGAATGTGGGCGGCATTGCAACGGTTACAAACAACACGTTTACCGGCGTTGAAAATGGTTATTACAACGACATTGAATTTGGCATTTCAAACGGCAACAGCGTTGCGGACGGAACCAGCGTTTCCGGCAACAACTTTGCCGCCGCAAGCCAGAACAACAACATCAGTTTTTATAATATTCAGGATAAAGCAAACATCACCATTTCAGATAATACCTTCGTATTTGCCGGCAATGCGCTTCGCTTGAGCAATCCCAAAAATGCGGCCGCTGTCTTTACGATAGAAAACAACAGCTATGGGACAACCACCCCGGGGGATTATGCAGGATTTCTTCTCCTTCAGGATTATTCAAAGGACAGTTCCCAGGACTTCACTAAGTTCACCATCAACTTTAAAGACCTTACATACAATGGCAAAACAATGATGTCCAACGGCAAAGGCGACCAGCAGGTATATTATATATATGACGACAGCAAAGGGATTTTAACCGACAGAAATCAACCGGTGGTCAACTTCGGCGCTGCCAATGTAAAAGTTGAATCCACTGCAGACGGCGCAGATGTATCGGTCACATTACCAAACCTGAGCGGTTCTCTGGAAGAAGAGGTACAGCAGTCTATTGCCAACAACGAACCGGCTGTCTTCTATCCGGAAGTAAAGACGGTTACATCCCCGTCCATTGTACAGGATGAAACCGTTGAAAAGGTACAATATACAGCCGACATCAAAATTGTCAAAAACGTCAATGGTGCAACCTCTGTTGTTGCAGGCGTTACGAATCAATTGGTGACTTTGGTTGTTCCCTTCTATTTTGCGGATGGTATACAACCGGAAGATGTCGAAATTCTTCACAACGGCACAGAGAGAATAGACGCTGTTTCTGTCAGCAGAAACACAGTTTCTTTCGTTGCTCCTTCCTTCAGTGAATATACGGTCAAGGTTGCAACTGCAAACCTGGAGGCCTCTGATACTGCCAATGCGGCAGAAAATGCTGAACTCATTTTTGAACCTTTAAAGGGTAATGATCCTTCTTCTACGGTTTATGCAATTTATCTGAAATCCACAGAGGCAGACAAAAAGATTACAAATCTTGCCGCAGCTGAGTTGGTTGCCGCTTTTGCGAAAAACGGACTGGATGTTTTTGCCGAGATAAACGGCGCAAATGGTTATCAGGTAACTTCTGTAAACACCGGCAGCGGTGTGCAGTATCTGTTTAATCTCCCGGAAGGAGACCCCGCACTGATCAAAACCAAAACCGGCGATCAGGTGCAGATTGGTATTGTTACCATAACGGGCTATACACACACCACGGATGGAACAGAGAACAGCGCAGTGCTGAATATCACAAATGCTTCCGCTGAATACGAGGGCAGCGACTCACTCAGACATACCATTACGGTTACAGATGCTTCCCTTACCTACAGCAGGCAGGAGGCTTCAACAGCCCTTACTGTGGAAATCAGCTTCCCGAACACTGTTGAAGACCAAGCAGCCGCTTATCAGCAGATGACCATCACCATAGCAGGTGCAGGCAAAAATTATACCACGGTCCTCGGTACCGATGAGGCAGCAATGAAAGACGGCAAATACACGATCAAACAAACTGTACCCGCCGGCGCTCTTTATACGGTAACGGTCAGCGGCAAAGGTTATCGCACGGCAAAACAAACCGTTCTTGCCGCACAGGATACAACGGTGTATTTCTGGAACAATGTCTATGACACGGGCAGCATCCTCCCGGGCGGTACGGCCGCAACAGACACAAACAAAAAGAACTTCCTTGCAGGTGATATTGTAAACGATGGAAAAATCAACATTTATGATCTTTCCGCCGTCGTTTCTTACTTTGGTGAAATTGATCTGACTGCAGACCCATCCAAAGCAGAATACGCAAAATATGACCTGAACCGCGACGGAAAGATTGATTCCAAGGATGTTGCCATGGTTTTGGTATCCTGGGGAGAATAAAAAATTGCAAACTGATACGCCATCCGGGCAATACATCCGGATGGCTTTTTTTATATTATTTATTTTAACTTTCTTCTGCCTTTGATATGGTTGACTTTTCCATATTTACAGTTTATAATAAAGGTACTTATTTGGAGGTGAAAAAATGATTGAATTGAATCGTTTTAAAGATGGAAAAATCGGGGCAGTCACCCTGAGCTATGATGATGGTACAACCTACGACAAACAACTGATTGAGATTCTGGACCGTTATCAAATGAAAGCAACCTTTCATATCAACTCGGAATTTTTTGGTACCGAAGGCAAAATACCGGCAGATGAAGCCGAGGAAATTTTCCGCGGCCATGAAGTTGCCGTTCATGGTTCCAGACACAGGTTCCCGACACAGCTGCCGCCCCAGAATATTATTTATGAAATTTTTGAAGACCGCAAAAGACTGGAATCTATCGTTCATTATCCGGTAACGGGCCTTTCCTATGCCTTTGGCGATGTCAACGAAACCGTTATCAATGGGCTTAAAACATGTGGTATTGTTTATGGGCGCACCACCCATTCCACCTTCGGTTTTCGTATTCCAAACAACTTTTTAACCTGGGATCCAACCTGCCACCACAACGATTGTTTAACCTGTGCAGATCGGTTCTTGTCCTTTCTTGACAAAAACCGGTTCAGCCTGTTTTACGTCTGGGGCCATGCCTATGAGTTCAATAACAACAACAATTGGGATCTAATTGAAGAATTCTGCAAAAAGGTACACGGAGACGACCGTGTTTGGTATGCCACCAATATGGAAATTTATGAATACATAGAGGCCGTCAAGCGATTGGTAATCTCAGCTGATAATCGTATGGTTTACAATCCATCTGCTATTGATGTCTGGGTCTCAAACGACGGGGAAACCGTCAAAATCCCTGCAGGAGCAAGCGTGACCCTTGATCCGGTGCGCGGATGACATAAGAGGAAAAACATTTTACCAAGTGCCGCGGATTTCGAAATGGACACACGGACATCCGTAGGGGCGACCCTATGTGGTCGCCCGAGCCACTTACACGCGTTGCTGCGCGTGAGAAATGTAGTACTGGCCGTGCTTTGCACGGCAAAATCCCACAGAAGCAAAACTTCTGTGGGATAAAGGAAGAACCGGTCATAAGGAGCAAAACCGCGAAGTGAACAAAATTGGTCGCGTGCCGACGAGGACGGCATTGAAATGAAATGTTTCCCATTGACGGGCGACCACGCAGGGTCGCCCCTACGAAAACCGGGCAAATTGACCGAGAGTAGCGGCGTGACGCTTTACATATATTTGTAATTCGCGGATGACCCGTGCGTCCGCCGTAGGGGCGACCCTATGTGGTCGTCCGGAAACGTGACGTTTCATCCAATGCGCGACTATGCCGAGTGGAAAAACCTTTCACTGAGTGCCGCGAATTTCGAAATGGACACACGGACATCCGTAGGGGCGACCCTATGTGGTCGCCCGGAAACGTGACGTTTCATCCAATGCGCGACTATGCCGAGTGGAA
>CAJTWN010000021.1 GCA_910580105.1 uncultured Clostridia bacterium | reverse complement strand
TCTCCCTTACCTGACCCATTCCGTCATACGTCCAGCTTACCTCTTCTCCCCCTGCCGTCTTTTCTGCCGGTGATTCCTGGTTCCACTGATATGTATAGCTGAACGCCGTTCCATTCCGGTCAATCTGTTTCGTTATCCTTCCCAAATCGTCATACACGCAATATTCCCTGTTCCCCAGCTGGTCTTCTCTCTCCACCAATCTTCCCAGGCTGTCATATTCCATCTTGATCTCGCTCTCGTCCGGCATCCGCACCTTCAGCAGGTTCCCCATCATGTCATAGGTATATGCTGTCTCCTGGCCAAGCGCATTCCGCACCTTCGCCGCGTTCCCTCTCGCGTCATAAAAGTTTTGTGTCTCTCTCCCATAGGCGTCCGTTGTCTTCTCCACCTGGTTTTTGTAATTGTAGGTATACCCCGTTATACTCTCTGCATCCTCATTCATCCAATGTTTTTCATATGCTGTCCTTCCATACTTATCGTATGTATATTCCACCTTCCTTCCGCCGTCACGCACTCTGGCCTTCATTGCATTGTCCATATATTCTATCTCTACACGCTCTTCATCATAGCTGGTCATTCCGAATATCTTGTCGGTCACCTTCTTGATTCTTCCCGATCCGTCATAGGCATATTCCACCATGTTTCCGTCTACAATCTCCGATATGATTAATCCGTCCTTCCACCCATAAGTCACCTCTTTCAGCGTCTTTGTTCCGCTTCCCGGCACCGACTTTTCTGACTGAACCAGCCGTCCCAGCTCGTCATAACTGTTCACCACCGTATAGGATGTATCATATGACGGATCGGTCACGGTGACGTGCATCTCATTCGCTCCCGCTTCGTCCGCATTTTTCATCTGATAGCTCCGTGTCTCGTACGCTCCGCTTGGCTGTGTCGTCCGCGTCACACGCCCCATTCCGTCATATTCATAGCTCACTGTATTTCCTTCTGCATCCGTCGCCGAAATCTGCCTTCCCCTTTGGTCATACGACGCATAGTCCGATATTTCCTTTGTCTCTTCTTCAATACTCCCGTCGGCTCCACTTTTCCTGGTCTTTACATTTTTCTGTTTCGTTTCCGTGACCAGGCTGTGGGTGGGGTCATATCCGTATTCTGTTTCACTTTCCACCTTTTCTGTTTCTCCATTTTTTGATGTGATTTTCGTGGTTTTCACATTTCCCGGATAGTCCCCTTCATAGGTAACTTCGCTTAAAAGCTGACTGCCGTCTTTATAGGTCTGGATGGTTTTGTCTGCCCTTCTTTTGCTTTCATCCAGCGTATACGCTGTCGTCTCCTGATTCTCCGTCCCATAATACGCATATATCTTTACAGGCAGGCTGTATCTCTCGTCATATTCCGTTTTTGTTTTGTATCCATAGCTGTCCGTATATTCCAGCAGATTGTTCTTCATATCATACAGAAATTCCTGGGTTGTTTTCGTTTCCTCCAATTCCGCCGGGTTTCCCGGATCACTGTTATCCAGCATATAGCTTGCCGATGTTTCCGGCTGGCTATAATTATTATATGTATACTCGGTCACTCCTTCTACAATTTCGCCTGTTCCTTCTGCGTCCCCAATCGGGAATCTCTCATAGGAATAGAAATTCTCGTCCAGCTGCATGTATACGCCGCCCATTGTGGTGAGAACGCCCTGTACTTTCTTCGTATTCAGGCTGGGGATCTTTCTCTTATATACCACCATCCCGTCCAGGGTCACGCGATCCTGATACAGCCTGTATATCTTCTTGTCAAGACCACGGAAGGGGATACAGTCTCCCACCAATTCCGTGGTCCTGACTGCCGTCTTGTTCTCTATATCTACCTTATATACATATCCGCTGTATATGAGATATTCTCCTGTATTTTCATCCCGGAATACACCTGCCGGAGCACCGCCGGACAAACTTACACCGATGAATTCAAAGGTGTGGGTATTTGTATTATACTCCACCAGCCCACCGCTGTTCAACAGACAGATTTTATCACCATAGGAATAGTAGGCCGTCAAACCCGTTTTACCTCCTATTTCTCCGTCTTTGACCCATTCGTCGCCGTTTAATCTGTATACCTCCGTTTTATTGGCTCTATTGACAAATAGATAATCTGCGCTGTTGTTCCGTACCAGATTGGTTTTAACATTTGCATCCAGTTCCATCTCTGCTTCCTGCTCTATTGTATGTGCAGTTAAGTCATACTTATACAACAGCCGCCTTCCATTGCTGCCTTTCAGCAAAACGCGTATTGCCGACATTGTCGCTGTATATTGCGCATCTTCCATGGATAATGTATTGGACATCGCTGTCCCATCACTTAATTCATAAGTAACTGTTTCCACCGCACCGGTTTCCACATCTGTCGACTTCACAGTTTTACCTTTTATATCATAGATTTTATTGGCCGTATGCACCCGCAGCGACGTTTCCTTCTTATTGTCCAGGCTGATAAAATCGGTCCCTTCGGTGAGAATTCTTTCCGCTGTTTTCTCATGCTTTTCATTAAAGGTATAAATCATCTTTTTATCCAGTGCACCGCCTTTTTCCTGCACCACTGTATAATATTGATAGCTTTCATCGCTGCCGGCCGCTATATCCCCCACCCGATCCTGTCTATACAACGGATAGCCCGTGTTATTATAGAAATAGTTATAGCTGACAATTTTTCCATCCGAGTTGGTTTTATTCTTAAGAACGTATCTGCAGCTTCCATCCGTTTGGTATCTTTCATAATAATAGCCGCTGCCCAATACCTTATCCAAACTTCCCAGCGTTTGCATATACTCGTATTTTACATTTCCACCGGTAGGATATGTCACCTTTGTCAGCGCATCATAGCTATAGTCGTACTGGCTGTACTCTTCCGCCGGTATTTTCAATTCCTCATGGGCGAAGCTTGTGACATTCCCTTCTGCATCAATGATTTTCTCCAGTCTTGGTTTATTTGCTGTTTTATATCTCCCCATACTGGCATTTCCGGACAAATAGATTGTTGAAATTATTTCATTATCTCCTAATTTTATCGTGATTGTTTTATAATCCGTTGAATATTCAAATTTAATCACCCGGCCTACACTATCCGTAATGGTGTCCAGATAATCCAGATTATTTGCTTTCTGATAGGTAAATTCTATTGTATTTCCAAACCGATCTTCTATTTTTATCAGGTTTGTTCCGTCAAAATATTCTCTTGTTCCATCTTTTTTTATGAGTACGATATTCCCCGTACCGGGGTCTTTCTCTAGCTTTAGGTCATCATATTCATACCGTTCAAAATATATATCCTGAAATACGTGAGAGCCTCCGTTTGAAAGATTCAATATATTCGCCACTGTCTGATATTTTATCAAATCTATATTTGATATTGAATCAAATCCCCAGGACCATCCATTGGCAATCTGATGATTGTTTATCGTTACCGCGGGCCCTGGGTATTCATAAGCATCATCACTATAAAACCCCATTTTGAAGGATTGACTGAAGTCATAATTCAGGCGCAGATTTAAATCCAGCCCATTCCGTCCGGGAAAACTCGCAATATTGTAAGTATAAGACAGGTTTCCTGAATTTAAAGAAATGGTTTCATTTTCTGCTGTTGCCATCATAAACGGTGATTCATTCACACTTGGCATATAATCCTGCATGATTTTATCAACCGATTGCAGGCTCGCACTGTTCGCACGCGTTTCCGCTTTCCTCTGCGCCTGTCCGCTCTCCAGTTCAGCCTGGGCACTGCGCTGCAAAATTTCATTATTGATTTGTTCTTCCAGTTCCTCCTCATCAATTACCGGCTCTTCTGTTGCCTCCGCCTCTTCTTCCGGTGCAGCAGCTGCCTCTGGGTCAATCCATTTCTCCAAATTGGTTTCCGTTCTCATATCCGATTCTTTTTCTGAATTTTCCCCAAATGCCGGAATTGCACTGAAAGATAAATTCGCAGTCATAAGCAAAGATATGATGATTGCAGTTAGCCTTCTATACTTTTTCATTTGTTTTCCCTCCTATTCCTACACATTACCCTATAATTAATTTTTAATTTTTCTTCTCAGGCATAATAAGCCCCTATGCACTGACAAATTATTTAAACTGCAATTACCGGCATACACATATTTTATATAAGAAATTAAAAAACGCATACCTTAATAAAGGTGTGCGTGTTGTAAAACCAAACATATTTTCATCTTATCTTCCAACCTTCCCATTATAAATTATTCATAAATAATGCGTCAAATTGGAGAAATACTCCTTCTTTATTATATAACAAATCATTTTATATTTCAATATTTTTCCTCCAACAAAATCAATTATAATTCGACACATTTCCCATACATTTAAAACAATGTATTGACCGAGAGCATTATAGGAAAACACAACCCTGTTTTGTATGAAAACAGGGTTGTAGAAATTTTATTCTGTTTCTGTCTCAGCTGTAATATCTATCCGCTGTTCATCTCTGTTCCAGTCCACTGGGATGGAGAAGCTCTCTGACACTGCGCTGAGGGGAATCATGGTCCGGCCGCCCTCCAATACGGCTGGATAGCCAAAGTCAATCTCTTCTCCGTTCTTCTCCATCACCTTCCTTCCTACCTGTATTTTTACCTGTTCTTTATCCTTTGTCACGGTCACCATCTGTGTACCTTCTTCCCAGCCGACTTCTGCGCCCAGCGATTCAAACACTGCGCGCAGCGGAACGAGAATCTGTCCATCTTTTTCGATGGGTTTCTGTTCATAGGATTGCTCCACTCCATTCAGCATCGCCACAATTCCCGGTTTGCCGGTCAATATATATGGGTCTTCTTTTGTACCCATTCCGGATACCACCACGGCATTCTCACGGTCCAGATAGAACGCAGGACGCACCCCTTTGGCTTCATCCACCTGTCTGTGGGAATACTTGTCTCCACATATTTCGGATATAAAGCTCACTAAACTGTTACTTATTTGACGAGCAAACGGCCTTTCTTCATCTTCACCACTGATTACACAAGCGTCTGAAGTTGGCAAGGTATCTTTATTGAATCCGCGCAATTCCCCATTATATGGAGACCGGATCCAATAGGGATGGTTATAACCTTCCTGCGCATATTCGGCCGCGAGCGGCATCGCCAGTCCTGCCGCCGCCGTATGGTTGTTGGCGTAGATGTCAAATGTCAGGATTTCGTCCATCAGAAATACTTTGTCCTTTACGGCTGTATACACGCCTACACTTATTTTATCAAAAGTTGCAACACAGTCCATATTCAAAAAGTCAACTCCATGAAAATGATCACACCCGTATGTATTTTCAAAAACATACCTTTTCATATCTTCCGGCAGTTTCCATCTCGGTAAAAAGAAGGGAACATCGGTCTTTTTCATGGCATTCCGCTCATCTCTGGTGAAGTTTCCCTCCCCCAAAAAGCCTCTTTCGTCATATGCTTCATCTCTTTCTGCCGTGGAATTCAGCCATTCCCGCAGGCTTGCATCATCCCATGAATTCGACAATTCCTCCTCGTCGTTGGCAATATCATATGGTTTGAAGCATAGTATCTGATCGCAATATAGGATATCTTCTATCTTTAATTGACTTTTATATTCATTTTGTAAGTTTCTATAATAACCATCCCAAATATCAAATGACGTATACCGCCACAGAAGGGGAGCGCCATTATACGTCCCCATCTGAATATAATCGCCCTTTTGAAATGACGGGCCTTCTCCTCCGCCTTCTGCATAACACAGGCCAGCCGTGCAAAGCATCATCACTGCAAGTACACTCATTAAAATTCTTTTCAATTTCATTTTCGTTTCTCCTTTCTTTATTTGCTGATTTGATCAGTTGTTCTTATCCTTCTCATCGTCCATTCAGGAAGTCCAGCAACGGGCTTTCACCTGCCGCATTATACCCCCAATCGTCATACAGCCAGCCCTTCATTATATCCATGATCAAATTCCCTGAATAAGCCGGCGCTCCATAAAATTCATTATACCTTACGCCATTCCCTGATTCTTTTATTATCTCTGGATCTATAATTCTATTATAATCCGCAGCTTTGTTATAGGAAAACACAACCCTGTTTTGTACGAAAACAGGGTTGTAGAAATTTTATTCTGTTTCTGTCTCAGCTGTAATATCTATCCGCTGTTCATCTCTGTTCCAGTCCACTGGGATGGAGAAGCTCTCTGACACTGCGCTGAGGGGAATCATGGTCCGGCCGCCCTCCAATACGGCTGGATAGCCAAAGTCAATCTCTTCTCCGTTCTTCTCCATCACCTTCCTTCCTACCTGTATTTTTACCTGTTCTTTATCCTTTGTCACGGTCACCATCTGTGTACCTTCTTCCCAGCCGACTTCTGCGCCCAGCGATTCAAACACTGCGCGCAGCGGAACGAGAATCTGTCCATCTTTTTCGATGGGTTTCTGTTCATAGGATTGCTCCACTCCATTCAGCATCGCCACAATTCCCGGTTTGCCGGTCAATATATATGGGTCTTCTTTTGTACCCATTCCGGATACCACCACGGCATTCTCACGGTCCAGATAGAACGCAGGACGCACCCCTTTGGCTTCATCCACCTGTCTGTGGGAATACTTGTCTCCACATATTTCGGATATAAAGCTCACTAAACTGTTACTTATTTGACGAGCAAACGGCCTTTCTTCATCTTCACCACTGATTACACAAGCGTCTGAAGTTGGCAAGGTATCTTTATTGAATCCGCGCAATTCCCCATTATATGGAGACCGGATCCAATAGGGATGGTTATAACCTTCCTGCGCATATTCGGCCGCGAGCGGCATCGCCAAACTTGCTGCCGCCGTGTAGTTGTTGGCAAAAATGTCAAACACCAGTTGTTCATCCATCAGAAAAATCTTGTCCTTGACTACATCATACACTCCAACATCCATTTTTTCAAAGTCCGCAACACCATACATATCTCGGTATTCATTTCCATAGAAATGGGCAAAACTATATATATTTTCAAAAGCATCCTTTTTCATATCTTCCGGTATTTTCCATCTTGGCAAATAAAATGGAACATCGGTCTTTTTCATGGCATTCCGCTCATCCCTGGTGAAGTTCCCCTCCCCCAAAAAGCCTCTTTCGTCATATGATTCATCTCTTTCTGCCGTGGAATTCAGCCATTCCCGCAGGCTTGCTTCGTCCCAGGAATTGGACAATGCACCGTCTTTGTCGAGAACATCATATGGTTTGAAGCACAGTATCTGGTCACTGTATAGTATATCCTCTATCTGTGACCGGCTTTTCATATCTCTATCCGCTAAAGTTTTATAGTAACTTCTCCTATAAATATCAAATGACGTATACCGCCACAGAAGGGGAGCGCCATTATACGTCCCCATCTGGATATAGTCCCCCTTTTGAAATGACGGGCCTTCTCCTCCGCCTTCTGCATAACATAGGCCAGTCGTGCAAAGCATCATCACTGCAAGTACAGTTATTATAACTCTTTTCATGTTCCTTTCTCCTTTCTTGATCCGTTGACTTAACCAATTATTCTTATTTTTCTCACCGTCCATTCAGGAAGTCCAGCAACGGGCTTTCACCTGCCGCATTATACCCCCAATCGTCATACAGCCAGCCCTTCATTATATCCATGATTAAATTTCCTGAATAGGCCGGCGCTCCATAAAATTCATTATATCTTACGCCATTCCCTGATTCTTTTATTATCTCTGGATCTATAATTCTATCATAATCCGCAGCTTTGTCGATTGACGTATAGTACGCAGGATGATTTGTACCATGAACCCTTCTGTTCGGCCCGTATGGATTGCTGAAGTCGGCTTCATTCGGGCCGCCGATGTGCAGGCCGAAGGGCTTTTTGTTTCCGTCGACTGCGCCAGTCACCAAGGGATAATACCGGTTGATATACTCGGCAAAACGCAGCCGTTTCTGCAGTGAACTTTGATGTCTTGTTACATCTCCATCTTTATTTAACCTTCCCGTAATCAAGCCCATATCATATTCAATCTGCACGCCGATCCTTGTGGTGCTGATGAAGTCATCCGGTGTTTCACCGCGGACTTCCTGGCCGTTCACAATTCCACGCTGATAGAGTACGCTGTAGAAAATATCCTGCATCTTTTTATCAAAGTAGGCCTCATCCTGATAGGCGCCGATTTCCGAATAAAAGTATCCCGGCTGCAGCAGCAGAACGTCAATATAACTTCGCCTATTCCCAGTTTCATCGGTATAATAGCCATAATTGCTGATATAGGCCACATTACTGAATTCCGTGTCGTTGGTGAAGTATGGGATCCAAAGCAGCGATTTTCCCATGCTGTGGGTTGTACGCGATACCTTTTCGAACAGGTAATATGCAAAGTCTCCGGTTCCATTTCCCACATCATTCCGCAGCGGCACGGGATCTTCTTTTCCAAAATAAATGCCCGCCACCATACTGGTGTCTCCCCCATAGGAAATATCATTCAGGAGTTTTTTCACTGTGTCTCCATATTTATTGATTATATCCGTATATAACTCGTTTGTACTTCCAGGTATTGTATCAAGATGCGGACTTCCCAAAAAGAACTGGGGAATGACACCCGTCTCTCCTGCGGCTTCTACAAACATACTTATGATTTGATTATAGTCTGCTACCAGTTTAGGATCAATATTCGCTGCCTGGCTCGCGGCGTCTCCCTTATCCATATCATAATCCAGGTCCCGAACGGAAAGGACAATATTTACATTCCCTCCGGTCAGTTTCAGAAGTTCGGCGATGTCCGCCGCCGAATACTGACAGCCGGTGATATAATCATTTTCCGCATCATTATATCGCTCCGGTTTGTCGGAAGTATAGATCAGGATATATGGATTGTTCGGATCGTATTCGCTTACCCCATAAAAACCAAACCAATCGATATAGGTCATGGGATTGTTGGATACATATGTATACAAATTCAGACTGAGGGGATCTTTCGGGTCGCCGCGGTAAGTATCTTCCTGCATAAAGCGCGCCGTCTCTGCATCATAGAATCTGGACTTAAGGTAATATAGTTCCGTCTCGTCGTCCATCTCATAGCCGGCATAGCGGAATGGGTTATTGACCGCCGCTTCGTCAGAATCGTTTTGTACGCCGATTTGTTTCCCAAAGGGATCATAATCATAGCTTGCCGCAACCGTGCCATTTCCATTTGTTAAAGAGGTCACATCACCGTGTCCGTTAAAGTGATAAGTAAACTTATCTCCGCCTGCCGCACGGCTGATCAGGCTTGTCCCATAGACATTTCTCGCTGTCTGGCTGCCGGCTCCATCTGTTTCTAATACTATTTTATCATATTCATACAGATAATTGCAAGTCTTTCCATTTACCGTCTTGGATACCCGGTATCCTTCGCCGTTGTATACGTTGGAAATCACCTTGTTTCCCTGGTAGGCTTTAACGAGCTGATTCAATACGTTATATTCATAGATTGCCCCGTATTCCTCTTCCACATTGCTGCCCGCAATGGCCAGATTTTCTTCTTCCGGATCCACGGTGGCCTGCTTTTCAATTTCTGTTGCCTTTCCCAACACATTTCCGTTATTGTCATACAAGTACTTTATCGTCTTTGTGGTATCAGCGGTGGTCTGCACTGTATTTATCAGCCGCTCCTGTGCATTATACTGATAACTTGTAAAGGAAAGCAAACCATTTTCCGTTATCTGTTCAGCCGTCCGGTTTCCAGCTTTGTCATAAGTATATTCTGTCAATTTTCCGGAAGGTTCTTGCACTGTTTTTATACGATTGAGGCTGTCATACGTATAATTTGTGGTGCCTTTTTCCACACCATTGACAGTTTCGGTTTTGGCAATCTGGTTCTTGGCCGCGTCATAGAGGTAGGTATAGCGGTCGATTATGGAATTTGCCGCATCCTTATTGGTCAGTTCTGCCAGGGTGCCGTTGGCATGATAAACAAAGTTGGCGCTGGAGCCGTCCGGATTGGTAATTTTTTTCTGAGCGCCGTTGGCATAGTATTCATAGGTGGCCGGAGTTGCCTGTTCTGCATCTTTGACGCCGTAAAGCCGGTTGTTTTTGTCATATATTTTAACCGTTGTGTTTCCTTTGGGGTCAACTGCCTTTTCCGCTATCTGTCCGGCACCAATACCATTTGTTATATCATATTGGAAAGTTGATGTGCCCATGCCGGGGACGTCCTTTGTTACCACGCGGTTCAAACTGTCATAGGTTCGGGTGGTGGTTCCGCTTTCATCCTGCATGGTCAGTTTGTTTCCGTTGGCATCATAAGTCTGCCCGATCAATATGGTTTCCCCTTGTTTTGTCTCACGCAAACGATTATGAACATCATACACATAGGTCAGTGTATTTCCATTGCGATCCGTCTTTTCTATCATATTTCCCCGCTCGTCATATTTATAGCTTTCCGTCTTTGTCGGATCTCCAACACCATTATGATCAATCTTGGCTATCACATTGTTGACAACATTATAGGAGAACGTTGTGGTATGACCCTCCCCGTTGGTCTGCGTCAGCAAATTGCCATAAATATCATAGGTAAAGCTGGTTAATTGCTCTTCATCCTCCACATCTTGTTTTACATTAAGCAGCCGTCCAAGTTCATCATAATCAAAGGATGTCGTGTTGCCATTGCCGTCATACTGGCTTTCGACCAGCCCCGCCCGGTTATATGTCCGTCCGCTTGTATGTTCCAAAGCATCCGTCGAAGAAATGAGACGGTTATTTTTATCATAGGCAAATATTGTTTCATTTCCCAGTGCATCAACAGATTTAATTTGGGTACCATTATCATTATAATACAACTTTTCAACAGTTGTTCCATCCGCATCCTTCTTTTGGATCAGGCGGTTTAAAGGATCATACAAAAAGCTTTGGATATTTCCCCGCCAGTCTGTCTGTGCCGTCATATTTCCATTTTTATCATAGGTAAAATGCGTAGCATGTACGGCATTTGTCTCGATTTCTCTACCTAACGCATCATACTTATGTTCCACCGTGTTCTGATTGCCATCGGTCTCGAATCTTACATTTCCACGGCTGTCATAAGCTTTGCTGGTGGTAATTGCATCAGTTCCGTCTTGCTTGCTTATTGTAACTGACGTATTATTGCCAAACATATCGTAAGTAAAGGTCTCCAACCGCTCTGTCCCCATTTTCTTGACACACACATTACCCATACTGTCATACATGATGGTACTGTTACTTTCCGGTGCGGTTTCGTCATAGGGTGTATGGCTTTCAATCAACTGATTCCGCTCGTTATATACATAGGTAAAGGTACGGCTGGGATCACCAAGATAGCTCTCTATTAAATTATTGTTGGTGTCAAATTTACTATATTGTTCGACAAGTGCCTCTGTGCCGTCTGGGTTGGTTACCGAATTTGTTTGCATCACGGTGTTGCACTGGTCGTCATATGTATATTGTGTCTCGTGTTTTGCGCCGTTTATTTCTGAAATTGTACGGCCCAGTGCATCATAGTTATACTTTTTACTATAAGCATATTTATTCTCTTGGGAAACCGGATCCTTTTCCAGATATATTTTATTGGCCAAATTGTAGATATATTTTGTGCTGTTTCCCATTGCATCTGTTTTTTCTATGATATTATTGTTTTCATCGTATTGATAAGATGCACGCACAATTTTTTTCCAGGCATTATTTTCATTAGGATCCCGGAACCTTTCAATCTCCCGGATCAAACGACCGAAGGAATCGTATTCAAATTCTGTCCGATTCATTTCTTTTGGATCTTCGGAAAAGTTCTCCTGGTATAATGTTTGAAAGCTGACAACACCATCAGGCAAATAATTTTCAGGCGTAACTGATAAAATGATTCTGTCATAAACGTCTGTATAATATAAAGATGTGCTGGTGTTTGCAACGCCATTTTCCGGATCATATGCAATTGTATCTACCTTTTGTGAGAATAGATAATAATAATTATTATTGGATTCACTCCAACTTTTATCTTCTTTTGGATGATAAACCATCTTGGAAATCAACGTGGTTTCACCGTTTATGACCTCTTCTGCAGCTTGTTCTTTCAGATTATTTTTCCAATCCAGCTTTTGTGTAACCTTATATATACCGTGAACGGTATCTCCGGCATGATTAACAAAATCACCATTTTGACTGGTTGAAACTTTTCTTCCCATTTCATCATAGGTATAGTTTATGCTGCTTCCATTCGGCTTGATTACCTCCACAAGATTCCCATATTCATACCGGTATTCAGTGATCAAAACCACTACTCCATCAATGATTGTATATTGATCAGAATCAGATAGCTGCATATTATTTGGGCTGACATAATCATACTTATATACAGGTTTCCCAAAATACGTATTCTCATATGTCGTCTTTGAACCGTTTACCACCTGCATACTTAGGTTACCATCGGCGTCATAGGCATATTCCGTAATCGCTCCGTTATTTTGGGTTGTTTGTTTTATCTTTCCATTATGATAATAGGTATAATTTTTTACAATATAGTCCAACTGGCTTGTTGTTGTACCATCCTTTTTTATAAGGGCCGGATATTCTCCCGAACTGGGTAAAACTTTTTCATTCCCATCCATCATAATTTTAACAGGTTCTGTACAAACATATTCGGTTTTGACATTTCCATTTTTATAATATTCTTTTTTTGTAAACCGAAAGAATGTAGTTCCCTCGAAGGCGTCAATGGCTTCCCACTCTTCTGTTACACGATTTAGGCTGTCATATGTATAATAAATAATATTTCCGCTGGCATTACGTGTTTTGGAAATTGTACCATTTTTATTATACATATTCTCTTGTGATGCCTCTAGCGCACTTTTATTGCGTCTTTCTTTAAGTCTTATTTGATTTCCATAATTGTAATAGTTAGAAACAGAGCTTGCGTTTCCATTCACAATACTCGGATTAGCTATTGTTTTTTCGAGATATTCGTTATCTGCAGACAGCGTTCTACTGACTTTTTCAAAAGTCTCAGGAAAAGGACAGTTATCATAATTATTCATAAACACAACTTTTGTTTCTGTACGCCGGTTGAGTTCATCATACTCGTATTCAAAAACTTGTCCGTCGGGTGTTGTCTCTTTTATGACATTTTTTCTTTCATAGACATATTGATGAACATCTCTTGTTCCATCGACCATTGGATATGTAATCATTTTGGGCTCGCTATAACCAGGGCCTCTTTTGTCGTAATATGTATATTCAGTAGCATATATACATGGAGAAGAACTGGCAAAATTTATATTATAGTAAGTATAATATGTTCCAGATGAATCCACTCTATGGCTTACCGTGCTTTCCAAAGCATTACACCCATTTTTTGCATAGGCAGCAGCACTTATTTCCTTTAGTTTTCGACCCAGTGTATCATATACAGTTCTGGTTATTTCTTGGTTTTCTCCATCCTGCAGCACTGTCTTATAGGTTAAACCATGATTGTCTATATAATTGGTTGTCATCACACCCATTGGAGACGTTGTCTGTTTTTCCATTCCCACTGTATAACAATTGGATTTATTACCATTTACAAATGCGACATATTCTTCTGTTTGGATACCCAAGGACAGATTGTTTAAATCCAAATAATTTATATAATAACCATATTGGTCTGTCAACAGGTCATCCACTGTTTGATAACCTTTAGAAGTTGTCAGAAGATTTCCGAATTGGTCATAGGTAAAGGTAACTATGTTTCCTTCTCCATCAATCATTTGTTCCAGCAAACTTTTGTATGGACAACTATACTTACTGCCATCTGCATAAATGTAGCTTTCAATAATAAATTGATCTGCATGTTGAATGATATACTGACTGATTTGACTTTTATTAATTTCCGGAAAACCTTTTAACAAATAATTTGCCTTTTTCAAAAGCATATTACGTTCATCATAAACATATAAGGTACAGTTATTTTCCTCATCCAATTCACCAATCTTATTATTTTTTTCATCATACCAAAATGATTTTGAACTGCCGTCCGGATTGATACTTTGAAGAATATTTCCAGTCCTTTCATCCCGGATATAGGTTGTCCTATCATCATTTTGTTTTATCTCCTGGATAACTTCACCATAATTTTTCCCATCAGGCCGATAGTATTTTCTTTGTACTATGTCATTTGTTATTTCTGTATCCGTTTTACATAAATACATATAAGAATCATAATACTGTGTCGTTGTTGCTGATACATTCATTCTACGAATCCTTGTCTTCATATAATTATAATCATATGTATAAGTTTCAAGGTATGCATCTGTATAACTCATGACCTTACCATAGTCAGGGTCATAAGACTTAATATTATAATTAATAAGTATGACAGTGGTATCCTTACCGCTTGCGTCTTTCAGAAAAATACTATCAACAAATGTATCTGTATAGGGATAGTAATTTGTATCAATCATAAATAATTGATCTTTTTGAATAAACGAAACCATCATTGTATTACCCAGAATGTCTGTCCAAGATCTCAGCAATACCAAAGGGTCTCCTGTTACTGTTTCTCCATTAATTTCGTATTGTTTACTTTGATGCTGCTCACAATTATAACGTACAACTCTTCCATATGGATCAGTTATACTTTTTATTGTTAAAGCAACCCCATATTCAACTGTATATCTTCTCCCCGCACTATCCAATAGGTGGGAGACCATGCTATAACTGTCATCTGTATAAACAATTTGAACAACCGTACTTCCCGTTTTATCCTTTATTTGGGTTAACACAAAAAATGCTTTCGCTGCACTTTGCACAAAAGTGTATTCTTCTTGTTCTGGTGTTTTTAATGTATACTGGTTACCATCTTCAAATAATATATTTCTTGTAGTTATACTGGTATATTTGTTATTCTCCAATTTAAAAACATTAGAACTACCATTTGGCATTGTTACAGTGATATCCTGGTCTTTATAAACATGTGCATCAAAGATAGAGGACCAGCCTCGGCCAAATGCTTTTGCATCGGCTTGATCCAGGGAATTATAATATCGTTTAAAAATAAAATTCCCTCCTGGTGCTGGATCATCAAAATCAACGACCGAAAATGAGAAGTTTCCACTGGCCGGATTGACTCCGCTTTCTCCATAGTGAACCCTCTGAGCAACAATCGGTTCGATCTCTCCGACAGTGCTGACCGCACTTATATCATTTACTGCTGCAAGTGAAGTGATTTCATCTTCTTCTAAAAGTTCTTCTCGTAATTGTTCTGTTTCATCTGCATCGTAAAATAAAGACATTTCCGAAAACGGTGCTGATTCGTTTACTAATGCAGCATGTGCATCAACGAAACCACCGCTCTTTGTTTTTTCAACGTAATCAGGATACTTTCGCGCTGTATTTATTATCCGCTCTACCATCTCATGTGGGGTAATATCGTTCTCTTGACTTTTCAGTAATGCAGCAACTCCTGTTACATATGCCGCTGACATTGATGTACCACCATAGGAATAATAACCATTTTCGGGCATAAGTGAATAAATGTCTTCTCCTGGTGCCAATATATCCACATTTTGACCAAAGTTTGAGAAAGCGGATATTTGCCCCTCTTTATTGATTGATCCCACAGAAAGTATATTAGGAAGCTCAAAACAGGCCGGATAATAAGGCGTTTGATCAATGTTGCAACCATCGTTTCCTGCAGAACATACAAATAAAATGTTGCTTGATTCCATAATTGTTTTTAATGCTGGGTTAAATTCATTACATCCAAAGCTACAATTTATGATATCTATATTCTTTTCTTCGGCATATTTTATTGCACGAATAGCATCACTTGTGTATCCGCTGTAATTTTGCATGAATTGCAGAGGTGTAATTTTGACACCACTTGCAACTCCTCGGATTCCATTTTTATCTGACTTAGCAGCAATTATACCGGCAATTGCCGTACCGTGCTTATCCAATATCTCTTTAGTGGTTTCATTATTATTGGTTATGAAATTATAACCGTTTCCTTTTATAACACCGTCGAGATCGTAATGTTCAGTATCTATTGCCGTATCCAAGACACCAATGGTTACCGCATCTGTCCCTTTTTTAATTTCCCAGGCAGCTTCTGCATTTATATCAATCATATTTTTTGTATTGTTTTTCAATCCCCATTGTTGATAATAGCTCTCATCGTCTATTGTATCTGCTTTTAAAACATAATTGGGCTGCGCAAATTCTATGGTTGATAAGTTTTCAATGTCCAAAATATACTTCTCCATAGCTGCTGGGGTTTGAAGTTCAATCAACTCCATATTTTCTGTCAACATTTTTCTTGCCTTAATTCCTTCAAATACGAGTTTCTCTGAATCAGATGTTACATACTTGACAATAATACAAGCTGCTTTATCTTCGATAATTGTTATTTGATTTTCATTATCATTTAGCCCAAAAACATGAATGAATAAAACAGATAAAAGCATAACAATGGCTATTCCGATAAATCTTTTATATATTTTTTTCTTATTCATTTTGTTTTTCTCCCCTTAATTAAGCTGTGCTGATTTGGTAATTGTACGAATATGCTTACTCAAATCCTGCGTACTATTTTGAAACTTTTCTGCCACTTTATCTCTGATTTGTGCTTCAACCACATATTCTATTCCTGTCACAAGTTTCTCGTCCCCATCTATTCCTTTGCTATAATAACATGAAGTATTCCAATCACAATATGAGGGTGGAGTTGTCCCAGCCGGATATATGCGATAACGAAAAGGCCTATCGGCAAGGCCATATTCATCTTTAGGACTAATTATGGATACCTCAATACTATCTTCATTCACGGTAATCTTTGTATTGCCATTAGGAGCTGCATCATCATATAGTAAATGTACAACATCTGTTTGCTTATTTTTTGTTCCTTTTACATAGTCCGTATGATAAGTAATACGATGAAAGTTACCATAATTTGAACCAGTGATCTGAGATGGCTGTATGGGTGCAAATTCTTGCTCTGTAAAGGCATTACAGTTTGCAGTCAAAGATTTTTTTTCACCTGTATAAGAATTGTATTTTATCATAAGATCGTAAGACGTTGTGACTTGACCATTACCGAGAATTGATATTTTAGGTGTAAGAATATCAAATTCACTAATCAACTGCTTGCTTACAGGGTTTTTGCTATAAGCAACAATTTCTGTTTGGTAATCACCTTTTACAATATCTAACGTATATGCCCCATCTCCTCCAAATATTTTGATATAGAATATCCCATGCGTATGATTAAAGGCATAATTATTACCGGTAATAATTTCAAGAGGATGCTCCCACTTAGAAGTCGAGGCAATCACCGTATTTCCCACATATATACTCATATCCACTTGAGATTTTATATCCTGTAATCCTACAGTCACCATACATGGCTCTAACGCATAATAAGAATAGAAGTCAACATCATTGCCAAAATCATTTCCAAGGTTTCCGTCTTTCACTAAGGATGAAGCATCAAATTTAAGTGGCGTGGCAAAATACATCCAGTTATTCGGCTCATTTTTATCGTCCGTAGAGGTGAACTGTTCTGCTGTAATGTTAATTTCAATTTGTGATACTTCGGTATGTACTTTTAAATAATACTTGCCAGCAGCCGCCCATTTTTTAGCCATAAAAAATTCACTTGTATTTCTTGTTGTGTCATCTGCAATCAATGCAGACAGGTCTTTATGAAACAATTTTGTGTAGGTTCCTTCATATGCAAGATTCGTATCTACTTCAAAGTATATATCACTTAATTTATCAACATTGATTTCATACCAATAATCTCCTGGTTCTTCGAGCCAAAATTTTTGATTTTGAGCATAGAATTGTATTTTATCTGCTTGTGTAATTGAATTTCCCGCCTGAACAGCAGCACCTGGAATGGATAGCATAAACAAAATAATACATAAACACACTACTTTTATTCTTTTTATCTTATGTTGATTCACAATAGTACCTCCAATTAAATATAAAAATCCATAAAGTTTATTGTTAAGTGTAAATTCTAACAATGAAATCTATTGATACTTCTCCTATAAATTTGCATTATCAATGAACATAGAAATTTCAGATTCACCATCCTTTAAGGCAATAAATTTCAAAATACTAATTGTGCCCGTAAAGGTTTTACCTGGTGTAATTGCCTTATTCACTTTAAAATCAATGCTATTCATGCCTGGAAATACATGAATTTCGTTATTTCCGATATCAAAATAATTTGGCGACTCTAAACGCAATTCGGCAGGATCATAGAAAATGGAATACTGTTTTCTTGCAAATGTTGAGACATTTTTCGCGGTGACAAATACATAGACCGATTGATTTTTCTTTGTTTGAATTAATTGTCCTGCACTGTTTTCCGATTTAATATAAAGAGAAAAACGATAGTGCTCTGCGTTAGCTACCTCCTCTAAATTTTTGACGACAATATAGTAGGTAAGACCAGCTTCAAGTATTTGAGACATCTTAGAATACGTGGTTTCAGTAGTATTAGAAACATTATTTTGAATTATATAATCATCTGGGTTTGTGTCATTATCCAATTTAATATGCTGTTTGCCCGAGGAATAAATTTCATATTTCTCAGTTTTTTTAGGAATATATTTAAAATAAAACATCCGGTCTTTTAGATTATTCCCATATTCAACTTTAGTTGTTGTATGCCTGATTTCATAGGCGTTTTCATATGAGTCATATGCCAATGCCATATCAGCAACTGATTGATGGTATCCCGAATAATAGATCAAGTATGGATTAAACGTTGGATGATCAATTTGGACTTCAACTGAGTAGTTTCCATTTCTATCACAAACTGGATTTTGTGAACCGAGAGAAATATTCTGTCCGCTATTTAGTTCATAAATTGACAAGTTAATTTCTTGATTCGGCAAACAGTCGCCATTGATATATAAGGTATGATTGTTGATAAATTTAGCATGTATTGTAGGGAGATTATTTTCTTCCACAGATACATAACCGGTATTATCGTTACAATTTTCAAATCGAATATAATACCGTTTTCCCGCCGTCATCTCCCTTTTAATAATATGCTGATATTGAAAAATTGTTTGCAGTTCACAATAATATACTTCAGCTGGCGTATCGCTCCATAGATCTTTAAGATTATCATAGATGTATACCGCAAAATCGGCATCGACGGTCGTCAAAAGGAGACCATTATTTCTTGACAGTTGTGGAACGTAAGAATAGCATGCCTCCTTTTTTGCGCCAATCTCAATATGTTCCTCAAGAGGAAGTGGATTGTTTATATATGCAAGTCCTGAATCTTCCTTTGTTTCGACAGTAAAAGTGAATGTTTCAGGAATATAACCATTACTCGTTATGGTGACAGTATATTTATATCCGGGAAGATAACTATGTCCACGTGCTTCCCAATAAAAGTACCCATAATCTTCTTCAATAAAAAAATCTTTTGTCAACAAATCTCCGTTTTCCCCCACAGCACTAATAATAAGAGTAGCGTCCATAAACTTTGTGCCGGATATATGTACGGCTCCACCGCCAAAAGTGGCTACTGCTTCCAAATTAATTCTATCAACATAGAGTGAAAACGTTACTTTTTGTGCATTTTCCCCTTTGTTTGATACTTTTACAAAAAAATCGTTTTCTTGATGCAGACCTGTAGTAATCATAAAATCATTAGCATTATTTGACGAACATTTCACACTTTTATCCCCCACTTTACCGATTTTAGTGCACACTGTCCATGCCTCTCCATTACTGTCAAACAGTTCTGCCTGTAACCCTTCCTGGGCCTCACTGTCAGCATAAATCGCAAAGTGCCCTGTGGATGGTACGTGAATTTTATAATATTGATCTGCACCTGCATCAATTTGATTCAATAATAAGCCCGAATTTGCTTCATCAATGTCAATTTCAATAGCATTTTCAGGATCAACAATTGTGGCCCCGGGGAAAACAACTGTCTGTTGTGTTGCGCAAGAAAATTCACCTGTTGCTATAATAACAAGTCTATACACACTTGGTGGTCCAACTGATTCCCATGGCAAAGTTGTCCAGAAATAATCGCTTTCACCAACGGTATAAGATGTGCTATAAACTTGTGTATCCCCTTTATAAAAAACAAATTTAATATTTTGTCCTGGTATCCAATATGCTGTGGCCATCATCAGCGAAATATTAGGTGCAGGATTAATAAAAGTAATCTCAGGTGCAAAAATATATTGTTTGATTTTTAAAGTATACCGAGCATATGCCATGTTACCTGTCACTTTTACGTAATATTTACCGGTATACAAACCTTTCGTGATGATGAAATCTTTAGGATTTGTACTACCTTCACGCACATATGTATAATCCCAGTCTTCCCCTGTAATTATCACATTCTGCTGTTCATCATATAAAGTTATCCGAAGATCATTTGGTGCTCCTGATTCGGAATATATGGAATAGTTTGCTCCACCGTTCTCCGTGACTTTGAAATAGAAATACTGTTCTTCAGCAGGATCAACGATTGTTGACGTAATTTCTCCCGGAGCAATTTGATAGGCATCGTCAAAGGAGACACCATAGAAATGGTTGACAG
>CAJTWN010000020.1 GCA_910580105.1 uncultured Clostridia bacterium | reverse complement strand
AGCTCTGCTTTTGCGGGATAGAGGAGACATCAGCCGTAAATGTGAAGTTTTTCCCGAAGGGAAAAACGAGCAAAAAGGCTGAATTTGTGCCGAAGGCTCAGGGCTCCCATAAAACTGAAGGTTTTATGGGATAGAGGAGTCGCCGGCCTTAAAGTGAACTTTTGCGGCACAGCCGCAAAGTGAACAAATTTGGCCCCTAAGCGGCGGAAATGCCGCAGGGCTCCCGTAAAAGCTCTGCTTTTGCGGGATAGAGGAGACATCAGCCGTAAATGTGAAGTTTTTCCCTTCGGGAAAAACGAGCAAAAAGGCTGAATGTCGACGACATGGCATGCCCCGGCACTTTTTTTATGCTACACTTAATATGTGTGAAACACCCGGGTAAAACAAATCACACAACGTCCGCCGACCATGCGGGCGGATCGTAAGAAAAAATCGCCGGCGCATGGCGGCAGAAATGGAGTTTACATTTTATGTACAATAACTACCTGAAGCAAAATAACAATATGCCCGGTGGCATGGGTATCCCCCAAATGCCGCAGCAGATACCGCAGCTTCCCCAGCAGATGGCTCGTCCACAAATGCAGGGCGCCTATCCCATGCAGCAGACAATGCCACAGATGGCCTCTATGCCCATGGGACAGCTTCCTCAAATGCAGGCAATGCAGCAGATGCCGGCACAACCTGTTCAAATGCCAACACAACCACAGGGTGCGGAAATCAATCCTGCTGAACTCCGCAGACAAGCCGAAGAATTCAGCCGCAAGTATCCGGAATTCAATTTGGAAAAGGAAATTGAAAATCCGCAGTTTTGCAAGTATATCCTTGAAAACAAACTGACGGTTGAGGAGGCCTATATGCTTACCCACCGCGAAGAACTGATGGGAAAAGCAAAAGCTGAAGCTCTGGAAGATTTTCGTGCCAAACGTGACCGGATTCCGGAAAACGGAACTGGCAGAACTGCAGGCGCAGTCGTCAAGATGAACCCAAAAGATATGCGAGACGAAGACATTGCCGCCATCATAGAACGGGTTCGCAAAGGCGAAAAAATCACATTTTAGGCCTGCGGGCAAATTTATATTAGGAGGATTACTTTATGGATTCTGTATTTAATACACAAACGACAACAACTAACATCCTTGGCAATAACCTGACCCCATTGATGAAAACCTATTATGACAAAGCGCTTATCCACTTTGCAAAACCCAGGCTCGTCCATGCGGAATTCGGGCAGAAGAAACCGATTCCTTCCGGCGCCGGTAAAACAATTGAATTCCGGAAGTTCAGCCCGCTTCCAAAAGCGCTTGTTCCTTTGACCGAAGGTGTAACACCAAAGGGAAACAGCCTGAACGTATCTACAGTGGAATCTACTGTGGAACAGTACGGTGATTATATCACAATGTCTGATATGCTCACCCTGAGTTCCGTTGACAATGTAGTTTTGGAAACACAGAACGTTTTGGGCGATCAGGCCGGCCGTACCCTTGACACCGTCATCCGCGAAAAGGTAAACGCCGGCACCAATGTACAGTATGCAGACGGAAAGGCAGACCGTAACGTTTTGGTCGGCGGCGAGGCCACCTATGAAGACAACGATTATCTGACAGTTGCCGCTGTCAAACGTGCCGTTGCCACCTTGAAGCGAAACAATGCCGCTCCTTATAAAGACGGCTGTTACGTTGCCATTATTCATCCGGATGTTGCCAACGACCTGACCAACGACCCGGCATGGCGAGAAGTGAAGCAGAATGTCGATCCCAAAGACTGGTACGAGGGAACCATCGGTAAAATCTTTGGTGTCGTCTTTGTCGAGTCCACCGAAGCCAAAATTTTCCGGGCAGCGCCTTTGCGTAATCCGGAGACGCTGGAACGCGGTGATGCCGGAACACTAACCGTTATTAAAGTTTCAGGCAAAGAAATCACCATTGCCGAACCGCTCACATCTGCGGAAGCAACGGCCCTGGCCTCCAGAGGCATCCAGATTGGCGGCCTTGACCTCACCATCTCTTCTGCAACAGCCGGAGCCGCCGGTTCAGCAAAACTGACCTTTACCGAAGATGTACCTTCCTCTGTCGTTCCGGACAATATCATTTATCCGACCGGCGCCGGCAAAAACGGACGGGACATCTACTCCACCCTCTTCATTGCCAAAAATGCCTATGGCGTTACCAATGTTGAAGGTGGCGGACTGGAAACCATCATCAAGCAGAAGGGCAGCGCCGGAACCGGTGACCCGCTCGACCAGAGAAGCACAGTTGGCTGGAAAGCCACCCAGACCGCGGAAATTTTGTCACCGGAATTCCTCGTCCGCGTAGAAACCACTGCATCCTATTAAAAATTAACGTTTTCGTGCCGATGCACGGCCTATGGGCTTGCTCTTTCCCGATTTATCGGGAAAGAGCAGATCCCAGCTGCAAGGGAATTTTTCCCCAAAGAAAAAAACAAATGCCAACGCAAAAAAGGAGGAAATAGAAATATGCCAACCAAAACACAAAAACCTTCGGTCACGCCGGAGGAATACTATCAGCAACCCGTTCCACTCCTGCTTATGAAAGATAATTCCAAATATAAGGACGATTTGACAGTCACCGTCAATGGTACCAACTACCAGATTCAGCGGGGCATACCCGTCATGGTTCCCCGGTGTGTTGCCCTGGCGGTTGAACGCAGTCACAATCAGGAATTAAAAGCGCAGGAATATGTGGAGAGCCTGAAAGGCTAGGTGATTCCATGCAAATTATGACCGCAATACAGGAAGCAGACGCACTGTGCCCAAACCCCTATACCCTTTCAGAAAAACTTCTCTGGTGTGACGAAGTTTCCGCCGCAGTCCGCAGAGAAGTCCTTAAAACATACGACACCATATCTGTCACCTGGGATGGTGTCCAGCCCCTGCTTCTTCCGGATGATATTTGTTTTGAAGATATTGAGGCGTTATACGCCAACGGACAGTTGATGGAAAAAAGTGATTTCCGTACCGTAGCAAAGCACGCTTTGCAATACTTTGGCACAGGTTTTTCCTGTCCGACGGAACTCCGGGCTGTCTATCTTACCAAACCGGCCCCAATCCGTGAAATTGAAATCCGGGGTACCTTTAACACAAACGAAGACTTCATCGCCATGGAAGCCCCCCCTTTTACCGAAGGCGATACGATTTCCTTTGTGGTACTTACGGACCAGGACGCAGATCCGGACTGGGAATCTGCCAAAGATGTGCTTGTTCTTGATACCTCTCTGGACGGAATCTTTCTGGAAAACGAAAGTATTGAAGCCCAAAGCGGTGTTCCCATGGCAATCCGCAGGATAATCACTGATGATACCGAAATTGATGAAGCCCCCTATGACCGGATGTACATTGAATACATCCTTGCAAAAATGGCTCTATATCAGCATGATTATACCGGATATACCGCCCATATGACTCAGTATAACACCCTGTTTGATTCTCTGAAACGGGACTATAAGACACGGGCGCCGCTGACGGAACTCGCAAACTTTAAAAACTATTGGAGGTGAAGCCATGTATCTTCCACCCATAAATACCCCGAAGGAAGGGGTGGTTTTGACAAAAAGCTTCTATGGACTGGATGAAGGCACGAAAATTGATGACCGCAGTTTCAGCGCAATGAAAAATATGTCCTCAGACGCTCTCCCCGCGGCTGTCCCCCGAAAACCGCGGAGAAAAATTGCCGAAATTGCAAACATCACCGCCCTGTGTCTGCCGGCCTATACGGCAGGGGGGCTGACCTCCTTTACCGGAATTGCCGGCAATGCGTTTTATTACAACGGAAAAAAAATCACCGGCGAACCCCTTACTGCGGGAAAGAAATCCATTGCCGACTTTGGGGGAAAGATTTGTATCTTCCCCGACAAGCTCTATTACGATTATCTTCCCGATCCGGATACAGGTGAGGTTGCAGAAACACTTCAAAAGCTGGAAAAAACCTGCGTTGTTACCGGTGCTGTCTTTCGGACAACCAAAAATGACATCAGCGGCGCCTATTCTGCCTCTATTTCCAAGACAGGTGCAAATTTTGATGAGACCTTTGCCGTAGGCGACAGTATTGTCATCTCCGGCTGCGGAACGGAAAAAAATAACACCAAAATTGTGGAAAGCCGTAAAGACATTGCGGCAGCGGATGACATTATCAGTGTTGTCGTTGAAGCGGTCACTGCCTCCAGGCTGGACGTCCGGCTCTATGACAAAAAGGGTGCGCTGGCAGCCTTCCAAAACACAACTGAATCGGGCGCTGTTACCATTGCCGTTCATATTCCGGATATGAACCACGTCTGTGTCCACAACAACCGGCTCTGGGGTACTGCCGCCAACGGCGAATCCATCTATGCCTCCCGGCTGGGCGACTGTCAGAACTTCTATTCCTTCCAAGGTCTTGGTGATGACAGCTGGTATTCTTTGCTGGGAACAGACGGTGATTTCACCGGCATCTGTTCATACCGAAACGCCGTTGTGGCCTTCAAACGGGACTGTATTCATCATGTTTATGGTGACAGCCCCACCAACTTCAGCATCCCAAAACAGATTTACGGCGGATGTATGGATGGAGACAGCATCACCCAGATTGGGGGCATCCTCTATTACCTCTCTCCCTCCGGCTTTTCCGCTTATGGCGGTGGCGAACCCTATTCCATCGGTGAGCGGCTGCGCACAAAACATACCGCCTGCTGTGCCGGAACAGACGGCATCAAATACTATGCCTCCGCCACACGGGAGGACGGCCTGCATGAGCTTCTGGTCTTTGATACCCGTTACGGCGTATGGCACAAGGAAGACAATACCCCCTTTGTCGGCTTTGTGTCCCGTGATGGCAAGCTATATGGTGCAGACCAGCAGGCGCTTTTCTTATTTGGTGAAGGAGAGGAAACCTTCCCTTGGTGTGTGGTCTCCAAACGGTTCACCTATGACATAACCCAGCACAAGGGCGTCAACTGTATTTATCTACGTGCTGAAGTCGCCGAAGGCGCCCGCATCAGGGTTTCCCTCTCCCATGACGATGGGCCTTTCACCCACTGCGGTGAAATAACGGGCAGCGGCTTTTCTGTCCGGCGGATTCCGGTGCGATTCAGGAAATGCGACAGTTTCCGGCTGATGTGTGAAGGTGAAGGAGAGGCCGTCATTCACGACATCGAATTTATTTCTTACAACGGAGGTAAAACAAATGAAAAATAATCAAAAAGACTACCTTCGCCAATCCAATGCCAATCCACCCCGCCAAACACCGGTGGAAGTTCCCACCAATGAAAACGGCAGCGTAGGCATCCGGGCCACACTCAACAATATGGGTGTGGACAACAACCGGATTGGATATGACGAATCAAGCGGCAATGTTACGCTGGACGGGAACTTTTTTATGAAACCCGAATGGATGGATGACAACCGCGGCATTTCTTATGCAAGCGAAGACGCCATCCGCCGGCAATATGCCCGCTATCAGAACCAAAACAAAAGGGACCCGGCTGTTAAGGTCAGCGACTATTATACAAATATGGCAGGTCAATATGGCCTGACCGCAGACAGCCTGGGTTACAGCAACGGGACAGTCACCATTGGCGGTGTGCCGGTTGACTATTACTATACCGATGAAACAGGAAAAGCCTGGGCGCCGGCAAGTGCTGTTCAGAATGCAACCATGCAATATATCAACAGTGTTGGCCTGCAAAGCCCGAATGACCTTTTAGATCAATACAACGACCAATATCTTGCCCCCATCCAAGATATGCTCTATGGCCTCAGTCATCAGCGCCCCTTCACCTATAACCCTGCCAACGACCCTGTCTATGCAGCCTATGCACAGGTTTATCGCACGGAAGGGAACCGGGCCAGTCAGGACGCCATGGCCAACTATGCGGTCAATACCGGCGGCTATACCAATTCTGCTGCCGCTACTGCAGGTGCAATGGCAAATCAATATTATGCAAATCTCCTTGCCAGTCAGATTCCAACCCTTGCCCAGCAAGCCTATCAACGGTACAGCGATCAATATAACCGTCAGCTGAACCTCACAGGAACCATGCTGAACCTTTATAAAAGCGCCTATCAGAATGCCGCTGCCGCCAATACCCAAACGCTGGAGAATATCAACAATGCTGCCGCCTCGAATACAGAGCGCGACCGGAAGGAACGGGAAGCGCGGCGGCAGGAGGTCGAACAGGAACAGGCAGACAAATTATTTAACCTGAACTATAAAAAGGGAAATCAGGAATATTATGACATGGCCCGGGCAGCCGAGTGGCTGGAAGTCTTCAACACCCAAAAGAAGGAGGAAAACGATTTGAGCAACCGTCTTTTGGATTATGAAACCCAAATGAAACAGGAAGAATCATCCCTGTATCCGCAGATTTTAAGAACCCAGCTCAGCGAAGAAGAAGCCAATGCAGAATACCGCCGCGCAATGACTGCAAAAATCCGCGCCCTGCTCGGCTAAAAGAAACAGAATGCTATTTCATGGAACAGAATATTATTTTCATGAAATGTGTTTCGCTCCCTTCAAACAGTTCCAAACAAACCGGGATACTTTCCTTTTAGGAAAGTATCCCAAGCCATAAAAAATACGAATTTGATTGGACAGCTCTTTCAAAAAATTCGCAGATGTAATTTTCACAGCCGGGTAAAAATACAGAGCAGAATGCTCATATTTGAATATGGTTTTTATGTCAGCAAAACTGTGAAGAATTCATTCTAAACAATAAAAAAGGAGAAGCCGTATAAAAGACGGTTTCTCCTTTTAAAATTTTTCAATATGCTGTCAACATAACACTGGAAAATGAACGGCGTCTTTCCCACATTTCCTTCAAAAGAAGGTCTCAGCCTCTATTTCTCCAACTTGTTCAAGGTCCGGTAAACCATCACCATCGCCTGTTCACGCGGTGTGTTTGCTTGCGGCATAAACCGATTATCCTCCAGACCCTTAATCAACCCCATGGACACAGCCGTATCAACAAAGGGCCTTGCCCAATCACTGATACTGTCTCCATCCGCGAAATCGGAACGATTGTCGGTATATTGGATTTCCTGCTGGGTTTCCATGGCCTTTATCATAATTTTGACCGCCTGTTCCCGAGTAAGCAGTCCGTCGGGGTCTGCATAACCATCCGATCCAATCAGGATTTCATTATCCACAGCTGTTTGGAGATAACCGGCAAACCAATCTTCCCCTTTAACATCCTGGAAGCTGTTCTTATATGGCGTCTCCTGCATACCAAATGCACGGAGCAGCATCACGGTGAATTCCGCCCTGGTAACATTGGTTGTCAATGCCAGCGTTCCATTAGCCCCCTTTACAACACCCTTGTCAATCAATTCTGCAATCTCCTGCTGTCCCCAATGGCCTTCCAGTTCTGCCTTTAATGCAGCATTCGGGTCAACGGGTTCTACAGGATTGACAGGAGTTATCGGATTGCTTGGATAACTGCCTCCGCCACCGCCGGAAATACCGTGGGAAGGTTTGTTGTTGCTATTGTTGTTGTTATTGTTGTTATTATTATCTTTATCGTCATCCGGATTCGGTACAATTGTACTGCCTTCCAGCAGTGGTTTTTCACCGAAATAAATATATTTCTGGTTGGTTTTATAATCCACAGCCTTGCCATTGAGCGTAACACTGTTCACATTTTTAAGTGCTAAAATGGTCAGATTCAAAGCAGCTAAGTCAATAGGTTTTGAAGTAGTCAATTTAATTTCATCCTTGTTCCATTCGATTGCAAGGTCTGTTATCGGATCGGACGCCTTAAAGATTCCATAGCCATTTGTTTTATCTTCCAGATAAGTCCCCATCTGGGTAATTGCACGGCTGGGCATATTGTCCGGTGACGTTTGATAATAAGAAAGGGTGCCGTCTGTCTTATAATCGCCGAAGCGGACATCGGTCTGCTTATCTTCCTCATGGAGAATATAATATGTAAAATTATATTCCTCGTTGGATACACCGGAAATATCCTTAACATGCGCCTTGAAGGAAGAACCTGCGCCCTGCGGTAAATCATTCAGTTTCAATGGCGTGGTATCAATCTTATAATCCTGATTTGCTCTGGTCGGGAACAAAATGGTATCCATGCCGGTTTTGCCCTGAACATTCTTTTCGATGGTTGCATAGGTTGTACGTGTCAAACCATTAACGGCATATAAACCGCGAAGAATTTTGGGCTCTGTCGTCTCAATGTCTGTGGGTACAATCAAAATATTCGGCTTGCTCACATTATTTGAACGAATAGTACCATTGCCGGTTCCTGGAACAAATTGTGTATTCTCTATCTGGGTGTCCAGTTCTCCCCCATCCACCTTGCCAATAGATTCACCGGGCTGTAGTTGATACTGGCCGTCAATTGTGATATCCGAACCGGGTTTCATATGCCAAAGCTGCTCATATTTCTGCACCTTTGTCTTATCCACCGGATCCATATAGTCAGAGACAATCCAGAAATTCGGACGTACAAACAAAATACTTCTCGAATTGTCCATACCAGGTTCTACTTCGGTCGGCACCGGAGGGTTCATCTCCTGCACGGAAGGATCAAACCGATAACTCATGTTCTTATAGTTTTCTGAAACAATTTTAGTAAAATCATAGCTGTCATTCAGCTCCATCCGCTGAAAGTCACCCTGTTTTCCGCCAAGGGGAAGGCAGGTATCCATACCACTTGGATTCATCGACTTCTGGCAGTGTCCATTCATCTCGATGGTGTTATGTCCTCTGGACGAAACCAGCCACCGCCTATTCATATCGTTTGCATTATAGGTGTTATGCAACGGATCAGCCAGCAGGTATTCACCATAGGCAGAAACAACAACAGCCAAATCATCCCAATGTTCATGGAAAGAGTCCGCCGCTTTTGCGTTGGTATAGAGGAACAAGGCATCATCCGTCCATCCGCTGCGCATAGTAAGCTGTTTTGCATTTGGATAAAAATATGAGGTAAAGTCTGGTTCCTTTCCGCCCTTTTTGCCTTTATACGCCGCCCACAAAACTTCCGGATCCTTCAGCCAGTCACCGATCTGCTGGATATAACCATAATAGTCCGTCGTATAAGCAGATCCATCTCCGTACTGGGAGTCTGTAAGACCGGGGCCCGACATCCGAATCATAAATTTTGCATGATCCACGATACAGTCCTTCAACTTATCACTGATATTATATTCAACACCGACATCATCCGCTGCGGCTTTGTTACGCATCAATGTACTGATGGTATAGTTGGTATATGCCAGCGATCCCTCCTTAGACGAGCGGTCTTCCCTAAGCAGGGTGTTATTAAAGTTCTCCAGACGCTTCATCAAAATTTCGTTCCACTCTTCTGTTTCCGCAAATTCCGGATAATAACACATGGTACGGAAAAATCCGGTGGTCGCCGCTGTACCCCAGTTGCCGTCTTCGGAACTCGTCCAGTATTGGGAATGCACCTTGCCCATACTCCATATATACTTCAGGAAAACAGTGAACAGTTCAGGGGTCATATATTCACTTTTATATAGATGCGGCAGCCACAGCGGAAGCGCACTGCTTCGGGAGTGCAAATCAAGTCCCTTACTATATCCGCCATATAAAAGACGTTTTGAATTTCCGTCACCTGCCGGCTTTTCGTAAATTGTGCCCGGCATTCCGCGGTATATGCTATAGGTTTTTTCAATGAAATCATGCAGGAACATGAATGCTGCCCGCGCATACGTCTCATCGCCTGTTGTTTTATAAGTAATGGTCAGCTGGTCAAACCAGCTGCTGAAACGGAACAATTCTTCCTCAAAGCGGAAGGCAGGATTTGCTTCCGTATCCGGCTGACGCCACTGGGTACCAAACTCTCCGTCATAGGAAAATGCGTAGGACTGGGAATTAGAGTTAGAATAACAAAGAGAATCTGTCATTCCTCCAGCCTCTGTCCAGGAACATTCCTGATTAACCATAATGGTCATACGCTTTTGATAATTGGGATTGTTACGCTGAGGTTCCGCCTTATCAACCCATCTTCCCTGCAGCCGCAGTGTCGCCGAAGAAACTTCGTCACTGTCATTAATCTTACTCAAATCAAACATGATGTAAGAACGCCGGGTATCACTATCTACCGGGTTCAGCTGCGCAATTGAAGATTCCCGTGCAAGAAGCCGGCTCGGGTCACTTGCAGCAAAACAGGTGTTACGATTTTCACCAGCGCCTACATATCCATCATATTTAGGCTTGAAGGTAATGGCAGTTCCATTGACTACAACCTCCAGTTCGGGACCGCCGGAAGGATTATCTTTGCTTACCATTTCCGCTTCATAATCATCTTTATTCACCGCAAACACAATGACATTCATCTGCTTTTCGCCGCCCAGAGACTGAATACGCTGTACCTGGTCTGTCATCGGCACATTAACGGTGGTATAGTCTTTGGTAAAATAGAAAATGTCCGCAACCTCACCACCGCCGGGGTTGTAATGAAAGTTCTGAAGCATCAAATCAGATTTCAGCTTTGCCTGACGGTTATCAGAAACAATATCGTTCAGGCCTCTCGCGTCCGTCACCCGTTGATAATACTTTAATATTTCCGCTTTTGCAGTTTCATAATCACCTTTTTTTACCGCTTCCAGTACGTCCAGCAAATTGTATCCATATTTTGACACGTAATCATAATTGATGTGGCCCTTGATTTTAAAGTCGCCCTTGCTCTCATCCCAAACACCAAAAAACTGCTCATCACTTGGAAAATCCGGGTTTCTTTTTGAAGGATCAGAAAAATCATACTTACTAAAATCAAAGGTTGTTGCCGCTCCATTATTATCCGCAAGAGCCGCCGTTGATTCCGAAGCTGTATTATTGTCCTCTCCTGATTCGGAACTTCCAGGTTCCTCTGCGGATACAACTTCTTTATTTATATCTTTGTTGCCACTGATATTCAGTGCATCCGCCATCCCATTTTCTGCTGCCTCTTGGGTTTCAATCTCGACAGAGCCTACCGTAATATCCGGCAGCTCCATTTCCTCTGCGCCGACTGTGCCCAAAGATGCGAAAAGGAGCGAAAGCATTGCTATGATAACAAAAACAGATATACTTCTTTTCAGCATATAGTTACCTTAACCTTTCCAGCCCGACATATCTATAGCCGTGTACCCCGGGCCCGTGGTACACGGCTGGAATACGAATCCTCTTAGACAATCATTATAATCGCTTTTACCTGACGGGTTGTGGCAGTCGCACAAACAATGACCCGCTGATGCGGTGATAATAAATCAAGTCTGTCTCCTACTTCCACTGTGTCATTCGAGCTGTAGTATATATATATCGGGGGTGTAGATTCATGCCTTACTTCAAACGTTCTCTGCAAATTGTCATCAGTGGTACAAATCATTTCGTCTACCCAGCGGTTTATCGTATTGGAAACAACATTATAATTTACATCCAAAACAGAGCCGACATATACCAGGCTGTCGCCCACGATATTTTCTTTACTTGTCGGAATCGGCTTACAACTGGAAAGCAGTTCATAACCATCCAGATATTCCATACCATCAAGGGAATAGTACATCACATCACCGGCCTGAATTGCACTTAAATCCTGATCCGTTGCAGAGTGATCAGAGATAAAGTATGTTTTCTCACCATCCGGGGTAAGCAGTGTTGCCTGTTGGGCAAGGTCGCCGTTTTCATCAACGCAGGTCGCTACATCAGTTACGATTGCAATTTTACTCGTTGTAAGAATATTACCGGGAGAGGTATAACTCATCGGCGCAGAAATCACAATCAAATCCGGACAGTACGTTGTCTTATTATGGTCATAGCCAATTACGTCATAAGACTGATTATTGGTCATCTTAACCTTTGCAAGATAATCATCCTCTGTATCGATGCCTTCACTCGGAATACAGATGGACAAAGTCTTGTCTGTCACACCAAATGCGCCGCCGACTGATTTACCAAATGTCTTTTCATAGGCATTATAGGTCCTGCTCGCAAAAGTTCCGGCCGTTTCGGGATAATCCAGACGGCTGATCTGTCCGTCCTTGTTCAGCTTATAACTGACAATAACATAATTTCTGCCGGTACTGTGCATTTCACGTTCAATTCGTTCTTTCATCTCTGTATTCGAATAAGTCCGGGGGGAGAGTACGTCAATTTCTTCTCCTGTTTCCGGGTCTATACCCTGAGTCATCTCGCCAAAACGGACTTTAGACGCAAACTGGAACACTTTTACACCCGCATTCTTTGCAGACAGAACCGGAACACTATCCTCCGGCTGGGATTCACCGGTATCTTCCAATTCCTCTTTCTCTTCCGACAATGTTCCTGGCAGCACAACTTTGGCTGACACTTCACCGCCAAAATCAGATTCTGCTGCCACGCCAATGATTGCGGCATATTTTTTGCCCACCGTTCCGCGCTGATAACTGACAACTTTGCCCTCAAAATTAATCTTCGCTGTGATCTCGCTGCCAACCAAATTGTTTAAATCAACATCCTTTTCAACAAAATAGCTTTCCTCATCAATCATAATCTGCGGATTGTCATTCTTATCCCGAAGTTCAGTCACCATACCTTCCGCCGTAAGGCTGCTTACCATGATACGGATGAGCTGACCGTCTGCACTGGCAAATACACTGACGATATCGCCCTTATTTACCTCTTCAAGTCCCATAACCGCCGCATCTCTGTCCAGCAATTTTGTATTGAGGTCATTTGCTTCATCATCCAGGGAAATTTTACGCTGCCCATTGAATTTCTTATCTGCTGTCAATACAATCTGCTTATTTTCCACGTCCACAGCGTCCACTTCAAAACTCTCGTATGACCGCACCATTACAACATCAAACACACTGTCACCGTCATTGCTGATCAGTTCCACCGTTCCATTGTCTATGTCGTCAAACTTGAGGTCTTTAAAGTCAATTGCTCTGCCATTATAGAGATAAACCGCAGATTCAGAAATTGCTCTGGTCTGGATTTTATCATTTCCGTCCGTATACTGAATCTGTTTCCGCTCCAACGACTGAACATCCATTCTGTCCAGATGCAGGATGGTGTTATTCTTCGTCGGCATAATCTGCTCAATCACATACTGACCACTGGTGCTGTTCGACCGGATATACATATCCACTTCCTGGCCCAGATAATTTTCTGCACCGGAAGTCCCCTGGTTGAACAATGTCTTGTCTGCTTCAACCTGCCATTTTTCAATATCCGGAACCGGAGCATAGAGCCATGAATCATAATTGGCAGAAATAACCGCACGGATTTCAGCAAGTCCGTTCCGTTTGTTCCCCATCAGCAGGTCGCGTAATGTCTGCGACGACTGTTTGATGGAAACATTGCCATTTGCATCCGTTGAAACATACTCCATGCGCGTCGCGTCCAGACAATTATAGACCAACCGCATTGCATCTGCGCGCAGCAAGGCTGTTTCACCTTCAGCAAGTACGCCTCTGGTAATTCCAATTTGACCGCCAGTGATGGCATATCCAACTGGATAGCCGCCATTTTCCTCAGCAATGGAATAATAACCCAGCGCATTCACCAGGATTTTCACGGCTTCATGATAAGTGATTTCCTGTTCGGGGCAAAAGCTCCCGTCCGGCATACCATTGATCAGACCCAAAGAGGCCAAAACCATCACATATCCATATGCCCAATGCTCCGGTGTCATATCACTAAAATACATTCCGGACGACATTGCGCCTGCCGCATCTTCGTTCTGTGTCATTTTAACAACCACTTTGCTGAATTCTGCACGGGTGATTGTTTTATCCAAATTTAACTCGCCGTTTTCGTCCCCTTCCAGAATGCCAAATGCTTTCAAGTCAAGCAGTTCTCTATTCGAAAGTTCTGTTGCCGCAGAAACACTTAGAGAGGACAGTGATACCAAAAATATAAAAAATGCAATTACTAAAGAAATTATTCTGCTTCTGTTTTCTTGTACCATAGTTAATTATCCCCCTTCTCCTTTTATTGCTGTGACAGGATTTCACTCATCACGCAGATAATTTTTGCCGCTTCTGCCCGTGTTGCATTGGCAGCAGGCGCAAATGTGTTATCTTCGTTTCCGTTCAGAATCTGCATCTGTGTCAATTTTTCAACTGCTGTTTTTGCATAATCTGAAATCAAATCACTGTCGTTGAAGGATAATACGGTACCTTCTTCGGTAAGCTTGCCCTGCAATTCCAACACTCTTGCAGCCATAACTGCTATGTCTTCTCTGCTGACCGCATAGCCGACACCGAAGTTTCCGTCTCCCATACCATATACAATACCCATTTTGTTCGCTGTGGCAATATAATCCGCATACCAGGCGTCCGGAGCTACATCATCAAAATCTGCCCCTTCTTCCACGATCTCAATATTTGCACCGAGAAGCAGCATTTTCAAAAATTCTTCTCTGGTTACACTGTCTTCCGGGCGGAATTGTTCTGCTGCACTGACAACACCGCGTTTCTGCAGGCCAAAAATATAATCATATGCCCAGTGTCCCGTTGTAACATCGCCAAATACAACCGGTGCATTCGTCGGTGCAGTCACCGGCGGCATCGGTGTAATACTTATTCCACCGGTGCTTCCGCCGCCACCGCCGCCACCGGAACTTCCGCCGCCGCCGATATTTATATCATTGATAACGGTTGTAGGTTCAAATGTTCTGCTCTTGCTTATATTCTCACAGGATGCAGTTGCCGTAAGGATCGCACTGCGGTTCTTACCCGAAGACTTTGTAATCGTTCCGTCATCTGCAATGACATTCGGATTGCTGGAATGCCAGGAAATGCTTACATTACCTGCCGCCGATACAGGAAGATTCAAATCCACCTTGGTTGAACGGGGCACAGACAATTTACGCAGTGCATCTTCAACTGCCTGTTCTGCCGAGAAAATATCATTATACAATTCCAGTGTATACAGAGACGCAAGGGCATCTGCCGATTTATAGAAGGTATATCTGAAATATTTCGCCTCTGTTTCTTCAAACAGGAACAATTCACGTTTCATATCACCAAGCTGTGAAGATGTTCCATTGTACAGCGTTTGCCAATTTGTGCCGTCCATAGAAGCCTCCAGTTTAAAGCCGGAAAGATTATTTCCGCGCTCCACAACAAGACCGCCATTGACGATAAGCGGCTCTTTAAATGTTACATTGATAATAGGAGACGTATCCCCTTCACCGGACGTCCAATAGGATTTGAAGCTCCGGTTTAATACCGGATTTACCTCTGTACCGGAAGAAGCCTCTATCATATCCTTTTTCAGCAGTTTATTTTCAGAAAAACCACGAATTACAGTAATCGGAAACTCTTTTGTTGCCGTCGTACCATTATAACTTGCAGTCAAGACTAAATTCATTGGCGTTGTACTTCCATTATCCGGCGTAAAGGTCACAAAACCCGCATTAATCTTTGCCACAGGGCTGGTGGCTGACCAAGAGAAGGTACTTCCCCCTTCCGGACTTTCCGGAAGCTGTATCCCATCGACAATATGTTCCTTCGGCTGATCACAGAAATCCTCAAATACTACCTTGGACAGATCATACATCACGTAATCTATATTTTTAAAATTACGGGTATCTTTTCTGATTACGAGCGGGAAAGTTTTCTTCGCCTTTGTAAAACCCCGTTTACTGATTTCAGCAGTCAATGTTACCGGATAACTATAGTCAATAAAATTATCCTGATAAATTTCACCGGTTTCAGACAGAATATCCGGATCACTTTCTTTCGCTTTGGTAACAGTCCAGCGCACCGTTGTTCCATAATCATATGCGGTCGGTAAATCTATATCAGATACGATTGCATCCGCCGGCTCTCCGTGACAATAATTTGCTGCGTCAAGGGATTTTGCCGCACGGGTAATATCATCTTCGCTGTAAAGCATAATCTTTTCCAAAAGTACCGCATACCGAAGCCCATGCGTCGTATTGTCACCGAAGATCACCTTCAGGTAACGGGTACCAGCCGGAATACTGAAGCTGCTGAACGAAGCCGTATACCATCCGCCAACCTTCAGCTCCTTTGGCGAAGCAACCACTTCTCCGTTTTCATAACTCAAACGTGTCCAATTACTTCCGTCCGGCGAAATTTCAAATATCATGTCTTCAGCAAAAACACCATTTCTTTTGCTGAAATAACCATCCAGTTTAAAGCCGGTAATATCACCTTCTGTTTTGTAGGTCATCCATCCGTCTTTGCCAACATGGTTTTGAGAAACTGCATGGGTAAGTCCCAGGCTGGTATCGGTCCAGGGCCGAATACCAAAGGCATAACCACCAGGGTTTTGCGGTGCACTGTCATACAGATTTGAAAAATCTGCAAAATCATCTGTAAACTCCGCATCAAATCCATCACGGTCACCGAGGTCGTCTGCCGGATTGACATAGTCCTTATTCTTAATATTCAGTGTATAAATTTTTTTGGTTTGTACACCGGCACTCTCAATTTCTGCGATCAACTGTACCATAGTGTCCTCATCAGGACGCAAAACAGTACCGTCGTTCAGCAGCACATTTTCATTACTGCTTAAAAAAGTTACACCAGGCACAGACAAGTTCAAATCCGTAAGAATTTCATCTGCGGAATCATTCGTGCCCTTAATATCATCAATAGTCATTTCTCCATCGGGATAGCATTTGACACCGGTGATATAACTTGTCGTATTACTCAGCGGTGTTCCCATGTTGACTCTCAGCATCACCTGTCCTTCAGCAATGGGCTGATTGGAAACATAATCATATTGATACCAATCTTTTCCGCTGGCCATGGATGCAATCGGCTCTGAACGGGTCACATCGGTGAAATTTATATATGTACCATCTGCATCAGCTGTCTGGAAGGTCAAGTCCTGTGGTTCACCTTTCATCATAGCGCTTACTTTAAAACATTCGCCCGGATTCACCCGATACGTAATATATTGGTCTTCAAGAGGAGCAGCATTGTTCACACGGAATCCATAAAAACCAAATTCCGGTTCCATCACTGCAGCGATATTCGCTGACTGGTCACTGACATAGTCAAAATTCTGACAGGAATCATTGATTACATAATCCCCCGGAACAACCAAATCAAGCCCTTTTGTCCCTGTATTATCATCTACAGTAACCATTGCAGTAAGACGCACTTTTTTATTGGTTTCCGCATACCGCGTAACTTCGCCCGTTGTCGTAATGACAGATTCATCGGAAGAAATCCATTCCACCGTCGCACCATTCGCTCCGCTATCCGGCAGATTCAATGCAGAAATCACCCGATCCTGTGCAGTATTATTATTTTTAATAGTATCAAAGGTAATCGCATTCAGCGCTTCTTCCAAAAGAGGCAGGTCCTCCGTTTTTTGAGCAACTGTAAGGTCAAATGTTTTGGTATTGACACAGGCACCATTCTTAATGGTCGCAGTCAGCGTTGCTTCCTTATCCCCCATGGGGCCGCGATAAACCGTACCATTTTCATCTATAACCGTATTATCAGAGCTTTCCCAGGTAATGGTACTGCCCTGATCACCCCGCTGAGGCAATGTCAAATCGCCGGTCACCGCATTTATATCGGTATTTAAAAGGGCCATATCTTTATAGAAGCTCAAAGAAGCCGCATCGCTGTTTGCCTTATATCGCTCAGGTGTATAGGTCTCGCCCGCCGAAACATAGACATTGTCGATATAAAGATCACCCTTCTGTCCGGATACGGTCTTTATCAATCCTCTCAGCACACGAAAACCTGTCACGGTTGTCTGTCCTGTTTTTTTCGCCAAAGAAAGTTCCGTAGAACCATCCGCCCGCTCAACAGGTACACCATCAATCCACGCCTTATACTTATCCGAATCCTGCATAATCTCAAAAGTCATGTTATACCATTTGTTCGCTTCATACGCAGTTGTCGTTTTATATGTATCAAAAGCAAACACGCCGCTGGGATCGAAATTCAGCAGCATCGGCCAGGTCGCACTTCCCTGAGAATCATAGAAAACCCCGGCAGAAATGCCCTTTGTCGCAATTTTTTCATCCACATTGGATGTTGCAACATCCATACTGATTAATAAAGTTTTCCCAATGATATTTTTTCTTGTGTCATCATTATTTCCTAAGTCAAATATGGTCGCAGCCAAATCCCCTGCGCCGCTTGCTTCCTGCGCCAGAGAAAAGTGGAATGCTGCATCGTCTTTCCCCTTACGGTCTTCTTCTTTCCAAGCAGCATCGCCCGCCCATCCTGTCACTCTGGTGTTTTGGTCCAGGGTAACGGTAGCGCTGGCCGTATTCAAAAATACATCCGGGACGGGAATTGCCCCCTGGGCGGCATCCCCTTTCAACGTATATTCTTCATTCAAATAGGAAAGCGGGACATCCAGGGCGTCCCCTCCTACCGCTCCCGCACCAACGGGAATAAGCATGGTCGCAACCATGCTTACGATTGTCACATAAAGTAACATTCTTTTTCGAATCGTGTGGTTCATTGCATACCTCTCTCCTTCATAATAAATTTTTGAATTTTGTACAATTCCAGTGTGTGTATACATAGCAATTATACAACATTTATACAAATTTGTCAATCCAGGCCAGATTCATACATTCATTTCACACCCGGTTTCATTGTTACATTATGCTGCGCAAAATCCCCGAAAAATCTACAAAACAACAAACGTTTTTCCCTTTTATTTCCTAGTGCAATAGAGACTAACCACAAAAATTTCCAACAAAACCCATTTCCCAATGTTCCGCCTATTTTTTCACCCGCCGGACTTCTGTATAAAAAATAGCGATGCTACAAAATACATTGGAAATCCGCCCAAATAACTGCGCTATATTCCATCAAATTTTTATGAAACATTTCTTTCTGTATTCTATTGACAAAAATCCGAATTCGTATTACAATTGGTACGAATTCGGATTTTATAAATTGGGAGGGTATTTTTATGCGAAAACAGGCCATACGGATCGGAAAAAACTTATGTGCAATTGATGGCATATACTGGAGCATTGCAAAATTATCAGGACTTAAAGAAAATCTATTTTGGCTGCTCTATGCACTGGACGATGACGAAGTGCATACCCAGAAACAGATATGCAACGATTGGCTGTTACCAAAAACGACAATTAACACATTGATTAAAGAATGTGAGGCGGACGGATATATCACACTGCAGGCAATCCCCGGCCGCAAGCGGGAACTGCAAATTTGTCTGACAGAGAAAGGAAGCAACTTTGCAAAACAAACCCTGAAAACTGTCTATAAAATAGAACGCAAGGCAATCACCGCAGTTTTGAATAAGGGAACTTCTTCCTTTATTACCGATCTTGAACTATATGCCGATGAACTGCGTACAGCCTATGAAACTTATAAACAATCAGAAAGGACATAATGTAACATGCGGATTCAATTATCAGAACACTTCACCTATCGAAAGCTTTTGCGCTTTGTACTGCCTTCTATAGCGATGATGATCTTTACTTCTATATACAGTGTGGTTGACGGACTGTTTGTTTCAAACTTTGTTGGAAAAATCCCGTTTGCCGCCATCAATCTGATTATGCCTGTTCTGTTCATTCTCGGCTCAATCGGTTTAATGGCGGGCGCCGGTGGTTCTGCAATCCTAGGCAAAACGCTTGGAGAAAACGAAGGGGAAAAAGCAAAAAAATACTTCTCTACGATGGTCTATGCCCTTGCTGCCACCGGTCTTATCTTTGGCTTAATTGGCTTTGCGGTTATGCAGCCTCTTTCCATTGCTTTGCAAGCCGAAGGAGAAATGCTGGCGGATTGTGTCCTGTACGGGCGTGTGCTCATGTTTGCACTGCCCTTTCAAATGCTGCAAATGGCCTTTCAAAGTTTTTTCATCACCGCCGAAAAACCAAAGCTTGGCCTTATGGTAACCTTGATTGCAGGGGTAACCAATATGGTTCTGGATGCCCTGTTGATTGTAGTCTTCCAATGGGGTTTATTCGGCGCTGCCATTGCAACAGCCATCAGCCAGATCTTCGGCGCACTGCTTGCCATTCTGTATTTTGCAAGAAAAAATGACAGCCTCTTGCAGCTTACATTAAAAACAAAACTGTATTGGAAAGTTCTGCTGAATGTCTGTACCAACGGCTCTTCAGAAATGGTAAGCAATCTTGCCGCTTCTTTGATCAATATGCTTTATAATTTTCAGCTTATGCGATTTGCCGGTGAAAACGGCGTTGCCGCTTATGGGGTGATTATGTATGTAAGTTTTGTCTTTTCCGCCATATTTTACGGATATACAATGGGCAGTGCGCCGATCATCAGTTATCAGTACGGCGCACAAAATCATACCGAACTGAAAAACATGTTTAAAAAAAGTACGCACATCATGCTGGCGGCAGGTATTATAATGGTAGTTTCCGTCATCACAACCGCCGGGCCGCTTACGAAAGTGTTTGTTGGATACGACCAGGATTTATACGATATGACCGTTCACGCGTTCCAAGTTTTTGCCGTGACCTTCCTGCTTTCCGGTTTCAGTATTTTTGGCTCCGGTTTTTTCACAGCACTGAACAATGGAAAAATTTCCGCAGCCATTGCTTTTTTAAGGACCTTTGTTTTTGAGGTGTTCGCCATCCTGATGATGCCAATAATTTTTGGCCTGGACGGCATATGGTGGGCCGTTGTTGTGGCAGAAAGTGCCGCCTTTCTTGTTACCGGTATATTTCTTCTCATAAAGCGAAAAACATACCACTATGCCTGACCCAAAGACAGACAGCATTGACACCAGAGAAAAACATTAAATTCTTTTTTTGAAAAAGAATCCCCTGACAAAAAACATATTACAAAGAAACAAGATATAACTTCACAAAAAGTATTTACATATTATAAAAAAAGACGGACAGGAAAATGAACTGCCCCCAAAAGTCAGACCAAAATCTAACGACTAGGCGGTCGGTTCATGATTCAGCTCCTCATCCGTCTTTTTTCATATCCTATGACAGCCGTTTTGTTTGGCTTTGAATATCACTGTCCTCTTTAGAAAATATATAATTTAACCATAAAAATCCATCCAGATACACACCGGCATATTCATCTATTTCTGCTCCAATATCCAGCGAATAGACATATCCATCCAGTTCTCAACCGCAGAAATTTTTCCTTCCTCGTCGCCGGCAACAATATAATTCGAAAGAGACAAGCCATGCCGTCCTTCAGGATAAATATGCAGTTCACAATTCACATTATTTGTAAGCAAAGCATCTGCAAAACGCAGTGAATTCTGAACGGGTACCGCCGCATCCGTATAAGTATGCCAGATGAACGCCGGGGGAACGTCCGGGTGTACATTCTTTTCCAGACTGAACAACAGCTGATTTTCTGACCTGCCGCCCACAAAGGTTCTGCGGGTATCTTTGTGGGTAATCGCATCTTCACCCGAAATAACCGGATACCCCAAAATCATACCATCCGGACGGTTTTCCCGATCTTTTGCCCCGGACAGCTCCCGGATAAGCGGATGGTTCCAATACAAGCAAAGGGATGCCGCCAGATGGCCGCCGGCTGAAAAACCGCAAATAAAGACCTTTTCCTTATCAATTCCATATTCATCAGCAATACTGCGCACATAAGAAACCGCCATAGAAGCCTCAACCGCCTGTGCAGGCCAGCCGGTGGGATCAACCGAATAATTAAGTACGAATACATGAAATCCGGCTGCAGCATATTTGAGTGCAATCGGCTCACCTTCCGGAGGAGAAACAAAGTAGTAGGCGCCGCCGGGACAAACCACCACCGCCGGCCGCTTTTTCATCATTGTACTGTTTCTCGGTTCTTTGTCCAGCAAATAACAAGTCAATTCCGCCTTTTTCGTTGGCGGAACAATGTCCATCTTCTCATAGGGCACATTTAGTTCTATTGTTTTCATAATCATTCCGTTCAACCTTCTTTCCATTATAATTCATTTTTCTTTACAACAAGTATATCAAATTTTTTATACTTCACTTCTTACAATTTGATTACATTATCAGCAAATGAAAGCAAGGCCAGTAAATATTAAACCTTTTTCCACGCCTTCTTTTACATTCTGCACCTCTGTCCTTCCACTTTTCTTTCCTTTTCTCTCTCTCGTATCTTTTCTGTCCAATAAACTGCGGTGCCCGATCATAAGTACCAGTTCACTGATGGTTTGCCCAGCGCCTATAAAGAGCATTACTTACCCACCACCTCAAAGGCGGCACAGAAATATTAATATGACATCCTTAGCACCGCAACCAATATAATGCTACTAACAGACGCCATTTTATTTTTCCAAATTTTTATGGTTTCACTTTTTTGATTCTAAAAACTCAACTTTTTTCCCGCTTCATAAATTTATCTGAATAGATAATATACGAAAGTATTTTACCCACCACAGCTGCTACCTGTGCTTTACGCAAGGGAAAAGCGCCAACCAATAAATATCCGCCGGCTAAGCCGGCGGTTTTTCATATGAGCCTATAAGGCTCTG
>CAJTWN010000019.1 GCA_910580105.1 uncultured Clostridia bacterium | reverse complement strand
GTATATAGAAATATTTGAATCAAGGCATGCCAGATTAAATTTTGATACTGAGAGAGAGCATATGAATCAAAAACACACACTGCGTAAAAGCTTGTGTGTGTTTTGTTGTGAAACAAACATCACCGGCAATGCCGGTGGTTCCAAAAAACTTTCGCTATACCAAATGCCCTTTATCCGGGCAAAGCGAGGAATCAAGCTGTATGGTATATTAAAAGCATATTTGATTTTTCTTTGGAATAGCAGAACAAGCCATTGAAATAGCACGCAGGACAGGCATTGCAAACGAAAGTCATTCCATGCGCCTGTAGGTCCGGCTGGTAAAAGCCCCTGAGAAGCAGTGCAAGCCGCCGGCTGTGCCGGCGGCCATGACTTACATATTTTCCACATCCCGGTGCATGGTAAAGAAATCGAAGCGTGGTTCCAAGAATTTAAGCGTATGTTCTTTTCCGTCCGTAAAGTCTTTCATGGTGTCAAAAATCCGGTTCCAGTCCCAAAATGCCTCATCAAAATTCAGATAAGAACATAAAAGTTCCGTTCCTTTCGGCGCAATCGGGTGCATCAGGACGGTTGCAACCCGCACCATATGAAACGCATTTGTAAGCACCTGCATCCGCAAATCCTGATTGTCTTCTTTATCTGCAACGGCAATATTTTTTGCCCAATACTTGTTTGCATTCCGGATATAAGTGTCCATCAGATTCATAATGGTATGGAATTCCGACTTATACATTGCCCGTTCATATTTCAAAATTACTTCTTCGCCCTCTTTGCGGATGTCCGCATCCACATCCAGCATCGGAAGTTTGCCTTCGCAATACTTTTGCGCGGTATAAAAACAGGAACGTGCCACGCGGTTGAACACATTACATAGGAGTTTGCCCTCCTTTTCAACTGGATCGGCGTCTTTTTCTCCTGCGGTCGGGTTTAATGGTTTGGGCTGAAAGCTTACACTCTTCAAACTGAGCCCAAGGCCGAGAAAATGCGCACGCAGCTGTTCGGCTGTATAATATTCCAATAAATCTTCTGCCATCGGCGGTTTGACGGCTCCGCTGCTGCTTGCCTTTTTATTCAGAAACAATATATGATTGTTGGCAACCAGTGTCGGCAGTGTGAGCTGCCCGTCTTCCGGCTCTGCGGTCAATGGTTCTTTTCCCTGCGCCGCCATAAACATTGCCATCTCTGCAATGCCATAAAAATAGATGTTGTCCTGCCCGATAAACTGATAGACTTTTGCATCTTTGCTGCACCAAAACTTTTTCCATTCATCATCCGGCAGACCTTTTTCCTTTAAATAGGTTTTGCAGAACGAGATGGGTGCCCACAGAGATTCCGGCCAAACCCAAATGGTCAGTCCATCCTCGCCCTCCAGAACAGGCGCAGGTACGCCCCATTCGATATTTCCGGTCAGACGGAAAGGAACCAGCGTCTTTCCCGCCCGAAAACGAATATCATGGGCGCCCAAAACCCGGCGCGCCTTATCCCGCTCTTCTAAGTCTTTAAAGACCAGCGCGAAAGAAGTTTTATTGGCGCCCATATCACAGGTATGCGCCGGCATCTCGTTTTTCACTGCTTCATAGTTTTCAAAAAATTCGTTTTTGATATAGAGAATCGGCGGCATCATAAATTCTTTGATGGTGTTGGCCACCAGCGGGCGGACATCTTCCCGTTCAGACAATCCATCCACATAGGTTTCCAGCAATTCTTTAAACCGGGTCAAATCAATATACCAGTTGGTTACATCCCGCATTTCCGGCGTTTTTCCGGTAAGGGTACTCTTCGGGTCAATCAGGTCTTCCGGCATATATTGATGGCCCATAGAGCATTCGTCTGCATAACCTTTATCCGAATTACAGTTTTCCACCGGGCACTTGCCGACAACCTGTCTGCCGTTCAAAAACTGCCCGGCTTCCGGGTCATAAAACTGTGAGGTGACCATCTTGGTCAGATACCCGTTCTTATACCAGCATTCCATCAGCTCTTTACTCATTTCCTTATGGATTTTGCCGGATGCACCGAGGGCCGATGCGCCGAATAAATCTAAACTAATGTCATATGCGGCGAGTGTTTTTTTCTGGCTCTCGTGGTTCATCTGCACAAAATCTTCAATGCTGCCGGTGAATTCTCCGCTCTCTTTCAGATTGCGATAGCTTTCCACAATAGGGGAACCATAACAATCCGTTCCGGATACAAAGAGAACATTGTCTTTGCCAATACGATCCCGCAAAAACCGCGCAAGCACATCGGCCTGCACAAATACGCCGCCCACATGACCAAAATGCAATTTTTTGTTTCCATAAGGCATACCGCCCGTAACCACAGCCCGTTTTGGGAACGTGGGGCGCGGAAGTGCAAAAATGTCTTCCTTTGGTTTTTGATACGCATGGTTATTGTTTTCCTTTGCCATATTTTTTCCTCCAATTTAATCTGTGAGAAGAGCCTGTACGCGGGCGCTTGCCCGTTCTTCGCCAAGCACCCGGCTGATTTCATAAATATCCGGTGAGTTTGCACGCCCGGTCAGTGCAATCCGGATAACGTTGCTTACATCGGTGATGCTTCCCTTATAAAGTTCGGGATTCTTCTTGTATTTTTTGGGTTGCAGGGCATAGCCCATATCTTCTGCAATATCTTTTACCTTCTGCCACCATGTATCCTTATCGTCCGCAAAGTCCAGCGTATCCAGGTACCGCTTTGCAATCTCCTTCCGGTCGGTTGCATCAACATTTTCAGGAAAAGGGGATTCATAGCGGAAGGTTTCGTCATAATAAAAAGAGAGAAATTCCTTTGCCTGTTTCCAGTTGACCAAATCTTTTCTCGGCCGGTCACCGGAACGTCCCACATCAATTGCCTGGGTGGAAAATTCCGGATCTTTTGTGAAGACAGGATAAAATTCCGGATCATAATCCTTCAGCCATGCGGCCATCTTCTGATAAATTTCCTTTGCCGGTGTCCGCAGCAGAACTTCGCGGCTGATGTCCTCAAACTTCATCATATCAAAAAGGGCGCCGCTGTTGCTCATCTTATCCAGGCGGAAGGGGAACGCGCCAATGGGAACATCCGGATGTTCTGTCCGCCATTCTTCGAAGTTGGAATTCAGCACCGTCATCAGATATTCCCAAATTGCTGCTGGGTCATAACCCTCTTTTCGATAATAATCAAGACCCAGTTCGGGATCCTTCCGTTTGGAAAGTTTCCGCTTTGTCTCACCGTCCATTTTCATCAAAACGGGCGTGTGGCAATAAACCGGACGTTCCCAGCCGAAGGTATCAAACAGCTGTACGTGGATGGGAAGGGTAGAGAGCCATTCTTCACCGCGGGCCACATGGGTGGTTCGCATCAGATGGTCGTCTATAACATGTGCAAAATGGTAGGTTGGAATACCATCAGATTTCAGCAAAACAAAATCCTGATAATTTTCCTGCAATTTTAATGTGCCGCGGATACCATCAAAAACTTCAACGGTATTCTCTATATTTCCTGACGAGCGGAAACGGAGGACATAGGCTTCTCCGTTTTTCACCCTTTTTTCAATTTCCTCATAGGGCAGATCCCGGCAGACTGCCCATTCATCATAATAGCCAAAGTTCAATTTTTTTGAAATCTGCTTTTCACGCATATCCGCAAGCTGTTCTTCACTGCAAAAACAAGGATAAGCCAACCCGCGCTGTACCAGCTGTTTTGCAAAGCACTGATAAATTTCCTTCCGCTGCCGCTGGCGATAGGGACCATAACTGCCATGATCACCGTCAATCACGGCGCCTTCATCAAAGGTAATTCCAAAATAGCGCATAGAAGAGAGTACCAACTCCACTGCTCCTTCTACTTCGCGTTTTGCATCGGTATCTTCCACCCTGAGATAAAACGTACCGCCGCTCTGATGGGCAAGGCGTTCACCGACAATTGCATTGTATAAATTTCCAAGATGAACAAAGCCGGTTGGACTCGGTCCGATACGGGTGACATTTGCCCCCTCTTTAAGCCCCCGCGGGGGATATAATGCTTCATAATAGGAGGGGTCTTTATCAATATGCGGAAAGAGCAGTTCCGCCAGTTTTGTATTCTCCATTTCCAAACCTCACTGTCTTTTTGATAGTTTTTTCCTAAATTTATATTTTAAACGTTTTTTTCCAAAAAGTCAACACATACATGCAGTTTACACAAAGCATCCCTGCTTTTTACAGAACTGAAAAAACAGAAAAACTATGCTTTATATTTTTTTTTCGTTTTTAGGGAGATCAAACCGTTTTTTTGTTTATAAACCCATGATACAAAAGAACGGCAGAAAATCTGCCGTTCTTTCAGTTTATAAATAATCAGATTTTTGTGCAGGTAACTTATTCGATAGGTGCTGAAAGCCCGTCATATCACGTTTGGGCGGGAGATTGATTGTCCGCCGAAAAATGGGAATGGAACCCGACGCCTATAGAGGCGGCAGACATCTTCCGTTTCGTTATATGGCCAAATGCTTCTCCAATGTGATTTCAGCGGCTGTAATAAATTCGTCCTTTTCAAAACCTATTAAGCCAATGGTTCCTCTTGCGTTCATTGTAACTTCACAAAAATAAAGATTGTCTTTATCAAAAAGATCTGTTTCCGCGGTGAAATAACGCACCGACTTACTGGGTCTTACCACAACGCCGATAAACTTACAGGCCATCAGCGTATCCGTTTCTTTAAACGAAATTAGCATCATGGTGCTTTTGTCTGATAAGGTCTCGAAAGAAACATCAAAATAATTTGATGCTTCCAAACCTGCATCTTCTACGATGTTCATATATTTATCCAAAATATCTTCTGTGCCATTTCCAAAATTATAAACTTCCTTAGACAAAAGCTGAATTTGCATAATTCTTTGCATAACGACCCAGTTCCACACATCCTTGACAAAGGTCACCGCATTTTCACTTTTGGCTGTTATTTCTTTCACAATTTCAGTATTGTCCTTTAATACACTTTGCGGCAGGGCCGTTTGTTCAAAGTTATACCGAATCAAATTGTCATAGCTGTTTTTTAAAGTTTGCATGTCAGCCGGAGACAGCGTAATTGCTTCATACGTTTGTTCTTCTGTTGGTTTCTCTGCATCAGGAGTTTTTGTAGCCGTTGGTTCTGCTGGTGGCGGCGCAGGGGCCGTTTGCCCCGCGGTGTTGGATACAATTACCACCTGCTGCTTTTCATCAATCCAATCAACATCTGCACCCATTCCTTCTGACACTGCTCTTACCGGTACCAACGTCCGGTCTCCCACCATTCTTGCGGGGACATCCAAAACAACTTCTTCTCCGTTTTTCAACATAATATCATTGTCAATTGTTATTTCAATGGTATCCGTCCCCTTCTTCGCAGTTGCTTTTTGCAGTGCATCGTCCCATGTTACTTCAGCCCCTAATGCTTCAAAAATAAAACGCATAGGCACCAGCACCCGGTCATTTTCAAAAATTGGCTGTTCATCAAATGCAATTTGAACTCCATCGACGGTTACAGTTATCGGCATTTCCTCATCTGCCGCAACTGGCTGCCACTGTGCAAAGACCAAAAGAAGCAGACAGATAACCAAAGAAACACAGCCTTTGTTTTTCAACACTTTTTCCATTTTAAAATCCTCCCTATTCTATTTCTATAAATTATTTTTCATTTTTTCCTTCGTAAAACAACTGTAGAAGAGGATAAGATAAAAAAATTCTGATTCATGCAAAAGTTTACAGTTGAAAATTTATAATGAAACATATATTTTTTTATAGTATAGCACATTTAGGAAATTATTTCAAGAAAAATGTCAAATAAACTGTAAAATTGTTTTTACAAAAATAAATTTTTCCACTGTTCACTTTACAATCTCAAATTGTGTACACATCTCGGTTAGGCAATTTCCTCCGGTATAGACCATAAATTTGCCCGGCTCAACACAGAATTTGCCGCCTTTTCCGTAATAGCCAAGTTTTTCTCTGTCAAGCGTAAATACAACCTCCTGCGAAGCACCGGGGGCAAGGTGTATCCGCTGAAACCCTTTTAACTCTTTGAGCGGTCTGGTAAGGGCTGAAGAGCAATCACGCAGATAGCACTGAACGATTTCATCGCCTTCCATATTCCCTGTATTGGTTACGGTTACACGCACGGTCTGCACCTCGTCCGCTGTTATTTTTTCTTTATCAATAGTCAGCCCGCTGTAGGCAAAGGTGGTATAACTTAATCCATACCCAAAAGGATACATAGGTTTGCCGGTTGTGTCAAAGTAATCGGTGCTTTCCGGATAATAATATTCATCAATCTGCCGTGCGTTTGGTTTGTGATTATAATAAATTGGTATCTGTCCGGTTGTCCGGGGGAAGGTTACCGGCAGTTTCCCGCTGGGATTTACGTTTCCAAACAGGATTTCCGCTGCCGCCGGCCCGGTCTGATGACCGGAATGCCACGCATACAGCACCGCATCCGAAAGATGATCCACTTCTTCCAGCACAAGGGGCCTGCCGGAACAGATGACCGAAACAACCGGTTTTCCCAGCCGCCGGACTGCACGCAGCAGCTCCAGTTGTCCAACGGGCAGTTCAATATCGGCAATGCAGGCGTGTTCACCATTCCTCCGATCACTTTCTCCCAGCACCAGGACAACCATTTCTGCTCTTTGCGCCGCCATGAGCATCTCGTCATAAAGGGAAGATGCAGTTATTATTTCTGCCTCGGGCGCCGCGGCCTGTACGCCTTCGACAATTGTCTGTATACCCTCATCGCTTTTGTTCTGAGTCCAGCTGCCCATCAAGGCTCTTTTGGCTTCAGCCAGCGGTCCGATGACAGCAATTTTTCTTCCGGATTTTGGAAGAGGCAGGACATTGTTCTCATTTTTCAAGAGAACCATGCACTTTTCGGCAAAGACTTTTGCAAATTCCATATGTTCATCCCGGATGCGTTGACTTGCATTTGGATCAACATAGGGATCGTCAAAAAGACCGAGGCGGAATTTCACCTCCAATATCCTGCGCACAGCATCATCCAGCCGCTCTTTGCTTATCCGTCCCTCTTCAATTAACGCAGGCAGATGTTCCGAATAACACAGATCCAGCATATCCATATCCACACCGGCGTCAAAGGCAATATATGCTGCTTCCTTCCGGTTTTCTGCAACGCCCTGGTTGATCAGCTGATGAATTGCATACCAGTCACTGACCACAAAGCCCTGAAAGCCCAGTTCCCCCTTTAATATATCCGTAAGCAGGTGTTTACTCCCTGTGACCGGTTCGCCGCCTATTTCATTGAAAGAGGCCATCACCGTTGCAGCGCCGGCCTCCACAGCGGCCTTAAAAGGCGGAAGATAAGTATTGCGCAGTTCATGCTCCGAGCAGTCACAGGCGCTGTAATCCCGGCCGCCGCAGGACATGCCATAGCCTATATAATGTTTGGCACATGCGGCAATACGCCTTTTGTCTGAAAGTGATTCACCCTGGAACCCCTTTACGCTTGCCGCCGCCATTTGCGCGCATAAATAGGGATCTTCGCCAAACCCTTCAACAATGCGTCCCCAGCGGGGATCCCGTGCGATGTCAAGCATGGGGGCAAAGGTCCAGCGGACACCCCATTCGGCAGTTTCAAGGGCGGCAATTTCTGCTGCACGCTGTACCAATTCAGGTGCCCATCCGGCCGCCTGGGCAAGGGGCAGAGGAAAGATGGTGCGCTGTCCATGGACAATATCCCAGCCATCCATCAAAGGAATGCCCAGCCTGCTCTGGTTCAGGGCAAGCTCTTGAAGAAGATTGATTTCATCAAAGCCGGTGATTTCCTGTTCCTCATTGCCTGCAAAGGCGGTGGAGGCCATAACTCTGGAACTGACCAGACCCTGTACGGCATTTTTGCGCATTTCATCGGCATCGGACAGCTTTGCAGACAATTGATTCAACTGGCCGATTTTTTCCTCTATGGTCATCCGCGACAATAAATCTTCTGTCCGCACACGGACGGACAGATTCTTATCCTTATAGTTTTTCATTTCCACATCTCCAATCTACCACAATATTTTATGGCTAGTATAACAAAGTAACTTGGAAATGTCTATGAAAAGATAGAAAAAATTCCATTTCCGGCATCTGCTTCGGTATCTGCATTTTGTATTGGATTTACAGGGTTTTTCCTGTCTCTTTCGGACATACTAAAAAGAAAAAAGTATTATGAGGAGGCAGTGATGATCAACCGGCTGCAGAATGAAACAAGCCCATACCTTTTACAACATGCAGGGAACCCTGTATACTGGTATCCGTGGGGTGACGAGGCTTTTGAAAAAGCACGGCAGGAGGACAAACCGATTTTTCTGAGTATCGGTTACAGTACCTGTCATTGGTGCCATGTGATGGCGCATGAAAGTTTTGAAGACGAAAAAACGGCGGAAATTCTGAATAAATATTTTATTTCCATCAAAGTTGACCGTGAGGAGCGACCCGATATTGACAGTGTGTATATGTCGGTATGCCAGGCGTTCACCGGAAGCGGCGGCTGGCCCATGAGCATTTTCATGTCCTGGGACAAGAAACCGTTTTTTGCAGGCACTTATTTTCCGCCCCGTACACGATATGGTATGCCGGGATTTCCGGATTTGCTGCATACAATTGCAAAGCAATGGAAAACAGGCCGAGCAGAGCTTTTGGAATCTGCGGAAGAAGTCATTGCCCATCTGCAAAATACAGAACCCGTACAGGATCATACAGACAGCATCCACCTGACCCAAAAAGCGGTCGAAATATTTGCCCATAGTTTTGATCATGTGCATGGGGGATTTGGTTCCGCCCCCAAGTTTCCAACGCCGCATAATTTATTATTTCTGATGTTCTATGCAAAGCAGAATCATCAGCCGGATATACTGAAAATGGTTGAAAAAACATTGCTGCAAATGCGGAAAGGCGGCATTTTTGATCATATCGGCTATGGATTTTCAAGATATTCAACGGATAAATATTATCTTGCCCCTCACTTTGAAAAAATGCTGTATGACAATGCACTGCTGATCATTGCATATGCGTCTGCATACCGGTTGACAAAACGGCCCGTTTATCTTGATACCGCTGAAAAAACGGCGGAATATATCCTGAAAGAAATGTCCGCGCCGGATGGTGGCTTTTACAGCGCCCAGGATGCGGACAGCGAGGGGGTTGAAGGGAAATACTATACCTTTTCGCAAAAAGAGGTTATGAAAGTTTTAGGACAATCCCAGGGGAAACGTTTTGCTGAAATTTTTGATATTACCGAAAAGGGAAATTTTGCGGATGTAAATATACCCAATTTGCTGAAAAGCAATGAATTGTCCAGTGAATTCGAAGATGAAATCAAAAAGCTATACACCTATCGGAAGGACCGCTTTAAACTTCATCTTGATGATAAAATTTTGTTATCCTGGAATTCCATGATGATTACAGCGCTCGCGGTTCTGTATCGTGTAACCTGCAGCGAAAAATATTTAGATGCAGCAGAAAAGGCATTACAATTTATTGAAAATAATTTGTGCAAAGGCTTGGAAGTCTATACAAGTTTTCGGGATGAAAAGCATTCAAAACATGGATTTTTGGACGACTATGCCTTCTATATCACCGCTTTGCTCGAAATGTATAATGCAACTTTTGAAAAACGCTTTCTTGAAAGGGCAGAATGTTTTTGTCATGAAACAGTGCAGCGGTTTATTGATCATGAAAACGGGGGATTTTATCTTTGTGCGGCAGACAATGACGAACTCTTTATCAATCCGAAGGAAACCTATGACGGTGCCATTCCCAGCGGCAACTCTGTCATGGCCTATAATCTTGTCCGGTTATACCAATTGACGGATAAATCTCCGTATCAGGCGCTTGTACAGAAACAGTTCCATTTTATGGCGGCCGGCGCCCATGGATATCCGGCCGGATATTGTATGTTCCTGACCGCCGTGCTGATGTACGAAAATCCCCCTGTACACGTGACAGTCGTCACAAATAATCATTTGAAAATGACTGATTTGCAAAGGCAGCTGCCCCTGCTGGCAAATGTGGCTGTGGTGACAGAAAGTGCGGAATTTCCCCTGTTGAATGGCCGAACCACATTTTATATATGTAAAGATCAAATGTGCCTGCCGCCGGTAACTTCCCTTGATAACCTATCGGAAGACTAGAAAAATATGGCCGTAACTAATAAATCCGGAAATTTCTTTTTCATTTCCACATGGAAGTGCAAAAAGGAGATATGAACCGTACAGGATTTAAATACAAGAAACCGCAAAGCCAAACGCTTTGCGGTCTTTTTGAAAAAAGATGAAAATTTGCTTTACTGTCATTGCCGGAAACGCAGATGTGACAGGGATTGCATAATGCTCAGGAAACAATCACAAATTGAATATTTTCCCCTTCTTCTTCTACATCATGAAAAATTTCATAAATCCTTTCCATATATTCTCCAAATTCCTTTGGGAGTGTCCGGGTTCCTTTTACGTAAATGATGCAGTCGTCCGGACAATAGTCCCGGAGACAGTCCCATAAAGCATATAAGTTTTTCCCATAGAAATCCGGAAACCCAAAGGTTTCTTTAAAAATCATATGCAGCAGCAGCGGCGATTTACAGCCGGTAAAATCCAAAGTAATTTTCTCCATCTTCTATTCCTCCCCTGTTATTTCACAAACGTTTGATAGTGATCACATGTCACGAAAATAAGTCCGTCATTGGAAAACAACAGCCGGTCATTTGTGTGATAGCTGCCGGCATAATTCAAATCCGGAAACGCAGATGTGACAGGAATTGCATAATGCTCAGGAAACAATCACAAAATGAATGTTGTCGTCTTCTGCTTCTACATCATGAAAGATTTCATAAATCTTTTCCATGTATTCTCCAAATTCTTTTGGAAGTGTCTTGGTTCCCTTTACATAAACAATGGTATCTTCCGGACAGTATTCCCAAAGACTATCCCATAAAGCATCCAAATTTTTTCCGTAAAAATCAGGAAATCCAAAAGTTTCTTTGAAAATCAGGTGTAATTCCAATAACGATTTACACCCTGTCAAATCCAATATAATTTCGTTCATTCTCTATTCCTCCCCTATTATTTCTGCAAACGTTTGATAGTGATCATATGTCACGAAGACCAATCCATTATCTGAAAACAACAGCCGGTCATTTGTGTGATAGCTGCCGGTATAATTCAAATCCGGAAACGCAGATGTGACAGGGATTGCATAATGCTCAGGAAACAATCACAAATTGAATATTTTCCCCTTCTTCTTCTACATCATGAAAAATTTCATAAATCCTTTCCATATATTCTCCAAATTCCTTTGGGAGTGTCCGGGTTCCTTTTACGTAAATGATGCAGTCGTCCGGACAATAGTCCCGGAGACAGTCCCATAAAGCATATAAGTTTTTCCCATAGAAATCCGGAAACCCAAAGGTTTCTTTAAAAATCATATGCAGCAGCAGCGGCGATTTACAGCCGGTAAAATCCAAAGTAATTTTCTCCATTTTCTATTCCTCCCCTATTATTTCTGCAAATGTATGATAGTGATCATATGTCACAAAAATAAGTCCGTCATTGGAAAACATCAGTCTGTCATTTGTACGATAGCCGTCAGTATAATTCAGGTCTGTCTCATACCAAATTCGTCCTGCTTTTCGCGGCAGTATATTATCTTTGTTTCTATACTCCCCGCCAAAGAGCATATATCCAGGCGCCGCCTGTGCGAAATTGCCTTTCTTTTTTCTCCAGCCAAGCGCCTTCGCTTCTTCTCGCGTAATGTAGTAATCCGGTAATTTCTGGAGATACTTTATCCACCAATCTGCACCGTTCATACCCAATTTTGTGGCTTGACCTGCTTTGATTGCCTCCATCTGCTGTAAAAAACATTTGCAGTTTGGATGCAGCTGCGGCTCACCAATCGCTTGCAATTCGTCATAGGAATAGATCTTCCCATTACGGAAATAACATCCCGGGCAAATCCCCATTGTGATAATTGCAATCCAAGTCACCCAGTTTTTACTATACGTCATTTTATCACTCCAATCGTATCATACACCTTTACTTTTTTCAAGCTCTGATTATGCGTATACCCCATATGAAGTGCAATGGCGTGCCAACGTAAGGCATGGTGATTAGAAAACAGGAAATCAGCATTCTGCGTAAATTTATTTTAGGCATTTCCCCGCACCGCAAGAAAGACAAAGAAGGCGGCGTCAATATACATATTGCCAGATATAACTGCAAATGCACAAAGTCCGACACAGCCCCCTGCCCCCTGCCCCCTGTCCTGCGTCACCGGACATCCGCCAAGGCAGAAGCGGATTTTTATCTGTTTTGCATCTGAAAATTCAGATAATTCGGATATTGCGTTTGGGGATTCTGGCACAGATGGTTCAATTGAATAAATTTTTCTTTTTGGGCATCTATTTCAAAAGTTTTTGGTCATACGTTTGAAAAAACAAAAAGCGCCGCAATGGCGCATAAAGTCAATAATTAAAAAACTTGAGATTTGGGAAAATAGAACAATATAGATATTTGTGCCGTAGGCGCAACCTCGCGAAAAGGTGGTAGCGCAGCGGAGGCGTGATGCCCGCGTTTACAAGGGCATAGCCGCAGCAAGCGTGCCTTTTCGCGAAAGAGGAGCAGCAACGAAGCATATGAAAAAATCCCAGCCAAAGGCTGGGATTTTTGAATGCAGCGTAGTTCGCTGCGACGTGGAGCTACCGATCCGATTTGAACGGACGACCTGCTCATTACGAGTGAGCTGCTCTACCTGCTGAGCCACGGTAGCAAATCATACCCGATGATAAAATCTTCATCTTCCCTAAAACGAAAGACTTCTATATAAAAGTTCTTCGAGATTTGTCTGTTCTGAAATTGCGCACCGGCAGAACAGAACATTAGAATTATACTATAATCCACCTGCTTTTGTCAAGTCTTAATTCATGGCTTTTCATATGAAAAATGTGCGGTACATAGAATGAAACAATCGAAGCACCGTGATTTTCAATCCGTCAAAAAGAGGAAAAAAGGAAGGATGAAAATTATAAAATGGAAAATAGGCATAATTTTTTGAGAATAAAAAGGAAATGGGGATTTTGCGTCGAATATATTTTATATATAGTTTTTTGTTTGTTGAAATTTTACATAAAATAAGGAGCGCTGTTTATGGCAAAGAAAGAAAATGACCGGGGCCTGGACAAAGAGATGTTCAATCCCGATCATCTGAAAATTATTCCGGTAGAACTTGATAATGAAATGCGCAAGTCCTATATTGATTACGCAATGTCCGTTATTGTGGGCCGTGCACTTCCTGATGTCCGCGACGGCTTGAAGCCGGTACACCGCAGGATCCTTTATGCGATGTACGAAGACGGCTTCACGCCGGACAAAGCATACAGAAAATGTGCAACGACAGTCGGTAACGTTCTCGGTCGGTATCATCCCCACGGTGACGCCGCAGTTTATGATTCCCTGGTCCGTATGGCACAGGACTTCTCTCTGCGGTACCCTATGGTAGACGGCCATGGTAACTTTGGTTCGATTGATGGTGACGGAGCGGCTGCCTATCGTTATACAGAGGCAAGGATGTCAAAGCTGTCCATGCACATGCTGACCGATATAGAAAAAGAAACCGTTGACTTCATGCCAAACTTTGATGAAAGCCGGAAAGAACCTGTCGTTCTTCCTTCCCGTTTCCCCCATCTTTTGGTCAATGGTTCCAATGGTATTGCCGTCGGTATGGCAACCAATATTCCACCCCACAATCTGCGGGAGGTTATCAATGGTATTGTTGCCCTGATTGATAATCCGGACATCACCATTGATGAACTGATGGAATACATTCCGGCGCCTGATTTTCCCACCGGCGCACAGATTATGGGTGTGAGCGGAATCCGGGCGGCCTATCATACCGGCCGCGGCAAATTAAAGGTTCGGGCAAAGGCAGAAATTGAGGACTGGAAAGAGAACCGGCAGCGGATTATTATAACGGAAATCCCCTATATGGTCAATAAAGCCCGGCTGATTGAAAAAATCGCGGAACTCGTCCATGACAAACGGGTTGAAGGCATCTCTGATTTACGTGATGAATCAGACCGTGAAGGTATGCGGATTGTCATTGAACTGAAGCGGGATGTAAATGCAACCATCATCCTCAACCAGCTTTATAAATATACCCAATTGGAAGACACCTTCAGCATTATCATGCTGGCCCTTGTCAATACCACCGATCCGAAGATCCTGAATTTAAAGCAGGTTCTGGAATACTATGTGGATTTTCAAAAGGATGTGATTGTCCGCCGTACCCAGTATGACAAGAAAAAAGCAGAAGCCCGGGCACATATCCTGGAAGGATTGAAGATTGCCCTTGATCACATTGATGCGGTCATCAATATCATCCGTAACAGTTACAATGATGCAAAACAACGGTTAATTGACGAATTTGCGTTGACAGACTTGCAGGCACAGGCCATTTTGGATATGCGTCTCGGACGGCTTGCAGGAATGGAACGGGAAAAAATTGATAATGAGTACAATGAATTGACCGCGCTCATTCAGCATCTGGCAGAAATTCTCGGCAATGAACAGATGATACTGGATATTATCAAAGAAGAAATTACTGCAATTGGTGATAAATACGGTGATGACAGAAGAACTTCCATCGAACCGGTTGCCGACGATATCGACATTGAAGATTTGATTGAAGAAGAAGACAACGTTATTACCATGACCCATCAGGGATATATCAAGCGTTTGTCTGTTGATACCTATAAAAGTCAGCGCCGCGGCGGTAAAGGGATCATCGGTCTGCAAACCAAAGAAGAAGACTTTGTTGACACCATGTTTATCTCTTCCACCCATGCCCATATTCTGTTCTTTACCAATACCGGCCGGATGTACCGCATCAAGGCCTATGAGATTCCGGAAGCAGGACGACAGGCAAAGGGGACGGCGGTTGTCAATCTGCTTGCCCTTGAACCGGGAGAGAGTATCTCAGCTATGATTCCCGTACGGGAATATGAAGAGGGCAAGAACTTGGTTATGTGTACAAGGGGCGGCATCATTAAGAAAACCGATCTGATGGAATATCAAAACGCTCCCAAAGGCGGCAAAATTGCAATTAAACTGGATGAGGGTGACGAATTAATCCGGGTAAAATTAACGGATGGAAATACCGATCTCTTCATCGGTACACATCAGGGAAAAATGATCCGGTTTAACGAAAAGGATGTCCGCACCATGGGCCGCGTTTCCCGCGGTGTTCGCGCAATTACCCTAGAGAACGGGGATTATGTCATTGGTATGAGCGTCTATCGCGAAGATGCCAAAATGCTGATTGTCAGCGAAAACGGCTATGGAAAGAAAACCGAACTTTCGGAATACAAATGCCAGAGCCGCGGCGGTAAAGGAACCACAACCTATAAAATCAGCGAAGCAACCGGTTGTGTGGCAGGGATCAAGGTCGTTGCACCCACAGATGATATTATTTTAATCACCTCTGAGGGTGTCATTATCCGTCTGGATACAGAGGATATCAGCACCTATGGCCGTGTGACCAAGGGAGTCCGCCTGATGCGTCTGGCAGAAGGGGTTAGCCTTGTTTCGGTTGCCCGCGTCGAGAAAGAGGACCATGAAGAAGAAGTGATCGATTCTGATACCGGCGAAGATGACACAACCATATCAACGGAAGAAGCGGCACCGGTGACAGAAGCGTAAAACCGTATCATGGATAAACGCCACCTTTTGGACGGGGGACGGATGATTTCCAGAAAAATGGTTATATAAATATATACAAATTATCCATATAGGAATCAGAGGAGAAACAGCTTTCCGAATTTATCGGAGGTATAAAATTATGGGGCACCGCCCTTGATGGAAATGAGGTAAAATTATGACAAAGCGTATTTTCCTTTTGTTTATCTGCTGCACCTTGATGCTTCTTTCTGCCGCCGCCCTTTCCGGATGCGGCAAGGAAAAGGATGATCTTGTGCAGCAGGGGCTTACATACATCGAAAATGGTCAGTATGAAAAGGCCAGAAATGCTTTTAAAAAAGCGGCGCAGGAAGATCCGGAAAATGTTCAGGCAAAAGAAACATATCAGATTGTGGATAAGTTTCTGAAGGCCAAGGAAGCCCATGAACTGGGTGATGACGAAGCCGCCGCGGAGTATCTTGAAGATTTGCCGGAGCGGTATCAGAATTTATCCATTGCGGAAGATATTAACCGTCTGCTGCGGTCATTGAAGGCCTCCCTTCCGGATGCAGAAAAGAAGGAGAAGGATTCTGATTCCACAGAAAAACCCGGAAAAACATCTGCGACAGATGTGCCGAACAAGGATATTTTTTCCGCACAGGAAGAGATTGACCTGCAACTACAGATTGCAGAAAATCTACTGAATACAGAATTATATAACAGCGCGCTGGAGAGTTTGCAGGCCCTTGACATGACCTATGCAAAGACAGAGCAGAAAACCAAATATAATGAAATAAAAGAAAAGGCAGAGAAGGGGAAAAAGCAAGAGGCCGCCAAAGACGAGGAAAATCCCGGCGAGAAGGACTTTACTCCGGAAAAGGCAATGGAATATCTGCGCGAGGAATATCCCGATATGGCCGGAGATTTAGGTTTGGAAGAACTTCCTGCAAAATATGATGATAACAATCATAAATATTACGAACTTCCCATGCAATATAACGGAGAAACCTTTACGGTGCAGATTTTTTCAGACGGCAGGGTTATCCGCACGGACAGATAAAAAAGAATGGCCGGGCATACGTCTCCTTGCCCGGCTTTCTATCTTTTATTGGTGACGAGGAGGTGTACGAATGCAGCAGCTGCTTTTTATCTTTAATGATATTATAGTTATCTTTTTTGACCTTTTTATATTTACACGGCTGATTATCTTAAAAAAAGACCGGCTTTTTGAAAAGGTCCTGATGTACAGTGGATGCACCACCATTATTTTAGCTTATTTTACAGCGGTCTATCTGATGGAAATTCCTGCCTCTATTGCTTCGGCCGTATGTATGAGCATTCCCAGTTTCCTGCTGTTTTTTTATCTTTCAAAACATAAGGACAGCCGTTTTTTTCTGACCTTCTGTTTCGTGGATTCTATTTCGCTTATTATTGCCTTTTTGGGTCGGTATATAGGAATTCTGTCAGGAAATACCACCGGGAATCTTATCATGCTGATAACCACCACTCTTTTGTTTCTTTTTGTTATATATGTGGGGAAAAACCATTTTAAAAAATATCATGATTTACTGGAAATACCAGATGTGGGATGGTTGGATATGGCGGTTACATCGGCGCTTATCTATTTCGGGCTTTTATTTTTTGCGGCTTATCCAAAACCCCTTATAGAACGGATTGAGTATGGTCCGGCCTATTTTGTTTTTTCTGTCATAATTATATCCTGCTATATCGTATTTATCCACTCTATATTGAAAACGAAAAAGATTAACGATCAGAAGAAAGCACTGCAAAGAGAGAAGGAAATTTATAAAATTGCTTACACAGATGCGATGACCGGTTTGTATAATCGTGCTTCCTATATTGAAAAAGTAAATGCCCAGCGGGAAGCGCTGACAGAGGAAGGACGCTTATTTTGTATCGTATGGGATCTGGACAGCTTAAAGCAAATCAACGATTCCAAAGGCCATCTGACTGGAGATTTGGCAATTCAGACCACTGCAAAGGTTTTAAAAGAAGTTTTTTCTGAATGGTTTCCATATTTGTTCCGTCTTGGCGGAGATGAATTTGCCGTATTTTTGCGGGCAGAAAACGAGCAGGAAATCCGCAGTAAAATTGCGGCTGTCCAGCAATTGATGGAACAGGAAAGCGCGGTTTTGGGGATTGCACTGTCTGTCTCGGCAGGTTATGCGCATTTATCGGATGCGCCGCAGGATGCTTTGGAAAAGGTCTTTGAACGGGCAGACCGAGAGATGTATAAAAATAAAACTGAAAAACGAAAAGATATATAAACGCTTATTTTTGTAAAAAAAAAGACCGGGAACATTGTTCCCGGTCTTTTATAACCCCAATTTATTTATTCATCAGATCTTTGAACGCTTTGCCAGCTTTAAAAGTGGGAACTTTTGCAGCAGCGATCTTCATTTCAGCACCTGTCTGCGGATTTCTGCCGGTTCTTGCAGCTCTTTCTCTTACTTCAAAGCTGCCAAAACCAACCAACTGCACCTTGTCGCCGTCTTTCAAAGTATCTTCAACAGCAGATACGAAAGCTGCGAGTGCTGCTTCTGCATCTTTCTTTGAAAGATTCGCCTTTTCAGCCATTGCTGAGATCAATTCCTGTTTGTTCATTTTTTTAAATCTCCTTTTATAAATCTAATAATATTATTTTCCCAATACATGAACATATTACTACAAAAATTGTAATTTTTCCATATGTTTTTTATTAAAAATTACTCAAAAACCAATTTTTGTATAAATGCACAAATTTCCGGAGAAAAAACCGTTGAAAATTCTATTTTTTCGATACGGATTGTGCAAAATAAATAACAAAATTACTCATTATGAAAACGCATTTCATTGAATTCCTGGCGTGTAATCAAGACCTGGCGCGGCTTTGTCCCTTCATATGGGCCGATAATCCGGCGTTCTTCCATCTGGTCGATTAATCTTGCAGCCCGCTGATAGCCGATTTTGAATTTCCGCTGGAACATTGCCACCGAAGCCTGGCCGCTTTCCAATACCATTTCAACTGCATCATAGAAAAGGGCATCCTTGTGGTCCTGTCCGGCTGATTCTCCCGCCGCAGCTGTTTCTGTGCCGCTGCTGTCCAGGTCTGCCGCTACGCGTTCATGTTCCTTTTCAATATTTTCAATGATGCTTTCATCATATTCTGCCTCATATTGGCTTTTTATAAACGTAATTATGTCTTCAATTTCATGATCGGACACAAAATTCCCCTGTACACGCAATGGTTTAATTTCTCCCCGTGGGCTGTAGAGCATATCACCTTTTCCCAAAAGCTTTTCGGCGCCGGGAGAGTCAATGATGGTGCGGCTGTCCACCTGGGAAGATACTGCAAAGGATATACGCGATGGAACATTGGCCTTGATAACACCGGTAATGACATTGACAGACGGACGCTGGGTTGCGATAACCAGATACATTCCGGCCGCGCGGGCAAGGGCGGCAAGGCTGTTGATGGCATCTTCCACTTCATTTTTTGCTGCCATCATCAAATCGGCAAGCTCGTCAATAATGATGACAATTTCGGGCAGTTTTGCTTCCGGTTCTCCGTTTTCCTCCATCAATTGATTATAGCCCTTTAAATTTCTTACCTTGTTGTCTTTCAGCAGATTATACCGGTTTTTCATTTCGCCCACCGCCCAGTTGAGGGCACCGGCGGCATGTTTCGGATCGGTGACCACCGGAATCAGCAGATGGGGAATTCCATTATAGACGCCAAGTTCTACCATTTTGGGGTCAACCATTATCATTTTGACTTCGTCCGGTTTTGCTTTGAATAAAATACTGGTAATCAGTGAATTGATACAGACACTCTTTCCTGATCCGGTCGCGCCGGCAATCAAAACATGGGGGAAGTTTGCAATGTCTGCTACGACATTGTTGCCGCTGATGTCCTTTCCCAATGCAAATGCTGTTTTAGATTTGAAGTTTCTGAATTTATCACTGTCAATGACTTCGCGGATATGTACCGGGTTGGGATGGGCATTTGGTATCTCAATACCGATGGCGGATTTACCGGGAATGGGCGCTTCAATCCGCACACCCGGAGCCGCAAGGCTGAGTGCAATATCATCTGCAAGACCGGTAATTTTCGAAACCTTCACGCCGAAACCGGGCTGTAGTTCAAACCGTGTGACCGAAGGACCCTGGGTAATGTTAATGATATTGGCGTCTACTTTAAAACTGCTGAGTGTTGCAAGAAGGCGGTTGGCTTTTTCCTCCAGTTCACGCTTAACTTCTGCTTTGGTTTTATTTTTTGCCTGTGGTTTTTCCAGCAGGTCTGTTGTGGGCATATGATACTGAATCACTCTCGGCAGCAACGACCGGTCTTCTTCAATCTGGTTCTGTATCTGTTCTTCGGGTGTCTGTGTTTCCTCTGTGGCCATATGCCGTCCGCGCACCACGGCTTCGTCCATAGCGGCGCCGGTTTTCAGTGCCTTTTTGGTCAGAGGATCCAGCACATCCTCAAGCTTCGCCTGGCTGGGGGGCTCATAGTCCGTCCCCTCTTCATTTTCCACCGGCTTTTTATATTCACCATTTTCATCCGGAAGTGCGGTGAGTACCCCGGTCTTCATATTGTCGATTTCAAAAGGCAGGTCTTCGTCAAAAATTTGTTTTGTCTCTTCTTCCGGGAATAAATCTTTCAGCAGTTGGTCATCTTCTTCGAAAGTGAACCGTTTGGGCATATCCTCCCAGGCAGATTGTTCTTTTATACTGCCGTCGTTTTCTTCCGGCTCTGCCTTTGGCGAATCATCAATTATCTTTTCGCCGGTGAAATATTGATCAAAGAAGGCAGATGCTTTTGGCTTTTTCTCTGATTTCTTTGCAGTTCCCTCTTTTGTACGCGGCCTCTTTGGTTCCGGTTCAGGTTTGCGTTCAATTTCTTTTCGTTCTTCCCGGCTTTCTCTGGAAATCTGTGCCCGTTCCTGTACATATCCTGCAAACTGCCGGACAAGTCCGATTACCGATACGCCTGTCAGCAAAATAATAAGAATCAGCTCCAGCGCAACAGCCAAAACCCATGCACCTGCCGTTCCAATCGCGGTCACAAGAATTCGGCACAATCCGCCGCCGATGACGCCGCCGCCATGACCGGAAGTCCCCAAATCATACATCTGTTTGATATTTCCCACAAAACCCGGATCGTCAAAGGTCCGGTCTCCGGAAAACAGGCTGAGAATCACGGAAGTCAGCATAACCAAACCCAAAAGCAGGCAGATTTTTTTCCAGCTTCCGCCGTCTTTGTTCATTAAAACATTGACGCCCATCAGGATGACGCAGAGAAAGGTGATTGTACATATCCAGCCGAACAGGCCGAAGAACAAGTCCTTTAAGAAATGTCCCACACTGCCGGTACTGTCCGGAAACAAAAAGACAAATCCCAAAAACAATCCCAATGCGATTAAAACGATTCCTTTGATTTCATTGCGCAGCCGTCGCAGCTGTTGTATTTCTTCTGCCGATTTTTGTGGTGTCGTCCGTTTATTTGTTTTGGCAGGCGGTTTTTTTGCCGTCTGGGCACGGCCTCTTTTTTTCGCTGCGGTCCCGCTCTTTTTTGTTTGCGCCATTGAATTTTCTCCTTTTTCTCTCTATTTGCTAAAAATAGAGCTACTCTACCACATCATAGTATACCATAAAAATTGGTAATGGATATTACATTTCCCTTTCAAATCATCAGATTTATGCTGAATCTTTTTCTTGTTTGTTGAAAAAGCGAAAAGATGGTTGCATTTTTTTCAGCCTTTGCTATAATAAAAGATGAAATTCGGCTTCCTTTCCAATGAAAAAGAGAAGTAAATCAGTGAAACTGTAAGGAGGACATGATGACAAGAAAAGAACATGCGATGGCATTATTCAAAGAGGGATACAACTGTTCGCAGGCAGTTGTGGGCGCATTTTGCGACCTCTGTGGTTTAGATATAGAGACAGCGATGCGTATTTCCGCTTCCTTTGGCGGCGGCATGGGGCGTCTCCGTGAGGTTTGCGGCACGGTTTCCGGCATGTTTATGGTGGCAGGACTGCTTTACGGCTATGATTCACCCAAAGACAGTGCCGGAAAAAAAGAACATTATGCGCGGATTCAGGAACTGGCAGCGGAATTTTTAAAGAGCAACCCCTCTATCATCTGCCGGGATTTGCTGGGCCTTCAGAAAAACGGCCCGGACGACCCGACACCGGCCCCGCGCACAGAAGGGTATTATAAAAAACGTCCCTGTGTAGAGCTGGTGGGCTGTGCCACAGAAATTATGGAACAATATATCAATGAACATCCATTTGATACCAAAGAGGTGCAGCAGGCGTGACGGCGGCGCTTTGGGTAGGTGCCGGCGGATGTATTGGCGCCGTGGCAAGATATGTTTTGGGACTGCTGCCTGTGAACACAGTATTTCCTGCCATAACCCTGATCATTAATTTCACAGGGGCATTTTTGATTGGTTTGCTGAGCGGAATCGCTGAAAAACAGGGCTGGCCTGATAATGTATCGCTGTTTTTAAAGACTGGCTTCTGTGGTGGTTTTACCACCTTTTCAACATTTTCTTTGGAAACTTTTTCTCTCTTTCAGCAGGGGAAAGCAACAATTGGCGTACTCTATGCCGCCGGAAGTGTTTTTCTCTGCCTGGCAGGAGTATGGCTTGGATGTATCATGGCGAAAACCTTTGCCTGAATAAAAATGCGTCTTCTTTTTTATATCTTTTATCGTCCTGTTCAAAAAAATGAACGGCTTATTTTGACAGAACACTTTTTTCCGGACGGTGCGCCATTTCGGGTTATCGTAGGACAAACTTTTTCTCTTGTACAAAAGTCTCCTCTTTTTGGGGGGACTTTTTTTGGTTTCTTTCCCAAACAACCCTTTTTTTGTTGAAATATTCTGGGAATATGATATGATTATAAGGAAATTTTATCAAGTACATACATGGGAGGAAATAAATGAGCAGCTTATTAAACTTACCTGGCATCGGGGATATTTCCGGTGACGCAGGTTTTTCAAAAATTGAGAGAACATCGGACGGAAGATTTCAGTCCGGACAGCAGGGGGTACAGGCGATTGTAACAACAGGAGACAAAAAGGTTGAGTTTGTGGACTTTGGTACCCATACCCTTGCCTATGTGAAATCTGCATTGGGCTATCCGGCTTATTATCCGGTTCATCCTGCCCAGATCGAAAGGCCGGTAAAAGCAGTTTTGATGGATTTGGACGGAACAAGCGTACGCAGTGAGGAGTTTTGGATTTGGATAATTGAACAAACCACAGCCAGTCTGCTGAAGAACCCGAAATTCCAGCTGGAACAGGAGGACATTCCTTTCGTCTCCGGTCATAGTGTGTCCGAACATTTGAAATATTGTATCAAAAAGTATTGTCCGGAGGCGTCTTTAGAGGATGCAAGAAACTTCTATTTTGAACATGTTAATCGGGAAATGAAAGAAATTATGGAGGGCCGGGGCAGAGAAAATGCGTTTGTGCCCACCCCTGGGCTTAAGGACTTTTTGTTTGCGTTAAAAGAGATGGGCATCAAGATTGGCCTGGTGACCTCCGGCTTGTATGAGAAGGCCTGGCCGGAAATCCTGTCTGCATTCAAAACTCTTAAGATGGGTGATCCCAAAGATTTTTATGACGCCATCATTTCTGCCGGTTTTCCGCTCAGAAAAGGCTCTGTCGGCACCCTTGGCGAATTGTCGCCCAAGCCCCATCCATGGCTTTATGCCGAAACCTGTGCGGTGGGTCTTGGAATTGGTTTTGAAGAGCGGAATCATGTCATCTGTATCGAAGACAGCGGCGCTGGTGTCTGCTCGGGGCGTATTGCCGGTTATCCGACCATCGGTCTTGCAGGCGGCAACATAGAAAGCAGCGGCACCATGCCCATGTGCCAGCACTATTGTAATACGTTGGAAGATATTCTGAAAATTATAAAGGAGGGGTAATAAATGGCAGAAAATAAGAAAAAAACACAGTGTCACTTTATATCCAACACCCATTGGGACCGGGAATGGAAGTTTTCCGCACAGCGCACCCGGCATATGCTGGTGTATATGATGGATATGCTTCTGGAAATCTTTGAACGGGAACCAAATTTTAAACACTTCCACCTGGATTCTCAGACGCTTCCCATCCAGGATTACCTTGAAATCCGTCCGGAGAAAAAGGAAATTATCAAAAAATACGTGCAGGAGGGGAAGCTTGCAATCGGGCCATGGTTTTGCCTGCCGGATGAATTCTGCGTCGGCGGCGAATCTCTGGTGCGGAATCTTTTGCTGGGTCACCGGATTGCAAAGGAATTCGGCAAGGTCAGCAAGACGGGATATTCTCCCTTTGGTTGGGGACAAATTTCCCAGATACCACAGCTATACAGTGGATTTGACATCCATTTTTCGTCTTTCTACCGTGGCTTGAATACATATATGGCGCCGCATTCAGAGTTTTATTGGGAAGGTGCGGACGGTACGCGGATTTATGCTTCCCGTCTTGGTCAGCGGCCCCGCTATAATGTATGGTATATTTTGCAGCGTCCCGTCTTTTATGGAAAGGAAGACGGCGATAACCGGCGTGTAGCCTGGAACAACGGCGATGGAATCTTCCGTTTTGCAGATCCGGCAAGATGTGAATACGAGTATCAGTATACCCACCGGAAATATGAATATCACGGGGAATTCATTGACGAAAAGGCAAAACAGGCCATGGCAGAACAGGACGGCGAATGGACAACGCCGCACCGTTTCTGGTCCAACGGCCATGATTCATCTATTCCCGATATGCGGGAAGCAAAGATGATTGCAGATTGTGATAAGGTTTTTGACGATGCAGATGTTTTTCACAGTTCAATCTATGACTTTGAACAGAGCGTTATCAAGGACTTTGACCCCAAATCCCCGGTACTTAAGGGCGAAATGCGCTATCCTTATACCAAGGGCAGTGTCAGTGCAATCTTCGGATGGATTCTCTCCGCAAGAACTAAGGTAAAACAGGACAATTTCAACACAGAACGGCTGCTCACCTATTATGCAGAACCAGTGAGTGTATTTGCGTCTTTCCTGGGCGCCAAGTATCCCCAGGAATTCCTTGACCTTTCCTATAATTATCTTCTGCAGAACCATGGTCATGACTCCATTGGGGCCTGCGGTCGGGATGTAGTTTATGAGGATGTGGATTATCGTTTCCGTCAGTCCCGCGAAATTGCTACCTGTGTACTGGAACGGGCGATGATGGATGTTGCCGGAGATATTGATCTCTCTGCATGGGATAAAAATGATATGGCGCTTGTTCTCTACAATCCGGTGCCTTTTAAAAGAAGTCAGGTTGTTCAGCTGGAACTTGAAATTCCGCTGGATTGGAAGTGTGACAGTTTTGCCATCTGTGATGAAAAAGGAGAGGTTTGTGCAGTACAAAACTGCTCGACCATCAATCCTATGTACCAGATTGTGCAGGATCCGGCAGATGCCGTAGATGTCCTTCCTGTAAGCCGGAACAGCATCCGTGTTTTTGTTAAGGATATTCCTTCTATGGGCTATAAAACCCTGAAGGTAACACCGCTGTACAACACCCGTGCGCCGCAGCCCAAAACAATGCTTACAGCGGCCCAGACCATGGAAAATGAATATCTGGTGGTGACCATCAATCCCAATGGTACCCTTAAAGTTTATGACAAAGAAACAAAACGCACCTATGACAATCTCGGTTATTTCAAAGATACCGGAGAAAACGGAAGCCCCTGGGAGCATAAGGCACCCGAAACAAACGAAACCTATACCACCCTTTGCGAAAATGCGATGGTCAGCCTGGTCCGTACCGGTGAATTGGAAACAACCTACCGCATTGTCCTCAACTGGGCAATCCCGGAAGACCTGAACCCGGATCAAAAATCCAGAAGCACACGGCTTGCGCCATATAAAATTGAGACGTTTGTTACCCTGCGCAAAGGTGAACGCTGGGTTGCGTTTAACACCAACATTGATAATCAGGTGGAGAATCACTATTTGCAGGTTGCTTTTCCAACCCAAATCAATGCGGAAAAAGTTGCCGCACAGGGGCAATTTGACGTTGTAATGCGCCAAGTTGAGAAGCTGGACTATTCTCTATATGACGAAATCCCGATGACCGAACAGCCGATGAATTCCTTCATCGATCTGAGCGACGGCAAAAATGGCGTTGCCCTTTTGAACACCGGTCTGAAGGGATATGAAGCAGATGACGATGCACAAAATACGCTGTATCTTTCTTTGCTCAGATGCTATCAGCTCAGAATTTATGTTACGCCGGAGGAACAGAACTATTCCAGAATTGAAAATGGTTCCCAGTCCCTTGGTAAGCACAGTTTCCGCTATGCGTTTATGCCGCATAAGGGTGATTGGGAAGATGCCGGTATCTGGCAGGCGGCAGAGCAGTTTAATATGGAAATTGCTGCTGCACAGATAGAACCGACCCACTGCGGAAAAAATCCGTTGGAGAAATCCTTTATTGAATTAAAAGACACCGGCCTTCATGTCAGCGGTGTAAAGCGCAGCGAAAGCGGTGAAGGATATATTGTCCGCCTCTTCAATCCGGCAACAAAGACGGTAAAAACAGCGGTTCGGGTCAATGGCGGGCTGGCGCCGGTTCCGGCAGAGCAATCATTGATTGACCGGCAGATGGCAGATTATGAACTGCCCAAAGGCGATGGATCCAAATGGCAGTCTGCACGACTGGTTACTTTGGAAGAAATTCCCCAGGAAGATTTGAAAATTGATAAAGACGGCTGGATCAATGTGGAGATTGCCCCCAAAAAGATTTATACCATTGAACTGCAGGCATAATTTTTAAACTGTACCTATAATGTAAAATCAAAAACACACACAAGCTTTTACGCAGTGTGTGTTTTTGATTCATATGATCTCTCAGTATCAAAATTTAATCTGGCATGCCTTGATTCAAATATTTCTATATAC
>CAJTWN010000018.1 GCA_910580105.1 uncultured Clostridia bacterium | reverse complement strand
GTGCACAAGGCGAAGGTTTTTTGCAGGAAAACAGAGCAAATGCGCCGTGCGCCGCGGACGCGCCGGATTGAGCGGATGCGCCGGATTGAGCGGATGCGCCGGATTGAGTGGACGCGCCGGATTGAGCGGATGCGCCGGATTGAGTGGACGCGCCGGATTGAGCGGACGCGCCGGATTGAGTGGACGCGCCGGATTGAGTGGACGCGCCGGATTGAGTGGACGCGCCGGATTGAGCGGACGCGCCGGATTGAGCGGACAAAACAAAAACACCTCCTATGGTTTTGTTCGTTATACCATAGGAGGCGCTGTTTTCTATTGTACATTTTTACTGGGGTTGGTTGTTGAATGGCAATCAAGTTTTATAATCACAAATAAGCGGTATAATCGCTGATAATAAGCCATATTCAGACTGTGAAAAGCGGATTGACTGCCAATGATTTCAAAAAGACAGCGTTTAGTGAATTTTTTATACAATATAAATGGAAAAAGAAACGGAATTAGTAAACAATTTAATTGTAAGTGAACACAGGTGCGCACTTTACCGGGCTTTTAAATTATCTGTAAGTTGGGGGATAAAACCAAAGTGCACATTGCTTTTTATTTCCGGGGAATAGCCGGAACAATGAAAGATTAATAATTCTCTTTTCTGCGGGTTTCCCGCAGTTTTTTGCGTTTAACACCGGCCTGCCATTCCAGCCGTTCTTCCAATGTTTCCGGAATCAGGCCGGGAACCTCGGTGGGTTCTTCGTTTTCGTCCAACGCGACCATCAAGACATAAGCCGTATTAATGAGATCGGTTTTTCCGTTCAGATGCTCTACATAAGTTTTGACACATACTTCCATGGAGGTCCGGCCCACATGGGTCATTTTACCTACAAGAAGAAGGGTGTCGTTGGCCCGGGCCGGGCCGCAGAATTGCAGGTTGTCGATGGCGGCGGTGGTGACATTACAGCCGGAATGCCGCCGTGCCACTACACCGGCTACCACATCCACCCAGGTGAGAAGCTGGCCGCCGAAGAGCCGGCCGTAACCATTCATGTTGGCCTGAGTAAGAATCTGGATTTGTTCGGTATAAGAATCACTGACACGTTTCATCATGGAAAACACCTCCGTTATTTTCGTTTTGGACAGACTTTCATACAGATACCACAAACACTGCCGCGCCCGATATGCTGAAAGTTCCGCTTCATATAGTCACTGCAAGCCTTGGCGTCCAGGATGACAGCGCGTTCATCACCGGGCCGCCATGGATTGCCGGAAATAGCCATGGCAGGGCAGGCGCGGACACAGAGATTGCAGTCGCCGCAGACACAGACAGGCTCTGCGGAAACTGTTGAAAAGGGGCAGTCGGTGAGAATGGTTCCCAGCCGAACCGCCGGGCCATTTTCTGTGGAAATAAAAAGTCCGCTTTTTCCAATACTTCCAATTCCAGCCATGACAGCGGCGTATTTGTGAGAAAAAATCCCCTGCAGGCCGTTGACGGATTGGGAAGCAGGAATGGGAACATAGCGGTATCCGGCTGTTTCCAGCATTCGTCCGCAGCGCAGGGAAAGATGGTCGATCAGGGCGTTGATACTGCGGTAATGATGAAAGTATGTATGGGTTGGCTGGTCGGTGATGCCGTCAACAATTGCAGCCGAGAGAGGCAGTGTGTACGAAACCGCGTAAGGCAGGTCAAAGGCGTTTTCTGCCTCCAGCTTGCAAAAGCCAACCTGCCCTGCACCATGGGATAATAAGAAATCTTTGATTTTGGTCTGCATATCTGCCTCCGTTGCTTATATTTTGAAGACCGCCTGCCGGAACGGCAGACGGCTTTGCTGTTTTGTATTCTGTATTTACGGACGGAAAAAGCTGCCGTTAAAAAGTAAATTTTATGTGTCAAGATCTGTAATTTGTCTGAGGTAGGACAGGGTGGGCGGCTCTTTTCCGAGAAATTGGGTAAGCAGCCGTTCACCAAGAATGCTCAGATACCGGGTGGCATCGGGGGAAAGCTGAAAAGAAAAAATTTTCTTTGCATCTGCGTGAAGGATATAGAGAATGGCCGTCCGGACTGCGCGGTTCAGGGCAATGACATCTTTGTGCGCTGTCTGGCAGGCGGGACAGTAACCAACGCCTTCCCGGATGGAAAGGGCGGTGACGTTCTCGCCCTCACCGCATCCGGCACAGGTCAGCAGATCGGGGGCGGCGCCGCCAATCAAAAGGGTGCGCAGTTCATAGACCCCTTTAAGCCGCGGAAAGTCCGTTTCAGTTTTGCAGAGCAGATACAGGGTATTCAACAGCAGAGACAACTGGTTTGGCTCCGGGTTGTTTTCCTGGACAATCATTTGGGCCACCTCGCAAAAATACGAGGCATAGGCCATGCGGTCCAGAGATTCACGCAGAGGCTGAAAGGATTCGATGACAGAAGCCTCATTGATTTTGTAAAGGGATTTTTCTCCGCTTTTAAACAGGGTGTATCCGGCGTAACAGAAGAGTTGGGAAGCAACCAGAAGGCCGGATTTTCCTAAGCGGCTTCTGCTTGCCAATACCGAAATTTTGCCCAGGTCTTTGGTGATTAAGGTAATGATGCGCCCGTTGTCGCCGTATTTGACCTCACGGGTCACGATTCCTTCGGTTTCAATGATTCCCAACGCTGTTCACCGCCTTTTTATTGCTATTGCAGCGACGTCCTCTCTTTCTCTGCGCCGTCCGGTGCAGGGCGTTGCGGTGCCGTATCGGTACAGCCGCAATAGGCAAGGTAGGAATAAATGTCGCCGTTTTTTTCGAATTCGTCCCATAATTGTTGTTTTGCTTCGTACATAAGATGTTTCCTCCGGGAAAAAAGAATTTGTCTTTCTTATGTAGTATGTGAAAATATAGGACAAACATAGCTGTTAATCAAATCCAATATCGGAAATAAAATTCTCTTTGTTCCGCCAGTCCTCTTTGACCTTCACCCAGAGTTCCAGGTAAACTTTGGAATTTAAGAAGCGTTCAATGTCACCGCGGGCAAGACTGCCGATTTGTTTTAATTTTTCGCCGCCCTTGCCGATGATGATCCCCTTGTGGCTCTGTTTTTCACAGTAGATGGCCGCAAGAATTTCATAGGTTCCGTTCTCGCGCTGTTTCATCCGTTCAATCTCGACGGCAATGCCGTGAGGGACTTCGCGGTTCAGGAGCCGGAGCGCTTTTTCGCGGATGTATTCTGCCACGATCTGCCGTTCCGGCTGATCGGTGATGGTGTCATCGGGGAAAAACTTCGGTCCTTCAGCCAGAAGGTCTTTGATGCGGTCAAAGAGCGCCGGAATGTTCTCGCCCTTTTGTGCTGAGATGGGGACAATATCTGCAAAGTTATAGAGGTCTTTGAGCTTGTCCAATATGGGAAGCAGATGCAGTTTTGGCAGGGTGTCGATTTTGTTCACTGCCAGAATAACCGGAATTTCTGCAGTTTTTAATCCTTTGAGGGATTCTTTTTCAAGCGCAAGTTCGTCCGCTTTGATGTTGCAGTCCACCACATAGATCATGGCGTCAATGTCCTGGGTTGCGGAATAGATGTATTTTTCCATCCGCCGCCCCAGCTTGTTATGGGGCTTGTGGATGCCCGGCGTGTCAATAAAGACCACCTGAAAATCGTCGCCGGTATGGACGCCCAGGATTTTGGTCCGTGTGGTTTGCGGCTTATTGGACACGATGGCGACCTTTTCGCCAATCATGTGGTTTAAGAGGGTAGACTTCCCGGCATTGGGTCGTCCGGTAATTGCTATAAATCCAGATTTCATAGGGTTTCCTTTCTGTTCCTGTTATATAGATTTATTGTACATAAGCGTATTCGCCCATAAAGAATACTTCGCCAGTGGGATTAAAGCATATGAAATAAGTGAATGGCCGGTCTGCGGTAAAGGTAATTGGATTGGTTATTGAACTGCCGCTCTGGAGCTGTGCAGAAGAAGCTGCAGCAGCGGTTGTTCCTTTTTCATCAACGTTGATGTAGGTGCTTTGAAGAACCTTCTGCAGTGGCGGTACAGAATTTTTTGAAGAAAACATGAAGGGGAATTCCGCAGAAGAGAGAAAGGCTTTTTTTATCTCCATTTCCCTTAAAATATCTGAAAAATCCATTGATGTTTTGGTGGTAAACTTTGGAAGGGTCAGAATAACCGATTGATAGGTCATTTCTTTGATATGAGAAAGAAAGCTGGAAGGATCAATGCCTTTTTCCGGCAGGACAACGTACATGGTCATGTCCCCGTAATAGGGGAGAGCAATGGCTTGCAGCGTTTTGTCCTGATAATACTTGAAATTATCAGTCTGGTGCATCATGTCTATTTCTGTTTCTTTGCCATTGCGCTGCATAAATTTTTCTGATGCAGTGTTAGTTAATTCAAAATCGTTTATCCAATTGGCTTCCATATAAATGGTGTTGACCAGTGCAATGGTGAAGGCATCATTGTCAAGAAGCTGATTGATCTTCCCCCTGGTTTTTTCGGAAACCCAGTTATTTACCGTTTGGTGAGGATTCTTTTCGTTTATCGCCTGACTGGAGCCGTGATATATGTCTTCGATTATCTGTGTATATTCTTCCGAAAAGTTTAATTCGTTTGAAGCCGCCTGATTGAGCCAGACAGAATTGGCAATATCCAGGATAAGATTATTTCTGCCGGAATTGCACGCTTTTAGATGTTCCAACATATCCGCCAGTGCACTGTGGAAAGCATCCAGATTCTTAACATCAATGGCTTTGAGAAGTTCCCCGCGGGTTTCTCCGTCTGCCCCTTCGGCCACCATGGCCAGCGCGAGCTTTAGGCTGAGGGGCGAAACCATAAAATTTTGATCTTTTGGCATATGTGCATAAAGATTTGGAGTCAGAGTGTCCTCCTCTGAAAGAGGGGGGAGGTCCGGGGTCGGTACGTCATCGAAAACCACCGCCGTAGCTTCTGCCATAGGTAATGTTCCCTTTGCGGAAGCAAGTATAGAAACAGTTTTGGAAGTTTCGTCCCAGGAGACAGTATAGCCCATCCCCTCGGTTAATGCCCGGACAGGCACAAAGGTGCGTTCATCAATCAGACAAGGCGGGGCATCCAAAGAGACGGGGGCACCGCCCTGCCCGTCGGGATGGCTGCTTACATACATATTGGGATTTCCAATAAAGAAAGTGAGAAAGTTTTCCCCCTTCGAAATGGTAAAACTAAAGTCTGCATCCCGCCAGATAAGGTTCATTCCGGCTGCTTCGCAGAAGGGGCGGATGGGAACCAGCGTCCGGTTGGTATTGGTGTCCTGCACCGGCTGGGGCGATAGGGCGAGAGGAATGGTATCGAAGGTGAGATTCACCGGTATGTAATCCGCAAATACAACGTTGAATACCGGCAGGGTGGTCAGAATTAAAACAATGATTAGAAAAATGATAAGTTTCTTTTTCATGGTTAAAACCTCCCATATAATTTAATTGTTCTGTTTTCTGTTTTGTTGTAAGATAAACAGAAGGCACAATCCCATATAAAGCAGGGCAAAGGGAAGCCATGGTAATGTAAAAATTGTGCCGAAGGCGGACCAAAGCCTGTCCGTATCAGAGAAAAGGTAAACGGCGACAGCCAGTGAACCGATTGCCGCAAGCAGAACCCCGCCGGCGGCACAATCTTTTGCCGCTTTTGCCAGCGGATGCGGCTTGTCTGCGGCCAGGTCGGCTGTCCGCTCGATGGCGGTATTCATCATTTCCAATCCCAATACAAAAAGGATGGTGAGGATAAGAACCGGGTACCGCTCTGCTTCCAGTCTGTAAAATGCCGAGAAAATGAGAGCGGTCATTGCCGCTGTGATGTGAATGCGGAAATTTTGTTCTGTTTTTATACAATGCCAAAGTCCAGCGAAGGCATAAGCAAACCGGCGGAAAAAGGTCATCGCAAAAGCCCCATTTCATTCAAAATTTCCCGTTGATAGCCAAACATTTCCTCTTCATCTTCCGGTGTTTCGTGGTCATATCCGAGAAGATGAAGCATAGAATGTACGGTCAGAAAGCCGACCTCCCGTTCAAAAGAGTGTCCGTATTCTTTTGCCTGTTCATCGGCCCGTTCCAGAGAGATGACAATATCCCCCAGACACAGGTCGCCGGCGGCATTATAATCTGCATATTCCTCCACAATGTTTCCGTCTTCATCATAGAGAAACATGGGAAATGAGAGGACGTCTGTCGCCCGGTCAATGTTTCGGTGCAGAGCGTTGAGGGTTCGGATTTCTTCGTTGTTGGTCAGCATGACGCTGATTTCCACGTCCGTCCGGAACTGCATATAACGCAGGGAAGCGTTTGCGGCTTTCCGAATCAACTGCCGCAAAGCCGGGGGGACTTTATATTGTTTCTGATGGTTTAAAATACTGATTTTCATGGTTCATCTCCATTATTGACGGCAGAGAGCAAAGCTTCCGCCGATTTTTCTTTCAGGCGGTGCGCTGGACAAAGAACAAAGCCGCCCATGGGATGGAACAGGATTAGTGTTCGCGGTGCTTTTTCTTTGCGGCCCGTTCCCGTTCTAAATCCTTCCGTTCATAGGCTTTGACAATCCGCTGTACCAGCGGATGGCGGACAACATCCCGTTCATCCAGATAGACAAAGGAAAGGCCTTCCACATTTTTCAATACCATTTCCGCATCTTTCAGGCCGGACCGCTTGTCCCGCGGAAGGTCAATCTGGGTGACATCGCCGGTGACCACAATGTGGGAGGAGAATCCCATACGGGTCAGGAACATCTTCATCTGTTCGGGTGTGGTATTCTGCGCCTCGTCCAGTATGATAAAGGCATTGTCCAGGGTACGTCCGCGCATATAGGCAAGGGGTGCGACCTCAATGATGCCCCGTTCAATGTGTTTGTGAAAAACTTCATAGCCCAGCATCTCGCCTAAAGCATCATAGAGGGGGCGGAGATAGGGGTCAACTTTGTCCTGCATATCGCCGGGCAGAAAGCCCAGGCTTTCACCGGCTTCGATGGCGGGACGGGTGAGGACGATGCGCTCGACCTCTTTGTTTTTAAAGGCGGAAACTGCCGCCGCAACTGCAAGATAGGTCTTGCCTGTGCCGGCAGGGCCGATGCCAAATACAATGGAATTCTGTTTAATGGTTTCAATATATTGCTTCTGCCCCAGGGTTTTCGCCTTGATGGGAACCCCGCGGGAGGTCACGCAGACCACATCTTTGCCCAGAGTCACCAGGGCTTCTTCGTTCCCCGATTCCACCTGACCCATCACATAGCGAACCTCCTGTTCGCCGATGATCTCCCCTCTTGCCGCCATGGCCAGCAGATTGCTGACGGCGGAAACGGCGCGGTCAACATTTTCCGGTTCGCCGCCAATTTTGATTTCAGAGCCGCGGTTAATGATGGCGACATCTAATTCTTTTTCAATCAATTTCACATTTTGGTCGAAGCTGCCAAACAGATTGATGACCAGCTCCATTTTTTCAACTTCAATATGTCTTTCCATGTAAATTTATCTCTCCGAAAGGTAAAATAGTAAATGTGTTCTATCCATGAACGTCGCGGCTAGACCATTTTCGCTCTCTTTGCGCCAAAGGCGCAAAGGTTCGCGTATAGGTCTGCCGCTCCTCAGTCCCCAAAAGGCAGAGCCTTTTGGGGAGCCCGGCCGGAAAAACTCTCACTTCATCAGGAAAAAGCAGTGCAAGACCATTTTCGCTCTCTTTGCGCCAAAGGCGCAAAGGTTCGCGTATAGGTCTGCCGCTCCTCAGTCCCCAAAAGGCAGAGCCTTTTGGGGAGCCCGGCCGGAAAAACTCTCACTTCATCAGGAAAAAGCAGTGCAAGACCATTTTCGCTCTCTTTGCGCCAAAGGCGCAAAGGTTCGCGTATAGGTCTGCCGCTCCTCAGTCCCCAAAAGGCAGAGCCTTTTGGGGAGCCCGGCCGGAAAAACTCTCACTTCATCAGGAAAAAGCAGTGCAAGACCATTTTCGCTCTCTTTGCGCCAAAGGCGCAAAGGTTCGCGTATAGGTCTGCCGCTCCTCAGTCCCCAAAAGGCAGAGCCTTTTGGGGAGCCCGGCCGGAAAAACTCTCACTTCATCAGGAAAAAGCAGTGCAAGACCATTTTCGCTCTCTTTGCGCCAAAGGCGCAAAGGTTCGCGTATAAGGTCTGCCGCTCCTCAGTCCCCAAAAGGCAGAGCATGTATAAAAGCTCTTGTGCGCGATCTGCTGCAAAACAATGAAGGAAGGCTTGGAAAATATTTGCATACAAAAATTTTCCACCAGTCCATGATAGAATTATCATAATCTAATTTACCCCGTTTGTCAAATAAAAATTAGACAAATTTCATGTTGTTTCAGGGCTTTCTTCCGGCGGCAGAATATCGGTTTCCATGGGCGCTTCCACAGCAATATTTTCAATGCAGGTAAAGGTGGCAGTCACCCGGACATTCCCCTGCTCGGTAAGGAAGCTTTCCACCTTTCTTTCTTCAATCTGCACGTCATCTGCGATCTGCTCCTCCAGTTTTTGAAAAAGCTCCTCTTTTCCCAGTGCCTCGGCCTCTTTCTGTGTACGGGTTTTGGGTTCTGACCAGGTTTCAAGGTACGTTTTTTTTGTCATAAAAAAGGAAGGAAGGAAGTCGAAGGGGGGACGGTATTCGGTTTCACCTTCATGGATTTCATATTCTGTATATTTGCTGGACTCTTTAAAATAGAGGGGGATGGTTTTGTCCAGAACCTGTAGGGTATAGTAATTCTTTTCCTTTCCGGTGGGGTGGGCCTCACGATAGGACAGGGGATATTCGGCTGTTTCCTGATAGACGGTGCGTGCAAAGACTTCGCCATAGGCATGGACAGTTCGGAAGCCGACGGTTTCATTGTCCACCATTCCGCTTGCCAGGACATCCCCGGCCCGGACGCCGCTGCCGGGTTTGACCACCGACTGCCCTTCACGGACAGCAAGTTTGGTGATTACGCCGTCTTTTGTGGCAACAAGGTCACAGGGCGTAGCCTCGTCTATCCGTTTCTCAGCGTCAATCCGTTCCACGATTTCCACATAGATACGGGAGCCGCTCAGGTTGATGCCGACCCAGGCGAGGTCATCCAGTTCCTGCATCAGATGGTTGCGTATGGGGTCTTTCTGGATGCCGCGGACGGTTTCACCCACCATGATGTTTCGTTCAGCGAGGGCCGCTTCAATTTGTTCGGTGGGGATACGGCTGTTACCATAGATGGTGATTCCCATGATGTGGGTGGAAGTATACCAGAGAATCACAAAAAAGCAGGCAACACCCACCAGGGCCAGCCGCCGCCGTTTATAGCGATGAAGCAGAAAAGGAAGGCCGTTTCGCTGGAGGATGCGGACATGGGTTTGGCTCCGGAAGGCCGGGTTTCTTACCCCTTTAAAAGATTTGAGATCCACATCAGCATGAAGCCGGTTGCTGCCCAGATAGCGGATGTTGCGGACGCGGATGCCGCGGTGGAAACACAAGTTGATAAAACGTTCCAAAAAAGGGCCTTCCGCCTGGATGCGGAGGGAGCCCCGAAGATAGGTAAACAGATTCTGTTCCATGATTTTTCCCCCTTAACGGTCAATAAAGGCAAAGGAACTGATTGCACCGGTGATATAGAGCACCTCATCGGTGATGGTTTTCAGTTCCAGATCCCGGCCGCAGATTTTGACGGCTTTGGGCTTTGCTTTAATCCGGATGCAGGTGTCGCTGTATTCCAGAATTCCTTTATAATTTTGGATGGTCATTTCGCGGCAGCCCAAGACCTTGACGGTTACGGTGTCCAGGATAACGTCCCGTGAAAGGTCGAAGGCATCGGCAATCCGTTCCCGCGGGGAACGGTGGCTGGGGGTGGATTTATGTTCTTTTTGCATAGCAGTCCTCACATCTTTTCAGAATTTAACGCCCGGTAAAAGGCTTTTACAGCATATTTTTATGCGTAAATCCTGGAAAAGATGAATAGAATGGTAAAAATGAGACAAGAAGGAGCGAAATGGATGGGACGTTTTATGAAAACGGCAGTTGGAGCAGGAGCGCTGCTTTTGGGAGCAGTGATGATTGTGTCGCCCGGCAGGTGTATGGAAAGTGCGCGTGCGGCTGTGGAACTCTGTCTCAGTGTGGTGATTCCCTCCCTGTTCCCCTTTTTTGTGTGCAGCAGCATTCTGATTGCTTTGGGCGCTGCCCAGGTGCTCAGCCACCGTCTTTCGCCTGTGATGCGGCCTCTGTTCGGAGTGCCCGGCGGCGGTGCGCTTGCGGTGGTGCTGGGGGTGGTCAGCGGTTATCCCGTGGGTGCAAAGTGTGCCGCAGATCTTTATCGTATGGGGGAATGTACCAAAGATGAGGCAGAGCGGCTGACGGCATTCTGTAATAACTCAGGCCCCCTCTTCCTGATGGGGGCCGTTGGGGTTGGCATTTTGGGAAGCCATAGCTTGGGTGTGTTGATTTACGTCATTCATGTCATATCTTCTCTGCTGGTCGGGCTGTTGTTTGGCAGACATAAGAAAAAGCTCCCGGCCGGGCAGTGTGTACTGCCGGCCGGAGAGCAGAAATTGACCTCTGTAAAAGTCACCGCCTCGGTGGTGGCCGATGCGGTGGAATCTGCGGTGTTTTCCATTCTGAAGGTGTGCGGATTTGTGATTGCTTTTGCAGTTTTGACCGCAGTGTTTGCGGGCCGCCCCGGGTTTTCAGCCCTCCATTCCCTGATGGAGATAACGGGGGGGATCCGTGCTTTGGCAGGAGAGGAACTGCCCCTTATTCTGAAGGTAAGCTTTGTTTCTTTCTTTGCAGCATTTTCGGGCATCTCTGTCCTTTTGCAGGTGGCAGGAATCCTTTCGCCGCTGGGATTGTCCGTAAAACCCTATTTTATCGGAAAGTGTTTGCAGGCGGTGTTTGCCTTTGTACTTACCTATCTGGCCATACAATACCTTCCATTGCCGCTGGAGAGCTTTTTGATTGAAGGCCTTCCCTATCCGCCGGTTTTGCCCACGGCAAAACAGCTGTTGGCGGAAGCCATGCTGACCATTGGATGGTGCGGATTGTCGGTGGTGATTCTCTATGTTGTGGGCTGGGTGTATGACCGATATTTTAAATAGAAGATTTGTCTGGAAACACCGCCGGAAAACCGGCTATTTCAGATAACCCTGCACATCAGAGACCAGAATGGTCAGACCGGGCAGATTTTCTTCAAGATAGGGCGGCAGGAATTCGCAGATGATATTTTCAGTCTCAAAGTGGCCGGCATCAATCAGGTTGAGACCCAGCTCTGCGGCGAGCTGGGCTTCGTGGTGACGGACGTCAGCGGTGACATAGACATCGGCGCCGGCGCGGTAGGCAGTTTTGATACCATCGCCTCCGCCGCCGCTGCAAAGGGCCACAGTGGACAGAACGTCGTTGGGATCCCCTGCATAACGGAGGGTGGGACAGTTGAGGGTCCCTTTGACAAAGGAAACAAAATCCTCCATCTCCATGGGTGGGTCGAGAATGCCGATTCTGCCGATGCCCATGTCACCGGCAATCTCCTCTTCGCGGAATGGCCGGACGGAGGAAAGGCCCAGTTTTTCGGCCAGCCAATCATTCATTCCGCCTTCTGCCTTATCCAGGTTGGTGTGTGCGCTGAAGACGGCAATGTCATTGGTAATCAGCCGCCGGACAATACTGCCGGTGGCGTTGTCTTCAACAACCTGTTTCATTGGATGGAAGAGGAGCGGATGGTGGGAGAGGATGAGGTCTGCTCCAAGCCGGATGGCCTGTTCTGCGTTGACCCCGTCCACATCCAGACAGACATAGATCTTTTGTACTTCCCGTGCCGGGTCCCCCAGCATCAAGCCGGGATTGTCCCAGGCTTCTGCCAGAGCAGGCGGTGCGAGCCGGTTCATGACTTCCATTACGTCCGATACAGTATACATCGTATAACAACCTTTCTGCCCGCGGAATGAGAAGGATTCTGCGGCGGGCGGCGCAGATAAATCATATTATTCGTACGAAATACCGGTTTCCTTTGTGATGGCTTCCATCAGAAGCCGGTATTTTTTTTGCTGTTCTTTGGCATCCGGCGCCTTTGATCTGGAAAGGCCCCGGATGGTGACCGACAGCTTTTTCAGCCGGCCTTTGACATAGGGGACAAATTCCGCCGGCGGATGGGCCAGCAGATAGGGGCCAATCTCCTGTTCCACATCGGAAAGCGGCGGCAAAGTGTCCGCCGTTTTTTTTACTTCCAGGATGTGATAAAGCTTTTCTTCTTCCCGGACCAGTGTTTCAAATTGGGTGGTAAATCCGGTTTCCTGAAGATAGTGCCGCAGTTTTGGGAGGGCGGTCATGGGCTGAAGAATCAGCTGTTTTGCATTTTCGGCGATTTCCTTGTCCGCATCCAAAAGGGCGGCAATCAGTTCTCCGCCCATACCGGCAATAACGATGGCGTCCGCTTCCTTCGGGGATAAGGTGGAAAGTCCGCTGCCCAGCCGGCATTCAATTTGTTTCTCCAGATGACAGCGGCGGATGGTGGACGCTGCCCGGTCGAGTGGTCCCTTGCGGACATCGGATGCAATGGCCGATGCACAGATACCGCGAAGGCATAAACAGGCCGGCAGATAGGCATGGTCGGTGCCGATGTCTGCCATGGTATGGCAGGGGAGGATGTGTTCTGCAATGGCTTGCAGGCGCGGACTTAAAGTTGGTACTTGCATAGTATGCTCCTTTGGGAATTCGAGTTAAAAATGGTATTTGTCATGGACTTTTTGCTGAAAATGTATAAGTTTGCAAACAGATATCATGTATGATAAAAGAGTATAATAAAAATGCCTGTTTGTCAATATCATGTATCCCGATTGGGGATGATAAAACTGTCGTTTTTACCAAAGAGAGAATATGCAGCTGCTTGGGTGTGTGAAAAATGTAAAAATTTTCTAATCATGCACGAAAAAAGAGGATATGCAGATTTTTTGCAGAATATTACAATATCAGATGGGAATTGTCCCATAAAAGGTACGGCGTAAGCGATAAGATGATGGCGAGGTGAAAGAGATGATGATCAGAGAAATGACAGAATCGGCGGAATATCAGACCCTGCGCCCGGCTGCACAGAAAAGCGATGCCACCCTGGGCCGGAAACGGAAGGAAGAGAAGTGCAGTATCCGGACAGAATACCAAAGGGACAGAGACCGGATTATTCATTCCAAGGCTTTCCGAAGGCTGAAACATAAGACACAGGTTTTTTTGTCGCCGGAAGGCGACCATTACCGGACGCGACTTACCCATACCCTTGAGGTTTCTCAGATTGCCCGGACCATTGCCCGTGCTCTGCGGCTGAATGAGGATTTGACCGAGGCAATTGCCCTTGGACACGATCTGGGACATACCCCCTTTGGACACACCGGCGAAGCGGTGCTGGATGAAATCTGCCCTCAGGGGTTCCGGCATAATGAACAGAGCCTGCGGGTGGTGGACGTTTTGGAGCGTTCCGGCGGATTGAACCTCACCTTCGAGGTGCGGGACGGCATTCTCTGTCATACCGGCGGAAAACAGGCCGCAACGCTGGAAGGCAGGATTGTGCGGTTTGCGGATAAGATTGCCTATATCAACCATGATATTGACGATGCGCTCCGGGGCGGTGTGTTGACAGAGGAAGATTTGCCGAAGGAATTTACGGATGTGTTGGGAACACGGCATTCCCAGCGGATTGATACGCTGATTAAGGCGGTCATCGGTGCGAGTATAGAGCAGGATGATATTTTGATGGAAGAGGAAACTTACGCCGCAATGATGGGGCTGCGCGCCTTTATGTTCGAAAGGGTGTATCTCAATCCGGGGCCGAAAGGTGAGGAGACAAAGGCGCGTGGGATTATCCGGGCGCTGTATCAAAAGCTGACCGAAAATCCGGATTTGGTACCAAAGGCACAGTTTGGGCTGAGCGGTACGCAGCAGCTGGAGGTCGTGGTGACAGATTATATTGCCGGGATGAGTGACCGCTATGCGGTGGCAAAATTTAATGAACTTTTCGTACCGGCGTTTTGGCAATAAAAACCGGGAAGAAAAAAGAGGATAACCTCCTTTTGTGTCGAATATAGAAGATATTGTGGAGTGTCTTCTGCTTTATATGCAGAGGATGTGCCCCTATTGTGCCGGAGATTTTGCTTTTTCGGCAAAAACGGGCATAAAATTGAGATTTTTGGGAAAAAGAAAGGAGGAGGCAGATGTGGCCGGGGATATAGAATTTCAGCATTTTATTGATGAAGTCATTGCCCGCAACGATATTGTGGACGTGATTTCCGAATATGCAAAGTTAAAGCGTGTGGGCAACCGGTTTTCGGCGCTCTGCCCTTTGCATAACGATAAAAAGTCGCCTTCTCTTTCCATCTCGCCGGACAAGCAGCTGTTTCATTGTTTTGGCTGCGGTGCGGGCGGAACAGTACTCAACTTTATTATGGCGGCGGAGCATCTGGAGTTTATGGATGCAGCGAAATTTTTGGCGGACAGGGCGCGGATTCCCATACCGGAATTCAAACGGAGCGGCGGTCATAAGGCCGCTTCGCCCGATAAGAAAAAGTTGCTTTATGAAATCAATGCGGCGGCGGGCCGGTATTTCTTTTCTGCCCTGATTGGCGGGAGCGGAAAAGAGGCTATGGCCTATCTGAAAGAACGTGAGATTAAAAATTCGACCATCAGGATGTTTGGCCTTGGCTATGCGCCGGAGGGCTGGAACAATTTGCTGAACCATCTCAAAGAGAAAGGTTACCGCGAAGAGGATATGTTTGCCGCCGGTTTGATTAAGCGGCGGGACAACGGGAGTTATTATGACGCCTTTTATGACGGGCGTGTGATGTTTCCTATTATAGATGTGCGGGGGAATATCATCGGTTTTGGGGGCAGAATCCTGAAGGACAACCCCAATACCGGCAAATACCTCAACAGTCCCGAAACGGAAATATTTAAGAAGAAGGAAAACCTGTTCGGTTTGAATATTGCAAAAAATAACAACAGCGGCAGGCTGTATTTGATGGAAGGGTATATGGATGTAATCTCTCTGCATCAGGCAGGGATACATAATGCGGTGGCATCCCTTGGAACAGCGTTTACGCCAGAGCAGGCCAAGTTGGTGAAGCGTTACGGCGGCCGGGCGGTCCTCTGCTATGACGCGGATGAAGCGGGAAAAAAGGCGACAGTCCGTGCCGGAAGGATATTGGCGGAGGAGGACATCAAGACCAAGGTCCTGACAGTAACCGATGGAAAAGACCCGGATGAATTTATCAAAGCAAAGGGTCCGGAGGCATTTATGGAGCTTGTGGAACAGGCGAAGCCCTTTGTGGAGTATAGGATAGATGAAATCAAGAAACAATATGACTTTGAGGATGCAGATGACCAGGTGGATTTCACAGAGGCTGCGGCTGCGGTGCTGGCCGAGATGAAAAATCCGGTGGAAGCGGAGGTTTATGCGGCGCGGATTGGAAAATCTGCCGGTGTCCGCCCGGAGAGCATTCTTGCACGGGTGGAAGCGCTTCGGCACCGGCAGCAGAAGATTGACGGCCGCAGAGAGGAAGCGGCACGGCGCAGAGCCTTCGAGCAGCAGACGGGCGGCCGGCGTGACCTTGACAAGATGGGGCTTTATAATGCGGAAAAACTTTTGCTCAGTCTGATGTGCGACCGCAGTACATTGAAAAAGGTGCAGGCGTCAGGTCTTGGGGCAGAAGATTTTTCAGAAGGAATCCGCAGGGAAATTGCGGAAAAACTTTTTGCCCTTGCGGACGCAGAAAAGAATTTTGACATCGGTGCGTTTCTGGGGATGTTTGACCCGGAAAAGACCGGCGTGGTCAGCGAAATACTGATGAGTGACAAGAATACACAGAATCCGAAGGAGGCGTGTCAGCTTCCCATGGCTGTGATGATGAAAGAGAAGAATAAACGCTTGCAGTCTGCAATGCTGGAATCCGGAAACCTTGAAGAACTTGACCAGATTCTGAAGGCGGGCGCAGAGCATAAATACAGGAGGAATTGACAGTGGAAGAAAAAGGGAAAAAACAGAAGACACAGAATGGTGACGGCAATAAAAGCCAGCCCATGAGTAAGAAAGCCATCTTGCAGGCACTTTTGGAACAGGGAAAGAAGAAGGGCGTCCTGGAATATAAAGACGTGCTGGACAAGCTGGAGGAGCTGGAACTGAATCCTGAGCAGATTGACAAGATTTATGAATATCTCGAAAAGGCCGGCGTGGAAATTGTCGGAAACATTGATGAAGAGATTGAACTCATCGAAGAGGATTTGGAGATTACCCAGGAAGACCTCACCGATATGTCGGTGCCGGACGGTGTCAGCATTGACGATCCGGTGCGGATGTATCTGAAGGAGATAGGCAAGGTTGACCTGCTTACCGGCGAAGAGGAAGCGGAGCTTGCAAAGCGGATGTCCGAAGGCGACGCAGATGCAAAGCGGAAGCTTGCAGAAGCCAACCTGCGCCTGGTGGTCAGCATAGCAAAACGTTATGTGGGCCGCGGAATGCTCTTTTTGGATTTGATACAGGAGGGGAACCTCGGCCTTATCAAAGCGGTGGAAAAATTTGACTATACAAAGGGTTATAAATTTTCAACTTATGCCACATGGTGGATCCGGCAGGCAATTACCCGCGCAATTGCGGATCAGGCGCGAACCATCCGGATTCCGGTTCATATGGTCGAGACCATCAATAAGCTGGTGCGTGTTTCCCGCCAGCTGGTGCAGGAATTGGGCCGTGACCCGCTGCCCGATGAGGTCGCGCGGGAACTCAATATGCCGGTGGATAAGGTGGGCGAAATCATGAAGATCGCCCAGGAGCCGGTTTCGTTGGAGACGCCGATCGGCGAAGAGGAAGACAGCCATCTGGGTGATTTTATCCAGGACGATGATGCACCGGCGCCCTCCGATGCGGCGACCTTTACCCTGCTGAAGGAACAGCTGGTGGATGTACTGAGTACCCTGACACCCAGAGAGGAAAAGGTTCTGCGTCTGCGCTTTGGTCTGGATGATGGCCGCGCCCGTACCCTTGAAGAGGTGGGGAAGGAGTTTGATGTAACCCGTGAGCGTATCCGCCAGATTGAGGCCAAGGCTTTGCGTAAACTTCGGCACCCCAGCCGCAGCCGGAAACTGAAGGACTATCTGGAATAAAGACGGCGGCTGGTGGATGGTATGTTCAGCTGTTGGTGAAAACATTGTAATTATTTTTGGGTAAATTTGACAAAATGGTATATACCTGCTATAATAGCCTATAAATATATAGGGAAAGAAGATTTTGTTTCAGGAAAGAAAGGATGATTTTTTTTGGACACGTTGCCCCCGCAACTGTTGTTGATTGGTGTTTTGTTGGTGCTTAGCTGCATTCTGACACTTGCCCGGGAATCGAGCATTGCGCTCAGTGATGCCCGGCTGAAGACGCTTGCAGAGGAGGGGAATCCCCGTGCAGTACGGCTGAAAAAATTGTTGGACCGAAGCTCCGGCGGTTTTATGGGAGCGATGGAAGTTTTGAACCTGTTTCTGGGCTTTTTGATCAGCGCTTATACAGTGTTGTTTTTTGCACAGCCGCTGAAAAAATTGCTTGAAAACGCAGTTTCTATACATATTCCGGTCACTTTGATTGTATTTGTATTGATTTTGGCGGGCCTGTTTTTCTATCTGGTTATTGGCGTGTTTGTGCCGAAATGCTTTGCCGCTAAGTCGGCAGAGACTCTGGCCCTTTCCCTTTCGGGACTGACCTGTTTTGTTGCGGCAATTCTGCGGCCTTTTGTGTGGCTGCCGACCGCTGCGGCACATCTGCTGGTCCGTATATTTGGTATCAACCCGAAGGACTTTGAAGAAGAGGTCACCGAGGAAGAGATCCGGATGATGCTGGACATCGGTTCGGAAAGCGGCGTGATTGACGATGATGAAAAACAGATGATCCATAATATTTTCGAGCTGGACGATAAACCGGTGGAAGAGATTATGACCCATCGTACCGATGTGGATATACTTTGGATGGAAGACAGCGTGGACGAATGGGAGACGTTTATCAACGAAACCAATCATACCCGTTATCCGGTCTGCGGCGATGCCATTGACGATGTGATTGGCGTGCTGGTGACACGGGATTTTTACCGGATGCTTTTGCAGGACAGAAACGGCGACCGGAAGGCGCTTCTGCGGGAACCCTATTTTGTGCCCGAAACCATCAAGGCAAATGAACTATTCTCACAGATGCAGGATAAAAATACACATTTTACGGTTGTTTTGGATGAATACGGCGGCTTCCGCGGTGTCGTCACCCAGGAGGACATTCTGGAAGAGATTGTCGGCGAACTCTATAGCGAGTATGACGAACCGGAACAAGAACAGGAAATTGTGCAGGTGGATGAAAACACCTGGAGGATCCTGGGCAGCGCCGAGATTGAGGATGTGGAAGAAGCCCTTCAGATTAAGCTGATTGATGGAGAATATAATACCTTTGCCGGTATGGTGCTGGATGCCCTTGGAACCATTCCCGATGACGGCAGCGCCGTCGATGTAGAGACCCAGGGGTTAAAGATTAAGGTGACCCGGATTGTGGAGCACCGGATTGAAGAGACATTGGTCTGTATGACGCAGGAAGTGGATGCGGAAGCACAGGCTGAGGCATAAATGTTTGAGATAAAAACCGCCGGTTGGATACTGCTGGCGGTTTTCCTTGTATCGGATGCGGCGGTTTCGGTTGTTTTTTTGCCCGCCGGTGCATAGATATTACTATTCTAGGACAAAGGAGTTGGTTCCCTTTGGGAGACGGTGAAAAAATGCAAAAGAAAGGGCAGTCCTTTATAAAAGGCGCTCTGGTCTTGGGAGTGGCGAACCTGGTGGTCAAAATCATCGGCGCAGTTTTCAAGATTCCGCTGATTAATTTGATTGGCGATGATGGCAGCGGCTATTTCAATGTAGCTTATCAGATTTATACCTTTATGTTTATTGTTGCGACCGCCGGATTTCCGATTGCGATTTCCAAAATGGTGGCAGAAAGTATTGCAAGGGACAACGAGCGGGACGCCCGCCGGATTTTCCAGACCGCCATCAGTTTTCTGACGGTGATTGGTTTGGTTGGTTCGCTGATCCTATACTTTTTCGCGGACCAGCTGGCAAATCTTGTGGGGATTGCGGATGCCGCATTGGGCATCCGTGCAATTTTCCCGGCAGTGTTCTTTGTTTCGATGGTATCGGCTTTCCGCGGCTATTTCCAGGGACGTCAGAATATGTTCCCCACCGCGTTTTCAGAGATTATCGAGGCCGGGGCAAAGCTTTTGGGCCTTGCTCTTGCGGCTTTGTTCATGCACATGGCGGTAAGCCCGGCGCTCTCGGTGGCGGTCGACTGGGCAAAACGGCTGGTGGATTCAGCCCATACCCAGACGGTCTTTGCTTCCGCCGGTGCCATTTTTGGTGTGACAATCGGCACATTTCTGTCTTTTCTGCTGCTCTCGGTTATCTATTTCTTCAGTAAACGCCATTACCGGCTGGCACACCGCACCGAGACGGTCCGTCCCCGCAGTGTGATTCTGAAGGAACTGATTCTGATTGCTATTCCTATTACCATTGGAGCATCGGTGTCTTCTTTGACTACTCTGATTGATATGGCCACCATCAGCAAGCGGCTGATTACCAACCCGGCTGTTTTTGACGAGTATGCCTTTATGTTCAGCGAGGGTACCAAATTTTTCGAAAAGGCGCTGGAAGAAGGCTGGACAGGCGCAGCGCTGCTGGAACAGAAGGCGGCGACCCTCTATGGTATGTATACGGGGAAAGCGCTTACCATGTTCAATCTTCCGCTCACATTGATTGTGGCGCTGGGGATGAGTGTGGTTCCTGCCATCTCTGCGGCGGTTGCCAAGCATCAGCGTGGTGAGGCGAAGACGATTACCGAAAGCACGATTCGTATCGCAATGCTGTTTGCAGCGCCCTGTGCCTTGGGCATGGCAAGCCTTTCCAAACAGGTACTCCAGCTTTTGTTTAATGATTATAATGCACATGTTGTGTTGTCCATTTTGTCTGTTGCAATCATCCCTGTTGCGCTGGTTTCGGTGACCAATGCAATTTTGCAGGCTTATGGAAAGGTATACGTTCCCGTTGTGAATATGCTGATTGGCGGAGCGGCAAAGGTGCTGTTCAACTTTTTCTGTATTCCCATATTGGGAATTGACGGCGCACCCCTGGGGACAACGCTGTGTTATCTGATTATTGCCGTCCTGAACATGGTCAGTATTGTCCGCGTGTCAGGGATGCGGTTCCATGTGGTGGATTTTCTGGCGAAGCCATTGATTGCCGCCGGCGCAATGGGCGTGCTCGGCCTTGTGCTTGACCATTTCCTGCCCCTCAGCCGGTGGATTGCCATTCCGGAAATTGCAGTCTGCGGCGTTTTCTATGGAATTGCTGTCTTTGCTGTCCGTGCGATCAAGCGTGAGGATGTACTGCGTCTGCCGAAGGGCGAAAAGATTGCCGCTATCCTTACCCGATGCAAACTGCTGAAATAGGCGGAAGGAAGAAGAACGAGCATGTCCGGCCCGTGGTTGAGGACATCAGCTGTGGTGACCGAGAAACAGGAGGAAAATATGAAGTTCAGAACAGAGGATGAAAAATACACATTTGAAGATTTGTGTGAAATATTGAAGATTCTGCGCGCGCCGGGCGGCTGTCCATGGGACAGGGAACAAACCCACCAAAGCATCAAACATAATGTGGTAGAAGAGGCCTATGAGTTGGTGGAAGCCATTGACGGCGGCGATGGGAAGAAGATTGCCGACGAGAGCGGCGACATGCTGCTGCAGGTGGTGTTCCATGCGGAAATCGGTGCAGGCAGCGGAGAATATGACATCAGCGATGTCACCGATGCAGTCTGCCGGAAGCTGATACACCGGCATCCCCATGTGTTTGGGGATGTGGAAGCGAAGGACAGCGAAGAGGTACTCAAGAATTGGGATGCAATCAAGCGAAGCGACCGGGGACAGAAGACGATTACGGCCGAACTCCGCGGTGTGTCCGCGAATCTGCCGGCGCTGATGCGATGTGGAAAGCTCCAGAAAAAGGCGGAAAAGGCCGGGTATGAGATTCCCGGTATTGGCGGAAAATATACAGAAGAGGCGTTGGGAAAGAAGTTGTTTGAATTGGTTAAGCTTTGCCGGGAAAACGGAGTGGAACCTGAAGTTGCTCTTGCAGGGTATAACGAGGCGTTTATCCGGGAATTTGAAGAATACGAGGACAAGAAAAATGAGATTAGATAAATTTTTGAAGGTATCCAGATTGATAAAACGGCGCACGGTGGCAAACGAGGCCTGTGACAGCGGACGTGTGGAGGTCAATGGGAAGGTGGCACGGGCGTCCTATGATGTGAAGGTTGGTGACAGAATTACCATTTCCTTTGGTGCCCGGCCGGTGACGGTCGTGGTTAAAGAGGTCAAAGAGACCGTTGCCAAAAACGATGCCTCCAGCCTTTACGAACAAGGCTGAGCCTTGACTCAGTGCGCGGATGACCCGAGAGGAAAAACCTTCTGCCGAGTGCCGCGAATTTCGAAATGGACACACGGACACCCGTAGGGGCGACCCTATGTGGTCGCCCGGAAATGTGACGTTTCATCCAGTGCGCAAGCGTGACGCTTGACCCAATGCGCGGATGACACGAGAGGAAAAACCTTTTTCCGATAGCCGCGAATTTCGAAATGGACACACGGACACCCGTAGGGGCGACCCTGTGTGGTCGCCCGAATCAAGGCTGAGCCTTGACCCAATGCGCGGATGACACGAGAGGAAAAACCTTTTTCCGATAGCCGCGAATTTCGAAATGGACACACGGACATCCGTAGGGGCGACCCTGTGTGGTCGCCCGGAAACGTGACGTTTCATCCAATGCGCAATCGTGACGCTTGACCCGGTGCGCGACTATGCCGAGCGGAAAAACATTATACCGATAGCCGCGGATTTCGAAATGGACACACGGACATCCGTAGGGCTCCCACAAAAACTCTGCTTTTGTGGGAAAAAGGAAGAACCGACCTAAAAGCGAACTTTTGGCATTTGCCAAAATGAGCGATAAAGGTCGTGTTCTGACGTCGTGTGGTCGCCCGATCCACTTTGTTTTGGTGATGCTTTATTATGGCAAGAAAAAAGTATATCCCATCAAGGGATATACTTTTTTGATGTACGCATAAAAGTTATTTATCAAATGAATTACAAATTATACAAACATATTGTAAAACAATGTCGAAAGTGATATATTATTGAAAGCAAATCAAAGGAAATTGAAGAGCGGTTTGTCCACTTTCCTTAAGAAGTCCAATGACTTCGGAGAGGAGGTGACGCTTATGGGGAATACATTACTTAAAGTAATTGTATCAATTGTGATTTTTATCGCAATTGTTTCCATAAAAGCAATATGACCGCCCTCCCCTACCCAGAGTGATGCGGTCATATTTGATTACATTATTTGGGATTAACCGCAAAGCGGTTTACCTTTGATTTGCTTTTATTATATCCAATTTTATTCAATTTGTCAAGGCTGAGCCTTGACCCAGTGCGCGACTATGCCGAGCGGAAAAACCTTCTGCCGAGTGCCGCGAATTTCGAAATGGACATACGGACATCCGTAGGGGCGACCCTATGTGGTCGCCCGGAAACGTGACGTTTCATCCAATGCGCGACTATGCCGAGTGGAAAAACCTTTCACTGAGTGCCGCGAATTTCGAAATGGACACACGGACACCCGTAGGGGCGACCCCACGTGGTCGCCCGGAAACGTGCGCAAGCGTGACGCTTGACCCAACGTCGGCGCACGGCCAACTTTGTTCACTTCGCGGCAAAGCCGCGAAGATTCACTTTATGGCCGGCGTCTCCTCTTTCCCACAAAACGCACTGCGTTGGCGTTTTGCGGGAGCCCTGCCCAACGATGTCCGTGATGCTAGACATATATTTGTAATTTGCGGATGACCCGTGCGTCCACCGTAGGGGCGACCCTATGTGGTCGCCCGAATCAAGGCTGAGCCTTGATCAGACCTTCCCCCATTGGGGGAAGGTCTTTCGCGTTCTTTGATGCCTGCTTTTTATACAATATCAGCACAATATGTATTTTTAAAATGGAAAAAGAAAATAATAGCTATAATTGTGTTTATGAAAAGTAGTGAAAAGATAAGGACGTGAGCAGGTGTCAGACAAAGAAAGAAACATTTTGGAAGAACATTTACTAGAGAAGTATGTCAAATGTACATTAGAGCTGTATAACACGGTTTCGGATGCGATATTCATGATACATCAGAACCGGGCGACAGATGCGGCGGATGCCCTGGAAAAAACACAGGGAGATATACAGGCAGTGTTGGGGCTGGCCTCTATGGGAATCACGATTGACCTTACGGAAGGGAATGGTTTGTTTTTATAACGAAAGGAAAGAGGTCTGCCGCTTTTATAGGCGAAGGTTTCCGCCTCCGTTTTTCGGTGGGCGCACAATCTCCTGCCGAAAGGTTGACTGTTGGTTCTTCAGCCCTTATTGAACCAATGGAAAAGGAAAAAATCCCGGAGACAGAATCTTTTCACATCTGCAAACATTCCGACTGTGCGGACACCTTTATAATATCACGATTAATTTGTTGCGTTTTGTATACAAAACAATTGATATAAAATCCAAACAGAGAACAAGTCAACCCTCCCCATTGGGGAGGGTTTTATTCGTTTTCTGATATTTAATTTTCTGTAAATTTTTCTGGTTTTGGCAAATCTTTAAAAAAGTCAGAAAATTCACACTTGAATATTTCTTTTAATACTAATAATTCACTAATACGGATGTTATATGTTCCGCTTTCCATTTGGGAATATATGCTACGACTTATTTTGCAATTATATAATTGCATTTGTGCAACGATTTGTTCTTGTGTAATCTGCATCCGTTTTCTTAATTTTTTCAAATTTTGGCCAATTGAAATATCTTGCTTTAAAGTACTCATATTAACCCCCTCTTAAATTTGCAATAAATAAATTACAATTATGTATTGATTTTATCTCAAATATAAGTTATAATTGCAATGTATACGTTGCAATTTGATTTTTTTAAGGAGGGAAGAAAATGGCGAAAGGAAAAAAGGAAAGGTTGGGAAAGAAGACGTTCTATGCAATGAGAGAGCGGATTGTTGATTTGAGAAAGGAAGATAAATTAATTTCTTTTTCCCTATAGCAGAAAAAATTGTATGACGCAAAGAAAAATATGATGAAGAGGTGTTATAATGGCGATTAAGAATTTTTCAGTACGGATAGATGAGGAAATGTTACATAAACTGCATAAAGTTGCAGATTATGAAGGCCGGAGTGCAAACGGCGAGATATTGATTTTAATCCGGGAAGCCATTAAGGAATATGAAAGAAATATGGGGTAATACAATTTAACAAAAGATAGAAGAGAAAACACAAATAAAAATTGAAAATAAAATGGGTTGGAGAAAAGGGGAAATTTTACAGGAGTTAAGAAAACAAAGGAGGAAAAGGGATGGATATGAAAGAATTGTACAAAAGGATACAGCTGAACAACATGGGGAACTATATATTGTACGGAGAGGAAGGATGTAAGGGGGAGACAAAAAAGAGTTATAGCCAGCGGCTGAGGGAAGCGGAAGCAGAGACGAGGAGCTTTTTGGAAGAATACATAAAGGAGCCGAAGGAGCAGGATAGGGCGGCGGAAGATTATTATCAGCAGTTGGAAGAATACATAGAGATATACTTTGAGATAGGGCTGCTGCTGGGGGGAAAGATGTGCAGAGAGATAAGTGAGAAGCAGGGGGAGTTGAAGGAGATGATGGAAGGCGAAAAATAGAAACAAGGCCGGGAAAAATAGAAACAAAGATGGATGCAAAAATAGAAACAAAAATAGAAGCAAGACGAAGAGTTGTTGTTTGCATATAAAAGCGAAAACCCCTCCCCATTGGGGAGGGTGAGCGTGTCGATAAACCCAAAACTGCGAAAATTTCATTTCATTGCCGTCCGGGAGAGGCATGACGGAACCGGGTACGGCGATGATTCATAATGAAATTTTTCGCAGTTTTACGCATCTTTCGGAAAGATATCTCTATTTTTGAGCTAAGGGTTCTGGCAATCCATTCAATACTATATCTTGCTGAAAAATGACTTTTTCGACAGCCTGACCCTCCCCATTGGGGAGGGTTTCGTTTTGGCAAAGTTATACGTGATGTAAAAATACTTTTTCAAAAACCAATTATTTTGTCACCAAAGCCGGAGCCGGCATCAAAGAAGGGAAGCACCAGGCAAGATGATGCGCCTCGCGTTCTGTCCAGCCGCCCATCATGGGTTCATATTCTGCGGCATACTCTCCGAATGCGCGTTTCCTGCTGCCATAAATATCCGCCATGGATTTATAAAGGTTCAGCGGCCAATTGGGGGCAGCGATGGCGCCGTTTCCTGGTCTCGGACGGTTCAGCCGCTGTCCGCTGTACTGTTCTTCTTTATAATCTGCATCCCAGCGGTCAGGATCCTGTACATAGCCAAAAAAGTTGTCCAGCGCCTTTTCAATCGAGCCGCCGGAAGGCGCGGTATAATTGAAATAGTTTGTACCCCGCAGGTTATAGGCAAACTGTGCCGCCTGGGTCAATGGGGCAAGACAGAAATATGTATACCACATTCCGTTGGTTCCCCGTTTGATTTCCAGAGGGAGCCGGCCTTCGCTGTCAATCTGGCTGTCGATAAGCTTGGGGATTTTCGCAATCAATGCGTCCACCACCGCTGTATCGTTCAGATAGTGGGAGGTTGCAAGACAGGCCAGCACTGCCCAGTCTGCCCAGTTGTTTTCGTTGTCGACAATGGTGAAAACAGCCGGCTTATACCTGGTTGCCACCCAATTTTTAAACGCAGCCTGTTCTTTTTCAGACCAGCCTTCGTATTCGCTGAGAAGCTCTGCGGCATAGATAAAGCCGACACCGCCGTAAGCCGCAACCAGCGGCGTATCCTCTTCTGTTGAAAAGCCGCCTGTATTGATTTCCGCCCAGCCGTTGAGGAATTCCTTTGCTTTTTCGGCGTATTTATCCTCGCCCGTCAGCTGCCAGGCAAGCGCCGCTGCAAACGCGGTATATGCGTCATGGGTCAGGTCTTTGCTTGCTGTGATATGTTCCTGGGTACTTACATAATACCATTTGATATAGAAGTTCTCCGCCGCATGGCAGAGTCTCGGCATACACCAGCTGTCCACACGGTGAATGAATTGGTCAAAGGCCTCCTGTGCTGTAGGGTCGCCGTTCTTCAATCTGGCTCTGGTATCTGCAATCTCTTTTTTCGTATAGATTCCGTATTCCCGGATTTCTCCGGATGCGGAAGTTGACACGCCCGACATCAGCGTTGTCATCATAACCACCTCCAATAATAGGATAAGAATTCTTTTCAAGCTATGCTCCCCCTATCCTGCCATTCTATAGCACAGTATAAAGAAATATGCCTTTTCCTGCAAGCAATTCAGCAAAATATAAAAAGAATACAACAGAAAATAACAAGTTTACCCCATGAAGCGCCACGACGACGTCGGCACGCGGCCTTATTGCTCGCATTTCCTGCGCGGAAATGCTTCACCTTGTCGGCCGGTGCCTCCTTTATCCCACAAAAGCAAAGCTTTTGTGGGAGCCCTACGGATGTCCGTTTCGAAATGTAGATTTCCCAGGGTTC
>CAJTWN010000017.1 GCA_910580105.1 uncultured Clostridia bacterium | reverse complement strand
CAAATGTGGGAGATTTCCATATCACCTTACTGTCCGGTTCTGCAAAATGTTCAAGGATTAGTCCTGTTCGCTTTCCGATTTTTTCTTTTCCGCCCGGATGTACAGTGACTGTGGAACCGGTATCAATAGTGATTGCCGTTTCAACATTGTCAATGTGTTCCGAAACATTGTACTGCCCTTCTCGTACCAGCCAGAAGGAGCGGAAGGGTGATTTGTATTGTGTCACTGCATCGTAGGTGGGCAGCTGTACGATAATAAAGTTGATGTTTTCATCCCCGAAAGCTTCCCTATTGGAATCAATATAAGCGGTCAGTTGTTTTTCATAGTTTCTGTTGTGGAAGGAATCGGATTCACCTTGATACCAAAGGATGTGCCCGATGGTATAATTTGTCCAGGGTGCAATCATAGAATTGTAATGGGTATTTGTTGTTCCATGTCCTTTGAGGTCAGGGTCATAACTAAAGGCATTGTTGGGTATCCATTGATTGATGCCGGTACCGCTGACGGCAGATTGAATGATACCAACAGGTACTTCTCCATTCTGTGAGAGATAGTAGTGATAACCTGTAAGGTAACCAATGGCAGAAAAAGTTTTGATCAATGCAGTGGTAGAAACGTTCCATGTACCGCCACTTACATCATCCATTGGTGTTTTGTTTTCTCCGCGAGGAGTGGTAAACAAACGAATACCGTCATAAGGCGTAGAACTTGCGAAACTATGGGAGTTGCCGATGGGTGCAGTCATATTCGATTGGCCGGAACAAATAAGCACTTCACCAATGGCAATATTCTGAAAGGTCTTGGAGACCCCATCCGAAGCCGTGAAAGTCAATGTGGTGCTTTTGGTAGTCGGCATGGCAGGCATGGTAATTGTCCATTTTCCGTTTTGTACCGGTGCGGATGCAGTTTTGCCTAAAAGTTCTGCAGTAACAGTGGTGCCATCTACACCAAATCCTGAAAGTTTAATGGGTTTATTTCTTTGCAAAACCATATTATCGCTCATCATTTTACTAAAGCTCATGCCGCTGACCATGATGTCAAAGGCCTTGCTGCGACCGGTCTTTCCGTCCACAGATTTTGCAACAGCAGTAATGGCATAGGTGCCGGCCTCTAAAATTTGGGTAAAATCAAAGGATGCACTTTTGCTCTCTCCAACGAGTGCGCCATTGGCATAGACAGAAATAGATGTAATCTCAGAACCGCTTGTTTCCGCTGCCGTACCGGTAAAGTGGACAGGCGTACCGGTATGTGTAAAGGATTGCGGAGCAGGAGAGGTGAAAGTTATATCAATATATGCGTCAATTTCAGCATCTTCTGAAAGGACTTGAATTTCAGACTCTTCAGAGGTCTGATCCTCACCAATGGCATTATATGCCCGGGCATATACTTTGTATGTTCCCATCTCTGTTGGGGTCCAGACAGCGGTATAGGGTTCCTGTCTGGATTCGGCAACCTTGACATCGTTGGCATAAAACTCAACCAGGCTGATGGTTGTATTGTCGCAGGTTGCAGTTGCAGAAAAAGTAACTTCGTGATTACAATTTACCATATAACCGTCGCTTGGGGCGGTCAGGGTAACCATCGGAATGGTTTGCGGCAGCCGTACCTTTTCAGCCAAGGTAATAATTACTTCTTTGCCGGTGTTAAGTTTTTCGTCAGCATTTTTTGGTGTAATGGCAGCACGGATGTATTTGCCATCGTCCGTTTCCTGAATTTGATAGGTTGAAGGATTATCGGCAGAACAAGGTTCTTCTTTTAGAGTAAAAACTTCTGAAGAGGAAAAGTCCTCGCTCTCACAAGAAGTCCAGACAGTAAAGGAGCCGCTTTCCGGTCTGTCCATGGGATCTTCATAGGTATATTCGGCTGTAAGCGGTGTGTCTACGACATTTTTACCGGTGATGTTTACATTCAAAGCCAGCGGTTCGCCGGGAAGCCGTTCAAAGGTAACACCTGCAGGAAATTTACTGCGGAAGGCGTCATCATCGTAACCTATACCATTTGCCGGGAAATAGACAGTAAAAGAAGTAGTCACTTCCTGAAAAGCATTTGCATTGATTGTAGACGGCGCGTTTTTTCCTTCAAAGGTAATTGTTTTTAAGCTGTTCGCCTTGCGGAAAGCAGCGCTGCCAATAGAGGTGATTTCTCCTTGAAAGGTGACATTTTTTAAGTTCGTAGTGAAAGCAAGAAGATTTCCGGATACAGAAGTTACGCCGGAAGGAATAACAATATCCTGAAAACGGCAGTTCGAAAATGCACTTCCGCCAATCGTAGTGACACTTTCAGGGATTATAATGTTTTTGTTCAGTCCACCGCCGGAGGACATTGCAAACGCATTGCTTCCGATCTCTATTAATGTGGATGGCAGAATGAATTCCGGACTTGTTCCTTTGTCCAATTGAGCAAATACATTGTTTGGTATTTTTGTAACGCCTTCCGGGATAATTATTTTTGCATTGTTTAAAGCAGAATAATACCGAAAAATACCATAATTTGCATTTTGTGCATACAGAACAATATCTTTGGCAGGATAATCAATATTTGCATCTTTTAATGCGCCGATTTTTGTAGGGATGACAACATCTACCCCTTCAAAGCCTGTTTCATATGAAAAGCTTTTTGATTGTGAAGTATTTTTGATTTGTCCTGTGGCAGGAAAATATTTAAAATTATATTTTCCATTTGAAATAAGACCGGATTCAGCCGGTGTTCCGTCTGTCAGCGTATAGGTATAAACTGCACCCTCCCAAGCGTTAACGCCTTCATACATTCCTGTAATTTCTACGGGGACACGAATGGTTTCCTCTGCTGCGAAAACAGGAAAGGACACCAGCATTGTCAGTAACATTGAAAGGATTAGTCCAATCGCCCACATTCTTTTTCTCATCATCTTTTCCTCCCAGATTCTGATATAAAACCATTTAATAATTTTATTATACAACTTTTGGCGAGTATGCCATAGAAGGTAAACTTTAGATTGGTGGGGTAAACTTTTTGAAGAAATTGCTGGAGTATAAATAGGAAGAACAGAAATAATTGAAAAAAGAAAGCCGCATTTCGGCTTTCTTTTTGGCAGAGAGATTATTCGTTCATATCATCCAGAGAAAAAGTAATTTGCTCAATCCCTTTGTCTTCCGCTTTTATAAGTGTTCCGGCGGCGGGAATATTGCGTGGCCGATAGGTTGGCAAGTTCGCAATTTTACAGTTTGCAGTAAGATACATATCTTTTAAAACTGCGTTTTTCCGCAAGGTCATAACGGTCACGCCCTGACTGCTTCTTGTGGTCTTGAGCGGAATCTTTTCAGAATTGACCGTCAGCGCCTTTTCTGCGCTGCTGATAAGCACAATGTCCTGATCTTCTGTGATGAATTCCATCGAAACCAATGGTGCATGGGAGGAAAAACCATTGGCCAGCTTTTTACGGTTTGACTTGGTTTCATAACTTTTGAGAGGAATTTTTGCAACTTTTCCGCTGGCAAAGGCAAAAAGGATGTTGCCCGTATAATTTGTTGTCGTTATCATGCCCATTATGTCCACCTTTTCCGTAAGACCAACCAGATTGGGAATGTATTCACCCAGTTGGCTGGCTTTGCCATCAGGGATTTCATGAATTTTCATCTTAAAAACATCACCGTTTCCAGCAAAGAATAAAACTTCGCTGCGATTGGTAGTTTCAATTTCCTGAATGATTTCATCATCATCCTTTAAACGATGTTCACCGCTGGTTCTGAGTGAGACAAGGGAAATTTTCTTTACATAATGATGTTTTGTCCGGAACAGTTTGACAGCATAATCTTCGATAAATTGTTCTTCATCAGGCATTTCGACCTTTTCTTCGGAGATAAGCTGTGTTCTGCGGTCCGTCCCATATTTTTTGGCAATCTCCCGCAATTGTTTTTCAATAATTTTGTTCACTCTGGATTTGTGAGCCAGTATGTCTTGCAGATCTTTGATTTCTTCTTTTAAAGCTTTAATTTCAGCAGTTCGTTTCAGAATATAGTCTTTATTAAGATTACGTAGTTTAATTTCTGCAACGAATTCTGCCTGTCGTTCAGAAATCTGAAAGCCTTCCATCAAGTTGGGAACGACCTGTGCGTCCTCTTCGGTTTCCCGAACAATTTTTATTGCTTTGTCAATGTCCAAAAGAATTTTTTCCAAACCTTCCAGCAAATGCAGTTTGTCCGCTTTTTTTTCTGCATCATAAGCAACGCCCCGCATCACACAGGAACGGCGGAAACGCAGCCATTCACAAAGAAGGTCGTTGACACCCAAAACAATGGGTGAACCTTCCACAAGGATATTGAAATTACAGCCGAAGCTGTCCATCAATGGGGTCATTTTAAAGAGTTTTGCCATCAGTTTTTCCGGATCTGTACCCCGTTTTAGATCAATGGTAAGCTTGAGACCTTTTAGGTCGGTTTCATCACGGACGTCTGAAATTTCCCGGATTTTTCCGGCTTTAATCAAATCTACAATTTTTTCTGAAATAGCCTCTACGGTGGTGGTATAAGGGATTTCGGTGATGTCAATACAATTTGCGGATTTGTCAAACGTATATTTTGCACGGACTTTGAAAGAACCGCGACCGGTTTGATAAATTGCCCGCATTTCATCTTGATTATATATCAGTTCACCGCCGGTTGAAAAGTCAGGTGCCGGCATGATTTCCAGCAAATCAGCTTCCGGTTCTTTGATGACCCGAATGGTGGCTTCACACAACTCTTTCAGATTAAAACTGCATATATTGGAGGCCATACCGACGGCAATTCCCTGATTTGGGTTTGCGAGAATATTTGGAAATGTGGTGGGCAGAAGGGTTGGCTCCTGCATGGTACCATCATAATTGTCGACAAAGTCTACGGTATTTTTATCGATGTCACGAAAGACTTCACCACAAACTTTCGAGAGTTTTACCTCTGTATAACGGGAGGCTGCATAAGCCATATCCCGTGAATATACCCGACCGAAATTTCCTTTTGAGTCGACTAAAGGAAGAAGAAGGGCGCCGTTCCCTTCGGTGAGGCGAACCATCGTTTCATAAATGGCGGCATCGCCGTGCGGATTTAGACGCATGGTTTGTCCGACCACATTTGCCGATTTTGTCCGGCCGCCATTCAAAAGGCCCATTTTATACATAGTGTACATCAGCTTTCTGTGTGAAGGTTTTAGGCCGTCAATTTCTGGGATTGCACGGGAGATGATGACGCTCATTGCATAGGGCATGTAGTTTTGTTCGAGGGTGTCTGTTATATATTGAAGTTCAATTACAGGGTCCTTTTTGGACGCCGTATTTTTAGGAGTTTTTTTTGCTGCCATTTTATCACCTTTGTCTTTTTATTTGCAATTTATCGGAATACATTTGCTGGAATTGCATATTTGCAGGCGGACGCTGATGCCGGTTTTAGGAAATATCTGTAAGATCAAGGAAGTCGTGACCATGTTCTGCAATGTGTTCCTTTCGGCCGCTCAGATTGTCACCCAGCAGCAGGTCAAACATCGCCTGGGTCTTTTCGACGTCTTCAGGCATAACCTTAATCAGCCGCCGGGTTTCGGGATTCATGGTGGTTTCCCACATCATTTCCGGTTGATTTTCACCCAAACCTTTGCTGCGCTGGATGGTATATTTTTTTCCATCCAGCTTTTTTAATATATCGGTTTTTTCCTGTTCATTATAAGCAAAATAAGTCCTGTCCTTATAAGTAATTTCATAGAGCGGAGATTCTGCAATATAGACATATCCCTTTTCAATCAACGTTGGTGTAAGCCGATATATCATGGTAAGAACCAGCGTGCGAATCTGAAAACCGTCAACATCGGCATCGGTACAGATGATAATTTTGTTCCAGCGAAGGTTTTCCAGATCAAAGGAATTGAGCTCCTTGTTGTGTTTGCTCTTGATTTCTACACCACAGCCCAGAATGCGAAGAAGGTCGACAATAATTTCGCTTTTGAAAATTTTATCGTATTCAGCTTTCAGGCAGTTAAGAATTTTTCCGCGCAGAGGGATGATGGCCTGAAATTCGCTGTCACGCCCAAGTTTGCAGGCACCAAGAGCAGAGTCCCCTTCCACGATATAAATTTCGCGGCGGTTAGTGTCACGGCTCCGGCAGTCAACAAATTTTTTGACGCGGTTTGCAACATCCATGGTGCCGCTTAGTTTTTTCTTTACATTAATGCGCGTCTTTTCTGCTGTTTCACGGCTTCTTTTGTTCAGCAGTACCTGATTTGCAATCTTTTCTGCGTCCATCTTATTTTCGATAAAATAAATGTCTAATTGTTCACGCAGAAAGTCGTTCATTGCGTCTTGAATAAATTTGTTGTTAATTGCTTTTTTGGTCTGATTTTCATAGCTGGTCAGGGTGGAAAGGGAGTTACTGACCAGAATCAGACTGTCTTGAATATCAGAAAACTGCAGTTTGCTTTCATTTTTGTTATATTTATTATTCTGCTTTAAATAGCGGTCAATCGCATAGACAAATGCGTTGCGGACCGCTTTGTCCGGAGAACCGCCATGCTCTAAAAAGCTGGAATTGTGATAATATTCTAAAGTACTGTATAGATTATTAAAACAGAATGCAAAACTCATTTTTACCTTGTATTCATCCAGGTCTTCGCGGTCACGTCCGATTCTCTCTGCTTCAATATAGTGAATCTGGGTAAGTTCCTGTTCTTTGGAAAGTTCTTTGACATAGTCAACGATACCTTCCTGATAAAAATAAGGGAATTCTTCAAACTGACCGGGTGATGTTTCATTTTTCAGGATGAAATGGATGCCGGAATTCACCACTGCCTGACGTTTCAGGGTGCTTTGGAAAAATTCCAAAGGAATATTGATGTCGGTAAACACTGCAAGATCCGGTTTCCAGCGGGTGATCGAACCGGTACGTTTTCCCGTATAGGGGGTCTTTTTCAAACCGCCGATGTTGTTTCCCTTTTCAAAATGCAGCTCGAACTGGAAGCCATCGCGCAAAACGGTGACATCCATATACTCGGAACTATATTGGGTTGCACAAGCGCCCAGGCCGTTGAGCCCAAGGCTGTATTCATAATTTCCGCCGGCATTATTTTTATACTTTCCGCCGGCATAAAGCTCACAATAGATGAGTTCCCAGTTATAGCGTTTTTCCTTATTGTTATATTCAACGGGAATTCCGCGTCCAAAGTCCTCAACTTCGATGGAGCGGTCGAGAAAGCGGGTAATAATGATTTGATTGCCAAATCCTTCCCGGGCCTCGTCAATTGAATTCGAGAGGATTTCGAACATTGTGTGCTGACATCCTTCAATACCATCTGAACCAAAGATGACGGCAGGCCGCTTACGGACACGGTCGGCACCTTTTAAAGATGTTATACTCTCGTTATCATATTTTTTTGCTGGCATGTTTCTCCTCCGATTTTTATGGGTTAATCATATAAATAATAGTATTATGCAAGTTCTGTATGCGAAAAGCGGGATTTGTTATCTCTTTATAGAGAACTTTCCTTTTAAATATATCATATAAATAAATTATTTGCAAACAAACAGCAAATTTTCCTTTGCAGTAATTTCCTGCAGACTGCGTTCTGCGATCTTTTCTGCTTTTTCCTTTTTATCTTTTATCCGCTGTGGAAGCGGATTCATAATTCCAAAGTTTATATTCATGGGCTGGAAATTGGTTATACTTTCATTCGAAATGTATCGGGAAAGTGCGCCGATGGCAGTATTTGAAGAAAAAACAGGAATGGGTTCATTTTTCAGCATTTTTGCGGCGCAAAGTCCGGCAGTTAAACCGGAGGCAGCAGATTCTACATAACCTTCCACGCCTGTAATCTGGCCTGCAAAATAGATGTTTGGATAATTTTTCATTTGGTAGGATGTGTTAAGCAGTTTTGGGGCGTTGATATAGGTATTGCGGTGCATAACGCCATAGCGAACAAATTCCGCTTCTTCCAGTCCGGGAATCATTCCAAAAACGCGCTTTTGTTCTCCAAATTTTAAATGTGTCTGAAAACCTACGATATTATACATACTTCCTGCGGCATTGTCCTGACGCAGCTGTACCACCGCATAGGGACGGCTGTTGTCTCTGGGATCGGTGAGGCCTACTGGTTTCAAGGGACCAAAGCGCATGGTGTCTTCGCCGCGTTTGGCCATAATTTCGATGGGCATACATCCTTCAAATATTTTTGGATCTTCTACTCCTTCGTGAAGGACAGCAGATTCAGCGGTAATCAGCGCTTGATAAAAGTTCAGATATTCTTCCCGGTTCATCGGACAATTAATATAGTCATCACCGCCTTTTCCATAGCGGGCGGCCCGAAAGGCTTTGGTCATGTCGATGCTGTCAAAACTGACGATGGGCGCTGCGGCGTCAAAAAAGTGGAGATATTCGTCACCGGTCAGTTGCTGTATCGCGTTGGCAAGCGCGTCTGAAACGAGTGGCCCGGCGGCAATGATGGTGGGAACACCGGAATCAATTTCGGTTACCTCTTTGGAAATGACAGTAATATTCGGATGGTTTTTTATTTTATCAGTGATCATGTTGGAAAAGCTGTCCCGGTCTACGGCTAGAGCGCCGCCTGCGGGAACTTTGGTTGCATCGGCACATTGCATGATCAGAGATTGCAGATGGCGCATTTCTTCCTTTAACAGACCAACTGCGTTGGAAAGTCCTGCTGCACGCAGTGAATTGCTGCACACAAGTTCTGCAAAAGTATTGCTTTTATGGGCAGGGGAAAATTTTATTGGTTTCATTTCAAAGAGTTGTACAGAAATTCCACAGTTTGCGGCCTGCCATGCGGCTTCACACCCGGCGAGACCTGCACCGATAATATGTAAATTCATTTTGTTCGTCCTTTCTTTGCAGAGGAATTCATATTTTTTCATTCTAACATATCCATTCTTTGCTGTCAATCTTGTATATCCGTTGGATTCTTGGTGAAAATATAGGAAGAAAAAATTCGTCAGACTGAATAATTTATATAGAGAAATTTGTGCGTTTGACAGAAAATGGAGATATGGATTTACATTCATCATTGCATGTGCTAAAATAAAAAAAGTGTACATGAGATAAAGCAGGAGGGAAAATTATGCAGGAAAAGAGCAATGACAAACGGATTATGTGGTATAGTCTTGCATTGATGGCTTTTACATCAGTTTGGGGTTTTGGAAATGTCATCAACGGTTTTGCGTATTACAATGGACTGGGGGTTGTTATTCCCTGGATTTTAATTTTGGTTTTATACTTTATTCCCTATGCACTGATGGTGGGAGAATTGGGGTCTGCTTTTAAAAATGCCGGCGGCGGTGTCAGTTCCTGGATTCAGGAAACCTTTGGCCGGCGGATGGCGTTTTATGCGGGATGGACTTATTGGGTTGTCCATATGCCATATTTGTCTCAAAAGCCCACCAGTGCATTGATTGCAACGGGTTGGATTATATTTCGGGACGGCCGGTTGAATCAACTGAATCCTGCTGTACTTCAGCTGATGGCACTTGCGCTGTTTGCCGTCAGTATATTACTTGCACTTAGAGGCGTACATTTTTTAGAGAAAATCAGTTCGATTGCCGGGACGGCGATGTTTATTCTTTCCATGTTGTTCATTCTGATGATGATTGCAGCGCCGGCAATTACTGACAAAGTATCTTTCACTGATATAGATTGGTCTTTGAAAACTTTTTTGCCAAAGTGGGATGCCAAGATATTGATGAATATATCTATTTTGGTTTTGGCTGTGGGTGGTTGTGAGAAATTGTCTCCCTATGTCAATCAGATGGATAGACCTGCAAAACAATTTCCCAGATCTATGATAACGCTTGCCGTCATGGTAGCCGTCTGTGCAGTGCTGGGAACGATTGCCCTTGGCATGATGTATGATTCCAACAATATTCCCAGTGACTTTTTGACCAATGGTTCTTATGAAGCATTCCGCAGGGTGGGCGAATATTATCATTTGGGCGATACGCTGCTTATCATCTATGCAATCGGATGGGTAATTACCAATATTGCAGTAATTATCATTTCCATTGATGCGCCGCTGCGTATGCTTTTGGCATCCTCAGACCGCGCGTTTATTCCTGATTGGTTGACAAGACAAAATAAGCGCGGTGTCTATAAAAATGGTGTTTTGGTCGTTGCAGTTATTGTTTCGGTTTTGATTATTATTCCGGCTCTGGGCATTGGAAATGTCAATGAAGTTATCAAATATGTAATTGATTTGAACTCTGTATGTATGCCGCTCCGGTATTTATGGGTTTTCCTGGCCTATATTATGCTGAAGAAAGCCGGTGAACAAAAGTTTCCAGCGGAATATCGGTTTGTCAAAGGAAAGAAAAAGGGTATGGCAGTTGGTTTTTGGTGCTTTTTTGTCACTGCCTATGCTTGTATTGCCAAAATTTTTAATGTCAATGGAGATATGTTTAAGTTGACATTGAATATTCTGACACCATTTATTCTACTCGGTATTGGTTTGATTCTGCCGGCCATTGCCCGCAGGACAAATCAATAAAATAAATAGAAAATGGTTGTGAAGAAGAAAGAGAAGGATGCGGATTTTGATGTCCGTATTTGAAACTGCAGTTACTAAAAAAGCTATTCGAAAGACAAATAGCTGAAAAGCGAAGGAGAAAAGATATATGGAAAGAGAAATAACAAAAGAATTGCTGGCATTTATTCAAAAAAGTCCCAGCTGTTATCATGTGGTGGCAAATATTTCAAAAATTTTGGAGGAGGAGGGGTATCAGAAGCTGCTGGAAGGCGAGCGATGGAAACTGCAGCCCGGCAGTAAATACTATGTTATCCGAAATGCTTCATCCATTATCGCTTTTCGTATTCCAAAATTTAATTATGTGGGTTTCATGATTGCGGCAAGCCACAGTGACGCACCGGCTTTTAAAATAAAAAGTAATCCTGAAATGAGGTTGGATAATCAATACACAAAATTAAATGTGGAAAAATATGGCGGGATGATTTGTTCAACATGGCTGGATCGTCCGTTGTCCATTGCCGGAAAGGTTATGGTTTCCACAGAAGATGGGATTGAAGAAAGACTTTTTAATGTAGACAGGGACCTTTTAATGATTCCCAATCTTGCAATTCATATGAACAGGGAAATAAATGACGGATATAAATTTAATGCACAGCGGGATATGCTGCCCTTATTTGGCGGAGCAGAAACAAAGGAGACGTTTAATTCCTTTATTGCCAAAAACCTGCAGGTTGAGGAAGAGCAAATTTTAGGAATGGATTTATTCCTGTATAATCGGATGCAGGGGTGTTTATGGGGAGAGAACAACGAATTTTTTTCTTCCGGCAAAATAGATGATTTAGAATGTGCTTTTACATCCCTAAAGGGATTTTTAAAAGGGAATCATCCGGATACTGTGCAGGTACTTGCAGTTTTTGATAATGAAGAGGTCGGGAGCGGCACAAAACAGGGAGCAAAATCCACCTTTCTTTTTGATACATTAAGCCGGATTAACCGCTCAGCCGGTCGTGATGAAGAGGCGTATCATATGGCACTGGCATCCAGCTTTATGCTTTCTGCTGACAATGGGCACGCAGTGCATCCGAACTTGCCGGAAAAGGCGGATCCGACCAATCACCCTTATATGAATCAAGGGGTGGTAATCAAATATAATGCCAATCAGAAATATACCACCGACAGTGTTTCAGAAGCGATCTTTAAAAAGATTTGTATGTCTGCAAATGTGCCATATCAGGTGTATGTGAACCGCAGCGATATTTTGGGTGGATCCACCCTTGGAAACCTTGCAAATGAGCGTGTATCTGTCAACACGGTGGATATTGGCCTTGCCCAGCTTGCCATGCACTCTGCCTATGAAACAGCCGGAACAAAGGACGTTCTTTATATGGCGCGTGTAATGGAAGCATTTTACCAAACGTGTTTGAAAGCTACAGATGTTGGCGCGTATCAAATTCGGTTATGATGCAAACGCAAAGAGCCGCCGGGATTTTCCCGGCGGCTCTTTGCGTTTGCATGATGTGTGTAAAATTATAAATTAATCTTCGTCTGCAATTTCGTGAAGAAGTTCAGAAACAGAAACCTGATCCTCAGCTTCTATAATAGTAGTGCCGTTTTGTGCTCCAATTGTGGCAAAATTATTGAAGACTGAACCTGCCCCGCCTTCCTGACCGATGCAGCGGAGATATTCCATTTCCATCAATGTACGTACAGCATGTGCGCCTTTCTCATCCAAAGCATTATACATATTCAATACAGTGATAACTTCATCATTGATGAGAAGAGGATGCTGATAGTTGACAATTCTGATATTCAATGCCTCACACATTTTGGTTACAGTTTCATAAGCGGTACCACTGATACCATTTTTAAGAGCGCTTGCAATAGTAGTGTAAGGAATGTCCAGAACTGAAGTGAATTGACGAACACTTTTGTACTGCTTTTTAATTTCTTTTTTGATAAGGTTTGTTAATTGATCCATACGACTTTTCCTCCAAATGTGGTTTTTATGTAGTTTAGCATAGTGCCGTTCAAATGTCAATGAACAGAATGTAAATTTTTAACTTATTTTGATAGTTACCCTATTCCAATTTTTGATACCCTGTATAAATTTTTGTAAAGTGAATACAGATAAAATTAATTATGAACAATATATACTATTTTATACATTATTTTACCTGTTTTTTCGGAAATGTCAATGGAAGAGATGTTGTAATCCTATACAAAGTTTATGTGGGAATTGTGAATAATTTTGTTATATTGTAATAAATGCTGGTAATTTGTCGAAGAAATGTTATTTATATTTGTGTTAGGCAACTGGAATTTGGCATAAATAAAACAAGCACACAATATAATGTTATAAAAAAAGGGATACCAGAAGGAGGATATGAAATGGATAGCTATGATATCTATAAGGATATAGCGGGCAGGACACAGGGGGACATCTATATTGGTGTCGTTGGTCCTGTCAGAACGGGGAAATCCACATTTATTAAAAAATTTATGGACTTGGTGGTGCTGCCGAAAATTGATAACGACCATAAAAAAAACCGTGCATTGGATGAACTTCCGCAGAGCGCCGGCGGCCGGACCATTATGACGACAGAACCAAAGTTTATTCCAAATGAAGCTATAGAAATTAAGTTAAAAAACGGTGCGGCATTTAAAATGCGAATGATTGATTGTGTTGGTTACATAGTTGACGGAGCCATTGGACATATAGAGGATGAAATGCCGCGTATGGTAATGACGCCGTGGTCTCAGGAACCGATGCCCTTTGCAGCAGCAGCAGAGATGGGCACGCATAAGGTTATTGAGGAGCATTCGACCGTAGGTATTGTCGTAACAACAGATGGAAGCGTGACCGAAATTCACAGAGAAGATTATGTTGATGCTGAAGATCGTGTCATTCAAGAACTTTTAGAAATAAAAAAACCATTTGCTGTTATTGTTAACTGTGTGAATCCATCATCCGAATCAGCGCGGAACTGCTGTGATCGCTTATTTGAAAAATACGGAGTACATGCAATTCCTCTCAATTGTATGGAAATTACAGAGGATCAGCTCAATGGCGTAATGGAACGTATTTTGTATGAATTTCCGCTTAAAGAGGCAAAGATACATGTTCCGGACTGGATTTTGGGATTGGATGACAATAATGAAATCAAAACAGGAATCAGGGAAGCTGTATTTCATGCGGCAGATGGTGTGATGAAAATTGCAGATACAGAGCTGCTGCCGGAAAGAATCTCCGCATGTGATTTTGTTTCAGAGGTCAAAATTGAGAATGTATCTGCCGGTGAGGGAACGGTTACATTGGAAGTTGTTGTCCCGGAAGAATTGTTCTATAAGACTGTAGAAGAAAAGTCCGGTTTTGTCATCAATGATAAGTTTGCTTTACTGAAATTGATGGATGAACTTTCTGAGGTGAAAAAAGAATATGATAAGATTTCAGTTGCCCTTGCAGAAGTCAATCGCAAAGGATATGGAATTGTATCGCCAACCATGGATGAACTCAGCCTGGAAGAACCGGAAATTGTCAAACAAGGCAGCAGGTTTGGGGTTAAATTGAAGGCGAGTGCGCCATCCATTCATATGATCCGGGCGGATATTGAAACGGAAGTCAGCCCAATAGTGGGAACAGAACGGCAGTCAGAAGAATTGGTTCATTATTTAATGAGCGAATTTGAAAGTGATCCGAAAAAGATTTGGGAGTCAAATATTTTTGGCAAGTCATTGCATGAGTTGGTAAACGAGGGCCTTCATAATAAATTAAATAGGATGCCGGATGATGCACAGATGAAATTGCAGGAAACTTTACAGAGAATTATTAATGAAGGCAGCGGCGGTTTGATTTGTATTATCTTGTAATCCGGCAAAAGAAAAATAAGAAGAACGCTATGTAATGTATTGTTCAGGTTGTCGAAAATAAATGATAATAATAATTTGTTCTTTTACAGCCCTCGCTGCACTTGCATCGGGGGCTTTCTTCAAATTGCAAAAGCTGGGGGGACTGTCTTTTTTCTGAAATTTCTGTAAAAATGTCTTGATTCGGGTTGGGTGGAAAATTTAATTGGTTTTCCGAAAGGAGTAAATGATGCGCTTCGCGATGACGGGAGTGAAAAATAATATTTTTCCAAAGCAGATTTTTTAATAAGCTGAACGTTATATTTTTATACAGTTTAGTTTTAATAATTGATTATACCCATTTATGTTGTGTTGCAGGAAGAAGGGGATAACGATAAAGAGTAAGATACAGAAAAAACGCCATCCTATAGATTGGATGGCGTTTAAAATTATACATCTATTTTTACTTCGTCCAATGTTTTGACAACCGAATGTTTGATTGGTTTCCATTCGATTTTTTTGAATAAAGCTACGATTGCGATTGGTACATAGGTAATCATAAAGAGTGGAAATGTAAACATATAAACAAGTTTTTTCCAGGCTCTGCAATGAATCTGCTGCCATTCTGTGATGGTGGTAATACATCCCAATAGGAAGAATAAACCATAGAAATTCAATAATGTATGTGCAAGTGTGGCGATCAAAACCGGAGTATCAGGTGAACCGGATATTATACCCATTGGAATTGCAATTGCATTAATTAGCGTACTGAGCAGAGTCAGAAGCATTGCTGGCATAATGGTCATTAGCATGTCAAAGCAGGAAAAACTTCTCTTTGCGATACCAGAAGCAAGTTTGCCGCCATAATTTGCAAATACCTGATAAAACCCTTTTGCCCAGCGCAGACGCTGATGGTAGGACTGTGAAAATTTGGTCGGCTGCTCATCGTACAGCACAGCTTTGGCGCAATAGCCGATTTTTTCGCCGTGGACGACGCTGTCAATGGTGAATTCAATATCTTCGGTCAGAAGGTGATGTATCCATCCGCCATTTTCTTTAATCACGTCAGCACTGACCAGAAAACCTGTACCAGAAATTGCACAGCTGCAGCCGAGCTGCATTCTTGGATTATTAAGGAATTTTGCTTCACGCAGGAACCAGAGGGAATATCCCGCTGAAATCCAGTTACTGTCATAATTTTTGGAATTGCGGTAACTGGTAATAATACGGTATCCATTGTCAAAGGTTTTGTTCATTTCCATGACATAATTTGGGTCAAGAAGATTATCAGCGTCAAAAATGATATATGCTTCGTAATTTTTTTCGGCATATTCAGTCTGGATAATGTTAAACATCCAGTCAAGTGCATAGCCTTTTCCGACTTGTTCTTTGTTAAAACGTTCATAAACAACAGCGCCAGCCTGACGAGCAACTGCCGCCGTATCATCGGTACAGTTGTCTGCGACCACAAAGACGTCAAGAAGCTCCTTCGGATAGTTCTGCTTGTTAATGCACTGAATGAGCTGTCCGATAACGTCCCTTTCATTCCGGGCAGAAATAACCACAGCAAATTTATGTAGTTTTTCTGTATCTGTTTCCTTAGGCTTTTTTAAAAGCCCAACAAATATATAGAAAAATTGGTAAGCGTAACATAATGTAAACACCACAGATATTATACAGTTTAAACAAATGATTGTTTTCATTTCAATCTCCTTTTCATCACATACCAAACGCTACAACCCATATTATATACTTATTTTGCTTGTATCTTTTCTTAAATTTTCCACGAACATACTATGTCTAATATATACAGAAAAGAAATAAAATTTTTATAAACATTATATAAACAAAATATAAACAGATGAAGATTCTGTTAAAAACATAATTCCAATTCCAAAAGAAGAAGGTTTTTTAGTAAAAATGTATAGAGAATTAAAAGAAGAGAAAGCAGATAAATTTATAATACTATGCAGGATTCACAAATTCAAATCAAATTTATACTTGACTTTTTATTTTATGGCTTCAATATATCCTCTTTATTTTTTATACTATATGAAGAATCTTTCAAAAATATAAATATTAAGTAAAATATTCCTTAAATGTGAAGGTTATTCCTGAAAGTGGAGTATATATCGTTTTAAACACATACAAACTACGATGAGCAGCAAAAGATTTTTTTTCGTATTGCTTGACTCAATCTTTAATTTGTGGTATTATAAGGTTTATAAAAGTATAACTATGTCTTTTTTTGGATGTAGAAGAAATGGAGGAAAAAAGAGTGGGAGTAAAAGCAAGAAATGCGGCAAAACGGATACTTTGTGTAATGATGGCGGCGGCACTTATTATGACGTTTATTGGTTCTTTATCTGTTATGGCTGCACCGGATATCCGTGTGGTATTTACAGATGTTACCAATTCAGACACGACAACGCTTAGTGGTGAGATGAAAGTAAAGGTCAGTATTGAAGGATATACCGGACGTGCGGATACCTTGCAGACCTATATCAATTTTTCCGGCAATGTTAAATATAAATCCGTAGAGTATTTATTAGATCATAAACCTTTCTACGTTCCGCAGGAGCCGATTAAGGTGAATGAAAATAAAAAGCTGCAGCTGGCTGCCGTCGGAGTTGGTTCAGGTCCATCCGGTGCAGAAAGCATTATAGATTTGACCGGAAATGATGATTTTTGTATTTTGACTTTTGAAGGAACCGGAGATCTTACCCTTACATTGGATAATGATAATTCTTTTGTTTCTTATAATAATGAAGATTTTGCTTCGGCAGAAGCGACAACAATTACTGTCAGCCCCAGCCAATCGGATAATAAAGGGGTATTGGCAACGGTTAAAATTATCTTTGATGATATGTCCTATGCCCAAAATACCGCGGACAGTAAGATTAAGTTGACTATGACCAATAAGTCAACGGGGAATAGTTATTATGCTGTTTTGGATCAGCGTTCTCTGACACAAGGTGGAAATTTGGACACATCGACCTCAACCCCGACCTGTATAATCACACAGAATATACTTGCGGGTGCCTATGATTTAGTGTTGGAGGGATATGGATATACCACGGTACAGTTAAACAATCAAAACTTTAACGGAGACAAAACACTTACAATCGAACAAAAGGATTTCCGGGCAGGGGATATTGACGATGATGGAAAGATTACCCTTGCTGATTATAATTTGTTTATGTCCGTGTATAAAGAAAACTATCAGGAAATAACGGGCAGCAAAGACGCACTTTATTTCTATGATTTTAACCGTGACGGCAAGCTTGATGTTTTCGACCTTGAAATTATGAAGAAATCAATAGAGAGAGGTGTGGATAGCTTATGAAAATGAAAAAAATTGTTTCCATAATAACAGTTTTGTGTTTTGTATTCAGTTGTATTTCTGTAATGGCAGTTGGCGGCGCCGGTTCTGCAAAGCTTTCGATATCAGCCAGTGATACCAATGTAAAGGTGGGAGATTCCTTCGATTTGACGGTGAAAATTTCCGGTGATACACCAGTTTTTTCCTATCATTTAAGCGGTACTTATGACCAGACCATGGCTGCTTTAAAGAGTTTTGATTTGAAGGGAACCAGTGCGGCAAACAATAAAGGAATTAATGAAACAGATAATGGAAAATTTACACTGATGAATGTAATTGATCAGCCGGCTGCGGACGGAACAATTGGTGTCTTTCATTTTACAGCTAAAAAGGCTGGGAAATTTGCTTTGAATTTTACGGTAAAAGAAGCGGCAAAGGAAGCCACTGAAGAAGAGGCAGCTGAAAAAGCTGATGTTCTGTTTAGCATTTCGGAAGAAAAGGTGTCAGTAACCATTGGAAATGGTGGCGGCAATGATGTTCCAAGCGGACCAAGCGGACCAAGTGGTCCAAGCGGTCCAAGTGGTCCAAGTGGTCCAAGTGGTTCAAGCGGCACTGGTATTACCGGTAGCACAGGTAATGAGAATACAAATGGACAGCAGGGATTTCAGGATCTTGCCGGTTATGAATGGGCAAAAGAATCCATTGAGCTGTTGAATGCAAGAGGAATAATAAAAGGTACATCGGATGTAACCTTTGCACCGTCAGAGAATATTAAACGCGGCGATTTCATCCTGATACTCAGCAGAATGTTAAACATTGAACAGGAGTTTACAGAGAATTTTGAAGATGTACCGGCAGACAGTTATTATTACCGGGCAATTGGCAGTGCGAAAGCTGCCGGTATTGCAAAAGGTGACGGCAGTTTGTTTATGCCGGAAGCGCATATAACCAGACAGGATATTATTACATTGGCTTACCGTGCCTTTTTAGAGAAAGGTTATATAGAAGAGACACAGGATTTAAGTATTTTGGATCAGTTTAATGATAAAGGTAGCATCTCGGACTATGCAGAGGTTTCTATGGCTTCTATGGTTGCCAAAGGAATTATTGTTGGTTCTGACGGTGGTGTTAATCCGTTGGGAAATGCGACCCGTGCAGAGACTGCAGTAATGTGTGCGCGGCTTTTGAACTTAATGTAAACTGATAACAGGTAAAACAATGATAAATATCAGCAAAGTGTTTTAGGAGAGGAAGAAGTATGAAATTTTCTTGGAATCGGGATGGAAGGTATAAAGGGCTATGCTGTTTGCTTGCAGTTATTTTAATGCTGAACACCTTGATGTTTGTCAATGTTTTTGCAGCAGGAAGCAGTGACAAAGGAAACCGCAGCGTTTATGTGCATGCAAATGTTGCAGAGTCCGCAGAGATAAATAATGTTAGTGAAGTTTACATTGGCGATGAGGCTGACATTTTCTTGGATATTGATAAACCCAATAAAGCCGAAACTGCGGATGAAGAGCATTATAATCTTGCAGGTTATACAGTGAAATTTTATTATGACGGAGAATATTTTTCGCCGATTGATAATGCAAAAAACCCGTTGGATTATAAATATCCTTTCACGTCGGTTGCTACCGGAGACAAAGGAAATGTCGGAGATGACGGAGTCGTTGATGATGATAACCTTCCGGATGTTGTGCCCGGACTTTATGTACATGCCTATGGCACCAGTACAGAGGAAATTGGCGGCAAGACCTATCAAACGGCTTATGCGACAATTTTAATCAGTGGTAAAGATGAAAAATTCCCGGATAAAGATGTGGATTGGTATAGTCTTTGCCGGCTTCAGCTGAAACCCTTAAAAACAGGTTCTACAGAAGTATTTATTGAACTTGATACTTCGGCTGAACAAAATTACGGATTGGAGCTTTTAGCAAAGAATAATAATTCCCCTGATTTTCGGCCAACCTTTGATACGAATATTGTCAATGGCGGATATCATCAAATTATCATAAAAAATAAAACTATGCCAAATGCACCGATTCCGGACGTTCAGCCTGGAAGTTATTCAGTAAAACAGTCGGTTTCTCTTCGTGCAGATAAGGATTCTGAAGTCTATTATACCCTGGATTCTTCTGTGCCTGCTACGCCTGATGAGAGTAAATATACTTTGTTTAATCCAGAGAAGCCAATTCAAATTGACAGAACTTCTACGATTCAGTGTTATGCGAAACGTACGGCAGACGGAAAGACCAGCCGGGTTGTCTCCTATCGTTATATTATTATCCCACCGGCTCCGACTTTGTATTTTATACAAGGCGGCACAGCTGCGGATAAGGTCCCCAATTATTATGTGACAAATCAGACGATTTCTGTTTGGGCAACTGACAGCGAACAGGGAGATAAAAATATTGCAGATGAAAATGAAATTTATTATACTTTTTCGAATTTGACAGCAGAACAGTGTACAGCTGAAAATATCGGTTCCGATCCACAAACACAGTGGGTTAAGGTAATAAAAACACTCCGAAAAATTGATGTTGGACAAACCTCAACTCTGAAATTACTTACTGTTCGCGGTGAAGAAAAGAGTGATGTGTCTACCTATTATTTTGGGTTCCGGCCCAAAACTCCAACGGCGAATCCTTCTGGTGGAAATGATAATAATATTTATCAGGTAGTCCTTAATACGGAAACTACCGGAGCAGAAATTTACTATACAGTTGATGGCTCTGATCCACGTTCAAACGGAAGGATGTATGCGGATATTCCTATAAATATTACTGAAAATACAGTTCTGCGTGCAGTGGCAAAATTTGGTGACGATTATAGTGATGTAGCTGCTTTCTATTATACAATTGTCCGTAAGGATAGTCCGGTAGTTTCCGCATTTGAAGCGCCGGGGGTTTATGAAAGCGGAACGAAAGTTACTTTGTATTCTTCAAATTATGATGATACCATTTATTACACAGTTGATGGTTCTGAACCGACAGAAACCAGTCCGGTGTTTACTCCGGGAACAGTTCTTGAAATAACTGAGGATATGGTTATCAAAGCATTTGCAAAAACAGGAAGTGGTTTAGTTGGGCAGGTAATGTCGTTTAATTATTACATTAAGCCGGAAAAACCAAGCATTGTTCCTGGAACAACGCAGTTTGCAAATTCCGGTGTTGTAACAATTTTCGCACCGCAGCTCAGTGAAGCGTATGAGATGTATTATACATTGGATGGCTCTGACCCAACAGTATCTTCAACGAGAATAAAGGCAGAAAGTGCCAGTGTAATCCTGAATATTTCCAGTTATACAAAGGTGTCGGCAGTAACGGTTAAAAATGGGAAAATTTATTCGGATGTTGCTGTTGAAACCTATGATATTGCATATGCGAAACCAATTAAGCCGATTCCTACTTTGAATGTCGGTACATATGTATATGATTCAGAACGGACAGAAAGCTTTACAACACAATTCCTTCCTGTACCAAATGGTACAAAAATTTATTATTCCATTGGACAGAAGGGCGGAGAAAATTATCCCCCGGCTGATCCGATGCTTGGTTTGGACACAACAAAGGAATATGCTGCAGGCGAAAAGATAGAGATCCGTGGTGAGACCATTATCAAAGCGGTTGCAGTAAATGCCCAGGGACAAAAAAGCGATATTGGCGTATTTTACTATAATGTTGTTCCGGAAACACCAGTTGCTCCGCCAAGTGCAGTATTGTCTGACCCCATTGCGTATCTGCCGGTATTTGCACCTCCGGGAGGTACGGTTACTTACACTGTAAATGGTGTACAAAATACAGTTTTGATGGATGATTTTCATCAAATTTATATTGACCCCAATACAGGCCTTGCGTATAAAGACCAAGGGTTGACGGAAAAAGTAGGAACTCTCCAGGAAGGAACCAATATAACGGCGCCATTTAAACTGAACATTACCAGTGAATTGGATGGAAATATCAGTCCGGAGGGAGTGTATGAATATTCAATTCAAGGTTCAGGTATTTTGGCTGCGCCTTATGCGGATAGGCTGTCCGGAACATATGATGAAGCTGTTATAGACGGTGATGGAAATCTTTTGGATATTCATTTGAATACCCTGACGCCCGGCGCACAAATCGAATATTCTATTGGCAATGATGGTATTTGGAAGGCATATCAGGATGTTGTGAAAATTAATGGGGATACTGTTCTGAATGTACGTACCATCAAAGAGGGAAAATCCAGCGAAGTAAAGACTTATTTTTATCATTTTGCAATACTTCCGCCGGTGATTTCGCTGAAATCCGGTGTTTATAACGGCGAGCAGACGGCAACCATTTCGCTGGATCCCAGAACACCACAGACAGGAAATTATAATATTTTCTATCGCAGAAACGGTGATGGAGTAGATGTGCGTTATTCAGGCCAGCCGATTCTGATTGATAAAACGATGTCTTTGCGTGCATATGTTGTGAAAGATTATGGAACAGCAAGTGCAGAAATGAGCAAAGGTGTATTCGAATATTATATTATAGAATCCGGTAACTTTGAGGATGGAAGAGTATATGCAGCTTCTCCTTTTGACCAGCGGACAAGATATTCGGTACATGAAATTGCTAAGGCGCCATATGCAAATGGAATAAAGTTAATTTCCACCAATCAAAATATGGCTATAATGTATTATTATAGCTATACTTTGCGGGATTCTGGTCAAACTATAACTTCAGAAATTGCGGAATATCAGAATTCTCCGATAATGGTTACGCCTTCTATGAAAGATCTTCATATCACTGCATGGCTCGTTGGACAGGACGGGACTTCGACAGAGCAAGAGGTGTTTGCATATCATTTTTATGATATAGGGATGCCGCAGACAGATTTATCGGATGTGAACGATAAAAATGAAACGATTGAGTATAAAAAGGGAACAGAGATCACGTTTATCAATGGTTATCCCGATGATGAAAATACCTTTATTTATTATACAACAGATGGTAGTGATCCCTCGGATGAAAAAAATGCAGCAAGAAAATTGTTTGATGGTGAAAAAATCACACTGGATAAAAACAAAAAAGTTCGTGCAGCATATTTCAGTAGGTGCGGTGCGTGTGTTTCTTGCAAAGCTACACCGCAGAGTGATTGTTTAAATGCTTTTTACGGACCGGTAGCTGAATGGAATTATGCAGTGAAATCCAATCCTGTTGTTATCGGCAGTGGTGGAAACTATGGGCCGAGACCTACTGCAAAACCAACACCAACCGCAGATACCGGCGGTGTAACAACGGATTACTTTGGCAATGAACACCCCACGCATATTGGATATATCAATGGTTATCCGGATGGCAGTGTCCAGCCGGAAGGAGATATTACGCGTGAGGAAATGGCGACGGTACTTTACCGGGTGATTAAACAATCTTATGATGCACCAAAGGTGGTGACAGGAACGGTATTTACCGATATTGATGCCGGCAGATGGTCTGCGCAGGCTGTGGAATATTTGGCTGAGCAGAAGATTCTGGAAGGATATCCAGGGGGGGCATTTGCACCGGAAAATGCAATGACAAGAGCAGAGTTCAGTGCAATGGTTTCCAGATGGCTGAAGGCAGAAGTACCAGAGGAAATTAAAGAATTTCCGGATGTTAATAGCAGCAGCTGGGCTTATCAGTATATCTATGCACTTGCTGATTTGGGATTTGTACAGGGTTATGAGGATCAGACCTTCCGGCCGGATAAAACTATCAGCCGTGCAGAAGTGATGACGGTTATGAACAAAATTCTGGGTCGTGCTCCATCTGAGGAATATGTAAAAGCACAGAATTTCAATCCATATTCTGATCTACAAAAAAACAGCTGGTATTATACAGATGTAATTGAAGCAACCATTACGCATAATTACATTCTGGATGATGGAATTGAAACAAAATGGATGTTGGATGAAGAAAAATAAAGATGAAACAGACCCACCTGTTGGGTCTGTTTTTTCTAAACTTTACCGCATTGCAGACAAAGAAAAATATGGTATAATAATCGGGGTGATAAATTTAGCATGTTGAAATGGATGAAACATTTTTCTACGATAACAAAACACCGGCATCTTGTAATCCGGCATTGTTGGAAAGCCGGCATCGTATGGCAGGGGCTGTGGCATGATTTGTCGAAATACAGTCCGGCAGAATTTTTGGTAGGTGCCCGCTATTTTCAGGGCGATCGAAGTCCAAATGAAATAGAACGGGAAAAATTCGGTTATTCCAGAGCCTGGCTGTATCATAAAGGCCGGAATAAACATCATTTTGAATATTGGACAGATTATAATCCTAATGAAAAACGAGTGATGCCTGTCGAAATGCCATTGCGGTATGCGGTGGAAATGTTTTGTGACCGGGTTGCGGCAAGCAAGATCTATCGTGGTGAATTGTATGAGCACGGATATCCGCTTGCCTATTTTTTAAAGTCTAAAGAACAACGTTTTATTCATCCGGATACATCAGAATTGATTCAATCCTGGTTGGTAATGCTCAAAGAGGAAGGAGAAGCGTACACATTTTCAAAAATACGTGAACAGGTGAAAAGGGGGAAGAAAAATGGATAAAATTGAATTTAGAAAAGAAATTGAAATACGATATGATGTTGATGTTTTTGTTGCCGGCGGTGGCCCGGCCGGTGTGGCAGCTGCGGTAACTGCTGCCGAGATGGGAGCCAGCGTCTTTTTGGCTGAAAAGGGACAGTGCTTTGGCGGCGCGGCAACTTTGGCAAAAGTGCCCGCATTTATGCGATTTTCCGATGGTGTGAATTTTTTGGCCGGCGGTTTTGGAAGACGTTTATTTGATGCTTTATATGGTGAGGATACAGATTATACGACCATTGAATTTTCAATTGAAGTAGAAAAATTGAAGTTGCTTTATGATCAGATGATGCTTGCATCAGGTGCATCCTTCCTTTTTGAAACAACGCTGGTAGATGTAGTGAAAGAAGATAATCGGATTCAGTATGTAATTTTAAAGGGAAAAGAAACATTTTTTGCTGTCCGTGCCAAAGTCTATATTGATGGAACCGGCGATGGTTTTATGGCTGTTGCTGCCGGTGAGGAATCAGAAAAGGGCAATGAAAATGGTTTTATGATGCCAGGTACACTCTGTTCCATGTGGGGTGATATTGATTGGAGCCGTGCCGTTGTAGAGCTGGGAAAAGATCCGGATGAGCGGTTTTTACCCCAGGCGTTTAAAGATGGCGTATTTACGGTGCAGGATTTGGGACTTCCCGGAATGTGGCGATTTGACCGGCATTATGGCGGCGGCAATATTGGTCATGTGTTTGGTGTGGATGGTACGGATGAGGTGTCTCTGACCAAAGGAATGCTGGATGGGCGCAAGAGAATTTGGGAGTATGTGGAATATTACAACCGTTATCTTCCTGGATATGAGAATGCAAAATTGATCTCTACCGGGGATATTTTGGGTATTCGTGAAAGTCGGAGAATTACCTGTCTGTATGCCGCATCTTTTGAAGATTATCAGACACATGCCGTCTTTGATGATGAAATAGGGCGTTATGCGTATCCGATTGATATTCATTCCCATAGCGCTGAAAATGGTAAAGAAAACTCTTTGTATGAACAAGGGTATGAAAAAGGAAAAAGTTATGGTTTGTCCTATCGTTCTCTTCTTCCAAAGAAAATGGATAATTTGTTGATTGCCGGCAGATGTATCGGTGCCGAGCGGGAGATGTTTGGTGCATTGCGTGTCATGCCCTGTTGTTTTATTACGGGGATGGCAGCAGGATGTGCGGCAGCATTGTCCGTGAGACATACGGATGGGGAACCAAAGAAAATTGATGTTAAAATGCTGCAGCAAAGCCTTTTGGAAAAAGGCGCATATCTGCCGAATTATAAAGGTTAATATTACATCTACATAAAACACCCGCCAAAATAATTTTGGCGGGTGTTCGTAGTTGGCGCCTTAAGGCATGGAAATAAACCACCGGTTCAACCGGTGGTTATGATTATTTTAAATTTGTGGTGTTATCCTTTCATCAATCGGTGTATAATTTTGGCGTTTAACCATACTCTTATAGGCCGGCCGGATGATTTTCTTTCCGGTAATCACCTCTTCAATACGATGTGCGCACCAGCCAACGATACGTGACATGGCAAAAATAGGCGTATAGAGTTCCTGTGGGATGTTCATCATCTGATAAACGAAGCCGGAATAAAAATCGACATTTGCACACATAGGTTTTTCAATTCCTTTTACTTCTTTAAATGCAATGGGTGCAAGACGCTCTACTAAATCATGGAGTTTAAATTCTTTTTCATGTCCGGTAATGGAAGCAAGATATTCAGCCCGTTCTTTCAGGATAACTTCACGGGGATCCGAAATGGTATATACTGCGTGCCCCATACCATAGATAAGACCTTTTCCGTCCCCTGCTTCTTTTCGGATGATTTTTTTGAGATATTCCAGAACTTCCCCTTCGTCTGTCCAGTCAGTTACATTTTCTTTTATTTCTGCCATTTGTGATAACATTTTATCATTGGCACCGCCGTGTTTGGGGCCTTTCAGTGAACCAACGGAAGCAGATATAGCAGAATATGTATCCGTACCCGTTGAAGATAGTACGTGTACGGCAAAGGCAGAGTTATTACCGCCGCCATGTTCTGCCTGTAAAATCATGCTGAGATCCAGAATTTCTGCTTCTAAAGGCGTGAACTGATTATCCGGACGTATCATATATAGGAAATTTTCTGCGACGGAAAGGCTTGGATTTGGGTTGTGAAGTACAAGACTATCTCCGTCAAAATAGTGTTTTTTACAAGAATAAGCGTTTGCCACCAAAATCGGGAAACGGGCAATCAGATTCAGACTTTGATCCAAAAGGTTATGCAGGGAAATATCATCCGGATTCTCATCATAAGAATAAAGAGCCAGAACGCAGCGGGCCAATTTGTTCATAATGTTTTTGCTGGGCGCCTTAAATATCATGTCTTCGGTGAACTCGTCAGGAAGATTGCGTTTGTAAGCCAAAACCGTAGTAAATTCCTCTAAAAGTTCCCGGCTGGGCAAAAAACCGAATAAAAGCAAAAAGGCAGTTTCTTCAAAGCCGAAACGTTTTTCAGCCCGGCAATGGGCAACAATATCTTCTACATCAATTCCGCGGTATCTGAGTTTTCCTTCAACCGGCGCTTTATTTCCTTCATCCATTACATAGCCGTGGACTTCACCGATGGCAGTAAGACCGGCAAGTACGCCGGTGCCGTCTGCGTTACGAAGACCTCTTTTTACATTATAATCTGTGAAGTAATGAGATGGGATTTGGTTCCAGGATGTATTTTGTGTCTGGAAAAGCTCAATATATTTATCAAAATGTTTTTCAATATAGGCTTTCTTTTCATTGGCCACATTGTTGTCCATCGTGTTCACCCTTTCTGTATCATATGTTTAGTTCATTTTATGAGTTATATCTTTTATTTTATACTATTTCTTTTCATCCGTCAATAAAGGCCGAAAACTTTAGAAAAAAGATAAAAAGCGTATGCCAAAAAGCACACGCCTTTGTAAAATTTCACAATATACATGGAGTCCGGCTTACGGTTGTTTACCAATATAAGCCAGAATACCTCCGTCAACATAGAGAATGTGACCATTGACAAAATCAGAAGCTTCTGATGCAAGGAAGACGGCCGGCCCCATGAGGTCTTCCGGATTTCCCCAGCGTGCAGCAGGTGTTTTTGCAATGATGAACTGATCAAAGGGATGTCTGGAACCATCGGGCTGTTTTTCTCTGAGCGGAGCGGTTTGCGGTGTTGCTATGTAACCAGGGCCGATACCGTTACACTGAATATTGTATTCTCCATATTCAGAACAAATGTTTCTGGTCAGCATTTTCAGACCGCCTTTTGCCGCCGCATATGCAGATACTGTTTCCCGGCCAAGTTCACTCATCATCGAGCAAATGTTGATGATTTTACCGCTGCCTTTTTTAATCATGCTGGGGATAACTGCCTTTGCAACAATGAAAGGAGCGTTAAGGTCAACGTCTACGACCTGTCTAAATTCCTCAGCAGTCATTTCGCACATTGGGATACGTTTGATGATGCCGGCATTATTGACCAGAATGTCAATTATGCCTACCTCTGCCTCAATTTTTTTCACCATTTCCTGTACCATATCTTCTTTAGTAACGTCGCAGACATACCCCACTGCATCGATACCATCTGCTTTATAAGAAGCAAGGCCTTTGTCAACAAACTCCTGCTTAATATCACAGAAAACTATTTTGGCGCCAGCGTCTGCCATACCGGATGCGATGGCATAACCGATGCCATAGGAAGCACCTGTTACCAGGGCAACTTTTCCTTTAAGACTGAATTTTTCTGCAATTCCCATCAGAATTACCTCCTTGTGTTTATTCTCAGGTAAATTATAGCATACCGATTTTGAGAAGTCAAATATTAAATCAAAAGAAAAAATTCAACTCCTGTCGAAAATCTGGATACGATTTTTTTGATAAAAATGAAAAAAGAAATTGACAGATTGCATTGTGTATGATATACTCCATGCAAGCTAAAAAATATTTTAGCGTGTTGCACTGTTTTAGGAGGTAAAAGATATGACAGGAACAGTAAAATGGTTTAATGCGGAAAAAGGATTTGGTTTTATTACCGGAGAAGATGGAAAAGATGTATTTGTACATTTTTCAGCAATCGCAATGGACGGATATAAAACACTGGCTGAAGGTGATCAGGTTTCCTTTGAAGTAACAGAGGGTGAAAAAGGATTGCAAGCCTCTAATGTTCAGCGTGTTGAAGCATAAAACAAAAATGACCGCTTGAGGCGGTCATTTTTTTATTGAAAAAATAGTGCTGCTGGGTTATAATAAAGGCACACTTTTTGAAAAATTGAAGGAGATATATATGAGTGACCAACTTACAAAAGCAATAACCAAAGATGGATTTTTAAGAATTTATTCAGTTGTTTCAACAGATACCTGCAATACAGCCCAGAAATATCATCAGCTTTCTCCGGTTGCCAGTGCGGCATTGGGAAGATTGCTTGCGGCAGGGCAGCTGATGGGAAGTATGTTAAAAAATAAGGATGCAGCACTTACACTACAGTTAAAAGGAGATGGTCCTCTGGGAACAGTTTTGGTTTCCGCTGATGCTGCTGGAGATGTTAAGGGTTATGTATCGAATCCGGATGTGGATCTGCCACTGAAGGCAAATGGAAAACTTGATGTGGGAGCAGCGGTTGGAAAAGGAACTTTAAGTGTTGTCAAAGATTTAAAGATGAAAGAGCCTTATATCGGGCAAATTCCAATACAAACCGGTGAAATAGGAGATGATTTGGCATATTATTTTATGCAGTCGGAACAGGTTCCCAGTGTTGTGGGGGTCGGCGTTTTGGTGGACCGGGATTATTCGGTGAAATGTGCCGGTGGATTTATTATTCAGGTGATGCCGGAATGTGATGAGAAAACACTGTCCAAAATTGAAAATAGCATCAAAAATATGATGAACGTAACACAAATGCTGGAACAGGGCATGGACAGTATTGAAATGATAAAGTATGTAATGCTTGGATTTGATGTGGATATCCTGGAGACAAAAGCTGTTCGGTATTTTTGTGATTGTTCGAAAGAACGGATGGAGCGGGCGCTTATTTCTCTTGGCAAAACGGAGATACGTGAGATGATAGAGGATACAGGTGAAGCAGAGATTGTGTGTCATTTTTGCAATCATGCGTATGTATTTGGAAAAGAGGAATTAAACACGTTGGCAGACAGGGCCTCCCGCGAATAAGTGAAGAGTTGAAAAGAGAAATTGGGAGATATTGAAAGAAAAAAAGAGAATAGTTGAGGATAAAGTGAGATAATTCTATATAATTGAAATATTTGGTGTTGACTTTTGCTTTTAAAGCGAGTATAATCATCAATGTTGTCGCTGCTGAACAAGAAATGCGAAGCGGTACAAACGGTGTGGGCGCATAGCTCAGCTGGGAGAGCATCTGCCTTACAAGCAGAGGGTCATAGGTTCGAGCCCTATTGTGCCCACCACACCAATTTTAAGGGCGCATAGCTCAGCTGGGAGAGCATCTGCCTTACAAGCAGAGGGTCATAGGTT
>CAJTWN010000016.1 GCA_910580105.1 uncultured Clostridia bacterium | reverse complement strand
GTGCACAAGGCGAAGGTTTTTTGCAGGAAAACAGAGCAAATGCGCCGTGCGCCGCCGATGCGGCAAAAGGTTTTCCCACTCGGTACATTCGCGCACTGCATCAAGGCTCGGCCTTGTTAAGTTTTGATTACAATAATGCGATTTTGTGTCCATTTTAACAGAATAGGAAGATTCAGGTAATTATTTGTAAAATTTTCTTAAAAAAAATTTAAAAAACCTATTGCATTCTTGTCCACTTTGTATTAGAATGAAGGAAAGTGGTAGAAAGTGTATCAAAGTGGATTGAAATGGAGCAAATTTGGAGCCAAAATGGTCAAAGTGTTCTATGTAAAATAAATTTTGGTAAAATGCTTGAAAAAATACAAACCACAAGATGGGAGCGGCCGGAATGCTGATTGGTGAATATAATCAATCAATTGATGCCAAAGGCAGAGTCAATATTCCAGCAAAGTTCAGAGATGATCTCGGAGCTTCTTTTGTTGTGGCCAAAGGGCTTGACGCTTGTGTATGTATCTACCCGAAAACTGAATGGGAGAAATTCCAGGCAGAGTTACTATCCGATAACAATGTACAGAGGAGAAGACTGCACCGTTATTTTTTCAGCGGGGCAGTGGATTGCGAAATAGACAGTCAGGGAAGAGCGCTTATTCCCCCAACCATCCGGGAGTTTGCGGGGTTGGATAAGGAAATTGTGGTCATTGGCGTATCAAATCGCGTAGAAATCTGGAACAAAGAGAAATGGAACGAATATATGGATACGCCGGAATGTGATGCAGAAGAGATTGCAAAAGTTATGGAAGAACTGGGGTTATAGGCGATGGGATTTGCACATATTTCAGTTTTGCTGGAAGAGAGTATCCGGCAGCTTGCTATAAAGCCCGGCGGCGTTTACGTAGACGGAACTTTGGGCGGCGGCGGACATGCTTCGCTTTTATGCAAGGGGTTGGGCGAAGACGGACTTTTTGTCGGTATTGACCGGGATTGTACTGCGATTGCAGCGGCGACGGCACGGCTGGCGTCTTATCCTTGCAGAAAAAAGATTGTTCACCGGAATTTTTTTCAGGTCAAAGAGATCCTTCAGGAACTGAATATTGCCCAGATTGACGGTGCAATTTTAGACCTTGGCGTATCTTCTCCGCAGCTTGATACAGCGGAACGCGGGTTCAGTTATCATCAGGATGCGCGGCTGGATATGCGGATGGACCAGGAGGCAGAAAAGGATGCCTATCTTGTGGTCAATACATATGAAGAGCGGCGGCTTGCAGAAATTATCATGAAGTATGGTGAGGAACGATATGCAGGCCGTATAGCAAGAGAAATCGTGCGTGTAAGGGAAGAAAAGCCGATAGAAACGACGCTGGAACTTGCCGAAGTGATAAAAAAAGCATTTCCTGCGGCAAAACGCTATGGAGACAAACATCCTGCAAAGCGTACATTTCAGGCGATTCGAATTGAAGTAAATGATGAATTGGAAGGTTTATCTGCGGCGGTATTGGATTTTGTGGATGTGTTAAAACCGGGCGGCCGTCTGGCAGTAATTACCTTTCATTCTTTGGAAGACAGGATTGTGAAACAGGCTTTTGCAGAGCGGGCAAGCGGATGTACCTGTCCAAAGGATTTTCCTATATGTGTGTGTGGGAAGAAACCGGAGATTAAACTGGTCAACCGAAAGCCGATTGTTGCAGAACAGCGGGAGTTAGAGGACAATTTCAGAGCGCACAGCGCAAAACTCAGGGTGATAGAAAAAATATAGAGAGGATGAAGAAGGTTGGCCGCACCGGTAAAAGAGAGAAGAAACACACCGTATACCAGGGAATACAGTGATTACAAAAGACCGCACAGCCGGTATGAATATAAAAGCGCAAATGCTTATGAGTACGCACCTGTTTATCCAAAGGCGCCGGCTGCGCCGCGGCGGCGGCCGCAAAGACAGGCGGAACCGGGAAGGACAAGCAGGCAGGCTGCTGTGCCCAAAACGCCGGCAGCGGCGAAAAAAGCGGCTTGGAAAGTATCCAAACGGAAATTTGTGGGTTCGGTATTGAAGATTGCCGCAGTTTTTTTGGTAGGCTGTACGCTGATTTACCGCAATGCAATGATTTTGGAAGCAAATCAGAAAATCAGCAATATGCAGTCGCAGTATGAAAATCTTGTATCACAGAATCAGGCGATTGCGACCAAAATCGAACAGTCGGTGGAACTTGGTGCATTAGAAGAAAAGGCAACCGAAGAGCTTGGTATGATGAAGCCGGATGCTTCACAGACGTTTTACATAAATATGGGGATGGGAGACGGTGTAGAGGATACCGGAAAAGAGAACGAAAAGGCTGGAGGGACGGATTCTGTGTTAAAAGGCGCTCCCGGTGCTTTGGTTCACGCATTTCAGGTGTTAAAATAGAAGATTCATGAATATACTCAAACAAAGGGAGTAGTATGTTTGTGGTGGGATGGGGGACACGGCTTGCCGTGTCCGCTGTCGGTTATAGAGGTTGAATGCGGCAAAAATGGAGGTTGGCTTTTATGGGCGATAGACAGAGTGGATTTAAAAACCGGAAACGGGTTTTTATTGTCTTTATTTTATTTTCTTTGTGTTTTGTGGCGTTGTTTGGACGGACAGCATGGCTGCAGCTTGCCCGCGGTGAGGAATTATCGCGCAAAGCGATGGAACAGCAGACAACAGATAATACTGTCAGTGCGAAACGCGGCAATATTTATGACCGGAATCATAAGGTTTTGGCAAGCAACATGTCGGTGGAGACGGTCAGCTTGACGCCGTCCGATATTCGCAGTTCTATTGATAAACAGCATCTGAACAAGGATACTGTTGCAGAAGAGATGGGCGAAATTTTGGAGATGGACCCCAAGACCATTTTAGAGAAAATTAACAGGGAAAGCGGTTTTGAATACGTAAAGAAAAAGGTCAACAAAGATGTGGCCGACGCACTGCGGCAGTATATTGATGAAAAACAGCTGGGCGGTGTGGATTTTGTGGAAGATGTTAAGCGGAATTATCCATATAATAACCTGGCCTCTCATTTGATTGGTTTTGTCGGAAGCGATAATCAGGGACTGGAGGGAATTGAGAGCATCTATGATGATAAATTAAGCGGTGTTCCCGGACGTGTTATCTCCACAAGAGAAAAGACGGGTCTGGATTCCGGAAACAGCTATGAGAGTTATATTGAAGCCCAGGATGGCAATAGCGTGGTGCTGACCATAGATGAAGTGGTTCAGCATTTTGCCGAAAAGCATTTGGAAAATGCACGTATTGCAAATGACATCCAAAACGGCGCGGCGGCAATTGTGATTGATGTAAATACCGGTGAAATTCTGGCAATGACCTCAAAACCGGATTATGACCTCAATGCACCCTTTGAAATTACGGATGCGATTAAAACAAAATTTCCCAATATTGAAGATGAACTTAAAAATCTTACGGGAACAGAATACAACACAAAGCTGAATGAGGGATTGCAGGTTGTCCGCCGGAATAAATCGGTGGTTGATTCCTATGAGCCGGGTTCAACGTTTAAATCAATTGTTGCCTCTGTTGCACTGGAGTCCGGTTCATGTACGCTGCATGATTCCTTCAGCTGCGGCGGCTCTATGCGGGTTGCGGACAGAAGCATTGCATGTGCAAACCGAAACGGGCATGGGACACAGGATTTTGCCCATGCAGTACAGAATTCCTGTAACCCGGCATTTATTCAAATTGGACAGAAGATTGGAAAAGACCGGTTTTTGGATGGGATAAAGGCCTTTGGCTTTTTGCAGGAGACGGGGATTGAACTTCCGGGCGAAACACCGGGTGTGGGACATCCGGAAGATAGTTTTACCGAAATTGACCTTGCGACCTCCTCTTTCGGACAGTCTTTTACGGTGACACCGCTGCAGATGGTGACCGCGGTCAGTGCGGTGGCCAATGGCGGAACGCTTTATAAGCCCCATCTGGTTAAAGAGATTTTGGGGTCTAACGGTGAGGTGGTTGAACGGAAGGAGCCGGAAAAAGTCCGGCAGCCGATCTCAAAGCAGACCAGTGATACCATGTGTGAAATTTTGGAATCTGTTGTTTCTGAAGGCGGCGGTAAAAATGCTTATCTTGCAGGTTATCGGATTGCGGGAAAGACGGGTACTTCCGAAAAAATCCCCCGCGGCAACGGAAAGTATATTGCTTCTTTTATTGGATTTGCGCCTGCTGACGATCCGCAGGTTCTCTGTCTGGTCATTCTGGACGAACCGGCGCCCGGCAGACAGTATTATGGCGGTATGATTGCGGCCCCGGTGGTGAAAAATATCCTGGAAGATACTTTGCAGTATCTGGGGGTTGAACCACAGTATAAAGAAGATGAAAAAGAATATGTGGATATAGAAGTGCCGGATATTTCCGGAAAGACAAAGGAAGAAGCTGAAAAGATTCTGAAAGAGGCCGGTTTTACCCTTCGGATGAAGGGAGAAGGGGAGATGATTACAGATCAGATCCCAAAAGCGCATACCAAAGCGGCATCGGGGTCTTCTATTGTGGGGTATACAGAAGGCGCAATGGCTCAGCGCAGTGTGACGGTGCCGGATGTCAGCGGTTTGACAGTGGCAGAGGCCCGGTCGAATTTGATTGGAGATGGGTTGAACGCCCGGATAAAAGGCGTATCCAGCGCCGGCACCGGTGTGGCAGTCTGCGCATCCCAGTCACCGGAAGCCGGGACGATTGTGGAACCCGGAACTGTGGTTACAGTGGACTTTAAATATGAGAATGCTTCAGACTAAAAAGGGGGAAAAACCATGATCCTTGCAGATTTGTTAAAGGATGTCGATAATATAAGGGAAATTAAGGGCTCGACCCAAATGGCTGTTACAGGAATTGCATTTGATTCGCGCAAGGTAAAGCCGGGGAATCTGTTTATCTGCATTTCCGGTTTTGAAACGGACGGTCATAAATTTGCGCCGAAGGCGGTTGAAGCGGGCGCTTCTGTCATTGTTGCAGAACGTGATATGAGTGACCTTGGCGTGACCTGTGTAGTTGTGGAAAATTCCAGGGCAGCAATGGCTAAGCTGGCTGCGGTTTATTATGGGTATCCCTATCGGCAGTTTAAATTAATTGGGATTACGGGAACCAACGGAAAGACCACCACAACCTATCTGGTAAAAGCGGTTCTGGAAGCAGAAGGACATAAAGTGGGGCTGATTGGAACCAATCAGAATATGGTTGGTCAAGAGATTATTCCCTCGAAGCATACAACACCGGATGCGCTGGAGCTGATGCAGCTGTTTAAGAAAATGGCAGAGGCGGGCGCCGCGTATGTTGTGATGGAAGTGTCGTCCCACGCTTTGGCCCTTGACCGCGTAACGGCCTGTATCTTTGATGTGGTATCTTTTACAAACTTAACCCAGGATCACTTGGATTTTCATAAAACATTAGAAAATTATTTGCAGGCAAAAAGTGTTCTGTTTCGTATTGCAAAGGTGGGAAGTGTGAATGCAGATGACCCGGCATCGGAGTATCTGCTCGCCCACAACACCTGCGGACAGATGATGACCTATGGAATTGAAAAGCCCTGCGATTTGCAGGCTGTCAATCCGCAGCTGATGCGCAATGGCGTGCAGTTTGCACTTGCGTATCAGGGGAAGAAATATCCGGTGTCTCTTGGAATACCGGGGAAATTTTCGGTTTATAACGCGCTTACTGCGATTGCTTGTCTTTTGCAGGCAGGCATGGAAATTCAGCAGATACTTTCCCACCTGAAGGATGCGAAAGGTGTGAAAGGGCGCGTGGAGGTTGTGGAAACCGGACGGGATTTCACAGTTATCATAGATTATGCCCATACGCCGGACGGATTGTATAATGTTATCCGTACCATTCGCGGTTTTGCAAAGGGACGGGTGGTAACTGTGTTCGGCTGCGGCGGAAACCGGGATGCAGGGAAGCGGCCTAAAATGGGAAAAATCGCATCGGAGCTCTCGGATTTTTGTGTGGTAACCAGTGACAATCCGCGCAATGAGAATCCGGATGCAATTATTGAAGATATTCTGGCAGGTGTAAAAGAGGGCGGCGGCGCATATGCAGTGGTGCCAAACCGCTTTGAAGCAATTGAATATGCCCTTGACCATGCACAGAAAGATGATATAATATTACTTGCAGGAAAAGGCCATGAAACGTATCAGGTCCTTGCAGACAGAACGATTGTTTTTGACGAAAGGGAGATTGTACACAAGCTGCTGGACGTTTCGATGGTGTGAAAAATATTGCAGTATATTGATTGATGGGCCGTTTGGATATTTTGTGTACAATGTTTTTGAGGTGATTGAATTTGGAGTGGATTTTGACCGTGCAAAAAATTGCACAGGCGACCGGCGGTGTGATCCGCAATTGTGATAAAGATGAAATTATAAAATCAGTATCTACGGACAGCCGCAGCATAACTGAAGGGGCGCTCTTTTTTGCGCTGTCCGGAGAGAATTTTAACGGGCATCGTTTTGTTGCCAACGCGGTGGAAAGCGGCGCTGTTTGTTGTGTTGTGAATGCGGATGAGGGGGATTTTCCCAAAATGCCGACCATCGCTGTGGAGGATACCCATAAGGCTTTGCGGGATTTGGCGGCATATTACCGTTCCTGTTTTGATATTCCTGTTGTGGGGATTACCGGCAGTGTGGGTAAGACATCAACCAAAGAGATGATTTCCTGCGTGTTGTCGATGGATTACAACACACATAAAACGAATAAGAATTTTAATAACGAAATTGGCCTCCCCCTTACCGTCTTTGACCTGTCCGGCAGACATGAAATCATGGTATTGGAGATGGGAATGAGTGATTTTGGCGAAATATCAAGGTTGACCGCAATTGCAAAGCCGGATACAGCGGTGATTACCAATATCGGCGTTTCCCATATTGAACACCTTGGCAGCCAGCAGGGAATCCGGCAGGCGAAGTTTGAGATTCTGGAAGGACTCATGCCGGACGGAGCGGTAATCCTCAACGGAGATGATCCGCTTTTATGGGAGGCGGCCGGAGATGTTCCTTTTGAAACACTGTGTTTTGGGATAACTAACCCGAACTGTGATTTAATTGCCAGAAATATAAGAACCTATTCGGATGGAAGTGCATTCACAGTGAAGGTGGATGGAACGGAATATACCATTGTTTTGCAGGCGCCCGGACAACATCATATCTATAATGCTTTGGCTGCAATTTTGGTTGGTCTTCGGTATAACATTGATATGGAAAAGATCGTTGCCGGGATACGGAAGTTTTTGCCCGATGAATTGCGGCAATCCATTGTTGAACTGAGGGATTACCGGGTGATTAAGGACTGTTATAATGCAAGCCCGACCTCCATGAAATCAGGTTTGGAAGTTTTGTCCCTGCAGGAGACGGAGGGAAGAAGAGTCGCCATTTTGGCGGATATGCTGGAACTTGGTGATATTTCTGATCAAGCACACCGGGAGGTTGGCGGTATGGTAAAGCGGTTTGGCGTCGATTGTTTGGTGACGATCGGAGAAAAGGCCGCCTTGATTGCAGAGGGAGCGTTGGATAATGGTATGCCGCGCAGTCATATTTATCGTTTTGCAAGCAATGACGAGGCAGAAAAAATGCTGAGAGATATATTAAAGAAAGATGATTTGATTTTGATAAAAGGTTCCAGAGGAATGCACCTGGAGGAGATTGCTGATGCAATTGCTGCTTGGTAATATTTTACGGATACAAATTGTATAGGGGGAGAAAACGTTATGGAAATGTTATGGATTGGTGCACTTGCAGCATTTTTGATTGCGGCGGTGTGCGGCGTGTTGTTCATTCCGATATTGCATCGGCTGAAGTTTGGTCAGGAAATCCGGGAGGAAGGTCCGAAATGGCATGCAGCTAAATCAGGAACGCCAACAATGGGCGGATTTATTTTCATTGCTGCAATGCTGCTGGCAGCGGCTGTCTGTTATGTTGCAGAGCGAATTGGCGGCAGAACATTGTTTGCGACATCACAGCTGGGGATGCTGCTTGCAATTTCTGTGGCGTATGCAGCCATTGGTTTTATTGATGATTATATCAAAGTGATCTTGAAACGAAACCTTGGCCTTACGGCGTCTCAGAAATTCGGACTCCAGTTTTTGGCGGCTCTCGGCTTTGTTTGCTGGGCTGTTTTCAGCCATTCGATCGGGACAGATATTCAAATCCCGTTTACAAACCTTTTCATTGATTTAAATTGGGCGTATATTCCCTTTGCGGTGATTGTCATTCTGGCATCGGTCAACAGTGTCAACCTGACAGACGGGCTGGATGGTTTGGCTTCGACAGTGACGGCGGTTATTGCAATCTTCTATATGCTGGTTTCACAATTCGGACGTGTAATTAATCCAACAGTTGCTTTTTTTGCGGCAATTCTGTTCGGCGGACTGCTGGGATTTTTGATTTATAACAAATATCCTGCCAAAGTGTTCATGGGTGATACCGGTTCCCTGTTTTTGGGCGGTGCAGTCTGCGGAATGGCAATATTATTGAAACAGCCGCTTACCCTATTGATTGTGGGGTTTGTATATGTAATGGAATCCTTATCAGTCATTCTTCAGGTGGGTTCTTATAAATTGACAGGGAAACGAATTTTTAAGATGAGCCCCATCCATCATCATTTTGAGATGTGCGGCTGGAGTGAAAAGAAGATTGTTGTTATCTTTTCACTGATAACACTTCTGCTTTGTATGTTCATGTACTTGGTGGGATAAGAAAGAAAATGGAGGTAGGGCGCAGTGGCATATGACAGAGAATATCCCGGAAGACGCAGTGCGGCAGGCAGCAGTCGGAGGGATAAATATCCGGCAGGAAATATACATACGACAACCCGGCGTTCTGATAGAAGGACTGCGCCGGCAAGGGGACAAAACAAGAATATTTTGGCACAGGTATTATCTCCGGTCAAAAATCCGGTGGATTATCCGTTTTTGATTGCAGTATGTTTGCTGGTGGCCTTTGGACTGATGATGCTGTTCAGCGCCGGCAGTGCGAAAGCATTTGCAAATTATGGCGATACACTCTATTATTTCAAAAACCAGCTGGTTGGTGCTATCTTGGGAATTGCAGGGATGTATTTTTGTTCAAAGATTGATTATCACAGCCTGCGTCACTGGGCGCTGATTCTGTATGTGGCCTGCGGAGTTCTTCTGGTGATGGTGCTGATTCCCGGACTCGGAACCACAAGCGGCGGTGCAACCCGGTGGCTGTTTGGATTTCAGCCGTCTGAGATTGCGAAATTTGCGCTGATTTTGTTTGTTTCCGTATGGGTAGAGCGCAATCAGCAGTATATGCCTTCCTTTATGAAAGGGTTTATGCCATGTATGATCATGCTGGCAATTTATGTGGTTTTGTTGATCTTTGAACCCCATTTCAGCTGTATTATTTTGATGACGCTGACAGTTATGCTGATTTTGTTCGTTGGCGGGGCAAAGATTAAACACTTCTTTTATATCGGCCTGCCCGGCGTTCTCGGAGCAGCTGTCATGATTTTAATCGAACCCTACCGCATGGCACGAGTTGTATCTTTTATGGATCCTTTTGCCGATGTACAGGGCAGTGGATGGCAAATTGTACAGTCTCTGTATGCCATCGGTTCCGGTGGATTGTTTGGCGTGGGACTTGGGCAGAGCCGTCAGAAGTTTCAGTCTTTGCCAGAGCCGCAGAACGACTTCATCTTTTCGGTTTTGGCAGAGGAACTCGGTTTGATTGGCGCATTGGTTTTAATCGGTCTGTTTATCTTTTTGATATACCGGGGTGTGAAAATTGCATCAAAGGCGCCGGACTTGTTCGGGACACTCCTGACTGCCGGTATCATTGGCATTATTGCATTTCAGGCCGTGATTAATATTGCAGTTGTAACGTCTTCTGTTCCGGTAACAGGAATGCCTCTTCCGTTTTTTAGTTACGGAAGTACGGCGCTGATTATAACGATGTGTGAGATTGGCGTGGTACTGAATGTATCGCGGCAATGTGAAAAAATATAGTTTTTCCCGGAGGTGTAGGGTTTGAAGGTATTATTTGCAGGCGGCGGTACGGCAGGCCATATCAATCCGGCAATCGCGGTTGCCAATTATATCTGTGGCTGCGAGGCAGTCAGTAAGATTAAATTTGTTGGTACAAAAGAGGGATTGGAAACCGGCTTGGTGCCCAAAAGCGGTTATCCGCTGGAATTGATTAAGGTTCATGGTTTTGACCGGAGCCTTTCCCCAAAAAACATTAAGAACCTGCTGGAACTGCCGGGGGCGGTTCATGCGGCAAAAAAAATAATCAAAGAATTTCAGCCGGATATTGTTGTTGGAACCGGCGGATATGTTTCCGGGCCGGTTCTTTATGCGGCGGCAAAATGCAAAATACCGACGCTGATTCATGAATCCAATGCTTTTCCCGGCGTGACCACAAAAATTTTGGCAAAGTACGTAGATACTGTGGCAGTAGGGCTTGCGGATGCAAAGCAATATATTACCCAGGCCAAAAAAATTGTAGTCACCGGTAATCCTGTACGTCCGTCCATTTTAAGTACCCGGCGGGAAAATGCGCGTAGACTTCTGAAATTGGATGAACGGCCGTTTATATTGATTTTTGGAGGGAGTCTTGGCGCACGGGATTTTAACAAAACAGTAGTTGATTGGATTTCTGCAATTGCAGAAAAAAATAGGTATAATATACTGATGGGAACGGGAAAATTTCATCAATATGATGATGTGATGGCGCGGCTTAAGAAAAATGGCATTAATTTGCAGAAGAGCGCGGGCATAACGGTCAGTGAGTACATATATGATATGGATGTTGCGCTTGCGGCGGCGGACTTGGTGATCTCACGGGCGGGAGCGAGTACATTGAGTGAATTGACCGCGATTGGCCGTCCTGCTGTATTGGTTCCCTCTCCTTATGTGACAGGAAATCATCAGGAGCATAATGCCCGTGCAATCGAAAGCGGTGGCGGCGCGAAGGTGATTTTAGAGAAAGATTTCACACCGGAAGCCCTTTCGGCGGCAGTTGACCAAATTTTTGGCGACCATTCTAAACTTGCCAAAATGCAGGAAGCATCCCATAAAATGGGGATCCCGGACGCGACAGAGCGGATTTATCAGGAAATCAAAGCGATTCTGTAAATCACCCAAAAACCCTTTTCGCATAGAATAAAATGTGAAGAGAGGTGAGGATCGTTTTGGATAGTTTACGTATATGTGGCGGCAGACGGCTGAATGGAAAATTTAATGTGCAGGGAAGTAAAAATGCTGTACTCCCAATTCTGGCCGCGGCCTATTTGCAGGATGGTTGTTGTATTATTGAAAATTGTCCCCGTATTGCCGACGTTTTTACAGCTGCCGAAATATTGGAAGAGCTGGGGGCAAAAACCAGCCTGAAAGAAAATACCATGATTGTGGATACAACCGGGGCATCGGGATGTGAAATATCTGACCGTGTAATGGGAAAAATGCGGTCTTCGGTGATGTTTCTGGGGGCAATTTTGAACCGTATGGGCTGTGCAAAAATCAGCAGGCCGGGCGGTTGCGATTTGGGTCCCAGGCCTGTGGACATACATGTTCGTTCCCTTGAAAAACTTGGTGTCCGGATTTCGGCACAGCAGGGATATTTGTACTGCAAAGCAGAAGAATACCTTCCGTCTGTTTTAACGCTGATTTTCCCAAGTGTCGGCGCGACGGAAAATGTCATGTTATATTGCGCAAAACAGAAAGGGGAGACCCTGATTATCAATGCTGCCCGTGAACCGGAGATTGTGGATTTGCAGAATTTTCTGAATCAGATGGGCGCAGATATCCGCGGCGCCGGTAGTGATGTAATCCGCATCCGCGGCGTAGAAAAATTACATGGATGTACTTATGCAGTCATGCCGGACCGGATTGCGGCGGCAACTTATGCGCTTTCCTGCACCGCCTGCGGCGGGGATATTTTAATGGAAAATGCAGAAAGCGGACATATGCGGATTGTTCTTTCTGTTTTGGAGGATATGGGGGCGGAAGTCTTAGCAGACGAGGGGCTTCGTATTAAGATGAACCATCGTCCAAAGGCGGTTGAGATGATAAAAACATTGCCTTATCCGGGGTTTCCAACCGATGTGCAGCCAATTTTGACCGCATGTCTGACATGTGCAGAGGGAACAACTGTAATCAGTGAAACAATGTTTGAAAACCGGTATAAATATGCAGAGGAACTGATACGTATGGGTGCGGATGTGACCATTGACGGAAGGTCCGCGGTTGTGCGGGGAAGAAATAAATTACAGGGAGCCGCTGTTCAGGCAACAGATCTGCGCGGCGGTGCAGCGCTTGTGCTTGCTGGTTTGTGTGCAGACGGTGAAAGTACGGTCCAGCATATTGGGTATATTGACCGGGGATATGAAGCAATAGAAAAGGTGCTGGCTTCTCTTGGAGGGAATATCCAAAGAAGAACCTGAGAAAAAACTGGAGATGAAGGTGAACAAAATGACAGAAGAACGCGGAAAGAGAAGAAAAAAAAGGGGGCGTGGCGGACATGGTTCGCGACGCCGTCTTGTTGTGTTTGGATGTTTGGGTGTGGTTGTTCTTGCGGCGGTTTTTCTTTTGTTCACTCCAATTTTTAATATTGCAGAGGTATATTGCGAGGGAAATGATAAAATTGCGGCAGAGGATGTAGTCAAAGCAGCCAATGTGGAATTAGGAAAAAATATTTTCAGTGTGCGAATGGGGAAAATCCGCAGAAATGTAGAATCAATTGCATTTGTTGAGGAGGCGTCTGTTTATCGGGTTTTTCCAAATAAAATCCGGGTTTCTGTCAGGGAATGTATGCCGGTTTCCTATGTATATACCAATGAAAAATGTTATATGATCGATGAAGCAGGGAAGATCCTTCGTATTGTTGAAGATAAGGAAAGCGTTGATGCTTTGATTGTCAGTGAAGAACGGGAGAAATATGAAAATCTGGCCAAAAAGAAAGAAGGACAGGAGGCGCAGGATAAACTGCAAAAGACCGGCCAGGACGAAGAAGAGGATGCTGAAGCTGAACCAACCCGGACACCGGAACCAACGGCAACAGCTGAAGCAGAAGAAAATGAAGATGGGGAAGAAGCGGATAAGAAGGAAAAAGAAGACGGAGAAGAGGAGAGCCGTACAGAACCAACCGCTGAACCGACCCAGGCGCCCAGCGAAGGAGAAATCCTGCGGGGGAAATATAATATTCCGGTCGTTTTAGGGCTTGAATACGAGAAGGCTGAAGCCGGAGAAATGCCAAAGAGTAGAAACGAAGAGCGGTACAGAGAGACACTGGAATTGTTGAAAGAGATGAAAAATACAGATTTGCTGTTCCGGTCAACATTGGTCGATGTGCGAAATCCTTCAGATATTCGTATCTGGATTGAAGACAGGCTGGAAATTATGCTTAGTGGTTTTGATAATCTTTCTTATAAAACGCGGTTTTTGGCAAAGGTGATCAATGAAGGTATTTCTGCTTATGAACATGCAGTTGTTGATTATCGGGGCGAGGATGTTTATGTCCGTCCCCATGATGATGGTGAAGACAGGGTAAAGACGAAAAAGAAAAGCGGAAAAACAGATGATGAAAGTAAGGAGACCGCAGAGAAAAAGAATGAAAAAACAGCAAAAGAAGCGGATGAAGATGATGATGGCGGAGACGTGAAGGCAACTGCAAAACCAACCGCTAAAAAAACAAAAGAGACGGTTGACGCGTTGGAAGACGATGATGAAATGGGTCAAAAAACAGAAGAAACTGGAGCCCGGACGGGAGAAGAAGAGTAACCTGAAGAAATTTGCCGTTTGATTTGTTAAAAGAATGTAAGCGTGATTTAAAAAATTTGAAAAAGTCTCTTTACAAATAGAAAAATGATGGTATAATATAAAATAAGTATAACGCATTTTAAGATGTCCCCGGTCTCTACAGGCGGTCGGGATCCTTATTAACAGCAAGAGGTGGGAATATCCCCCACTTTTCGGCGTTGAAACGCACAGATGTTAGAAAAAATTTCTACACTCGAAATTTTTTCTTTCGTAAGCGTTATAATGTGTGAATAGTATACGGTGAGAGAATAAGCTAAGGTAAACGATAGGAGGAAGAACAGTGTTCCAGTTTGATACAGAAAACACAAACCCCGCACAAATCAAGGTAGTTGGTGTTGGCGGCGGCGGAAATAATGCTGTCAATAGAATGATCGAGGCAGATGTGAAATACGTTGAATTTATTGCGATCAATACCGATAAGCAGGATTTGACGTTGTCACAGGCTGGCCGGAAAATACAGATTGGTGAAAAAATCACGAAAGGTTTAGGGGCAGGCGCTGTTCCCGAAATCGGTAAAAAGGCAGCGGAAGAAAGCCGTGATGAAATTGCGCAGGCGATGCAGGGGGCAGATATGGTCTTTGTTACTGCCGGCATGGGCGGCGGTACAGGAACAGGTGCAGCTCCTGTTGTCGCTGAAGTTGCCAAAGAGATGGGTGTACTTACGATTGGTATTGTGACCAAACCATTCTGGTTTGAAGGAAAAGCAAGACAGAAAAATAGTGATGAAGGGATTAAAAACCTGATGGGTTGTGTTGATACCTTGGTGGTTATTCCCAATGATAAATTGCTTGAAATTGCTGAAAACCGGACGCCATTGACCGAGTCCTTCAAGATGGCGGATGAAATTCTGCGCCAGGGCGTGCAGGGGATTTCTGAATTGATTACCCGTCCGGGTCTGATCAGTCTTGACTTTGCAGACGTTAAGACCATCATGAAGGATACCGGATTTGCACATATGGGCATTGGCAGTGCAACCGGCGAAAACCGCGCAGAAGAAGCGGCGAAAAAGGCAATTAACAGCCCGTTGCTGGAAACAACCATTGAAGGCGCAAAGGGCGTTATCCTGAATGTTACCGGCGGCAGCGACCTGGGTATCCTTGAAGTGAAGACTGCGGCTGAACAGGTTGAAGAGGCTGCGGATAAAGATGCGAATATTATCATCGGTGCCATTATTGATGAAAATATGGGCGATGAGATCCAGGTTACAGTTATTGCCACCGGATTCAGAGGAAAGGTTCCTGTTGGACAGAAAGAGGAAAATTCATTCACCAGCTTGTTTGGAAATATGGGTTCTTCTCAGTCTGCACCATCGGTTTCTGCCGGTAAGAATACTGCGGATAAAGCGCCTTCATCCAGTTTGTTCAGTAAATTTGGCGAAGATGACGGCATTGATGTTCCTGTTTTCCTCAGAAATCGAAATAAATAGATATAGAAGATAAAGAAGGTCTCGCGGGAGACCTTCTTTTTTGCGCGGTAAAACGCCAATTGTTTTCGGGCGACCACGCAGGGTCGCCCCTACGGATGCCCATTTTGAAATGTGGATTTCGCAGGGCTCCCGCTCTTTTATGTTTGCTATCTCGGCATAATTTTAATTTGCTGGCCGATGTTAATAAGGTCACTGTCCAAGCCATTTTCCTTTTTAATTTGTTCAACGGTTGTACGGTACCGTTTTGCAATGTCCCACAGGGTATCCCCCTGCTGTACAAAATAAAGGATGATACATGATTCGGCAGGCTGTTCAGTTTCGGTAAGAGTTATATTGTCTACCAATTCCACATCACCGGTTTTGACGGCTTTGATGGAGATATCCAATACAAAGCGCAAATCAATACCGCCGTTTGTCAGGGTATAACCAGCATGATCGAGCATGACTTTGGTATCACAGACGGTATTCCGGTCAGCGCCGGGCATCTGGAATTCCTTTGAAAATTCAGTGCTGTGTTTAAAACTGCACATAGGTGTGTTTTCGTCAGCGGTCATATAAAGAATATTGCTGTCAATAACACCGTGGACAGTGATGGTATCATCTTCGACAGTAACACGGTCAATTTTTGGAACTGCTGAAAGATTGCATAACTGCATGATTGGCGGAAGCATTGGCGGTGTATGGGCGCTGTCTTTTATCGGGATTTGTCCGGTAGAATTGTCGATGAGCTGTTCGATGGGGAAGCGTTTTTTGTTCAGTTCTGCATCGCCTTTAAGGGCATACGCATCTGAGATGGCGGCAATCTCCATCACTTCATTGCCGCGGACAGCAGCTTCAAGAATGAGTTCTACGCTGAGGATTCTGGGTTCACCGTCATTGTCTTCTTTGATGTCATAGAACAAATCCTTTACTGTATATTCAACGTCTCCCTCCATATCGTCGATGGCGCCGTCCACGTCCAGGATCTCTGTGAATGGAATGGTATGTTCCATAAACTGAATAGAACCTTTATCATCGTCAGCGCTGTAGAGGGTCGAGAAGTTTACCTGGCCTTTTGCAACTGCTTTTTTCTCCATCATACGGAGTTCCATGGAAACAGGGCAGGCAGTAATTTTCAATAGTTCGCCGATGGCAGGTTTTCCGGCCGGAAGATCAAGCTGTTCCCGCAAAACAATCTGATTGTTTGCATAGGCGGCGGTATTCATCACCCGGAGCTTTTCGCACTTCACTTCGATGGGCTGGTCTCCGTCAACGGATGCGGCAACCGCAAGGCGTGAAGGTTTGCTTATCTTAGCGCCGATGCCAAGTACACAGCGGAGATTGAGTTTCCGGCTGTTGATTAAGCTATAGTCGAAACTTTCCGCTTCGGCTTCGGCATAGAGATCCATGTCCGGTTCTGCACCGCGGGCATCAATGGTGTGGTTGAAATCCTGGGTGGCGGTAAGACTTTTGACCCGGCCCACAACGTCGCCGTCCGGCAGGTATAGAACGGTGATTTTTACAGTGCCCTGTATGTATGCCTTATCCTGCTGAATGTTTTTTTGTGTCATGCTGACGGTGCCGTTGACGTCAAGGATTTTTGCAATATCCGGTTTTACATCCGGCACAATGATGTCGCTTTCCACCAAGGTTTGATTGTATTTGGTGCACAGCACCTCGGCGGTGTTGATGCTTTCTTTGCTTAAGGTTACTTCCATAACACATACCTCACTTCGTAATATAAAGTATTCTTTTGCTTATATATATGTGTCCATCAATAAAATCATGACAAACACTTGCAACTTGCTTTTTAGAGAAAATGGGTGTATACTACAGAAAACAAATGAAAAGAGGTGCTGCGAATGAAGAAAAGGAAAATTATGATTGTTTTTAGCATTCTCCTGCTGGTGTTGGCAGGGGGATTGACACTGGTGCATATTTTCTCTGTACCGAAGCCGGAAGAGGTTTTGACGGCATATATGCAGCTGATTGAAGCTGGGAATTATGAAGAAATGTATCAAAGAATTGATGCTGACAGCAAAGAACAGATTGCACAGGAAGATTTTGTGAGCCGGAACAAAAATATTTATGATGGGATCTCTGCACGGAATATTTCCATTTCTGTCACAGACAGCGGCAGTGAGAATGGAAAAAAGCTGGTGTCCTATTCTACGACCATGGACACGTCCGGCGGAAAGGTTACGTTTGATAACCGGGCGGCATTTGTGAGAGATAAACAGTATGGATATGCCCTTGTTTGGGACGACAGTTTGATTTTTCCTGATTTGCTGAAAGAGGATAAAGTCCGTGTTAAGACGGAAAAAGGAAAGCGCGGCCGTATCGTTGACCGGGAAGGCAATGTGCTGGCAGAAGACGGGACGGCAGATTCGGTGGGGATTGTGCCCGGAAAACTGCCGGAGGATAGGAAGACAGCGCTTGCCGCACTTGCACAGCTTTTGATGGTTTCAGAAGAAAGTATGGAAACAAAATTGGGCGCCGGCTGGGTGAAAGAGGATTCTTTTGTGCCGATAAAAACCATTTCCAAGGGGAATGGAGAAATGAAGAAAAAACTTTTGGAAATACCGGGCGTAATGATCACAGATGTGGATGCGCGGGTTTATCCAACGGGTGGTGCGGCAGCACATCTGACCGGATATGTGCAGAGCGTCACGGCAGAAGACCTTGAAAAGTATGCGGATAAGGAATATACGTCCGCCAGCGTAATCGGCAAGGTTGGCCTTGAAAGTCTTTATGAGGATATTCTGCGCGGAGTAGACGGCTGTGAAATTTACATTGCCGATAAAGACGGCAAGAAAAAACGGGACATTATTGCAAGATCAGCAAAGGATGGAACAGATGTTCAGCTGACCATTGATTTAAATCTTCAAATGGCATTGTATCAGAAATTGCAGAGTGACAAAGGCTGTGCGGTGGTAATCAATCCCAAAACAGGGGAAACGCTGGCCCTTGTGAGTACGCCGGCCTATGATCCCAATGCCTTTGTGGTGGGAATGAGCACCGGGGAATGGAACACTTTGAACGAGGACGAGGCAAAACCAATGTACAACCGGTTCAAAGCAACGTTCTGTCCGGGGTCTTCAATGAAACCGCTGACGGCCGCAATCGGACTTTCCAGCGGTGCATTTACAGCGGATGAAGATTTTGGACACAGCGGCCGCTCCTGGCAGAAAGATACCAGCTGGGGCGATTATTATGTGACCACGCTCAAAGCGTACGGAGGCACAGCAAATCTGCGCAGCGCATTGGTATACTCAGACAATATCTATTTTGCCAAGGCGGCATTAAAAATCGGGGCAGAAGATATGCGCGGACAGCTTTTAAATTTTGGTTTTGATGAAAGCTTCCCGTATACATTTGGATTGGATGCTTCCTCTTTTGGGAGTGAACAGCAGTTTTCCGGTGAAATCAATCTGGCAGACAGTGGATTCGGACAGGGTGCAATGCTGGTGAATCCTGTGCATATGGCTTCAATTTATTCTGCATTTGTAAATGAAGGCAATATGATTGCGCCGTATTTGATAAAGACGGAAAAGCCTGAAAATGTTTTCATTATAGAAGGGGTAATATCCAAAGAGATTGCAGATGAAATCAAAAATGATCTGATTCAGGTTGTGGAAGATGCGGGCGGAACCGCACATTCTGCGCAAATACAGGGGAAGACACTGGCAGGAAAGACCGGAACGGCGGAAATCAAAGCCTCTCAAAGCGATACAACCGGGACAGAATTGGGATGGTTTAACGCATTTACAGTAGATACAGCGGATGAAGACGCAAGGCTGGCTGTGCTTATGGTTGAGGATGTAAAAGAACGGGGCGGAAGCCATTATGTCCTTCCCCTGGCCGAAACAGTGTTTGGCGGATTGACGGACGAATAGAAGTATGATATACTATGCGCATGAGGGGTGTGAACGTATGAAGGATGCAGTACTCGTGCAGATACAGAGAATTGCCGGTCAATATAAGGCGATTCAAAAGGTAGTGTTGTTTGGATCCAGGGCAAGACAGGATCATGAACCGCAAAGTGACTACGATATTGCGATTTTTGCCCCTGCTCTTACAGGGAGAGAGCAGGTGTTGTTCCGAAATGAATTAGAGTGTATAGATACATTTCATAAGATTGATGTTGTATTTATTGAGAAGAGGCATAAAGGTTCAGAATTGTATCATCATATTTTACGGGATGGGGTGATCCTCATGGATAAGTTTCAGATTAAGTTAAATAATTTCCAAAATGCTGTGGCACGCTTGCATGAGGCATTGGAGGAAGCGCAAATGAATAACAGTTTAACCGTGCGGGATGGAGTGATTCAGCGATTTGAATTTACAAGTGAACTTGCATGGAAAACCGTGCGGGAATATCTGCTAACATTGGAGGTATCAGATATAAATAATCCCAAAAATGTAATGGGGGAGGCTTATCGTAATCAGCTGATTACCGATGAAGATGGATGGCTGCAAATTTTGCGGGATAGAAATACGACCTCCCATATTTATGATGATGGAGAGGCAGAGGAAATTTTTTCCCGTATTGCCGGGGGGCACATCATACTGTTTGATGAATTACTGCACAAGTTATCGGCAGTGCGGTAGAATGATAAATGAAGCGCAGACAGATTGATTTCTGTCTGCGCTTTTGTATGTTTTAAATTGTTTTGCCTCATGGTAAGCAGATGTTCACAGTGTCTCTTTGATTTTCAGATAGGTATCATAGACTTCCCGTCGGGGAATCTTCAGCTCTTCGGCGACCTTTTTGGTCAATTCTTTGGCACGGAGATCCCCTTTGGCATAGATACGCAGAAGTTCTTCACAAGAAGGAAGCTCTGCCATCTGCCGGGCACGGCACTCTTCAGCGTCGGCGCCTTGCAGTATGAGGACAAACTCCCCTTTGGGCGGGGTCTCGCTATAGTGGGCGATGGCCGCAGAAAGGGTGGTGCGCCGGTATTCCTCGTACTTTTTGGTCAGTTCCCGTGCCAGTACGATGGAGCGGTCACCGAGAACCTGCTCCATATCCTTTAGGGTGGAGAGCAGTTTGTGGGGCGCTTCATAGAAGATCAGGGTGCGGGTGTCTTCGCAGATTGCCTGCAGATGTTCCAGCCGGTTTTTGCGGTTGGTGGTCAGAAATCCCTCAAAAGCAAACCGCCCGGTGGGCAGGCCGGAGGCCACCAGTGCGGTGGCAAAGGCACAAGGGCCGGGAAGCGCCTCCACCGGGATTCCGTTTTGGATGCAAAGGCGGACCAGATCCTCGCCGGGGTCAGAGATGCCGGGCATACCGGCATCGGTGATGATGGCGATGGTTTCACCGTTTAATAATTTTTCAAGTAAGTAACTGCCTTTTTCCCGTTTGTTATGTTCATAGTAACTTGTCAGAGGTTTTTGTATCGAAAAGTGATTTAATAATTTGATGCTGACACGGGTATCCTCAGCGGCAATCAAATCAACACTTTTCAGGACGTTCAGGGTACGCAATGTTATATCATCGAGGTTGCCGATAGGGGTTGGGCATAAAAATAATTTTCCGCTCATTTTAAATTTTCCTTCCATAGATTTGATTGATTTCTTCAGAATAAACATTCGGCGCATCGTAGACATAAAGCGGCGGGTCGAGAAAAAGTTTGGGTTTACCCTGGCGGGCGCCTTCAATTAGGATCATATTGGCAGTTTTTTTTGGTGCGGGGTGTACAAACCGCAGCCGCTTGGGTTCGATATGATATTTGCGCATATAGGTAATCATGTCGGCAAGCCGTTCCGGCCTATGTACAATGGCCAATTTCCCACCGGGCTTTAGCAGCTGTTCGGATACGGAGAAAACATCTTCTAAGGTACAGAGGATTTCATGCCGTGCAAGCGTTACGATTTCATCTTTGCAGGGGAGACCGCCGCCGTTTTCTTTATAAGGGGGATTGCAGGTAATATAATCAAAACGGCTTTTGCCATAAAGTGTGGCGGCATTTTTTAAATCACCGCACTGTAAGCTGACTTTTTCGCCGAGATGGTTGAGTTTTACCGAGCGGCAGGCCATTTCCCAGACGGGGTTTTGGATTTCAAGCCCCCAAATTTTCCGGGCGCTGGATTTTGCTGTAAGGAGCAGGGGAATAATCCCGTTTCCGGTGCAAAGGTCCAGCACCTCGGCGTCTTTTTTTATTCCCTGTGCGGCGAAGTGTGCCAGGAGAACTGCGTCAACACCGAAACAAAACCAGTCTGGATTTTGAATCAGGCGAAGACCGTCAATTTGCAAATCGTCAATGCGTTCATTTGGTTGTATCATTTTCAATATACCTCTGTTTCCAATTGTAATAAAAGTGGTGTCAAATTCTATAGTTTTCAGTTATGTTTTTCGGATCCTGTACGAACTGCAGGTGCCAAACAATTTTTTATATTCTCTGCAAAAGAAGGAAAAATTGTTAAACCCCACAATTTCAGCAGCCTCGGCGGCCGTATAGTCGCCGTATTTGATGAGTTCGTCCGCATGGGTGAGACGCAGGAAATTTCTGTAGGCTATGGGTGTTTTGCCCGTATAAGCATAAAATAATTTTCTGAATAAAGTCTCACACATTGCGGACATCTTTGCGTATTCACTGATTTTAACATTTTTGTTGTAATGCAAATTGATTTCCTCGTAGGCGGGCAGGATCCGTGCAAATTGGTGGTCCATGTGCAGTGAGCTTTTGTTGATGGCCATAAGCAGTTCATAGGTTTTTGCTATCCGAAAAAATCTGTCTGAACATAAATTTGAATGGATCAGTTCCAGCAGTAAGGCCTGTGCATGGGCGGCAGTGCTGAGTTCAAAGACCATGGGGTTTTGTACAGCAGCCCTTTGCCCGCCGCATAGTTTTAGTCCGATACACAGTGCGGCGTTTTCTTTATATAAATAATCCGTTACGGTATAGGAATTTTGGGGAATAAAAATTAAGTTTTTAGACGGAACGCGGAAGGTTTGGTCATCAACAGAAATATCAAGCATCCCCTTATAGACATATATCAGCGTGTCAAAGGGGCGGCTTTCCTGCACAAATTTATGTCCTTTGTACCGCTTGTTCATTACCATGACCGTATCTTGTATCGTAATTTGCTCGTTAAACATATGCATTTATATCACCGATGATAGTATAGCATGGTTTTGGGTGAATGTAAATGTTGAATAATGCAAATTTATTTTTGAATTGTATATGGAAATAAGATGAATTTTCATGTAAAATAAAAAAGTCAGAAAAGAGAGGAGCGTATAAGGATGAATAGCCGTGTTTTCTTCGGCAACAAGCGGAATTTGTTTATATTTGCGATGTTGTGTACAATTCTTTGGGGAATCGGTTTTCCCATGATCAAATTAGGTTATCAGTATTTACATATCAATTCGGAAGATGTCTATTCAAAACTGTTGTTTGCAGGTGTCCGTTTTTTTGCTGCGGGTGTGCTGACCATTGGCGTCACTTCGGCTGCGGATCGGAAGATTCCGGTAATTAAGGGGAGAATGTGCAGAGATATTTTTCTTTTGGCCCTTGTACAGACCGTGGGACAATATGCTTTCCAATATATCGGGCTTGCCAATGTGAAGGGGATGATTGGTTCTATTTTGAATCAGATCAATGTTTTCCTTCTGGTCTTTATCAGTCCGTTGTTTTTTCGGGAGGAAAAACTGTCTCTCTCCAAAACCATTGGAAGTATAATTGGGATGATCGGTATTGTCATTATAAACTTTAACGGAAGCTTTGAATTTTCATTTCATCTGACGGGAGAGGGGTTCATTATTCTGGCTTCACTTTTTGCTGCGGCAGGCATTATTTTGTGCAAGAAACTGACGGCGCATTACCGACCGATTGTCGTTGCCGGCTATCAGCAGATGTTTGGCGGACTGTTGCTATTGCTGGCAGGGATAGCCGGAGGAGGAAAATTGTATATTACGGATATATATGGAGCATTTGTTTTGGTCTTCCTTTGCGGATCAGCGGCGTTGACCAACCTTTTGTGGACGGTATTGCTGAAGTATAATCCGGTATATGAGGTTTCGGTATATAAGTTTGGTGTTCCGGTGTTCGGAACCATTGCTTCGGCAATGATTTTGAATGAAAATATGGCAAGTTTTCAAGTGCTTTCTGCGTTGCTTTGTGTTGCGGCCGGGATCTATATTGTCAACGGAGCGGGGAAAAAGGTAAAGATATAACGAAAAGCAAGATGTCCCCCGCCACGTCGTCGGCGCAAGCTGCGCATGGCCTATTCCGCTGGCGCGGAAGAGCGGCCTTGCTACGCTGCGCCTCCTCTTTCCCGCAAAGTGCGCTACGCTGGCGCTTTGCGGGAACCCTATTGGCGGGTTCCACTTACTTTTTTCAGCGGGAGTGCAATCTCCCGCTGAAACGTTGAATGACGGGGCTTAGCCCCTTATTGAATTTATAGTATAAAAATTGCAGTATCAGAAAGAAGGGGAAACGATGAAGGTAGAAGTTCAATGTGATCAGCCGGTAAAAAAAATCCAAAATTTTTGGAATCATATTCATTTTCATCCAACGGATGCGATTGAGGATGATTGGGGACAGGAGGTTCTTGACTGCATTGCAAAAGACGGCGCGGCAGATATGGTGCGGATATATACGATGTTTGAGGATATGGTAACCATGGACGCTGACGGGCAGCTGCAATATGATTTTTCTTTAAATGACCAAAGAATTGATTATATGGTAAGCAAGGGGTTTCGCCTGTTTATTTCCTATAATTTTATTCCGGCCTGTATTGCCGCAGAGCCGGAGCTGATGAACAATGCCTGCCAGAAAAAGACCAGGTATAAAGGAAAGTTTATCATTACCTCACCGCCAAAGGATTATAAGCTGTGGGAAGAAATATGCCATCAGTATACCAAGCATATCGTTGAAAGATATGGACTGGACAGGGTGAAAACATGGCGCTTGCAATGTCTGAACGAACCGGATCATAAAAATTTCTGGATGCAGTCCGTTGCAGTTGATGAAGAAGGAACGCAGATTCGCCTGCGGGAATACTGCAAGTTATATAAAGGCTTTGTTGAAGGGATTGAAAAAGTGTCAAAAGAGTTGAAGGTGGGCGGACCTTCTAATGCAGGAAAGGAGGGATTTTTCACAGGCTTTTTGGATTACATAACGGCAAATAATTTGAAAATTGATTTTATTTCTATTCACACCTATGGAGTAATGCCGCGTTTTTTGAATGATGGTTCGCTGACTTTTGATGTCAAAAGGCATCTGACAGCCGCGCGGGACTATTACAATCATATGAAAGAATATAACATGGAAAATAAAGAGCTGATAATGGATGAATGGGGCGCTTGTACCAATGGCGACTGTACCATTGAACGCTGCCCCAAGCTGGTGATCAGAGAAAACGAGGCTTTTTCAGCGTATTATGCGAAATTATTGACGTATTTTGCCTATGGAGATGTTCCTATTTCTAAATTGATGATTTGTCTATGCGGACAGCATGGTCAGGAGACTTATTTTTGCGGCGGCAGAAGCTTTTTTACAAAAGGCTTTTTCAAGAAACCAATTTATAATTTTTATGTTCTGGCCGCAAAACTCGGGACAACATTGGTCGAAATGAAAAAAGAAGACGTGAATGAAAATGTCAGTGTGATGGCTACGGATAAAGGTGTCCTGGCTGCGTATGTTTCTGATGATTTGGAAAGAAATTTGCAGGATAAAGAAATGGAATTTGTTTTGCGGAATTGTCCGGGGGATATGGTTCGTATATGGTGTATTGATAAAAATCATATCAATCCCTATACAAAATACAGAGAAATGGGGATGCCGGAGGAATTAACACCGGAACAGATCAAGGTATTAAAGGAAGAGGGAGAACTGCGGCCTATAGAGCAGAAAAAAGTGGAGGGTGTATTTAAAGAAACAATCAGATTGCAGGATGGCTGTGTTTATTTTATCGAATTCCTGTAAAAAAATTTCTAAGATGACAGATAGGATCATGAAAGTTGACAGGATTGATTATGTCTGATTAAAAATACAAAAAGCAAATAAAATTAGACTTTAAAAGTAAAATTTGTACATTTTGCACAAAGGTATGGATGTCGTATCAGATGGGCTTTTTTGAATGTTACAGAAGTGTTACAGAAGTGTTTCAAACCTTTAAACCGTGTTGTTTGTGATGAAAAATAAGGTTTTCATGGGCACAATAGCCAAAGTTGATGGAAGGATTATCCAATTCTGTGAAAATGAAAAGAATTGAAAGAAAAAGCCAGAAAAGGCCATGATAAATATGGATAAATGTATTTGAGCCCGTGAGGAAGGAGATAAAGAAAAGTTATAAAAATCCAATGATTTGACGGAAATGGGAAATGCGTTTATAATAAAGCCTAAGTTTGTGCCGGACAGGCATACAAATTTCTGAGGTGATATTTTTGATACCAACGCAAAGAAAAGTTTTTCAGAATTTGTCATTACGCGTTTTTAAAAGTTCAATGATCATTGTTTTGGTTGTTGCATTGTTCATCAGCTGCAGTGGATTTGCATTTGCAACACCGAATGTGGTTACGATATGGGAATCAGGCAAAGAACCGATAAAAATTACGACAACAGACCATACTGTGGGAAGAATTTTATCCAGGAACGGAATCGTTCTTGGAGAACATGACCGGGTTAATTATGCACTGACAGATGAGATTTCGGGTGATGCGGTAATAGAAATATATCGTGCGGTCGAAGTAACAATTGCGTATGCCGGTCGAACCACCGTTGTTCCGACCACCCGGCAGAACGTGGCCGATGTTTTGGAAGAGGCCGGTATCAAAATTGATGAAGATGATACAGTAATCCCTTCTCCTGAAACGTTGGTAACACCGGGAATGTACATTCAGGTATCACTGACCGATGTGCAGGAAATTACGGTACACGAAAAGCTTCCCTTTGCTGTGCGGGAGGTGGAAGATGCGTCCCTTCTTTCCGGAGAACGTGTTGTGGTACAGCCTGGCCGCGAAGGGGTTAAGGAATTCCAATATCGTATTACATATAAAAATGGAGTCGAAGTTGGAAGGGAGCTTTTAAAAGAAGCCGTGTTATCTGAAGCGGTGGAAGAAATTGTCAATTGCGGAACGCTTCCTCCACCGAACACTTTTGAAATAGGAAAAATCCCAGCTGCAAAAGATTTCAGTTATACAAAGATGGAGCAATTCCAGGCGACGGCCTATGACCTCTCCTTCGAGAGCTGCGGCAAGTATCCGGGGGATCCTTATTATGGAATCACTTCCTGGGGCGTAAAGGCGCGTTATGGTGTCGTTGCAGTGGATCCGAAAGTGATTCCCTATGGAACAAAAATGTATATTGAGTCAGCGGACGGACAGTACGTTTATGGCTATGCGGTGGCAGGCGACTGCGGCGGCGCCATTAAGAACAAGCGGATTGACCTGTTTTATAATACGCATTCCGAGTGCATGAACTTTGGAAGAAGAACCATTAATGTCTATTTCCTTGACGAACCTCTTGCAACGAGAGATGAGGTCGGCAGATAAGTGAATTCTGTTTCGATTTAGAAAAGACTGCTTTGGCAGTCTTTTTTGTTTATAGACGCATTGTCAAAATTATATGTATTGTAGATGAAACACCAAGGAGCTGTGAAAGAAAAGAAAACCGCATATAAAAAAGTTTACCTCATTTATATATGTGAAAAATTGATTTATAATCAAGATGAAGTGTTGGGTTAAATGAAGGAGAGAACCATGAAAAAGATTGGAAGTATACTGATTTTGGCAGTAATAATGGTGGGAATTTTTTCATTGAACATAAAACAAGGGGAGGGAATCCAGATGAAACAGGAAGTTTATGCGGAAGAAGGGTATACAGAAGCTGATTTTGACCGGATGCGAAATGTTTGGAAACAAATGATGGTGGGAGAAGGATATGATGCAGAAGATGCAAATGTTGTCCGCAATGTGGCTGCATTGTCTGCATCTGCACAGGCGTTGTGGTCTTCAATGGTGAAGGATGAAGGCCGGAAACGTTTATGGTCAAATCTGGCGTTTGATACGCCGGCCCGGATCCATACAAACTATAAAAATATACAGACCATGGCGGAAGCATACGCTACGGAAGGGTCTGCACTTTATCAAAATGATGAACTCGCTGCGGATATTGCAGATGCAATTGAATGGCTGGATGTGACCGGAAAATACAGTGCAACCACCTCGCAGTTTCAGAATTGGTGGCAGTGGGAGATTGGTATTCCGCAGGCCTCTATTCGTATTAATATTTTGTTGTATGATAAGATCAGTGAAGAAAAACGAATGCGCTATATGGAAGCCATCCGGCATTTTCAAAACGATATTACCATGTCCGGCGCCAATCGGATGTGGGAATGTGAGGTGTTTATCGGCCGGGGAATTTTGGAAAAGAATCCGCAGGATCTGATCGCTGCCAGGGATGGGATGAGCCAAATTTTCAGTATGGTAAAGAATGGCGACGGTTTTTATACAGACGGATCCTTTTTGCAGCATAATTTTTATCCGTATAATGGCGGATACGGCGCATCTTTAATTGATGTTATGGCGGATATGTTGTATATTTTGAATGATTCGCCCTGGGAAGTAACCGAAGCCGGTGTTGCGAATCTTTATACTTGGGTGATAGATGCTTATGCGCCTTTCCTATATAAAGGTGCTTTTATGGATATGGTACGCGGAAGAGAAATTGCACGATACTATTCGGGCACCTATTATACAGGACATAAGATAATGTCTTCAATTTTGCGGATTGCTCAGTTTGCGCCGGAAAAATATGCAAAGCAGTTTAAATCTATGTTGAAATACTGGCTTACGGTGGACGCACCGGTCAGCTATTATGATGATGCAACCAATGAAGAAATCATGCTGGCAAAAGAAATCGTAAATGATCCCAATGTTATGCCGATGGAAGAGGCGGAAATGTACCGGCAGTTTCATCATATGGACCGGGCAGTACAGCTGCGAAAAGGGTATGGTGTCGGACTCAGTATGTATTCCCAGCGTATTGGCGCCTTCGAGTCCATCAACAGTGAAAATCAGAAATCCTGGCATACCGCAGACGGAATGCTTTATCTTTATAATAACGATTTGGCGCAGTTTCACGAGTCTTTCTGGCCGACAGTCAATCTCTGCCGTCTGCCCGGCACCACAGTGGAGAAGGACACCCAGATTCCTGCCAATGCCCGGAACAAAAAGAACTGGGTCGGCGGCGTAGAGCTTTTGGGTACCTATGGTGTTTCGGGGATGGAGCTGAATGCCATTGGCCAGACGCTGGAGGCAAAGAAGTCCTATTTTATGTTTGATGACGAAATTGTTGCACTGGGGGCAGGCATACAAAGCAGCGATGCGCCTGCAGTGGAAACAATTGTTGAAAACCGCAAATTACAGAGTGCAGAGGACAGGTTGATAATTAACGGCGCAGAAAAACCGACGGAAAATGGTTGGAGTGAAGAAATTGAGGACATCCGGTGGGCTTCGCTGGAAGGGGAAAAAGCGGATATTGGTTATTATTTCCCTGCGGGCGGAACGCTGTCTGCATTGCGGGAAGAGCGGTCTGGCACATGGAAACAGATGGCCACCGGCGGAACTGACACGGTTTATACCGAAAATTATGTAACGATGTGGTTTGATCATGGTGTTCAGCCGGATGATGGGGAATATGCCTATGTATTGCTGCCGGATAAGGATGCAGAGGCAACCAGGAAATATGCGGAAAATCCGAATGTTGAAATTCTTTCCAATACTGCAGATGTACAGGCGGTTAAAGAAAAAAGGGAGAACTTATTGGGCGTAAACTTCTGGAATGATAAAGTCCAAACCGTGGATATTCTCACATGTAATAAGAAGGCGGCTGTACTTCTCAAAAACGATGGCAATTGTTTGGACATTGCAGTATCGGATCCAACACAGAACAATACAGATTGGATAGATATTGAATTGGATGTTCCGGCCAGCGGTATCTTGTCTTCCGATGAAAATATCGTTGTGAAACAGCTTGAACCTACCATTCGGTTTTCGGTATCTGTAAATGATGCAAAAGGGAAATCTTTTGGTATTTCATTTGCCCTGCGGGAAGGTGTTCAAAAGGAACCGGACAATGACGTCTATGTGATTGATAATGCAGATGCTGGTTTTTCAACGGATGGAATAAAGTGGGAAACTTCTTATGCAACCCAGGGGTATTATGGGGTCAACTATGTTACAGATGGGACGAAGACGGCGGATGCTGATCGTTTTGCGATGTGGACGCCGGATTTCAAAGAAGCGGATGTATATGATGTTTATATCCGGTGGATTGCATCGTCTGATGCACCGGCAAAAGTTCCCCTTGAAATTGTTTATGACGGAGGCATAGATACGTCTAAAACTATAAACCAACGTTATAATAACGGCACATGGTTATATCTTGGTGCATATCCGTTCCAGCAGGGGACAAATGGTTATGTGAAAATATTGGGAAGCGGAGATGGTAAAACAACAGCGGATGCGGTGAAGTTTGTGGCACACAATGCGAAAGGAAATTCCAGGGAAGATCATACTTTTATGCAGGCAAAGCTGCCGGTGATGACAAGGGAGATTGAGAATGAAACCTTTGACGAAGGAACTTTTGCCGTTGAGGATGTCTATAATGGGGAAAATATTTATCAAAAAATCCTAAAGAAAAATAATCAAGTATATATGACGGCAGAATTAAACCGTAAGGACCTTAGTTTTACCTCCGCAAATCCTCCTTATAATGAAACGTTGCTTGAAAGGGACGATGGTGAAGGAAGCAAAAAGATCAATCCAACCAATTACTTCAGCACCGGAGCGGGGAAACTGACGCGTGCAAGCGGTGGTGAAGATATTAGAATTTATCATAATTTTCCTGAAAAACTGACTGCTGGAAAACAGGGAGAACTATTATATGTAGATACCCGTCTTAAAAAATCTTTGACAGAGAGTTTTTATATGCAGTTTTGCCGGGATGAAATGACGTCATACCAACAAGCGGGTGGTTCGAGTGCTTTTTCCTATCAGGTATCAAAATATACCCCAAGTCTTATTATGCACAGCCGAGATAAGAAGAAGACGAATGCAACTAAAAATTTCGACTTTGCAGAATGGATATATGTTCGCGCTGTCATAGATATAGCCAACCAGAAAGTAACAATGTACTGCGGTGAAACGCTTGATAATTTACAGCCGTGGGAAGGGTTGGGAACAGAGAGTACTTATGAATTTGCAAGTGAAGTGGATGGTATATCTTCAATTTATTTTAGAGGAAAAGGAACATTGGCCATTGATGATTTTCATGTTTATTATGCAAAGGCAGAAGAAAAACCTGCATTTACTGAATTTATAGAAGATGATGGTAAAATTTTAGGCGTCCGGATTAAAAATACAATGTATTTTCAAGAACCTGTCAATATTATTTTTGCAGTTTATGCTGCGGATACATTAAAGGAAATAAAGACAGTATTGCTAAAGGCCGCAGAAACTGAAATTCTGTTACCGGAAGGAATTGTCTTAGAAGAGGGAGAAAAATTAAAAGTGTTTGGATTCGCAGCGGGAGAATTTGAGGGAAAACCGGTACTGCCCTGTTTGGCGTATAAAGGAATTTAATAGAGGCAGTAACTAAAAGAGATTCCGGTGGAGTCTCTTTTATAATATTCATATATATGCGGCGATAAAAAAAGTAACCAAAAGGGAAGGAGAAAAAGGGGAAGTATTTGTAAGAAAT
>CAJTWN010000015.1 GCA_910580105.1 uncultured Clostridia bacterium | reverse complement strand
AAAAGGCGCCGGTCTGGCTTATGCAATGTTTTCAAATTATGAAAGCCTAAACACCCACAAAACAAATCCTCTGTTTCCCATTGCACAAATGCCTGCGGCGCACAGAGGGAGATGTCAGATTGGCCTGAAGCGGATGAAACATTATTTCCACTCGGCATCTTGATTATCACCCCGAATTGTATTGGTGGAAATTCATATACTTCACAACGATGATACAAAGAAGAGGATCATTTACAAATTTTTAAAAATCGCTTCCATGCCTCTATGAATTGATATGTTTTTTGAAATATATGATAAAAAAATAGTGTTTCAAAACGACTGAAACACTATTTTTTCACTGCAAACGGATTTTTATCCCACACATTCAAAATAATATTGATCAATTAAAATGTCCATTTCAAGCTTTAACCGATAAATATCATCATAACTCAGCTTTTCTTTCTGAACAAGCTCCATCAGTTTATTTTTTAAAATTGCAAAATCATGCTCCAAGATTGTTTCCCTCCTCTTTTGATGTCTCCGCCGATGCCGTCATCTCCTTATGTAATGCCGCTTTTTTTCTGCCATAAACAATCAACAGGATGCCGGCAATAACCGAAAGTACAGCCAAAATCTGTGATATACGGAACATACCAATGTATAATGAATCCATCCGCAGTCCCTCAATCCAGGCCCGGCCAAGACCATACCAAACAATATAACCGCAGAAAAGCTCACCATCAAACTTTTTAAATTTCTTATACTGAAGCAAAATCAAAATCCCAACTGCATTCCAAAGGCTTTCATACAGAAACGTCGGATGTGCATAATTTGCAACGAGAGCACCGCCCTGACGGATACTCATTCCCCACGGCAGGTTGGTCACACTGCCAAAAGCCTCACCATTGACAAAATTCCCCCAGCGACCGATTGCCTGTCCGATCAAGAAACCAATTGCCAGGATATCCAGTACCATCCCGATCTTTATTTTTTTTGCTTTGCAATATGTAAAAACAACCAATGCGGCACCAATTAAACTGCCGTAAACCGCTATACCACCACTGCGGATATCAAAGATTTCCATCGGATCATCTTTAAATTCGGCCCAACTGAATGCAACATAATAAAGACGTGCACAAATGATCGAAACCGGCAGGGCAATCAGCAGCATATTGAGCAGGTCATCCTGCTTTAATCCTGCATATTTTGCCGCATATAAGGCATAGCCAATTGCCGCCAATAGCCCGCAGGCAATAATAATTCCATACCAATATACATTGATCCCAAAGATTGAAAAAGCAATCCGGTTCAGCACAAATTCAATACCCAGATTTGGAAAAGAAATTGTTTGTATCATAATAATCTCCATTCCGCCGCCATGTGCCGGCTTTTTTATTTTATGTTCCTTCTCTTATCCACATGGCCAGGAATGATAAGAGGGTTAAACAAGAAGGCGAAGGGATACTCCGCCTCCCCTTCCTATTCTGCCGGCCGGATAACCGACAATACACAGTTTTCTGTATCAAAATGTTCGCAAAAACGTTCCATTACATCTTCATAGGATACCGCGCCGACCATTTCAGCATATCCCAACGGGTCGCTCCCATTCATCACACGGCGAAGAAAGGCATTTCCCATACTTTCAACATTGTTAAACAGACGAATGCCGGCGGAAACCATACATTTCTTTGCCCGTTCAACCGCATCTTTCGGAAGTCCTTCTTTTTGACAACTTCTGATTTCCTTCTTTACCCGGTCATAAACAGCCTGGGGATCTTTGGACTCGCCGCCAAATAAGGTGAACCCATACAACCGCTCTGTATCAACTTCGGTTCCAAAGGATGCGTCAATCAATCCATTTTCATAAAGCTCCATATACAAAGGACTGCTTTTTCCTGCCAATGCTTCCACCGCAATTTCTGTTGCAATTTCCTTTTTTAAAAGAACTTCTCCTGTTTCTCCGGGCCGGTTATCTTTAAATCCAATCCGGAACATCGGCTGGGACACAACAAGCTTTTGTTCCACATATTCACGCACCCGTTCTTTGGGCTCATCTGCAATTGGACGTTCAACCTTCCCCAATGCCTGGCCTGCTTCCACATGCTTATCCACATATTGCATTGCTTCTTCCATGGATACATCTCCCACCAGCACAAGCGCCATGTTCAAAGGATTATAAAACGTCCTGTAACAGCTGTACAACACTTCAGGAGTAATATGCGAAATACTTTCCACCGTCCCGGCAATGTCTATCTTCACAGGATTGTTATGAAACATTGCTTCAAGGGCATTAAAAAACACGCGCCATTCGGGATCGTCATCATACATTTTGATTTCCTGACCAATAATTCCTTGTTCCTTTGCCACATTTTCTTCTGTAAAATAAGGATGGTTGACAAAATCCAGAAGGATGTCCAGATTTTCATAAAATTTATCGGTGCATGTAAAAAGATATGCTGTCATATCAAAACTGGTAAACGCATTGCTGCTGGCCCCCGTTTCAGCAAACCGGTCAAACGCATTGCCGCCGTCTTCCTCTTCAAACATTTTATGTTCAAGATAATGGGCAATTCCGTCCGGCACAATAGTTTTTTCTGTATCTCCCGGCACTATAAATTCCCGGTCAACAGAACCATATTCCGTCCCATAGATTGCATAGTATTTGCTGAATCCCTTTTTGGGAAAAACATAAACACGAAGGCCGCTGGTATGAACCGCAAACTGCATTTCTTCACCCAACACTTCATTGTTTTTATATTGAATCTCCATTTCAATCCACCCCTCCTTCCGCATCTTTTCCTTTCAGGAAAAAGACGGTATCAAATGTCACCTTCTGCATTACATGCACAATCTGCTGTTTTTCCACCTTCAGAATTTCAGCCAAAAGTGCATCCACACTCTGGTCTTCTCCCATAATCGCCTGACTCATATAATAATCTTCCATCGACCGCAGGCTGTCTTTGATAGAGCAAAGGCCGGTGGTCAGATATTTCTTTGCGGCTTCAATTTCCGCCTCATCAAATTCACCTTTCCGCATCTTTTCAAACTGCACCATAATTTCATCATAGGCGGCCTGGTAATTTTTCGTCTCAATACCGGAACTTATCATCATCACACTTTTAAACCGTTCCGTCCGCGCCACCGCATAATACGCAAGGCTGAGCTTTTCACGGACATTATTAAAAAGTTTAGAAAACGGACTCCCGCCAAAAATACAGCTGCCAAGCATCAACGCATAATATTCTGCAGAAGTCGGCACAATCCCACAGCGCAGTCCCATTGAAATTTTGCTTTGCACGACATCAATTTCTTCTGTCACCAGACGGATTTCTTTTGCTTCTGCCTCTGCCACCGCTGTCTGCACATATTCTGCCTTTCGCGGTGTCAAACAACCGCCAAGCACATCCCGCACTGTTTCCAAAATTTGGCTTTCCACATGACCGCTGACAAAAACATCGGCTTTTGCATTGTGAATTACATCCAGATAGAACGCATAGAGATTCTCAGGCGTAATGCCATCCAAATCCTCAACATAACCCGCTTCAAACATTCCGTATCCCTGATTGCCAAACATCAGTTCCCGGCACTTCACATCGGCATATTCTTTTTTATCATTGATCAAACTCAATATGGCATTGCGCAGATTCTCTTTCTCACTCTCCACATATTCTGCTTTAAATCCGCCGGCTTCGATCAGCGGTGAAAATACAAATTCCTTCAGGAAGGAAACAATATCACAGGTCAGATTTTCGCCGATATAACGGTCGGAAATATATTCAACGGAAAAGTAAAGAACTTCCCCGTCCCCTTTCATCCGGACGCCGGTGCTGCATACCGCATTATACATTTCCTCCAAGTGTTTCGCCATATCTGTAAAGCGGGGGAAATTTTTGCTGCCGCGCTTTAAAACTGCCGGAAGCAGCGCTGCTTTGGTGATTGTTTCCCGTTTAAGCGGAATATTAAAAAACAAACTAATTAAATTGGTCTTGAACTTCTGTCCGTCAATTGCACGCAGGTCAACTCCGTCACAAAGCTTTTGTGTCTGCATAAGCTCGTCTCCTTTGTTCACATTCTATATCCATCTTATTATACGATAATCATTCTTTATTCATTCTCTGTTTTCCAAAATCGGAAGACAACAAAGTTTATTTTTTATATAAACCATCCGTTCATAATACACTGCCGAAAACGCCTTATTTTCAAACAGCGTATACGCCCGGGAAGTTAATTATACCATATCATCCAACCCAATTGGCGTTTTTTTCTAATTTGTAATATAGGTTTAATCATATAGAAAAAATTTACATTTTTCAATAAGGGGCTTTGCCCCGTCATTTAACGTTTTCAGTGGGAGATTGTACTCCCACTGAAAAAATTAAGCGGCGCCCGCCGCCTTAGAGGCGGGGGACTTCTTAATTTAGTTATAAAAAGATAAAAGACTCTTGCATTTTCCGGCAGCCCTTTTAAATTTATCTATTTTATAACTTTCCTCGTTCTATTTGTAAAAAAACACCAAAAATCCTTTTTGCATAAACAACCAAGCTCTATCCGCAAAAAATCAAATTTTCTTTTCGCTTAAACAACAAAAAAGCACAGCATTTACAACAGGACCCCCATCCCTGCAAATACTATGCTTTTTTCATTCCCTCCCGGCCGCAAAACCGGCGGCCGTATTTATTTTATCTGTGTCGAAACATCCCTGCACCAAATTGATAACAATATACCAACGCACGCAGTTATTTGTTCTTAAACTTCCACAGCATTTTTACCGCTCCACACGGACAATACCCGTCTCATAGCCAATCAGCCTAAAACTTTGAACGCACCTGATAATGGGTATGCAAAAGTTCATGCGCCTTATGGGAACCCGGCTCGCCAAAGAACTCTTTATACAGCAGCTGAATATCCGGATTTTCATGACTCTTACGGATTGCGCTGGCCTCGTCTTCACTATAAAGCGCCTTTGCACGTTCAGCCTTGAGATCAATATCCATGCGTTCTCTTGCCGGAACAATTGGCTGACCGCCGCCGGTTACACAACCGCCCGGACATGCCATGATTTCAATAAAATGATAATCTGCTTTTCCTTCACGGATATTATTAAGCAGCTTCCGCGCATTTCCAAGGCCATGCGCCACCGCCACACGAATATCCATATCGGCAACACGTACGGTCGCTTCCTTAATTCCTTCCGTACCGCGCACCTGGTCATATTCAACCTTTTCCACCGGTTTTCCGCCCAGAACCTCAGCGACTGTTCTGAGCGCCGCCTCCATAACACCGCCCGTTGCGCCAAAGATAACGCCGGCGCCGGTTGCTTCCTCAAAGGGATTGTCGAATTTCTCGTCCGGGAGTTTTGCAAAGCGGATACCTGCCTGTTTAATCATCCGGGCAAGCTCGCGCGTGGAAATAACAATATCCACATCCCGCAGGCCGTCAGCCTCCATCTCTTCTCTTCCGGATTCAAATTTCTTTGCCACACAAGGCATAACAGAAACGGTAACGATTTTTTCCGGATCAATGCCATTTTTCTCTGCATAATAGCTTTTCAGCACTGCACCAAACATCTGATGCGGCGATTTGCAGCTGGACAGATTGTCCAAAAAGTCCGGGAAGTTATGTTCACAGAACTTAATCCAACCGGGACTGCAGGAGGTAATCATCGGCAGCTTGCCGCCGTTTTTGATACGCTCCAGAAGTTCTGTTCCCTCTTCCATAATGGTAAGGTCTGCACCCGTATCTGTATCAAACACCTTATCAAATCCCAAACGCCGGAGCGCTGCGGCCATCTTTCCGGTCACGGGTGTACCAACCGGCATACCAAATTCCTCGCCCAACGCCGCACGGACTGCCGGCGCTGTCTGTACAATGACAACCTTATCCTCATCTGCAATCGCATCCCAAACTTCTTTGGTGCTGTCTTTTTCATAAAGTGCGCCAACAGGACATGCAACAATACACTGTCCGCAATTGACACAGGGCACTTCGCCAAGAGACATATGAAAAGGTGAAGCGATGGTGGTCTTAAACCCACGTTCCGTTGCATCAATGACCGCCACCGTCTGCACATTCTTACAAACATTCACACATCTGCGGCAAAGTACACATTTATTATTATCTCTTACAATAGAAGGTGAAAGATCGTCAATTTCATGTGCAAGCCGATCCCCTTCATATGCAATTCCTTCTATTCCAAGTTCTTCAGAAAGTGTCTGCAGCTCACAATTGCCGCTTCTGACACAGGTCAAACACTTGCGTTCATGGTTGGAAAGCAAAAGTTCCAGCGTAACCTTTCTGGATTTTCTGACCTTTGGTGTATTTGTAAACACCTCCAGCCCTTCTGATACCGGATAAACACAGGCTGCCTGCAAATTGCGGGCGCCTTTCACCTCAACCACGCACATTCTGCAGGAACCCGTCTGGCTGGCATCCTTCAAATAACAGAGGGTTGGGATTTCTATTCCGGCCATTCTGGCAGCTTCCAAAACCGTTGTTCCGGCAGGTGCTGTCACGCAAACACCGTTAATTTTCAAATTTACATTTTCCATATCCGTCATCCCCTTTCCTTATTTCTTAATTGCCTTAAACGGACATTTTGCCATACATGCGCCACACTTAATACACTTATCCTGATCGATGACAAAGGGCTTTTTGATTTCACCGCTGATTGCACCAACCGGACATTCTTTGGAACAAAGGCTGCAGCCGCGGCATTTCTCCGGGTCGATCTCGTATTTCGAGAGCGCCTTACAAACACCGGCGGGACAAACTTTATCCCGTACATGGGCAACATATTCATCCCGGAAATAACGAAGGGTTGAAAGCACCGGATTCGGCGCCGTCTGCCCCAAACCGCAGAGAGAACCGGCTTTGATACTTTCACACAATTCTTCCAGACGGTCAAGGTCTTCCATGGTTCCCTTGCCCTTCGTAATCTTATCAAGAATTTCGTACAGACGTTTGGTACCAATCCGGCAGGGCGTACATTTACCGCAGGATTCATCGACTGTAAATTCCAGGAAGAATTTTGCAATATCAACCATACAGTTGTCCTCATCCATAACAATGAGGCCGCCCGAACCCATCATAGAACCAATAGAAATCAAAGAATCATAATCAATCGGCGTATCCATCAGGCTTGCCGGGATACAGCCGCCGGAAGGACCGCCGGTCTGTGCCGCCTTGAACTTTTTCCCATTCGGGATACCGCCGCCAATATCTTCTACAATCTCCCTGAGCGTAGTTCCCATCGGGATCTCCACGAGACCCGTGTTGTTAATCTTTCCGCCGAGGGCAAATACCTTGGTTCCTTTGCTCTTTTCTGTACCAATGGATGCAAACCAATCTGCACCATTTAAGATAATCTGACAGACATTGGCATAGGTCTCAACATTATTGAGCAAAGTTGGTTTTCCCCAAAGACCTTTCACAGCCGGGAACGGAGGACGGGGTCTGGGTTCACCGCGCTTGCCTTCAATTGAGGTAAGCAAAGCAGTCTCTTCACCGCAGACAAACGCACCTGCGCCCAAACGAAGTTCCAGGTTAAAGTTAAATCCTGTTTCAAAAATATTTTCACCAAGAAGGCCATATTCCTTCGCCTGGTCAATTGCAATCTGCAAACGTTTTACTGCAATCGGATATTCTGCACGGATATAGATATATCCCTGATCTGCGCCAACTGCATATCCGGCAATCGCCATCGCTTCAATAATACTGTGCGGATCGCCTTCCAGAATACTTCTGTCCATAAACGCGCCGGGATCGCCTTCATCTGCATTACACGCAACATATTTCTGCTCTCCCTGGGCTTTGGCAGTGAAATCCCATTTCATTCCTGTTGGGAAACCACCGCCGCCGCGGCCGCGCAGACCGGAATCCTTGATGGTTTGAATTACCTCTTCCGGCGTCATTTCGGTCAAAACCTTGCCCAGCGCTTTGTAACCGTCAAATGCTATGTACTCGTCAATCACTTCGGGGTTGATAACACCACAGTTGCGCAGGGCAACACGCATCTGCTTTTTATAGAAATCCACTTCATTCAGGCTCTTGATTTCGTCACTGCCTTCATGGATGGTTTCATCATAGAGAAGCCGTTTTACAATACGCCCCTTCAACAGGTGTTCTTCCACGATTTCTTTGACATCTTCCACCTGTACACGGCTGTAAAAAGCGCCCTCCGGGTATACAATCATAATCGGGCCGAGTGCGCAAAGGCCAAAACAACCGGTCTTTACCACCTTAATTTCCTTCTCCAGGCCGTTTTTCCTGAGTTGTTCTTCCATCTCTTTGATGATATTTTCACTGCCGGACGAAGTACATCCCGTACCGCCGCAGACCAAGACATGCCCTCTGGCAATATCCATTTGAATCATTCCTTTCGTTGTAAAATACTGCGCTCCTTACTGTTCGGAACCAATGGTATATTCACTGACCGGATTACCATTTACGATATGCTCAGCAACCACCCGTTTTGCTTTTTCAGGTGTCATTTTGATATATGTCACCTTTTCCTGATCCGGGGTAAATACTTCCACAATCGGCTCCAGACGGCACATACCAATACACCCGGTCTGTGTAACCGACACATTTTCAAGACCGCGCTTTGCCGCTTCTTCCACAAAGGCATTCATAACGGGACGGGCGCCTGCCGCAATACCACAGGTGGCCATGCCAACAACTACGCGGATTCCGTCATTGTCTTTTCTTACCATAACTTTTTCACGTGCTTTATTCCGAATCGCTTCCAGTTCTGCCAAACTTTTCATTTCTATTTCTCTCCTTCCGGATGATTTTCATACAAGGCCGCCTCATTCTCTCTCAAAAATTCCGACAGCCACAACAAAACATCGGGGTTCTGCAAAGAAACCCCACCCAAAATCTCCTTCACCTGCCGCGTATCCAATGTATATTCCTTCTCATTTACGCGATGAAGATATACAAAATCCACTTTGTCATAAGAAGACAACACACCCAGCATCGTTTCTGCCATGTTTCCCAGCGGCTGCCGGTCAATATGGCTATAACCAAACCGCGCCGTAATGGTTGTCCCTTCGCCCAAAACCGAAGATAAGGCAATACCGCCGCCGGTATGTTCTGCCGCCATTTTCAAAAGCGGGATCCCAAGGCCAACCTTCCGGGTTGTCCGCCCAGTGACAAAGGGATCGATCACCCGCCGGACCAACTCTTCCGTCATCCCTTTTCCGTTATCTTTAACCGTAAAGGACAACAAATCTTTGTCGGTATCTTCAATCAGGGTAAGTTCCACAAGAGAGGCCTCTGCAACAATTGAATTCTGCAGAATATCCAGAATATGTAACGACAGTTCCTTCATCTTAAGCCCTCTCCCTTTACCTTATCTGATATAAACTCCTATTGATATTTTTTAAGAATATCTGCCACGTCATCAACCACCAAACGTCCATATACGTCGTCATTGATGGTCATAACCGGGGCCAGACCACAGGCGCCGATACATCTGGTGGCGTCAACGGAAAATTTTCCGTCTGGTGTACACTCGCCAACATCAATTCCCAAAATTTCCTTAACCTTTTCCAAAATATCTCCCGAACCTTTTACATAACAGGCCGTTCCGAGACATACGCCTATCTGATACTGGCCTCTTGGGTTCAAAGAAAACTGTGCATAAAATGTTACGATTCCGTAAATCTCTGCCAGTGGGACATCCAATCCCTCTGAAATCATCTCCTGCACCTCAATGGGAAGATACCCGTAAATCTCCTGCGCCTTATGCAAAACAGGAATTGTCGCTCCTTTTTCACCCCTGTGCGCATCAATCACAGCCTTAAGCTGTGCTTCCTGTTCTTTGGTTCCCATAAACGGAACTGCACTATGCTTCATCTGTCAATAACCTCCTATGTTATTTCAACTGGTAATTTTCCACCATTTTCCCATGGATATATCAATTATTCATACCCACAGCAATAATAATTATATCACCATTTACAACAAAATTCCACTTAATTTATAAATTTACTTTCGTTAATATATCCAAAATTTCTTGTGTGTTTTTGTCTGATATGTCCAAGTAGTGTTCAGCCTCTGCAATATCCCACAAATAGTGGGCATCTGAATTTGTGAGAATCACATATTCCTTATAATTCTCTCTCAGGTTCGCCACATTCTTTTGTGTAATCTCAAGGGCCGAGACGCCCAAGTCCTCCGGCACCGTACCGAGATTCGCCAAAACACTGAAGCTATCCCGGTCAATATGAGCCGGCACCGCCACCCCGCCGCAGTTTTTCACCTCTTTGACAAGGGTATAAATATCCAATGTTGTCGCATTGACCAATAAAATCTCTTCCTCACCGCATATCCGGTCTTCAGCATCCAAATAAAGCTGCTGTCCAAAAATCTCCGCCTTGTTCTTCACCGGCAGCTGGTGCGCAGCGACAATTTTCCCCATCTGCTCCACGGCTTCGACAGTTGGGAAATAACAAACCACATGAATTTCTTCTGCCGTTTCAACCTCCATTCCCGGCACCACCAACAGCCGTTCCCCTGCCGCCGCAGTCACCGCCCGTACGTTGCCGCAGCTGTTATGGTCTGTCACAGCAATTACGTCCAACCCCTTCAGTATTGCCATATTGACAATATTGTTGGGGGTCATATCCGCATCGCCGCATGGGGAAAGGGCCGTATGGATATGGAGGTCATAATATACCCTCACAGCCCCAGCGCCGCCAGCGCTTTTGCTGTCTCGTAGGCGCTCTTTTCTGTCGTCAGAATCGGAATCTCCTCCATTTCCGCCCGTTTTGCCATATCCGGATCCGGCAGACATCCGTCCGCAAGAATCACGCAGGCTGCATCCGCAAGGGCAGCCACAGCAACAACATTCAGGTTCGTCTGTATCGTTATCCAAACAAATCCCTCTTCCACCTTTGCCATCGCCATACTCATCAAATCACCAATATAGCATCCGGCAATTTCCCGGTGAACACCGTCGCTGCCTGCCGCCAAACCGAGTTTCAGTTCCCTTATGAGTTCCTCAACTTTCACCTTTGTCTTCCTCCTGTTCTGCTGAACTTTTTGTTTCCGCCACACGGCCGAGCAATTCTTTCAGCCGTTCACGCATAACAAAAATACAATCGCTTTCCTTTGCATAACCACGCACAATATCCTCCGCCAAAGCCCGGCAGCAGGGCGAGCCGCAGGAACCGCAGTCAAGACCCGGAAGCCGCTCTTCAATTTCCTCAAGCGCAATCGCCATCTGCATGGCCTTTCGGACGTCATCACTGAGCTTCATCACCGGACGGTATTGGGGCGGATGATCCCACATCCGGTCAACCGCATCCGGAAAATCCCCCTCTGCCTCTTTTTCGATGGCTTTGCAAAGCCGCTCGATTCTCGACCGGGCCACAAAGTTATTTTCTGCCGTCAGCGGACCGCCCACACAGCCGCCCGGACAGGCAAGCGCCTCTACATAGAGAATATCCGAAAGTTTGTCGTCCTCTATATCCTCTAAAACTTTAATGACATTATGTATTCCGTCAACAGAAATTTTGCGTTCTGCGCCGCTTCCTTCCGCCTCGCCGCCGCTGGTTGCCCAGCGGATGCCAAGGCTGCCGCTCCGGCTGAGCTTCTTTATATTTTCTATATTCCCAATTTTCTGCGCCAATCGCAGATAGGTATCTTTAAAAGAAATCACACCGTCCACATAGGAATGCTTTACCGTCACCCCATCCTTGACCGCAGTCACCTTTGCCGGACAAGGACTGATAAAGATAATGCCGATTTCTTCCGGTGCAAGTCCGGTTTTCTCCACCGCTTCCCCCTTTGCCGCCTCCGCCGAAACCTCCATCGGAGAACGCAGAGGGATAATATTTTCTATTAAATTGGGAAAGCGCACCGCAATCAGCTTGCTCACAGCCGGACAGGCAGAGGAAATCACCGGTGTTGTCAGATGCCCCTCCGCCAATAACGCACGGGTCTTTTTGCTGATCTCCTGTGCGCCGCGCGCAACCTCATAAACATCGTCAAACCCCAGCAAGGTCAGCGCGGTTAAAATCAGGTCACGATCCTCTGTCTTGGAAAACTGGCCGTAAAAAGCCGGCGCCACCAAAGCCACTGTGTACCGGTATTTTTTCAATATATCAAATTGATCCGTCACCGCCTTCTTTGCATGATACGGACAGACACGGATGCACTCGCCGCAGTCAATGCAGCGCTCTTTCAATATTTTCGCTTTACCGTTCTGCACACGAATGGCCTGTGTCGGACAAGGTTTCAAACAATTGGTACATCCTTTGCAGGTATCCCGTTCAAGTGTCACGGAATGCCAATATCGTTCCTTTTCCATTTCCCCACCTCCGCTATGTGACATAGATTGTCAGTTCTATCGTTGTACCTTTGCCCACAACGGTATCAATCTTCATTTCATCTGAACAGTTCTTTATATTGGGCAGGCCCATACCTGCTCCAAACCCCAGCTCGCGCACCTCATTGCTGGCTGTGGAATATCCCTCCTGCATCGCCTTCTCCACATCGGGGATTCCGGGACCGGTATCCGCGAAAACAATGTGGATCCGTTCCGGAGATACGGCTACGTCAATGGTGCCTCCATTGGCATGGATCACCATATTGATCTCTGCTTCGTACATGGCAATTGCAACTTTCCGGATAACCTCCGGCGGAAGTCCCAGCTGTTTCAGGCGTTTTTTCACTTTGCTGGAGGTCTCCCCCGCAAGGGTAAAATCATCACCGTCCACCATATAGTGAAATACCATTTCATTATCCAAGGGAGACCCCCGCCTTTCCGCCCGATAATCCATTGCTGTACAGCATTCCGCAGGCCACAAACATAGGGAATTCCGTTGTCATCAGCACAATTCCCTTTGCCTCTGCCAGTTTTACTGCGTCCTCGCCCGGCACCTTTCCGCGGACAAATACAACAGCTTCAATATCCATCATTTCCGCCGTCCGGATCACCTGCAGATTCTGGAGTCCGGTAAGCAGCATCGCATGATCCTTGGCAAATGCAAGGACGTCGCTCATCAAATCGCTGCCGCATGCCGAGCGGACTTCCATATCCAGCATATCTTCCCCCGCATAAACGGTTGCCTCCAAAATATTTTTCACATCAGATAGTTTCATACAAGCCTCTCCTTTTCTCTCACGAGCTTTCTATGGGATTTGTCTCTTCCCCTTTGCATGATAATAAAAACGGGCCTTTCACCAGTCATCAGCAAATCCGCTGCCATAAAGGGCCATACCCATTTGATCATCATTGCATATTTTAATACAAATATAACACATTCCAGATTTTTTTACAATAGAATTTTATGACTATTATACAAATTTTTCTCTTCATTCAGCAAGTTCCTCTGAAAAAAGACTTCATAAGACAGCCATCTGTGGAAAATTATTCCACAAAGGATTTATTTTTGGGTTTTACTTTCCAAAAAATAAAAAGGATAAAAATGTGAAGCACACATTTTTATCCTTTTTCTATATCTCATGATTTATAAAAGGCCCCTTCTGACAAAGTCCTTTTCCATCTCTCTACTTCCCGTTCTCAGAACGAATATACCGAAGCAAATCCACCAGCTGAATGCACTCGTTCTTCAAACCATATACATCCGCGCCGCGGCCCTTCTGTGCCAGCTCCATCACCGATGCCAGCGTTGCATCCCCCGCATACTCCGATGTATTCAGCAGCATCCCCAGCTCAGCCAATGCCGAAACAAAATGGAAATCCGCACTGACCGCATTTTCGGCTTTCGCCTGAACCGGATAAGTAACCAGCTTGCTTTCCTCTTCGCCGGGTTCTTTATAGCGTACATTGACGCAAAGCAGTTCATCGCTGCCGGTGGTGGTCGTCTCTGTATAACGGGTTTCATTCTTTGCCGCGCCATCCGCAGGCACGATTTCATAGAGCGCCGTCACATTTGCACCGGCCCCAAGTTCCCCTGCATCTTTTTGGTCATTGGCAAAATCTTCGGTCTGGAGCATCCGGTTTTCATAGCCAATCAAACGATAAGACTTCACCTTTTCCGGATTAAATTCAACCTGAATTTTAACATCCTTTGCAATGGTGTAAAGGGTCTGGGTCATTTCATCCACCAGCACCTTTTTCGCCTCTTTCAAATTGTCTATGTAGGCATAATTCCCGTTGCCCTTATCCGCAATGGTTTCCATCGTCGTGTCTTTGTAATTATACATGCCAAATCCAAGGGCCGTAATGAAAATACCGCGCTCCTTCTCCTGCTGGATCAGACTCTTCACCTGATTCTGTGAAGTGATTCCAATATTGAAATCTCCGTCCGAACAAATGATGACCCGGTTATTGCCTTCCAGCAGGTTCTTTTCCGCCTGCCTATAGGCCATCTTCAAGCCGTCGCCGCCATTGGTTCCGCCGCTTGCAGAAAGACTGTCAATGGCAGTGTATATTTTCTCTTTTTCCGAAGCATTTGTGCTGTCCAGTACCACCTCAACCCCGTTTGCATAGATAACAACGGAAATATAATCCCGTTCATCCAGGGTGTCCACCAGCATTTTTAATGCTTTCTTTACCAGCGGCAGTTTGTTGCTGCTGTACATCGACCCGGAAACATCAACCAAAAAGACCAGATTGCTGGGCAAACGTTCTTCTTTTGACATCTCCTCGCCCTGTACTGCAATTTTAACAAGATTATTTTCTTCGTTCCACGGGCATTTGCCTACCTCTGCGGAAACCCCGAATACTTCCCCCGCTTTGGGAAGGGGATAATCATAGTCAAAATAATTGATCAGCTCTTCTGTGCGTATAGAACCCTTCGGCGGAAACTGCCCCGAAAGGATGAAGCGCCGCATGTTGCTGTAAGACGCCGTATCGGTGTCAATTGAAAAGGTAGACAGCGGCGATGTTTTGACATCTTTAAATATATTTTCTTCTTCTGCCGCATATTCTTCCGCATCATGCACCACCGGAGGCCGTCCGACACTGCCGCCCAGGGCTTCGGATGCTTCTTCCTCATTTCCTGAATGATACTCCCGGTTCCCGTCGACTTCGAATCCAAGCGTCCCCTCTGATTTATCTATCGCCCCGGCAGGCGCGCTGCCGCCCCCGGAACTGCCGGATCCCATATTTCCAGCCCACGCATTGCCGGTTTCCGCTTTGACTTCCAACGCTCTTGCAATCATTTTGGCCGCATCGCCACGGGTAATCTCATCACCGATCAAAGCCTGTATACCATCCATCAACCCAAACTCAATGGCTGTCGCAACCCCTTTGGCCAGCTGCAAGTTCCAGGTGTTTTTTACCAGTCCGCTGGTGATTTTTGCCGCCTGTTCGAGGGTGATCTTTTCCTCCGGCCGGAAGGAGCCGTCTTCAAACCCGTGGATTGCGCCGGCTTTTACCACCTTCATGACATAGGGATAGCTCCAATGGGCCGCATCCAAATCCACAAAGGGCTTTTCCTCCGTTTCCTGCAATTGGAAAGCCTCTGCTATCATTTTTGCAAACTCCGCCCGTGTCAACGTCCGCTCCAAATGAAGCTCTCCGTCCTCATAACCCTGCAAAAACCAATAATTTTCTTCTGTTTCCTCTGCGGAAACGCCCACAAACGGCATCGCCAAAACTGCAGCGGCCGTTACTGCTGCCAACACTCTTTTTTTCTTCATTTTTTCATACCCTCCTTATAAAACACACTTTATTTAGATAGACATAATAAATAAAGAAAAAGTTCCCAACAAAATAAAAAAAATCCAGCCAATTATTTTAAAAGTTTATTTGTTCATCTGCGGTTCAATCGGAACAGACAAAAAAAACTATATCCACCCACTGTACAACGGACCATTGCTTATCTTTCTTCCTTTCCCTCATCTTCTCTTTCTTCCTCTTCCCCTGTCTTCGTCTCTGTCTCCGTCTCTGTCTCTGCCGCCGTCTCTGCCTCTGCCGCCGCCTCTGCCTCTGCCTCTGCCGCCGCCTCTGCCTCTGTCTCTGCCGCCGCCTCTGCCTCTGTCTCTGTTTTCAGTTCTCCGTTTCTTGCCTCGTATTGTTTGATATAGTGTTCGATCACTACTTCCATCTCTTTGTTCCCTGAACGCATGGCCTTTTCTGCTATGTATTTGAATTTTTCGTATATTTCTCTATCCACCAGCAATGTGTATTTTTTTATCTCCTCCATTTACCTCTCCTTCTGCTCTTCCTCTCTGATTTCTCCTTTCTTCTTTTCATACCTCCTCACACACGCTTTCATGATATATATCACTTCCTGATTCATACTTCTCCTCTCTTCCCTCGCCAATTTCCGCAGTTTTTCATATACCTCCTTTTCCAGCCGCATGGTATATTTTATTTTATTTTTCTTCTCCTCTTTCTTCCTGCCCATTTTCTATCTTTCCAGGTTCAGCATCTCCTTAAGTTCCTCCTGCTTCTCACTTATTTCTCTGCACATCTTTCCCCCCAGCAGCAGCCCTATCTCAAAGTATATCTCTATGTATTCTTCCAACTGCTGATAATAATCTTCCGCCGCCCTATCCTGCTCCTTCGGCTCCTTTATGTATTCTTCCAAAAAGCTCCTCGTCTCTGCTTCCGCTTCCCTCAGCCGCTGGCTATAACTCTTTTTTGTCTCCCCCTTACATCCTTCCTCTCCGTACAATATATAGTTCCCCATGTTGTTCAGCTGTATCCTTTTGTACAATTCTTTCATATCCATTCCTTTTCCTCCTTTGTGCTTGTGATACAATTTACGTTTGATACTTTTTTCATGAATTATATATCAAAAAGCAATTTACGTTTATGTGACGTATTATAACACAAAAAATATGTTAAAGTCAAGTAAAATACACTTTATAAACTTATTTTGAGGTGAAAAATGAAAAAATTAGGATTTGGTGAAAATAAAAACATAATACATACCAATTTAAAATTGTATCGAATTAAAAATAATCTTACACAGGGACAATTAGCGGCAAAAATGCAGACAATGAATATAAATATTGACCAACAAATGATAAGTAAAATAGAACGCAACAATCGCATTGTTACCGATTATGAATTGGTGTGTCTTTGTCGCATTTTAAATGTTAATATCGATGATATGATAAAAAATGTAGAATTAGAAGATGATAATCAATGAACATTGTGTGACAAAAACCCCTCCCCGAATGGGGAGGGGGTTGCTATAGCATAAGCATTGTTTCGGGCGACCACACGACGTCGGCATCCGGCCTTTTTGCTCGCATTTCCTGTACGGAAATGCTTCACCTTGTCGGCCGGTGCCTCCTCTTTCCCACAAAAGCAGAGCTTTTGCGGGAACCCTAAGAAGCCCCTACGGTGGACGCACGGGTCATCCACAAATTACAAATATATGTCTAGCATCACGGACATCGTAGAGCAGGGCTCCCGTAGCGTCAGAACATGCCTTATTTTGCTCGGTTTTCGTAGGGGCGACCCTGCGTGGTCGCCCGTTTCGAAATGTGAATTTCACCGGGCGGAGTAGAACCTTACCCCTACGAAATCCGCGGCACTCGGTATAATGTTTTTCCTCTCGGTACATCCGCGCATTGGCTCAAGGCTCAGCCTTGTGTGTTACGCTTCAGCCAAGGGCAACGTCCAGAATCATCATAACCAAAAACCCACCCATAACGCCCAGGGTTCCGGGGTGCGAATGCTCGCCCAGATGCGCTTCGGGGATAAGCTCTTCCACAACGACATATAACATCGCACCGGCGGCAAAGCTGAGCATCCACGGCATCAGCGGCTGGATAAACCCGGCAATAAGAACGACAAGAATGCCGAAGATGGGCTCAACTACGCCGGACAGACTGCCAAAAAGAAAAGCTTTCCATGCCGGAAGCCCCTCATGCCGAAGGGGCAGTGCGATGGCTGCGCCTTCAGGGAAATTCTGGATCCCGATCCCGATGGCAAGCGCCATGGCCGCCGTATATAATCCCGGATCGCCGCCGTGCTGGGCGGCCAGGGCAAAGGAAAGGCCAACGGCCATTCCTTCGGGAATGTTGTGCAGAGTGACGGCAGTCACCAACAGGGTGGTGCGCTTCCATGAAGAAGAAAGCCCTTCCGGATGCGGCGCATCGTTGTGAAGGTGCGGAAGCAGACCGTCCATCAGCATCAGAAAGACAATTCCCAGGATAAATCCGCCGGCAGCAGGAATCCAGCCGATACCGCCGGCCGCTTCTGCTTCTTCTATGGCCGGAACCAGCAGGCTCCAGACCGAAGCGGCAATCATCACCCCGGCGGCAAAACCGAGAAAAATGCGCTGAACCGTCATCTGCACATGCTTCCGAAAGAAAAAAACCAGCGCCGCGCCCAGCGTAGTCATCAAAAATGTAAATCCGGTGCCGCCCGCGGCCCATAAAATCGCTTGTTGCATAACAGACACTCCTTTCAAAACTGCTTTTTTCTATCATAGTATATTCGTCGCCGCCGCGCAAGGGGAAAATGCAGAGTTATTATTAATTTTTATCCCCTCAGTCAATATCACCGATAAACTGGCGTCTTGCAAGCCATTATCGGTTTAACCCCAAAAACGGCACCGAATTTTATTATCGCGTCACACCCACGGTCCCCCGTAAACGGATAGAACCTTGTTGTTTTTGATTAGTAATTCATTTCCAAACCATTTCTTCCACTTTGCGGCTTGCATACGAAGCGCCGCTTTTTATTATAGCTCCACTTACTTTTTTCTTATTGTTTTTCTCACGCCGAAAGGCACCAAAAAGAAGTCCTCTGCCACTTTAGACAGCGGATACATCATCTGAAGCAGAGTGGCAGGGATTTTCCCTGCTTCCCCTTTGAAGGTTCGAAGGCGCGGAAAATTTCTAAATGCAAAATTTTTTCAGTCTGGTATGTTATAAAAATTTATTTGTCATATTTTATGCAGTTCCCCAAAATCTCTTGCTTATGAAAACCAAAAATCTGTTTACCCTAATCTTATGGGAATGTATTATGTTTTCAAAAATGCAGTTATCTTTACGATGCGCAGATTCCCGTAAAATATGAGTAAAATTAAAAAAAGACAGAAGGAGATAAAATGAAAAAAAAGACGAAGAAAAAATTGCTTGCCGGAACCCTATCTGCCGCAGTTGCGGCATCGGCGGTTCCCTATGCAGTGTTGGCGGCGTCTTATCAGGATACGGCGGGGCATTGGGCAGAAGGCGCGATTGACCGCTGGAGCGGTCATGGCCTGATTGAAGGTTATAACGGCAGTTTCCAACCGGATGCCGCCGTCACCCGTGCTGAAATGGCCGTCATCATCGACCGCCTGATGAAATATCAGGAAACCGGCGAAAACCCCTTCCTGGACCTGCAGGATGCCTGGTATAAGGATGCGGTGCAGAGAGCGGCGGCCGGTCACGTTCTTTTGGGATTTAACGGCTATGTCCGTCCGGAAGAACCGGTCACCCGTGAAGAAGCCGCCGTCATGATGGCAAGAGCGCTGCACCTTCCGCCGGAAACCGAACACACACCGGGTTACACCGACCGGAACGATATTGCAGACTGGGCCGCGGAATATGTGGCGGCGATGGACAAAAAAGGTTATATGCAGGGGTTTGAAGACGGAACCTTCCGCCCCCGCGAACTGATGACCAGAGCCTATGCAGTCCAGATGACAGATCACATTGTCAAAGGCTATTACAGCAAAGCCGGCACCTATACCGATACGGTGGAAGGACTTGTGCTGGTCAATACCCCGGGCGTTATCTTTAAAAATATGAAGATTGACGATATTCTGCTGGCCCCGGGCCTTGGCGAAAATAAAGTTGTTTTGCAGAATTCCACCATCACAGGAACCCAGACCATCCTTGCCGGAAGTATCTCGGTCATCGGCGGCAGCCATATCGGGGGCGGCAGCGGCGGTTCCGGCGGCAGTTCCGGAGGCGGTTCCGGAGGCGGCTCCGGCAGTACCATCATAGATGCTGCTAAAACCAGCATTGTGGTGAATGCAGATTACAGCGGCAAGACCGGTACGGTAACGGTGGACAGAAGACGTTATACCTATGGGGAAAACGCCTTCGGTTCCTTGCAGGAAGCGCTGGCAAAAGCCGGAACGTTAGAAGAAAAAGCCACCGTCACCCTTACTGGAGATTTGGAGACCGGCGAAACCGTTGTCGCGGATGTACAGGAATTGACCCTGGACGGCGGCGGACACCGGCTGACGGTCAATAAAACAGAGAATGGCAAGAAAGACGGCATCCAACTGACTGGAAACGGAAGCGTGGACATAGTCAACCTAAGCCTCCGCCTGAATGGTACGGAGGAACAGTGGAGCGGTTCCTATGGAATCCAGGTATATCAAACGGCACTGAATATCGGAAATGTCAGCATTTCCGGCAGTGATGCGGCAATGCTGATTAATGGCGGTGATGTCACCATCACAGGGCAGCTGGACCTTTCGGAAAACACCTTTGGCGGTATTGAATTGTCAAAAGGTACCGGCGTAACGGCAGATCCAATGCTTCGGGGCAACCGGGAACACCTGATCTATCGGGATGAGGAGACAAACCGGCCGCTGATTTGGATAGACAAAGCGGATCAAATCAATGCCTTTGTTGAGATAAACGATTTATTTTCGGAAATTGTGGATAAGAACGGGACACAGCAGCGGCATTATTACCTGGATTTTGATAACCTTTCCCAAAAAGATATGGCAGTGAAGGTAAACAGCGGGGCAGAGCTTCTGGATGCGGTCAACAATCCAGCCGTCCGGTCCATCCATCTGAATCAGGACATCGCTGTTACCGGGCCGGTGGAAATTGGGCGTGTAATGGTGTTGAACGGGCATGGTCATACGATAACCGCTCCGGCAGGGGCAAAAAGTGTCATGATATTGTCCGCTTCTGCGGAGACCAGAGATACCGGTCAGGCGGCTGAGATTTCGGATGTAAACCTCGTCTTTTCTGGTGCGGCTCCTTTGGAATGGGCGTCGGTTTATGGCCTTCATGTTTATGAAGCAAACCGGGTAACGCTCAGAAATATCAAGGCGTCCAATGGAAACGCCGGTATTTTGGTGAATGGTTCGTCTGTGAAACTGGAAGGTGAAATTGATGTATCGGGGAATACCTTTGGGGGAATAGAAATCTCGAAAGGTGCCGGAGTGACCAAAGACCCGTCCCTTACCGGAAGTGAGATACAGCTGAAAAATACCACCGAAGCGCCGGGGAAACCCACAGTTTGGACGGACGGCGTCGGAGAAGAGGCAATGCAGCTTCCCGGTCTTCGAAAGGCTTATATTGAAGATCGGGATCAGTATCACTATTTCCTTCGGGCCACAAACCTTCCTTCAGCGACAGCAACTGCGGCGCCCACTGCGGGACAGGAGGAAGTTCCGCCGCCTGCGCCGCCGGACGCGCAGAGAACTGCCCGGTAAGGCTTTCATTGAGGAAGTTCTGCTGGATGTGCCGCCAGATGCGCAGAGAACCGCCCGGTAGGGCTTTCATTAACGGCCTGGAACACCGGCGTACAACGTTGTACGCCGGGTACATATATTTCCAGAAATTCAGAAAATATTTCCCTTGTCAACACGGCGAATCTGCGTTATAATAAAAAAATAACAGAACTTGAAGGAGGAAGTTGGATGAAGGGGTGGTTAAAACGCGGCGCCGGACTTTTGCTTTTGGTGATTTTGCCCTTTTGCCTATCCGGATGCGGAGAGGTGAAAGAGGCGGAAGCGGCGGTGCAGGGGATGTTTGCAGCATTTCAGGCGCTGGATTTCGAGGGGGCGGAAACATTTGCCGATATGGACAGCATTGCTGATTTAGAGACGAAGGAAGGCGGCATTTTACAGCCGAAGCTGTTGATGGAGGCGCTTTTTGATGAGTTGGATTATAAGATAATTTCTTCGGAAAAGAAGGATGGGAAAACGGTTTTGGTTTCGACAGAGGTGACGGCGGTGGATATGACCGCTTTGGTCAATGCCTGGCTTCCGGGGCTGTTTCAGTCCATGTTTGACAAGATAATGGACGGAGAGCAGCCGGCCGGTGAGGATTTGGATCAGAAGATGATTGCGTCTTTCCTTGAAATTGCCAATCAGGAGGGAAATCCCACCGCTGTTCGTAGGGTGGACATTCCTGTGGTATACAGAGACGGTGTCTGGCGCGTGGAAGCGGACGAAGTCTTTGTGGACGCCCTGATGGGCGGCCTGAATGACGCTGCAAAAACCATTACCGAAGCCTTTGATATTTAATTGAAAGAAAAGACACCCCAAATTTACAGTTTGGTTCCCAATGTTGTTTGGCAGGTAAAGGACAGTAGGCCATCGGGAAAGGGGTATCCGGATAGAAGATTCGAAGTATAAAACATAAAAATATAAGACATATTTGAAAATTAAAATGAAAACCACATAGATGATGGAAGTGCATATTAGGCATTAAAGAAAAAATTGCGGTTTACCGGCGGATTTGACCGGCAGTCTTTTTACATACAGCGACGGAGAGAGCCCGGCAGAGCGGATAAAGAGAGAACACCGCAGACGATTTCAACAGGTTTTTAGGAAGTGAAGGAGGCAGAAAATATGATATGTAAACATTGCGGTACAAAGGTACAGGATGATGCACGGTTTTGTCCGGTCTGCGGCGTCAAACTGGATGCGCAGTATACGGCGGCAGGAACGGGCAGACAGGGAAATTATCAATCAGATCAATACAATTCATATCAGTATACAGGCGATGCGCAGAACAGTTTTTTGAATTCGCTGTTCCATCCGGAAGAGCAGTGGGATCAGGACATGTATGAAGAGGCCTATCATTTTATGGGTGAGAATCAGGCCTTTTACGGACGGAAATTTCAAAAGATGCAGGCAGTTCGCGGAACCACGGATTGGAACTGGTGTTCGTTTTTATTCGGCGGTCTTTGGGCCTTTTACCGGAAGATGTATCTTGTCGGGCTGATTGTGTTGGCGGCGTCCAGCATCCTGGCCTGCATACCGGTGATTGGCTGGGTGTTATCCGTTGGGCTGTCCGTCTGTTTTGGTATCTGGGGCAATTATCTGTATATGAAGCATGTACAGGACAGTGTTTGCAAGTATACGCGGTTTTCTGATACGGAAAAGAATCTTTGTTATCACAGCAAGGGCGGCGTCAGTGTCGGCGCGGTCTTTGGCGCAATTGGCATCAATATCCTGCTTTCCAGCATCCCTGCTATTTTAATCAATACCATCTTTGCTCCATTCTACCTCTGGTAGAAACACCCGCAAGCGTGACGCTTGACCCAACGTCGGCGCACGGCCAACTTTGTTCACTTCGCGGCTTTGCCGCGAAGATTCACTTTATGGCCGGCGCCTCCTCTTTCCCACAAAAGCAAAGCTTTTGCGGGAATCCTACGAAATCCACATTTCGAAATGGAGATCCGTAGGGGCGACCCCACGTGGTCGCCCGGAAACGTGACGTTTCATCCAATGCGCAAGCGTGACGCTTGACCCGGTACTTACACGCACTGTTGCGCGTGAGGGATGCAGTGTTGGCCGTGCTGCGCACGGCAGGGTTCCCCAAAAGCACTGCTTTTTGGGAAAAAGGAAGAACCGCCGAAGAAGCGATGTTTTTCCCAACGTAGATCTGTAGGGGCGACCCCACGTGGTCGCCCGAAACTTGACATAATGAAGAAAAATAGGTATAATAAAAACAGATAAAAGGTTACCGCTTTGCGGTCAGCCAAATAATTCAGTCTATGACCGTCTTACTCAGGCACGAGGGGCGGTCATATCGCTTTTATGGATACAATTGTGATAAAAATCACAACAAATACAACTACTTTAAGTAATGTATTTAATCCCATAAGCGTCACCTCCTTTCCGAAGTCCATGTGACTTCAACAAAGGGGGCCAACCGCTCTTCAATTTCCTTTCATCTGCTTTCGATAATATATCACTTTCGACATTGTTTTACAATATATTTGTATAATTTGTAATTTATTTGAAAAATAACTTATTTGTTCATTGATTCGGGCGACCCGTCGTCGGCGCACGGCCAACTTTGTTCACTTCGCGGCTATCGGTGAAAGGTGTTTCCGCTCGTATCATCCGCGCACTGGATGAAACGTCACGCTTCCGGGCGACCACGCAGGGTCGCCCCTACGAAAACCGAGCAAAATAAGGCATGTTCTGACGCTACGGGAGCCCTGCTCTACGATGTCCGTGATGCTAGACATATATTTGTAATTTGTGGATGACCCGTGCGTCCACCGTAGGGGCTTCTTAGGGTTCCCGCAAAAGCTCTGCTTTTGTGGGAAAGAGGAGGCACCGGCCGACAAGGTGAAGCATTTCCGTACAGGAAATGCGAGCAAAAAGGTCGGAAGCCGACGTCGTGTGGTCGCCCGAAACAATGCTTATTCTATAAATATTCCCTCCCCAATGGGGAGGGTTTTATTCGTTTTCTGATATTTAATTCTCTGTAAATTTTTCTGGTTTTGGCAAACCTTTAAAAAAGTCAGAAAATTCACACTTGAATATTTCTTTTAATACTAATAATTCACTAATACGATTCCCGAAAGGCAAAGCATTTTTGGGAAATACCGCTTTCACAATATATACTATTTCATGACGAAAACTTTTCAACAAAGGAGTTTTTTCTTTTTGTGATATATCCATCACAATGTTAAAAATATTATATGATATAATACTAAAATAAAAATAAAATATTTTTTAACCCCAAAAGGCGAAAGAAAAAAGGAAACGTGGAGAAAAGGGAGTAGCAAACGTCCAGTTTTTAGGAATAATGAAAACAAAGGAGGAAAAGGGATGGATATGAAAGAATTGTACAAAAGGATACAGCTGAACAACATGGGGAACTATATATTGTACGGAGAGGAAGGATGTAAGGGGGAGACAAAAAAGAGTTATAGCCAGCGGCTGAGGGAAGCGGAAGCAGAGACGAGGAGCTTTTTGGAAGAATACATAAAGGAGCCGAAGGAGCAGGATAGGGCGGCGGAAGATTATTATCAGCAGTTGGAAGAATACATAGAGATATACTTTGAGATAGGGCTGCTGCTGGGGGGAAAGATGTGCAGAGAGATAAGTGAGAAGCAGGGGGAGTTGAAGGAGATGATGGAAGGCGAAAAATAGAAACAAGGCCGGGAAAAATAGAAACAAAGATAGAAACAAAGATGGAAGCAAGACGAAGATTGCATATAAAAGCGAAAACCCTCCCCATTGGGGAGGGTTTCGTTATAGCAAAGTTGATTCGGGCGACCACGTGGGGTCGCCCCTACGGCGGACGCATGGATCATCCGCAAATTACAAATATATGTCTAGCATCACGGACATCGTTGGGCAGGGCTCCCACAAAACGCCAACGCAGTGCGTTTTGTGGGAAAGAGGAGGCGCCGGCGCCCAAAGCGAAGGTTTTTCGCAGGAAAACCGAGCAATTGCGCCGTGCGCCGACGACGCGGCACTCGGTAGAAAGTTTTTCCTCTCGGCACAGTCGCGCACCGGGTCAAGCGTCACGCTTGCGCATTGATGCGGGCGACCACATAGGGTCGCCCCTACGGATGTCCGTTTCGAAATATGGATTCACCGGGTGGGGTAGAACCCCACCCCTACGAAATCCGCGGCTATCGGAAAAAGGTTTTTCCACTCGTATCATCCGCGCACCGGGTCAAGCGTCACGCTTGCGCACGTTTCCGGGCGACCACACGACGTCAGAACACGACCTTTATCGCTCATTTTGGCAGATACCAAAAGTTCGCTTTCAGGTCGGTTCTTCCTTTATCCCACAAAAGCAGAGCTTTTGCGGGAACCCTACGATGTCCACAAAGGGCTCCCGCAAAACGCCAACGCAGTGCGTTTTGTGGGAAAGAGGAGACGCCGGCGCCCAAAACGAAGGTTTTTCGCAGGAAAACCGAGCAAATGTGCCGTGCGCCGACGACGGGTCGCCCCTACGAAATCCGCGGCAATCGGTAGAAGGTTTTTCTACTTGGCATATCCGCGCACTGGGTCAAGCGTCACGCTTGGCTAAGCCTTGCTAGAAGACGACAACGGTGGTACCGATGGGCACATATTCGGCAAGATAATTGATGTCTTCAGGGGCAAGTCGGATACAGCCGTGGGAGACATTGCGGCCCAATGTTCCGTCCTGCACCCGCCCGTCCGGATGAAAAAGAATCGAATGCATGGCAATTGCCCGTGCCGGATTGATATAGAGTACCGGCTTCACATAATAAGTCGGGTTAAACCAGCCGTTTTCATACTTCGAATAAGTGGTGATTCCGGTGGGGGTAGGGGTCTGATTGGCGCCGGTAGCGCAATCCATCACCCGTTCCAATTTCCAGTTTCCTTCCTCGCCGATGAAGAGGTTGACTTTCTGGTGTTCCAGATTGATCCAGATAAGATAATCCGAATTGCTGGCATACGCTTTGGCATTGACAAAAGTCACCTTGTCTTCATTGCTGTAATCGCCTTCAACCACAAGATCTTCGCCGGAAACCCGGACACTGTAATAGGATACCCAACAGAAACGTTCTTCCTCCGGCAGATAAAGATAGGCAGAGGTGTCGGAATAATGGTCTGCATAGATAACCTCCGTCCCGGCGGCCAAACTTCCGTTAGCAGACGAAAGGTATTTGTCTGCATAGGTGGTGACGTTCTGCCGCAGAGTTGCCGGAATTTCCATGGGCTTTACGAGGTTCAGTACCCGGTCGCGTTCTATCCGGTCATATTCTTCATCGGTGTAATTCTGATACGTAATGTGCTTTTCAATCCGGCGGCTGACGCCGTTCAACCGGATTTCAAGGGCCACATCCGCTCCGGTCTCGTGCATACCTTTTTCAAATACCACCGGCAGCTGGAAGGCGGTTACCTTTCCGCTTTTGATGGGAAACTGACCGCTGTAATGGTCGGAGACGGGCTGGCCGTTCAGATACCATTGGGCTTCTCCGATGCGTTCCTCCGGTACCTTGGTGAGTACTGCCGTGATTTGTTTGCTGGCTGATGTGGGCGTAAGTTCGGTGATACCATCAAAAAAGGCAAGGGTAAAGGCTTCCATAAAAGCAGTATCATCTAGGCCGCTAACATCTCCGGACCCGGCTGTGGGCCGGGCAGAAGGGGCGGCGGATGGGGTGTTCTCCGGTTCTTTTGTCGCCTGTCCGCCGGGAATCACATAAGCCGGATCGTTACCGGAACCTGCCGCCGGTGCGGTGGTGGCAGATGCTGTCGGTTCTGCAGCCGGTGTGGAGGTGACTTTGGGCGGGGAAGTGGGTTCTGCCTCCGGGTCAGCTGGGGTGGTTGGTGCGGCAGTCGGCGCCGACCCCTGATTTCCGCCGGGAATAACATAGGCCGGTTTATCTTCCGCCTCATCCGCAAAAGCCGCCGGGGTGAAACATAGGCCGAGAGAAAAACTGAGAAGGATGGGAAGGAATGGATGCTTTTTGTTCATTTGATTTGCTCCTTGTTTATATTTTTGGGGCCAGCGTTGCGGCATGGCCCCGGTTTTGCTATTTATGGTACTTCTGCCCGGACAGGATGGTGTATGCACGATAAATTTGCTCGGACAAAATCACCCGCATCAGCTGATGGGGAAAGGTCATGGGCGAAAAACTCAGTTGAAAGTCCGCCCGTTTCTTGATCGTTTCGGAAAGCCCCAGAGAACCGCCGATGACAAAACAAAGTCTGCTCTTTCCTGAAAGGGCAAGGGTATCTATCTTTTTTGCAAGAGCCTCGGACGAAAGCTGGGCGCCTTCAATACAAAGGGCAATGACATAGGCTCCCTCCGGAATCTTCTCTAACAAACGACCGCCCTCTTTTTCAAGAATCAGTGCGGCTTCTTTGGGTGACGGCGCATCGGGCGTGGCTTCGTCTTTGACCTCTGTAATGCGGAATTTACAATAGCGGCTCAACCGCTTTTGGTATTCTGAAATGGCATCGGTATAAAATTTTTCTTTTATCCTGCCAACGCAAGCAATGGTAATGTCTGGCATAAATGCCTCCTTAAAAGAGTATCTTATTTTGTCGCAGCCGGGAACTTCCGCACAAATGACGGGAATGCCGGCGCAAACACCATTTTGAAATAGGTTTAATAAGGGTGGAAATCCTGTCATGCAACATTTCGGAAGGGAATTATATGCCCACCGAAAAACGGAAGCGGACCCCATCGCCTATAGAGGCAGGGGGCATCTTTCGTTATATCATCCGGCACGGAATTCATCAAGCTTGCCAACCTTACGGAGATTCCTGCAGCACAGGGGGCGGCTATGCCATGTCGGGCTGGTCAATCTACATGTTGGCTGCTTTAAAAGGCATTGATGCGGCGGAAATCATCCGGCGTTATGCCCTCAGCCTTTTTAAAGACCGAACAGAAATAACTTGGACTCTTGAAGCCGACCGCATCGGCAATCTCTTTAACTTTCTTGACCGCCTTAAAAGGCATTGATGCGGCGGAAATCATCCGGCGTCATGCCCTCAGCCTTTTTGAAGACCGAACAGAAATAACTTGGACTCTTAAAGCCGACCGCATCGGCAATCTCTTTAACCTTCATGTTTCCGGGGGAACAGAGATAATATTTTGCCATGTTCAGCCGCAGGTGGGTCAGATATTTGAGCGGTGTGATGCCATAGACCTGATTAAACAGCCGGCATAGATGATTAGGGGATATATTGATGCTGTCCGCAATATCCTCCAGGCTCAAATCCTCTTGATAGCGGCTTTTTAGCAGTTCGATTGCCGGGCTGAGTTTTTCGTATTTCTGATTCCGGCTCAGATTGTTTTCATCGGGGATATTGTTCCTGCTCTCGCCCATCTTGATAATCAGGCGGTACATCAACATGGAGGTCTTAATTTCCTTGTCCGGGTCGTCGCACCAAAACATGTCAGAGAGGTTGTTGACCTGGATGTCGAATTCCTCAAACTTCCGGATGGAAAAGACCTCATAGGCGCCGAAGCCCAGATATTCCAGGATATTTTCTACCGCGTCGCCGGTAAAGACAACCCAGCGGGTCCGCCACCGGCCCTCGGTGGCATAATATTCGTGCGGGACATCCGGCCGAAAAAAGAAGGCATCCCCCTTGCCAATGTCATAAGTTTTGCCCTCAACAGAGAACCTGCCCCTGCCATCGGTACAATACAAAAACTGATAGCCGGAAAATCCGCAGCGGCGGATGATATGATCCTGGTGTTCCTTTGTACCCATTCCCAACACATAGATGGGAAGAAGTTTGGTCTTGTTTAACAATATTGGAAGAATCATTGGAATCTCCTCATCACACAGATAGAAATATTTCAATTATGTTTATTATATACGAAATCTGTTCGACTTTCAAGGGGCTTTCTCAACATATCCGCTGAAATTTGAAAGATTATCCAAAAAACGAAGAAAATGTCATGGTTTTACACTCTTTGTAAAAGAAAATAAGAAAAATTAAAAATAATTTGAGAAAAACCCTTGATTTTTTGCAGTCCTTAGTTTAAAATTACAATGTCTGTAATATAAATTTAACATACGCTTTTTTTCTTTGCGTAAAAACAAAAGCATTGGAGCGGTGTTAAATGAAGATAAACAGAAGGAAAACAAAGAGAAAAAACCCCGTTTGGTTCGGCATTCTAATCTGTGCAGCATTGGGGATATTTGGTTTGTTATGTATGCGGATTTCCTATGGCACGCGGCTGGCAGATGCTGCGGCCGGCCAGGAACCCGGAATTACGGCTGATGATGTGTCTGTACGGCAGCAGGAACCTATGAATGCCAATATACCCGTGCAGGAGACGGCCCCACCCTCGGCAGATGATACGGAGGAATCCCTTGCGGAAGGATATTTTACCCGACCGGCAGAAGGGGTGTTGACCTCCGGCTATGGTGCCCGCTGGGGACGCAGCCATACCGGGATTGATATTGGCGCCGATATGGGCGCGGATGTTTGCGCGGCGGACGGCGGCATCGTTGCTTATGCAGCGGTCTGCGGCGGCTATGGGAATTATATTATAATCGACCACCAGAACGGCTTTCAGACGGCTTACGGGCATCTGAGCGAGATTCTGGTGTCGGACGGAGAGCTGGTCAAGCAAGGACAGCGGATTGGAAAGGTTGGGAGTACCGGCAACAGTACAGGACCGCACCTGCATTTTGAGGTGAAGGCAAATGATACATTTCAGGACCCGCTGGGGTATGTCGCCTATTAGACGATTGGGAACTTTTGAATCAGTTTTGTGCCGTTTGGATGACGGCGGAATGGAGAGAGAAGATGGCTAAGAAAATTTTGGTTGTGGATGATGAACGGAGCATTGTGGACATTTTGAAGCTGAACCTCCAGAATGAAGGATACATTGTGTACGAGGCGCTGGATGGCGAAGAGGCGGTGTTAAAGGCAAAAACGATACAGCCGGATCTGATTTTGCTGGATGTTATGCTGCCGAAACTGGACGGCTTTTCGGTCTGTAAGAAAATTCGTGAATCGTCCATGGTGCCGATTCTGATGCTGACTGCACGCGAAGAGGAAGTGGACAAGGTGCTGGGTCTGGAACTGGGCGCAGACGATTATATTACCAAACCTTTTAGTGTACGGGAACTTATGGCAAGGGTGAAGGCCAACATGCGCCGGAATGATGTGGATCCGCTGAACGGCGGTATGAATAGCGATACCCTGGAAGTGGGCTGTTTCAAGCTGGACTGCAACCGGTATGAGCTTTATAAGAACGGAACGCTGATTGATCTCACTGTGCGTGAGTTTGAATTGATAAAGTTTCTTGCCGCCCAGCCGAACAAGATTTTTTCAAGGAAGAGTCTTTTGGAATATGTTTGGGATTATGAATATTATGGTGATGTCCGGACGGTGGATGTGACGGTTCGCCGTGTCCGTGAGAAGATTGAGGATGACCCGTCACAGCCAAAACATATCATGACCAAGCGCGGTGTCGGCTATTATTTCACCGTTTGAGAATAAGCATGACGTCGTCGGCGTCCGGCCAACTTTGTTCACTTCGCGGCTTTGCCGCGAAGATTCACTTTATGGCCGGCGCCTCCTCTTTCCCACAAAACAAGGCTTAGCCTTGACCCAATGCGCGGATGACATAAGAGGAAAAAAATTATACCGATTGCCGCGAATTTCGAAATCGGATGAGATATAGGGCTCCCGCAAAAGCTCTGCTTTTGTGGGAAAAAGGAAGAACCGACCTGAAAGCGAACTTTTGGCATCTGCCAAAATGAGCGATAAAGGGCGTGTTCTGACGTCGTGTGGTCGCCCGCAAGCGTGACGCTTGACCCAGTGCGCGGATATGCCGAGAGGAAAAACATTATACCGAGTGCCGCGGATTTTGAAATCGGATGAGATATAGGGTTCCCACAAAAGCTCTGCTTTTGTGGGATATAGGAAGAACCGCCAAAGAAGCGATGCTTTTCCTTTAGGAAAAGCGAGCTAAAAGACCATGTGCCGACGTCGTGTGGTCGCCCGGAAACGTGACGTTACTATAACGAAACCCTCCCCAATGGGGAGGGTTTTCGCTTTTATATGCAATCTTCGTCTTGCTTCCATCTTTGTTTCTATCTTTGTTTCTATCTTTGTTTCTATCTTTGTTTCTATCTTTGTTTCTATCTTTG
>CAJTWN010000014.1 GCA_910580105.1 uncultured Clostridia bacterium | reverse complement strand
CAAAATAAGGCGTGTTCTGACGCTGTGAGAGCCCTGCCCTACGATGTCCGTGACGTTAGACATATATTTGTAATTCGCGAATGTCCCGTAGTCCGACGCAGGGTCGCCCCTACGAAAACCGGGCAAAATAAGGCGTGTTCTGACGCTGTGAGAGCCCTGCCCTACGATGTCCGTGACGCTAGACATATATTTGTAATTCGCGAATGTCCCGTAGTCCGACGTAGGGGCGACCCTATGTGGTCGCCCGAATCAATGTTCCCACAAAAGCTCCGCCTTTGTGGGATAAAGGAGGCAACGGTCGACACGCTGGAACATCAGCAGCAATAAAAAAGCGCATCCAGAGGATGTGCCCGTAAACAATTTGTAAATTGACATATTTTGTCGATAATTATATAATATCTTTGCAGATGAAAGATATTTGTGAGCGGTTAGCCACCTCAGAAGAAATCTTTTGATTTCAGAAAGGAGGTGGATTTTATGGAGCAAGAATACATAATTTGTTTTATGATTCTTTTGCTACTTCTTGTAGTAACCATAAAAAAGTAACCGCCCCCAGCTAAAGTGACGGTTACTTAACCCAAACTTATGGCTAACCGCATTGCGGTAACCTTTTATCTGCTTTTATTATATCTATTTTTCTTCAATTTGTCAAGTGAAACGTGATGACGAGGACGACATTGAAATGAAATTTTTCCCATTAACGGGCGACCACACAGGGTCGCCCCTACGAAAAATCCATTATAAATAGATTGCGCCCCCCGGTTTGGTCATAAAATTATCTCCCTTGAAAACCTATATTTTCCACCCAAATCTTTGTTTCTTTTTTCATACTTTACAAATTTGAGGGCATATTAGAAACAACAAATCAATAGGGAGGTTATCACATGATAGAAAGCGATACAATAAAACTATTAAGAGAATGTGATGCAGGCGTAAAGATGGGCGTTTCGTCAATTGACAAAGTACTTGAGTATGTCAGCAGTTCCAAACTCAAACAAGCCCTTGAGACCTGCAAAACGGAACACGAAAAATTGGATACAGAAATCCAGGAACTTCTGAACCAGTACCACGATGAAGGAAAGGAACCAAACCCCATTGCAAAAAGCATGTCCTGGATAAAGACAAATGTAAAACTGGCCTCTGATGAGTCCGACAAGACAATCGCGGATTTAATCACCGATGGCTGCAACATGGGCGTAAAATCATTAAGCCGGTATCTCAATCAATATAAAGCCGCGGACGAAAAGTCAAAAGACATCACCAAACGCCTGATTCATCTTGAAGAAGCGCTGGTTATTGATATCCGATCATTTTTATAATATTCCTACCCCTGTTTGCATATAAGCTTAAACCCCACCACTTTCAGGCGGCAGCTACCTGATTTGAAGCAAAGCGGAGGGGATATTTCCCTACTTCGTAGTTGAAACATTTACTTCGCGGCTGAAATATTCACTTCGGGATTGATACATTTGGAGATGTGAAAAAATCTTCACCCCAAACTTATCAATCCGATACCTTATAACTTGAATTTTATTTATACAAATACGGTCCCTTGACTGCCGCATCCTTAATTTACCGGAACTCCAAAAGGATACCGGCGTGCGCCTGAATGAACGCTTCAAAAAAATGCAGACTGTTCATGAACAGTCTGCATTTTCGCTTTACCTATTAAGAATTTTGCGGGCTGAACTTCTGTTTTAAAGAAGTCAGCTTATTCTGCTCTGCCTGCTCTGCTGAATACCAGCCTTTTGCCGACATCTTCCCATAAATTGTGTTCTGCATACTAAGGGCATCATTGAGCGCCGTGCTGAACGCCTGCCGTACATTGGCTGTCGAGGACTCGATGGTTCCGTGCATAAACAAATCACAAACACCCTTCTCCAAAAGGAGAATATCTTCCATTACATTTTTGTCATCCATTTCTCATTTCTCCTTTCAAAAATTAAAGTAAGCCGTAAAAATTCTGAAAAATCTGCTGATGTTTCTGAGACATCTGCTCGATACAGGATTTCAGTTCCGCATCCTGCACCTGGTTCATTGCCTCTTTGCACTTGGTCTGAAAATACTGCTCATGTCCCAGCACATCTTCAACATACAAAAGTTCTTTTGTTGTCATCAACATCTACCTCCTATAATTTATTTCATCTGTAGTATGTACATCTTTTCCTGAATTATACAATGTATATAAATTCAGGCAACAATGTATATAAATTCAGGCAGAAAAAAATAACATGATACCCTATAAGAAATAAATTATCCGGCGCTGTTCCTCCCCATGCAATACTCTCATTCAATTTATAATTATTTCCTGTTCCGTTTATCCTTCCGGCTCATTTCACTGCAAAGGAATAGAAAACCGCGGCCATCCAAAAAGGATAACCGCGGTTTTTTTACCCCTTATTCTTTTTCAGAAATTCATCCACCTCTTCCCGGCTGGGCAAAGAACTGCCTGCCCCCATACGGGAAACTGTGACAGCAGAAGCCGCCGCGGCATACTGCACAGCCGCAAACAGCGGTCTTTCTCCGTCCATCGCCGCACAGAGTCCGCCGATAAAGCAGTCACCGGCGGCAGTAGTATCCACCGCCCTGACCGGAAATGCAGGCATCCGTCTCAGCATCCCGTCTTCCCGGTAAAGACAGCCTTCCTTTCCCAGGGTCAGAAACACTCTGCCCGAAAACTGCTCTTCAATTTTTTCCATACAGGCCGCGGCCTCCTCCAACTGTGTCACCGGCATCTTGCCCATTTCCGCCGCCTCGGTTTCATTGAGAACCAGCCAATCGGTATTTTTCAATAAGGAAACAGGGATCTCCCGAAACGGAGCAGGGTTAAGTACAACTTCTGCTCCGGCGGCCTTTGCCATTTCCGCCCCTCTGATAACTGCGTCCATTGGGATTTCAAACTGCAAAACCACCCTGTCCGCCCATGCAAACAAATCACTGCAAGCGGAAATGCGTTCCGGCGTCACCCTGCCGTTTGCGCCCGCGTCCAGCAATATCTCGTTTTCACCGCCGCAAACAGTGATGACGGCCACACCGCTGCTGCCGTCTTCCTTCCAGATCCGATCGGTCATCACCCCACAGGCAGACAGATGTTCCTTCAATATCTCTCCATAGGCATCATTCCCCACACCGCCAAGCATATAGGTGGGACAGCCAAGCTTCGCGGCCGCGGCCGCCTGATTGGCCCCCTTTCCGCCCGGAACCGCAGAAAATCCAAAACCTGCCCGTGTCTCGCCGGGTTTTGGGAACTGATCCGTCTGCATAACCAAATCCATATTCATACTGCCAACCACCAAAATATTTTTCATGGAACACCTCCGCCAACTGCTGATTCAACTGTTTCCATTCCTTCTGATGGAAAATGTAGTGCATTCTCCATCTCCACTGCACTTCCGCTAAATAAACAAGTTCTTCTTCACAGTTATAAAACGCCCTTGCTTTGAGGAAGCCGGATCTGATCCAGTCCGACTTCCAAAAACTTCGCCTGCTTTTTATCTTCCGCTTTGGCGGCAACTGTCACCTCGGTATCTCCAAAACGATAGACATAAAGAAGGCCTATTTTCTTCGAATCTTTTATTTTCATCATCACTTTGTATCCATCAAATTCACCCGCTTTGGACAAGTTGGTAAACTGAAGCACCTCTTCTTCCGGATTCTGTTCCTGATAGGCTTTCTTTGTTTCAGGCAGGGTTTCCCCGCCACCGGTCCGGGCATCCAATACGACACCAACATCACCGCCTTCCACAGTGAACCGCGCCATCCCCATCTTTCCATCATCCGTCAAACTATCCTCTTCCGCCGTATACCCCTTGGGCAGGACAACAGAAAATCCATTTATCTCTGATGTATACGTTTCATACGCTTCCGGATCCGGTGTTTGTTTTCCGCATGCAGTTGTGGAAAATATCAAAAGTACTGCCAAAATCATCAAAAGTCCGGTTTTTCTCTGCATCTCTCTTCCTCCTTTTATTTAACTTTTTGTTCATACGCTGTTTGTTTGCTGTAATCCTCGTTGATTCCCTTCCCCGTATTGGGATGAAAATAGGAATACCCTGCATCAGCGCAGAAAATCATTACAAGTATCAAACAGACAAGCACCGCCGTCCGTTTGGGTATCTTCAGAAAAATCTGATCCAGCAGAGGTGCCAGCAGATAGATAAACGCACAGCCGCCCAAACCAAAGACAATCAATCCCTCAAGGCAGATCCTTCCATGCAGGTTCAGGAAATATCCGCTGTAATCCCACCATTTAAGATGCTGGGTATATTCCAGATACCATGCGGTTCCATATTCTACAATTCCACAAAGAACCATTGCCAAAAAGAAGGTAAGCAGAGGTTTTTCACGGAATTTCTTCAACAGCAGCAACATCAAAACACCGCCGGAACCATAAATCGGCAGCCAGGGTCCGTGGAGGACACCGCGGTTGACAAAACCACCGCTGTTGAAAATATGCAGCCCAACCTCCCACAGCCAGCCAATCATAGAAAATGTAAAGAACAATAAAATAATAGACAAGATCCCGTAATCCCGCCGATAGTTCACATGCACCAATTTCCGGCCGGGGACTTCCGGGATGAAGTATTGGTCATAGGGATATGCATCGCCCTCTCCTTCCTCCAGATACCGGTCGCAAAGCAGCCGGGAAAAGGGAAGGTTTTCGTCTTTTGCCCGCTGGCGCAGGGACATATATAAATTTGCCATGGTCGCCTCTTTATAGGGAAGCAGGAACAGGATCTTTACAATCCCAAAGGTCATTATCCCCCAAAGCTCCCAGCCAACAAAAGAAAGTTCCAGAACAAAGGTCCGCCATTTCTGCCCGTTCATCATTGAACGGGAGAGTGCAAAGGCTTCTTTCCGGTTGATATCGGGATTTTCTGCCATGATATAGGGGATCATGTAATAGGAATACCGCTTAATTATTCCCCCCACCACGGTGAGCGACCAGAGATAAAGCCATATGCTCCTGACAAACATCACCCAGGCTGTCCGCCGTCCCCGGCGGACCTGATAGGGAAATAGGATCCGGCCGGTCTTTGTCCCCTTATACAGCCGGTTTTCCATGAAAAAGCGGTTTCTGCCAACCTGAACGATATTACTGATGAACAACCAATAGAGAATGCCCAGCAATGCACCGATTAAAATGATAACGCCGCCAAAAATCTGGTCATTGAAGACAAACTGGTTTACCGCATTCAAAACACCAAATAAAATGGACTGGGATTTGGTTGCATTGTTAAAGACCGCCGCAAGTACACCCCGGGTGGGTTTGGGTTCCCCCAAAAAGCTTTGCGGCTCTCCCTCATGCAGAAACTCGTCAACAATCTGCGAATTGCTTTTTACCGTAAAACGGTCTGCGCTTTGCATCAATACAGCGTCCCCGATTTCACTGGGGCTGAACACCCCAAAATGAACCGTGCCAATCGCAATGCCGCCAACCAAAAAAGCGGTCAAAAGGCAGATTCCCACTGCTCTCCAATAGTTCTGCTTTAAAGCAAGCTTTGCATTCTGCTTTAACATCTTTGAACTCCACATGGTTTTCACTGCTCCTTTTTATTGAAAATGCACCGTTATTCTCATAATTTCACTGTCTGTTCCAACACGCATGGCAGGCCCCCACACACCCACACCGGAGGTAACACAAGAGAACATTCCCCCCCTTTGCAAAATGCCATAGGGGTTCTTCCAATACATCCCCAGAAACAGATTCACCGGGAACAGCTGTCCGTTATGCGTATGTCCGGACAGGTCAAGATCCACACCCGCATCCGCCAGTTCATCCAATTGTTTGGGCTGGTGATCCATAACAAACACCGGCTTTTCATGGTCGGCGCCTTCCAGCAATTCAGCCGGCGGCTTTCGGGTTTCGCCCATCTTCCTCATTTTAAACGGATCTTTTCTGCCAAAGAGCGAAAAAGCGTTGTCAATCATCACACCCTCATCCTGAAGCAGCCGGATCCCCGCCCTTTCAAAGAATTCCAGAAATCTCGTATCTTCTGTCTGCTTTTCTTTTGACGGAAAGGTGAACCCTGCCAGGATTGGTTCTTTGACGTCATGGTTCCCAAAACAGGCATAAGTTCCGTACCTGCTCTTCATCTTTGCCAGGGCATCCGCTATTTCCTCCGGCTGCCGGATGGCGGCATAATCGTTGTCAAATATATCGCCGGCAATGCAAATCAAGTCCGCCGGCTCTGCATTGACCAGTTCCACAACCCTTTCCACCTGCCGCAGTCCAACGTTATAGCCCAGATGGAAATCCGCAAGCAGAACAATGTTCAGTTCCCTTTCCGGGAAATCTTTTGCAATGGTTATCTCCTCATTCCGGACACGGATGTCCCCTGCATGGTAAATTCCGTAACCGCTGATTCCTGCAATCAAAAGTATGGCAAATGCCCCGATCCCTGCAAACCATTTTCTCTCATGAAAATGTCTGCTCCGATACCACCGGCTCCGCCTGAGCAGAAAACAGATGATGTCCAGCCCCCCTATGACCAACAGGATATAGGCCATGGTTCCGAGAAAGTATTGGCCCACAGCACCCAAAATAAAACGCAGATCCGAATGGGGCGCCAAAAAACCGGTAAGGGGCGCAGTTGAAATCAGGCCATAGAAAAGATAAACCGGTATCCGAATCCATCTCTTACGGGTAACCCCCCAGCAGGCCGCCATCCACCGAATCAGCCGCCACAGAATATACCCGTTCAGCAGCAGATATACCGGCGCCAAAAACAGAGCGCCCATCCTATGCTTCCTGCCCTCCGGTATGACAACCGGTCACCCGGAGATACCGCTCGAAAAACAAATCCGGCTTCACCCCATCCGCGATAAGATGCCGCCCCTTTTCATCAGGCGTAAACAGGGTGCGCCCGCAGGTTGGCCCCTCCTGATAAACCACTTCCACATTTCCCCGGACAAATGTACAAAGGTTTTCGTCAAACATCACAGCTGCCGCAAGGGGGTCATGAAAGGTCATTTCCCCACAGTAAGAAAACCATTCACTCGAAAACGCCATGGTCGGTTCCAGAACCGGGCTGTTTAATTTCTTCACCGCTTCCTTCTGGTCAAAGACCACCTTTGTGGTCACATCCAGACCGATCCATACCATCCGCGCAACCGCTGCATTGGCCACAATATGTGCCGCATGGGGATCACAAAAGATATTCCACTCCTGGCGGAAGATGCCGTCAATCGGATCCACAAAGTGGCCGCCCATCAGCACCATCTCTTTAAGCAATGACGGTATCTTGGGGTCCATTGCAAACAAAAGCGCCACATTGGTAAGGGGCCCGATGGTCAATAAGGTAATTTCATGCGGATGTGCATATATCGCATCACGCATCGCCAAAACAGCCGTATTTTCTTCAAAATCCGTCCGGTGGGGAAAGGCGTCAATTTTTTTATACTGCGGCGCCTCTTTCTGCACCGTCGGAATCACCAGCGGTTCATTAGTTCCGCTGTAAACAGGAACCTCACGGCCGGCATGGCGAAGAATTGCACTTGACAATTCCGCCCGCTTTTTCGATTCGCCGCTGACGGTCGATATTCCCAGCAAATCGCAGTCTTTTTCACACAACAAATAAGTCAAACAAAGGGCATCATCAATGTCCGATCCAATATCTGTATCCAGCCAAACTTTTTTCAAAAGTAAAACCTTCTTTCTTTCCATAATTTTGTTTCAGTATATCAAAAGAATAGACAAAAAACAATCTTTTTTTCCTTACGATTTTATAAATAAATTCTAAATCTTCAAACTTTCCATCCAGGATATACCGGATTTTTCAGCTTCTTCTCCTTATTTTATATCCACAAAAATCCACTCCCATTCCCATATTACGCAATTCTTCGCTTTCCTATAAAATACATCAATTTTTCTGCAAGTGTACATACGCATATTCCGTAAAATGTTATGTTTCCCCCATTTCGCCCCTTTACGGACGATTCTGTTTTTGTTATACTATAGAAAATAAAAAATCCGGAGGCAAAATCATGAAAAAAAACATCGCCATCCTCGCCCATGTAGACGCAGGAAAAACCACCTTTTCTGAACAACTTCTTTATAACCGGGGCGTTATCCGAAACCGGGGACGGGTCGATGACGGCACCACCCTTCTGGACACCAACGAAATTGAACGCCAGCGGGGCATCACTGTATTTGCTGATCAGGCGGCTTTTTCCTATGGAAAAAACACCTATACACTGATTGACACACCGGGCCATATTGATTTTACGCCGGAAACTGAACGGGCCCTGCAGGCCGCAGACTATGCCATTTGTGTTCTCTCTGCCGTGGAAGGGATACAGGGCCATACCGAGACCCTGTGGCGGCTTCTTGACCAGTATCAGGTTCCCGTCTTCTTCTTCCTCAACAAGACCGACCGGGAAGGTGCAGACCCGGCAGCTGTACGAAAAGATTTGGCCGACCGGTTTTCCATCAGCTGCCCCAATCTTCATATGGGTCTTTCGGCTCCGCAGACCATCGAAGCGCTTGCGGAATCGGATGAAACCCTGCTGGAACTTTATTTGAACGGGCAGGGAACTGCTCCCTGCTTTTTACAGGAAACCATCAAAGCCGTCAAAGAACGCCGCATCTTCCCCTGTATGGAGGGAAGCGCCCTGCTCAATCTTGGCATTGATTCCTTTTTTGCAGTTTTGGATGCGCTTACCGAAACCAGCTTCCAAACAGACACCCCCTTCGGCGCCCTTGCCTACAAAATCCGCCATGATGCAAAAGGGAACCGGCTGACATTTTTGAAGATTACCTCCGGGGTCTTACATGTGAAAGATGCCGTCACCTCTCCCACCGGTGAAATACAGAAGGTCAATGAAATCCGGTTTTATAACGGTGAAAAATTTACTCCCGCAGACCGGGCAGAAGCGGGAGACCTGTGTGCCGTCACCGGCCTTTCCTTCACCCGGCCGGGTGAAGGTATCGGCGTTTGCCAACAGAAAATTGATTTTTCTGTCACTCCGCTTTTGACCGCCAAAGTCCGGTTTGACCCCTCTCTTTCTCCGACGGAAGTTCAGCAGGCATTTGAATTTCTGGCCGATGAAGAACCCATGCTGGGCACAGTCTGGAACGAAAAACTTCAGGAATTGCAGGTTCGCATCATGGGCACAGTGCAAACAGAGGTTCTCTGCGCCCTTGTACCCAAACGATTCGGATTCCCTGTGGCCTTTGACAGCTGCAAGGTTTTATACAAAGAGACCATTGCCGCTCCCGTCACCGGCTGCGGCCACTTTGAACCGCTCAAACATTATGCCGAAGTGCATCTCCGGCTTGCCCCCGGTCTGCGCGGAAGCGGCATTCAGTTTGACAGTATCTGCCCTACCGACGTTCTGGACAAAAATTGGCAGCGCCTGATCCGCACCCATGTCTTTGAAAAAGAGCACCTGGGCGTTGCCACCGGCGCCCCCATCACCGACATTTCCATCACCCTGTGCACCGGCCGCGCACACATCAAACATACCGAAGGCGGAGACTTCCGTGAGGCAACCTACCGCGCCATCCGTCAGGGATTAATGCAGGCTGAAACCGTGTTGCTGGAACCGGTCTATCGTTTTTCCATCACCGTTCCCGCTGACCTCATCGGACGGGTTATGGCAGATATACAAAGGATGAGCGGCAATTTCCAGCCGCCCGAATCCCGGCGCAGCGGCCTTTGCTTAACAGGCACCGTCCCTGTATCTGAGGCAATGGAATATCCAAAGGAATTCCTCAGCTTTACCAAGGGTCACGGAACCATCTCCACCGTCTTTGGCGGCTATCAGCCCTGTCACAATGCCGCAGAGGTCATAGAAAATGCCGCCTACCAGCCGGAAAGTGATTTGGAAAATACACCGGACTCGGTTTTCTGTTCCCACGGCAGCGGCTATGGCGTCAAATGGTTTGACGCCCCCAAACATATGCACTGCAAGGTATAAAGCATATCCCGTCTTTACGGATATAACCTTAAAAAGACACCTTTCCTCTTTTTATCGGCAGATACCTGATCCAAAACAATGGCACGGAATATTTTCCAACTTGTCATTGTAACGTATGGAGGTATGCAAAATTCCTGCATCCCCGATTTTTTCAGTCCGTTACATTTTAAAACAACAAAGCCGCACATAAATGTGCGGCTTTTGTACAGGTTATCGAAAAGGTCTGTTCTGCGGAAAAATTCCTGTTTGCTATACCCCACCCGGTTCTGTCCGCCAATACAGGCAATGCTGCAATAGCATACCGAAGGGTCCATAAAACTGCAAAAAATTTCATCTCCCTGCCATCCGGGAAAGGCATAGGACTTCCGAAAAACACCCGCGCAGTGCGTCTGGTTCCGGTCCGAAAGTGCGCGTTTTTCTTTGCATACATAATCGCCAATGGCTGGGTGCCGACGGGAAACAACCATTCATTTATATTGCAATTTCCTGTATATTGCAGTTTTACAGAATACATATAAAAGCTTTTATCCTTTTTCTTTATATTTCTTCCGAAACGCCCCGGGCGAACAGCCACAATACTTTTTGAATACATTTGCATAGTAACTATATTCACCATAGCCAACATCAAATGCAATTTCTTTTATTGGCCGGTCGGTCGTCTTCAGTAAATACTTTGACTGCTCCACCCGGTAAGTATTTATATAAGCACGGATTCCCATCCCGTTCATGCCGGAAAACAGATGATGGATATAGGATTCGCTGCAGCTGCAGAATTCCGCAATTTGTCTGACAGAAATTTTTTTATTATAAAAATGATGTATGTAATTCCGAATCCTGTAATTCATTGCCGACCGGGACGAATGCCACTGCATCTTCTGCCTGTCCATCAATTGGGTCTGAAGCAAACAGATGAATTCAAGCATTCTTGCACAAGGAGCCGCAATGGTTTCCACAAAATCAAGATTCGGAACATAAGCATTCAATGAACTTTTATAAAGCTCCTCCACAATTTCCGGCAGCAGATTAAATTTTGATGTAAGCCGTTTGAAAATTTGCTCTGTGTCTTCCGCTGCATCCCGGAATTCTCCCACCGAAAGAAATCCCACCGCCTGTTTATTTGAAAAAACCGGCAGGATAAATTCCCCCACACCGCCATGACACCTGCCATAAAAAATCCCCTTTTCACTCTTTTTCAATACTTTCTCTTTCCCTTGCAAACACGCTTTCCATGCCGCATCCTCCGATTTTAAATATCTGCAATAGGGATTGTGATGGGCAGAAAATTCCGACAAGAGCGGTGCAAACTTTCCTGCAATTTTTTCAATATTATGGATGCGCATCCGCCAGCCATATTGTCTTTCCAAAAATTCCAAATATCTCTTCAGTTCCAGAATGATCGTCTCTATCATCACAAGCAACCGCCTTTCCAACATCAATGTATGATAAAATGGCTGTTATGTCAAGATGATTTGCAGATTTTTTTATGTTTTTTGCAGGAATTTATATTATAAAGCCTTTGTTCCATGTTATACTAAATAAAAAAACGTATTGAGAAACATACAGGGGAGATTGATATGAATAAAAAATTTGTTAATATATTTTTATTTTCACTGCTGATTACGATCTCATTGCTGTCTGCCATTTGGGTACAGGCCGCCAATGATTATACCATCAGCGATATAGCGCTCACTCCCGGAAGGACACCATCCGAACTGAATTTTGCCTGGTATACAACTGAAAATCCTGCCGCCAGCGTTGTCCAGATCGCACCAAAATCAGAACAAACCGATGCTTCCTTTCCGGAAGAAAAAGCTGCTGTTTTCACGGGTACGGCCGCTCCTGCCACCACCGGTCTGGCCTCAAATAAAGTGACGGTTTCTAATCTTAAAAATGAAACCGAATATATTTACCGCCTGGGCGATGGGACGCCTGCCCACTGGAGCCCGGTATACCAATATACCACACAAAACCCACAGGATTTTGGTTTTATATTTGTGGGCGATCCGCAAATCGGATACAGCAGTACAACCCAGGAAGCACAGGTATGGAACGATACCCTTGCCAAAGCTTTGAACAAATTTCCAAATACCAGTTTCCTCCTGTCTGCCGGCGACCAGGTGCAATCCAATAAAATTGCATTGTATAATGCTTTCTTCAGTCCCCAAATCTTAAGAAGTCTCCCCGTTGCCGCTGTACAGGGAAATCATGAAGCAGGTGCAGAACACTTTTCTCTGCATTTTCATCAGCCCAATCTGACACAGCACGGCAAAACCAGCGGAGGCGGCGAAGACGGCGGTTATTATTTTTCCTATGGCAATACGCTGTTCATGTGCCTGAATACAAACAATCAATATTCCGCCGAACACAATGCGCTGATGCGGGAAGCTGTTGCCGCATATCCAAACGCAAAATGGAAAGTTCTGATGTTTCACCATTCCATTTACAGCACAGCAGGACATCATCAGTCCACCTATGTGCAGCGCTTTATCAACGGGATGTGCCCCGTTATTGACGAACTGGGGATTGATCTGGTTTTGATGGGACACGACCATGTTTATGTCCGCACATTTCAAATGAAGGGAAACGAACCGCAAACTGAACAGACCATTGACGAAAAAGGCAGGATTGTAAATCCGACCGGAACACTTTATCTCACCGGGAATTCTTCCACCGGCAGCAAATACTATGATATTGAAGTTGCAAATCCCGCATTTGCGGCGGTAAACAATCAATTGCAGGTTCCTTCTTTTTCCTATATACGATTAAACGGACAGCAGCTTTCCATCGAAACCTATCGGACAGACACCATGGAAATATACGATCAATATACCATTGCAAAACATCACCCTGTTGTCAACGCCCCCGGATTAAGTCTGGAGTCTTTTACCTTCATGACAGACAATGCCGCAATACAAGCACTCGACCCAAAGAATGCCGGCGGTTCTGTCTACGGCAGCGTCACCCTTTCCAACAGTGCTGATACTGTCCAAAATTTCACCCTGCTCATGGCAAAATACAATGAAAAGGATCAGCTGATTGACCAATATATTGCAGAAGAAACCATCATGCCCGCCTATACAGAAAAAGATGAAGGCAGTATCACACAAACCATTGATACGCCGTCCATCGATGGTTCATCCCTGCAGCCCGGAGAATATTTAAAATTATTCCTCTGGAAAAATCAGAATGGAACCCCTTATACGCCAGCGAAAACCCTTCGCATCGAAGAGGCCCTCCCCCCGGAAGATCCAAATACCTACCGGCTTGAATGTGAAAATCTTATAACAACATCCGCCGGCGCAGAAGAACTTGATTTCAATGATCCACTGCTTAGCAAAGGTTCCGGCAACCTGCTTCGGGCGCAGGCTGTTGGCGACTATGTGGAATATGCTGTTGAAATTCCTTCGTCCGGCGCCTGGGAAATTAGCCTTATAACAAAAACAGATATTGACGGAGGAAAATTCAGGCTTTATCTGCCCCAATCAGAAAAATATGTCGGTACAGAAGAATCGGATCAATACGCTCCAAATTCCGCCATGAAAACGCTGCGCCTGGGCAAATACTCCTTTAACTCTGCCGGCACAAAACAATTCCGGTTGGTAATAACAGGCAAACATCCTGACAGTAATGGGTATTTTCTCAGAAATGATGCCATTGTATTGACGAAGCTGTGATCTGTCTGATCAGCGGGAAAAAAATCAACTTCATCTGAACATATAAAGTACCCATATGAAACCCAATAACAAGACGAAAAATGCGTATAGCCAAAGCTATACGCATTTTCTATTCTACTGCTACTATTCGGAGATTCACTTTTACTCCGCCGCTCCTGCTGCAATATGTACTTATCTTCATCACATACCATCAATCTTTAGCGCCTCCCGGTTTTAAGCAGATTACACAACCGGATAATCGCGGCCAAAAGCACCAATAAGCTGGCCAAACTGTTGCTCTGTGCAATTTCCTGCTCTGCACAGGTTTCATGCGGCCCCCGGGCCGTCTGACAGGAAAGCAGAAAAAAGAATATCACCGCCGCCAGGACAAAGAGACTGGATACCAGGCTGATGGGAAAGGTGTCCGGCAAGCCGGCACAAACGCAATCTGCCTCCGCTCCATCAATCGTGCATTGCAGCTGTTGTTTTTGTATATTGGTCACACCATAGGATAATGCAATGGCAATGATGATCAGTAAAATATATTTTTGAGATTCTTCTATAATTTCTATCTGCTGACGCAGCGTGTCCCCAGCCGGCAGGGCATCTTCAGCAGTAAAAAGGGCAGGCGTATCATTTGGCATTGGGTTACCTCCATTCCTTTTGCTTATTTTATCATATGCACAAAAGGTGTGTCTGTTACGGAACGGAAGACACCCTTCCGCAGTCAATTGAAAAAAACGTCTCTGCTTAAAAAGTTTGCCTCATATCGGTCTGAAAAATTTGGGGTGTAGAAATTTTTCACTCCTTTGTACATTTCAACTGCGAAGCAGAAGATATTCCCCCTCTTTCCTTTAAAGTGGTATCCACTGCTTATAAATAGCGGCAAACTTCTTTTCAAGGTTATATCCGTGATGAAAACCCATTTTTTGTGTTTACACACCTGCACCTGTCCGCCATCCTACAGAAAAAAGGGCAGAGTCCACCAGCTCTGCCTCACATATTTTCCGATTGCATTCCTATTTTTCCGCGAGAAAAAACAGCCGCGGAAAGCGAAAGATGATCTCACCATTTTCCTGAACAGGGTATTCCGCAACAAGAGCATCATAAACAACCCTTTCAAACGCGGCCTGTTCTTCGGCCGACAGTACCTGCAAATACGGCCGCAGACCGGTCCCCCGATACCACTCCATAATTGCCCCGTGACTTTGCATCCGGTGAAAATAGGTTGTTTGCCATAATTCAAAATCAGAAGACAGCTGTGCAAGTAAATCATGATATACCCCGGCCGGCAGCTGATGAAAGATTCTCGGTGTTGAAAATTTATGCCGCCATTCATCACTTTCCGCCGCTGCGGTTATAATACGATGAATTGGCTCCTCCTGGTTGACCGGGATTTGCACAGCCAGTACACCGCCTTCGTTCAAATATTCCATCATTGTCTTCAATAAGACTGGATGGTTTGGTATCCATTGCAGGCAGGCATTGGAAAAAATGACATCAAACTTTCTGCCTAACCGGTGCAGTTCTGCCGCCGCATCACATTGCATGAACTTAAGCTCCGGATAATTTTTCTTTGCCGCATGTACCATCTCTGCAGAATTGTCAATGCCCAGAATATCTGCCGATGGAAACCTTTCTTTCAAGACTTTGGTGCTGTTTCCGGGGCCGCAGCCCACATCCAGAACGGCGGCAGGCGCATCACGGGGAATCCGGGCCGCCAAATCAATAGACGGCTGTGTCCGCTGTTTTTCGAATTTCAAATATTGTTCTGCATCCCAAACTGCCATTGTCCTCCTCCTATTCTCCACAAACGTTTTGCAAAATCTTTTCTTTCTGCGGTGCATTTATTATTTTACAAATTCTTTCTCCCTTGCAATACACTGCCATCATAGCATACTTTCCAAAGTAATGCAAACCTTTCAAAATACCGGTAAACAGGAAAGTTTGCTTCTAAATGACACGCTGAAAACACAGAAGAATTCAGGATACTGCCAAAAAACATTTCCACTGAATGCACACAGATTGAACCGAAAAATATAATATAAAAATTAATCAGCTAATAAATATAGCAGAACCCCTTCTTATGCAAACAGGCACAGGAAGGGGTTTTGATTATTTTTTATACAAAATCATTCGCCGCCCTCTTCCGGTGTCATGCCCGGATCATGGGAGGCGTCATCTTTCAGGGGCGGATGTTCCTGATCAAGCGCCGGTTCATGAAAATCCAGCACCCGGCTGTATTCCTTTGTCTCTTCATTCTTTACCGTCTCCACACGGCGGCCGCTTAATAACTGCATAATCTGATAACAATCTATCCAAATCTCGTTATTACCGTCCTTTTGGGACTCATCAAAAATCAACTGAATTCCAAAATGCAGGTGAGGGGTATCAATGTTGTTGACATTTTCCTTTGCAGAGTATCCGGTACGGCCCACATAGCCAATTACATCCCCGGCCTTTATGGTTGCTCCCTCCGTCACGCAGGCATTATAGGGCATGTTTTTCCGCAGATGCGCGTAATAATAGTAGCGCTGCCGGTCAAAGCTGCGAATTCCAATCCGCCAGCCGCCGTATTGGTTCCAGCCCACGGCCTCCACTGTGCCGGATTCCACTGCCACAACCGGGGTACCTACCAGCGCCATCAAATCATGTCCCAAATGTTTTCGTTTATAACCATAGGATCTGGACGTGCCAAAATCATCAAAATCATTATAGGCATAACCTTTGGCAATCGGAGAAAACACTTTCAGTCCATAGGCCTCTTCCCATTGCTTTTCACCACTCTCACCGGCCTTTTTTTCAATTTGATACGGGCCGACAAACCCGTTCAGGACCGCACCGTACGCCTTTTGATAATAGGAAAAATATTTCATATCGCGGGTGAGTTCCTCTATGCCGATCCCCTCCTGCAATTTCTTTTTCAGTTTCTCCATATCCGCCGTTTTATACTTAGAAAAATCTCCCCCGTTTTTTGCTCCCAGATAAGCCAGCAAATCCACCCAGCTTACCGGTGTCCCAGCCTCATACATTGCAATATCATATTCCAGCGCATCACGCATAGCCTGGCAGGGTACGTTAAATTCTACCCATTTGATAAAATCTTTTTTTTCAGCTGAAGGCAATGCCGTTGCTTTTGTTGCTTCTGTTTCATTATTTTCTCCGGCTATGGCATTTTGCATCTCTGTCTGCTGAATCTCCTGCACATCTTTCTTGGCTGTGTCCCGTCCTCCATACCCGGCTATAACTGCAATGCCGCCGGACAGAAGGACCGCTGCCAGTAAAATATATATAATATGCCGCAGTTTAAATACACAAAACATCCTTTCACCCACTTTATTAAAGATTACTACTATCATTATGACAAAATTTCTCCGTATATGTACCATTCGTCCAAATTGCCCAGGCTCCGGACGCCAAATAATCTTTCGTTTTATAATGTTCACTTCTGTCCCCCTTTTTCATGTCCTGCCGGCATGTCTCCCAACATTCTTTCCCGGACAAGCATACAAAAAAGGAAGCACCCATTAATGGTGCTTCCATACTCTCCATTCGATATTTTTCGGCCTTCCGTTAAATTCCGCCCAATATTTCCAGATGATCCCCGGTACTGGTCAGGCGTTTATTTGTCTGATAAAATGGCGACGCATACCGCCATGCTGCAATCTCTGTATCTACCGCATCCGTATCTGTCCACAAAATTAATTTTCCATCCGGATACCAGCACAAAATCTGTTCTCCGGGCCAATCGGAAACCTTTTGCAAAAGTGCGGCCTTACCGCCCGGTTCTGCCAAAACATTGCCGGCTGCATCTATCAATTTTCCGTTCCCAAAAAATTCGTGGCGGCCGTCTCCATTCACATCCACCGGAAGCGTACCATAGACAGAAAACGGAAGGGTTATTGACTCGCCGCTCATTGCCCGATAGACAAACTCCTCACACGCCTGATGGAATCGGCCTTCCGGCCCGCAAGTTTTGGCGCCAATCCGTATTGACATCACAATCGGTTCCCGTTCATCACCAACACGGGCAGCCCAGCTCATATCCATATGGCCATTGTCAAGGTCTCCCCAAACCCGTCTGCCGCGGTCATCAAACAAAATTACCCGGGGAACTGCCTGCGGATCACTTTCTCTGGCGGTATAAAGATACCATCGTTGTTCCTTTTCGTTCCAGATGGGCGCAATCATATCCGAATGTCCATGATAGACCTCCCGATCAGCACAGAAAATTTCTGCTCCCGTATCCAGTGAAATGCAGTGTTCGCCCCACATAATTTCATCTGCTCCGTCCTGATTGATGTCCAGCACCGGTGAACGGTGACTTCCGCGCGGACCATCCTCTGCATCAATTTTAATTGCAAACCTGGTTTTCATATCCCTGTTCCAGCCCTGCAAATACATATCATTGTAAGTTCCCTGCGCTGTGACCAGAACCGGTTCGCCATGGACATAGCCGCAGGCCAGAAAATTCCTGAAGGCAAAGGTCACCGCCTGGTCATATCCGCCCTCATGAGGCCAATCCCAGCGGCCTGTGGTTTCCCCTGTTTCGGGGTCAAGCCGCTCCAGCCGATAATGAGACAGCGACAGCGGATGGCTGGAACTGATGTTATTGACAAACCAAATTTCATCCCTTCCGTCCCCATCCAAGTCAAAGGCCAAAACCGGACAAAACCACATCCCCGGCACAACACTTCTGCCCAAATCCTTCTGCCAAACCATCCTCCCAGATAAATCAAACAGCGTCATTTTCAGTGTATCCTTTGGAAAATAAAACATATCATAATAAGGATCAACATCAAATTCACTGCTATGTATGGTTAAAATATAACTTTTTCCGTTTATATGAACCGTTACTGCTCTGAGCTGCCCGATTTCTCCGTCCAGACAAAATTCTGCTGCTTTCTCAATCTGCATTTCCTTTCCCTTCCTTTAACCAATCTTTTTTTTACAAAAAAAGTATAGCACGATAAACCATGCAAAGCAAGTTTATTCTTTTCTATCTCTTAAAATTATATAACAATAATGAAAGAAGTCCCCCGCCTCTATAGACAACAGGTTCCACTTCCATTTTTCAATGGGCGAACAATTTCCCGCAGAAACGTTGGATGACGGGCTTTCTCCCCTTATTAAACACTGTCATTTTCTAAAATATTCAACATAAATATCACGTTTCATCCCGACAATCAAAATTTTATCTCCTTGACGTATACTATTCTTCTGTTATAGTGATATGAAGAAAAGAAAACTTAAGCATGAAAAACAATGGCGTAGAAAGGGGCAACATTCTATGAAAGCAAACCCAGTCACCGACAGCAGCTGCAATGATCAATTGCTGTATTTTACATCTTCCAGCTTGACAAAAGATAATAAAACGTTGATTTTCATCAGTGACCGGACCGGAAATCCCAATATTTTTGCAAAAGATCTCGCGACAGGCCTGGAACGGCAATTGACCCTAAATCAAGAAGGCACACTGAAATCCTATGTATATTTCTATGGCAGTTCAGAAAAAGGTCTCGGCAAAGCAAGTATCAGCTTTGATGCGAAACGCGGAATTGTATACTATATCCAGGGAAAAGATATTTGCTGTACGGACCTTGATGGAAACGTACGTAAGCTCAACCAATTGCCTGCCGGTCAAGTCACAGCCTTTACCGCAATCAGCACAAACGGCAAAAAACTTTGTGTACCCACAACCGATGAACGTGCATTAGACACAGGAAACACATCATCGAATAATATAACTGACAATCCCGATTATGATGTAGATGCACGCGTCCAAAATGAACATCTCAATTCCTATCTTCGCGTATATGACACTGCAACGGGCGAAGAAACCCTTTGTGAAAAGGTGGAACATGCCTGGATCACGCATGTTCAATTTTGTCCAACAGACCCAAATTTGATTTTATATAATCATGAATGGCCCACCGACTGCGGCATCCGCAGAATGTGGCTGTTTGACGGAAAGAATCACCGCCGTTTACGGCAGGAAAGAGAAGGATTCAGAAAAGAGGATTGGACCTGCCATGAAATGTGGCAGCCCAACGGCAAATATATCATCTACCACGGAAAATATAAGGACGAAACCCCATATATTGGAAGGGTCAGCATCTCCGGCAATGACAATTGTGAAATCCCATTGAATACCAATTGTAACCGGTATGGTCATTTTACTGTGGGCAATGTGCACGACAACTGGCTGGTTTCAGATGGTTATTATCATCCGGAAAACGTTCCGGAAGACGGCAACTGGGCCGGCGAATGGATTAGTGTTCAAAAAGTGGACTGGGAAAACAAACAAATCACATGGCTTCCTTTGTGCAAACATCATTCTTTATGGGATTGCCAGGATTCACATCCCCACCCAATTTTTGACCATTCCGACTGCACCGTCTACTTTACTGCAAACAACCGCAAAGGGATGCGTACAATTTACAGCGTTTCCCTTCCTTAATTTTGTGATAGACCCGAACCCCTTCATAAGAATCCCATATAAAACCAAAGACCGGCTCCTATTTGGAGCCGGTCTTTGGTTTTTATTTAATACTTCTTCAAAACATAAAGATCATCAAAGGTCGGATGGGCTTCCGCTGTCGAGTTATTTTCAAAATAAACACCCACATAGTCCGCCTGTCCAGAACGATTATAAGAAGTCACATAATCCCACGTCTCAGGCATATAGTTCGGCGTCTCGGACGAACTATATACTTTCATTTTCAGGGTATCGTTTCCAGACTGCTGTGCCTCAACCTTTACTACAAAGGTATATTCCTCATTGCCTTCCAATACCCGGGGCGCATCTGCCGCCTGACTGCCAAAGGTGGTATAAGGACGTATCTGGCTCCCATTCTGCCGCCAGCCCACCTGGAATTGGCCGCCGAAATCAACATACTGATATGGATTGCCGCTCAGCGGTAATGTGGTCATTTTAAAAGTTACTGTATATTCTCCATTTTTGTTGAAATACAGAGGGGTTGCAAATGGCCTATACATTTCGATACTTTTTACTCCGAAAGAATTATTCAAATCTACAGACTGCACGGTTGTGACCTTTCCATCCTTCACACAGACAGAGCACGGAGCAAATGCCGTCCCACCTGCAACGCTTTTTGACCAATTACCGGAAAATCCAAGCCCAAGGTTGTAATGATTCATCATCATCGGTGCAAGAGTTGTAAAATTATCTGCAGCCAATGTTTTGTAACGGGAGTTCACCGGACTTACCCGGATTGTATAGTCTCCGATGGTACCATAATAATCATAAGTTGACATATAGTATAACCCCGGCTCAAAATACAGGAATTCTACAATTTCTGAATCCGGCAATCTTTGCAGCACCGGTTCCTGATCCGCGTCATATACTGCTATTTGTATATTTGATCCCTCACAAAAGCCGAACACACCATAGTAACCTGCAGTCGGAATATTAAATTTAAAGTAATCCATATCAATATCAAAATTCGTATCGCTGTGAACCGGTATGTTTATATCCAGGGGGATTTCATATGCATCTTCAAAAGAATTTCCATAATCGTCTGTTTGGTTAATGCGTACTTCAAATTCACCAGTGTGCTCAGCCCATGCCGAAACCACCAGATAATAGGTCTGCCTGTTTGAAACATCATATTCGAAATAAAAATCAATGGGGTTGTAATTCCGTATATCTTCATAGTTGCCATCATCGTTGCTTGCAACCAACGTACCATCTTCCATATATAGTTTTCCTATTGTGTCCATTTTACTAAATGTTCGGAACACATGTTTTCCGCTGTTGCGCGGCGTAAAACGATAGATTTTATAATCATCACCCACATCTATGCTATCCTGCAGTGGGATATTGGCTGAAATATCCGTAATTTCTCCGGTCGGCGCATAGTTCTCTGCCATTTGAAGCATTTTATAAAGATTCAGCCGTTTTCCGGTGACCGTCTTGCCTGCCAATTCCGAAGCATCATCACCGCTCTCTAATATAATTTTCTTCAAATCCTTTGTCGTCAGCCATGGTCGGTAACTTTTTAAAAGTGCAGCTGCACCTGCAACATGCGGAGTCGCCATTGAGGTTCCTCTTTTGTAATCATATTTATCATTAGGCACAGTGCTGTAAATACGTATACCCGGTGCACCAATATCCACTGTAGCCTCTCCATAATTTGAAAAGTCCGTAAGTTCATCTTTTTCGTCCGTACTTGCCACAGCGATAATATTGGGAAGATCGTAACCAGCAGGATAAAAACTTTTTATGTCATTATTCAGTGCATCATTCCCTGCACCTGCAACAAACAGACCATTATACCTGGCAATCGCCAAATACATGGATGTATTGTATCCATTCCCTCCATAACTATTATTCAAGATAGGTATATCTTCTTTGATTGCATAGTCAACTGCTCTTACTGTTGTTGAACCTTTTCCCGTTTGTATATCTTCGTCGTAATATTTTAATGCCGCAAGCTTTACATTCCAATTGATTCCTGCAACCCCAATGCCATTGTTTGTTGCTGCGCCAATGGTTCCTGCCACATGCGTCCCATGACCGCCATATATACCACCCGTATAATCGTCCGGATCACTGTCGTCATGAAAAAAGTCCCAGCCATGGACATCGTCAATATAGCCATTGCCATCGTCATCTATGCCATTGCCCGGAATCTCCCCCGGATTTGTCCAGATGTTATTCGCAAGATCTTCATGGTCATAATCTATTCCTGTGTCGACAACCCCCACAACGACATCAGCACTGCCGGTTGCAATTTCCCATGCCTCCGGCGCCTGAATGTTTCTCATATCCCATTGCGAACCCCAATAGGAATCATTCGGTTCTGCAGCCGGAGTGTAGAGATAATCCGGCTCTGCATATACAACCTGCGGATTCTCTTTCAGTATTTCAATGGCATCAAGCACATCTTGTCCGGCAAGGTTCAGCTTTACTATTTCATATACCCCCGTCTGCTCTTCCACAAACGCACCTTTTGACGGCTCTGTATCTGCATCCGCACCATTTGCCGAAAAAGGTGTGATTCCTTCGTTTTCATCCGCAAAAGTCATCAATGATTCCGTAGAGGCAACATTGACCCCTTCAAACATATTTGCAGCTGCCGCCGCACGCCTGCCGGACGGCCTTCGCAAACCTACCAAAACCGTATTGGGCGCATAGTCGTTTTGGTAATTTTCTTCACTGTATACCAAATCCAAATCAATATGCAGTTCCGCCTCTTCCCCCTGGGCAGTAATCTTTTGCAAAACCCTTTGGTTTATGCTCTCCTGCGCCTTCAGGTCCTTTGTCTCTAACCCAATTGCATTCCCCACTGTAAACACTTGGGTAAACAAAAGGGCTGCCGTTGAGAACACACCCACCATCTTTGTAAACTTTGCTTTTTTCTTCATTTGTTTTCTCCCCTTCTCCTTAGAATTTTAAAACACATTTACCGTAGCAATTAAACTTATTTCTGTCAATACATTTTATTGTTGCTAAAATTTGTTCAGATTCACAAAATTCATATCCTAAAAATAGGCAGATTACCTAAAACTACGTTTTTGTGATAAAAATGTTTTACAAAATTCTTTAAAAATCTCATCCAACTATATCTATCGTTGTGGATTCTACCCCATTCTTTATTGCCTGCATCGTTTTTATATTGATGGCGCTCCGCCGCTTAATATTCATATATTCCCATCTTCTGCCGCCGGTTCGTTTTCCTGCTGTTTTGAAAATATGACTCCATTCGCCGCATATAACAAAGACCGGCTCCAAATAGGAGCCGGCCTTTGGTTTTTATTTAATTCTTCTTCAAAACATAAAGATCATCAAAGGTCGGATAAGCTTCTGCTGTCGAGTTATTTTCAAAATAAACACCCACATAATCCGCCTGACCAGAACGATTATAGGAAGTCACATAATCCCATGTCTCAGGCATATAGTTTGGTGTCTCGGACGAACTATATACTTTCATTTTCAGGGTATCGTTTCCAGACTGCTGTGCCTCAACCTTTACTACAAAGGTATATTCCTCATTGCCTTCCAATACCCGGGGCGCATCTGCCGCCTGACTGCCAAAGGTGGTATAAGGACGTATCTGGCTCCCATTCTGCCGCCAGCCCACCTGGAATTGGCCGCCGAAATCAACATACTGATATGGATTGCCGCTCAGCGGTAATGTGGTCATTTTAAAAGTTACTGTATATTCTCCATTTTTGTTGAAATACAGAGGGGTTGCAAATGGCCTATACATTTCGATACTTTTTACTCCGAAAGAATTATTCAAATCTACAGACTGCACGGTTGTGACCTTTCCATCCTTCACACAGACAGAGCACGGAGCAAATGCCGTCCCACCTGCAACGCTTTTTGACCAATTACCGGAAAATCCAAGCCCAAGGTTGTAATGATTCATCATCATCGGTGCAAGAGTTGTAAAATTATCTGCAGCCAATGTTTTGTAACGGGAGTTCACCGGACTTACCCGGATTGTATAGTCTCCGATGGTACCAAAATAATCACAGGTTGACATATAGTATAACCCCGGCTCAAAATACAGGAATTCTACGATTTCTGAATCCGGCAATCTTTGCAGCACCGGTTCCTGATCCTCGTCATACACTGCTATTTGTATATCCGAGCCCTCGCAAATACCAAACACACCATAGTAACCTGCAGTCGGGATATAAAATTTAAAGTAATCCATATCAATATCAAAATCCGTGTCGCTGTGAACCGGTATATTTACATCCAGGGGGATTTCATACGCATCTTCAAAAGAATTTCCATAATCGTCTGTTCCGTCAACACGCACTTCATATTCTCCGGCAGTAAAGCCACTTGTTGTGACCACCAGATAATAGGTCTGCCTGTTTGAAACATCATACTCAATATAAAAATCTCCGGGATTGTAGTTCCGTATATCTTCATAGTTGCCATCATCATTGCTTGCAACCAGCGTACCATCTTCCATATATAATTTTCCTATTGTATCCATTTTACTACATGTTCGGAACACATATTTCCCGCTGTTGCGCGGCGTAAAACGATAGATTTTATAGTCATCACCATCTATGCTATCCTGCAGTGGAACTCCGGCTGAAATATCCGTAATTTCTTCGGTCGGCACATAGTTCTCTGCCATTTGAAGCATTTTATAAAGATTCAGCCGCTTTCCAGTAACAATTTTGTCAGCCAGCCATGGTATATCATCACCGCTTTCCAAAATAATTTTTTTAAGATCACGGGTTTCAAGCTCTGGACGGTAACTCTTTAAAAGCGCAGCCGCCCCGGTAACATGCGGCGCTGCCATTGATGTTCCGCTAGCATACCTGTATCCATCATCAAGAAAAGTGCTGTAAATATCCGAACCAGGGGCGCCGATGTCTACCGTGTTCGGGCCATAATTTGAGGAGGATGATAAACTATTCGTTATATTCGTATTTGCAACAGAAATAATATTCGAAAGTTGATAGCCAGAAGGGTAATAGCTTATCAAATCATTATTGGAAGCATCATTTCCGGCGGCCGCAACAAACAGACCGGGATACTGAGCAATCGCCAAATATTCGGACGCTTCATATCCATTTCCACCATAACTATTATTGAGAATCGGAATATTTTCTTTTGTTGCATACTGAACAGCTCTTACCGTTGTTGAACCTTTTCCCGTCATTTCATTTATATCCCAATACTTCAGTGCCGCAATCTTTACATTCCAGTTAATTCCTGCAACCCCAATGCCATTGTTTGTTGCTGCGCCAATGGTTCCTGCAACATGTGTACCATGCCCATAATTATCTTCCGGATCACTGTCGTCATGAAAAAAGTCCCAGCCATGGACATCGTCAATATAGCCATTGCCATCGTCATCTATGCCATTGCCCGGAATCTCCCCCGGATTTGTCCAGATGTTATTCGCAAGATCTTCATGGTCATAATCTATTCCTGTGTCGACAACCCCCACAACGACATCAGCACTGCCGGTTGCAATTTCCCATGCCTCCGGCGCCTGAATGTTTCTCATATCCCATTGCGAACCCCAATAGGAATCATTCGGTTCTGCAGCCGGAGTGTAGAGATAATCCGGCTCTGCATATACAACCTGCGGATTCTCTTTCAGTATTTCAATGGCATCAAGCACATCTTGTCCGGCAAGGTTCAGCTTTACTATTTCATATACCCCCGTCTGCTCTTCCACAAACGCACCTTTTGACGGCTCTGTATCTGCATCCGCACCATTTGCCGAAAAAGGTGTGATTCCTTCGTTTTCATCCGCAAAAGTCATCAATGATTCCGTAGAGGCAACATTGACCCCTTCAAACATATTTGCAGCTGCCGCCGCACGCCTGCCGGACGGCCTTCGCAAACCTACCAAAACCGTATTGGGCGCATAGTCGTTTTGGTAATTTTCTTCACTGTATACCAAATCCAAATCAATATGCAGTTCCGCCTCTTCCCCCTGGGCAGTAATCTTTTGCAAAACCCTTTGGTTTATGCTCTCCTGCGCCTTCAGGTCCTTTGTCTCTAACCCAATTGCATTCCCCACTGTAAACACTTGGGTAAACAAAAGGGCTGCCGTTGAGAACACACCCACCATCTTTGTAAACTTTGCTTTTTTCTTCATTTGTTTTCTCCCCTTCTCCTTAGAATTTTAAAACACATTTACCGTAGCAATTAAACTTATTTCTGTCAATACATTTTATTGTTGCTAAAATTTGTTCAGATTCACAAAATTCATATCCTAAAAATAGGCAGATTACCTAAAACTACGTTTTTGTGATAAAAATGTTTTACAAAATTCTTTAAAAATCTCATCCAACTATATCTATCGTTGTGGATTCTACCCCATTCTTTATTGCCTGCATCGTTTTTATATTGATGGCGCTCCGCCGCTTAATATTCATATATTCCCATCTTCTGCCGCCGGTTCGTTTTCCTGCTGTTTTGAAATTTTTTCTACTGCAAAAAACTCCCTGTAAATATGACTCCATTCGCCGCATATAACAAAGACCGGCTCCAAATAGGAGCCGGCCTTTGGTTTTTATTTAATTCTTCTTCAAAACATAAAGATCATCAAAGGTCGGATAGGTCTGGGACCCGGAACCGTTTTTAAAATAGGTTCCAATATAAAATGCCTGACCGCTCCGGTTGTAAGAAACTTCATAATCCCAATTTTCGGGCATATAGTCCGGTGTCTCAGATGAACTGTACATCTTTAGGTATAAGGTGTCATTCTCTGTCTGCTTGGTGTTTATCTTCACAACAAAGGTGTATTCCTCATCCTCTTCCAAATCCATCGGAATATCCACCTTCTTTTTATTGAACGAAGTGTACGGATGCAGTTCATATCCTGTCCGGCGCCACCCCACCTGGAACTGGCCGCCAAAATCAACATTCTGGAAGGTCTCGCCGCCCTGCGGCCGGACGGTCATCTTGAAGGTTACCAAATATTCACCATCCTGATCAAACTGGATCGGGGTATAAAATTGTCTGTACATTCCGATATTCTGCCCCATATCACCGCCCCAATGTACCGAATGCAGGGTTGTGGCTTTTCCGTCTTTTACGCACACTGTTCGCGGGATAAAATGCTGAAATTGTACATAGTTGGAGGACCAGTCGCTGGCAAATCCAAACCCCTGCGAATATTGGTTCATCATCATTGGTTCCGGCGTGGTGAAATTATCCGCCGCCAATGTGGTATATACACTGTCTTCCGGACTTACATTCAGCGTATAATTACTTTGATATTCATAATAGTCGTTCAGTTCTATATAATATACTCCCGGTTCCAGATGTATAGTTCTCACAATATCAGGATCCGGCGGCCCTTGCAATACCGGCTGCTGATTCTCATCGTAAACTGTCATGTAAACAGAAGATCCCTCGCTATGCGCTGATACAACATAATTGTCCGCGGCAAGAACGTTGAATTTGAAATAATCAATGTCATTATCCGCATTGATCCGGCCCGGCACATCATAGGCAAGGGGGATCTCGTAAGCTTTTGCAAATGTATTTCCATAATCATCCACCTTGTCGACACGCACCTCATATGCACCCGTGTTATAGCCACTTAATTTAACCACAAGATAATAAGTCTGCCGTTTAGACGCATTGTGCGCAATATAAAAATCAACAGGATTATAGTTGAGAAAATCTTCATAATAACCATCATCATTGCTTGCCACAAGGGTTCCGTCCTCTGTATACAGCTCGCCAATTGTGTCCTGGCTGCTGAACGTGCGGAAGACATATTCGCCGCTGTTATCAGGTGTAAAGCGGTAAATTTTGTAGCCGTCTCCTGTGTCTATGCTATCCTGAATTGGATATCCGGCCGAAATATCTGTAAATTCTTCTGTCGGTTCATAAGTATCCGCCATGCGAAGCATTTTTAAGACATTCAGCCGTTTGCCAGTGACCGTCTTGCCTGCCAATGCCGGAACATTATCACCGCTTTCCAATATGATTGCTTTGAGATCCTTTGGTTTCAGTCCCGGGCGGTAGCTTTTTAAAAGTGCCGCCGCACCGGCAACATGCGGCGTTGCCATTGATGTTCCGCTCTCGTATCCATACGAATCTTCCGGCAAAGTACTGCAAATACTGCTGCCCGGAGCGCCAATATCCACGGTGGTTTCTCCATAATTTGAAAATGACGAGAGTTTATCGCCTTCATCTGTACTTGCAACAGAAATGATATTTGAAAGTTGATAATCAGAAGGGTAATGGCTTATCATATCATTATTGGAAGTCTCATTTCCTGCGGCCGCAACAAACAAACCATTATATTTAGAAATCGCCAAATACATAGATGCCTGATAACCCTGACCACCATAACTGTTATTTAAAATCGGAATATTTTCTTTTGTTGCATACTGAACAGCTCTTACTGTCGATGACCCTCTTCCCGTTTGTTCATCTTCGTCGTAATATTTTAGTGCGGCAAGCTTCACCTGCCAGTTTAACCCCACAACGCCAATGCCATTTACTTCCGCACCGATAATACCTGCGACATGCGTCCCATGACCGCCATATATGCCGCCCGTATAATCATCAGGATCATTGTCATCATGGTAAAAATCCCAGCCATAAACATCGTCAATATAGCCATTGCCATCGTCATCTATGCCATTGCCCGGAATCTCCCCCGGATTTGTCCAGATGTTATTCGCAAGATCTTCATGGTCATAATCTATTCCTGTGTCGACAACCCCCACAACGACATCAGCACTGCCGGTTGCAATTTCCCATGCCTCCGGCGCCTGAATGTTTCTCATATCCCATTGCGAACCCCAATAGGAATCATTCGGTTCTGCAGCCGGAGTGTAGAGATAATCCGGCTCTGCATATACAACCTGCGGATTCTCTTTCAGTATTTCAATGGCATCAAGCACATCTTGTCCGGCAAGGTTCAGCTTTACTATTTCATATACCCCCGTCTGCTCTTCCACAAACGCACCTTTTGACGGCTCTGTATCTGCATCCGCACCATTTGCCGAAAAAGGTGTGATTCCTTCGTTTTCATCCGCAAAAGTCATCAATGATTCCGTAGAGGCAACATTGACCCCTTCAAACATATTTGCAGCTGCCGCCGCACGCCTGCCGGACGGCCTTCGCAAACCTACCAAAACCGTATTGGGCGCATAGTCGTTTTGGTAATTTTCTTCACTGTATACCAAATCCAAATCAATATGCAGTTCCGCCTCTTCCCCCTGGGCAGTAATCTTTTGCAAAACCCTTTGGTTTATGCTCTCCTGCGCCTTCAGGTCCTTTGCTTCCACCCCAATTGCATTCCCCACTGTAAACACTTGGGTAAACAAAAGGGCTGCCGCCGAGAACACACCCACCATCTTTGTAATCTTCACTCTTTTTTTCATTTGTTTTTCCCCTTTCTCCTTAGGATTATTAACCCCCTTTACCGTACCAGCGAACCCCACTTCTGTCAATCCACTTTAATGTTGCTAAACTTTGTATGGGTCTACAAAGTTTACATCCTAAATATGGGCAACTTGTATATAATAAATTTTTATTATATCAATCCGCCATATAATACAGAAAATTTCTTTGATAAATATACCCATCGTTACTGATTTCACTCTATTTCTGTTATCCAATCCATTTTTATAATGACGGCATTTTCCCGCTACAAACACAATTTTGCAAAGAAAAAGTCACAAACATAAAATGCTTGTGACAATATGCAGAATACATACAATATAATACCGACCAATTTTTATTTTATTTTTGTGCTGGCGGCACCTCAGCGGCCACTTCCTTCTTATAGTTTAAAATAATAATTCCCGTACAGATCAAAACAAGAGTAATCAAAAGATTAACCGGTGAAACACGGCTTTCTTCGTTTAGCATCAAATTTGAAAGGAGAACGCCAAAAACCGGAATCATAAAGCTGAATATCGTGACCTTTGACACCGGATTGTATTTCAAAAGTATTCCCCACAGTGCATAGGCAACCGCCGAGAGAAGGGCAAGATACAGCAAGACGCCGATTGTCGCTATACTGCCAAAAGTCACCTGTCCTCCGGCAAACAGGCCGACAATCACCATAAAAAGACCACCCAAAGCAAATTGATAACCACTTAAAATCACCGGATCCTCGTGCTTTGCATAATTCTTCATTAGTACAGAAGAAATTGCATAAGAGATTGCAGAAAAAAGAACAAATCCATCACCAAAAAAGTTCATGTGAAAATCAAGTCCGTTTAAATTTACGAGTATAACGCCTGCAAAACCAATTACACAGGCAAAAATTTTCTTTACAGTCAGCTTTTCCTGTTTAAAAAACAGACTGGCAATCAGAATAGCAAAAAACGCATTGGATCCGCTTGCAACAGTTCCCTTAACACCCGTCGTATTGGCAAGACCGATATAAAAAAATATGTATTGTATCACCGTTTGGAAGCTGCTTAAAACTGCTATTTTAGAAATACTCTCCTTTTTAGGAAGCAATATTTTTTTTCTTGCTATGCTATAAATCAACACAGTGAGAATTCCCGCCAGCAAAAAACGGATTCCGGCAAAAAGGATGGTGGACGGGACATCCTTATCAGGAAGCGTCAACGTATATCCGATTTTTATAAACGGAGTCGCACTTCCCCAAAGTGCACAGCACAAAAGCGCCGAAAGTGTTACAAAAATTGTATTCGTAAAGATTTTATTGTTTTTCACCATAATATATCCTCCGTTAAAACATTACATGTATATGATATTGGAAATACACATAACCGGATATTCCCAAAAAAAATCTGCCGATTGTCTTCGACAGATTCATAAGCGCAGTCCCTCGTTTATGCCGAAAGCACACGATAGCAAAAAGACAGCTGTCTTGCCCAGGTTCATATACAGGCAGAAACCCAAACAACCAAATAGAATATCCTTTATAGAAAAGGACAGATAATAAGCAGCTGTTCTTCTTGTTAAAGAAAAACGGAGCAAAACAGACTTTGCTCCGACATGGTTGCGGGGGGCGGATTTGAACCACCGACCTTCGGGTTATGAGCCCGACGAGCTACCAAACTGCTCCACCCCGCGATATTTAATTTTTATAAAGTGAATATGGTGCCGGAGACCGGGATCGAACCGGTACGGGAAAAATATCCCACGGGATTTTAAGTCCCGGGCGTCTGCCAGTTCCGCCACTCCGGCGAATACACACAAACTTCGCGACGGCAACCGTCCGTTCAACTACGCCGTTCTGGACATCCCTCTTACCGTTTCTACAGCCGATAAATATCTCTGTACAACAAAGTTCTCTTTACAGCTAGATTATAATACCACAAACCTTCCGCTTTGTCAAGCACTTTTTAACGGTTTCTTTTTTATTATTATAGAAAACCTATTTACATTAATCCCTAAATCAATTATAATTATACATATCATATAAAACAAAGGAGAACCATATGAATCTATCCCACCCGCTGGAATTAAAACTGTTGCTGCAGCGCCATGGCTTTTCTTTTTCAAAATCCTTAGGTCAGAATTTTCTGATTGACGAACATATCCTTGACCAGATTGTGGCGGCCTCGGGTTTAAACAATGACCTGTGTGCACTTGAAATTGGGCCGGGCGCCGGAACGCTCACCCAAAAACTTGCCATGTGTGCAAAACAGGTCGTTGCTGTTGAAATTGATAAAGCGCTTATTCCCGTTCTTAACGAAACAATGGCCGGCTTTGACAATTTCAAACTCATCAACGCGGACATCATGCAGGTTGATCTGATGCAATTGGTAAAAGAGGAATTTGGGAGTCAACCCTTTATTGTTGTCGCCAACCTTCCCTATTACATCACAACGCCAATCGTAATGAATCTGCTTGAGAGTACCCTCCCTGTCCGGTCACTTACACTGATGGTGCAAAAAGAGGTTGCCGCACGGATGACCGCACAAAATGCCGGCAAAGATTACGGCGCTTTGTCCGTGGCCGTTCAATACCACACCAGCCCTTCCCTTGTCTGCAAAGCCGAACCCCACTGTTTTATTCCGCAGCCAAAAGTATCCTCCTCTGTGATCCACCTCGATGTTTTAGCTTCACCGGCAGTATCTGTGCAGGATGAAAAATTCTTTTTCCAGGTGGTCAAATCCGCATTTGGGCAGCGCCGGAAAACCCTGGTCAATGCCCTTACCAAAAGTCCCTATATCCATATTGAAAAGGAGAAGGTCCTTTCCGCCCTTGACCAAATGGGAATTTCCAACACCATTCGCGGCGAGAAACTCAGCATCCAACAATTTGCAGAATTATCAAATACACTGTTTCCAGCTTCTTTATAAGAAGGAGGTATTCTCATGTTTTGTCCCAATTGCAAAGCAGAATATAGAAAAGGATATACCCACTGCCCGGAATGCGACTGCGCACTTGTAACAGAGCTTCCGCCTTCCCCTGCTTCACCTGCGCGAACCCCAAATCCAAACGAAAAACCCAAACTTTTATGTGAAGCGGCAGACGAGTTTGAGGCGGATCTGATAACCCAAAAACTCAAATGCTATGGCATTTATGCGTACAAGCACCTGAAAGGTACGGACGGCTATAATAAAATCCTATTGGGCAGAACTGTTTTGGGAATCCAAATTTTTGTTGGAGAAAGCGATTTCCAGGATGCAAAGGAAATTCTTATGGATTCCGGAGAAATATTTTAAAGATCGCCTTAAAAATAAAATCAAAAGAACACATATTTGAAAAGGACAGCAGCGGAATACCGCCTGTCCTTTCTTTCTGACATTTTTCATAAAAATGTTTCTGCAGCGTCTGTATTTAATTTCATACGCATAAATCCCATTGTACACACATACCCTTATATTCATAATCTCTTCCCCTATATCTATTTCCGGAAAGAGAGGAGGAAAAGAAGGAAGGGAAGAAGCAGAAAGAGAAGAGG
>CAJTWN010000013.1 GCA_910580105.1 uncultured Clostridia bacterium | reverse complement strand
TTTTTTATTGCTGCTGATGTTCCAGCGTGTCGACCGTTGCCTCCTTTATCCCACAAAGGCGGAGCTTTTGTGGGAACATTGATTCGGGCGACCACATAGGGTCGCCCCTACGTCGGACTACGGGACATTCGCGAATTACAAATATATGTCTAGCGTCACGGACATCGTAGGGCAGGGCTCTCACAGCGTCAGAACACGCCTTATTTAGCCCGGTTTTCGTAGGGGCGACCCTGCGTGGTCGCCCGTTAATGCGAAAAATTTCATTTCAATGCCGTCCTCGTCGGCACGTTTCACTTGACAAATTGAAGGAAAATAGATATAATAAAAGCAGATAAAAGGTTACCGCAATGCGGTTAGCCAAAATAGGGTTTAAGTAACCGCTATCTTGGACGAGGGGCGGTTACTTTTTTATGGTTACTACAAGAAGTAGCAGAAGAATCATAAAACAAATTATGTATTCTTGCTCTATAAAGGCTTTATACTATTCTTTTGTTTGAATTCTAATAGGTCAAAATGTTCTTTAATTGCATTTCTGGATTTTTCATCTAATCTTATCAATCTTTTTATAAAATCCCCAACTGATAATTCCTCTTTGTCATTTTTAATAAACACCTTATTAAGCTCTTTCAAGTCAATATCATAACTTATTCTTTCCAAGAGATAGTCTGCTGAAGTGTCCAAGATATCTGCCATTTTACGGAGGGTATCAATATCTGGTGAATGTGTATCTGTTTCATAATTTGAAATTGATGAACGCGACAAATCTAACATTTTCCCTAAGTCTTCTTGACTTAAACCTTTATCTAATCTTTTTTCAGCAATTATTTCACCTAAAGACATAAACTCACCTCATGTGTTTGTAATACTAAACACATTATATATGCAAAATTTATTTTTCGTTATAAATGTTGGTAAAACAAGCAATTGTTTTAAAATTTGCTTGACATTGATGGTATTACAAGCTATACTTGATTTAAATATCATTGCATGTCCGTTTTTCTGACATTTAGTATGTGAACATCACTTGTATTAAATGTTTTTCAAAGGACTTTGTAACATGTTTGATAAGATAAATGATAAAAACAAAAGGGGTGGGGACATCATGCTGAAAGACATACCATATACCGAATTAACAAAAGAGGCACGGGACTATGAAATTATGTTGTTGCGCGATCAGTACGACAACGCATTTAAAGATATTGCAGAAGAGTTTGGAATATCCATAGCAAGGGCAAGACAAATACACTTCAATCTAAAGCTTAAACAAGTACGCCTGTACATCCGGCATATTTCCATGGTGCTCGGACATGAAAGCTGTGCAGAGATGATAGATGTCTATAATAATGCTTATGAATGTTATCAGGACCTGAACTGTGTCTGTGGTTATTTGGAGGAGAAATACAAAGATATTCTGATGGAATACAGGGACGGGGAACCGGGGATGCCGCCGCAGTTTATCCGGTCTCTGCCGCCGTTCAGACGGAGGCTGAACAAAAAAACAATCGCCCGTTTAATCGAAATGCGGGATGTTGAAAAAGCATCATTTGCAGCAATAGGGAAAGAGCTGCGTATAACGCCGGCAAAAGCAAAGCGCACCTATGAAAGCCATTATCATAAGAAGGTGCTTGTGCTGATCAAGGCTTTGCAGGAGCAGGTTGAAAGCGAAGAAGAAAAAAAGGCCATATGGAGATATTACTTTGAAAAATACCAATCTCCAAAGAAACGCTATGATATACTGACCCAGGAACAAGCCGCCGGGGATTGTAAATGATTCAAAGTGTATAAAAGCGGCGGAAGTGCTTAGGAGTGCCAAAAATGGATAAGAATAGATGAAAGTAAATAAAATTACTTGGCAGTAAATATAAATCGGTTATTTTTTATGTATATATTTATGGCATACGGCAGTATTTGGTGTAAATTGTGTTAAAAAAGCGGGAATTTTTCACTTTAATTATAAAAATTATTGCATAAGTGTATAAAAATCTTGAATTATTAACGATAATAGTATATAATCGTTGTTATGTGAATAGAAATTGAGTGATATTGATTGGAAGAGATGAAAAATGAGGTGGTTTTTATGAAATATGAGTTGTTATCACATCTATTTTATAAAAATAAAGAAGAATATGAGAAAAAATATAATCAAAGGATACAGTCGGAAGAAACAGTATTTTTGGGAATTGACATCAATGGTTATGAAGCTTTTGTTGTTCTGTGTCCTGATATAATTTTGAAAATGGAAAAAATGTATTATTTGGTTATGAAGCTGGGGGATACTTTAAATATTTTGCCGCTGATTGCCCAGAAAAATTATATCAATAATTGTCTTATGGATGAAATTATGCTGACAAATGATATTGAAGGAATTCATAGCACCCGGCAGGAAGTAGCTGAGGCTATCGAAAAGAAAGAGGACAAAAAAGTTCGGTTTTCTGGATTGGCAAAAAAATATGTAATGATCTTAAATCATGAGGAAATTCCACTGAATTCTTGTGCAGATATCCGTGACTTGTATGATCAAATTGTTTTAAATGAAGTGGACGAAAAGGATCAACCGGACGGGAAAATATTTAGAAAAGGCAGTGTTAGTATCTGTACCGCGACAGAAAAACAGAAGCATAAAGGAGTGTATCCCGAAACCCAAATTATCATCTGTATGGAGCAGGCGTTATCCATGCTAAAAAATCAAGATATTCCAGCATTAATCAAAACAGCAGTTTTTCATTATGTCTTTGGCTATATCCACCCCTTTTATGATGGGAATGGACGTATGGTGCGGTTTATTAGCAGTTATCAGTTGACGAAACAACTGGGTGACGTTATGGGGATTAGCTTATCACGTTCTTTTAAGAATAACAAAAGTAAGTATTATAAGGCTTTTGATATTTGTAACAATCCCAAAAACAAAGGGGATTTGACACCTTTTGTGCTTACATTCCTTGATATCTTGGTCGATACTGTGAAAAGCAGTGGAGCAATTATTCAGGAAAAAAAGGAAAAGCTGGATTTTTATATAACAATAGTGGATAGTAATTTAGAGAAACTGGGGATAAAAGAGAAAGGAAGCCATCAAATATTACTTTCTATTTTGATTCAAAATGCCTTATTTTCAAGTAAAGGTATAACGATGGATGAATTAACCGATCATTTGATGAAGTCAAAGGCATCTATAAAAAACATCTTAAAATTTTTTAATGATAAATCTGTAGAAATTTTTGTAGAAAAGATGGGTAGAAGGAACTGTTATCGCATCAATTTAGAATCTCTGGAGAAATTGTAAAAATTAAGTCAATGTAAGACGAAATTAATTTATAGGCATTGATGGTCTGCGGTAAATAGTATATAATAATAGTCCTTGCCACAGCTCTGGCAAGTTATTTGATCTGTGTTCCGCGGCGGGTCATTTGACAGCTTTGCGGAGGCAGGCCTCCCATCATAGGGGATATGTCGGGCCTTTAAGCATTTTCAAAGGATATATACAAGATGGGAGGGGCAATTGGACCTCTCTCTTATTTTTTATTTTGACTGACAATATGGGTAGATACAGCAAAATTTAAAATAATTTTGGGAGAAATAATAAATATAGAAAAACCGCACAACCACGGTATTTACACCATGATTATGCGGTTTTGCTTTTGGTCGGGGCGACAGGATTCGAACCTGCGGCCCCTTGGTCCCAAACCAAGTGCGCTACCAAACTGCGCCACGCCCCGATAAGCTTTTCTATTATATGTTTTTTTTTGGATTTTGTCAAGTCTTTTCCGGAAAAATTTGAAGAGAAGGAAACATTGCCCGCAATCTTTTTATTTGACAATTCATCTGGAAACCTCTATAATGGGGTCATCAGAAAAGACTTGGAGGTATATTAAATGGCGAAAAAAGTTTGTGCTGTTGTTTTACTGATCTGTACCATTGTTGTTTTTTCAGGCATTTCGGCCTTTGCAGCAGAGGCAAAGGGGAATGCAGGGGATGCTGTGACATGGCAATATGATAAAACAGAGAAAACCCTTCGTTTTCAGGGGAACGGGGCAATAAAAAATTATGCCGAAAACGAAGTAAGTCCCTGGAAAGAATATATGGCGGAAACCGAAAAAATTATCATCGACGAGGGCGTAACCGCCATTGGCAATTATGCGTTTGCGATGGGTGAAAAGGTAAAGGAAATTTCGCTTCCGCAGAGTTTGGGTTCAATTGGGGACGGCGCGTTTGGCTGGTGCAGTGCCCTGACCGATGTGAAATTGCCAAAGGATTTGAAAACCATTGGAGACAGTGCGTTTGTATGGTGTGATAACCTTAAATCGGTGATGCTGCCTGAAAATGTGGAAAAAATTGCGGGAAATGCGTTTTCCTGGTCATCAAAACTTGTGGAATTTGTGGTTGCAGAGGGGAATGAAAATTATACCGCACAAAATGGCATCTTGTATAGCAAAGATATGTCAAGTCTTGTTGCCTATCCTTCCGGACTTTCTCAGACGGGATTTCTTGTGCCGGAAATGGTAAAAACCATTGGGGACAGTGCTTTTATTGGCAATAATACATTGCAGGAGATCAATCTTGGCGCTGGGACGGAAACCATTGCGGAAAAGGCTTTTTTCAACTGTAAAACATTAAAGTCCGTCTCCTTTGGGCCGGCCGTGAAAAGCATTGACGATCATGCTTTTTATGGCTGTGCGGCGCTGACAAAGGTCGTTTTGCCGGAAGGTTTGCAGAAAATCGGAGAAAGTGCATTTAAACGCTGCAGAGCGCTGGCCGATATCTTTATTCCGGACAGCGTGACCCAGATTGCAGAAGATGCTTTGACTGAGACAAAGGCGGAAATCAGCGGTTATATCCATTCTGCGGCACAGGAATACGCAATTGCACAGAAGTTGGTTTTCCGTGAAATTGTTCGTGTCCTTTATCAGGGAACCGCGCTGGAATTCGATGAAATGCCCTTTATTCAGGAGGGGCGGACATTGGTTCCGATGCGTAAAATCTTTGAAACCCTTGGTGCAGTCGTGACATGGGAGGATGCAACCCAAACCGTGACGGCGGTTAAGGGAGATACTGTCTTAACAATAACGATTGGCGACAATGTACTTTATAAAAATGGGGTTGGAACGGCATTGGAAGTGCCGGCACAATTGGTGGGCGAGCGGACGTTTGTTCCTCTCAGAGCCGTTTCGGAAGCCTTTGATGCGAATGTCGGCTGGGATGAGGCCAGTTCGACGGTGACAATCACATTGTAATATAAAATGTTATAATAACGAAATATAGCGTTGTGGTTTCGAAATATTTTGTGCAACATGGGTAAATTTTAAATTTGTGTTGACAAATAAAGAAATTGCTGATATTATAAACATATAAATATTATAAAAATATAAGTTTGGCAAACGATACGAAAGTATCGGACGCAAAGCTTGGAGTCTAACCTTATTTGATAATAAGTATGATCGTCCGGCTGCAATTCGTTGCAGCCGGATTTTTTGTTGTCTGGAATGAAAAAAACACTGGAATTTCGCTGTGACGAAAATATTGGTATGAAGGAGGAATTCAAATGAAAAGAATGACAAAGGTTTTAGCGGTATTATGTTTGTCTGCATTGGTATTCATTCTTCCGATGAATGCTTTTGCAGCAGCAATTCAACCGGCAGACGCGGCAATTTATGTTACAGGTGAAGCGGAAATGGGTGGAAATGCCAAAATTCAGGGTGATGTAATAATAGCCGGCGGCGAATTGGAAAGTGCGGGGAACATTGACGGTATCGTATATCAGGCCAAGGGCGCAGAAATAAACGCAGGTGGCGCACAGGTAGAAAAGTATGACGGAGAGCTGGTTGAATATAAAGCGCCTTCATTTGATACAGAACCGGATGACAGCCTTTTTGAGGGAAGGTATACGGACGGAGAAAAAGATTTTAAGATTGTAAAGAGTCCGAAAAGAGACGGAGAATTTAAGGACGGTTATATCCTGTCGGAAAATGTGTATGTGGATTCCCTTGTGGTTGAAAAGGGGTTAACCTTGAATATTTCAGCAGAAAAAGGCGAGCTTCGGGTGATCCGGGTTGAAACGCTGGTATGTGCCGGAAATATCCGGGTTGTTGGCGAAGGCAGCGTTGTTCTGTATGTGGACGAAGTGGAAAATAGCAGCCATGCGGCTATTAATAAAGACGGCGATCCGTTTGCCCTCTCCATTGTGTTTATGAGTGAAATTGACCTTAGTATTGATACAATTTATGCCGAGATTTACGCCGCCGAGGAGATAAAATTCACCAATACCCAGGTGTATGGGAATATTTATGCCAAAGACGATGCAGAATTTTCAGGCAACAGTGTGGTGAACGGTTTGGTTTATGCACCGGGACAGGAAGTGGAGATGTCCGGTAATGCGATCATCAATGGGATGGTCATTGCGGAGGATCTTGATATGACGGGAAACAGCCAAATCAATAAAGCGGAAACAAGTATTCCCGGAGGAACGACAGAAGATACAAAGCCTGGTAATGAAAACGAAGACAATCCGGGCGAAAATTCGAGTGGAATTGTTGATGCAATCAAAGTTGTTAAATATGTTGTTGCCACAGATGAATATACAAGCGGACGAATTTCCTATATGAAGCATACGCCAAACGGACATGAGGACTTGGTTTATGATGTGCTGAACGAAGGTTCATTTGTTCCGACCGGTGAAGTTGTTCCGGAAGAGGTCAAAGCGGATATTCAGTTAATCCGTGATACAACAACGGATGTATTTGAGATGAGAAAGAAGGAAGTCAGCCTGTTTCCTTTCGGCCGGGTGGATTCGAATGCGTATCAGTATGCCCTGACAATTTCACCTTATGTTGTTCCGATTCTGAACAGAGAGCGATTCAATTCGGATGTGAATAACTGGCTGGTTATGGGTGACCGTCATGGAAACGTGGTCGAAGTTTATATGATCGTAGCTTAGGATGAGAAAAGCGCCTCTGGGGGGCGCTTTTTTATTTGGGATAATGGGAAGACCGGTGAGCTGTTGTGTGCTTGAAAGGGAAAAGCTGAAATGAAAAACTTTTGTAATTTGGGCGTATGAACATAAAGTGCGATGGGCTTTTAAAAAGGCGGTGAATGGGGGAACGATGTGGCAGGGAACTGATTTATGTACAAAAAAAATCGGAACAGAGCAAAGTCTGTTCCGATGTGGAGCTGGTGATGGGACTCGAACCCGCAACCTGCTGATTACAAATCAGCTGCTCTGCCAATTGAGCTACACCAGCAATGAATATGCCATTTGTGCGACTCGAATATGATAACACAAAAGAATGGGATTGTCAATACCTTTTTTCTATTTTATAAAAATGTTTTTTATTGAAAACATTGGTCGAAATCCTTTTGACAGTGGTGTTGATTCGTGATATGATAAAATAAACAGAATTTGCGTGAGAAGAAGGCAGCTGTATGGAAAAGAGCGTCTGAATATCGGGACACAGGGAGGCCTTTTCTTTTTATGTATAAACCGCCCTTTGAAAAAACAAAGGAGATCAAGCGGTCAGCAGTTACGAAAATATGCCGCCGCTGTATATCCCTTTGGATATATAACGGAAATATAAAAATCTTTTAGGAAGTCATGTATGTGAAAGAGAAACCACAAATTTGCATCAGCGGAATTTCAAAATCTTATCTATTGTATAAAGCGCCCTGGCACTCGATAGCGGGACGTTTTTTTGGAGTAGGGAAAAAAGGTGGAGAAAAGGAAGTTTTGAAAAATATTACCTTCTCCGTTGATCCCGGAGAGGCCGTTGGCATTATTGGGAAAAATGGTTCCGGGAAGTCCACCCTCCTGAAGATTCTGGCCGGTATTGTCCGGCCGGATACCGGCGCGGTAACAGTGAGAGGGAACCTTTCGGCACTGCTTGAATTGGGCGCAGGGTTTAATGGTGAATATACTGGAAAAGAGAACATATACTTAAATGGGACATTAAAAGGACGAAGCCGCAGGGAGACAGAAAAAATTCTCCATAAAATTGCAGATTTTGCTGAAATCGGAGCATATATGGAGATGCCGGTCAAAACCTATTCGGACGGGATGTTTGTACGCCTTGCCTTTGCCGCTGCCGTCTGTGAAAATCCAGAGATTCTCATCGTGGATGAGGCGTTGGCTGTGGGGGATTATCGTTTCCAGGCCAAGTGTTTTTCATATTTCCGTTCCCTTCATAAAATGGGAAGAACTCTGCTCTATGTCAGTCATGATATTGACAGTATCCGAATGCTGTGCGACCGGGTTATATGGCTGGAAGACGGTGAAATTAAGCTGGACGGCAATGTGGCGGAGGTGACAGCGGCATATATGGAAGCGGTCACCGGCGGCGTACAGGGCGTGACCCATTCGATGGACGGATGTATCCGGCGGTTCGGCTCCCATGTGGGGGCATTGAAAGAACTTTCGCTGGGGGAAGAGACGGCGGCACTGCATCAGAGGGTGACGGTTACGCTTGCCGTTGATATACCGGCGGATGCGGAGCTTCCCTTCCTTTCTGTCTCTCTTGCAGTGAAGGACCGGACCGGAAAGGATTTGGGCGTGATGGCAACCTGGGAGCAGGGCCTTCGTTTTTCAAAGCCGGGACGGCATCTGCTGCGGTTCACATTTAAAAATATCTTGAACAGCGGAACCTATACGCTGGCAGCCGGCCTGGAGAACAGGCGGTGTCATCCGATTACCTATTATGACTATGCGGAAGGGCTCGGATATTTCACCTCAGCGGCTGAACAGCCGTTTTTTGGAACTGTTGACCTATGCGGAGGGATCGAAGAAATTGAAGAGAACCTATAATATTTCGCTTGCAAAACTGGCTGGATTTCGGAAAATACACCCGATTCTGCTTTTGAAAAAGCTTTGGAATGAGGTGTTTAACCGGACGACCAGGAAGCAGAAGGCATTGCCGGCAGGCAAGGTGAAAAAAACTTATCAGGATAAACTTTCTTTCATCATTTGTACAATGGGAGAAAGTGATACTTTGCCCCAGACCATCCGTTCTCTCCGACAGCAGGAGATAGGGGAAAGTTTTGAAATAATCCTTGTAGACAATTCGCCACAGGGAATATTTTTGCCGCTCAAGGCCGAGGATAGCATCCGGTATGTCCGGGTGCCGGAACTGGGGCTTTCCCGTGCGAGAAATGCAGGAGCCAAGGCGGCAAAAGGGGAGTATTTATTTTACATAGACGATGACGCTGTTGCCGATCCAAGGGCGGCGGCCGGGATGCTGGAGGCTTTTCGCCGGCATAAGAAGGCCGGCGTGGTGGGCGGGCAGATTCTGCTGGAACTGCCGGTGCCGGCGCCTTTGGTTTTTGTGCCGGGAAGGGAGAGCGTCTGGAGCGGTTATGCAGTCAAATACCAGAAATACCGGGAGGTACGGGAACAGTATGCCTTTCCTTATGGTGCATGTTTTGGTATCCGCCACAGTGTTTTCGAGGCCATCGGCGGTTTTCCCGAGAGCTATGGACGCACCGGCCATGACTATGCCGGCGGTGAGGAAACGGCGGTATGCTTTGATGTTCTGCGTTTGGGATACCGGATCGGGATTATGCCATCGGTGGTTGTCTATCACCATGTTGCACCGGAACGCTTTACCAAAGAGCATATCAGAAAGACCATTCGGGCAGGCATATTGACCACACACCGGCTCTATCTGGACGGGCACGCGCCGGAGGGCTGGACAAAGGATTATGTTTCGATGCGGATTGACATAGCCCGGAAGGAAATACAGGATTTGTGCCGCCGGGGGAATGAGCGGGAAGCCTTTTATACCAAATGCGAGCAGGAAGCCTTTCTGGAGCTGTATTCGTATATGGAGGACAGGGGTGTGTCATGAGAAAGAGCGCTTATGCAAAAGAGTTTTTACAGTTCAAACAGGCATTTGACCGGTGTTACCGCCGCCGCAGATTTCGTGAAATTCAAATTCCCGGAATGAGGAAGGGGTTGGTCTCGGTCGTTCTCCCGGTCTATAATGGAGAACGCTATCTGGAAGAGGCAATCCGGTCGGTCATCGGACAGCGGTATACGGACTGGGAACTTTTGGTGGTGGATGATGGTTCGGAGGACAGGAGCCCGGAAATTGCGGAAAAATATGCGCAAAAGGACCAAAGAATCCGCGTTTTGGCAATGGAGCATAAAAAGCTGCCTGCAGCGCTGAATGCCGGTTTTGCTCAGGCAAAGGGGGAATACTATACCTGGACCAGCGCGGATAACCGGATGGAGCCGGATTGCCTGGAGCAACAGGTGCGGTTTCTGCGGCGGCATCCAAAGGCGGATATGACCTATGGCAATATGCGGCTGTTGGATGAAAACGGGCAGATTCTGCGGGGGAAGGGCTGGTACGAGATTCCGCCTCTCAGCGGCAATGTACGTTTGCCGAAAACAACAGAGGAACTCAACACCTATGCAAATAATACAATTGGCGCCGCTTTTTTATACCGTGCCCGGATTGCCGCGCTGGCAGGAGGGTATCAGGAGCAGTGGTTTACCATGGAAGATTATGACTATTTTATGCGGATCAATTCAATTGGAACAATTTGCCATATTCCTGAGAAAAAACCGGTATATTTATATCGTATGCACAAAGATTCCCTGACGGCACAGGATGAGGCACTGGGGATTACCGCCCGCCGTCCGCAGCTGATGGCGCTGGATAAAAGGAGAAGAGCGCAGCTTATCCAGCCGGTATGTTATCATCAAAAGGGGATAGACCGAAGGGGTGTGCTCGGATATATCGGCAAGGGAAAGTCCGATGCTGTCGCCTGTGGTGTTTCTTTTGACACAGATGAACTGCCGGAAGGAGAGGTTAAGGTTTATATTGCCGATCAGAGCAGAACGCTTCCCAAAGGATTTGATCTTTATCTTTCCTTTACAGAAGAGACCGGTTGCCTGTATGCGGAAGAACCGGAAGTGATCGCACATTTTATGGATGTTTTTTGCAGGGGAAACTGTGATAAATAATAGGGGAAAACCGGTGGTTTTTGTTTTTGAAAACCGCCGTTTTTTTGTGTAAAAATAATTTTAAAAAAAGTGGAACTTTCCGGTGTGTTCCGCGTCTAAACAAGTGTAAGCCCACCAAAAAGGTGGGAAATAAAACGGAAAATGATAAACATATATAAATATCGTCTTATTAGGAGGACATAAAAATGAACAAAACCACAAAAAAAATCCTTGCTTCTCTGACCGCTTTGGGGCTTCTGTCCAGCGGCGCAGTATTTGCAGAATATGACCCGGATAAGGTCATCGACCCCAACAATCCCATTATGACCCTTTCCGGCGATGCCGCAAATGATACAGCTGCACCGGAAGGCGGCGAAAATGAGGCAGAAACTCCCAGAGCAATGAACGGCGCTTCTGTCAATGGTGTTGAAACCGTTGAAGTGGACGGCCATAAAATGATTCCGCTTCGTGCAGTGGCTGAGGGGCTTGGCTATACTGTAACATGGAACGAAGAAGGACAGTCCATTGAATTGTTGCGCGGTGCGCAGTACATCACAATGGCAATTGCGCAGGACGCTTATGCCTTCTCCAGACGCGCACCCCAGGAACTGGGCGCAGCGCCGACACTGGTAAACGGGGATACAACCTATGTGCCGGTAAACTTTGTTGACGAAATCCTTGGCGGATATACGTATGAAAACGAAGATGGTACGCTGAAAGTTGTTCTTCCCAGTATTGTAACAGTAAAAGAAATCACAGAGGGCGGTTCCCTTCTGGTTGACGACAGCTATCTGGGCGATGTGATTGTACACATCGGCGAGGACACCGTGATTACAGCAGGGGATAAAGAAGCTGCCGCAGAAGACATTAAGGCCGATATGGTTCTTGCTGTGGAATACAGCGATGCAATGGCTGCCAGCCTTCCGCCGCAGACCACCGCAGTGAAGATTAATATCGAAAATACGGTTGAAGAAACTGCCGGTGAAGATGAAGAAACGACCTTCACTTTTGAGGGAACAATTTCTGAAATTACCGAGAATCTTGTAACCATCGGCAAGGCTTTTGAAGATGATGATGCAGTTCGTCTTGTCATCTCTGAGGATACTGTCATCACCAAGGGCAATGATAAGAGAATCTATAAACTGGACGACCTTCAGGTTGGCATGAAGATTTCCGGTACCCACGATGAGGCAATGACCATGAGCATTCCGCCGCAGACGGTTGCGCTTATTGTCAACATTGAAAGCGATGATGCGGAAGAACCTTCTGAGGAACAGGAAATTGCAGAAGCAAAGGGAACGGTTACAGAAATCGTTGGCGACGATATGGTTGTCATCCACGACGGTGAAGATGATGAGATGGGCGTGGCCCTGATTGTTACCGAAGATACGGTGATCACCAAAGGGGATGAGAAGAAAACCATTGAAGATCTGACGGTTGGTACCAAAGTGGAAGCAAAACACAGCATGATAATGACCAGAAGCATTCCACCCCAGACGGTTGCTTATGAGATTGAGATTGTAGACTAAGTTTTTCACAGGTTAGCCAAATCTCCTTTATAAATAGAAAGGGGCACGCCTTCGGGCGTGCCTCTTTTTGTGACTGGTGCCTTAAGGCGTGGAAAAAAACCACCGGTTCTACCGGAGGAAAAGAAATGAGCGGAGCTATAATAAAAAGCGGCGGGCTTTATGCAAGCCGCAAAATATAAGAAATGATTTGAAAATTTATCGGAAATAAAAAACTGTGCGCTTTTATCCGTTTACGGGTGGCGGTTCGTGTGATGCGATAATGTAATTCATTTTAGGAGTTAAGCCGGTCCAGGGGCAGTGCAAGCCACCGGTTCAACCGGTGGTTATGATTATATATAACAAAACGAAAGATGTTTTCCCACCGCTATAGGCGGCGGGGTCTGCTTCCGTTTTTTGGCGGGCGCAATTCTCCTGCCAAAACGCTGCATGACGGGCTTTCAGCCCTTATTGAATACAGGCCGGCGGATCACAACAGCCCGGTATCAGGTGCTTTAATGTAAAATGCAAAAGCAAAATGGCGGCTGCGTCGTCGGGCAGCTGGATGCAACCTTTGACATATCCATACAGCCAGGGAAATCTAAGGATGCAGAAGTTTATATAAGGTAGGAGAAAAATGGAAGGCTTCCATCAAGTCCTCTGCCTGTTTTTGCGCTTCCTTTCGTTTTTGCTGAGAAATATTTTTTTGCACTGCCCGGATCATCAAATTTTTGGGGGAGTGTTCCATGTCCACAAATTCCAGCATGTCCACTTCATAACCACGGCTGCGCAGAAGCAGACCCCGCAGGGTGTCTGTGGACAGTGCGGAAAATCGTTCTCTGACCAGTCCGAATGCAGTGAAAGCCGTCAGGGTCTGGGGGGCAATCTGTTGATTTAATTCATGCTGGCAGCAGGGGACGGAGAAAATCAGCGGACATCCCAGACGGACGGCATGATAAAGTGCATAGTCGGTGGCAGTGTCACAGGCGTGGAGGGTAATCATCATATCCGGGCGCTGGGTATCGGAAAAATCCCCCACATCTCCAACGCGGAAGGAAAGACCGCTGTAACCATATTTTTCTGCAAGGGTATTGCAGTCATTGATGACCTGTTCTTTCAGGTCAAGCCCCAGAATTTCAGCGGAAATCCCCCGGATTTTCACCAAATAGTGATATAAAATGAAGGTGAGATAGGATTTTCCGCAGCCAAAGTCCAGAATCCGGATGGTGTCTTTTTTCCAATTCTTCAGGGCATCGTCAATAAGTTCGGTGAAACGGTTGATCTGCCGGTATTTGTCATACCGGCTGCGGACGATTTTCCCTTCTTTCGTAAAGACGCCCAAATCCACCAGGGGCGGTATGTCGCTGTATTCTTTTAAAATATATTGTTTTTCCCGGTTGTGGGCGGTTTGCGCTTTGGGAGCGGAAGCGGACACCTTCTTTTGCAGCAGGGTTTCCTTCCCTTTTTTCGAAATTTTCAGGGTATAGGCCCGGTCTTTGCTCCAGGCGTCCAGCTGCCGGAATCCCAGCGCCATAAATTCTGTTAAACTCTGTGAGAGGGACGCAGCTGTGCAAGTGCCGTGAAAGGCCTGTTTTTCGGTCAGTTTTTCAATGAAGAAATGGCCGTCCTCTCCCCTGGAAAGGGTGATTTTGCGGAAGGGGACGGCTCCGGATTTAGGATTGCTGATAACGATTTTATATAAAGGCTCTTGTACGAGCTTTTGAATTGCTTCCATCTTAAATGCTCCATTCTGCCGCCCTGCCCGGCACAAATAAAGAGATTACTTCCTGCCGGCAGGGAAGGAAATCGGCAGGAGTGGCTTGTGTATATAAAAGGCATCTTCTCCCCGGAGAGGTGTGCATCCCGGAAACATGCGGCGATAGACAAAATACCGGCGTATATCAGATGACAAAACCGCCGTTGGGGCTGATCACCTGGCCGGTGATAAAATCACCGCCCCGGCCTGCCAAAAACAAAAGAAGCCGGGCAACATCCTCCGGTGTGCCGATGGTGCCCAGCGGAGTTTCCTCTTGGAGAGAGGCGAGGGTTTCTTTGGTGAGGTGGGCGTTCATGTCGGTATCAATGACCCCCGGCGCAACGCAGTTGACCCGGATGCCGGAAGGCCCCAGTTCCTTTGCAAGGGCACGGGTCATGCCGATAAGACCGGCCTTTGCGGTGGAATAGGCCGCTTCGCAGGAGGCACCGGTGATTCCCCAGATGGAAGAAATGTTGAGAATTCGTCCGTCTTTTTGGTGAATCATATGGGGAAGCGCCGCCTGGATGCAGTGATAGGCGCCGGTCAGGGTGGTGTCCAGCATTTCATGCCATTCTGCGGAAGTCAGATCGGAAAAAAGGCCGAACCGGGAAATTCCCGCATTGTTGATGAGAATATCCACACCGCCGCAGGCGGAGAACATAGCATCAACCTGTGAGCGGTCCCTGACATCTGCACAAAAAATTTCCGCCCCGGTTTCTGCTGCAAGTTTTTCCGCTTCTGCCTTGCTTTTCCGATAGTTGATGATCACATGACAGCCTTCCTTTGCAAACAGCCGTGCGGCCGCCGCGCCGATCCCACGGGAGGCGCCTGTGATGAGAACCGTTTTATTCAATAGAAATCGCTCCTTTACAGGATGTTTTTCGTATTTTATACTATCACAGATTCCGCCGGATGGCAACTGTGTATTGAAAAAGAATGCGGTGTGTGGTAAACTATAAGAAATATAGAAAGCGAGAAATGCTTTGCCGGATAACAGGGAAGAAGAGCTGGAATTTATAAAATTGAGAAGCGATATGGAATGAATAGAAAGGAGGAGATGGGATGCAGTGGACAGAGCAGCAATGGGAAGCCATCACCGCGCGTGGAGAGAATCTTTTGGTAGCTGCCGCGGCAGGGAGCGGAAAAACCGCGGTGCTGGTCGAGCGGATTATCCGGCGGATAACCGATAAAGAACAGCCGGTGGATGTTGACAGGCTGTTGGTGCTCACCTTCACCGAGGCGGCGGCCGGAGAGATGAAGCGCAAGATTGCAGACGCGCTGGAAGCCGCCCGGCGTGCGGCGCCGGAGGACCGGTGGCTGGCCAAACAGTGTATGTTGGTGCATTCGGCGCAGATCTCCACCATCCATGCCTTTTGTAAGACCATCCTCCAGAATTATATCCATAAAACGGATTTGCCGGCGGATTTTTCAATCATCGACGAGACGGAAAACGAAGTCCTGCGCAGACGGGCGCTGGATGCGGTGATGGAGAGTTATTACCGGCGGATTGAGAAAAAGACCGGTTTCCGGGAACTGGTTCTCGGTTATGGCGGAATAAAGAATGATGACCGCCTGCGGGATATGATTCTGCGCCTTGACCGGTTTGTCCGCAGCCTGCCCTACCCGAAGCGGTGGCTGCGGGAGAGTGCGGCTGCATACCGACGGATTGAAAAAGACAGAACCCTTACAGGAACCCTTTGGGAAAAGGCGATGCTTTCCTTTGCCGAAGAGGAACTGGCCGATATAAAAGCCGCGCTTTTCGAAATTTGCAGGATTGTGGATGCTGAGGTACCTGCGGATCATAAATATGCCGCCTTTTTTCCGGCGCTGTATTCGGATTTTTGCCGGGTATTTGAAGAAATGCCTGTTTCCATCGAAGGATGCAGGAAACAGCTGGAAGCTTTTGTCATTCCCAGAGTTCCGGTGAAAAAGGGGCTGGATGAACGGGTGGCGGAACGTATCGCTGCCCTTCGGACCGATGTGGTGAAAAAACAGCTGGACGGACTGCGGAGCCTGTTTGCAGAGAATGACGGCGCTGAACGGCTGGCAAAATGCACACCTGCTATGCTGGCTCTCAAACAAATTCTGCGCCAGACCCAGCGTCTGCATACCCGGTATAAGCGGGAACGTTCAGCGTTGGACTTTAATGATATGGAGCATGAAACAATGAAGCTTTTGGGGACGATGGAAAAACCATCCGCGCCCCTCATGGCCCTTCGTGAAAAGTATATAGAAATTCTGGTGGATGAGTATCAGGATACCAACCATCTCCAGGATACCATGTTTGCCCTTCTGTCGGGCGGACAGAACAACCTGTTTATGGTAGGCGATTTGAAACAGAGCATCTATGGATTCCGGAATGCGGATCCTTCTATTTTTGCTGAAAAATATCGGGCATATGGCAGGGGAGATGGCGGCCGGCTGATTCGGCTATTCCGGAATTTCAGAAGCCGCAAAGAGGTGGTGGATGCCGTCAACAGTGTGTTTTCCAAAATAATGTCGCCGGACTGCGGCGATGTCTCTTATACGGAAGAGGAATTTTTGATACAGGGGGCGCAGTATCCGCCGTCGTCGGGCTGTGAAACGGAACTTTTACTCACCCTGGACGAAACCCGGGAAGGGTCGCCCGAAGAGACGGAAGCCCGGCAGGTGGCGGAAAGAATCCGCGGACTGATGCGGGACGGATTTCAGGTGACGGACAAACAGACGGGCGAACAACGACCCCTTCGCTTTGGGGATATTACCATTCTGATGCGCAGGGCAAAGGGGATGGCGGAAGTATTTGAGCAGACCTTCCGTCTTTGCGGAATTCCTGTGTATACTGATGTTGGAGAGGAATATCTGAACTCTGTAGAGGTCAAGACGGTGCTGTGCTTTTTGCAGATTATTGACAATCCGCTGCAGGATATTCCGCTGCTGGCAGTGATGCGCAGTCCGATTTTTGGCTTTACGGCGGAAGAACTGGCAGAGATCCGGACCTGTGCCAAAGGCCGGTATTATGATGCGGTCTGTCTGGCGGCAGAAAAGGACAAAAAGGCGGCGGGATTTTTGCATGTCTTGCAGGAATTGCGCCGGCGTGCGGCCTATACCGGAATTGACGGGCTGATTTGGTATATCATCAGCGATTTGAAATACAGCGCCATGGTGGGCGCGATGCCGGGCGGCGCCCTGCGCCGGGCAAACCTCAAACTCTTGTTTGAGCATGGCGCGGCCTTTGAAAACGGAACACTCAGCGGCGTCTTTGACTTTATGCAGTATATTGAAAATATTAAAAGCGGAAACGGGGATTTAACACCGGCAAAACCCTATGCAGACGGTGCAGATGTTGTACGGATTATGACGGTACACAAATCAAAGGGGCTGGAATTTCCTGTGGTTTTTCTCTGTGGTATGCACACGGCCTATAATACGGCGGATCTGCGGTTGCCGGTGCTTTGGCATGTACAGCAGGGACTTGCGTTTGACTGGATGGACGGTGAGGCACGGCGGAAGTATAAAACGCCGGCGCATACCCTTGCATCCAGACAAAAGGAGAAGGAGCTGCGTTCAGAAGAACTGCGCCTCCTCTATGTGGCGATGACCCGTGCATCAGAAAAACTGATCCTTTCCTGTTATTATGCGCCGGGAAAGCGTGGCGCAGACCAATGGCAGAAGGCAGTTTTTGACCGGGAGGGAAGGGTATATCCCTTTGCGGTAAAACAGGGAAAACGGTTTATGGACTGGATTCTCCCGGCATATCTTTCCCATCCGGCCGGAGGACCGCTGCGGCAGCTTGCAGAAAGGGAAGATCTTTTGCCTGCGGCGGAAGAGAGCAGTTTCCGGCTGCTTTTGTCCAATGTGCAGACGGAGGAGGTTTTGCCCGGCAGAGAGGAACCGGAGGAAACAGGGGAACTGCCGGGGGATATTTTAAAGCGGTTTTCCTATGTTTATCCCCATAAGCAGCTCAGCGGCACACCGGTAAAGCTTTCGGTGAGTGAGATGAAGCGGCGGCAGATGCCGGAAGGGGAATATACGCCGAGACTGCGGGGCGCTTCACAGGCAATCCTGACGGATATAACCGAGATAGGCGCCGCTGAAAAAGGAACCATCACCCATTTTTGTCTCCAGCAGATAGAACCGGCCGGGACGGAAAGCCTTGCACAGGTCTCCGGACAGCTTGATGACCTTGTGAGAAGGGGTGTTTTGCAGCAGCGTCAGCGTGAGGCGGTTGCGGACGGTGATCTGTATGCCTTTTATCAAAGTCCGCTGGGACAGCGAATCAGGAAGGCCAAAGAGGTCTATCGTGAATTTGACTTCTATCTTACCGTCCCGGCCAGGGAAGTGCAGGGAGCGGAAAACTTCCCTGAAGAGGATGGGGAAGAATTGGTGCTTTTGCAGGGCATTGCGGACTGTTTCTTTATTGAGGACGGCGGCATTGTACTTGTGGATTATAAGACGGACAAAACAACAGAGACAATGGCAGAAACAGCGGCGGAAAAATACAGGATACAGCTTGCATATTATGCGCGGGGGATTGCGGAGACGATGGGAATTCCCGTCAAGGAGCGGTATGTATATTTTCTGAGCTGTCATAAAGCGGTAAGTGTATAGAAGAGGAGAAGATTTGATATGAAATGTATGATTTTTTCAATCACGGCGGGACAGGGACACAACCAGACGGCAAAGGTGATGAGCGATTATCTCAACAGAATCGGAGTGGAAAGTTCGTATATGGATGTCTATCAATATATCAATCCGCTGTTATCCCGTGCGGTTTCGGATATTTATCTGATGTCGACCAAAAATATACCAAAGGTTTATGGCGGAATATATCGCATCTGCGAGAACCGGGATTCTGCAAAGGACGGCAGTATGCACGGCCTGCCGAAGATCACCACCAACATTCTTGCGCGGCGGCTGCTGAAGCTGGTCCGCAGGGAGGATCCGGATGTGATTATCTGTACCCATATTTTTGCCGCGCTGTTGGTCTCTTATCTTTCGGGACACATTGATGTCAAAGCAAAGACCATCGGGATTGTGACCGATTTTACCATCCATCCCTATTGGGAGGATACCCGGCTGGATTACTATGTTACCGCGAGCGAACTCCTCACCAACCAGGGGATAAAAAAAGGAATCCCTGCACGGAAATTCCTGCCGATTGGGATTCCCATTGACCCCAAATTTGCCCGTTCCCTTTCACGGGAAGAGGCTTGCCGGGAACTGCGGATTCCCAATAAACGAACAATTTTGGTCATGAGCGGTTCGATGGGGTTTGGAGATGTGTTGTCTGAGATACAGGAGCTTGATAAGCTCGACCTGGATTTTCAGATTGTGTCCATCTGCGGAAACAACAAAAAACTGAAGAAGAAAATTGATGAACTGATCCTGCACAGGGAAATCTATAACTATGGATATGTAGATAATGTGGATGTCTTTATGGATGCGGCGGATTGCATCATCACAAAACCGGGCGGCCTGACCACCAGTGAAGCGCTGGCAAAGGGGCTTCCCATGATCATGACCAACCCGGTACCCGGACAGGAAGACCGGAATGTGGAGTTTTTGAGCAATGCCGGCGCGGCGATCAAGACCAGCAAATCTTTTCCTGTGGACGATGCGGTGTATCTGCTCTTTTTGAATGACCGCCGCCGGGAGCTGTTAAAGCAGTCGGTTGCCATGCTGGGGCGGCCGGATTCCACCAGGGATCTGGCAGATTTTGTGCGCCGGATTGCCCTCAGCGGTCAAGGACCATCTGCTGATAACTAAGAGCCGAGAAACCGTGACGTGCATACAGACGTTTGACCGCTTCGTTGGAATCAGAGACTTCCAGGCGGAAGCGGACGGCCTTCGGATAACATTGTTTCAGGAATTCGATACATCTGCCGCCAAGCCCACGGCCCCGGAAATTATCCTTGATATAAATCTCTTCGATCCAGACCACAAGGCCGCCGGCCTCGTTGGAATGGGTGAGGGCAAGCAGAACATAGCCGCAGATTTCACCATCTTCCTCCAGCATATAGGCATCCGCATAAGGAGAGCCGTTTAGGATGAGGGAGAAGGTATCGGCGGCATTTTTTTCGGGGATTGTATGCAGCACGGCTTCTGAGTGATAGAATGTATGGTTCATTTCCAAAAAGGCAGATTTGTCTTTTGCTTCAATTTTCCGAATCATGGGGACACTTCCTTTCCTGTTTCTCAATTGGGCGCACAGCGCCGTTATGCAAGGATTTCAGCGGGAGACTACACGCCCGCTGAAAAAATCAGATGGGGATCCGGCCGCCTGCAGAGGCGAGGGGCATCTTTATGCAGTTATATTTGTATAGTATATCCGTTTTTTATCATTTTGACAAGAGGAGGAAGTTATGGGACAAAAATCAAAAGGAATTTTATATATTATTCTTTCAGCATTCTGTTTTGCATTGATGAATGTATTTGTGCGGCTTTCCGGCGATCTGCCGTCCATTGAAAAAAGCTTTTTCAGGAACCTCGTGGCGCTGGCTTTTGCCGCAGTGGTTCTCCTGCGGACGGAGGAGAAATTCCGGTTTCAAAGAAAGAACCTGGGGCTTTTGACCCTGCGGTCTCTGTTTGGAACCATCGGAATTTTGGGGAATTATTATGCCCTTGACCATATGCTTCTGGCGGATGCCACCATGCTGGGCAAACTCGCGCCTTTTTTTGCAATTCTCTTTTCCTTCTTTCTTCTGCGCGAGAAGGTAACGCCGTTTCAGATTGGAGCAATCCTTGTGGCTTTTGGCGGAAGCCTGCTGATTATCAAGCCGGACTTTTCGGGGTTCTTTGCAAATTTCGGCCCCATTGCCGGGATTGTCGGCAGTATGGGCGCCGGTCTTGCCTATACGCTGGTGCGAAAACTGCGTATGGGTGGAGAACGCGGGCCGATAATTGTCTTTTTCTTCTCGGCTTTTTCCTGTTTGGTTACCCTCCCCTATCTGATTTTTCATTTCCATCCCATGGAACTTTGGCAGCTTTTTGCACTCCTTGGTGCCGGCCTTGCGGCGGCCGGCGGTCAGTTCAGCGTGACGGCGGCCTATGCCTGTGCGCCTGCAAAGGAGATTTCGGTCTTTGACTATACCCAGATTTTGTTTGCCGCTGTCTTTGGCGTGTTGTTTTTCGGACAGCTGCCGGACAGATACAGCGTCCTGGGTTATGGCATCATCTGCGGTGTCTCTGTGCTGATGTTTCTGTGGCAAAAAAAGGGAAAATATGGGGAGAATATACAAAAGGGTTGAAAAATATAAAAAAATCTGTTATACTGTAAAACGTATGGAAGGGAAAAGTGCGAATAGGAGGAAGATTCATGCAGAAAAAAAGGCTGCTTTTTTTCATCGTATGCGTTGTACTTTGTATACAGTTTTCGGCAGTGTCTGCCCAAAACGGGGATGTGGTTGGAACGGCGCGCTATACCGACATTGTGGCTTATGTAAACAACCGGCCGATTGCATCTTATAATGTCAATGGCTATACAGTGATTGTAGCAGAGGAATTGGTACACTATGGATTTTTGGTTGAATGGAATGAGAGCGACCGCTCTTTGTGGATTGTCCGGAACCCGGAGGCAGAAACCATAGAGGGAATGAGCGGTGTATGCAGTTACGGACAGCATGACGGCCTGAAATACGCGGATATTCTGGAGACGGATATTCGTACTTATGTCAACGGAAATCAGGTAACAGGCTTTAATATTGGCGGACAAACCATGATTTACTTAAACAGCCTGACCTGTGTGGGCGTTGTGAAATGGAACGCGGAAGACCGCGCGGCAGAACTGGTGCTCGGCGGAATTTCAATGATTGAAAAGCCGCCGGTTTATGAAGGGGAGATCCCCTATGAAGTTGATCCATACCGTCCCATGGTGGCGCTGACCTTTGATGACGGGCCATTTCCATATACCACAGAACGGATTTTGGATACACTGCAGTATTATAACAGCCGGGCCACCTTTTATGTGGTGGGCAGCAATGTGCGGGCTTATCCGGAGATTGCAAAAAGGCTGGGAGAACAAAATATGCAGATTGGAAGCCATACCTTTAATCATATAAAACTGACCGAGGCGTCTGATGGGGTGATTGCAGAGGAAATCATCGCCACAGATCAGGCAACCCGTGAAGTCATTGGGGTTGGCACATCCACCATGCGTCCGCCCTATTGGGTATCCAATGAACGGGTGCGGCGGGTTGCCGGATTGCCGGTGGTGACCTGGTCGGTGGATACGCTGGACTGGCAGAATAAAAATGCGGATGTGATTTTTGATACCGTTGTGAACAATGTGCGTGATGGTGATATTGTCCTGATGCACGATACCATGAATTGTACTGCCGATGCAGTGGCCCGGATGGTTCCGGCGCTGATTGACGCAGGCTTCCAGCTGGTGACCGTTGAAGAGATGGCCGCCGCCCGGGGATGGACACTGGAACCCGGCGTTCTTTACAGTAAAATATATTGATTACATAGAATGGGGAAAACCGAGGGTTTCGGCCCGGAACAGAAAACAAGCATATCTTTTGGATATGCTTGTTTTTTTATGAAAGGGATTCTGTACTTTTTGCCGCAATAAGTTTATTCAGCCATTCGGACATGCACAGAATGATAAGGATAAAGACAAATAGGAAAACCGGATACAGACCAATGTGGAGATGGGATGCAATCAGCCCGAAAAGGGGCGGCATGAAGGTGGTACCCGTATAGGCGCTTGCCATCTGGATGCCAATGATGGACTGTGCATTCTCTTTTCCAAAATTGAAGGGAGTGGAATGGATGATGGCAGGATATACCGGCGCACAGCCGAAGCCGGTGACAATCAAACCTGACAGCGCCACCCCGTCGGCGCTGACGGGAAGGGCAATCATGAAAAGACCGGCCGTCATGGTTAAAATACCGATGCGGATAAGCCGCTTGTCGCCGAGGCGGTTTGCCGCAAAGCCGCAGAGAAAGCGGCCGATGGTGATGCCGATGAAGAACAGCGACGCGAAACGTGCGGCAGTTTCCGGGTTGATATTGCGGTATTGCACAAGATAACTGCTTGCCCAGAGACCTGTTGTTTGTTCCAGGGCACAATAGGCGAAAAAGGTGAACAAAACGAGGGGGACACCCTTTATCTGTAAGATGGTTTTCAGGCCGGGCGCCGGCCTTTTCTCGTTTTCTTGGGCGTGGTTGGTTTCCTTTGTTTTCCAGAGGGGAAGACTGAGGAACAGGAAGGCGGTCAGGACGAACTGAACAATAGAAACTGCACGATACCCACTGTTCCATCCCAGTCCGCCGGACAGGCAGAAACCCATGATATAAGGGCTTGCCGCCGCCCCCACGCCCCAGAAACAGTGGAGCCAATTCATATGGCGTGAAGTATAGTGAAGCGCCACATAATTATTCAGCGCCGCATCGACTGCCCCGGCGCCCAATCCATAGGGGACTGCCCAGAAACACAGAGGCAGGAAGGAATGGGAGATGGAAAAGCCGAAAAGCGCCGCCGCAGTCATACAGACGCTGATTGCAGTGACCAGCCCGGCCCCCAGCCGCCTGGTCAGCCTGTCGGACAACAGGCTTGCAACAATTGTGCCGAAGGCGATGATCATGGTGATGATCCCCGCAGAAGAGATGGGAACATTCAGTTCGCCGTACATGACCGGCCATGCCGAGCCAATCAGAGCGTCCGGCAGACCCAGACTGATAAAAGCGATATAGATAATTGCAAGCAGAAGTGAATACATAGCGGTTCTCCTTAAATTGGGAATTTATAGCGAAACGAAAGGTGTCCCCTGCCTCTTTGGGCGGCGGGTTCTGCTTCCGTTTTCCGGTGGGCAAACAATCTTCCGCCGCAATGTTGGGAGACGGGTTTTTAGCCCTTATCGAACATAGCATAGTATACCATTGATGATGAAAAAGTCAATCCGTATGGGAAGAGAAATTGGTTGATTTTTGACAACCGATAAGCCTGTGTTATGCTTTCGCTGGGGCTGGGAACAAAACCCAGAGTGAATGCGTCATATAAAAAGAGGTGTTTAAAGATAGAAAGGATGATAAGGATGAAGGTTAAACAATGGATAGCAGGGATAGCGGCAGCTTCGGTTTTGGCGGCAGGAGGATTGGTTTTTGCGGAAGAGCAAGCGCCCAATGAATGCAGTGCAATGCTGATTCCCCTTCAGCTGGCGCCGGTGAGTGCCCCCACAGAAGAGGGGTTCGCGGTGAATATTGATAACGTGCCGCTGGATTTGCATGGCGCCCGTCCATATCTGGAGGGGGAAACGCTGATGCTGCCCCTTCGCGCTGTGTCTGAGGCGCTGGGCTATACAGTGACTTGGGTAGAGGGAGAACGGGCGGAAAGTTCATCTGTATCCCTTGCAAATGGGGACGTTTTGGTAAATTTCTCCTTGCAGGATCCAATCGTCCTTGTACAGAACGTGAAGGCAAGTGATGCGGTAAGCGGCTATCAGCTTCCGGCTGTACCTGTATTGGCAGGAGAACGGACCTATGTTCCGGCGGAGTTTTTCAAAGCGCTTATAGGAGATATGGGCGTGACAGTGAAGGAGCAATTGGTTCTGCTCTACACCCCGGCATATCGGGCGGAACTGGAACAAGAACCGGCAAAGGAGCCGGAGGCAGCAGAGCCGCCGGTGGAAATTGCGAATCCCTGGAAGGAATATACATCGGCAGAAGAGGTTTCTGCGGCGCTGGGCTTTGATATAAAGCTTCCGGCAAATATCAAAGAGCATTACCAATGTGCAACGATCCGGGCAATGGAACAGGAGAAAATGCTGGAACTTCTCTATATCATTCCAGAGACCGGCGTGCAGTACGAAATCTGTGTGCGTGTCCGGCCAACAGAAGAATTTGCTGACATCAGCGGCGACTATACAGAATATCTCTATACAGATGAAATTGAGATGGGCGGAAATAGGGTTTATGTGCGCGGCGAGGATGGGATTCGGACGGCGCTTTGGTTTGCAGACGGGTATTCCTATTCTGTCACTTATACAAACAGCTTGGAGAAAGAACTCAGTTTCTCTGAACTGTCTGAAATCTATGAAAACGTGCAGGAAATTGTAAAGAAATAAAAAATGCGGAACAAAACCGGACGCTGGGTATAGCGTCCGATACGCGTATTGATAAACAGGTTTGCGAAAATTTTGTCTTATTGCTGCCCGGGTCTGGAAGGGAGAACGATGGACTTTTGGGCGGTGTGTATAAAGCAAAATTTTGCTTTGACGGATTTGACTTTTTCGACAGTCTGAACGGATGCTGGCTAAAACGTCCGGTGCGCGTATTGATAAACAGGTTTGCGCAAATTTTGTCATATTGCCGCCGGGGTCTGGAAGGGGAACGATGGACTTTTGGGCGTTGTGTATAAAGCAAAATTTTGCTTTGACAGATTTGGCTTTTTCGACAGTCTGAACGGACGCTGGGTATAGCGTCCGTTTTTTTGCTGTGTTAAAAGGGCAGCAGAGCGGTTTATTATCAAATTATAAAATTATACCGGGGTATAGGAAATCTTGCAGGGGACGGCTGGAGTGACGGCAACGGAATACAAATTGCCGCCCAGGTCCTCAATTTCTGCGCCGGCGGCGGAAGGGATAGCCTTGCTGCGGACCAGCACATGGCCGGGAATATTTTCTGCGGTGACGGTAATGGCCGCCCTGTCCATCCGGATGCTGATATTGCCGCCGGGGGTGGGAACGCTTCCTTCAATAAAGGAGAGATCACCGAGATAGGGGCAGGCGGTGAAGGAAGCATATCCTGCTTCGGCAGGGGTGACGCCGAGGAAGTATTTCCCCAGCAGATAAACAGGGCTTGCTCCCCAGGCATGGCAAAGGCTTTTGCCAAAGGGGCGGCCATACATTTCATAATGGTCTGTCTCGTCATAGGAGAACTTTTCCCAGAAGGAGGTGGCGCCAAGATCAAGCATTCCGCCCCAATAACTCCGGATTTCCCGGAGGATATAGTCTTTATCGCCCACCGTGCCGATGGCGTCCAGCTCATAAAACCGGGCGTAGGGGGTTCCGACTTCCTGAACGGCGGGATTTTTGATGACATTGACAGCAATGCTGTCTTTTTTATCGCTGTCCACCAAATCATACATCAGAGCAAACATGTTTGCATATCGGGTGACTGTTTCACAGCGGCCATAATCGCCGATGCTGTGGATAAATGCGCCTTTGCTTTCATCCCAGAAGGTGGCTTCCACCGCCTGCATCAACCGGCCGGCCATGGCGGTATACGTTCCTTCGTCTTCGGTGTGGCCGGTGAGGCCGGCCATGATTCCCATCACCTTCAGGGCATGGACAAACAAAATCTGTTCCACAGACAGGGCGCCGTCCTTTTCCATGTCCGCCCAGTCAACAAAAATCCAGTCGCCCTCCTTTGCATAGACAAAGAGGTTGTCCTCGCTTCGGGAAAGACTGAAAGAAAGCAGTGCCTTTGCCCGGTCATAGATTTCAGTGATAAAATCCAGGTCGCCGGTGAAATAATAATAGTCATAGAGGGTGGCAAACCAATAAAAGGTGTAGTCGGGTATATGGTTGATATGCCTTTCGATGGGTGGTTTCGGACAGAGGGCATAGAGGGTGCGCTTGCAGATGTCCCGGTCAAAAAAGCTGTAATAATTCATCAGTGCACTTTGATAGGCGTCGCCGCCCCAGATCCAGCGGTCGCGTTTTAAGCCGTCCAGAAAAAATTCACGGGTGTTTAGATGGAGGGTATAGAGCGCAGTTTCCCAGATTCTGTTCAGTTTTTCATCACTGCTTTTGAATGTGCCGCGGTAACGGAGGGGAAGATACTCATAGGCATAGGCAAGATCTTCAAAGCCGACTCCGTCCTCCAGGATGAAGACATAGCGGAAGGCCCGGGTGCGGGAGACGGGCATTGATGCGGCGCTGCCGTTTACTTCACACAGGTCAAAGGTCTCGCAATGGTCGGGAGCGAGGGCTTCTTCCATTGATTCGCCGTAAAAGGCATAAAGCCTGCCATTGCCGGATACATTCCGGAAGGAAAGGAGGCCGAAGGTCTCTTTTCCAAAGTCAAAGAGACGGCCCTTTACTTTTTTACCGCGGAAGATGCCTTCGGCGTCTTTGACGGACCGATATGGCATGGGAACCTGCCGCAGGGCAAAGGCAGTCGGCGGACTGGACGGATCGTCAAATGTTTGATAGCAGCCGGCCGGAACCTCTGGATGTTCGGTCACGCTCGCGTCCCAGCCCCTGCCGGAGACGAGGCCGCCTTCGACCAAAATGGCAGGCAGTCCTTCCGGCTGATAAGCATCCACAAAGAAACGGCCTTTTCCGGGAGGAAGGGTGTAAGTTCCGTCCTCGTTTGGTTCAATGACGTTTGCAATTCCCAGGACGCCGGCGGCAATTTCTGCGCTGGTATGTATGGTGACCTTTTGGGCGGACGCGGAGGAATAGGGGCAGGAAAACCGGATTTTGTGATAACAGCTGTCCAGCCGCCAGAAAGGGGGCTGGATTACTCTGCGGAAATCGCGGCGCATCAGAACCTGTTCCTGCAGCCATTTTTCGAAATCTCCGGGATACCATATCCAAAGGGGTTTGTTCATAAAATCATCTCCTGTATCTGCTTCAAAACTATTTGTATTATATCGGTTGAAAAAAAGAAATTCAACCGGCCGAAGAAGAATGCCAAAAAGAACCGCACCAAACCATCTTTGGTGCGGTTTTTTTGTGGTTCTCTGCCGGTTATGTACGGTATTGCATTTTCCACCTGTCAAAGTTCCAGGTGGACAGGAAGGATTGACCGGCCCGGTAACCATTTCGAAAGAGGGCCGTGCTCTCTTCTTTGGTAATATCAAAGTCCGTAGAACTGATTTCCTTGTCTTTTCCGTTCAGGGTGACTTCTGTGGGAATCCAGATGCTGCGCCGGTCATCGCCGCGGTCATTTTCTGCAAAATGCCGGTCAAAACCGTCCAGTGTGGTGGAAACAATGGCTTTGCAGTAATTCACTAAATTTGGTGTTGGCACACATTCGGGACAGGTACAATCCTTTTTCTGATAAAAGCGGAACCCAAAAACCGGGTAAGGGACGGGGCTTTGCCCGTCATCCAGAATCCAGACGGGATAATTGCTCAGCAGACCGCCGTCCACCAGATGATGCAGTTTGCCCTGCGGATCTTTCAGGTGGAAGGGTTCGTAAAAAATGGGGATGCTCATGCTCATCCGGACGGCTTTGGCAATGGGATAGGAAAGGGGATCAATGCCAAACAGCCGGAGGTCACGGGGCAGGACCAAAACCCGCTTTTCCAGCAGATCGGTTGTGGTGACCTGCAGACGGCAGGGGACATCGGTATCCGGCTTTTTCAGGTCGCCAAAGGTGTTGATCCCCTTCTTTTTCAGCAAGGCAGTCATCCAGCTTTCAAAATAATCCGCATTATATATGCCTAAATTGATCACAATACTGAGAAATTTTCCAACACTGCCGAGCCGGTCCAAACGGTCTTCCTGTTTGAATTTTAAGTAATCGGTCTGCATCATCTCGGTTTGCAGTTCTTCCGCAGAATAGCCTGCGGCAAGCAGTGCGGCAACGATGGCACCGGCAGAAGAGCCGGCAAAATTTTCAAAGGTATAACCGGCCTTTTCCATTGCAAGTGCGGCACCGGCATGGCCGATTCCGCGTACGCCGCCGCCTGCAAATACCCCCTGGCATTTTCGTTCCATATCATCGCCTCCTCGTATAATAGTAAAAGTGCGTTAGAAATAATCGAAACAAGGCACTCATGAAGCCATGTGTTCGGCAGGTGTTCACATAACCGTGATATAACTAAATTAAGATGTCCGCGATCTCTATAGGCGGCGGGCGCCACTTAATTTTTTCAGTGGGAGATTGTACTCCCACTGAAAACGTTGAATGACGGGGCAAAGCCCCTTATTGAGTGCCATTAGAGAGGGCAGGATAAGTTCTGCGCCTCCCCGCTACACATATCCGAGTGACTTACAACAAAACGAAAAATGTCCGCGACCTCTATAGGCGGCTGGTTCCGTTTTTTGGCGGTCGTACAATTTCCTGCCGAAACGTTGCATGATGGGATTTCAGCTCTTATTGAAAATATATGAAGAAAAAAAGAGGAAGATGACGGGAATTAAAACACCGGAGGGAGAAGGAATGCACCGCAAAATCGTACCAAAGATAAAATACAGGCGGAACATTGGAGCATAAAGGGGGAAACAATGGAAATGATAATAACAGATAAACAAAAATGGGGTGGATAAAAATGCAATCGGTTTGGACAGACAGCACAGAACAGAAACGGTTCCCCAAACTTTCGGAGGACCGAAAAACAGAGATTCTTATTGTCGGCGGCGGTATGGCAGGGGTTTTGTGTGCGTATTTTCTGAAACAGGCAGGTTTCGGCTGTATACTGGCAGAAGCCGAAAGAATTGGCGGTGGAATCACAAAAAATACAACGGCCAAAATTACGGCGCAGCATGGTTTGATTTATGACAGCATCATCCGTCAATACGGCGCAGAAAAGGCAAAGGAATATCTGGAGGTAAATCTTGCGGCCCTTGCCCGGTACCGGACGCTTTGCAAAGGGCTGGACTGTGCTTTTGAAGAGGCGCCGGCTTTTGTATATAGCAGGGAGGCGGCAGAACCCCTGCAAAGGGAGGCGGAAGCCTATCGGCGAATTGGGGCAGACGGAGGATTTGTATCCGATGTCCCTCTGCCTTTTTCTGTGGCAGGCGCGGTACGCCTTGACCATCAGGCCCAGTTTCATCCGCTGCAATTTATCTCGCAGATTGCAGAAGGCCTTCCGATTTATGAAGATACCTTTATTCGTGAAGTCAAGGGGCATAAGGCGGTGACAGATGATGGCGATGTGATTGAAGCTGATAAAATCATCATCACAACCCATTTTCCCTTCATCAATACAAAGGGCGGATACTTTTTGAAGATGTATCAGCATCGTTCTTATGTGCTGGCGCTGGAGGGTGCGCCGCGGATGGAGGGGATGCTGGTGGATATGGACAAAAAAGGGCTTTCCTTCCGGCAGTATAAGGATTTGCTGCTTTTGGGCGGCGGTTCCCACCGGACCGGGAAAAAGGGCGGCGGATTTCAGGAGTTGGAAGCCTTTGCTGCCGCTCACTATAAAGGTGCAAATATGAAATACCGGTGGGCGACACAGGATTGTATGACCCTGGACGGCATTCCCTATATCGGGCGGTATGGCAAACATACGCCGGATTTATTCGTGGCAACAGGATTTAACAAATGGGGGATGACATCGTCCATGGCGGCGGCGATGATCTTGTGTGAAATGATAAAAACCGGCAAAGAGAATACAGATAGTGTCTTTTATCCCAGCCGCAGTATTATGAAGCCACAATTGCTGCTCAATGGCGCTGAATCGGCAATGAATTTGCTTGCACCCCTGCCCCGGCGCTGTACCCATTTGGGTTGTGCGCTCCATTGGAACAAGGCGGAGAGAAGCTGGGACTGTCCCTGCCATGGTTCCCGTTATGATGAACAGGGACGGCTGATTGACAATCCCGCAATGAGGAGGAAACATTTTGAGTAACTATTTTGAAGGCTGGTATTTTAAACATCAAAACAAAAAAGAGACGGTTGCGGTGATTCCGGGGATTTCTGATGACTGTGCCTTTATCCAGCTGATTACCGACGAGGGCGCTTTCCGGGTGGACTATGGGAGGGAACAGTTTGTGAAAGGTGCGGATGTGTGCATTGCAGACAGCCGGTTTTCCCTTGATGGGATTACGTTGAAGATGGATACAGATGGGGTCAAAGCAGAAGGGGAGATTGCGTACAGTGCGCTGACGCCTGTTCGTTCAGACGCCATGGGATTTTTCCGGTTTTTCCCCATGCAGTGCCGGCATGGTGTCCTCAGCCTGCATCACCAGTTAATGGGCAGTCTGACAATCAATGGCAGGAAATATGATTTTTCTGATGGAACCGGATATATCGAAAAGGACAGCGGACGATCCTTTCCCCGAAATTATGTGTGGATACAGAGCAATGACTTTGCGGAAAAGTGTGCGGTCATGGTGTCAGCCGCGCATATTCCCTTTTTGGGATTTTCATTTACCGGCCTGATCGGCATGGTATGGTATCGGGGGAAGGAGTATCGGATAGCCACCTACAATGGGGGAGAGGTATTGGTTTGCAATGAAAGACAGATTGTGGTTGCAAATCCAAGATACCGGCTGGAAGTTGTCATTCCAAATCATGACGGCCATGCCCTTGCCGCGCCGGAAAAAGGATGTATGAGCAGAATTATCAAAGAGAGTCCCGCTGTGCCGGCAAGGTTCCGGTTTTATGGACCGGATGGATTGATTTTTGATAGCCGCAGCGGGAAAACGAGTTTTGAATTTGTTTGAGGATAAGGGGAGGAGCAGGAGGCATTTGACCGGCAACGGGGCGGCTGTGTTTACTTTCCGGTTTGTATATGTTACAATGAAAAAAATATGGAAACAGGCCGCCGGCTGTAATGGACGGCATTTCAGAACAGCAGCCGGCGGCCCGGCATATCCGACAGAGGAGGAGGGAGCGACTTGCCGCCTGTAACTATGCTTATCAAACCGGTTTCCGGCCTTTGTAATATGCGCTGTACGTATTGTTTTTACAGCGGATCTGCTGCCGGACGGGAAATGAAATCCTATGGAACGATGAATATGGAAACACTGGAGACGCTTACACGAAAAGCAATTGATTATGCCGACGGCGTCTGTTCCTTTATGTTTCAGGGCGGCGAACCAACCCTTGCCGGACTGGATTTCTATAAGAAGTTAATCACGTTTCAAAAAAAATATAACAGAAAAAATGTCCGGATCCTGAATGCTATCCAGACCAATGGGTATGAAATGAGTGAAGGGTTTGCAGAATTTCTTTCAGAGCATCATTTTTTGGTGGGGTTGTCCCTGGATGGAACGGAAGAAATTCATGACCGTATGAGAATTGGCCAAAACGGTGGAAAAACGTACGGGAAGGCTGTAAAAACTGCGAAAATGCTGCAGCAGTATAATGTGGAATTTAACATTTTATGTGTGGTAAACGATTTGATCGCAGAGGAGCCGGAAAAGGTGTATGCCGCGTTAAAAAAGTACAGATTTTTACAGTTCATTCCTTGTATTGATCCCCTTGGCGGCGAAAAAGTTTCGCTCACCCCTGAAAAATATGCTGATTTTTTGAAAAGGACATTTGACCGGTATTATAAGGACTTCATCCATGGACGGGCGGTCAGTGTCCGGAATTTTGATAATTACATAGATATGTTAATCGGAAATCCGCCGGAAAGCTGTGCAATGAATGGGGTCTGCAGCTGCTATTTCCTGATCGAAGGAGATGGGAGTGTCTTTCCGTGCGACTTTTATGTTTCGGAAAACTGGAAGCTGGGGAATATCAATAAAGATTCTTTTGCAAGAATAGTAAAATCCGCGGCGGCGCAAAACTTCATTGATTGTTCTGCATATATCAGCCCGCCCTGCCTGGAATGCGGATGGTATCCGCTCTGCCGCGGCGGCTGCCGCCGCGACAGAGAGCCGTTCCTGGATGGAAAGCCCCGGCTGAATAAATATTGTGCAGCTTATAAAGAATTTTTCGCCTACGCGTATGATAGAATGGTGAAAATGGCAGAAGTATTAAAATCGGTTGGTTCCCTTCGTTAGCCGGCGCTGCTCCAGCCCGGTGCCGGATGCAAAAGAACAAATGGTGTCAGCGGCGGTTTCGACAGTAAACTGTGCGGCATCCCCATATTGGATTGTGGCGTCAACTTTGAGTGCGGAACTGTAAAGGGTTTTTCCGTCCAGCCTCAAATAGCTTCCGTTATGAACCGAGGCCCGGCATAGTTTGCCGTCCGCGGAGTATGCAGCTACCGTCAGATACGCGTCCGTTTCTATGTTTCCGCAGACTGCACATGAATTGCTGTGCATAATGCTTCCGTTTGCTTTCAGATTAATAATGATGCGGTATTTGGCTTCGGTATTCTCCACTTCAGTCACAAGGCAATCACCTTCGCGGCGTGTTTGTACGGCGGTTACTTCTTTGGCGCCGGGCGGAACAAACATGGTGAAATACTGTGCGCGGCAATCGTCGTCCAGCGTGGTGTTCACGGATAAATATTCTTCTTCCGGATTGATCCAGTCCTCAGAATTTACGCCTTTTGTGTTTCCTTTTGCCTGGATTTCGCCGCGCCAGCCTTTGCAGACGGTAAACGTTGTGTCCCCGGGGAAAAGGGTATGTACGTGCATAATTTTACCATCATTTTCGATGGTTGAGATATTTCCCGTGCGGTTGTGGTTTCCCTTAAATTGCAGCAGCCATTCCGCCGCTGCGTCTTCATTTCCCTGAAGCGCCTGTATATCGTCTGCCATAAAGATATAGCCGCCGGTAAAAATTATATGGCGGAAAAATCGGGTGTATAAATCGGCGTAAGGAGCGGTACAGTCCGCAAGCAAATAGCGGTATTCCCCTGCGTCAAGCAGGACAGGAAAACAGCCCATGGTATGGGTGCCGTGGTATTCGGTCCGCTGGTTCATCCCCTGTCCGTTTACTGTAATGACACTGTGTGCCTGCGGCGTTGTATAAAAACCGTTGTAAAGGGGTTTGGAATAGGTACACCGCCCGGAATCCACAACAAACTGCCTGCCGGCTGCCGTCAGTACAAAGGTACCCGTATCCCGGTGGCTGTGACACCATGCGCCGCCTGTTTTCATGGCGAAAAACATGTCGTCATCTGCATACCCGTCCCGTATGACCGCAAAGCCGGTTCCATTATAGCGTTTGGCTTTTGGGTAATCGTCAAAGGAGGCAGGTTCAAGTGCAAGGGGATAAAAATACATATCCAGCGGCGTGCTGATTTTTCCAAGGGTACGGTTAAAATAGCTGACAGCCGCTCCGTTCTGGTATTTTCCGGCTAAAAACAGAATGGTATATGCGTCCCGGGGAAAAATCCGCCCCCGGGTATCACCAAATTCAGGAATCCGGTATCCGCCGTCAACAAACTCTGTGTGCATAATAAGAAAATCCATGATTTTATCCATAATCCCCAGATGATCAAAGGGGGCAAGGCCTTCCGCTTTTTCCAAAGATGCAATAAACAATGATAAATTCGAGTAATTATAGAGCATATAGCTTGTATATTCGATGAAATCACCGTCCGGTCCATAGTTGGGGAACTTGTTTTGCAATACGTTGCCGGGGTATAAAAATGCCTCTTTCAGCGCGTTAATCACCTGTTCCAGATATTCCCGATAGTTTTCTCTGCCCGGCCCGGCAGTCAGCAGCGCCATCCCTGCGCCGCTGATACATACATTCCACCAGTTATGCCCCATTGTGTCCAGGGCGTGGATGTGCGTTTGGGGACTTATCCATTCTTTATAGACAGGCAGAAAAGAGTTTTCCCACAGTGCGTCTTTGATTTTTGTCCGTTCCTCGGGGGTATAATAATCTTCCAGCATATGAAAAACCAGCGAAACCTGTGCGCCAAAATCACCGGTAATTAAGTCGGATTCCCATGGAACCGGCGTTTGGCGGCGGCCCTGGCTCACCCAGCGGTGCGTTTTGCAAAAGGCAAGAAGCAGTCTTTTTGCCCAATCAATTTGTTCGTGGTTATCACCAACCAAAGCACATAAGGCAAGGGGAAGGAAGAGATAGTTGATACGGTAGGCCGTCTTGCTCCATTTAGCAAACATTTCTGCATCTCCGGCATTTCCGGCATCAGACCATAAAGGAAAGTTTTGTTCAAACTGTGCCACATAATCTTCGTCTATCATCGAAACCGATTGTTCGATTTCAATCAGGGCATCTGCAAATCGTCTGTCGGATGCAGTAAGTTTTTTTAATCTTTCAATTTCCTGTCTGTCAAATAGCATGGTACACCTCTCTTTTCTATTTTTTATACATTTTTTTAAACTGCGCGAATGCACCGCGGGGGATAGAGAGCAGATCATTCGTTTCTCTCATATGCCTGCGCAATTGGGCGGTCAGCGTTTTTGTTATTTTCGAATATTCTTCATCAAAGGCAAGGTTCTGCATTTCCTGCCGGTCTTTTTCTATATCATATAACGAAAAAAAGGTTTCGTTTTGGAACAGGTCAACAATCAGCTTATAATTTTCTCTGATGACACATCTGCTGAAATTCCCCCTTGCGCCGTTGCCGTCAAATTGTATGTAAATGTCTTTATCTGCGGCTTGGCCTTCGCCTTTGATGAGTGGAAGACGCGATGTTCCGCATACGGCGGGCGGCTGGATGCCGATGATTTCGCAAATTGTGGGAAGTATATCCACCGCGCTGAAGGGCTGTGCAATTGTTTTTGGCAGCACCTGCATATTTTTCGGCAGTTTGAACAGGAGCGGTGTGCGCACGGATTCTTCATACATACACATTTTTTGCCACAACATATGAGAGCCGAGCATTTCTCCGTGATCGCTTGTGAAAATGATAAGGGTATCGTCAAAAATATTTTCTTCTTTCAGCCTTTGGATAATCTGTCCGACGCATTCGTCCAACAACGATACCAATCCCGCATAAACGCGCCAAACCTGCGCCCAGTCCGACCGGGTGTATCTTGTTCCGATAAAGCCGGTTAAATTGTATAACTGAAGGGGAGACTGCCCGTCATACCATCTGCCCACATTTGCAGGAACGGCGGCGGTTTGATACATATCGAACCACGGGTTCGGAATATCAAAGGGCGGATGGGGCGCCAGAAACATTGTATTCAGCATAAATGGTTTGGCGGGATCCCGCCGCTGAATTGCTTCCAGCGCGCCTTTTAGAAAATATCCGTCGAAAAAATGTTCAAATCCACCCTCATAACACCCCGTTGCCGGAATGGAATACTGCTTTTTTTGGGTAAAGCGCCCTCCTGTCATTTCTGGGGTAATGCCCATAAAGTCGGGGCCGCCGGGCCGCCGCTGTCCGTTTCGTTCCAGGTGTTCGCTGTATGCCTTTTCGTTATAAACAAGGTGTGTATTGGGGGAAGGCCCATTGTTTTTATATTCCTGGGTCAGGAAATGCTGTTTTCCGACGTGCCAGCTGTCATATGTATTTTCCAGCAGTGAAAAGAGATTCGGCGTTCCTGCTTTGACATAGCCAAAGGCTTTGTCCCTGTCATCCCAGGGATTGATAATACTGCCGCTGACATTCGGATAATTTCCGGTGAAGAAGGAGCCGCGTGCCGGAACACAAAGCGGTGAAGCGCAATAGGCGCGTTGAAATACCACGCTGTTATCCGCAAGTGCGCTTATATTGGGCGTATATTGTTTATTTATCATATCATAACGAAGCTGGTCTGCCATTATGATGACGATGTTCGGTTTTTTGTCCATGGTCTTCCCCTTTAAAATATGAATTGAGAACAATATAACATAAGAAAAATGGGAAATCAAGGGAAAACAGAGAATTTGATCCGGCAGTTTTATCCGGTGGTCCATAAAGGCTGTCCCAAAACAGATTCTGAAACGGAAAAAAGATAATGGCGGATGATGAACGGGTTGGGGTTTCCATCTATGAGATAGTTTTTCGGTGTTTCATCTGCCTGCTAAGCAATATTTTGTCCCCTTGATATTACTCTTTTTGTTCTTGCACTGCCGCATAAATATCCTTGTATGCCCAATGGGAGTCGTTCACATCGGCGAAACATTTTTTGCCTGCGTCTTTTGCCGGTTTTCCGGCAAAACGGTTCAGCATTGTAACCGCCTCTGCCCTTGTTACAATTTCATCAGGACGGAAAGTTTTATCCGGATAGCCTTTGATATAGCCAAGCCGGGTAAAATGTTTAATATTCTCCTCGCACCAATGCCCTGCAATATCGCTGAATGCTTCTTCCTTTTCGGTTTCCTCCTCTTTCAGGATACCGCTGAAAATCTGGACAAATTCTGCCCGGGTAATCCCTTTTTCGCCTTGAAAGGTCTTATCCGGATAACCTTTTATCAATCCTGCCCCAGCCAGCAGACTGACAGCATCTTTATATCCTTCGGCAACATCAGTGAAATCACAGACTGTGCCAACATCTTCAACATCAAACAGCAGCAGAATCGCTTCAACAATTTCGTATCTCGGCATGGCTTCGTCCGGATGAAACATTGATTTGTCTGCTTTGATATATCGTATTTCTTCTGCATTTTTCTTCAGGTTTACCGCGGCTGTTTTCATCCGATAGACTTCTGTCTGTACTGCTGATTTTCCTGCGCCTGTAACAGCTATGAATTTAATGGTGGTATCTTCGGTGATTTCAATCGGTTCCCGATAGGGTATGCTTGCTTCGGTTGGCACACTTCCATCGGTTGTATAAAAGATTGTGGCTCCCGGCACAGAACATGTTAATGCAATTTTTGTGCCCGGAACAACTGCGCCTGTGCCGATGCTTGCGGTTGGCCGGGAGATTGTGCGTCCGGATGAAATCCCCCCTCCCCGTGTCTGTCCTTTGATGATTATTGGATTCGATAGAAGGGGCGCTTCTTCGCAGATACCTGTTTCTTCGTTATAGATTCTGCTGTCACTGTATTCTTCTCCGCTGCACCACACCATTATTTCCCCGTTTTTATATCTGTCACCGGCGGTTCCGGCAATGGTTATCCGGGCATTTGTATCGTCAATTCTTTCCACGGACGACACTGTAAGGCCTTCAATTCCCCGGATCTGCCAGTTTTCAGCCTGCAAAATTTCAGAAAACATGCCGCCTGCAAGCTGTACATCGATTGTTTTGCCATTTTCCCGGCCTTTGAGCAAATCCGCTGATATGGTCATTTTCTCCGGTGTGTTTTCTGCTGATTGAATGGTAAAGCCTTTTAATTCAGTTTTTGCGGCTTTGATGGTGGTGTGATGCAAATCATAATCGCCCACAACACCATCTGCATCATAAGGACCCTCTTTGTACAAATAGCAAATTTGAATAGCTGTGTCATAATCCAGGTCTGCATGGGAGTTTCCCGTAAGTGTTATCTTGAAAGTGTTTCCGGAAATATCACTTACCTTTGCGCTCGTTCCCTTCGGCAGACCGTATATATATAAGCCCAACCGGGTATTTTCAGTAATATCTCCCGGTGCGTCATAAAATACGGCGGTCTCACCGGGAATGATCAGGTCTCTTGACATGTGCGGATTTACTATTTTTGCAGTTACATCAAGTGTGACGCCGTCTTCCTGGGTGTGCAGTACCTCCGTTTTCGTTGTGGTGAATTTTTCATCATAGCTTGTAAAATTCCATATTTCAGCTGCCACACGCCCTATGCTCCTGTTTTCCCCTGTTGTCATTGTACCCAGACGGACAATGCCCAGGCCGGGATTCAGACGGATTGTGCCTGAACTCGTCAGAAAATCTTTGATTTTCACTCTGCATTGCTTCTCGTTCACATATTCCCAATACGCATATTTCTCCCTTATTGCGCCTGTGTCTTCGTTTTTAGCAGCATTTTCCTGCTGAAAGCCGTCTGCATTCATTTTGATGAAATTAACATTGATGGTTTCATACGCAATATTTTTATATTGGTATGGATACATGGTTTCGGTCTCTGATTCCGGTTCAATGATGTGCTTTACAACTGGTTTTTCCCCGTTTCCGAAAATTTCAACTGCATCATCCACCCGATAGGCAAGTGTCTTTTGATTACCTGCCGCAAATACGCAGTGGGCAACGCGCCTTCGTGTTGGTTCTCTCAGAACATTGGCATCAAAATTATCTTCATAAATGGTATAGCCGTCTATATCTGTATCTGTATAGTAACATCCGGTTCCAAAACAATATTCATCCACCGCCTGATCACTTGCGAGGCTGTCAAAAACATTGATAAAAGTGGAATACATTCCTGTATTTAAAACAACCGTTTGTTCATCGGCATTGGGAATGGCCAGTACGCAGACCGGTTCATGCTGCGTCAGGGCAGGATCCCCTATCCCCAATTGATAGTTCGTGTTTTTACCGAAGGTATAAATCATGATATCTCCATCCGCACGGACGGCAATTGCGCCATGTTCGGCGCCTGCCGAAATGCTTACTATATCCTTGCCTGCAAAATTGCACACAAATTCGGGTGAACTTCTGAACATCCACGAATACAGCGATTGGTCATCACCCAATGCAAGGATATGCCGGTCTTTTACTGAGATCGCTTTTATCTTGGCATCGTTTGGGAAATTTACTTTCTGATGCGTATGGTTATTCCCGTTTAAATATACATTTCCGTTTTCTGTTAAGATCGCACTGAAATCTGTGCCCGCACCAATATCAACCGCACCAAATCCGCATTGCGTCGGCGTGGTGAAATAATTTGGATAGTGACCGCTATCCGTTGGATTGCTTATGCCGAGCTGATATCTGAAATTTGCGCCCCATCCCCAAACGATACCGTCCTGATCCAAAGCCATGCTGAAGTTATTGCCGGCAGAGACCTTGACAATTTTGCTTTCGGTATCAAATACAATGTCTGTATAGCCGGCCGTCTCTGCCGGTGTTGTGCCGCACTGTCCACTCTGATTGTTCCCCCACGCAGTCACAACGCCATTGTGGGATAAAACAAGATAATGGTCAGATGCGCTTCCGCTGAATATAAGTGCATTTGAATCATCACCAATTACAATTCTGCTTCCATCTCCATACACGTGAACGACACAGATATTCATCACGAGCATACAAAGCAGCAATAGAAAGACAATATGTTTTTTCATATCATTTCACCCTCCTGATTTACATTGACAAATCAAATACAGACGGCTTTATCAATAGACTGCATAATTTTTGTTTATAATCTTTTCTTTCATATGCGATAATGCGAATTGATTTTCCTTCGTTGCAATTAAAACCATCCGGTAAACTCAAATTTACATACGTACCGCTTGGCGTGCAGTCTTTCAATTCTTGTTTTATTACATCACCTAACTCATTGATTAGTTCATAACTAATATATAATTTTGAAGGTTTTATAACGGGCAAATCACAAATAACTTGTGGAACATTTGTAATATAATCATAGGATAAAGTTCTCAGTATTATATTGTTGTTATCTAAAGAAAAATCCTTTGTTGTTAGTGATTCGTAATAACTTTGTACCGGGGTATAATCTGTAATTAAATTTCCCCTTAATTGTAAAGTTCTAAGTGAAGTTAGTTCGGTTAAAGATGAGATATTTGTAATATTGTTTTCTCGTAAATCCAAAGATGTAAGTTGTTTTAAAGAGGCCAAAGGAGAAATATCTATTATGCCACTATTCTGTGCTTTAAAATTTGTCAGATTAATACACTTTTCAATGCCGGTTAAATCAAAAGGTATAGAATCATAGCAATTTGGCAAACTCAGTGAGGTAATACGCTCGAAATCTGCCTGTGTTAGTGTTGATGGCGTTTTTCCTACTTGCTTTGCTATTTCTTCTATGATACGTACATCTCGGAACCCATACTGCAATTCTGTTGTTAGTGTTACATTAAAGGAAATTGTATCTGATGCAGAAGAAATGTTAGATATAGTAATTCCTGCATCTTTTCCATTTACTACAGGACTATTTTTGCTGATATTTCCAGATTTTCTGAATTTTAATATTACATTACTGGATTTATTTACTAGGTGTGCAGAATTTACATCAGTTTCTCGTGTACTTGTTGTAGGATTCTGTCTATAAACATACACTTCCTCTTTTTGTTCTTCTGTATCGCCATCCCAATATGTACCGCTGTAATAATTTCCCCAATACAAATCATTAATACGATAGATGATAAGTCCACTGTTTGGAATATTGTATTCAAAATTGTTATTCATTCCTTTTTTTCTATATTCTAAAACAAAATATTCATTAGCTTTGTATGGGGAACGAATGAAATAGCTGTTGTCTTCGTTTTGTGTAATTGGATTTAATGTATATCTCCCTGATTTTGTTATCTCAGGTATATTAATCCATTGACCATATTTATATTTTAGATAAGAATTCATATGACCTCCATTTGAAGAGCACATAATATCCCAATTTCCAACAGCACCATTGTTTGTGTTTAGTGTTCTATAACCATAATATAAATCTGGACCATTAAAGACCATATGAAATGTTTCATGACATAAAGAGGCTGCATATGTTTGATACAGGTTTCCAACTGTACTTCCCATTAAAGCACCTTCCATATTAACAGAAAAATTATAGAAATTCAAATCCTTAAAGGTCGGAATATCATCTACATTGTCAGATATACTCCAAAAATTCCACTGGTGCGGCCAGAAAATAGGGTCATCACTCGTATCAACATTACCGGCTACGACAAAAGTTATTGCGTCAACATCACCGTCGTTATTTACATCTAAATCAACGTCATTAGGAATATAATTATTATTAATAGCCCATTCCAATGCGCCTTTTAATAATGAATATTCTTTTTCTATACGATTTTGACCTGGATTTAAATAATAGTTTCTTGTATTTGGAGCTTTATATGATATAATTGTAGAAGATGTTGGTTTTGGACAAAATGCAGTTTCTATATGTGTTCGCCCATATGATACTTCGTCATAATAGGTTTTTAATGATTTTAATCCGGTATTAAATACTTCGTTATATTTGTTAAAGGTTTTTGTAGAAAAATTACTATTGCTAAAACTTATAAAAATAACAATATTGTGAACAGTTTTGTTATAATATGGTGAAGGGTTATTAGGTTCCAATTCATTTGAAAAGACACTAGATTTCATTCTTGTTTTTGGCGTATTTAAGATTGAATTCAGGTTTCTAATTGATTCGATATATCCTGTTGGTATGTTTTCTATAGTTACATGTGAAGAAGAGGTGCCATTTTGTAATAGACTAAGATTTTGTGGACCTAGAACAATATTACCTGGCATAAGCTCTTCGTTTATTATTTGTGCATAAGTATAATAGCCTGTAGAATCATCTTTTATAATAACATTTCCATTTTTATCTGTGAGGTAACTGAAAAATTCGTCTCCATTAGCATAACATTCAATGGTTTCGCCATTTGGTTGTTCAAGTATTACAGGTATTTCTGATAAAGGTGCTGCATTTACTGTCATGATTGATAAAAAAGTAAGTAATATAGTTGAAAATAAAAACTTAATACAATTTTCCATAACTTTTGCTCCCTAATTTTATTTTAAGTTTTGTTTGATGAATCTTTAGACAAGATATTAAGTCGATGTATTGTATAAATAGAAATGAGCTTATGCCTAACAATACTTATGTTTTTTCATAATATGAGCACCTCTTTTCTTCTTTAGCCTTTTGCTGATAGTGTTATTGCTGTATGGATGAAACAGTAATACTTTTATATGTTTCATTATATCATACATATATTTTAAATCAATCATTTTAAATCGACTTGTTTTTACAAAAAATTTAATTACTAGAATTTGAAATAACAATTTAAAAAATGGCTACGAAACATAGATAAATAGGGAGGCCTGTTTGGATTGTTTAAAATATAGTTAATTAATATCAGAGAGAGGAAAATATGCATAAGAAAAAAACCTCCATAAACCATTATGGTTATGAAGGTTTAATGGCAGGGGCAGAAGGACTTGAACCCTCGGCACTTGGTTTTGGAGACCAATGCTCTACCAACTGAGCTATACCCCTATATTTAAAAGCGAATTACATTATAGCATCTTTTTTCTGCGTTGTCAACATTTTTTTCCTGCTTTTTAAAAATGATAAGGTTCTGCGCCCCAACAGGCATTTTGTTTGTGTATTGGGGCGCGGTACCTTATTTTGTCATTAAAATTCAACTTCCAGCCCGTCGTAGGAGACAAGGAAGCCTTTTTCCTGTGCCAGCGGAACCAATTCGTCATAGGTTGCTTTTCCGTTATGGGAAAAATGGTTGACAATCCACCGGGTATTTTGGTCACCGGCTCCGATTTGTTCCAGCCGTTCCTTCACCTGTCCGCAGGTTTTAAGTCCCATGTGGTTGTGATAATAACTTTCGTCCGTCATGCCGGTGCAGTCCAGTGAGATGAGGCTGAAATACGGTTTTTCCTGCTCCAGATATGCCCAGGTCTCCTCCGGGAAATAGCCGGTATCATGTGCATAGAGCATCTGTTTTCCGTCCTTTGCGATGGCATAAAATATCGGGTCCGCTTTGGGATCGTGGTCTGCACGCAGGGGCGTAATGGTATATCCCTCCGCAGAAAACGGATGAAACGGTTGAATTTCATGGAGATATACCCGGTTATCTTCCGATAGCCTGAACTTTTCCACTCCCGGCGAAAAAGCGCCGCAGGCGCCTGCCGTCCCGTAAATATGTAAGGGCTGCATATCCTTCCCGTGGGCAAAGGCCACCCGGCGCATCTCTATATTGGTGGGATAGACATGGTCGGCATGGTTGTGGGTGATAAGCAGGGTTTCCGCCGTCTTCATGGGCAGTCCGCCGTGAAGAACATGCAGGTAAGTATCCGGACCGAAATCAATCAGCAATCGGTCATCTACCATTGCCTGGCTTCTCGTGCGGATGTTTCTGCCGGCGGCGGCCCGGCTTTTTTCGCAGATGTCACAGGAGCAGAACATTGCAGGGATACCTTCCGCGGCCCCGGTTCCATAATATTTGAGTTTCATAAAACTTCCCCCTTTTGATTGATATGGGATGCAGCTGTCTTTTTATAAATTATTTTTATGTGTTATAAAAGGCGGCCCGGATGGCAGGCAAGCGCCAAAGAAGATGCGGCCTTTTGATATGAAGAAGAGCAGGCAGACATCCAAATTTGATGAAAGAAATCTGTTTTGCCTTATTCCATTTAGTATACAGTTTTTTTCTTTGATATGCAAGGATATTTGATAAAAATTATTTTGCTGCGTTGTATACCGGAAAATAATCCGGGCAGATGAAACAGCGCGGATGTTTGTATAAATAGGGGAGAATTTGGGATAATAATAAAAACAAAAAATGGAACAGAGGTGTTTTTATGGAAATGAATCAACAGGAATACGGAGATTATTTAAACCAAGTGTCTCCCAACAGCAAGCTTTTTAAAGATATGTTGTGGGCATTTGTTGTTGGCGGAATTATTTGTACCATCGGCCAATTGATAAGTAATTTTTATATGGACAATCTGGGGCTGAACGAGAATGACGCAAAAGGAGCGGTGAGTATTACCATGATATTTTTGGGCGCCCTTTTAACAGGCCTGAATTTGTATCATAAAATTGCAAAACATGCAGGTGCCGGAACCCTGGTTCCCATCACGGGATTTGCCAATGCAATTGTGTCGCCGGCGATGGAGTTTAAGCGCGAAGGACTGGTTCTGGGACTTGCGGCAAAAATGTTTGTCATTGCAGGCCCGGTTTTGGTCTATGGAATCACCGCTTCGGTTGCGGTGGGGATGATTTCTCTTATTATAAAGGCGGTGATGTGATATGAATACAAAACGTATGGGCAGTCAAACGGTCAGGTTTTCCTCCCCTGTGCCTATTTTGGCTTCGGCCTCTATTGGCGGTAAAAAGGAAGGAGAAGGCCCTCTGCGGGATAGTTTTGATATTTTGATGCCCGATGCAGAATGGAATGAGGAAACCTGGGAAAAAACCGAAAGTAAGATGCAGAAAGAAGCGCTGCGCCTTGCTTTGCAGAAGGCAGATTGTAAAGCGGAAGACATTCATTATGTTCTTGCCGGTGATTTGCTGAATCAGTGTATCGGCGCCGGTTTTGGCCTGCGCGAGCTGGGGATTCCTTTTTATGGGGTTTATGGCGCCTGTTCTACCATGGTAGAGAGCCTGAGCCTTGCCAGTATGCTGGTGGACGGGGGTTATGCAGACCATGCGGCGGCGGTGACTTCCAGCCATTTCTGCACTGCGGAACGTCAGTACCGGACACCGCTGGAATACGGCGGACAGCGCACACCGACGGCACAGTGGACCGTCACCGGTGCAGGGGCGGTGGTGCTGGGCGGCAGGTCCAATGTTGGCGTCACCCATGTGACCACGGGAAAGATTGTGGATATGGGGGTGAAAGATCCCAACAATATGGGCGGCGCAATGGCGCCTTCTGCCATTAATACCATCAAAACCCACTTTCAGGATACGGGCCGGGGGCCTGCGGATTATGATTATATCATTACGGGTGACCTTGGAACGGTGGGCAGTGAAATTCTGATTGAACTGCTGGGAGAAGAGGGCTATGATATTTCCAAAAACCATAAGGACTGCGGCTGTATGATATTTGATGGAGATACCCAGGATGTCCATGCCGGCGGCAGTGGCTGCGGATGTGTCGGCTCGGTTTTCTGCGGCCATATTCTGAAGGAATTATCCGGCGGCGCATACCGGAGAATTCTTTTGATAGGAACGGGGGCATTGCTCAGTCCGACGACCAGTCTGCAGGGAGAATCGGTGCCCGGCATTGCACATGCGGCGGTTATTGAGCGGCTGTCATAAGAAGGAGGAAATCTGATGGAATATCTTAACGCGTTTTGGGTTGGCGGCCTGATTTGTGCCATTGCCCAGATTTTGATTGATAAAACGAAACTCACACCGGGCAGGATATTGGTTCTGTTTGTGGTGATTGGCTGTATTCTTGGCGGACTTGGCATCTATGATAAGCTGGTCTCCTTTGCCGGCGCAGGGGCAACCGTCCCCATTATGGGATTTGGCAACACCCTTGCAAAAGGGGCAATTGAAGGGGCTGAACAGGGCGGAATTCTGGGCGCATTTATGGGCGGCGCGAAGGCGGCAGCTGCCGGTATTACGGCGTCCATTGTGTTTGGTTTTCTGATTGCCTTAATTTTCAAGCCCAAAAGCCGGTCATAAAAATTTTATGATACCAAAAATGCGCTTCCGTTATGGAGCGCATTTTTGTTGTTTATATCGTATTTTGCAGTCACAAGACGGCAGCTCCGGATGCACAAATGTGTATATGAAAGCATGCGGCATAAAAAAGAAATCCTATCAGAAAGCGGAAATGCGCAACCGGCAGAATGCGGCATTTGATAAAAATACGGAAAAAGATAATTTTGTATAGGTTATTCATAGGCCGATGTATAGGGTAAAACAACAATAACCACAGGCAGAAGCCTCGCCTGTGGTTCTTTTGCAATATTGTTGTTTTATGCTTCTTTCATTGCTTTGATTAGCTGGGATAGTGCGTCAATTTCAGCGTCTGTAAGGCCGGAAAGGTCAAGTCCCTGCTTTTTGTTGTTTTCCAAGCCAAGCAAATAATCCGTACTCACCCCAAAGATCGTGGCGATATGAATTAAAATATCATAGGATGGCAGACGTAATCCCGTTTCATATGCGCTGATCACGGATTTCGTAAGACCCAGGTCCTTTGCTATGTCGGCTTGTGTCATACCTTTTTTCAGCCGTAGTCTTTTTAGCGTACTGCCAAGCTCAACCATAGGTATCCTCCTCATCTAATCGACCTTATCCTTATTGTACACATATTGCATGAGCAAAATGTATCGGAGTAGTAGACAAACATTTTGATTAGTTGACTTTCTGTAAAAAAGCGTGTATACTGTCAACAAAAGAGAGAATTTATCACAAATGGGAGGGAGGAAGATGGAGAATCGGCGGGACCTGCCGGATTATAGGCAGATGACAGGAGCGAAGGTGGTTTGTAACGACGGGCCGGTTTATTCCTATAGTGCAAAAGAGCTTGAAAAATTCCTGCGTTTTTTGCTGTTTGAAAAGGGATGGTTTCATATGGGCTTTAAAGAGCATGCGGATATTATTCAAATCATGCTGGAAAAGGGATATGAAAAGATTTACGTGATGGTGAATTTACAGAAAGACTATGTTTGGATTGAGGAGGCGGACTAAAAAAACACAGGCAAAAGGGCCTGTGTTTTTTGCTGTTTGAAAAGGGTCGCCGCAGAGAATGAGGAAGGGCGGCCATTGTTTTATTTCAGAAAACCTGCGATAATCTTTTTTTCTGCCTCTTCAGCGGTGAGACCCAGGGACTGAAGCTTTAACAGCTGCTCGCCGGCAATCTTGCCGATAGCCGCCTCGTGGATGAGGGCGGCGTCCACATGGGAGGCTTCCAGAGAGGGGGAGGCATTGACGGTGCCATTGTCCGCCAGAATGGCATCGCATTCCGAATGGCCAGTACAGCGGTTATGGCCCCGAATGCAGGAGTTGAACTCCTGATAAGAATCGCCTTTGGCCACTGAACGGGAGATCAGGTCTGCCCCGGAATCTTCTCCTTCCAGAACCACATCAAAATCGGTTCGGGCAGTTTCGTTTCCATCGGTCATGATCCGTTCCCGTACCACCAGCCGTGCGCGGTCGCCCACCGTTCCGCTGGTTTTTCGGATGGTACTGCTGACACCGCCCAGCTGGATGGTGTCCATTTCAAGGACAGAATCTTCTTTCAAAAAGACTTCGGTTACCGGATCAATGCGTTTTGCACCCCCGTCACCATAGCCGATATGTTTTTCTTTATAGACGACATGGGAACCTCTTTCCAAAAAGAAGCGGTGAATCCCATTGTGCCGCGCATCGCCTTCGCCGTCGGTGTGTACGCCGCAGCCGGCGATAATGACAACGTCCGCATTCTCGCCGATATAAAAATCATTATAGACCAGGTCGTCCACATCGCTGTGTGTGACGCAGGCCGGAATGTAAACGTTCTCGTCTCTGGTGTTTGGCTTTACATGAACCACCAGGCCGGGGCCGTCGGTTTTCGATGTAATCTTGATATTTTCGGTGGATTGCCGCCCGGCACATTCGCCGTTTTCGCGGATATTATATGCGCCCTTGAAACTGCCTGTAAAGTCAGAGACAATACGCAAAATTTCATCTGTTATTTTCAGCATGATTATACAATCTCCTTTCCGAGGGGACACCGCATGGTCTTTTCTTCCGCCAGCAGGGAAGGCAGAACCTCTTTGGGCGTACCTTTGGTGCGGACCCTGCCGTCTGCGATGACAATGATTTCGTCTGCGATGGACAGGATGCGTTCCTGATGGGAAATGATCAAAAGGGTCCCGGTGTTTTGGCCGCGGAGATCTTCAAAAGTTTCCACCAGCCGTGCAAAACTCCAAAGGTCGATGCCGGCCTCCGGCTCGTCGAAAATGGAGAGCTTTGCGTTTCTTGCAAGAACGGTGGCAATTTCAATTCGTTTGCTCTCGCCGCCGGACAGGGAGGTATTCATCTCTCTGTCAATATATTCTTCGGCACACAGGCCGACTTTTCCCAAAAGCTGACAGACTTCCTGTTCGCTGAGCGGGCCGCCGGCCGCAAGTTCCAGGAGGTCGCGGACGGTCAGACCTTTAAAACGGACAGGCTGCTGGAAAGCATAGGCGATTCCCTTTTGGGCACGGGTGGTGATGTCATCGCCGGTCAGATCTTCGCCGTCCAGGATGATGCGGCCTGCGGTCGGGGTTTCCACTCCGGCAATCAGCTTTGCCAAAGATGTTTTTCCGCCGCCGTTTGGGCCGGTGACCACCACGAGCTTCCCGGTATCCAGGGAAAGGTCAATGTCTTTTATCAATTCGTCACCGCCGGGCAGCGCCCAGGCGAGATGTTCCAGTTTCAGCACGTAAAATTCCTCCTCTTTGGTTGTTGTTTTTAGCCTGCGGCAAAAGGCCGCAATTTATGTATCATTCTCTAAAATATAGAAAGGTATCGTTCACCGGTATCGGGAAGGAGGGCGACAATGGTTTTGCCCCGGTTTTCTTCCCGTGCGGCCAGTTTGCAGGCCGCTTTGAATGCCGCGCCGGAGGAGATTCCCACCAGAATCCCAAACCGGCCGGCAATTTCTTTTGCCGATTCCAGCGCCTCTGCATCGGTTATGGTCACCACTTCATCATAGATGCCGGTGTCCAGCACATCGGGTACGAAATTTGCGCCAATGCCCTGAATTTTGTGCGGACCGCTTTTCCCTTCCGAAAGAAGCGGGGAAGAAGCAGGTTCCACTGCCACAACCCGGATATTCGGATTCTTCTCTTTTAAAAAGCGGCCTGTGCCGGTGATGGTGCCTCCCGTGCCGACGCCGGCGACAAAAATATCCACCGTTCCGTCAGTATCATCAAAGATTTCGGGGCCGGTGGCTGCATAATGCGCCTTCCAGTTTGCCGGATTGACAAACTGGCCGGGGATAAAACTGCTTTCAAAGTCATCGGCAAGTTCTTTCGCCTTTTCCACCGCGCCGCGCATACCTTTGCTGCCTTCGGTCAAAACAATTTCTGCTCCATAAGAGCGGATGAGCTTCTGGCGTTCAATACTCATGGTTTCCGGCATGGTGATGATGATGCGGTATCCCCTTGCCGCCGCAATGGCCGCAAGGCCGATGCCGGTATTGCCGCTGGTCGGTTCGATAATCACTGTGTCCGCCTTCAGGCGGCCTTCCGCCTCCGCAGCGTCCAGCATGGCTTTGGCTACGCGGTCTTTTACACTGCCGCCGGGGTTGCAGCATTCCAGCTTCAACATAATCCGGGCGGGATAACCGCCCTCCGGCCCCAGTTCGGGCGGTGCAAAAAGCGGTGTGTGTCCGATAAGTTCCGTAATTTTCTGATATACCTGCATAGCCATTCCTCCATCTTTTTATTTTATAAATTTTACTTCCGTTTTGACAGGAAAAATCTATTTCCTACTTCGTTGGTATGTTTTTAATTATAGCAGTAAAACAAAATTTGTCAAGGGGTGGAGATAAATTCCTTTTGGGAATGGAAAAAATTTGTCTGTTTTGAATAGAAAAAGACCTTGCAAATCTCTATATTATATGATAAGATACTAGCGCCGGTGCAGAAAACCGGCACTCTGGAGAGCATCCGATTTGCGGAACGCCGAAGGTGTAAGGCAGGAATCGCATCCTGCTGATCTCTCAGGCAAAAGGACAGAGAAATTTCTTTCATGCTCCGGAGGTCTTTTTGACCTCTGTTTTTTTTGCAGAAAAGGAGAAAAAGGTTGTTTTCCAATTGTATAATCTGGGAGGATAGAATTATGTTTAAAACCATCAACGATTTCATTGTCAGGATTGATGAATTGGTTTGGGGGCCGCCGCTGATTGTGCTGATATTGGCGGTTGGGATTTATCTCACGGTCCGTCTTGGCGGACTGCAGATCCGGCATCTGCCGAAGGCGCTCAAATTCATGGTCAGAAATGAGGAGGGCGGCACGGGGGAGGTTTCCAGCTTCGGCGCTTTGTGTACCGCTCTTTCGGCCACCATCGGGACGGGAAATATTGTCGGTGTCGCAACGGCGGTCTGTGCCGGCGGACCGGGCGCCCTGTTTTGGATGTGGCTTGCCGCTTTGTTCGGCATGGCCACCAAATATGCCGAAGGCGTTTTGGCGGTGAAATATCGTGTCGTCAAAGAGGACGGGCACGTGCTCGGCGGCCCGTTTTATTATATCGAGCGGGGGATGGGACGGCACTGGAAGTGGCTTGCTAAGATATTTGCCTTTTTTGGCGTGGGTGTCGGACTTTTTGGGATTGGCACCTTTACACAGGTCAACGGGATCACCTCTGCGGTCCGGAACTTTTTTGACCCACAGGCGGTACATACCATCACCCTGTTCGGCAGGGAATATTCCTGGGCGGTTGTGATTGCAGGGCTGGTTATTACGGTCTGTGCCGCATTGGTAATCATTGGCGGCATCAAGCGGATTGCGAGCGTGACCCAGGTTGTTGTTCCGTTCATGGCGGTGACTTATATTATTTTCTGTATCATTCTTTTGGTCCTGAATGCAAAGGCAATTCCCGGTGCAATTGTGCAGATTGTGGAGGGTGCATTCAACCCGGCGGCAGTGACCGGCGGTATTGTGGGTACCATGATTGTGGCAATGCAGAAGGGGGTTGCCCGGGGGATTTTCTCCAATGAGGCAGGGCTTGGTTCGGCGCCGATTGCCGCTGCTGCCGCGCAGACGAAGGAACCGGTCCGGCAGGGGCTGGTCTCGATGACGGGAACGTTTATCGACACCATTGTTATCTGTACCATGACCGGTCTTTCCATTGTTCTTACGGGGGCATGGAATGTAAGCGGACTGGAAGGGGTGGAGGTCACCACCCATGCCTTTGCGCAGGGGCTGCCCTTTGCGCCGAATGTTGCGTCCTTTATCCTGATGCTTTGTCTGGTTTTCTTTGCGTTCACCACCATTTTGGGCTGGGACTATTATTCAGAGCGTTGTCTTGAATATCTGTCCGGCGGCCGGCAGAAGCTGGTGATTGGGTACCGGTGGGTTTATATCTTTGCTATTTTGATTGGGCCGTATATGACGGTGGAGGCGGTCTGGAATATTGCCGATGTGTTCAACGGGCTGATGGCCTTTCCGAATCTGATTGCCATTATTGCCCTCAGCGGTATTGTGGCCAAAGAAACCAAATCCTATTTCAGCAAGCGTGACGCTTGACCCGGAACTTACACGCGCTGTTGCGCGTGAGAAGTGCATTGTAGGCCGTGCTATGCACGGCAAGGTTCCAAAAAGGCAAAGCCTTTTTGGAAAAAGGAAGAACCGCCGAAGAAGCGAAACTTTCCCTTTGGGAAAAGTAGGGGCGACCCCGCGTGGTCGCCCGGAAACGTGCGCAAGCGTGACGCTTGACCCAATGCGCAGATGAACCGAGAGGAAAAACATTATACCGATTGCCGCGGACGTCGTCGGCGCACGGCCAACTTTGTTCACTTCGCGGCTTTGCCGCGAAGATTCACTTTATGGCCGGCGCCTCCTCTTTCCCACAAAACGCACTGCGTTGGCGTTTTGCGGGAGCCCTTTGTGGACATCGTAGGGTTCCCGCAAAAGCTCTGCTTTTGTGGGATAAAGGAAGAACCGACCTGAAAGCGAATTTTTGGCATCTGCCAAAATGAGCGATAAAGGGCGTGTTCTGACGTCGTGTGGTCGCCCGAATCTATGTGCAAATAAGTTATTTATCAAATGAATTACAAATTATACAAATATATTGTATAATAATGTCGAATATGATATATTATTGAAAGCAAATGAAAGGAAATTGAAGAGCGGTTGGCCCCCTTTGTTGAAGTCACACGGACTTCGGAGAGGAGGTGACGCTTATGGGGAATACATTACTTAGAATAATTGTATTAATTGCAATATTTATCGCAATTGTCTCTATAAACGTAAAATAACCGCCCTCTTGCCAAAGTGAAGTGCGGTTATTTTATAATCATTCTTTTTGGCTGACCGCAAAGCGGTTTACCTTTTATCTGCTTTTATTATACTCCGATTTATATTTACTGTCAAGTTTTATTATTTACTTGATATTGATGACAATGTTGTAGGGGCGACCCCACGTGGTCGCCCGGAAACGTGCGCAAGCGTGACGCTTGACCCGGTGCGCGGATATGCCGAGAGGAAAAACATTATACCGAGTGCCGCGGATTCCGTAGGGGCGACCCTGCGTGGTCGCCCGAAAGCGTGACGCTTGACCCGGTACGCGAATGTACCGAGTGGAAAAACAAGCAAATGGGCCAAATGTTGACGCCATTGCATATAAGATTAAAATCTAAAAGCTTCCCCAATATGGGAAAGCTTTTTTCTTACTTATTTTCTTTTTTGGCTATTATACAATTATTTCTTTTATATGGGGTCTTTTCATCGGTTAAACCTGCCAGATAATCCATACTTGTATCTAAAGCAATTGCCAATTTACGACATTGTTCAAAAGTCATCCAACGCGTCCCATTTTCAATTTTTGAATAATCACTTTGATCAATTCCTGTTAACATTTGAATTTTTATTTGTGTATACTCTTTTTCTTTTCTCAAGTCTTTTAATCTACTCATAATCATCACCATATTAATTATGTCACAATGACCTATTGACACTAGGGTGATTTTGACCTATAATTATTATGATACAATTAAATACAATTTATACAAAGTTATAATTAATAAGATAGGGGTGAGGAAGATGACGAAATTGGACAGGGAAAGGTCAAGAAAA
>CAJTWN010000012.1 GCA_910580105.1 uncultured Clostridia bacterium | reverse complement strand
CGAGTGGAAAAACCTTTCACTGAGTGCCGCGAATTTCGAAATGGACACACGGACATCCGTAGGGGCGACCCTATGTGGTCGCCCGATCCACTTACACGCGTTGCTACGCGTGAGAAATATAGTAAAATAAAAAACCTCTGACAATCACATATTAAAACATTCAATCCAGTTTTACTTCATAAATACTGCTTTTTCTTCTATACTCCATGGCACTCCCTTCAAATCATTTTAAAATTCCCGTTATGGGGAAGCAAAAAAGCCTCTAATATCAGTCGTCCGCCAAGCCTAAATCCCTGAATAAACCGTTCTCTTTCTTCTATACATGATTGCTCGCAAATTAAAGACACCAATTTCCGAAAGGCTTCACCTTCATCTTCCGACAGTTTATCTTCAAAATCATTCATTTTATTAAAGAGCTTCTTTCTCAGTATGTCATATTCGCTTCCTTTATGAAACTCCACTTCCCAGGGATTCAAGTTCCCATGATACAATTCTTCCAAAATCTTCACCTCCTCACTGTTAGCTACCGTTTTTCTTTCGTCTGAACTATTTACTTTGTTTTCCATCATGATAACCTCCAAAATTTTTATATTTTTTACAGTTCCTTCTTTTATTTTACCATATATTTATATTATTTTGTTAAAAATGGTACTATATGGCACCACATGTAAAAGAGGAAGATAAAAAATATATAGTTTTATTTTGTTAAACGTTGAGAAAGTGTGATATTGTAAAAAAATCTATACAAGCATAAAAAGTCATCAGTAAATGGTATAACCAAATTGTATAGTCGTGCTATAGGTAATTTAAATTAATAATTGCCGAATACAACAAAAAAGCTCCCCACATAGGGGAGCTTTTAATCGTTAAATTACCATATTTGCACATAAATGCACCGAACCTCAGGTTCGTTAAATTTCTGCGAAATATTTGATGGTTCTTACCATCTGGCTGGTATAGCTGTTCTCGTTATCATACCAAGAAACAACCTTTACCAATGTTGTGCCGTCACCCATATCCATAACCTTGGTCTGGGTAGCGTCAAACAAAGAACCATAGGTAATACCAATAATATCAGAAGAAACGAGTTCTTCTTCAGTATAACCGAAGGAATCAGAAGCAGCAGCCTTCATTGCGGCATTTACATCAGCTTCTGTCACTTTGCCGTCACAAACAGCAACGAGCTGTGTCAAAGAACCGGTCGGAACAGGAACTCTCTGTGCGCAGCCATCAAGAACGCCGTTCAATTCCGGAATAACCAAACCAATTGCCTTTGCAGCGCCGGTGGAGTTCGGAACGATGTTAACAGCGGCAGCTCTTGCACGTCTCAAATCGCCCTTTCTCTGCGGGCCGTCAAGGGTCATCTGGTCGCCGGTATACGCATGAATGGTGGTCATATAACCCTTTTTAATCTTAGCAAGATTGTTAAGGGTATTTGCCATCGGCGCCAAACAGTTGGTCGTACAGGAAGCGGCAGAAATGATGGTATCATCCTTTGTCAGTGTATCTTCATTTACACTGAATACAACGGTCGGAAGATCGTTGCCTGCCGGAGCAGAGATAACAACCTTTTTCGCACCAGCTTTGATATGCGCTTCAGATTTTGCCTTGGAAGTATAGAAACCGGTACACTCAAGAACAACATCAACACCGATTTCACCCCAGGGGAGTTCTGCAGCATCTGCTTTTGCATAAATCTTAATTTCCTTACCATCTACGATGATGCTGTCATCTGTATAGCTAACCTTGTCACAGAGTGCATATCTGCCCTGTGCAGAGTCATACTTCAAAAGATGTGCAAGCATCTTCGGGCTTGTGAGGTCGTTGATTGCAACAACGTCATAGCCTTCTGCACCAAACATCTGCCGGAAAGCAAGACGTCCGATACGTCCAAAACCATTAATCGCAACTTTTACTGACATAATAAAAGTACCTCCTAAATTGTATTAAATAAAGTTAGTTTATTTTCACCATTCATATTTTACCTCAAATGAGAAAAATATACAAGTATTTTTTACAAATCTGTTAAACTTTTAACTTTCTGCCGTTTTTAGAGCTATTTCTCATTCAGTTTTTGTAGAAAACTCCGGGTACGCTCGTTTTGGGGATTCTCAATTACCGCTGAAGGCGGCCCTTCCTCAACAACAATACCGTCTGCCATAAAGATTACCTTATCGCTGACATTGCTTGCAAAATCAATTTCATGGGTCACAATCACCATGGTGATATGTTCAGCAGCAAGCTTTCGGATCACCTTTAGGATTTCGCCGGTCAGTTCCGGATCCAGCGCCGACGTAGGTTCGTCAAAAAACAGGACACGGGGCTTCAGGGCAAGGGCACGGGCAATGGACACCCGTTGTTTCTGTCCGCCGGACAGCTCGCAGGGATAGTTGCTCAATTTTTCTGATAATCCCACACGTTCCAGCAATTCACGGGCTGTCTGTTCAATCTCGCCGTAAATTTCTTTCTTTCTGCTTTTGAAATCCGGCCGTTCCTTTGCCAAAAGTTTTGGGGCAAGCATAACGTTGTCGATCACATTGTATTGCGGAAACAGATTAAAATCCTGAAAGACCAGTCCGAAATTGCGCTGTTTCTTCCGCAGCTCTTTTGCGGAGCTGCGTTTTTCGCTCTCTCCATCAAACAAAACTTCTCCATCCAGCAAAATCTGTCCTTTGTCCGCACGCTCTAAAAAGTTGATACAGCGCAGCAATGTGGTTTTTCCGCTTCCGGAGGCGCCAATGACAGAAACAACCTCACCCTCTTCCATGGAAAAGTTCACGTCTTTCAATACGCTGGTTTTTCCAAAACTCTTACAGAGGTTTTTAATTTCCAATATCTTCATGCCGACACCCCTCTATTTAAAATAATCAAGCCGTTTTTCTATGTACCCGAACAACAGGGTCAGAACTCCGCAGAACAACAAATAATATGCGCCGGTATAGAAGAGCGGCCACAGAAGCCCATCCGATTTGATGAACTTCTGTGCGTTCCAGATAATTTCATAGACCATGATGATACGCGCCAAAGAAGTATCTTTTACCAGCGTGATAATCTCATTGCTCATCGGCGGCACAATATGCTTGATCACCTGCAAAAGTACCACGCGGAAAAATATCTGCGGCCGCTTCATTCCGAGCACCTGCCCGGCTTCCATCTGCCCTTTTGGGATTGCCTCAATTCCGCCCCGATAAATTTCAGAGAAATAACAGGCATAGTTGATAACAAATGCAATAATCACTGCGCCAAACCGCTCCGGCACCGTCCAGGCGGCAATCATGTCCATAACTGCATTTCCGCCGCGCACAGCCGCCCATGCGGCAATCAATCCCGGACCATAATAAATCACAATCAATTGCAGCATCAGCGGCGTCCCCCTGATCACCCAGATAAAGGTGCGTACCAGCCACCGGATGGGCCGTACACGGGTCATAGACCCAAAACTGATGATCAGTCCCAGCGGCAGCGCAAGTGCAAGGGTCAGCAGGAAAATTTTGAGGGTCATGCCAAAGCCTTCAAGAAGGCTGAGCGTTACCTGTATAAACATAAATTTACCTCGTTCTATGTATTGTATACAATTATTTTGCCAATGTCAGCGCGTAGGTCTCGGCCAGTTTATCCATTGTCCCATCCTGCATCAGCTCGTCAATGATGCTGTTCACTTCATCGGTCAAATCAGAATCTTTCCGGAAACCAATGCCGTATTCCTCAGAAGTGAGCTCAAGACCAGCCCCCAGAGAAGCATAGCTTGTTCCCTCGCCGGTCATTGCAGTTGCCATGGTGTTGTCGATAACGCAGGCATCCACCGAACCGCTCATTACTTCCAGCATAGCGTCTGTCTGTGCCGCAACTGCGGTATAATTTGCATCCAATCCGCTTTCTTCAATGGCTTTTTCTCCGGCAGAACCAGCTTCCGCCGCAAACTTCAGTTCTTTCATAGAATCAATGTCCGCGTATTCTGCAAGCTTATCTGCTTTCATAACAACAACCTGTGCATTTTTTACATATGGTTTGGTAACGTTGGTGTTCATCTTTACCTCATTTGTAATGGTCATACCATTCCAAATACAGTCAATACTTTTGGACTCCAGTTCCAGGAATTTGTTATCCCAGTCAATTTCCACAAATTTCGGCGTCACACCCAATTTCTCGCAGACTGCCTTTGCAAATTCTGTGTCAAATCCCACAAATTCACCATTTGCATCGGTATAGTTCATCGGCTCATAAACAGTATAGCCAATAACCATTTCACCCTTGTCTTTAACATATGTAACATCACTTGCCGCCTTCGTATCTGTTCCGGCAGCCGCCTCATCATTTCCTGCCGGCTGTGCACCGCAGCCTGCCAACGCGACCATCATCGCGAGCGCACAAAACATTGTAAGTAATTTTTTCATAATACCCTCCTAAATTTGCTTTTTAATATTATAATTTTTTATTTTTTTCAATTTCATTGCTTCTGTTTCCGCCTGTTATTTTAAAATAACAGGCGGAAACAGCTATACGCATCAAAACACACCCATGCTTCGGTCTATCTTAAATGCCATATCTCACGGTTATAATCTTCAATTGTCCGGTCACTGGAGAAGAACCCGGCCCGGGCCGTGTTCAGCACCGCAGAACGGATCCATGCCTCTTTATCTTCAAATTTTGCGGCAACTTCCTGGTTTGCCCGAAGATAGGATTCAAAATCCGGAAGCAAAAGATAGTTATCTGCAAATCCATTAAATCCAATTACCAAAGACTTATAAAGGTCATAAAACATATTCCGGTCGCCATCCGAAAAGGTGCCGTCAATTAATGTATCCACAACACTTTTGACAACCGGATTGGTGGCGTAGATTTCCGGGCTGGGCGAATGATTCCGTGCATAGATATTCAGCACTTCCTGTGAGGACAGACCAAAGATAAAGATGTTATCATCCCCAACCTGTTCTCTGATCTCCACATTGGCGCCATCCATGGTGCCGATTGTCAAGGCGCCGTTCAGCATCAGTTTCATATTCCCGGTTCCGGATGCTTCCTTGCTGGCCGTGGAAATCTGTTCACTCAAATTTGCGGCCGCGACAATTTTTTCTGCAATGGAAACACTGTAATTTTCAATAAATACCACCTTCAGAATCCCATTTGTCCGCGGATCGTTATTCACCACTTTTGCCACATTGTTGATAAACTTGATTATCAGCTTTGCCATATGATAACCCGGCGCCGCTTTTGCGGCAAAAATATAGGTAGTAGGCAGCTTGCAGGCATTATCCGGATCGTTCATCAGTTTCTGATAACGATAGATAATTTCCAGTGTCTTAAGCAGCTGCCGCTTGTATTCGTGCAGCCTCTTAATTTGCACATCAAACAGGGAATGGGGATCCACTGTGATAGCGTTATACTTTTGAATATAATCCGCAAGTTTCTCTTTATTGCGAACCTTAATCTCTGCAAATTTATCCCGGAAAACATTGTCATCCGCAAAGGGTACAAGCTTTTCCAACTGCGTATAATCCTTTATCCATCCATCACCGATAGAATCAATGATGAGACTGGATAACTCCGGATTGGCTTTATACAGCCATCTTCTGAACGTTACCCCATTGGTCATATTTTTAAATTTATAGGGATAAATGCTGTAATAATCCTTAAATGTTTCTTTTTTCAGGATTTCCGTATGAAGCGCCGCCACACCATTTATGCTGTGGCACGCCGTAAGGCACAAATTCGCCATACTAACCTGTCCATGAGAAATAACCGCCATATACTCAATCTTATTCTGATCGCCGGGAAACCGCTCCCAGAGGTCTATCCTCTGCCGCCGGTCAATCTCGTGAATAATCTGACCAAGACGGGGAAGAAGGTGATCCACCATCTCCATCGGCCATTTTTCCAATGCTTCACATAAAATTGTATGATTGGTATAGGCAAAGGTACGGCCTACAATTCCCCAGGCGTCTTCCCAGCTCAACCCTTCTTCATCCATCAAAATACGCATCAGTTCCGGAATAGCGATGGTCGGGTGGGTATCGTTAATATGAATCTGTACATATTCAGGAATTTCCATCAGCGAAAGGTTCTTTTGCTTATGTTTTGCAAGGATCCACTGAATGGTGGCAGAAACAAAGAAATACTGCTGTTTCAGACGCAGAAGCTTTCCCTCATAATGATTATCTTCCGGATAAAGAACTTTTGAAATTACTTCGGCAAGTTCCTTATTCTCCATGGCTTTGGCATATTCACCGCGGTTAAACTCGCTCATATCGATCACTTCCGGTGATACTGCCTTCCAGAGACGGAGCGTATTTACAGTTTTTGCATCAAATCCGGTAATCGGCATATCATACGGCTCTGCAATAACGGTATTATAATCCACATGCTTGAACCGCATCCGGCCATCCGGGTCAAAATACTGTTCAATTCTTCCTCCAAAATGGACTTCCTTTGCATCCTCCGGCCGGGCGATGTCCCATACGTTGCCGCTTTGCAGCCACGGATCCGGCATCTCAATCTGGTATCCGTCCACAATTTTCTGTTTGAACAACCCATACTCATAACGAATCCCACATCCATATGCAGGAAGCTCCAGGTTGGTCAGCGAATCCAAAAAGCAGGCGGCAAGACGGCCCAATCCGCCATTTCCAAGGCCGGCGTCATTTTCCACTTCTTCCACATCTTCAAGGCTGACATTCAGCTCTGCAAGGGCGTCCCGGTACACATCTGTTTCCATAATATTCATCAGATTGTTTCCCATTGCACGGCCCATCAAAAATTCAAAAGAGAGATAATAAAGTTCTTTTATGGGCTTACTGTCAACCGCTTCTTTATAGCTGACGTACTTCTCCATAATTTCATCGCGAATGGTAAAGGCAACCGCCTGATAAATTTCCCGTACCGTTGCTTTTTCAACAGTTTTTCCAAAATATCTTCGCACCTTCCCAGTGATTTCATCCTTAACGAAGGCTTTTTTCCTGTTGTATTCGGAATTCTCCTTTTTTAATATTGCCATTCTTTTTATCCATCCTTTCCGATGCTGTGTCAAAAAGGCAAAATTTCGGGCATAGCAGTCCTTCCATTTTATCCCTCCGGACACATAGTTCTATTTTACCGCAAAACCGCAGTATTCGCAAGGTTTTTTTTCTAAAAATAACATTACAAAGCATATTCTGCCCAATTTTCACCTCCAATATATGGATAATATGCACAAAATCTTAAATTGATTAAAAAATTTCTTCTTCAGGCCTGTTAAAGGTGCCGGAAAATAAAAAAATACGGAAAACGCAACCGTCTTCCGCATTTTTTGATTCATTCTATTATCCCAGCAACTGCGCATACAAATCACTGTATTTCTGAGCCGAAGCATCCCAGGAAAAGTCTTGTTTCATCGCCTTTTTAACCAATGGGTTCCAGACATTTTCTTTGTCCCCGAAAAGAACCAGGGCATGCTGGATCGTAAAGACCATATCATGAGCAGAATAGGGATAAAAACTAAACCCGTTTCCTTCTCCTGTATATTCATTGTATGGCTGGATGGTATCTTTGAGGCCGCCGGTTTCCCGGACAATCGGAATGGTCCCATAGGCAAGGGCAATCATCTGACTGAGGCCGCAGGGTTCAAACATCGAAGGCATGAGAAACAAATCAGATGCCGCATAAATTTTATGCGCCAAATCATTGCTGAACGTAATGTTTGCCGAGACCTTTTCCGGATGCTGCCACGCATAATGCCGGAACATATTTTCATACTTTGCATCTCCGGTTCCGATGACCACCAACTGCAAATCCATACCCATCAGATCCGGCATCGCTTCTGCTATAATATCAAATCCCTTTTGATCTACCAGTCTGGAAACCACGCCAATCATCGCTTTTTCCCCGTCAACAGGCAATCCCAACTGTTTTTGCAGCTGCATTTTATTTTCCTTCTTTTTGGAAAAGACATTGCGCAGATCATAATTTTCATAGAGATACCGGTCAGCTTTCGGATTGTATTCTCCATAGTCAATGCCATTCAAAATTCCATACAGCGACTGTCCCCGCGCAGAGAGCAAACCATCTAGTTTTTCACCGCCCAGCGGCGTCTTAATCTCTTCTGCATAGGTTGGGCTGACCGTTGTTACATAATCTGAATAGACAATTCCGCCTTTTAACAAATTTGCACAGCCATGAAATTCCAGTTTATCCTCTGTAAAAAAGCTTTTATCCAAAGAGAAAAAGTCTGCCACAATGTCCATTGAATATATCCCCTGATAGCGAAGGTTATGGATGGTAAAGACCGTTTTCATTCCCTGATAAAACGTATCCCGTACAAAATAGGCATTGAGCAGTACCGGAATCATTCCGGTCTGCCAGTCATGACAATGGAGAATATCCGGCCTATAATCCAGATGACGGAGAATCTCTAAACACGCCTTGTCAAAAAAGGCAAACCGTTCTAAATCATTCCATTTATACAGGTATGGATCGCCGAAATAATATTCGTTGTCAATAAAATAATAGGTTACTCCGTCTTTTACCAGTTCAAAGACACCGCAGTATTTCCTTCTCCAGCCCAAAGGAACATAGATAAAAAATTTAAATTGCAGCTGTTGTTTATATTCCTCCGGCACACATCCGTATTTTGGCAAAATCACACGGACGTCGTGACCCAGTCTGGTAAGCGCCTGCGGCAGCGCACCAACAACATCGCCAAGCCCGCCTGTTTTCGCAAACGGCGCAACCTCTGATGAACACATTAAAATTTTACTCAATTTCTGCACATCCTTTCCTTTGTATATGATGGGTTTAATTTATATAGATAAAGAAAGTCTCATAATTTTCTGCCCGGATCAGATGACCGTTCCTTTTCCAATCACCATAGGATAGGTTGCCTGCCCAACCAGCTTTTTACCGCTTCGCAGCACAACCTCTTTGTCAAAAATCACATTTTCTGTCAGACAGTTATCCAATACTTCTGCATTCTGCATCAAAATACAATTTTCTACCACTGCCCCTTTTCCCACATGCACACCACGGAATAGGATGCTGTTGCGAACAGTTCCCTCAATGATACATCCATCTGCCACAAAAGAACCGGAAACTTCCGCATTCTTTCCATATTTCGCCGGAACCGTATCTTTTATTTTTGTATAAATAGGATTATTACTTGTAATACCAAACAACTCATCCCGGACATCTTTTTGCAGCAGATCCATATTAAAGTCAAAATAGGACTGAATGTTGTCTATCTTCTTTTTATATCCACAGAACTCATATCCGCACAGTTTAAAGTTCTGCATTGCCGGAAGGAAGATGTCTTTGGAAATCTGATGTTTTCCATGGGCTACGGCATCCTCTACCAAATCCATTAACAATTCCTTTCTGATGATAAACATGTGCATATACACATTATCCGTTTTTTGTTTTGTAGGATAAACATGCAGGTCAGTAATTACTTTTGACTCTTCATCAATATCCAAAAATATGTTCCGCTTCACTTCTTTTGCATCTAATTTCGGTGATTTTGTATAGATCAGCGTAATATCTGCCCCCTGTTCCATATGGAACTTATAGGCATCATTAAATTTTATATTGCAAATGGTGTTACAATCCACCACCACGGCATATTCCATCTTACTTTTGGTGAGGTAATGCATCACCCCATTAATCACATCAACACCGCCCAGCATTTCAGCCGAAGATTCGCCGGTCTCCTTTGGTGGAAGTATGAACAGTCCATCCTCCTTACGATCCAAATCCCAGTCCTTTCCTGTGCCCAAATGGTCAGTCAGGGATTGATAATTATAAGGTGTTGTCAGCCCCACATTGGTCACCGCTGAATTCACCATATTGGACAGCATAAAATCAATTATCCGGTATCTTCCGCCCGCAGGCACAGCCGCCAGCGCGCGTACACTGGTCAATTCTCCAAGTTTTGCTTCCGGGTTCTCTGCAAAGATCAGACCCAACATATCATATTTCATTTTCTTGTACCTCTTTTCTTTCTCTAACCGTGAATGTCTTCTGTTACCATGGAATTGACGGCAATTTTCACTTCATCGGCCACTTTGATTTCCGGCCCGATCAGGGTAATATCATCCGAACAAATCTTCTCATTGACCCATTTCATATCAGCACTATCATCCGTTGATCCAATTGTTGCATCCACGCCAATCTCTGTATTGGTGCCAATCATAGCTTTTGTAATAATTGCGTCCTTCTTTATTACAGCTCCGGGGAAGATGATAGAATCTTTGATCTTTGCACCCTCTTCAACTGTAACGCCTTCAAAAATAACAGAATGCTCCACCTCTCCATAAATTTCACAGCCTTCTGTTATGTAGCAATTTTTAAGTTTTGCTTCCGGCGCTATATAATGGGGCGGCTTAATTGGATTTCTGCTATAGAATTTCCAATCGTCATCCGCCAGCCGGAACCCGGCCTCATCATCCAATAGTTCCATATTCGCTTCCCAAAGACTCTGAATGGTCCCCACATCCTTCCAGTATCCGTCAAACCGATGTGCCGCCAGTTTAAGCCCATCTCCCAACATTTTCGGGATAATATTCTTTCCAAAGTCGTTGTCAGAATCCGGATCATTTTCGTCTTCGATCAGGTATTTCCGAAGAACCTCCCAGCTGAAGCAATATACGCCCATCGAGGCAAGGTTGCTTTTTGGTTCCGCCGGTTTCTCTTCAAATTCCACAATATTCAATTCTGCATCTGTATTCATAATCCCAAACCGGGATGCTTCATCCCATGGCACTTCAATAACTGCAATGGTCGCGTCTGCACCTGTCTTTTTATGCTGCTGCACCATCTTGTTATAATCCATCTTATAAATATGGTCACCGGAAAGAATGACCACATATTTGGGTTTAAACTGTGCAATAAAACTCATGTTCTGATAGATGGCATTCGCTGTCCCCTTATACCATTCCCCCTTTTCAGCCGAAGTATAAGGAGGAAGAACATATACGCCTCCGCTGCTCCGATCCAAATCCCATGGCTGCCCGCTTCCGATATATGTGTTCAGTTCCAGCGGCTGATACTGTGTAAGTACGCCGACGGTATCAATTCCCGAATGGGCACAATTGCTGAGGGGAAAATCAATAATCCTGTATTTCCCACCAAAAGGAACCGCAGGCTTGGCCACATTTTTTGTAAGAATACCCAGCCGGCTTCCCTGCCCTCCTGCGAGTATCATCGCAACACATTCTTTTGCTTTCATTTGCATTTACCTCCTGTATGTCATCTGTTCTCTTAACAGTATACGTCTATTATCTTTATGCTTCTTTCTCTGTCCCTATGCGGACGCAGTTCCGTCATTTGAAAGGGTTTTCTTCCCGGTTTCCGCGTTCACTTCTTTATCAGCTATTTTTCCGGCTGTTTTTCCCTTGCCAGATGCGGCCTTTTTTCCAGCACTCCCCACCGGTTCAGGCAGAGGCGTAAACTTCAGATAAAAGCCGGTCAGCGGCGGAAGATCCAGTGTAATAGAATATGCAAACTGTCCATGGGCTTTCTTCCGCGTTTTGCATTTTTTGCTGCCTTTGCCGTCTCCTCCATACAACTTTCCGTTTGACGTCAGGATAACTTCATATTCTCCATATAAAGGAACCCCAAGTATATATTTTTTCCGTTCTACCGGCGTAAAATTCAAAACAACGGCAATTTTCTCTTTCCCTTTTTGATCACAGCGCTGAAACGCCAATACCGAATTTTCGGCATCCTCTGCATTCAGCCACAGAAATCCCTTCCATTCCCCTCCAAGCTCCCGCTCAATTTCAAAGAAAGAAGGATGCGCCAAATAAAAATGGTTCAAATCCTCAGAGAATTTCCACATCTGCCTGTGTGTATCATAGGCTTCCAGCTGCCAATCCAATTGCTCCGCAAACCGCCACTCCACAAACTGGCCGAATTCGCCGCCCATAAAAAGCAGTTTCTTCCCCGGATGTGCCGTCATGAACATATAAAGAAGGCGAAGCTCCTGGAACTTCTCTTCATAGGTTCCCCACATTTTATCAATCAGCGACCGCTTTCCATGCACAACCTCATCATGAGACAGTGCCAGGATATAGTTTTCTGCAAAAGCATACATCATCGGAAAGGTGAGTTTATTATGATTTCCTTTTCGGAATAACGGGTCTGTTGACATATAGTCAAGTACATCGTGCATCCAGCCCATATTCCATTTGAAGTTAAACCCAAGCCCCCCCTCATGGGCAGGTTTCGTCACGCCGCCCCATGCAGTGGATTCTTCCGCGATCATCAGGGTGTTGGGGAACCGCTCAAATACAGCAACATTAAGTTTTTGAAGAAAATCAATCGCTTCTAAGTTTTCTTTACCGCCATATTTGTTGGGCAGCCATTCACCATTCTGCCGGTTATAATCCAGATAAAGCATACTGGAGACCGCATCCACCCGCAGGCCGTCCATATGATACTCCCCCAGCCAGAAAAGTGCATTTGAAATCAAAAAAGAAAAGACTTCCGTTTTTGTCCAGTCAAAGACCAGCGTCCCCCATTCCTTATGTTCTCCCCGGCGGCTGTCCGGATGTTCAAACAGCGGTGTTCCGTCAAATTGCGCCAGTCCATGGGCATCCCGGGGAAAATGTGCCGGAACCCAGTCCATAATTACACCAATGCCCTGCTGATGGCATGCGTCAATAAACGCCTTCAATTCCACCGGCTTTCCATATCTGCTGTTGGCACTGTAATATCCGGTGATCTGATAACCCCATGAGCCGTCAAAAGGATATTCGCAAATCGGCATAATTTCAATATGGGTATAGCCCATTTTTTTTACATAGGGAATCAGTTCATCCGCCATCTCCAGATAGGTAAGATAACTGCCGTCTGCATGGGTCTTCCATGACCCAAAATGCAGCTCGTAAATATTCATGGGCCGGTCATATGGAGATGTTTTTTCCCTATTCGCGCACCAACTCCGGTCATTCCAGGTATACGAGAGATCCGTGGTGACCGACGCATTTGCCGGCCTTACCTCCGAATAAAAAGCATACGGATCTGCTTTCATTAACAAATCGCCGGTATAGGTCTCAATACTGAACTTGTAATTCTCTCCCTCTGCAATATCTTCCAGAAAAACCTCCCAAATGCCCGTCTGTGTATGCTTGTGCATCCGACCCAGATTCCTGTCCCATCCATTGTGATCACAGACCACAGAAACAGATTTTGCATTCGGCGCCCAAACGGCAAATAAATAGCCATCTTTTCCGCTTTTCCCCTTTTTTTTATGTGCGCCTAAAACCCGATAACTTTCATAGTTCACACCTTCATTAAACAAATACATTGCAACATCATCGATATAGGTTTCTTTCAACGCTGCCTGTCGTTTTTCATTTTTTCTCATTTGTAGTTACCTCCATGATGTTTTGTATAAAAATATCAAAAAAAATGTATAGTTGTCGAATATTTTATATATAATGACCAACTTTATTGTATCACAAATTTTTCCAGTTGTCTATTTCATTTACCAGAAAAAATGCACAAAGAATCCCACTGATTTTTGTCAATATTAGAAAAGAAACCCACGATTTTTCGGGCAATTTCCGCATTTTATTTCGTAAATCTTTATAGAAAGAATAAATTCCTGGTTTTTCTTCCATCTCTTTGTTTTTCATCATTCAAATTTTATTCATATTTTACACAAACGCTCTGTTTTCCAGCAGTTTGCTCTGTTCATTATCCTCTTTTTTACAAAAAAAATACAATTTTGGTTGACAAATGAGAAAATTCGTATTAAAATAAGCAATGTTACAATTGTGTTACAATCATGTCATCATATTGTAACAATAAAAAATAAACCTGAAAAAAGGAGTGAACGCCCGTTTTGCGTCGGATAAAAAAGATATTCCCTGCATTGCTTGCATTCGTGATTTTGTGCAGTTCTTCTTCTGCACTTGCGATCAGCCTCTCTTCAAAAGGCGGTTTTGTACTCAATGCAAATACATATGAAGAAGTTTATAGTTACAATGGCGATACGCCCATGGTTCCTGCCAGCATGACAAAGGTCATGTCACTGTATGTGATTTATGATGCAATGGCAAAAGGCGCTGTTACAAAAGATACACAGATTCCAATCAGTCCGCAGCTTGCGGCTTATTCACGGGATCCGGGTTATTCCAACGTCTATCTGTCCAGCGGCGCAACCTACAGCCTTGATGAACTGTTAAGCGCAATTGTTGTCGTCTCTGCTAACGCTGCAGTCATGGCAGTCGGAGATTATTTATTTGGAAGTGAAGCAAATTTTGTCAGCCGAATGAATCAATTTGTATCGGATTGGGGTCTGAATGCGTGGTTTGCAGACTGTACCGGCGTTTCCAGTCAAAACAGGATTTCTCCCCGTTCCATGGCCACAGTGGCCAACCGGTTGATTGCAGATTACCCGGATGTGTTGAATTATTCCAGTCAAACCAGCATTAATTTCCGCGGAACCGGTTATTCCTCTACAAATAAAATGCTTCCCGGAAGACAGTTTGATTATACCGGAACCCAGGGATTGAAAACCGGAACAACCTCTGCCGCCGGCTGCTGCTTTACCGGCACAGTTGAAAGAGATGGAGTTCGGCTTATTTCTGTTATTATGGGTGCTCCTGCAACCAATATTCGATATACCGACAGTATAAAGATGCTGGATTATTCTTTTGCAAAAATTGCAGAAACCCAGAAAAATCCTGAAATACCATCTCCCGCACCGGAAGATATAGCAAATCAAAGCGCAGTTGCAATCTCTGACGCAACCCGGATCTTTATCAACGACTGTGAAATTCCTGCCTATATCAGCAGGGGCAGTGTACAAAAAGATTTGGTAATGATTGATGACTTGGTCAACTATGGTTTTGATATTTCCTATGACCAAAAAACAAATACGGTTACGGTTTATAATAATCGCGACAAAGAGATCAACGCCTATCCTTCCAGTGAAATCGAAACAGCTGCCGGCGTAGACATCAGCAATACTGAAACAGCTGCCGTCCTGCTGATTGACGGAGAAGGAGATAAGGGAACCTATGCCGCCGAAATCTTTGACCTCAACGGTTATCTTGCAATTGATGTCAATGAGCTTGTGCATATGGGATGGGTGATGAAAAATGAGAATACAAAAATGGTAATTGTCGTCACCCGATAGTTAGCGTAACCTCTGTTAATTGTTTCATTCTTTTGCAGATGCCATCGGGTTTTATCTCAGTATACACACGAATTGTGAAAAAAAATCACATAACTGATAGAGTTTCAGTAAAATTATAGTGCATATTTGTTTGTGCTTCTTTACAAAAACAAATACAAAACAAGACTGCACCGCGGTGCAGTCTTGTTTTTTTAAGAAAAATATGCTATACTGTTGAAAATTTATAAAGGCGTGATCTGTATGAAAATCATTGAAATATTGAAAAATGGAAAGCTGAATGTTTCCTGCGAACTCTTTCCTCCGAAAATGGGAAGCGAATTAATCAAAGCAAAAACGGTGGTTAAAGAGATGGCAAAACTTTCCCCTTCCTATATGAGTGTCACCTATGGTGCAGGCGGAACAAATTGCGAAAACACCGTTGAAATTGCAGATGAAATACAAAATGTGAATGGGATTACCGCTCTGGCACACCTTACCTGTGTTGCCTCGGAACGCCCCAAGATTAAAGAAGTTCTTACAGAACTGAAAAACAAAAATATTCAAAATATTCTCGCCCTTCGGGGTGATCTCCCTGCCGATCCTTCTGTCAAACTTTCCACAAGTTATCAGCATGCTTGTGATTTGATGCAGGAAATAAAAAAGAACGGGGATTTTTGTATCGGCGGCGCCTGTTATCCGGAAAGCCATCCTGAATCCCCCTCTTATGAAAAGGATATTGAATACCTGAAAATCAAAGCAGAAAGCGGCTGTGAATTTCTGACCACCCAAATGTTCTTTGACAATAATATTTTATATAATTTTATGTTTCGGCTGTTAAAAAAAGGGATTGATCTGCCGATTGTTGCCGGTATTATGCCGGTTACCAATGCCAAACAAATCAACCGTATCTGCTCCCTTTCCGGCACAGCACTGCCGCCCCGGTTCCGGGCAATTGCAGATAAATTTGCCCACAATCCTGCGGCAATGAAACAAGCAGGCATTGCCTATGCAACAGAGCAAATGATTGATCTATTTGCAAATGGTGTCAATAACGTTCATATCTATACCATGAACCAACCCGATATCGCTGGACAGATCATGCAAAACCTTTCGGAAATCATTCATCAGTAAAGGAGGAACTTTTGTGCACATTTATGAAACAGCAATGAAAAGACGGACAACACGTAAATTTACACAGACACCCCTCCCAAAACAAGCGCTTCTGAAATTGATTGACTGTGCCCGTATGACCGCATACGGCGCAAATATGCAGCCCTTAAAGTTTGGTATCATCACTGCACAGAATATGCTGGATGAAATTTTTCCTCATACCAAATGGGCCGCTTATCTGGAGAATGGTTCGCCGCAAAAAGGGGAACGCCCAACTGCCTATATTGCTATTTTTGCTGATCACCGCATTAAAAGCGGAAATTGTTCCGTAGAAGCCGGTGCAGCCGGCACAGTTATCTCTCTTGCAGCAGAAGAAATGGGGATTGGCACGTGTATTCTGGGTGCCCTGCAATTTGACAAGCTTTCTGCATTATTTGGCCTTTCGGAAGAAATGGAACTCATCCAGCTTATTGCTCTGGGCTATCCTGCCCAAAAATGCCAGGCCGTAACAATCAAGGACAGCGTAAAATACTATATGAACGAAGATAATGTGCTTTGTGTACCTAAACGAAGCATGGAAGAAGTACTGCTTTTTTATAAAAAATAATTATCTCATTTATCACCGATAATAAAAAAGATGCCATAGGCATCTTTTTTTAATGCTTTCTATATTGATGAGGTGTCTGCCCCATAAATTTTGAAAATGCCCGGATAAAAGTATTCACATCATTAAATCCTACTTTCGAGGCAATGGCTTCTACCGAATAATCTGTTGCATCCAATAATTGTTTCGCTTTATTTACCCGGAACCGTGTTATAAATTCATAGGGTGTTTCATTGTTTTGCTGTTTAAATGCCCGGATAAAATGATATTTACTCAAGTTTGAAATCTTAGCCAGATGGTCAATTGAGATTTTTTCTCTGTAATTTTGCATTACATATTTTGTCACTACATCAAAGCGATCCCCGCTGTCATGTTCAAGAAGCGCCAGATAAGTCAATATATCACTGATATTCTGTGACATAATCAATTCAAATGTCTGAGAAAAATCCATCGGACTATGAAAAAGGATATTGAAAAAACGTTCAATCCGCGCGGTATCTTCCAGTTGGATAATTTCAAAATTATCTTTAAAAAGATAATCAAAATAAGGTTTCACATTCATCCCATTAAAATGCACATAATAAAATTCCCAGGGCTCTTTTGAAACTGTATAATAATATTGATACTCCACGCAGTCGATAAAAAATACGCTTCCTGCCTTTATCAGATATTCTTTATTCCGATATTTCAAAGACCCGCATCCGCTCACGGTATAGACAAGATAGTAATTATCGACACCTTCACGTTCCGTAAAATATTCCGAATGTGCAATATAATGTGCAAATGATTCCACGTAAAATGGGAGCTGTTTTGCAAATGATGATGGTGTATAATGTTTCATTGGCGTTGCAACGGTAACATCCAGATTATATTTCAGCATCGTATATGCCTCCATAATTTTTTCCTTATTATATCGCATTATACCGCAAAAATGCCATATTGTACAGAAAAATTTTCATTTTTAACTTAAAAATAAATAAATATTGCTGTTTCAAGAGGAATGCAAACAAATGTAGAGCAACTATTATCAATGCTTTTTCCCAAGTTATATGGTATAATATTTTATATCACACACACAAGGAGAATGAATATGAAACGCAGCTTGAATTTTCAAAGAATTCTGGCAATTTTTGTTGCCTGTTCAGTATTTGTTACTGTTTTTATCCACTGTACCATACCAGCCGCCGCTTCTGACGCAGAATATGCCGTCCTTCGGGACAAGTGGACCGCATATTTAACCGGCGGAGATTATGAAACGGCAGATGAAATCTCTTCTACCGTACAAAACCGCGTCCAGAAAATCGAATCTTCTGCTTCTGATCTGCTTTCTTCCATGGCGCCGGTTGCGGACTTTTATAAACTGGATTATATATGGGCAAACCGAAAAGTTGGAGATGCAATGGATATGACCGTGCGCAGTGCAAGGAATTTATCTTATAATTTCGAGCATTTGGAAACACTCGCCCTTGCTTACAAGACAAAAGGTTCAAGATATGAAGGCAATAAACTTGTTGCTGAAAAAATTATCGCCGGTCTTAACTTTATGTATGATACAAAGTATAATGAAAATATTCCCCGAAGTGACCGGAAAAATTCCAACGATAATTGGTATGAATGGGAAATCCGCGCCCCGGAGGCTATTGAAAACACCCTTGTCCTCATGTACGATGTAATTGATCAGGAATTGATCGACAAACTTCAGAAAGGTATTGATAAACAGGTTCCTGGAATTGGAACCGCCGCAACAGGCGCCAACCGTCTGGATAATTGTCAGGCCGCCATTATCGGGGGAATTGTTCAGCAAAATCCAGCCCGTTTGAAAATGGGTACGGATGCGCTTGCAACAGAATTGGTCTATTCTACCATAGATGATGGTTTTTATAAAGATGGTTCTTTTATCCAGCATCATCAGTATCCTTACAACGGTGCTTATGGCGCTTCAGCTCTTTTGAGTATAGCCAGAATCCTCTACTTATTTGACGGCACTTCTTTTATGTCCTATCTTCCCGATCTCCGCAATGCGTATCAATGGGTATATGACTCTTTTGAACCATTGCAATACGAAGGGAAAATGATGGATTCTGTACGCGGCAGAAGCATTTCAGGCGTTGGTGATAAGGGATACAGTATTTTGGAAAGTCTTGTTTTGCTTTCTGTCAATGCCCCTGCGCCAAATAATGTTTATTATAAATCATTGGTAAAACGATTTTCAACGAATAATACAACTGTTAATCCATATAGCCAGATGGGTTCTGTATATACCATCAGTGAACTTTACAAAATTTTAAGCGACCCCTCTGTCATGCCAAGAGAGGATCAAACTTTTTATAAAAATTTCGGAGCGATGGACAGAGCCGTTTCCTCCCGGGAAAATTATACGTTTAATATCAGCATGTATTCAGACCGTATCCGAAACTATGAAAGTATTAACGGAGCAAATCTTCAGGGGTGGCATACTGCTGCCGGTATGACCTATCTTTTTAACGATGAAATCACACAATATGACGATAGTTTCTGGCCAACCGTTGATCGTCATCGTTTGTCCGGCACCACCGTTGTAAAAGGCTCGGAAAGTGCAAGTGCTCTTTATGGAAACAGCTTTGCCGGCGGTGTCGGTATAGACGGACAATATGGCATCAATGCCATGCTCTATACTGCGCCCGATGATGCAAAAGGAAACCATGATTTAAATGCACAAAAAGCATGGTTTATGTTTGATGATGAAGTTGTAGCATTGGGCAGCGGAATTACTTCAACCATGGAGAATGATGCTGTGGAAACCATCATAGACAATCGGAGAATAGAGAAAAGCACACAAAAATTCTCTGTCAACGGTACGCCGCTGCAGACGACCCTTGGCTTAGGAATACAATATGAAGATGCCAATTGGGCACATTTAGAAGGAAATCCGGCAAAAACTGTGAACAAAAAAAATACAGACATTGGCTATTATTTTCCAAATGGGTGTACACTGCAAACCCTGCGTGAAAGCAGGACAGACAGCTGGAAATCCATAGGGACAGGATCTTCTTCACCAATTACAAGAAATTACATCAGTCTTGCCGTTGACCATCAGAAAAAACCGGTAAATGACACTTACAGCTATGTCATCCTTCCCGGAAAAACAGAAAATGAAACAAAAACATATGTACAAAATCCGGATATTGAAATCATTAAAAATGATGAGAATTTGCAGGTTGTCAAAGAAAATAATCTCAATATCACCGGTGCCGCTGTCTGGAATGACAAAGGCCATACTTTTGAAAATATTACCTGTTATAACAAAGCAACTATGATGATAAAAGAAACTGAAGACACAATTAAAATATCTGTCAGTGATCCAACACAATCGCAAAAGGTAATAGCCTTTGACATATTGGCTCCCGTACAAAGTATCCATTCTATGGACAACGGAATGTGCGTCACAAAACAAGGAAATGCCACCAAAGTTATGGTCAATGTAACCAATTGCATGGGTGAAGCTTTTACAATTGAATTTAATAAAAAAGCTTCTGTTCCTGTACCCGAAACCCCAACCGGACTTTCTGCAACTGCTATAACACCCGGTGCAATAACACTTACATGGAACACAACAGAAAACGATAAGCTGTATTATCCCGTCTTTTCCGAAAGTGAAAATGGTATTTATGCACCTGTGCCTAACTACAATGGAACGGATAATACCTATATTCATCAAAAATTAAATGCACAAAAAACCTATTATTACAAATTGGCAGTAGGAGATGGAACAGGAATTTCAGAGTATTGTTCTCCTGTTTCTGCAACAACACCGGCGCCGCCAAGTACGCCTGGCGCCGTGCGCAAATTTTCTGAATCCTTCGAAGATTGTTTTGTCGGGCCATTACAATATCAAACGGATTTCACCGTTACCTTTGGCAATGATGAACGAAACGATGCACAAATTATTGAAGATGAAACCGGTAATAAACTCCTGAAACTGACAGCCAATGCACGGGATACAAATAATGCAAATATATCCCTCAGCAGAAAATTAAACCGCCTGAATACAAATTTTGTTGTGGAAGGCGATTTTACCATGTTAGACGACAGCTGGAAAAATCTTGTCCTCCTGAGCAGCAATAATACAATTGCCGTTCAGATCTATGCTTCAGAGGGCCAGCTGCATACCTATAATGGTTCCAGTTATCTGACAAAACATCCCTTTAAAAATTTCACCTATGAAAAGGGTGTACCATTCCATCTGCGGGTGGAAGTTGATCTGACAAATCAAATGTCTAAGGTCTTTGTCAATGGAACTGAACTTGAATATTCTGTTGACGAACCCCTTACCTTCCGGAACAGGGTGACTTATATTGATAAATATGAATGCAGCGTTGGCAATGGCCGCGGCCAATTCCTGGTTGATAATCTAAGTCTGGGCAGTGAAATAAAACCAATCGGGATTGAGGTTGTTGATTTAAATAATATTCCTGTTGAGAAGATTACAAAAGGCGGTCAATACACTGTAAAGCCGCGCTATCAGAATTATGGGGCTGAAACGGAAGCTGTTTGTATTGTGGTATTGAAAAAGGGGGATCAGGTATTAGATACCTATACATTCCCTAAAACAATCCCTGAAAATAATACCACAACACCAAGGCTCAAAATTGAAATAGACCCGCAGTTCAATTTTCAAAATGTATATCTGGAATGTTATCTGTGGGAAACCGTGGAAAATATGGTTCCATTGACAGAACCAATCCAGTTTGGTAAATAAAAGACTTTTCTCTGACGAATAAAGATGATTTCGTATTTCATATAAAAGATATTGCACCATCAGGCACAGTCGGAACTGTATATATAACCAAAAGTCAATATTTGCCGCAAATTGTTTATAGAACGATTGCGTTATACAATGCAGACGGCGTATTGCAGAAAAAGACGAAAAATTATATGAGCATTTCTTCTGCCGGCACACAAACATCGTTTCAAATGCCAAGGGATTATGTGTGTGGTACGGATGGTTCGTATATTGTATTAAGTCTGTATGAAAGATATGATGAACAACAATTGTTATCAAGAATAATGATAAAACCGGCATTCTTTGATTTGACAGAATCAAATTAAAATAAAAGGAAGGCGCGTAGTTTATGAAAATCATGTCTAATTTAAAAAAAATTATATCCCTTGCAATCGCTATAAGTATGTGTCATTTATTCTCAGGACAAACTGATGTTTTGGCGCAAAATGAAATGTTGCAGCTTGGCGCTTATAATATGAATGGTGAAAGAACGTGTATCGTCAATGTAACTCTTTCTGAATTCATGATAAAAGACGAAACCGGCGGAAATTGGATCGGAAGGTCAGAAATATCTCAAAATTTTGAAGTAACAGAAAAGATCTTATCCGTTGCAGAAGAAAATGAAAATTTTATTTATATGGATTTTAAAACGGATCATCCGGAAAATCCATACCCTGCAATAGAATCTGCTTCCGTGTCTGTTTCGCTGCCCTCTGCAACAGGAAATGTCCGTCATATCCTTGGAAAAGATTATCATTTGTATTATGCCCCCGATGCCGATGGGGAATTAAAAGATATTTCTGATCAAATTACAGATACATCTTTATCAACACCCCGTTTTGCAATAGAAAAATTAGGCGTGTACATATTGTATTTTAACCCTAAAGCCTATAGCGTTACATTTTATTCAGAAGAACCAATTTACGATGAGGAAGGGAATTGGACGAATAAAGATTGTATTTATGCGCAAATTGAAGATTTGGAGTATAATGATATTATAAATTTTCCAGAAATACCGCAAAAAAACGGGTACATTTTTACAGGCTGGAAAGCTCAACATTATGTTGGCGGAAGCAGCAGTATTCCAATACAATATACAACTGCACAACCGATAAAGGTAAGTACACACAGAGCGTTTTTTGCAACCTGGTGTTTGGAAAATAAATATGAACCTATAAGTATTACAATATTTTCAGATCAAACAATCACAAAGGGAAAGGAAAACGGCAAAAAAATAACACTCAAAACAAATTATGGTGTATTCGTTAAAGATGATGAATTTCCTGCAGAATGGCGAACCGCTTATGAAGCAGAGACAGACGAACAGATAAAAGCTGCAATTCTATCGGATTGGAAATCAAAATGGAACGTGATCGGCTCGGATGATATTATAATTGAATCGGCGGCGAGAATTGATGATAAAACCATTGCATTTATTTTGTCAGGAAACAGCAAGGAGAAATATAGCAACGGAGAAATTTACATTGAATTTGACAGTTCCCTGCTTATGCCTGAATCCTATGAAAATAGTGAAAAAATTGCAGATCAGAACGATACAAAAATAAAAATGGACGCGGATGGCATCAGGGAAAAAATGTACCGTTCCGATAACGCAATAAATCTTTCTCCACAATATAAATCCAGTTCCGGCAGCAGTTCACCCACAACCTATACTGTTAAATTTGACACAAACGGCGGCAGTATAATTGCAAATAAAACTGCAAAACGCAATACGCCAATTACTGCCCCGGAAGCACCGGCAAAGGAAGGCTTTACCTTTAAGGGATGGTTTACCGATACATCACTTAAAACCGCATATGATTTCAATGCAAAAGTCACAAAGAATATGACACTCTATGCCGCCTGGGAAAAGATTGATATTACAAATAATCAGATTATTTTAATTATAGGTAAAAAAAATGCACAAGTATTTGGGGAAACAAAAATAAATGACGTCGCACCAAAAATTATAAATAACAGAGCAATGCTGCCCTCTCGGTTTATTGCGGAAAGTCTTGGAGCCGCTGTTGCTTGGAATGAAGAAAAGCAGGAAGTAAAAATAACGGGCAAAAATATGGAGAATGAAGATGTTAACATTCTGATCTATATTGATTCAGATATTGCATATGTAAACGGCAAAGAAATAAAGCTCGACAGCCCGGCTTTTATTGAAAACGACAGAACCTATACGCCGCTGCGTTTTATTTCAGAAAATCTCGGCGCTGACATTGACTGGAATGAAGAAAACCAAATGGTTACAATTACTGCAAAGAGGCCCATAAATGTTCAATAAGGGGATTTGCCCCGTCATTCAACGTTTTCAGTGAGAGATTGTACTCTCACTGAAAAAATTAAGTGCCGCCCGCCGCCTTAGAGGCGGGGAATATCTTAATTTAGTTATAAATTAAATGCTATTAAGCCTATATAATTCAATATTTTTATTACTGCTGTTTCATCATATTTTTTTGTGAAGTATCGTATAAAACTTGACACACCGCGTTTTGATGGTATACTTAAAAACAGTTATATATGGATAAATTTTATATGATTTAAATTAACAAATGAGGAGGAATACCATGTCAATTAAAGACGAATTTTTTACACTGCAAAACGGCGTCAATATCCCCAAATTAGGATTTGGCACCTGGCAAATACCGGACGGCGCACCTGCTTATGAATCTGTAAGCTATGCACTGCAGGCCGGTTACCGCCATATTGACACAGCAAATGCATATCATAATGAGGAAAGTGTCGGTAAAGCCATACGCGACAGCAAAATTCCGCGGGAAGAAATTTTTGTTACTTCAAAATTACCCGCCGAAGTGAAAACGTATGAAGGCGCGCATCAAAAATTTGAAGAAACAATGCAGCTGCTGGATATTGGTTATCTGGACCTTTATTTAATTCACGCACCCTGGCCATGGAGTGCAAAATATACCGATTGTACAGAAGGGAATATTGCCGTTTGGAAAGCCTTTGAAGAAATTTATAATAGCGGCCGCTGCCGTGCAATGGGCGTTTCTAACTTTTCCATCAAAGATTTACAGGCGATATTTGAAAGTTCTGCTTTAAAACCGGCCGTTAACCAATACAAATTCCATATTGGCTGCACAGAAAAAGAACTCACAGACTTCTGTAAATCCAATGATATTTTGGTTGAAGCTTATTCACCACTAATTACAGGAAGAATTCTTGATAATGAAAATATAAAAAACATAGCAGAAAAATATCAAAAAACCGTTGCACAGATATGTCTGCGCTACATACTGCAAAAAGATATCCTTCCTCTTCCAAAATCCACACACGAATCCTATATCAAAGGCAATATCCAGTTGGATTTTGAAATCTCACCGGAAGATATGGCATACTTAGACACAGTTGAAACCCTGTAAGTAAAATCCCGTGCAGATAACTGCACGGGATTTTTAATATTCTTTAATTTCTATTAACTGATCTCCCTGGTATACCAGTTTTAAAGAAAAAACGTCTGTTCTTTCTTCCAATAATCGAAACATGGTCTTATCCCCTTCCCAGAGATTCAAATCCAAAACAGCTGTCTTTTTTACCCATTCCAGTGTTCCTTCATTACAATCCCTGATTTCTCCTGAAAATTGAGAAGCCGTATATAAGAAGATATATTCAGGTTCCTGCACATCACAACAAAATGTCAGAATTCCCCTGAACTGATAAGACAATAAATCCAGACCCGTCTCCTCTTTAACCTCCCGCAAAAGACATTCTTCCGGTGCCTCACCGGGCAGAAATTTTCCTCCCACGCCAATCCATTTGTCCTTATTTACATCTTTTTTCTTTTTCACTCGGTGGAGCATCAAGTAACAGTCGTCTTTTTCAATATAACACAAGGTTGTCTGCTGCAAAATTATACTTCCTTCCTTTTACTGAAAAAAGTCTTCATTATAAAACATTTATTTTTTTACCCTTTTAAATTATATGTTCTGTATATTTTCAATTGCCTGCTCCATGGCAGCAATCACACGGTCACACCATACATCAAATTCCGGATCTTCCCGTTGATATTCCGGGTGAGCTAAAATATATTTTATCGTCTCTTTTATACCTGTATCAAAGCGCTTTACCGCAGTAAAACCAGGAACCAGCCTTTTCAATTTTGTATTATCAAATACGACAGAATTTGCTTTATCCCCAATTAATCCGCCTAAAAAGTCATAGTCTGAACATTTTGCAAGAAAGTCAGACGGAACATAATAAGGTTTAAATTCGACATGCAGGGCATTTGCTATGCACTGGTAAATCTGATTCCATGTCAGACTTTCATCAGAAGTGATTTGCACTGCTTCACCAATTGCATGAATATTCCCTAATAAACCGACAAACGCCCTTGCAAAATCACTGCTATGCGTTACCGTCCATAATGATGTCCCGTCACCATGCACGATTACCGGTTTGCCTTCCATCATCCGCTTTACAACCTGCCAGCTTCCCTTTCTGCCATGTACACCAAGCGCTACAGCACGTTCATCATAGGTGTGGCTGGGCCGCACAATTGTAATAGGGAAACCATGTTCACGATACTGCCGCATAAAATATTCTTCACAGGCAATCTTATTTCTCGAATATGCCCAGTATGGATTTGACAGAGGTGTTCCCTCAGTAATATGATAATCTGAAAGGGGTTTTTGATAGGCAGAAGCCGAACTTATAAAAATATATTGTTTTGTCTTGTCGCAAAAAATCCGAAAATCTCTTTCTGCCTGCGCGGGATCAAAAAGAATAAAATTTGCCACCACATCAAATTTCATTCCTTCAACGGCTTTTTCTACCTCCTTCTCTTGTTTCATATCAACATCCAGATGATGATATCCATCCGGCAGTTCATGATTACGACTGCCTCTGTTCATCAAATATACTTCATTTCCCTGGTCGAGCAACAACTTTGTAATTGCCATACTGATTGTTCCGGTGCCGCCAATCAACAATACTTTCATTTTCTAACCCTCTCTTTTTTTCATTTTCTCTATCATACAATATCATATCGTTATATGCAAGATAAATTAAACAAATTTGATATAAAAATTAAAAGAGACTTTTTATAAACTGTTATAGGCATATCTCCCCCAAATTCATCATCATAAATAAGATATAATAAATTGGGATTGTTTCTTGTATGAAATTATATAAAAATATTACGTATATATCATTATATTATAATCATGAATTTTCTCAATAGTTTATAAATTATATTAAAAAACGCCGCACAATTTATGCGGCGTTTTTGATAGATATAATACAAATTATCTCTTTGAGAACTGCGGAGCACGACGTGCTGCTTTGAGTCCGTACTTCTTTCTTTCCTTCATTCTCGGGTCACGTGTAAGGTAACCAGCAGTCTTAAGTTCTGTTCTGAATGTTTCATCAACTTCCAAAAGTGCTCTTGCAATACCATGACGGATTGCACCTGCCTGACCGGTGAAACCGCCGCCCTGAACATTAACCAAAACGTCGAATTTGCCAATGGTCTTTGTAAGTTCCAGCGGCTGACGAACAACAACTTTTAATGTTTCAAGACCAAAATAATCATCAATACTTCTTTTGTTGATTATAATATTTCCTGTACCGGGCACTAAACGAACCCTAGCAACAGATTTTTTTCTTCTACCTGTTCCGTAGTACTGTACACTTGCCATATTGTATTCGTCCCCTTTCCTAAATCTCGCCGTTCCATGCAATGGGCTTTTGTGCCTCATGACCATGGTTTGCATCTTTATAGATTCTTAATTTCTTCAATGCGTTTCTGCCAAGGCTATTATTAGGAATCATACCGGAAACAGCGAGTTCCATAGCTTTTTCCGGACGTTTTTCCATCAATTCCTTGTAAGAAACTTCTTTAAGGTGACCGATATAGCCTGTGTGTCTGAACCACTTCTTCTGAAGCAGTTTGTTGCCTGTGAGTACAGCATCTTTTGCATTGATAATAATTACATATTCACCGCAGTCAACACCAGGTGTATATTCCGGACGGTGTTTTCCTCTTAAAATTGTAGCAGCCTTTGCAGCTACCCGGCCAAGAGGTTTTCCGGCAGCATCAATGATGTACCATTTTTTCTCAATTTCATTAGCTTTCGCCATGTAAGTTGACATATGAATGCCTACCTCCTATATATTTATACTTTAATTATATAACAAATGAATGATTTGTGTCTTGCAGGTCAGGGACCTGTTTTTTCAAAATAAAAGACGTCCTTTAAAGAACGCCCTGCTATTATATTACGCTTTTATTATTTTGTCAACCCTTTTTTTCAAAAAAATTAATTTAGGTATATACAAACTCATTTATTCTTTTGTTTTCTCTTTTTTTCTTTTATATACTCATTTTTAATTTACAAATTTTATTCCAAAAAATCAAGTATTTCTTCATATGTGTCTCCACTGATAATAAAATCACCTAAGCGGTCAAAAGCTTCAAAATGTCCTCTGACAAACCGAATGGTATAATTCAAAATAATCACATCCTTTTATCTTGATGAAAATAGTATAATGGATGATAAGTCCTATAAATTGTACTTTGTAGAAATGGTGAGAATTTTGCAGCAGGATTTGTTGTGATGGTATTTAAATTTATAAATATATATAATTATTTATTATAGTTGCTGTCGTTGTTGTTGGGGATGTGGAAAATGTATAAAACTATAAAAAGGTGGCAATACTAAAGAGGTTTATATGTTTGATAAGCAATTGATAACGTTGAAAAGTTTTACACAGTTTCCATAGGCATTGTGCCAAAGAAAATTTATGAACAACCTATCCACATTTTATAAACAGGAAGAATGTTGAAAAGAGGCCAAATGTGCATAAGGAAAATGCAATTTTTTGCAGATTGTCTAAAATATAACAAATAGGAACATGATGTTTCGTGTAAGATTGGTTAAAATAGATATTGCTAAAAAATTGTTCATAGTATATATTATAATTTAAGTAGAATGAAATAAAATCTTATTTAGAAACAGGAGGAAAATGTTATGACAGAGAATAAGTTTGTTTTGAATTGGCTTGACAAAATGAAAGACCTGTGTAAACCTTCCGAAATTGTCTGGATTGACGGCAGTGAAGAGCAGCTTGAGGCGCTGCGTGCAGAAGCGGTTGCAACAGGTGAAATGATTAAATTGAATGAAGAAAAGCTTCCGGGCTGTTATTATCACAGAACTGCAGAAAACGATGTTGCACGTGTAGAGGACAGGACTTTTATCTGTACGCCAACAGAAGAAGAAGCAGGCCCGATAAATAATTGGATGGCTCCGGATGAAATGTATGATAAACTTTATAAACTTTATGACGGTTCGATGCAGGGAAGAACCATGTATGTGATTCCATATTCTATGGGTCCGGTAGGTTCTCCTTTTTCGAAAATTGGCATTGAATTGACAGATAGTATCTATGTCGTTCTCAATATGGCAATTATGACCAGGATTGGAAATAAGGTACTTGAAAAAATTGAAGGTGATGACTTTACAAAATGTCTCCATTCAAAGAAGGATGTAAATCCGGATGAGAGATATATTGTTCATTTCCCGCAGGATAATACGATTATGTCTGTAAATTCTGCTTATGGCGGCAATGTATTGCTGGGTAAAAAATGTTTTGCACTCAGAATTGCATCTTATCTTGGTAAGCAGGAAGGCTGGATGGCAGAGCATATGCTGATTCTTGGTCTTGAAAATCCCCAGGGTGAAGTAAAATATATTGCAGCTGCATTCCCGAGTGCATGTGGTAAAACAAACCTTGCAATGTTGATTCCTCCGGAATATTTGAAGGAAAAAGGATATAAAGTATGGACAGTTGGTGATGACATTGCATGGCTGAGAATTGGCGCGGACGGAAGATTGTATGCAATTAATCCGGAAGCAGGGTTCTTTGGCGTAGCACCGGGTACCAGCGTAAAGACCAACTTTAACGCCCTTGAATCTACAAAGAAAAATACAATTTTTACAAATGTTGCAATCAATAATGATGATATGACTGTTTGGTGGGAAGGCCTTGATAAGAATCCGCCTGAAAATTGTACCGAGTGGACCGGTAAACAGGTAAATGGTAAGACTTATGAAGGAAATCTTGCACATCCAAATTCCAGATTTACAGCACCGGCAATTAATTGCCCCTGTATTTCACCTGAATTCGAAAATCCACAGGGTGTTCCGATTTCTGCTATTGTATTTGGCGGCCGCCGCGCAAAGACTGCTCCGCTGGTATATCAGGCAAGAGATTGGGAACATGGTGTATTTGTAGGTGCAACCATGGCATCTGAAACCACTGCGGCAGCAGCAGGTGCTGTTGGTGTAGTAAGACGTGATCCGATGGCAATGAAACCTTTTGTTGGGTATAATATGGCAGACTATTTTGGTCACTGGCTTGAAATGGGCGAAAAGATGGATCCGGAAAAAGCACCGAAAATTTTCCATGTGAATTGGTTCAGAAAAGATGAAGAAGGTAACTTCCTCTGGCCTGGATTTGGTGATAACATGAGAGTTTTGCTTTGGATTCTTGACAGATGTGAAGGCAAAGCAGACGCACAGGACAGCCCAATCGGACTTCTTCCGTCAATGAAAGATATTGATGTAACAAATCTTGATATTACGGAAGAACAGCTTGAAGAATTGCTTCATGTTGATAAAGACGTTTGGATGGAAGATGTTGCAAATCAGAAAGAATATTTTGCACAGTTTGGTGACAGACTTCCGGCTGCAATCAAAAAACAGCTTGAAATTCTCGAAAATAACTTGAAATAAGATTTTATTAAAAACCTGCCTGTTTGAAACGGGCAGGTTTTTTTATAAAAAAGTCTTTACAAATAAAAATAAATTTGTTATAATAAGCAATGTTTTGGGGGTATAGCTCAGCTGGGAGAGCACCTGCCTTGCAAGCAGGGGGTCAGGAGTTCGATTCTCCTTACCTCCACCATATCGGAATGGGCATAAGTTCATTCCGATTTTTCTTTACCAAAACTTTTTTAATAAGAGCTGAAATTCCATCAGGCAACATTTTGGCAGGAGCTTATACGCCCGCTGAAAAACGGAAGCGGAACCCGCCTCTTATAGGGGCGGAAGATATCTTTCATTTTTTTTATATTTTACCACATAGTTTAATTTGCAAAACGTAATTGCAAATCCGGGTTCTCCCATAAGCACGTTGGCTTCTGTACCCTGATGCCGTTTTGTACGTGCGTGCCTGCACCATAATATTTCTATGTTTCAGTTCGGCTGAAAGCTTTCACTCGGAGCAAAACACCTTTTCTCCGTTTTTTTATTCTCCATAAAACTTGATTGCTTTTTCACTTTATCCCTGCGCCGTGCCTTTATCTGCATAGTGTTTCACTGCATGTACATTATCTTTCAAACATTACGGCGGATCATATTATCAAAGACCGGCGCCATGCTATCCTAAAAATTGTGATCTGATAAATAATTTAAAAATAATATAGGCTTTTATTCCTTCTATCTGCACGACGAAAGGAGTTTTTATGCAAAATAACTGGAAAAAAAAAACCGGACTGTTTCTGACCAGCCAGGCGCTTTCCCTGTTTGGTTCTTCCCTGGTACAATATGCCATTATCTGGTATATCACCCTGCAAACACAATCCGGGATTGTTATGACGCTGGCAACGCTGTGTGGTTTCATCCCACAGGTATTGATTTCTTTATTTGCCGGTGTTTGGGCCGATAAATACAACAAAAAAATTCTGATTATCCTCTCTGACGGCGCCATTGCACTTGCAACACTTTTGATTGCTATTCTGTTCCTCTTTGGTATTGACGATATGTGGTTGTTATTTGCAGTGCTGGCAATTCGTTCTCTTGGCAGCGGCATCCAGACCCCTACCACCACCGCTTTTATCCCAGAGATTGTTCCTTGTGAAAAATTGATGCGGATCAACAGCATCAATACAACCATCCAGTCGGTAATGCTGATCCTGTCTCCGGCAGCCAGCGGCGCATTACTCGCCAACATAGACCTCCAGTACATTTTCTTTGTGGACGTCATTACTGCTGTCATCGGCATCACTGTCTTTTCCTTTGTAAAGGTAAACACGCAAAAGAAAAAAACAGAGAAGGTCGACTATTTCGCCGCAATTAAAGAAGGACTTCTCTATACAAAACAACATAAACTGGTGTCCCGCTTGATGATTTACCTGACATTTTCAAATATTATTATTGCGCCCCTTGCCATTCTGACACCATTGCTGGTCACCCGCACCTTTGGGGCAGAGCCGTTTTATCTTACGCTGAATGAGATTGTCTTTTTTATCGGCAACATCCTGGGCGGTATACTGCTCTCCGTCTGGGGCGGCTTTAAAAATAAGATTCATACCATCGGTGCCGGCTGTCTCATCTGCGGATTGTTTTCAATCCTGATGGGCCTTCCTTCGCCTTTTATTCTTTATCTCCTCTGGATGGGTTTGACCGGTATTACCATGCCAATGTTCAATACGCCTTTTATTACGCTGTTTCAGGAAACTGTTTCTCCCGATAAACAAGGCAGGGTCTTCTCCCTTATCTCTATTATTTCCGGTATTATTATGCCGTTGGCCATGGTCTTCTTCGGTCCGCTGGCAGACCGAATGAAAATAGAGTACATCCTGATTGCAACAGGAATTCTGCTTATTGTGGGTGCAATCGTTTTCCTTAAAGATAATGTTATCCAAAACATAATGAAAATAAGCGAAAGGGAATAGAACCTATTCCAATTTTATCTTTATTTAAAACCACTATTAACCAATAATTTTTCCAAAGAAAAAACAAAAACGGCCCGTACGGGCCGTTTTTTTATCTGTCAACCAGCGCAAAGGAAATCTCTCCTTTTGCTGCAATCTGGTCTCCGACATATGCACAAACGTTTGCCTTTCCCATAACACTGCGGAATTTGGTCATTTCCACCTCAAGCCGTAATGTTTCTCCGGGTACAACCTGATGCTTAAACTTAAAGCCGTCAATCCCGGTAAAGACCGCAAGTTTGTCTTTAAATTCCGGATTGCTGAGGATCACCACTGCGCCAACCTGCGCCAGGGCCTCTGTGATTAAAACGCCCGGCATAATCGGCCGGCCCGGAAAATGCCCCTGAAAAAAAGGTTCATTCATGGTCACATTTTTTATCCCGACCGCTCTTTTTCCCTCTTCAAATTCTATGATCTTATCAACCAATAAAAAAGGATAACGATGCGGAATGATCTCCATAATTTGTTGAATATTTAATTCCATATGTAAATCTCCTTAGTTTATTTTCCTGCGGTTTCTTGTGTTATAGCTCTGCAGTACCGCCGTATTGTGAATGGCACGGCCGGTTCCCATGGCAACACAGGATTCCGCATCATCCGCCAGCTGGGTTTTGATACCTGTCTCATTTTTGATCAGCTTATCCATCCCATAAATCAGGGAACCGCCGCCTGTCAGGATTATCCCGCGGGCGCTGATGTCGCCAATCAGCTCCGGAGGCGTTTCTTCAATGACGGTTTTAACCGTCTCAGCTATGGTATTGGCCGTTTCCTCCAATGCTTCAAATACTTCATCTGAAGAAACCTGAATGGTTTTAGGCAGGCCGGATATCAAACTTCTCCCCCGGACATCCATGGCCAAAAGCTTGTCCCGTTTGCTTACACAACCAATGCGGATTTTCAGTTCTTCGGCCGACCGCTCTCCGATCAAAATATTATATTTCTTACGGATATACTTTACAATTGCATCATCAAAGTTATCACCGGCAATCTTGATGGATTCACTGATCACAATGCCGCCCATAGAAATTACCGCAATATCGCTTGTTCCACCGCCAATATCCACAACCATGCTGCCGCAGGGCTGGGTAATATCAATCCCAACCCCAATTGCGGCAGCAAGCGGTTCCTCAATCAAATATACCTTGCCTGCGCCTGCCTGCATTCCTGCATCAATCACAGCCCGCTCTTCAACTTCCGTCACTCCGCTTGGTACACAAATGACTACCTTTGGTTTAAACAAACTCCCAAAAATCCCATGATTGGTAACATTCTGCAAAAAATACCGCAGCATCTTCTCTGTGGTACTATAATCAGAAATCACACCTTCCCTAAGCGGACGAACTGCCAAAATGCTCTCCGGCGTCCTGCCAAGCATCTGCTGTGCCTCTTCGCCCACGGCAAGCAGCTTTCCAGTTGCACGATCCAATGCCACCACCGATGGCTCCCGGGCAACAATGCCTTTCCCTTTCACATACACCAGAATGGAAGAGGTTCCTAAATCTATACCAATGTCTTGTCCGAACATTTTGATTCTCCTTCTTTTGTATAGCGATTACAATTTGTTTACAATTCTGTAACAACATCTATCATACCGTATTTAGAAAACCCTGTCAATTGATATTATCAAATTTTTATCCAAAATCTTCTTACAAAAACAGAAAGAAAAGAACAAAAGACAGGCTATCCCTCCAAAGTATGGCAAAGAAGGAGTTAATCCGCGAAAACTTTCTTCACTTGCGGCATTATCGCGCTGATTGCAATGTGCTGCGGACAATCTTTTTCACAGCGGCGGCATCCAATACAAGCCTCTGCACCAACCTTTAATGCCTGATACTTCGGCTTGGTCCGTTCAACACCATCTGTGGCCGTCATATTGTAAACCCGGAAGACCTCCGGAATCTCAATTCCTGACGGACATGGCATACAATAACCGCAGGCGGTACAACCCACCAGCGCCCATTTGTTAAATACCTCGCCGGCATGTTCCAGACGCTTTACCGCATCCTCCGGCAGACAACCTGCAATTCCCTTATCCGCATATGTAATATTTTCCATCAACTGTTCCATTGTGCTCATCCCGCTGAGTACCGTGCCCACTTCCGAAAAATTCCACAAATAGGAAAGTCCCCATTCTACCGGTGTCTTTTCTTCACCCAGAACGTTTTTCACATTTTCGGTAGGCATAGCAAGCTTTCCGCCGCGCAAAGGTTCCATAATAATAACATCCAGCCCCTTTTCTGCCGCATAGCGCAGGCCCTCTAGCCCGGCCTGGTTCATGGTATCCGCATAATTGAGCTGAATCTGACAGAACTCACAGTCCGGATATTCTTCTATTATCTGTTTAAAAACGGGCAGTTCATCGTGGAAGGAAAATCCAATATGCCGTACCTTTCCATCCGCTTTTGCCTTTTTGATTTTTTCCACCAAGCCAAACTTTTTCACCACATTTTCCCAAGTATTTTTCCCAAGACTGTGCAGCAGATAAAAGTCAATATGGTCCGTTTGCAGAAGTTCCAGCTGTTCATTCAAAATCCGGTCAAAATCCTCTTCCTTCTCGATGGAAAAAACCGGCGACTTTGTTGCCAGCATTACCTTCTCGCGATAACCATCGCGCAGCGCTTTCCCTACCAACGGTTCGCTTTCCCGGTTATGATATGGATACGCTGTATCAATATATGTCACGCCATTGTCAATGGCTGTCCGAATCATTTTGATCGCTTCCGGTTCGTCAATATGTTCCTTTCCGTCTACTTTCACCACAGGAAAACGCATACAGCCAAGCCCTAAAACCGAAACCGTTTCTCCTGTATTTTTTAATGTTCTGTACTGCATAATAACACCCCATCCTCTTATATTTTTTCTGAAAATACTGCAAAGGCTTCTTCTGCCGTCTGCAAATCCATTGCCATTGTTTCCATCGGGCAGAGTCCGTCCCCCGCCCTGTTTTTTATGCGGTCCACCAGCCGGTCATATTGATATTGAATATGATATTTTTTCAAAATAGCTTCTGCCGGCCGGCTCAGAACCGGCGTATAAAGTTCCTTTATCTCTCCATAGGCAAGCAAAAGTGCGGCCGCCTTACCAATCACCTTGTCACAAACTACCGTATCCTTCAGCGCGTCCGGCTTATTCCGCAGCAGTTCAACAATTGGTTTTATCCCCCTTTCGGTGGAAATATAAATTTCCTTTCCCAAAGCGGCAAAAGTATACCCTTGTTTTAATTTTTCTTTTCCATCCTTAATTTTGCACATATTTTTGCACTACCTTTCTGCAGGCCAAAACAATCGCCGGAATGAATACCAACTGAATGATTATCCCAGCTGCGCCCACCGTTGCAGAAGTCAGGACGGAGAGAACAGGGGACACGTGCAGATGAAATACATAGGTTGCTATAATCAGTGCAGCCGCATTCATCACACGCCCTGCCGCCATCGCCCCAATCAAACATACATAAACATTCAGCCGCCTGTTATACGCCAAAAATCCTGCCATGCCGCCATAAGCGGCAAGCTCCAATACCATAAAAGGCATCATCGGCAGTTTCGGCATCCCGGTCAGCAAACAGCTGAGTACCGGACTGAGAACACCCACAACACAACCGGACACCGGCCCCAAAAGCAAACCGGATAGCAGTACCGGAATGTGCATCGGCAAGAATATCTTTCCTGCATCAGCGCCGCCAGCCATATGAAAAATTTGCGGCAGCAACACGCCCATGGCAACAAACAGGGCGGTAAATGTTATATTATGAACGGTGAATCTTCTGCCTTCTTTTCTTTCTTTCATAACAATTTTCTCCTTCTCATTCTATTTCCTGGCATATCCGCACATTCATGCGTATAAAACAAAATGTTTTTAGCTTAGATTGGGCATTACAGCTGCCCAATCTATACCCGTGGATGAATTATAGCGTATCGGGGTAAGACAGTTTCGGGTGCAAAAACTGTTTCACAGCTTTGCACGTTTCAACTGCCAAGCGGGGGATAACCTTATCCCTTCACTTCATATTCGATATCCGCCGCCTGGAAATGGCGGAAGACATCTCTTTAAAGTTATCTGTCAAAAATATTATATCACGCCTTCTGTTTATCGAAAATGATTATAGCATAATCCATTTCATTCGACAAGGGTTATTCCGATTTGACAGTATAAAAAAATTCCCTCAGACAAATACTCTAGTTAATCTATGAAAAATGAGGGAGCATTTATGATAAATAAAGTTGAGATTTGCGGTGTCAATACTTCGAAACTTCCAGTTCTGTCTGAAAAGGAAAAACGGGAACTCTTTCAAAAAATTCAACAAGGGGACAAAGATGCACGGCAGGCTTTTATCTGCGGCAACCTGCGCCTTGTTCTCAGCATATTACAGCGATTCAATAACCGCGGGGAAAATATTGATGACCTGTTCCAAATCGGCTGTATCGGTCTCATCAAGGCCCTGGATAATTTCGATACCTCTCATGATGTAAAGTTTTCCACCTATGCCGTCCCCATGATTATTGGAGAAATCCGCCGTTATCTAAGAGACAACAACGCTATCCGCGTCAGCCGTTCCCTCAGGGACACTGCCTATAAAGCGTTGGCAGTCAAAGAAAGGCTGACAAATGCCACCGGCAAAGAACCCACAATTGAGGAAATAGCAAAGGAGATGGAGGTAGAAAAGGAAGCAATTTCACTTGCCCTTGATGCAATTATGGATCCGGTTTCCCTTCAGGAGCCGGTGTATCATGACGGAACAGACGCCGTTTTTGTCATGGATCAGGTGAAAGACGAGAAGAATCTGGACGAATCATGGCTGGAAGAAATCTCCTTAAAAGAAGCGATGAAAAAATTAGGGGAACGGGAACGTCATATTTTGAACCTGCGTTTTTTCCAAGGGCATACCCAGATGGAAGTCGCAAAGGAAATTGGTATTTCCCAGGCCCAGGTTTCCCGCCTCGAAAAAAATGCCCTGCATAATATGAAAAAATATTTATAATATGCACAAGCCCACACATACCATTTAAAAAAATAAGGTTTCTGCACTTTTCACATCTTCCGTCTTTTACAAATCAATCATTATATTTACCTGCCTTTGGGATGTAGAATCCCAAAGGCGCTTTTCGTATATATCTTAGCAATATTGTCTATGCCCATACAAAGTTATTTTTTCCTGCGCCCACCTCAAAATGATATTTTGCAATTCCAAGGTCTGTTCCTGAAAAAATCCCATTCTCACAAGAAATGGATACCTTATCTCCGTCACCTTCAATCATAAATGCCTGCTTATTCAGAGCGGTCGGCGCAAGCAGCACAGCTGCAACGCCCTTTCTGAACCATTCCGGCGCATCACCTTTGTACCTGCTGATTTCTTCCGCTTTTTTCATCTTATGCTGAACGCCCTGGGTTTCACCATAACCGACTGCAATAATGCCGGTCATCTTCTCATCTGCGGACAATTCTGCAATCTGCGCAACTTTCTTTCTGCTGAATGTTCCTCCAACCCACCATGAATTAAGTCCAAGTGTCTGCGCATACAAAGCAGCATCTATGCCGGCATAGCCAAGCTTTTCATCCGTGTCCGGCATATCTTTGCCGGCAAGTATGATATAATTTCTTACACCTTTCGCCAAGATGAGCTTAAACACAGAACCAAATGCCTCTGTGTTTTCTGTCACCAGCTTCATATGCAAATCATATTTTTCATTGGAAATATCCAACCTGTCCGAAATTTGTCTTACCACCTCGTCGGGTATTTGCCGGTGAATATATTTTCGTACCGTATGACGGCTTTTAACAGCTTCTTCAATTGTCATAAGCGCACCTCCATAAAAATTATCAGCCTTTCGAAAAACTTTTTAAAAGGAAAAATTTTTTTACCAAACCCCATTGTGCCGGTCCAGCGAGAATTAATAGATCAACGTCCCCCGAAACCCCTGTAAAAATGCTGGAAATCCCATGAAAGCTTCACTTTTGCAGAAAATAGGGGACACGGTCTGAGATACACGTTTGACCCAATGGTCAAATCACACAGGAAAACTGTGCCGAGAGACAAAGGTACCAATCGGATGCCCTGCCCTCCGGCCGCGGCTGCCGGGATCGGGATAGGTCTAAAAAACCAGAATCTTCCTGGCAGCATACTTTATCCATCCCCTGGGAACCGTCTAAACTGCAAAAAATCTTTCGACTGGTAAAAATAACATTGCGCCTCTGCTCTTGCGAAAAATTTTAAAACATGCTATAATAATGTTAACGTACTGACGATGAGGAGATTATCATCCGAATGGGAAGGCGGAATTTCACTAATTTTTGGTAAACTGCACTTTGACATTTGCCCCCTGGATCATACCAAGTTTTCCGGAAAGGGAACTGATTATATCCTGGGGCGCATCAATTACGACACTGATGACCGATACATTTTTTGCACGGTAGGGGATTCCCATCCGTCCGATGATGTATCCGGCATACATATGCAGTACATCATTGATTTGTTCTGTAATATTTATATCTTCTACGATGATACCAATCAGCGCAATTCTTGTCTGCTCAATTGCCTTATCTTCCATTCCAAGATCTCCTTATCATTCTTTTGTTTTATTGTAAAGCAAATGGAACGGCTTGTCAACCAATCATATCATAAAGGAGATTTTTCAATGTATAATCCAAAATCAAAAAAAGCAGCCGAATTCATCGACCATCAGGAAATCCTGGACACCTTAGAGTATGCGCAGGCACATAAGGCTGACCGGGAACTTATTTCCGGAATTCTGGAAAAAGCCCGTACATATAAGGGGCTTTCTCACCGGGACGCCGCGGTGTTGTTAGAGTGTGAACTGGATGATCTGAATCATGAAATTTTTAAACTTGCAAAAGAAATCAAACAGAAAATCTATGGCAATCGAATCGTCATGTTTGCGCCTCTTTATTTGTCAAACTATTGTGTCAACGGCTGTACATACTGTCCCTACCATGCAAAGAATAAACACATCTGCCGCAAGAAACTGACGCAGGAGCAAATCAAAGAGGAGGTTATCGCTCTCCAGGATATGGGGCACAAGCGCCTTGCATTGGAAGCCGGAGAAGATCCTGTCAACAATCCCCTGGAATATATTCTGGACAGCATCAAAACGATTTACAGCATTAAACATAAAAATGGCGCGATCCGCAGAGTCAACGTAAACATTGCGGCCACCACAGTGGAAAACTACCGTAAACTAAAGGATGCGGGAATAGGTACCTATATTTTGTTTCAGGAAACCTATCACAAAGAAAACTATGAAATGTTGCACCCAACCGGCCCGAAACACGATTACGCTTACCACACCGAAGCGATGGACCGCGCCATGGAAGGCGGAATTGACGATGTGGGCGTCGGTGTTCTCTTTGGCCTCAATCTTTATCGCTATGACTTTGTCGGCCTTCTGATGCACGCCGAGCATCTGGAAGCAGTATTTGGCGTTGGGCCGCACACCATCAGTGTACCCAGAATCTGTCCGGCAGATGATATTGATGTCAACACATTTTCCAACGCGGTATCGGATGAATTGTTTAAAAAAATTGTAGCTGTCATCCGCGTCGCCGTCCCCTATACCGGAATGATTATTTCCACCCGTGAATCACAAAAATGCCGGCAGGAGGTATTGGAGCTGGGGATCTCTCAAATCAGCGGCGCCTCCCGTACAAGTGTGGGCGGTTATGCAGAAGAAGAACCGGAAGAAGAAAACTCCGCACAATTTGACCGCAGCGACACCCGCACCCTGGACGAAATTGTCAACTGGCTTTTGGAGCTTGGCTATATCCCCAGTTTTTGTACTGCCTGTTACCGGGAAGGGCGTACCGGCGACCGGTTTATGTCCCTGGCCAAATCGGGACAGATTGCGAATTGCTGCCAGCCCAATGCCCTGATGACGCTGAAGGAATATTTGAATGATTATGCCTCGGAAACAACAAAGAAGAACGGTGAAGCTGTTATTGCACAGGAACTTTTGAAGATACCGAATGAAAAGGTAAAAACCATTGCTGAAAACTATATCCGGGAAATTGAATCCGGCAAACGTGATTTCAGGTTTTAAATTTTCCTTTCCCTTCATATTGTTACAGTAAGATAAAATTGGGGTAAAATTTTCTATAAATTAATGGATAACAAAAATTCCATGATATAATAAAATAAAAACAAATGGAGGAGAGTATTATGAAAAAGTATGTTGCAGAGTTCATTGGTACCTTGATCCTGGTCTTTATGGGCTGCGGAAGCGCTGTATTCCTGGGTTGTGATGTTCCGGGCGGACATCTTGCCGTGGCACTGGCCTTCGGTCTGTCTATCATAGCCACCGCCTATGTGATCGGAAACATTTCCGGCTGTCACATCAATCCCGCAGTTTCGCTGGCAATGTTAATACAGAAAAAACTGAAAGGCGTTGAATTTGCGGGCTATGTCATTGCTCAAGTTCTGGGTGCCATTGCAGGCGCCGCACTTTTGAAGCTGCTGACGGCTGGCTTTGGTCTTGCAGATCTTACCGGCAGTCTGGGCGCCAACGGGGTGGCAAATGCCGGCGGCATCGGCGGCGCCATCATTGTTGAGATTATTTTAACCTTTATCTTTGTTTTCACCATCCTTGGTGTTACATCGGATGAGCGTAAGGGCAGTGTGGCCGGTATCGTGATTGGTCTGACCCTCGCCTTTGTACATATTGTGGGAATTCCGCTTACCGGAACCTCGGTAAATCCCGCGCGGAGCATCGGCCCGGCGCTGTTTGCCGGCGGTGATGCGCTGGCAAACGTCTGGGTGTTCATCGTCGCTCCGCTGATCGGCGCCGCCATTGCATCCATCGTTTATACCCTGGTTTGCAGGAACAAAAAAGCATAAAATATCCAAAGTATTAAGAAGGGGCTGGTGTGTAACCAGCCCCTTTGTTAAACCCTTTATTTTCTATTCATATATTCATTTACCATACTTAAAAACAGTTTGTGTATGGCAGGATTCTGACAAAGTTCCGGATGGAAAGCAAGGGCAATTTGGCGGCCATAACGGACGGCAGCAATATGGTCATTTTCTTTGGCCAATATCTCGACATTCTCTCCAATTGCAGAGACATAAGGCGCACGGATAAACGTCATTGGAACTGTTCCAACTCCTTTAAAGTCATTTTCAATACAAAAACTGCCCAGCTGCCGCCCATACGCATTCCTTTTTACAACCATTGGAATCGTTTGTAAATATGCTTTTTCTTCACCGTCAATTTCTTCAGCCAACAAGACCATACCAGCACAGGTTGCCAGTACCGGCATTCCCATTTGTATCTGGTCTTTAACAGTTGCAAACATATCCAGTTCCCGCAGCATTTTCCCCTGCACAGTACTCTCGCCGCCCGGCAGAATCAGACCGTCATATGCCTGGGCAAAATCCTCTTTTTTTCTCAATTCAACAGAAGGCACACCGAGCATTTCCAGCATTTGTGCATGTTCCCGGAAAGCGCCTTGTACCGCTAATATTGCTATTCTCATTATATCCCTCTCTCTGCCATCAACAATTCAATTTCCTGTGCATTGATACCAACCATCGCTTCTCCTAAATCAGCAGACAGCTCAGCAAGCATCCTGGCATCCCTGAAATTGGTCACTGCCTGTACAATTGCATTTGCCCGTTTCTCCGGATTACCGGACTTAAAAATGCCGGAGCCAACAAAAACGCCTTCTGCCCCCAACTGCATCATAAGCGCTGCATCTGCAGGCGTCGCCACGCCCCCAGCGGCAAAATTCACCACGGGCAATTTCCCATTTTTATGCACAAATGCAAGCTGCGCATAGGGTACCTGCAGCCGTTTAGCCTCTTCAAATAACTCATCATCCCGCATACCAACAATTTTTGCGATTGCGCTGTTCATCATTCGCATATGATGCACAGCCTGCACAATATCCCCCGTTCCCGGTTCTCCTTTGGTACGGATCATCGCTGCCCCTTCGTTGATCCGCCGAAGTGCTTCTCCCAAGTCCTTCGCTCCACAAACAAAAGGAACCCGGAACTGTCTTTTGTCAATATGGTATCTGTCATCCGCAGGCGACAATACCTCGCTTTCATCAATATAATCAATTTCAATTGCTTCAAGTATCTGTGCTTCCGCAAAATGGCCGATCCTGCATTTTGCCATTACCGGAATAGACACAGCATTTTGAATTTCCCTTATCATTTTCGGGTCGCTCATCCGGGCAACTCCACCAGCCGCGCGAATATCCGCCGGTATTCTCTCAAGGGCCATCACCGCACAAGCGCCGGCAGCTTCAGCAATTTTCGCTTGTTCCGGCGTTGTGACATCCATGATCACACCACCTTTCAGCATTTGCGCCAATCCTTTATTTAATTCATATCTGTCATCCATCGTTTATCCTCCTTTGCATTCATAAATAATTACATCTTTACATTTTGTTTTTCTTCTATTATAATACAAAGTGGATATATAAAAAGACCCAAATTAAATATATTCAAAAAGGTCAGATTGGAGATATTATCAGAAAATGCGCACATATTCTTTTGCAGATATAGGGTCAGATTCCCTTTATGAACATTTATATAAATGTATCAGAACGGACATATTGCAAGGCGTCTTACATGCCGGAGAGAAACTGCCGTCAAAGCGCAGTTTTGCAAAAAATCTGGGGATAAGCATTATTACCGTCGAAAACGCATATGGAAAATTAATGGAAGAGGGCTATATATTTTCTCTCCCCAAACGGGGTTTTTATGTAACAGATTTTAAGGACAGCATCACGAAAAAGAAACCAGCGCCGCAGGAAGCAATTCCTCTTACAGGCGGAGAACAGGGCTATTTGGCTGATTTTTCAAGTAATCAAACACCTGCCTCATTGTTTCCTTTCACCATTTGGGCAAAACTGATACGTGAAGAGCTGCACAACAAACAAAAGGAACTAATGACGAATCCGCCGTATGGCGGAATCCTTCCTCTGCGGCAGGCAATTGCAAGGCATCTGCAGGAATTCCGCGGTATGCGGGTTTCACCGGAACAGATAATTATCGGTGCCGGTACAGAATATCTTTACGGCCTGTTGGTACAACTTCTCGGCATGGATAAACGATATGCGGTTGAAGATCCGGGATACCGTAAAATTTCACAGATTTATCAGAGCTATTCGGTTGCCTGCCATTTTATTTCTATGGATGAAATGGGTGTGTGTGTAAACAATTTGGAAGAAAAAAATATCAACGTCATACATATTTCACCTTCGCACCATTTCCCAACCGGTATTGTAATGCCCATCAGCCGCAGATACGAATTATTAAGCTGGGCATCAAAAAAAGAGGGCCGGTATATCATTGAAGATGATTATGACAGCGAATTCAGGCTGAGCGGACAGCCCATTCCTACTCTGCAAAGCATTGATGTTTCGGAAAAGGTTATCTATATGAATACCTTCACAAAAACACTGGCCTCCACCATCCGTATTAGTTATATGGTTTTGCCGCCGCACCTTGTACAGACTTTTTATAAAAATTTATCCTTTTACTCCTGTGCTGTTTCAAATTTCGAACAATATACATTAGCCAGATTTATCGAAGAAGGATATTTTGAAAAACATATCAACCGGATGCGGACTTATTATCATCACAAACGAGATGCTGTCATTCATGCAATTTATAACAGTCCGCTGAAAAAATATGTACGGATTTCAAAGGAAGATGCCGGATTACATTTCCTTATGGAGATAAAAACGCCGCACCCGGACCGGGAATTTGTGAATCTTTTAAAAGTAAGCGGAATAAAGCTGGCACCTTTGTCCGATTACTTTATGCAAAAAACAGAGGGTGCAGAACATATATATGTAATGAACTATTCGTCCATTGAACAAGAAAAAATTGAAGAAGCCGTGCAAATTATCTATAAATATTGTAAATGCAGCCCATATTCCTGTTAATGGCTAATTTTGCATTCGCAGGCGGTAACATCCTGACGAATGTCTGCGTGCCCATTATTTGTACGCTGGTCTGCAGGGACAGAAACTTGTAAACATCGTAGGGTGTGCAAAGGGGTGGCGCCAATTGGCGCCACCCCCCTTCCTTATGGGTTCAATACTCTGCTCTCCCCTGTGGGTTTCAACTGATCCATCTCTGTGCCCACCCAGATCATCGCCTTGATTTGGGTGGCTTTTTCTATCGTTTCTTTCTTAAATATCGCTTCCCCGGATTCAGCAGTTATCATTTTTAGCAAGGTATCATCCTGATAGGCGGCCAGCACCAGCTTTTCACCCTCCGCCAGCTCTGCCACTGCCTTTATGCTGTCTCTGTCTGCAAATCCTTCAATGGGCTTACCAGAAAGGTCGGTAAAGCGGATAACCGCTTCCTCCACAACCAGCGAAAAGCTCTGCGGTGATACCGTCCGTCCGCCCATGGTGCTGTGGCTTTGGGTGGAGATGGTGCCGTCATTGTCTATAGCAATGGCATGGAACCGGTGGGTTCCCGGCTGTACACCCCTCAGGTCATAGCAGAAGGTGTCGCCCTCCGCCTTCTCCGCCGTTCCCAGCAGAGTACCGTCCAAATAGACCTCCAGCTTCTCAATACTGCCGTCATAATCCCGGGCATTGATGATAAGGGCATCTCCCTCTGTCTTTATCCACCGCACATAGGGGGCAAAGTTGATGGGATTGGAATAGGTTCCGTCCCCGTTGTTGACCGAGAAGTTATATTTGTCTGTATCCGTCCGGAACATGGCCAGCGGAAGTCCCTCACTGTTTACAAGATTCAGTGCGGAACGCACACCATTCAGCGGCACCGCATCGGTATAGCAGTAGCGCACTTTCGGTTCGCCCTCCACACCGGTCACATCAATTTTCACCGTGTTTCCGTCCAGGACAGCTTCTGTTTCCCGATAAATTCCATCCTTGTCTGCCAGGGTAAAGCCCCGGGGCGGAGCACCATCGGTAGTTTTCATCCCCGTGCCCACATCCTTAAAATAGATGGTCATCGTCCCGTCCGCTACCTCATAGCGGTCAAAAGAAGGACTTTTCCAGACCAGGGTGTCATCTTCCGGGTTGGTAAAATGCTGAAGCGCCAGGGAAGCCCGGTGTACCAATGGCATCTTGTCATCGGGATGAATATTGCCATAATCACCGGTATCCATAGAGATAACCGAGGCCACATTCGGAAGATGCAGGGACACATGATACTGCCCCTCCCGCACGCCAACACCAGAGCGCAGACCGCCGTATTTTCCCGGATAGTCATAAATGGGGATCTGGATCATAATAAAATTCAAACTTTCATCCCGAAAGGCACTGCGGTAACTGTCCACATAATGGGTGAGCACCTTTTCATAGGGATAATTCATCTGCGTATTGGATTCCCCCTGATACCACATCACATGACCCAGGGTGAAATACTTCCACGGCGCCACCGCGGTGTTATAATAGGTCGCCCCATCCTCCCGCAGATCCGAATCATACTTGTTCGCACCTCTGGGAAGAAAGGCGTTGATTCCGGCACCGCCATAGGCTGCATAGATCAACCCCACCGGCACCTCGCAGTTTTGTGAGAGATAGTAGTCCTTCCCCACCAGATAGCCCATGGCAGAAAACCGAAGCGCCTGATCCACAGTGGCAATCCGCCAGCTGCCGGTGGGATTATCTGTCTTCTCTGCACCATATAGAGTAAGGGTCTGGTTATACAGGCGGATATCCGGGTAATCCTTGTCGGCATTGGCCGACAGATTCCGGAACATCTCCATCCGATACTGCATATTGGACTGCCCGCTGCACAGCATCAACTCACCGATGGCCACATTATCAAAGGAGATGATGACCCCGTCACTGGTGGTCAATACAAGCTGTGTGGATTTGTTCGCAGGCTGAGCCGGCAGGACAATTTCCCACCGGCCGCCGCTGATCTCTGCCGTGGCAGAGGTTCCGCAAAGGCTTGCGGTAACCGTCTCACCATCCTTTCCTTCACCGCCCAGACGGATGGGTTTGTTTCGCTGCAGAAGCATATCGTCATGATACATGGTGGGAAGCTTTACCGCTGAGATAGTAATGGACACTTTTTCCGAATACCCAACCATTCCGTCTGCACTGATCGCCTTGGCCTGCAAAATATGATGTCCCGGAGCAATTTCCGCCGTCTTGAAGTCAAAACTGCTCCCTTCCGTCTCAGTAAAAGGCAGGCCGTCCAGCAAAAATTCCACCTTCTGTACCGCGCAGCCGGGACGGCTGTCCTTGGCATAGCCCTTGATCTGCATATCCGTGCCAGTGAGGTGATAAAAGCCATCTGTAGGTGCAGAGATCACTGCGTTGACATAACTATCCTGCACCTGTCCCAAAAAGAGATTATCAATGTAAACACTGCCCGATTGGGTCGTATAGTGACTGCCGTTGATCCGAATTTCGGTGGTATACTCAAACCGGTTGGGATCAGGCGCCTCCCGGGTCAGAAGCTCCTTGCCGTCCAGATAATAGGAGACCGTTTTTTTCTCAAAATCCAGCTTGATCCCTACCCGGTACCAGCGGTTTGGTTCATAGACCATATCGCTTCCATCCTCATTTTGAAAGGCAGTGGTGGCACTTCCTGATCCATTAAAATAACTAATCTTGCCATTACTCAAAAAGGAGATGGTATTATATGATGCAAGAGAGGTGCGATAACCTAAAAAATAATGATTCTCATCGGTTGTGGTCACCGCCACATCCGCCTCAGCCACCAGGGTTTTTATGGGTGCATCCAAATCCTCCAGGGGCAGGGAAAGCCGGATACGCTCGTTGCCGCCGCTGGTGGAATTGATCCGAAAATGTACATCCTCCGAATCTTTTCCAAACATCCCCTTCGCCCTTTGAAAAGAACCACCGGACTGATAGACAATTGCCGGCGCCCTTTCGCCCGGCAGTCCGCCAGCCAGCTGATTGTTTCTGTCATAAACCCCTTCGGCGTTAAACGCATTGAAGTCATAGCTCCACTTTTCTGCCCACACCGGTTCAATGGATTCACTGATATCATATACCTTGATCATCACTTTTTCTGAATCCCCGTATTCCGCAGGCTCCAATCCGTTATATGCCCGGGCAAAAAGCGCATATTCTCCCGGCACCGCATCCTTCCACTCCGCATCAAAGGGCGAAGCAGAAGATTCCGCAATTTTTTTATCGTTGGCATAATATTCAATTTTGGTAATCTCTGTATTATCACAAAACGCCGATGCTGAAAGACCAATGGGTGTCCCCTCGTGTACCCGATACCCTTCTGACGGAGCGGTCAGTGTAACTGTCGGCCGGGTAACCGGCAGACGCACCGCATCCTGAAGGATTGTGGATGCCTCTTCCCCCACATTGTTTTCTTCACTGTCACTTTTGGGGATGACCGCAAACTGGATATACTTTCCTACATCTTCTGTACCTAATGTATATTGGGCGGTTTCACCGAGAGCGATGGGAGACCGCTGAATTTCCACCACGTTTTGGGTACATTCTCTGTCATCCGCCCGCCGCCATATGGCAACGGATCCGCTTTCCTTCCCGCCCATGGGATCCGAAAATTGGGTATAAAAACCGGTGAGCTGTGTCCCTGCCACGTTTTTTCCTTCTATCTGTACGCCCTTCACTGCAGGCGCCGCAGAGGCGGCAATAAAGGCCGTTCCCTCCGGGAAGAGCGCCCGGAACTGTTCATCATATCCATTTCCGTTGATGGGATAATAGACGGTGATGCCGGTATAGGCAGGATTGATGATGGTACCTGTGCTTGTGGGCGCCGTCATTCCCTCAAAGACAAAGGTCTTCAATTTTCCGCTGCCGTTAAAGGCATTCTCATTGATGGAAACTGCCGCACCCTTTATGGTGACCTTGGTCATATTCGGACAATCGCCGAAGGCACCCTGGGCAATCCCCGTTACCCCAGCCGGAAGTACCGCCTCACCCGCAATGCCCGACCGGAAAAACGCGCTCCTGCCAATGGTGCCGGTCACCGTCTCCGGTATAGCATATTCCGCAAGGTTGGCCGTCCTGCAGAACATAAAGTCCTTAATCGCTGTCACCGGAAAGTTGATTTTGATACTTTGCAAGGCATCACAGGTGTCCACCAGATTGTTGCCGTAGCTGGTGATTGTCTCTGGATATTCAATATGGGTGATCTTTTTGCACTGGGCAAAATCTCCGTTTCCGATGGAGGTCACCCCATAGGGAATCACTACGCTTTCCTCCAGATTCGGGAGCTGGAAGCTCTCGCCGCCCAAAGTGGTCAGAGTGGAGGGCAGCTTCAGCTGGGTCACGCCGTTCAATGTCTTAAAAGCTCGGAAGCCAATCACCTTCACCCCTTCCGAGATAATCAAGCTTTTCACTGCCGTATTATTTGCCGGAATGACATTGGAACCGGGACGAATTTCATAGGAAATCCCATCCTTCACCACCGCGGCAGGAATTACCACCTTTTCCACATTCGGATTGGTGATGGCAGTGATGGTGGCAATGTTCTCCGTTCCTGCCTTGCCGAATGATACGGAAAAGCCATATCCGCTTTCACCGGACGCGTCCGGGTTATAGTTATACAGCTTTCCATCCTTGAAATATGCCCTTCCCCAATCTTCGTCCGCTGTCACATTTACTGCATTCGCTTCTTCACCATAGACAGTAAATCCCGACAGCATACCAACCAACATTCCAACAACCACAACAACCGCCAACCATCTTTTCATACCCTTCCCTCCTGATAAGATTTTCTAATTTTGATTATACATCGCTTAAATTTGTTTTACAAGTATCTTTTACAATTTCTCATAAATTTTATTGGACTTTTTTTATTCTTTATGTTATAGTGAAACAAATAAAAGTGGGGGGAATATGTTATGTATCGGTTGCTGCGTCATATAAAAACCGGAATAAACGGCGGAGAAACACTTTTTCTGGCAGATGTCAACGGAGACGGCAAAAAAGAGTTCATTATCCGTCAAAGCGGCGGATTTTACGATTCGAAATTTTATCGGGATGATCTTCTTCGCTTCACCGAATATTATCATTCCGCTGAATTAACAGAAGATAATGCCCGGCTCTTACAGCTGACCTGTATGTCTCAGGAAGGGGATGTCCTGTGGCAATATGGAAAACCATGGACAGATGAGCGGCCCTATATTTCCCATGCCTCCAAAGATATGACCACCGCGGCGGATATCAATAATGATGGGATTACAGAAATTTTATATATACGAAAAGATGAACTTTTTGTGATTAACGGGGAAACCGGAAAATACATCAACAGTATACAATTGCCGACAGAAGCCTTTAATCTTGTCACCTGCCAGAAAATGGGCGACCACTATCATATTATTGTAAAATGTAATGGTGAAAGCGAATATGGATATGGCAAACCTTTGCTGGCCTATGACCACAATCTTGATTTATTATGGCAGCAGGAAGATATGAAAGGTGCCGGACATAACATTGTCTGTATGGATGTGGATGGGGATGGCTTTGATGAAATTTTTGAAGGCTATTCGCTGATTGATCATGACGGAACAATATTATGGTCCCATGACTTTCCTTCTCACGCTGATCAGATCGTGGTTTGCGATATCAATGGTGATGGTGTATTGGAAGTAATTTATTGTACAGATTTCATGGACTTTTTTATTCTTGATGTCCATGGTAAAATTTTATTTTCTTCCAAGGAATTTATTCATCCGCAGCAGGTCAGTATTGGTAAATTTGAGGAAAGCGATACCTATCACATTTTTTTAAACAACAAAGCTTGTGACGGCGGCTCCTTCATGCTGGACTGCAATGGCAAAGTTGTATGGGATTTTCCCTGCAACGGGTATTCCTACACAATAAAAAGCCAGATTAAAGATTACTTATTATTCTGTCCCCAACCGGGACGTCTGGAAGAGAAAGACAGAACTGCACTGATTGACCGCTCCCGTCAATTGGGTTATACCCATATGCCCCTTTCAAAGGGAGACAATGATCAGCCTTTTGTCATAGACGGCAGCGGAAAAATTTGTTATCAGTTTGACTGCCTAGAAAGTTGTGTAGATATAGATAAATGGAATTTACCACGATTTATACAAAACTATTATGGTGCAGGCTTTGATGCTTTCATTGAAGACATTGATCATGACGGAGAAGACGAAATTATCCTTTATAACCGAAAGAATATCTGGATTTACCATAAAGAAATAAAGTAACCCTTCAAGATATTTCCCTCTTTTTTACCAATTCAAAGTTAAAAAGCCCCTTCCTATGGAAAGCGATAAAACCACAGGAAAGGACTTTTTTTACAATTATTTATCTGTTATATGAAGTAAAGAAAAACTGCTGATTCTCCTATTTTTGAAACGTATCTTTATTCTCATCATACCATTTCTGCATCAGTTCCTCAATTTCTTTTCCGCCAAGACGCTCCCATTCATTTCTGAACTTTTCAACGCCCTGCTCAGGAGAAAGATTTGTGTTTTTAAGACTGCTGAGTATAATTTCCGTTTCCATTTCTTCTGCAATCGGCTCCCATTCTGTCGCAAATTGCTTTATCTGCGGATCATCAGGAACAATACCAAAGGGAATATCCTGACGGTGCTTATTTTTAAGTGCAGTTTCCAAGGAGGCCGCTTTCATCTCTGCAAGTTTTACTGCCAGCGGATCTTCCTGATTTGCCGTCTTCAAAATTTTATCCGCAGAGGTTTTTCCCTGTCTCAAAAATGGCATATCCGAAGACGCATAGGACAATTCATTTTTATTTTTATCGGTGTCAATCGGTACTGGATAACCCTCTACCAAATTATAGTGTTCCCCTTCAAAACCATTCATCAGCGTAAAGTAACCTTCACGAATCATCCAATCGCAAAATTCCATTGCCAGTTCCGGATTTTTCATCTTTGTATTGAAGGCTACGTAGTGAGAACAGGGCGGCTCCTGATGTAATCCATTCCGTCCGTATTGTGTTGCCGGCGGTTCAAGAGGAACAACAACTGCATTCGGATCATTTACAAATAAATCTTTGAAATCCTCCGGACTCCATTGTGCGAAATAAATGCCTGCCTTTCCGGTAATCCACGCCTGAATCTGCCGTTGGTCATTTGTGTCTGTTGCATATTCTTTGTCGATTAAACCTTCATCAAAAAATGTCTTTCTATAGGCAAGATACTCTTTATAACGATCTGTCAGCTGCGGATTATATACTTTTCCATTTTCATCTACATTCCAGGGGAGTCTTGCATTTGGTATATCAATTCCAAACAGTGTCTGAAAAACACCGGTTCTGAACGCAACACCGATTGTGTCATCTACACCATTTCCATCCGGATCATTCTTTGTAAATGCACGTGCAACTTCAAGCAATTCTTCTGTCGTTTCCGGTTTTTTCAACCCTAATTTATCAAGCCAATCCTGGCGGATCCATATTGCATGGTTTGCAATCGTTTCCCGTTCAGAAGTCAACAGATATGTATCTCCATTCATTGTTGTAAATGGGATCATTTCAGGATGATTTGCTGCATATTCCTTATAATCTTTACTGTATTTTTCAATAAATTCACCGACGGGCTGAATTAAACCCTGATCAGCAAATTCCTGCATATTCGACCGATCAAAATCAACAATAATATCAGGCGCTGAATTCGATGCAAACATCACATTCAGCGATTGCTTTACTTCTGAACGGGGTACCGGCACCCATTTTACATTCATGTTCGTCTGTTCGTTTACCCATTTTGTCCAGCGATTGTCTGAATAACTGCCCTCGCTTACAGGTACCTGACCGCGGTCATATACCATAACAGAAAGTGTTCTTTCATCCTCAGATTTTCCCGAATTTCCTCCCCCATTTCCACATCCTGCAAATAAGGTCACCGATAAAGCTAGACTTAAAACAAACGCAATCCCTCTCTTTTTCATAATGATTCTCCTTTATAAATTAAGATTAAATAAGTTTTCTTTTTATCCTTTTACAGCACCAAGCATAACTCCCTGGACAAAATACTTTTGTACAAACGGATATATCACCATAATAGGCAAAGTCGAAACAACAATTGCTGCTGCGCGCATCCCTTCAGGCGTTATATTCATCTGACTGCTTGCTCCTTCTATTGCCAGCAAGCTCGGATCCGCATTTTTGACCATTTGCATCAATTTTACCATAACTGATTGTTTTCCCGGCGTCGTAATATAAATCATTACGTTGAAATAAGAATTCCAGTTTCCCACCGCATAAAACAATATTAATGTCGCCAGCATCGGCTTTGACAGCGGAAGAATAATTCGCAATAGGATTGTGAGATTACTTGCACCGTCGATAATTGCTGATTCTTCCAGACTGACCGGTATTCCCTCAAAAAATGTCTTCATAACAAAGAAATTATATGTACTTACCAGCCCGACCAGCCAAAGACCCAGATAATTATCAACCAAATTCATATTTTTAATCAACAAAAATGTTGGAATCAGTCCGCCGTTAAACATCATTGTAAAAACAATTAATTTTAAAAATATTCCTCTTCCACGCAGTCTTTCCCGAGACAACGGATAGGCAATTGCAATTGTGAAAATCATGCTCAACAGCGTACCGCCGATGGTAATTACAATCGTATTTTTCAATGCCTGAAAAATTGTCCCGTCCTTTATAATATTGATATACGCATCAATATTAAAATCAACAGGCCACATCATTACTTCCTGTCCCAGAATTGCTCTGGATGAACTAAAAGAAGTTGCAATAATATTTAAAAAGGGAAATATGGTCACAAAAGCCGCTATCGTCAATAGCAAATAATTCAAAATGTTGAACAAATTCATCTTTTTTTGTCTATGGAGTTTTTTTGGATAGCTGCGCTTATTCTCCGGCTGCTCTCCATGGTTTGCTGTTTTTCTTTTATTTAATGTCTTTTCCACGATCAACCTCTCCCCCTACCATAAACCATTTTCGCCAAGCGCCTTCGTCGTCTTGTTTGCAGCAATAATCAAAATCATCCCTATGACGGACTGAAACAGGCCGAGAGCCGCCGTATAGCCATATTGTCCACCCTGTATGCCCAATCTGTATACATAAGTGGAAATAACTTCAGAGACAGAACGTACCGAAGAATTTTGCAGTGCATAAACCTGTTCAAATCCGGAATTCATCATTTTTCCAAGATTCATAATTAACAATACAACGATGGTACCGCGGATACATGGAAGGGTAATGTGCCACATTTTACGAAATCTTCCTGCACCATCAACCGCGGCAGCCTCATAAAGACTGGGATCAACACCGGAAATAGCAGCCATATAAATAATAGTTCCCCAGCCGGCTTCCTTCCATATACCTGAAATGGTATACCATACCGGCCACCAAAAACTATCCGCCATAAAGTAAATCGGTTCGCCGCCAAACATTTTAATAATTCCATTAATCACACCCGTTGATGGTGATAACAACGATACAACAATTCCGCCAAGTACAACCCATGATATAAAGTGCGGTATATATAAAAAGCTTTGTACAGAACGCTTAAACAAAACATTGCCTGCTTCATTGATAAAAAGAGCAAGTATAATTGGCATAGGGAAACCAAAAATTAAATTATACAAATTCAGCAGTAATGTATTACGAATTATCAATAAAAAGTCCGGACTTCTGAAAAGTCTGGCAAAATGTGCAAATCCAACCCAGTCACTATGCAGGATCCCTTTCAGCAAATTGTAATCCTTAAAGGCAATAACGACACCATACATCGGTACATAATACATCAACACAAATGCAATAAGAAATGCCGGAACCAATAATATGTATAAGTCTAAATCCTTTTTTATATCTCTTATAAGTTTACGGTTTTTGTTTTTCATAATGTCCTCCCCCTTTATGCAGCAAATATAATTTTTTTCTTTTTTACCCCATTTCTCCTTTAAATATAATAAAAACCATTTTAATTTTAGTTATATTGAACAATTATTATTTATAAATGGCCTATAAATACTAACATATTTTATATTTTATAGTGCGCTATCTTCCTTGTCAATACATTTTTTCCCTTATCAAATATATGAGCAAAAAAATATTAAAAATTGTTGCAAATATTTTTATCCACCTCAATTTTTCTATAAATTATAATCTTTTTTCAAAACCATCTTAAATTAAGTAAAAACGAATAATCAATTTTTCTTTATGAAAATAATGGTGTATAAAAAAATACAATTCCTTTTTTAAAAGGAATTGTATTTAGAATATATTGGCCATAGACAGGCATAAACGATTACAAATTTACAATTTCTGATAAGCAAATTTCGTAAATTGAACAGAACAAATTTGAACAATTGTTTTTACACAAAAAAACAGAGCAAAATAAAATTTGCTCTGTTCTGGTGGAGGGAGATGGATTCGAACCATCGAAGCAAGTTGCAACAGATTTACAGTCTGCCCCCTTTGGCCACTCGGGAACCCCTCCAAAAATGTAAGTTGACTGCGTCAACCACTATATAATAGCACGGGGACAAGGGTTTGTCAACACTTTTTTTATTTTTTTAATAACTTTTTTTCGTTAAAACTTTCGTGCAGGGAATCTGCCTGCAGGACAGTAGTTAATGTTTGCTTTTTTTGCCTGCCGGTGCTGATAGGGTCTCTGAATACGAAATGTCTTCCCGTCTTTTATAAAGTTTGCCCCGGTTTGCCGGAAGGTGAAGGGGACTTCCTTTTCTATACATTGGCGGCGGATGTCCAAAATCCAGTCGTAATTACACGGACGTGCGGCGCTGCCGGATTCGCCGCCCACCAGAACTTCGTCCGTCCAGCTGCCGATATAAGGGGAGATGTCAACGGGGCCAAGCAGTGGTTCCAAGACGATACTTTTATGATAAATAGGGAGACTTCTGAAAAAAGAGAGCCGCTCATCGGCGCGTTTTTGGTTTTCGGCGGTACAGCAGATATGGACATTTTTATAACCGTTCCCCCAGTTGTCCGGAATACATTCATAAAAACGAAGGATGCGTTTGGTGATAAACAGAAAGCTGAGGTCCGGGCGCTGGTAGATCATCTGCCATGCTTCGGCCCGCCATGGGTCTGCGTCTTCCAGAAAAAAATCTGAGGTAAAACAGGTGGCGACAAGGGTGCCGGATGGGATCTTCCATTCTTTTTGCCGGTTTCGTTTGATGGGAAGATTAAAATTGCCCGTTTTTTTAATGATAGAACTGTCCCGTTCATGACGGGCATCCATGCGGAAGACATAGCAGTTCTGACAGCCCTCGGTGTATTTGTGGCAGCCGTGCCATGGGTTCCAGGTAACAGCCATAATGTAATCCCCCCTTTTTTATAATTATAGCATATGTGCGTGCAAATGGCTATGCCCAATTTGCAGATTATGAATAAATAGCAGGAATGACTGCATCAAAAGTTTGCCGCACTAAAGCAGACATTTATCATAGATTGTTCGCATTGACATTTGTGAAGAAAGGATGGTATGATAAAATCTGCAATAAAAACAACAAAATGCAGGAGGCATCAGTATGAAAAGAATATTCGGGGTGGTATTGGCTATGGTTATTATGCTGCAGACCATGGCGTTTATTATGCCTTTGACAGCAAATGCTGAGACATATACCAATCAATCAAGGGAATTGATGACACGGGGCAATAAAATTGTATATAAGGACGATCCAAAAGCGGTTATCCGTTTGACGGGAATGAACGTGCCGGGCGGTGAATGGACGGGAACGCCGAGCGTGGAAAAGCTTGAGCGTTCTGTCAAAGAGGCAATTTTCCGGTGGAATGCCAACCTGATCCGGTTGCCTGTCAGTGTGGAAGGCTGGTATGGTACCTATAACTATGTAAACGATGGGGGAAGAGGCTACCGGAATTATATGGATAACATCATCAATATTGTGGCCGCAGAAGGCCGTTATGTTGTCCTTGATTTACACCATTATAAATCGTTTAATAAACAACAATACCTGGATTTCTGGAAAGAGGCTGCGGAGAAATATGGGAATAATCCGGCAGTTTTATTCGGTATTCTTAATGAGCCGCATAGTACAACCTGGGAAGTGTGGAGAAACGGGGATGGAGGTAATATTATCGGACATCAGCAGGTTGTTGAGATGATCCGTGACCTGGGGGCAAGGAATATCATTGTGGCAGGCGGTTTGGATTATGCTTACAGGATTGATGATTGTTTTGAACAGGGCTATGGTTTAATTGATCAGGGTTCTAATAATAATAAAAGCAAAACAGGGAACGGAATTATGTATGATACCCATATCTATCCATGGAAGGGCCATGCAAGCAACTGGGATAAAGCAATCGGAGACGTGCGGAAAGAATATCCGATCCTGGTTGGAGAAAGCGGATGGGATCCGGCCACAAATTTAGAAGTGGGTAAAAAAGAATATAAACCGGGCAGTGACATGTACCATGATAAATGGATGCCGGAGCTGTTTGCATGGATGAATGACGAAGAGACTTATGGCAATCTGGCAAACTGGACGGGCTGGTGCTTCCATCCCAATTCAGCGCCGCGCATTCTTGCCGATAAAGACAGATTTAAGTATGATGATTATGATTATCCGCCGACCGACTTCTGCGGTGTGTATGTAAAAGAACAGCTTGAAAAGGATTTGGGGAAAAATATTGTTTCACTTGCAACGGTAACGGCGGACAGCGATATTGGTTATACGGCGGACAGCCTGACAGACGGGGATGGCAGCACGGTCTGGAGAAACAGCGCTGCTGGGGATAAAGAGATAACATTTGCGTTTGATGGAATGGCAGTCATAAACCGCTGGCGGATAAAGAGCCTGGAAGCAGCCGGAGGCGAGAAGGCGGATAATGTGAACAGTTTTCGGGTGGAAGCGAGTTTAAACGGAACCGATTGGGATGTCCTGGAAACGGTGACCGGAAATCAGGGCGGCTATCTGGAGCGGCAGATTAGGCCGACAAAAGCAAAGTATCTGCGTTTTGTCATTACGAAAGGGAACGCAGTTGATAATACCGCTAATATTTGTGATATTGATATATTTTCCAATCAGGAAATTTTACAGATGGGCGGAAATAAGCCGTTTACCGATGGATCCGGCGGTGTAGATGAGGCAAGGCTGACAACGTATTTGTCACAGGATTTTGAAGGCGCGACAGTGAAAGATGGTGTTGTCCATGTGCAGAATAAGGCAACGGGAACGGACCTTCCCTGGACAATCCTTGGGGATGGAATCTGTGCAATCCATTCGGGTGATGGAAAAAGCAGCGGCGCTTTTTTGCAGGGAAGCGGAGAAAAGAATGCCGGCATTTCTCTTACGTTGCCGACGGAGATTGCTAAGCAGGAGAAATTAATTCATTTCGATGCGCGGATAAAGAGGGGCACATTCACCGGCGGAGATGTTTCTTTGAAGGTGAAGGACAAGGAAGATAATGAATTATTCGAACTGCAGTATCCGGAAAAAAGTATTCCGGTTCTGACCGGTGACCGTGAGTATGGAATGGTTACGCCAAATTCCATTATGACGGAAATTGCATATCCATACACAGAGGATTGGATGTATGTACGTACAATTTTTAACCAGCAATTGAATGTGTTTGAAATGTATGTTGGAGAAACGCGGGATAAAATGCAGTGTATCCTGCGTGAAAGTGCAAGTTTTGGATTTAAAAATACGGATGCGGCCGGGATCAGCAAAATAGAGTTTGACCTCGGAACAATCAGTCTGGATGATATAGAGATTTATACCGTGGATACAAGTGCGGTTAAAGACAGTGATTTTATCCATGGAAATATTGGTAACGGCGTTGTATCCGAACAGTATGTAGACCTGGATTTCGAAGGCGCGGTTATGACGGACGAGGCGGTTCCCGGGATAAAGGTGAAAAACCAGGCGACGGGACAACAGATGCAGTGGATCAATGATACCGACTTGACAAGCGGATTTTATACTGTAAAAGAGGACGGGGGCAATAAATATATCGGCGGTGTAAGAAAAGGAAAGGTACCGGTAAAATTAGAGCTTGACCGCGCTGTTAATGGAGACGGAAATCTGGTCTATTGTGATGTGAAGATCAAGCGGGAGAGTTTGGTGGACGAAGAGGTCAGTTTCATTCTGCGGGATGAAAATGGCAGAGAAATTGTTGAATTGTTCTATCCGCGGTATGGCGGTACACCCCAGATATATGGCGACAGAGTGTACGGAAATGGGATGGAAGACACAAGTATCAGCTATCCGGCGACGGATGAATGGATTTATGTCCGGATGATGATTGACTTTGCAGAAAAAGAAATTTTTATGTATCAGGGAACAGATGTCAATCAGCTGACGGCAATGGATAAAACCACAGAAGCCGTTGGGTTTAAAGATGGCGGCGCGGTTAATTTAAAAGAGGTCTATATGGGAGACAAGGGCGCGCTTAATATAGATGATTTACGGATTTGTGCGGGCGTTCCTTATGATACCGATTGGACGGCGGCATTGAAAATTAAAGGGATGATGTATGGAGCGAATGCACAGGCAACGGTGCAGGTGTGCAAACAATTTGATGAAACTGTGGAAGGAACGCTGTATGTGGTGTTGTACCAGGGAAATACGGCGGTATATGCAAAAAAACAGGAAATCAGCGTGAGCGGCGGGAAAGGAATTGAAGAAATTCCCGTGAAACTGGGAAATGTTCCCCAGGGTAACTATCGGGTAAAAGTATTTTTGTGGAATGATGAAATGCAGCCCCTTGCCAAAGCCGCAGTATATTAAAGAAAGGGCCGCTGTTTTGCGGCCCTTCGTACTGTTGAAAAAGGAATTGGATTTATAAAACTTGGAATGATTTGGTGTTAAACGGATGCAAAGTCCATAAATCTATTGCTGCACCCATAGGGGGCAGTTTGGAATTATTCCAAATTTATGTGTATCGACATGTTTGAGGGCCGTTATTTTGCGGCTCTTTTCTTTTTTCGGGGAAGCAATGTCAGACAGAGAAGAAAGCCGCAGATGCCAAAGAAGGTGTACAGGTTTTCCACAAGGATTGAAAAGCCAAAGAGTGCAAAAGGCAGGGCAAGAAGACAGAGCAGGGCGCAGTGCAGCGTATGTGTACGCAGACTTTTTGCCGGCCGGTCTGCCAAAATGCCAAAACCGTTGGAAACGGCTGTTGTACAAATAGAAAGAAACAGGATGACTGCATAGAGATTTTTGCAGATTTTCCCATTGATAGCTGCAAGGTGCATCATTGGAATTTCGCTGTTCCAGAGATGTTCATACCGCATTCCCATTGCGGTCCAAAGAATCAGGATAAGAAGCCCGATGATACAGCCGCCGGCGATGGATGCAGTACGTATCTGCCGCTTGTCTATATTTCTGCATAGTGGAATCAGCACAGCTGAAAGCGTTATGGTATTATAACTGACATAACAGAATGCGGATAAAAAGGGGAATTTCCGGCCTTCTGTGAGAAAGGCAAAAAAGGTTTCATGACTCTCGAACATGGCCGAGGATATACTGATATATAATAGGCCGGCCAACATGATGGGAACCAGGATGGAATTGAGTGCAATGATACCCTTTGCATCAAAAAGAAAAACAAAAAAACAAATTGCGCCCATGCAGAGGATGCCAATGACTGGCGGAAGGGCAAAGGTTTGGGCAAACAGCGCGCCGCTGCCCGCAAACATGACCGCCATGCCGCAAAACATAAAAGCCAGCATAAAATATTTTATGTACTTGGCAAATTTGCCGCCTGTTGCCAGCAGATAATCATCCAGTGTTTCCGCGCCGTTGTTGTAACCTATGGTCAGTATCCGCCGGCAGATGAGAATCAATAAAAACGTGGCAAAAACAATTGCAGTTCCGCCTTTTTCAGAAGGCGGCCCAAAAAATTGCAGGATTTCTTTGCCGGAGGCAAAGCCTGCCCCGATCATTGTGCCGATCCAGACAATGGCAACCTGGAAGGCAGGATTAAAAATGCGTTTCATTTGCACGACCTCACTGTTCAGTTTATCGGTATATTTGTAAAGAAGAAAACCGCATATTCTCAAGAAATTGTGATTTTTTTCTTCTTTCTATCTATATCTTGTGGACAGGCTGATTTATGCAAAAATTTTCGTTCTTTTTTTCAGAAAAATGTTGACAAACTGTACCTTGTATGCTATCATATATATTACCTCTGCAAAGGGGTTTTATTTGTGTTGACAAAAGCTACCCTCGACCTATTGGGTTTGATGAAGGTGGAAATTGGTTTGTAATTCTTCATTTTCATTGGCTTTTGTTTGAGCTTAAAAAAGCAGAAAAAGCAATAAACTTGATAAAATGAGGTGAAAAATATGCAAACAAAGATTACTTTGGCATGTACGGAGTGCAAGCAGAGAAATTATGACACCACCAAGAATAAGCAGAATTGCCCGGACAGACTTGAATTGAAAAAGTACTGCAGATTCTGCAGAAAGCACACCTTGCATAAAGAGACAAAATAAGGTCGCCGCAGGGAGCGCACAGAAGGAGTGGAAAAAATGGAACAGACAAAAACCAATGTTTTTACAAAAATGGTGAACTACTTCAAAGAAGTAAAGTCTGAGCTCAAAAAGGTTGTTTGGCCTACATTTAAGAAGGTAAGAAAGAATACGATTACCGTACTTATTTATGTTGCCATTGTCGGCCTGGTGATTTGGGCATTGGATATGCTCTTTACTTGGGGTATGTCGTTGTTTATCAACAGATAAAGATAATAGGAGGGAAGGGATTTATTCCCGAATATTATGGCAAATGAAGCGAAATGGTATGTGGCGCATACTTATTCCGGGTACGAGAATAAGGTAATGGCCGATATTTTAAAGACCGTCGAAAACCGGAATATGCATGAGATTATTCAGGAAATCCGGGTACCGATGGAGGAAGTAATTGAGATTAAAGATAACAAGAAAAAGGCTGTGGAACGGAAAATATTCCCGGGTTATGTCATGGTAAAAATGATCATGACAGACGAGAGCTGGTATGTGGTCAGAAACTGCCGCGGTGTTACCGGTTTTGTCGGTCCCGGTTCCAAACCTGTACCGCTCACACCTGAAGAAGTCGAGAATATGGGACTTGAACATACTACCTATAAGCTCGAATTTGATATTGGCGACAATATCCGGGTAAAATATGGCCCCTTGGAAGGATTTGTTGGCGTTATTACTGAAATTCAGGCGGAAAAGCAGAAGGTAAAAGCGAAAGTTTCCATGTTTGGCCGCGATACCGATGTTGAACTTGATTTCAACCAGGTTGAGGCGCTTGTTTGATAATCCGGTTTGTCCGCTGCAGGGCAGGCTGCGGGATTTTCCACCGGCTGTTTGTCCGGCTGGAAACCGAAGGTGCAGGGATTTTCCCTGATAAAGAAGTTACCCACACGGAACTTGTTCCGTTTATATATTCCATCGGAAAATCCGGTGGTCTTGTGGGAGGAGATGGCAAAAAGGCCGTTTCCGATATTACCACGTTTGTGAAACAAGGAGGTGTATTCAAATGGCACAGAAAATCACAGGTTACATTAAATTGCAGATTCCGGCAGGAAAGGCTACGCCTGCTCCTCCAGTAGGACCGGCGCTTGGTCAGCACGGTGTAAACATCATGGATTTTACAAAGCAGTTTAATGAAAAGACACAGAAGGACGCAGGTTTGGTCATTCCGGTTGTTATTACCGTATATCAGGACAGAACCTTTACCTTCATCACAAAGACACCGCCGGCTCCGGTTCTTATCAAGAAGGCTTGTAAGATTCAGAGTGGTTCTGGTGTTCCGAACAAGACAAAGGTTGCACAGCTCAGCAAAGCAGATTTGCAGGCAATCGCAGAGCAGAAGATGCCCGATCTTAATGCTGCATCTTTGGAAGCTGCAATGTCCATGATTGCAGGTACTGCAAGATCCATGGGTGTTACGATAGAAGAGTAATGCTTCTGTTATAATGACGGCGTTTCTGTTCGAAGAGCCGTATGTTTACGGCAGTGTGTGAAAACGCACATTCAAAATAGTGGGAGGAACGCACAGGCGTTCTGCTGAACCACCATAGGAGGATTTAACATTGAAGAAAGGTAAAAAGTATCAAGACAGCGTAAAGCTGATTGAAAAAGGAAAGTTATACGATCCTGCTGAAGCTTTGGACCTCGTTTGCAAAACCGCTACCGCTAAGTTTGATGAAACAGTTGAGTTGCATGTAAAGCTCGGCGTTGACTCAAGACATGCTGACCAGCAGGTCAGAGGCGCAGTTGTGCTGCCCAATGGTACGGGTAAAAATGTTCGCGTTCTCGTATTTGCAAGAGAGGGCAAAGCAGACGAAGCAAAGGCTGCAGGTGCAGATTATGTAGGTGCCGAAGAACTGGTACAGAAGATTCAGTCTGAAAACTGGTTTGATTTTGATGTTGTTGTTGCAACCCCGGATATGATGGGTGTTGTTGGCCGTATCGGTAGAGTTTTGGGTCCGAAGGGCCTCATGCCGAACCCCAAAGCCGGAACCGTTACACCGGATGTAACTAAGGCTGTAAATGACATCAAATCCGGTAAGATTGAGTATAGACTTGATAAAACCAATATTATTCACTGCCCGATTGGAAAGGCGTCTTTTGGCGCACAGAAGCTGGCTGAAAACTTTAACGCACTTATGGGTGCAATTATTAAAGCAAAGCCTGCTGCTGCAAAGGGCCAGTACTTGAGATCCGTGACCGTTGCGTCTACAATGGGACCTGGTATCAAACTCAACCCGTCCAAGGTTGATAACTAAGAAAAAAGAAATTAAATATAAATATTTTCCGCAGACAGCAGGGGACGATGGTCGTAATTCCTGCCGAGGATGATATATTGGCTATTATGGCACAGTTATATCCCTCGCCTTGCGGTGAGGGATTTTATCATATGATTGTATGGCATGATAGACTCTTTTGCGGAATCAAGAAAGGAGGATTTCACATTGCCAAGTGAAAAAGTTTTAGAAAACAAAAAGGCGATTGTTGCACAGCTTGCAGAAAGACTCAAAGGTTCACAGGCAGGTGTATTGGCCGATTACAGAGGCCTTACGGTTGAGCAGGATACTGCACTTCGTGTTAAGCTCAGAGAAGCAGGCGTTGATTATACGGTTGTAAAGAACAACCTTACCCGTTTTGCTGTAAATGAAGTTGGAATGAGCGAACTTGACGCTTATCTGAAAGGCCCGACGGCGCTTGCAACAAGTGCGGATGACGTTGTTGCTCCGGCAAAGGTTTTGGTTGAATTTGCAAAGGAAAATGAAGCACTTGAGATCAAAGCCGGTTTTGTTGACGGTAAAGTAATTGACGTAGACGAGGTTAAGGTATATGCCGCAATCCCGACCAAGGATGTCCTTATTGCCAAAATGCTTGGTTCTTTGCAGTCACCAATCAGTGCACTTGCAAGAACATTGCAGGCTATTGTTGACAACGGCGGCGCTGCTGAAAAAGAGGAAGCGCCGGCTGAGGAAGCTGCTCCTGTAGAAGCTCCCGCTGAAGCAGCGGCTGAGGAAACTCCGGCTGCTGAGTAATTGCAAATTTAGATTTATTTTAAACGAAAATATTTGATAAAAATTGGAGGAAATAAAAATGGCAGACGTAACAAAGATTCTTGATGAAATCAAAGAACTTACATTGCTTGAAGTAAATGATTTGGTAAAGGCTCTTGAAGAAGAGTTCGGCGTAACAGCAGCAGCTCCTGTTATGATGGCAGGCGGCGCAGCAGCTGGTGCAGGTGCTGCTGAAGAGAAGACAGAGTTTGATGTTGTTCTTGCAAACGCTGGTGCACAGAAGATTAAGGTTATCAAAGTTGTCAGAGAAATCACTGGTCAGGGTCTTGCTGAAGCAAAGGCAACAGTTGACGGTGCTCCGAAGACAATTAAAGAAGGTGCTTCTAAAGAGGAAGCAGAAGAAATCAAGACCAAACTCGAAGAAGTTGGCGCAACTGTTGAACTTAAATAAGTTGTATTCTGACAAAAAAGACATCCTATGTGGGATGTCTTTTTTTGTTTGGTGTTTTTAGCTTGATAAAAACACAGATAGAAGCAGTGGCCGGTAAAAAACTTTAGTATGTCATCTATTCAGATGAATTTATGAAGCGAGAAAAAAGTTTAGTCTTTAGGATCAAAAAAGTGAAACAATAAAAATATGGAAAAATGAAATGCCATCCATTAGCAGCATTATACGGGTTGCAGTGTTAACCATGCCATAATAATGTTTCAGTGCCGCCTCTGCGGTGGCGGGCAAGTAATGTCCGTTATAGGACTGAGTAAACCTCCAGTTCACGGGTGGTTTTGTTATGTAGATATACCGTTATAAAGACAAATGTGTTTTCATTTCACTTTGATTTCCGGAAAGAGAGGAGGAAAAGAAGGAAGGGAAGAAGCAGAAAGAGAAGAGG
>CAJTWN010000011.1 GCA_910580105.1 uncultured Clostridia bacterium | reverse complement strand
GTGGTATATCTTTTTATCGCACGAGAGCGGCAATCGGTGAAGCGTAAGGCTTCCTGTAGAGGTTATATGACAGGAAGTAAGTATGCGGCTCGGCAATCTGTGGTATATCTTTTTATCACACAAGAGCGGCAATCGGTGAAGCGTAAGGCTTCCTGTAGAGGTTATATGACAGGAAGTAAGTATGCGGCTCGGCAATCTGTGGTATATCTTTTTATCACACAAGAGCGGCAATCGGTGAAGCGTAAGGCTTCCTTCGGTGGTTATAGCGAGAAGGTCACACCTGTTCCCATACCGAACACAGTAGTTAAGCTTCTTTGCGCTGACAATACTGGGCGGGCGACTGCCTGGGAACTTAAGTCACTGCCGGAATTTTCCCTCCTACTTTTGTGGGAGGGCTTTTTTTTATTTCTACAGTTATTCCACAATTTTTCTGTGGTTATTCTATTATTAGATTTTCTTTTCTATGATGGGCATACAGCTGCCTTTTTTTCATCTTTCCTCTTGGGACGCTTGCAGTTTCTTTCTTTTTAAATTAATTGAATACTGTTTGAAAGTTACTTGACAGATGATGAAGGATATGCTACCTTAAAGTTAATGAATAGGGATGTGATAAAATGCGAATATTGGGCAACGTACTGTGGTTTTTGTTTGGTGGGCTTTTTGCCGGGATTAGTTGGTTTTTGGCAGGATGTTTATGGTGCATAACAATTATTGGAATTCCATGGGGGATACAGTGTTTTAAGTTTGCTGAATTGGGAATATTTCCATTTGGAAAAGAAATAATCTTTGGCGGTGGTCCGGGAAGTTGTCTGCTTAATCTCCTTTGGTTGTTGCTTTCCGGACTTCCTCTTGCAATTGGCTTTTTTCTTTGGGGATGTATTTTGTGTATTACCATTGTCGGTATACCATTTGGTAAGCAAATGTTTAAGCTTGCTCAGCTTGCTTTTATGCCTTTCGGCAGTCAAATTATTGAATTATAAAACAGCTGTTGTTATGACAGCTGTTTTTTTGCCTTTATAGATGTGGAAATTCCCCAAGGGTTCTAATGGGAGAAGAAAGCTTTAGCATATGCAAATAAAACCTCCTGTGATAAATAGTAAATGGTTTGGCGACCTTCTTACTAAAAAATCAAGAAGATTTTAAACAATAGTAAAGAAAAAAACAAAAAATAAAACATAGAGTATATTCAAGTTACGGATGCCAATTTTACATAATATTTGCACCAAAATTCCGGAGAAAAGAAATATATGGTCAGTTGAAAAAAATATAGGGGAAATCATAAGGTGACTCAACGAACAAAAGGGAGTGGAAATCATAGAAGCAGAAGCTTGACCAAACCATATCCAAATTATTAGTTAATATGTTATCGTATATAGGGATAGCACAAATTATGGGGTTTCTCAAGAGGAAAAGTTCACTAATGATATTTGATGGTCATGCAAATTTAAAGTATAAGTATGGTTCAAGACATTTTGGGTGCAGTGGATATTATGTGGATATATGTAGTTGGAAAGAACAAAAGATAATATCAGAATATATCAGTGATGAATTAAAAGAGGATGGATATCGGACCCAATAAGCATAAAAGAATTTGCAGATCCATTTACGGGTAATAAGAAAAAATAAACAGGCGCACATAAGCAGCTGCCTGTGATCGTAATGTGGAATCAAACTTTGATGCCTCGCCCAAGGGTTAAACTGGTAATAGTCCTGGGAGGGCTGTGCAAATCACAAGTTTACTGATGATTATGATTGCTGTATTTATACAATTAGAACATAATGCTTAGCAGGCAAAAATAATGAAAAAAGTTTTGCCCATGGAAATAAATCGGGTGGAATAAAATATTTTAAAATGCTACTTGACAAATTGAAAAATAGGGTGTATTATTGTATTAAGCGATTAATACAATAATACGAAGGAGGTGAAAATATGGATTGGAATTTTAGTGATGATCGTCCGATTTATGCACAGATCGTTGAACAAGTAAAATTATTTGTCTTGTCCGGGCACTGGAAACCCGGTGAACGATTGCCGTCGGTACGGGATTTGGCAGCGGAAGCTGGAGTAAATCCCAATACTATGCAAAAGGCTTTGACAGAGCTGGAGCGTCAGGAAATTCTATATTCACAGAGAACCAGCGGAAGATTTATTACGGAGGATAAAGCAATGATTCAAGATGTAAAAAATGATTTCGCTTTTCGGCAAATGGAAGAATTTTTATCCGGTATGGCCCGGATTGGTTACGATAAGGAGCAGGTGCTTGCGCTGCTTGCAGGTTATGATTGGAAAGAGGAAGGGGAGGAAAAGAAATGAAAGAACATGTTTTGAAATGCTCGCAGTTGTCAAAAAATTTCGGGACGAAAGCTGCGCTTCAGGATGTAAGTCTCAGTCTAGAAAAAGGCAGGATTATCGGTTTGTTGGGACCAAACGGAAGTGGAAAAACAACATTTTTGAAGATTGCCAACGGGCTTTTGCAGCCGAGCAGCGGAGAATTGCAAATAAATGGGAAAAAACCGGGCGTAGAGACAAAGATGGTGGTTTCCTATCTGCCGGACCGTACTTATCTGAGTGATCAAATGCGCGTTTCCACATTGATTCAGATGTTTGCGGATTTTTATGAAGATTTTGAGGCAAATCGGGCTTATGATATGCTGGCACGGTTAGAGATTGATCCAACGGATAAATTGAAAACCATGTCTAAAGGAACGAAGGAAAAGGTTCAGTTGATATTGGTTATGAGCCGGCAGGCAGATCTCTATCTTTTGGACGAGCCGATTGGCGGCGTTGATCCGGCAACCCGGGATTATATTCTGAATACCATTATTGGTAATTACCGGCCGGAGTCAACTGTGTTGATTTCTACGCATCTTATAACGGATGTGGAGAAGATTTTGGATGAAGTTATTTTTATTGCAAATGGTAAGATTGTTCTGCATGACAGTGTTGACAACTTGCGTGATAAGGAAGGAAAGAGTATTGACGCATTGTTCAGGGAGGTGTTCAAATGTTAGGAAAGATATTAAAATATGAATTCAAGGCAACAGCCCGCGGTTTTTTCCCTCTATATGGATGTCTTTTATTGCTGGCGGTTTTGAATGTGGTCATGTTAAAATTGAATGATTTCTTTCAAACAAACGGCGCCAATCTTTTAAATATTATTACGGTGATTACCACCACTCTATTGGTTCTTTATCTGATTGCAATTTTTATTGTTACAGTGATTTTATGTATAATGCGTTTTTATAAAAATCTGTTGGGCGACGAAGGATATTTGATGAACACTTTGCCGGTCAGTGCATGGACCAATATAGGCGGCAAATTGATTGTATCAGTAATATGGAGTGTTTTAAGTATAATGATCATCGTGTTGGCAGGGGCAGTATTTGCCTTCGGTATTTCTAATGTTACATTTATAGAGTTTTTTCAAGGGTTGGGAAGATTCTTTACAATGTTTTCCGAAGAATTTGGTTTAGATGGATGGCTTGCTGTCTTTGAATTTTGTATACTCTGCCTCTTTAGTTTGGTCAGCTTTTATTGTGTGGTTTATGCGTCGCTTGCCATCGGGCATTCGTTTACCAAACATAAGATGATGTTTTCGGTACTGGCATATATTGTATTTTCTATTGTTGAGAATATCATCAGCGGTTTTTTCATTTGGGTGCTGAACCGGATTGATATGGTTCATATCACAGTGAATCATGTGAAGGATGTACCTCATGGGTTTATCTGGCTTTTGTGTGCCGGAATAGCAGTGTATGCAGCTGTTTATTATTGCATTTCACGCTATTTTTTGAGTAAACGCCTGAATTTACAATAAAAGGCCGTTATATGTAACCTTCCCGCAAAGCTATGCTTTGCGGGAAGGTTGTTTTATAATAAGGTTGGCTTTACTTTGCCATGGTTTTTTGTACATTGGTTTTGCAGGCGAGTGTCTGCGAAGTCAATCTGCTATCTTTGTAAAGATGAACATTATGATTACAATGAAGGAAGGGATAAAACATAGGATATTAAATTTCATTTGAGGCTTTTTCATTTATTTTTTGGAGAGTATGATTTACTTTGTCAAATGTAATTCTTTGGATACTTTCAGCCCCGGCGTAATTGTGAACAATACAGTCGATAGCTGCGGTTTGTTCACCACTATCCACAAGTTTAATATTGGTTATATTCGTTCTTATATTTGTGGTGTATACAGTCTTTTCATCTGTTATATAATTGTATGCGATTAGTTGTCCATGAGGAGAAGCATTGCTTTGAAAATTGCATGCGTAATATAAATAATCTCCGTCAAATATCACACAGTCTTTTTCAAGATGGCCATAGAACCATTCTTCTGCTCCATATGGAGATTTTAATTCTAATTTTTTGATTTCTGTACCATCTTGTGTATTTGGGTCGTTTGCAAATGAAAGTTTTGTTAACTGCCCAAACCAATAACTACCGCCATAAAGTCTTACAAAATATATTTCATTTTCAGTTATACGGATAGAGTCTCCTGCTATTAAATATACTCTGTCATACTTACGCGTATCATCTTTTGCACCAATATAATGATTGCCTTTTTCATCTGTGAATGTATAATATTCCCATAGATGACCATAGGAATCCGGTTTTTCAGTAATGGTTTTTATATTTTGTTTTTGCCTTGTAATACTAACAGTATTAGTATCACCATTCCAATAAACCTCGTTGTTCATACATTCACTAATTTTGCGTATTGGTAGATATGTGGTACCGTTATATAGTATGCTGGATGGAACTGTTGAACCATTTGCCAGTTCTATTTCGTTGTTCCATTGAATTTCATCCATGCCGTTTATGTTTATACGAACAGTGTTAAATAATACATCAATATTTTCGGCAAGAATAGGTACAGATACGATGATAGATCCAAGCAGCAATCCTGTTATCATGCCTTTGATAAAATTTTTCATTTCTACCTCCATGGTTAAAAAAATAATTATCCTATATATAAATTATATATTGATTTTATATTTTGTCAACATTGTCAAAAATTCTATATGTGTAAAAAGAAATTGCGTAATACATCAGCTTATCTGATTACCAGGAAAAATATTTTGGTTGATGTGCACAAAAGGAGTGTGACAGATATGGAGAAAATGAACCTTGTGTTTCAATTTTTGTTTTGTTATAATGAAAATGTTTCCTATATTTTACATATAAGCGGATGCACAGAGTGTTAAATCAGAAGAAATTCATACAACTGTAAAAGTGAGGCTATGAAAATGAAGGTATTGTTATATATTATGCTGATGGTTTTATGTATATTGCCGGTTAGCTTACCTGTTTTTGCAAATGAAGTGCAGAAAAGCAGTAAGCCTATTTTGATTGTCACAACGGATATTGGCGGCGGTGATGTGGATGACCAGCAATCTTTGATTCGTTTGCTTGTCTATGCAAATGAATTTGATCTCAAAGGCATTATCCCGGGCAGCAGTATGATTGATGAGGGGACAACAGGGGAGGCTGTGGTATATGAATGCCTTGATGCTTATGAAAAAGTTTATCCCAATTTAATTAAGCATGATCCGTCTTTTCCAACCCGTGCATACCTTGATTCTATTGTCAAGGTGGGGAATCCTCGTTACGGAACCAATTTTGTAGGCGATGGACATGATACGGACGGAAGCCGGCAGATTATTGAAGTGGTGGATAAGGCGCTTGCTGAAAATGACCCCAGATATGTGAACATTTCGGTGTGGGGAGGAACAACAGATATTGCACAGGCATTGTGGGTGGTTTCCAACACTCGTCCGGCAGATGAAGCCGAAAAATTTTTTGCTAAGCTGCGGCTGAATGTAATAGCTGACCAGGATAATACGGCTTTGTGGATTTTAAAAAATTATCCGCAGGTATTTTATATCAAAGATAAAAATGAGAGCAACGGACAAAATTCTGTTTTCCGGGGAATGTATATTGACGGAGATGAGAGCCTTACCTCCCGTTCATGGGTAAACACATATGTGAAAGAGAACCACGGGCCTTTGGGGGCACTCTATCCGACCTCTGCCTGGACGGGTGTCAATCCCAACAGTTGTTTGAAGGAGGGGGATACGCCGTCATGGTTCTATTTTCTTGACAATGGTCTGCATGTTCCCGAACACCCTGAATATGGCGGATGGGGCGGAAGGTTTAAGGATAATGGCGCATATTATCAGGATGCAGAAGATACATACGGAGGCAAGACCAACAGCCGTGTGACTGTGGCGAGATGGCGCGGTGACTATCAAAATGATTTTGCGGCGCGGATGGATTGGTGTGTAAAAGATTTTAAAGAGGCAAACCATGCGCCCATGGCAAAGCTAAATCATGCGGACAGACTGACTGTACAGTCGGGTTCTGCCGTAAAGCTTGATGCCTCTTTGAGTACAGACCCGGATGGGGATGGATTGATATATCAATGGTGGCAGTATAAGGAAGCGGGAACCTATTCCGGAACGGTGACAATTCTGGATGCAAAATCAGCAGAAGCATATTTTCAGGCGCCCATGGTGACTGAGCCGCGGGATATACATCTGATCCTCGAAGTTTGTGACGATGGTTCACCTGCACTCAAATCCTATCGCCGTGTAATTGTCACTGTGCAACCGGAAATTTCGTCTGTAAATGGGTTCGATGTGACATTGAAAAGTGATTTGAATTTTGCAGCTGGGCGGACAAAAACAGTTACCTATACGGTCGGTAATTGTTCAGGCAAGAAAGAAGAAGTACTTTTGAGTGTCGCCCAATATGACCAGGAAGAGCGTCTTATCAATGTCAAAACCTGCAAAAAAGCCATTGATATCAATGGGACTGCGGATATTTCTGTTGATATGCTTCCTGCTGCGGAAGCGCGGATGATAAAAAGCTTTATTTTTAAAGCGGATACAATGGCGCCGCTGGCAAAGTGCTATACCGTGCAGATGTATAATGAACGTGTTCCGGCGAATGGATTGGTGGGGTATTGGCAGCTGAATGAAGGAGCAGGAACAACGGTTACAGATCATTCTGCATACAAAAAGACATCTCCCATCACGGGGGCTGTGTGGAAGCCGGAGGGATATGAGGGCGGCAGCCTGTATTTTGGCGGCAATGCTTATATTCTTGTTGGAAATGATCCGCAGTATCAGATGACGGGTGCAATGAGTCTTTCTGCCTGGGTATACGTTTCTGAACTTTCATCCGGCAGGATTGTTTCGAAGCAGGGCGCTTTGGGAAACCGTGGTTGGTCGCTCAATATTGAAAGTACGGGGAAGGTATCATTTCAAATAGCGAAGGATGCAAGGACACTATATCTTGTGGACAGTGCCGGCGACCTGCCGCTGAACCGGTGGGTAAATCTTACCGGGGTTTATATTCCGGGTGTTTCAACTGCTGTTTATATCGATGGAAAATTGGATGCAATCCGTACGGATAATACCCCGGCGGCGCAGTATAACAGTGCGCTTTCTGTGGCAATCGGCGCCCGACCCAATAAAGAAACCTATTTCAAAGGGATGGCGGATGAAATCTGTATATATAACCGTGCATTGACAGCGGAGGAGATCGGGGTACTTGCAAAATAAGCCGGATGTACATATCACTGATTGGAACAGAATAAAATACCTTATGGCTTCTGCCATAAGGTATTTTTCTCATCTGTGGATGAGGGGGCTTTTTCCCAATGTTGTTTTCAGATTAAAATTTGTTTAAAAATAGGCAGGATGTGCAAAAAAGGGATTGACATTATTTCGTAAGATGGTATAATGGGTGAAAATATTTGCCCAAGGCAGATTGCTTTTTTGTACCGATGTAAATTTGTTATAGTTTTGCCGGCCATACCGGGGGATATGGGGGCAGAAATTATATTTGAATGTTGGCGGAGCTTGTGTACAGAAAGCAATGAGGAGGATGTTATGATCAAAGGAATTAACCATGTGTACGATAGATTTTCACTGTTGGAAGAGTGCGGAATTGAATGGAACCGGGTAGATTGTCCCTATCCTTTTGATGAAGACGGAAAGATCAGCGAATTATATAAGATGTATAAACAGCGGTGTGAAGAGTGTAAGGCACATGGCTTAAAAATTATGAGTCTTACGCCAAACCCAATGAGATATATACGAGATGCTGGTATAGATATAAGAAAACCGGATGGGTATCAGCGTATTGCGGAGGTTACTGCCTTTTTAGCGAATGATTTAAAGGGATTGGTTGACGGATGGCAGGTGGGCAACGAACTGAATGTCTATTTTTTCCGTGCGCCCTATGATTTTGATGAGGCAATCCGCTTTGCAGAAGCGGGTATGGAAGGAATACGCAGTGTTGACAAGGAAATTCTCTGCGGCTATAATTTCAGCGAATATGATGAGACTTCCATTTATATGATGAAGAAGCTGCTGCATCGGCCGGAGCTGTACAATTATATTGGATATGACGGGTACTGCGGCACATGGATAAAAGGTGGGCCGGATGATTTTATTACGGCAATTGATGAAATCTATGCCCTTACCCAAAAGCCGGTATTGATGCAGGAATTTGGTTTTGCCAGCACAGGCGATGTGATTGAAGAAGGGGAATTGGACCGTGCCATGTCCCGGTTTGGGTTCCGTGATTTTGATGAGGCGGTTGCAAACTGTGAATTATTTTTAGAGCGCCTTCCGGAAGAGCTGTCTGCTCATATAAAATCGGCGCCGCGCAAAGACTGGGAAGCCAACCTCCGGCATCTGGAACCCCATATCCTTAAAAAATGGGTGGGAGGTTCTGCGGAATATCCCCATACATTGGAGGGGCAGGCAAAGTTTTATCGTGACCTGCTTCCGATGCTTTTGCAGTCACCGCATCTGATTGGATTTTTTATCTTTAGTTTCCGGGACGCAGGCCGGTGTTTCTTCTGCAAGGAGGAAGACTGTCCCTGTGAGACGGCGTGGGGGTTGCTGGATCGGAATGGGGAGAAGAAACCTTCGTTTTATGCTGTAAAAGAAGCGCTTTGCGGTGCTGGTGAATAGAAAAAAGACAAGCGGAGGATATTTCTGCGTTTTTTTGGGATAAGTATTTATCCGGGTGTTTATGCGCAGAGTTGTGTTGTATTACAGTCATAATTTTTTGAGAAGGAGGATGGGTGATGGAGAAAAGAATAATCACAATCAGCCGTGAATTTGGCAGCGGCGGGAGATATATCGGAGAATGCGTTGCACAAAGGCTGGGTTATACATATTACGATAAAAAACTGATCGAGAAGATAGCCGAAGAGACGGGCCTATCCCGGAAATTTATTGAAAAAACCGGAGAATATGCACCTTCAAAGAATATATTTGCCTACTCCTTTGTTGGCCGGGACCGGAATGGGATGGCGGTGGAAGATTATCTGAACAATATGCAAAGCAAAATTATCCATGAAATTGCAGAAGAAGGTCCTTGTGTAATTGTTGGACGCTGTGCCGATGATATTTTGCAGGATCGGATAGATTGTGCGCATGTGTTTATCCATGGTGATATGCCTGCAAAGGTAAAAAGAATTATGGAGCTTTATAATTTGTCAGAAAATGAAGCAAAGAAAAGAATGAGAGAAATGGATAAAAGGCGCAGGATCCATTATAATTATTTCACCAATGGCGAATGGGGAGCGATGCGGAATTATACGATTACGCTCAACAGCAGTAGGCTTGGAATTGAAAAATGTATTGACATTATTTGCGGGTTGTAAGGAAGAGCGGTGATGATTCTGATCACGTTTCATTCAACCGGATTCGAGGCAATACAAGTATGGAAATGAAAGGGTGGTATAAATCATGATTATTCATAATGATGCAGTGGCATATGAAGAATTGTCAGAGAAAAGCAGGAGAAAAATTTTGGCGCACCAGGGCAGCATGATGATGGTTGAGGTTGTTTTTGATAAGGGCGGTGTTGGAGAAGCGCACCGGCATCCCCATGAACAAATCAGTTATATTGCAAAGGGGAAATTTGCATTTAATATTGAAGGAGAAAAAAGCGTTGTGCGTAAGGGCGACAGTATTTATATTCCATCAAATGCGTTACATGGAACAGAGGCACTGGAAGATTCGGTTATTATTGATGTGTTTACACCGCAGCGTGAAGATTTTATGAAATAGAGCAGGCGTTTTATAACTGTTGGTACCGCATTTTTCCGGATAAAAAAGTTTAGATTTATAAGAAAGAAATTTCCGCAGGATCATGATCCTGCGGAAATTTTTTATCGGCAATAAATTTTTCAATTAGATAAAAATAAATTTGTTATGGTGAAGGGATCAGGAATATAAACAATAATTTTACGGTTGATTGCTTTGATTATGAAAGGTGTTTATGTTAAGCCTGTTGTATTTAAAATATATAATAACGGAGAAAGTGAGGGATTGAACAAAGCGTAAAGAAAATATATAAATTGACAGGCTATCTTAAGCTGTATATAATTTATATTATAATAAGGGATGCACAAAAAAACTATCGATACAAAGTATAAGAAGGCAAAGGAGAACAAAGATGAAAATTTTGATCATTGAAGATGATTTAAGCCTGATTAATGGTTTATCTTTTGCAATAAAAAAGCAGGGTTACGAATTGGATATTGCCCGTACGTGTGCAGAAGCGGACGTGATATTTGAAGACGGAAAATATGATTTGGTCATTCTTGATGTATCTCTTCCTGATGGCAGCGGTTTTGATATATGCAAAAAAATCCGGCTGACATCAAAAGTGCCGGTTATGTTTCTCACTGCGGCAGATGAGGAGACCGATGTTATTATGGGCCTTGACATCGGTGGTGACGATTATATAACAAAGCCGTTCAAGCTTGCAGTTTTGTTATCAAAAATCAATGCTGTTTTAAGGCGGAGCAACAATTTCAATACAGCCGGTACGGAATTAAATGCAAATGGTATAAAGGTTGAGCGGCTGAAAAACAGAGTATATAAAAATGGTATATTGCTCGGTTTAACAGCGAATGAATATAAACTCCTCTGTATGTTTATGGAAAACCCGGATATTGTATTGACTTCTGAGCAGATTTTGGCAAAACTGTGGGATTGCAACGAAAACTATGTTGATAATAATACGCTGACCGTATATATACGCAGACTTCGCACAAAAATTGAGGACAATCCGAGCGAACCTGAAATGATAGTGACAGTAAGAGGGATAGGATATAAATGGCAGGTGTAATATGAAAATATTTACGAATAAAGACATTAAAAGACTGTTTTGTGAAATAATTTGCAGCATGATGATATTTATTGTTTTTTCTGTCGTTTGTACACAATTTGAAAATACTGCGTGGTACATCTTTGGGGCTGCAATCTGTATGGCGGCGGTAATTTTAATTGCTTTTTACAAATATTTATGCAGACAAAATAAAATAATTGAAAATGCAGCAGCAAAACTCAGAGAATATAGTTTGGGAAATACAAACGCACGGATTGATTGTGATGACGAGGGTGCGCTTAATAAGCTGTTTCATGAGGTGAATACCCTTGCGGCAATTCTCAGCGCAAACGCTGATAAAGAACTTCAGGCAAAGAAGTTTTTGAAAAACACAATATCTGATATTTCACATCAGTTAAAAACACCCCTTGCGGCCCTTAATATTTACAACGGCATCATACAGGACGATACAACGGATCTGGCTGAAATTAAGACATTTACCGATCTTTCGGAAAAGGAACTTGACAGGATAGAAACGCTCGTGCAAAATCTTTTGAAAATAACAAAGTTAGACGCCGGAACAATTGTCGTTGAAAAGAAAACGGAAAATGTTTATGAAATACTTGCGGATGTAAAAAACCGTTTTGCATTCCGTGCATCGCAGGAAGGGAAGCAATTTATTTTAACAGGCGATACCTTGGCCGAATTTTTATGCGACCGTACGTGGCTTTCGGAAGCGCTTGAAAACATTGTGAAAAATGCCTTTGATCATACCGCGCCGGGCGATAAGATAAGTATGGAATGTAAAAGTTTTTCGTCCATGATACAAATTATAATTAAAGATACCGGCAGCGGGATTCAACCGGAGGATTTACATCACATATTCAAACGGTTTTATCGCAGCCGTTTTTCAAAAAATACGCAGGGGATAGGCCTCGGACTCCCTCTCGCAAAGTCAATTATAGAAGCGCATAATGGCACGGTTGAAGTGGACAGTGAATGGGGAAAAGGAACGGTTTTTGTTATTGACTTTTTGATTCCTACTGAATTGTAGGTAAAAATTCATCTCATTGTAGGATTCATATGATATTTTTAATGCACAAATTAAAAGAGAGGTATTTTATATGAATTTGTTAGAAGTACAATCAATTTCAAAAATCTACGGCAGTGGAGAAACAGCCGTGCGTGCATTGAAGAATGTTAGTTTTACTGTAACAAAAGGTGAATTTATTGCGGTTGTCGGCGAGTCAGGAAGCGGAAAATCAACACTTTTGAATATGATCGGCGCACTTGATACCCCCACAAGCGGAAAGGTCTTTATCGACGGCAAGGACACATTTTCCATGAAGGACCATAACCTTACAGTCTTTCGCCGCAGAAATATCGGATTTATTTTTCAATCCTTTCATTTGATCCCCGAACTGACGGTTGAGCAGAATATAATATTTCCCGTCCTGCTTGATTATAAGAAGCCGGACAAAAGGTATTTGGAGGAGCTATTAACGGTGTTAAACTTAAAAGAACGCCGAAATCATCTGCCCAGCCAGCTGTCGGGCGGACAGCAGCAAAGGGTGGCCATTGGCAGGGCTTTTATTACGCGCCCTGCGCTTATTTTGGCGGATGAACCGACAGGTAATCTGGACACGCAAAACAGCAGCGAGGTAATTGCACTTTTAAAAGAAGCATCAAGAAAATATGCACAGACAATTATTATGATTACCCATAACCGCTCTATTGCCGCATCTGTTGACCGTGTTCTGCATGTGTCCGACGGTATACTTACTGATTTGGGAGGCGCCGGAAATGAAAAGTTATCTTGACCTTATCCCCCTCTCTGCAAAAGTGCATAAAAAGCAAAACCGGATGACAATCCTTTGTATTGTGCTTGCGGTATTTCTTGTGAGCGCCGTCTTCTCTATGGCGGATATGGGCGTCCGGGCGGAAAAAGTAAATATGATTGCAAAGCATGGCAATTGGCATATAAAATTGCGTGAGACAGATGAGAACACTGCACAAAGCATTTTTGCCCGTTCTGAAATTGCTGCCGCATCTTGGTATGACAGCTTAAACTATAAAATTGATAAGGATTATTATATAAATGGAAAAAAAGCCGCTATTTGTGGTGTTGACAAGACGTTTATTACAGATATCCGAACCGAAAGTTTTGAGGGCGATTTTCCCAAAGGTGCGCAGGAAGTAATGCTCACTGCAAATGCCAGGGAAATCCTTGGTATTTGTATAGGCGACCATATCACGATCAACACACCTGCCGGTGATATGAATTATGCTGTGACCGGATTCAAATATGACGAATCTGCTGTGTTTTATGATGCGGTCGTTGCGTTTATGAATAAGGAAGCATTTACTGCCGTTTGTGATTTTACAGGCGATGAGGATTCATATCCCGAATACTATATCCAATTCAATAAGCACACAAATGTAAAAAAGGCAATCGCACAAATAAAGGAGGAATATGGGATTGCAGATGAATGTATAGCCGAAAATACAGCGGTTATGGGGCTTGAAGGCGCAAGTCAAAATTCATATATGACGGGGCTTTATGGCATTGCGGCGGCTTTGGTTTTGCTTGTGCTTATTGCCGGCGTTCTTATGATTTCAAGCAGTATGAACAGCAATGTGGCACAAAGAACACAGTTTTTCGGAATGCTTCGCTGTATCGGTGCAAGCAGAAAACAAATTGTGCGGTTTGTGCGTTTAGAAGCGCTGAATTGGTGCAAAACTTCCGTTCCAATAGGAATAGGGCTTGCAGTGGTCATCACTTGGTGCCTGTGTGCGTGCCTGCGGTTTTTTATTGGCGGTGAATTTGCGAACATGCCGTTGTTTGCTGTCAGTGCAATCGGAATTGTATGCGGAGCTGTCATTGGTGTTGCAACGGTTTTGATAGCGGCGCAGTCTCCTGCAAAACGGGCTGCGCGCGTTTCGCCGGTTGCGGCGGTGACAGGAGGCATCCGTAAAGCAATCAAGATTCGGCGCGGCGCCAATTTGCATTTTGGTAAAATAGAAACTGCACTCGGTATTCATCACGCTGTATCAATAAAGAAAAATTTGTTGCTGATGACGCTTTCGTTTGCGGTGAGTATTGTGATGTTTTTGGTGTTTTCATCTATGCTTGGTTTTATAGAACATGCCCTGCCGTCGCTCCGTTCTTATACGCCGGATGTGGCTATATCGAGTGCCGGAGCCGAAGGTTCGGTAGAAAGAGAATTATATAGTGAAGTTTATGGCAGACCGGGTGTTAAAAATGTTTATGGTAATATGCTGCAAATTCATACGCCCGTGTTGTCTGACAGAACCGATGAGGTTGATTTGGTTTCGTATGATGATTATATGCTGAACTGGTCGGAGAAAAATGCCTTGATTAGCGGTGATTTATCAAAAATATTGGGTGACAGCAATTATGTTTTTACAATTCATAATAAAGCAAGTACATTGAAAAAAGGTGATAAAATACAGATTGGCAATGATATGCTCGAAGTTGCAGGTGAGCTGTCAACGGGTGTGTGGTCGGATGGAAAGGCTACCGTTGTATGCTCTGAGGAAACTTTTACACGGCTTACGGGGAAAAGTGATTATACAATTTTGAGTATCAAACTTGCAAAGGACGCAGCGGAAAGTGATGTAACTGAACTTCGCAATTTAGCGGGTGAACATCCCTTTATAGATTATCGGGAAAGCAACCGCCAAAACAGAAGCACATATTGGTTGTTCAGTATCTTGGTATATGGGTTTTTGGCAATCATTGCGATGATCACCATTTTCAATATTATGAACAGTATTTCAATGAGTGTGTCGGCCAAACGCAGGCAATATGGCGCAATGCGTGCAATTGGTATGGATGCGGGACAGCTTACAAAAATGATAATTGCCGAAACCGCAGCCTATGCCACACTCGGCAGTATGATTGGTATTGTGGCAGGCCTTCCGCTTAACAAAGTGTTCTTTGAAACAATGGTGACGTCACATTTTGGTGAGGCGTGGGCATTCCCTGTTCCGGCGATTGTGGTAATACTCATAATTGTAATCCTGTCCTGTATTGCCGCTGTATATTCTCCCGCAAAATGGATCAGGAATATGGCGGTCGTAGAGGTAATTGCAAATGAGTAATAATTGGATCAAATAACTTTATATGCGGAAATGAAATCTGTGAAAATACAATTGCAAAAATTTCACCTTATTCCGCCAAAATGTGAAATAGAAGGCTGCGTATAGGTTCAATCATTTGATGGTATTGTTATCAGAGAACCGGACGCGCAGGTGCAGGGGATATAACTAAATTAAGATGTCCTCCGCCTCTAAGGCGGCGGGCGCCGCTTAATTTTTTCAGTGGGAGCACAATCTCCCACTGAAAACGTTGAATGACGGGGCAAAGCCCCTTATTAAACAAAGCCGGTCATTTGCAATTATGCAGCAAATGACCGGCTTTTCTTTTTTTCCACTATTCACTTCAAATCAATTTTATACTTGCAACAATGTATATGCAGTGGACTTATGATGGATGGGTGTTCCGTTATGTAAGACAGCTTGAAAGTGCGCTTCGGGCGTTTTGAGGAGAAAACCATACATTTTTATTATCGTTCCCGTAAAGGTTGGGGAATATGAAAATGCCTTAGTTATTAAAGACCAGGATTGCGCTCTCTTTTGCAGAGAGGTTTACACAGTTATCTTTGATTGCGGCATTGCACAGACTTTCCATTTGATATTCAGTTTGTATCGAAATGGTTTGTTCGGTGTCTGCCAGGTTGTGGAGAACGGCATAGTATTTATGATCCTGCCCTTTCACACATACGCTTCGCGTAAACGGCGTATCTTTGATTTGAATTAAAGAACCGGGTTCTTCTGCTCTTTTCTTTGTGTCCGCTGCTGAAATGCCGGCAATAATAATTGCAGACGTGTCTAAAATAACCGATGATTTATCCTCCCAGTGAGAGGAGGTATTGATTTTTGTACAGATGACATCACAGCTGAGATTTTGGGTATATTCGTTATAGAGATTATCTTTTTGGGTATGTTTTTTTATGCTGATTTGCCGTGTTCCGGGCCGGTAAATACAAAGATTTTCCTGATGATAACCGGCGATTACGCCGATTTCCTGCGCAATATTCAGCCAGCGGCTGTCAAGATTGAAAATTTCCTCTTCTCCGCTGAATTTTCCTGTCTGCAATTGACCGCCTTCATAAAAATATTGTCTGGAAAATCCATTGAAAATATCATTGGGAATATTGAAATTGATCCCCTTGACGGACTGTAAATAAATCCGGCCAGGTGTGTATGCGTACTGAAGGACAACGGTGGTTGCATCGTCCGGAAGTGCGGCAAAGACAATTTGCTGAACAGCGCTTACCTCGTCTTTTTGCTGTTCTGCCAGAAAGTTTTTGGAGGTGCGCTCTGCCTCTCCGTGGACGAGAAAACCTCCGGGAAATAACATCTCTTTGTGTGACAGGATATTGGTGTCATTCAAAGAACCACAGCCCAGGATTTCAGCGGCCAGATTGTTTTTCCATTCGGCATAGTTTCCCTTTCGTTTCGGCAGGCACAGGCCGGTCATGCCTTCCGCTCCGTAAAATGCCCAGGAGGCAAACCGGTTGTTGCTGTTGGAAATACAGGCGCCGTGGGAGGGGGCCTGCCAGGACGTGAGGAGCTGTATCGTTTTATTTCCGGAATTGCTCATCGTATTCCAGTTCAGCAGCATGGAGAGGACAGAGGCTTTATCGGATTCAAGACGGGTATAATAGATGGGGGAAATTTCCTTAAATCTGCCGCAGCGGTCGGAGAGAAAGCTTCCGTCATGGTTTGACGAAAACTCCTGATAAAATAAATCAACGACGAGGGATTTTAAGTGTTCAGCGTCGGTATCGCCGAATTGATCCTGTACCAGCAGCAGTGCAGGCAAAAGATAGTCCTGGCAATAGCAGTAACGTACCCGGGAATCGCCGCCGACTCTGATCAGCCGGCCATCATCGGCGATACAGGTTTTGATGAGCTGCCAGAGGGCTTCGGCATGATGGTATAGCGCCTCCGGGACAGCGTACTTTTGTTTTTTACAGGAAAAATGGTACATGGCAATGTTGGACAGACAGATCACCATATAGCCGATGTTGAGATATTCATGATGATCCAAAGCGTATGTATCATAAAAATTGTTTCCTTTATAGAGGGCAGAGACTGCAAGGCCGTCATAGACAATTGCAGAATCTTTGTCTGCCGGTATGGAGATTCCATTGACCAAAAAGCCGGTTCCTTTTTCCCGATAGTCCGAAGAACGGGGGCTGTCCGGATACATGGCGGCAACCCGATGCAGGAAAATTCCGTTCCAGATATTGCTTTCCGGGCGGTTTTTCCCCGATTTTGCATCCGGTGCGGCGCAAATGTCATAATTGTCAAGGAGCCAGTCTGCTTCGGATAGAAAAACGTTTTCCAATAATTTTTTGTCGGTTTCGTTCATAAAGCAAAACAATTCTTCCACTGCGTGCATGGTCCGTTCTGTGCCCAACACACTAATCCAGGTGTGTCCCCATCTATCGCCTTCGAGACAGGTATAGCTGCCCTCAAGGTGTGTTTCCAGCATAAAACGGAGCATCTTCATACAGGTATCCAAAAGCGTTTCCCGGATGTGTTCCGGAAGGAGCTGTACAACGTCGGGGTTGGTTGCAGCAACTGTAAATGCTGCCAATGCCTTTTGGTGCGTCTGCATACCCCAGCCGTTATAGCCTGCACCATAACAGACAAGCCCCGGCCGGTCCGGGCAGGTATAGAGATCGGGCAGAGCAAATTGTACCCATTCTGCAAGCATTTGTGAAGCTTTTTTCATATAATCCATGGTACGCACTTCTTTCTTATAGGATATTAAAAATTTTGATTTTAATCTGTTCTTCAGTATAATAGCATATGCAAAATAAATTTGTCAAAATAATGGAAATAAATCTTGTATCTTTTCTGTTATAAAAAAGCGGTGGTAATTTTTTCAAAGATACAAAGCGCCATTGGTATATGATTTAAAAAGGGTCTTGCGTCTGCAAGACCCTTCTGCATCAGTTGAATGGGATTATTCCGGCAGACCTCCGTTCAATTGCAGAGAACCATACATCAGTGTCGGATAAAACCATGCCATATGATGATAATCATCGTTATCGACCCGTGGCCCGTTGATCGGTCTTTGTTCTTTTACATAGTCCAGATAGAGCTTGTCGTTATATATGCCGGCGGTTGCTTCATAAAGCATATAGTTCCATGAGGTTGACGAGTTACCTCCGATATAGCCGCCGCCATAGGGCCATAGGCTTTTGTCTTTGCAGTATGTAAGATGCTTGTCCAAGGCCATTTTCAGGTTTCTTCCATTGGGCGCCGTGTAATTGAAAAGATCTTCACCGGTAGTATTGTAAATAATTTGTGCGATGGCTGTCATTGGAGCCAGAGCAAAATAGGTATACCAAATACCGGCATTGCCGCGGGCATTTTCGTGGGGAAGTTCCCCGTTTTCGCTGATGTTGTCTGCGATACGGTTTTTCATCCGTTCAGCATCGTTTTGTATATTGGAAATATCCCCCAGATAAGCGTCGATTGCCATGCGGGCAAATATACGCCAGTCCCCCGCATTGTTGGAGACTGGGTTTCCGCCGAAAAAGCCGCGGAAAACGTTTTTCAGCCAGGAGTCAAAGTATCCCTTGTCTGCCGGATCCCAGCCCTTATAGTCTTTCACAAAGGCGGCCGCCATCGGAAAACCGTTCCCAACATAGGAGGCGACCAGGCCGCTGTCTTCAGAGCCGATGGTACGGGTGGTACGTGCCCAGGCATTTAATATACGGATGGTCTGATCTGCATATTTTGTTTTGCCTGTGAACTGATAGGCAAGACCGCAGGCATAAGCGGATTTCAAATCATCCAGCATTACTTTTCTGTTTTGCTGGTGTCCGGATGCGTTGGTATAATATCCCGGTACATACCAGTGGGCAACCGGAGAAGGTTCCTCGTCAATCCATGCGTTTGCGTCACTGATCAGCTTGTTAAATGCTGAAGCCCAGGGTTCTTCCCCTGCGGCTATTTTTTTCCGGACAAAGTCAATTTGTTCTTTGGAATAAAGGCCGGTGGGATTGCTGTTTAAAACTTCGGCCATTTTGTCATAGAGTCCGCTGTATGCTTCTGCTTTCGCAAGTGGTTTTACAGAAGGAAGGTCCTCAAAGGCAAAGATTTTTAAGGTACGATTTTTGAGTTCTTCGGAATCGGCTGGACTTTTTGTTTGTCCCGTCCAGAGTTGTTCGTTGATGCCAGTATCTGATTTTGAGCCAGCCGGTACGGTAATTTTGTCTACAGAATGTTCAAGCAAAGTTTCTCCGGAACGGTCATACCATGCAGAGACAAGATAGAAGTCCTTATCGCTGTTGGTGGAGTTGACCACCGTTGCAGCGGCGCCGTAACTGCCGATGCCTTGTTCCTCGTCAATATAAAATTCGTTTCCTGCTACACTGCCGTTTGCTGACAGGGTGACTTTAAATTCATCGACCATCCGGGTGGGGGCGCTGGTATATAACCGGGCATTTTCGGTCATATTCATATCCAGCAGAGGGATTTTCACGCAAAAACGGATATACTTTTTGCTGTCTTCTGCTTTGATTGCATAGGTGGTGTACTGACCCGCTTGCAGAGAAATGTCACCACTTATCTTTTCAATCGCGTCTCCTGCGGCAAAGTATGGGGTATCACAGCGTTCCCAATAGCCGATGCTGCCTTCTTCCTGGGTGACGGCATCAATAAAGGCAAAGCTGCCGATAAGCTGTGCCCCAATATTGGGTTTTCCCTCCAGGAAGGCTTCTGCCTTGGGAGTCTCGGCAAAGGTGGTGCCTTCGCGGAACCCGGCATAGAATTCTTCGGTGTCATAGCCTAAACCGCCTTTGGGATAATGTACGTTCAGCTGATAGGCCAGACTCGCCGCCTGAAATCCAATCAGGTTTTCAGCAGTGGTTATACCGGTTTCGGTATTGTAACCAGGAGCGGTATAACCTTTGAAATAAATATTTTCAAGGACAATGGTATTGTTAAAGGCCCATGTATCATTATCACCGGAGCCGGTGCGGTTACATCTTTCCAAAGAACCCAAAAAAGTGACGGTTTTCAGTTTTTGGCAGTTAGAAAAGGTGGCGCTTCCCAAAGTTTTCAGCGTGGGGGGAAGGGTAATTTCAGTAAAGGGACAATCCCGGAAGGAGCCGTTTCCGGTACTCGTCAATGAAGTGTCTTCCAGATTCACATTCGTCAGGGATAAATTGCGGTAAAAGGACATGATGCCGATTGATTGCAGTGACTTAGGAAGTTTTATACCAATTAAGCTGGTTTCCCGAAATGCGTTGTTGCCAATGGAGGCAATATTTTCTGAAACGGTCATATATTTATAATTTTTGTTCCGAAATGTATCCCCCTTTATTTCGGTGACCGGTTTGCCGTCAACGCTTCCAGGGACGACCATTGAAGTTTTAAAGGTGGATTTGTCTGCGTTTGTTGTGGAAAGGCTCCATGCAGTGCCGGCTGCGTTTGCTGTCAAAGTGAAAGAATACCAGGAGGAGGTATCGGTAAGCGCCGGCGTCTCATCGAAATCTTTGTTGATAAGCGTATAGGTTCCCGGTGTAGTCGTTTCCTCCAAAGCATATTTCTGCCATGAAGGGACATCTGCATCATTGGGGTTGATTTTGTAATAATTGTCTGCTTCAACCATTGCTGCCGCTTTGGCCGGTTGGGCGGACACGTTGGTTTTTGCCTTCGGCGTTGCAGAAGATAAAGGTTCTGCAAAAACGGTTGAAAGATGAAATGGTAAAGCAGTTAAAAATACAGTTGCCGCTAAAACTGCGGCGAGTACATTTTTCATAATAAAACCATCCTTTGCTGATGAATCCCTGTTGCGTACTTCAGGTGCTAAAATTTATCATATACCAATTCATAGAAAAAAGCAATGCGGTTTTCTTTTGAAAGGCGAATTAGGTCGAAATAACAAAGGAAATATTGCCTTTTGCTCCGAAATTTGTTATACTATATCATATATAATTTGTGTCTTCATGCCGAAACATTTGCAGGGACACAATCTATGGGCAATTTGATTTACTGGATAAAGCAGGAGGATTAAAAAGGGCAGATTGAGGAAGGAAATACGATGTCGAAACGGAAAATGGCATTGATTTTTATTCGTTTATTTATGGTGTTTGCATTTGTTCCGTCTGCGAATATCTGTTGTGCCCGGCAGCAGGATACAGCGATTGTAATGATGATCGGCAGTGCAGCGGCCGGCGTAAACGGTGTAAAAGTGAATATAGATGAAGATGATAAGGTATGTCCGTCTCTTGCAAATGACAGAAACATGGTTCCTCTTCGCTTTATTGCCGAGAATCTGGGTTTAGATGTTTTGTGGGATGCAGACAAAAGAACTGCATTGCTTAAAAATTCAGAAACAAACTTGATTTTGAATTTAAATTCCCAGGTTGCTGTTGTCAATGGAAATGAGGTTGAACTTGACAGTCCGGCGATGATCAAAAATGACAGAATATTTGTGCCGGTTCGGTTTATTGCCGAACATTTTTCCTGCGGTGTGGAATGGGATAGGTATGACAATAAAGTTATTGTCAAAGAAGAACATCCAATCCCTTTATACAAAAAAACACTATGGGGAAAAATAGATTTATTAAACGGTGTTGACGATTATCGTTTTGCGTCGGTTTATAATAATCCGAAACGCTCGTTAAAAATGTATGCACAGTATAAATCTTTACTTACGCCCGATTTTTTGTTTAACTCGAATATGGACGTATGGCGCCAGATTGAAAGCGTAAGAAAAAGCCGATAGGTCGGCGCATATTGGCAAGAAAACGGTTTAACGGTTATTTCTGTGGTTAATGACTTTCAAACAATAGAGCACGATGGAAAACTTTATGAGTTTAGTTCTACCGTTGGACTTATTTTTGTGTTAGAAGATTCCCGAGAGATATCTTTTGAAATTGGGACCTGGTTTTCTGAAATGATGACTATTCGAAAAGGCTATAACTGAATAGAGAAATTTGTACCGATTAAAGATTTCTTTGAAGAGTGGGAAAATTGTGAAGGATATGTTCCTAAATGCCCGCGTGAAATTATAGAGATAAAATAATTGTTTTAAACGTGCAGTCGGATTTTATCTTCAAGAGAATAGAATTGAGAATATACCAAATATACGTTTTAATAATAATAAAAACAATAAACTTCCAGTTTTGAAACGGAGAAAAATATTATGGATGAATTGAAACAAGCTTTGATAAAAATAATTGAAACACTATCTTCGGACGATTATCCAGAGCTTCACAGTTTACTTACATACTACATCGAAAATGATGAAGCGTATGAAAACTTATATGATATTGCAACAGATATTTTCAATGCAGACCAAACAAAGGTATTGCCTCCGAATGTGTCTGATTTCGTGATTTCAATATACGAAAAAATGATTGCTGAAGGTTCATACGATGCTGCCTGCGATTTGGGTTCATTGTATTATAAGGGCAGATTTGGCAAAGTGGATTATAAGAAGGCGGTATATTACTACACAATCGCAGCCGACAAAGGTTCTCGTCAGGCTTAGGAAAATCTTGGATACTGTTATTATTACGGCAGAGATGTTGAAGTCGATTATAAAAAAGCTTTTCAGTACTTTGCTTTGGGAGCATTTGACGGACACTTAAACTCGCTCTATAAAATCGGAGATATGTATAGAAACGGATATTATGTAGAGAAAAATGAAATGGAAGCTTTCAGAATATATGCACATTGTTTTAATACGTTGACGCAGGAAGCATTATCTCTTATCGGTGCAGATGTTATGCTTCGTATGGGTGACTGCTATTACGAAGGAATCGGCGTAGAAATAGATTGGGATCAGGCTTTCGACTTCTATTATCACGCTGAAAGTATGTATTACGAAAGATTACAAGGTGGAGATTATTTAATAGCTGGGAACTATAAAAAAGCAATTACAAGACAAGAAGAAATCCGGCAAAAGCGAAATGAGAATTTACCTGATTTTAATTGGGTTAAGTAAATTCAAAGAGCGAGGTAATATACCTCGCTCTTAACTATGCATAGATTTTCTAAATCCACATCGTTCTGGATAAGCAACGCTCCAAAATGAATTGGTTATTATAACTTCAATGCATTTTTATAGTTTACCTTAAATTTGTCAATCCTACTCTCGACGTTCTTTGCGATTGCTTGGTCTATGCTCGATAGTTGTTTTTGCGCCAATTCGAGATAGTAAAGTAACTCTGACATTGATAAAATCACTTTCTCATCATCTTCTGTTTCAATCATCAAACCATCATATTTTTCGGTGTTTTCTTTATCATAGTCATCTGACTCATCCCAAAACGAACTGCAAGTATAATCGTATCCAACACCAATACCTTTAATCATACACTCAATAAATTCGAGTAAATCGTTATTGTAAGCTTCGTTTATATGAGCTATTATGGGAAAATGGTTTTCTTTAATCATATCTTCTTCTTTTAATAAAATTATATACATAAAATCTCTCCTTAATCTTCTGGATAAAATATATGGGTCCCAATAAATAAAAAATCTGAGCAAAGATAATCCTTGCTCAGACATTAGCTGAGATGTAGGGATTTGAACCCTAGCGCCGGCAAAACCGACCTACCGGATTTCAAAGTGTGGCTGGGACACAGTGATTTTTCCATAACGGCAAATATCTATTCGCACTTGGACGCAAGTTCCAAAACTTCATCCCTTGATACCCTTGCGAAAGTCATCAATTTATGAGTTCCCAAAAAATTCCCAAAGCAAAAAATCGAGGTTTTTGGGAATTCCAAAAACCTCGAAAGTGGCGGAGAAGGTGGGATTCGAACCCACGTGCCCGTTAGGACAACACGATTTCGAGTCGCGCTCGTTATGACCACTTCGATACTTCTCCATAAACTTACAGCTTTGCTATTATAGCATATGCTGTCTTAAAATGCAAGCCTTTATTTACAGGGGAGGCAGTTTGCGTATAAGCAGCTGCAAGTATCAGCATTTATATTTTTATATAAGAAAATGTTGGAACACCGGAGAATTATTTCCCCCAATGTTCCAAACAATCCATCATAAATTCCCAGTCCAAATCTGTAAAGGCATGTTTGCCCGGACGGAGGTGATAGGCAAGATATTTGCCATGATATACATCGCCTTCCAGGGGGAGACGGCCGTCAAAAAAGCGTTCATTCTTTTCATTTGAAAAGCTTTTGTCCATCTGTATCGTATCTTTACTTGTTTTATTGTTTTTGGCGGCCTGATTTACAGATGCGTCATTGTGTTTCACAGAATCCGATATATGGATACCAGGGGAGAGCCAGGCTTCCTGTGCGGCAAGCAGGCATAAAAATTCATTTCGCGGATCGGCCCAGTCATCCTCTGCGGCGCTTGCGACATAGAGCTTCCGGGGAGCAATCAGCGAGAGAAGAAAATGCTGATCAAAGTTTGCGGGAATTTCCCAGTTTTGGGCGTTAAAGTGCGGGCAGAACCAGTAAGGGAAGACTTTTCGCATATGGTCCAAGGGCTCGCCTTTGTTGTTTTGATGCAGGGCGGCACCGCAGCGCCCGGATTCGTTGGAGTAAACAGCATAAAATCGTTTGTCGAATCCGCCGGCCAAAAGGGCGGATTTTCCTAACCGGGAAAATCCGGCGACGGAAACTGCGGTAGTTGGAATTTCAGGAATAAGCTCTGCCGCATCCAGTACGCGCATTGCTGTCCATGCCCAGAGCATGAGTTTTCCGGGGTCAAATGTTTTGCGGTGTCCATCCGGAAAGAAGAGCTTTGCGATTCCATCGGTAAAATCATCGTTGTCTTTGGTGACATCCTGATAGCCAAAATATAGGACGCAAAAACCACGTTTGGCAACGGTTTCTGCCGGGAACTGATGGTCGATATCCGGGCGGAACTTGATATATACAATGGTTTGTCCGTTTCCTTTTTGACTGGGATAGGTAAAATAGAACGGGAAAGAAAAACTTTGATGTCCAATGGTTATGGTTAAAGAGTAAGTGCGGATATATGTGTATTCGTCATGCTTTTTTTCTTCTATTAATTGGCAGGCCATCCGGTCGGGAGGCGGGGGCATGTAACCATAGAGTGTTGATGAGAGGAGTTCTTTTGCCTTGTCCGGAGAAACGAGAGCAGGTAATTGGTAAGATGACAGCAAATCTTGCAGCATAGTGAAACCTCCTTTTAATATAGTATTATAGCATATGGGAAAAAATTTGCAAGAATAATATCATAGTTGGTATTGTATTGTTGACAGGGGGGAACCCTTCCCTTATAATAGAACAGATGAAGAAAGGCGGAGGGAATGTGGAAGAAATCAGAATTGACCGGCTGGAAGTGCTTCGTTATCTGGGCTATCATGGGCAGAAGATGACAGAAGCGGATGAGAGACGGATAGACGATTGTATTGCGGCAATGGAAAGAGGTGCCAAACCCCGTTTTATCTATCGGATCTTTGATATTGCACAGGATTTTGCGCGGGAAGAAATTCGTATTCTGGAAACAAATATGATTTTCCGCGGCAGGGACATTTATGAACATCTGCGTTCCTGTAAAAAGTGTGCAGTATTGGCCGCAACCCTGGGAATTGAGGTAGATAATATGATTCGGATTGCCCAGCGTACAGATATGACCAGGGCGGTTATTTTAGATGCCTGTGCAGGCGATATGATTGAAAAGGTTTGCGACGCCGCAGAACGTGAGATAGAAGCTGTGGCCGCAAAGGAAAAAAAGGGATTGAACTTCCGGTTCAGTCCGGGTTACGGTGACTTTCCGCTGGAAACGCAGAAGGAAATAACCGCGGCGCTGGAGACGGGGAAGAAAATTGGCCTGACGCTGACAGAAAATTCGCTGATGATTCCGAGAAAGTCGGTGACGGCGGTGGTTGGATTTACCTTTCAGATTGGAAAAAAGAAGAATACAGACCGGTGCAGTACCTGCTCGATGCAGGGACAGTGCAGGTTCAGACGGGAGGGCAGAACTTGTGGACGTTAGAGAATATATTAAAGAGAATATTTTGATTTTTGACGGTGCAATGGGAACGATGCTGCAGGAGGCGGGGCTGAAGGCTGGCGGCCTGCCGGAAGTTTATAATGCAGAGCATCCGGATATTGTTCGTGCAATTCATAAAAAATATGTGGAAGCCGGTGCGGATGTGGTAACGGCCAATACCTTTCAGGCCAATGCCTTAAAGCTGAAAAACAGCGGCTATACGCCGGAGGAATTGATAACGGCGGGGGTGCGGCTGGCAAAGGAAAGCGGCGCCAAGTATGTTGCATTGGATATTGGTCCGTTGGGGCAGTTGATGCGGCCGATGGGAACCTTGCGCTTTGAAATGGCGTATGATTTGTTTCGGCAGCAGATTGCGGCCGGTGTGGAGGCCGGTGCGGATATTCTGCTGTTCGAGACGATGTCTGATCTTTTGGAAGTTAAAGCAGGGGTTCTGGCCGCGCGTGAGTACTGTGATCTTCCGGTATTTGTCAGTATGACCTATCAGGAGGATGGCAGGACCTTTGTCGGTGTTGATCCCGTGTCTGCCGCACTGACCCTTTCCGGGCTGGGAGTTGATGTCCTCGGTGTCAATTGTTCCTTAGGGCCGCGGGAGTTGGAACCGGTGATACAGGAACTTTTGACCTATGCCAAAGTTCCTGTAATGATTCAGCCCAATGCAGGGCTTCCCAGAATTGAACAGGAAAAGACGGTCTATGATGTATTGCCGGAGGAATATGCATCGTTTATGGGGCATCTTGCGGAATGCGGCGCGGCAGTTCTTGGCGGTTGCTGCGGTACTTCACCGGCCTATATTCAGGCGTTGGTAAAGGGATTGGGCGGTAAGAAGCGGCAGCAAAGACAAGGGAAAAAGGTGTCGGCAGTATGCTCCGGAAGCCGGACGGTATTTCTTGATGATGGAATTACCGTTATTGGTGAAAGAATCAATCCCACAGGAAAAAAAGTTCTGAAAGAAAAGCTGAGGAATCAGGACTTTGATTACATCATAGGGGAGGCAATCAGCCAGAGCCAAAACGGTGCGGATGTGCTGGATGTCAACTGTGGCCTGCCCGAGATTGATGAGGCAGCGACCCTGTGCAGAGCGGTGGAAGAGGTGCAGGCAGTGGTGAATCTTCCCTTGCAGATAGACAGTTCGGATCCGGCTGCGGTTGAGCGTGCGGTTCGCATCTATAACGGGAAACCAATTATAAATTCTGTCAATGGGAAACAGGAGAGCATGGATACGATTCTGCCCATTGCCGCCAAATATGGCGCGGCGGTTGTGGGATTGACTTTGGATGAATCCGGCATTCCGGAGACGGCAGAAGAACGTCTTGCTGTTGCAGAAAAAATTGTAGCCGAAGCAGAAAAATATGGAATACCCCGGGAAGATATTCTGATTGATTGTTTGGTGCTTACGGCTTCGGCACAGCAGGAGTTGGTGATAGAAACCCTGCGTGCCATCCGGATGGTGAAAGCAAAGCTGGGTGTTAAGACCGTACTTGGGGTCAGCAACGTTTCTTTTGGACTTCCGTCCCGGCCGGTGCTTAACAGTGTATTTTTGGCGGCGGGGTTTGGTGCAGGTTTAGATGCAGCTATAATCAATCCCATGTCCGATGAAGTTATGAAGGCGGTACGGGCGTTTAAGGTGTTGAATCATCAGGACAAAGATGCCGCGGCATATATCGAATATTTCGGGCAGCAGGCAAAAGAGACGGGAAAACCGAATCTGGCAGAAAAGGATTTGAAAGACCTAATCATAGAAGGGCGGAAAGAGGAAGCCCGTATAAAAACACAGGAACTGTTGAAGACGGAGGAGCCGCTTTCGGTAATTGACAGTTATTTTATTCCGGCTTTGGATATAGTGGGAGACCGGTATGAAAAAGGAAAGATTTTTCTGCCGCAGTTAATTCAGTCTGCGGAAGCTGTAAAGGGCGGTTTTGCTGTGATAAGAGACACAATGCCCGAAGGGGAAAGGAAAGCGAGCAAAGGGAAAATACTGCTTGCTACTGTTGAGGGGGATATTCATGATATTGGAAAGAATATTGCCGGAATGCTGCTTGCCAATTACGGGTATGATGTTTTGGATCTTGGAAAAGACGTACCTGTCAAAGAGGTTGTGGAAACCGCTTTGCGGGAAGAGATTCAGTTAATCGGTCTCAGTGCATTGATGACGACAACGGTGAAAAGTATGAAAGACACCATCTCGGCTCTGCGTCAGGCAGGGTGTACGGCCAAAATCATGGTTGGTGGTGCGGTACTGAACGAAGAATATGTCGCCTTTGTGGGCGCGGATTATTATGTCAAAGATGCGCGTGCAGATGTAATGATTGCAAACGAAATTTTTGGAAACTGAGGAAGTATAGGATGAAAGAATTTCTGGTGCAGAAAAGTGAAGATGGTATGCGCCTGCAGAGGTATATGGAAAAGGTGTTTTCTGCTATGCCCCAAAGTGTGATCTATAAGTCCCTTCGCAAGAAAAAGGTAAAGGTCAACGGGAGGCGGATGACAGACGGGAAGCATCTTTTGCATACAGGCGACCAAATTCAAATGTATATCAGCGATGATTTGTTTGCTGACCAAAAGGAGAGTTATTATTGGCAGCAGTTGCCGCCGGATGTGAATGTCGTTTATGAAGATGCACATATTCTTCTGCTGAACAAACCTTCCGGATTGCTCTCTCAGTCCGAGACGGAAGATTCGCTGGAGGGTAGGATGCGCGCTTATCTATTGAAGAAGAGAGAAATTGCTGTGGATGGTCCCTATATTTTTCTTCCGTCTCTTTGTCATCGGATTGACAGAAATACGGAAGGGTTGGTTCTTGCGGCCAAGGATGCACAAAGTTTGAAAATCCTCGGTCAAAAAATCCGGGAGAAAGAAATCAGAAAATTTTATCTCTGTTGTCTTGAACATTGCCCCAAAGTGCGGGAAGGAATTCTTTCCGGTTACATAAAAAAGGATCCGAGAGGGCAGAAAATGCAGTTTGCAAAAGATAAAACGCCCGGCAGTGTCTATTGTGAAACACGATATAAAGCATGGAGCGATCCGGATGGAAACTGGGCGGAAGCAGAGCTGTTGACTGGACGGACTCATCAAATCAGGGCTTCTTTTGCAGCGGTGGGATGTCCGCTCAAAGGAGATGTAAAGTATGGGGCAAAGCCGGATGGAAAGCGGGAATATCAGCATTTGCGCGCCTATAAACTTATTTTTTCCTTTGCATCTGACGGCGGAATGCTTTCTTATCTGGATGGCAGAATATTTGAAATATAACTAAATTAAGATGTCCCCCGCCTCTAAGGCGGCGGGCGTCACTTAATTTTTTCAGTGGGAGTACAATCTCCCACTGAAAACGTTGAATGACGGGGCAAAGCCCCTTATTGAATAACGGCGTTTTTTTGGCATCTGCTGCTTCCGGCGATAGCTTTCAATAATTAAAATAAAACCAGGGTTTCCCCTGGTTTTTTGTATGATTTAAAATAATTAAGATATGGACTCCTCAGCAAAATCTATGTTGAGAAAGTCATTTAATATTTATTTAAAAATACTGTCCGCGATGACTTTGTCAATAACGGAAGTGTCCGCAGTTGGCGCTGTATAACCTATTTGGAAAATCTTTCCGCTGTGAAGCAGATAATAGGTCGTTTCGTAGCAGTCGATGCTCTTATCGGAAAATTGCCACTGGATGCTTGTTTTGGTATAAGAAGTTTTGTTGACGGTTATATTTTCGGGGCCACTGGTGGATAGAACATTGCTGCCCGAAATTTTAAGTAAATCAATCCGGCTTTTTGCGGCGGTTTTTATCTCTTCGGAAAAGGCTTCGTCCGTCATCCCGCCGGCATCGCGGATTTGCACATACAAGGTATGTGTGCCGCCTTCCAGGAATTTGGTATAGATAATATTCCCTTCTTCCTCCAAATCCGGCATCCAGTCATTGGGAAGAGCGATTGTCCATTCTCCGCCGGCAGCGGAGATAAGCGTTGGATGTTCTGCTATACCGCGGACAATGGTGTATTGATTTGTTTCATCATCGGGATGATAGGAATCCGGCATGGTAGAGATAGAAACCTTTTGTGTGCTTTCGTTCCAGTCAACCCGGCAGGACAGCGCCTCTGATACAGCCCGGAGCGGAATCAGGGTGCGGTCGTTCAATTTACGGGCGGGAACATCCAATGTGACGGGCATTCCGTTTTTCATCATTGTTTGATTGTCGATGGTGAAAGAGATGGTTATATTTCCGCGGACAGCTGTGGCTGTCTGTGTTTCTTCATTCCATGTAACCATGGCGCCAAGGTTTTCGAAAACTGCGCGCATGGGAACCAGTGTACGGTCTTTTTCGGTAATGGGATCCACCTCAAAATTCACCTTTTGCCCGTCAATATATACGGTGATGGGCTGGGTGTCGGCGGCCCGGACAGCTGCGGACAGAGGTGTGCATAATAACGTCAATCCTACAACCGAAGCGAAAAATTTTTTCATATCGTGTACCTCCTGAACATAATTTGTATAAAATCAGTATACTATAGATCCATAATTTTTGCAAGAACAGATAATAAAAATGCTCCCGCAACGGGAGCATTTTGGCGTGCTGCACACAGGCCTTTTAAACAGTCGGTTTTGATTTGAAATCAGGATTGGTCTTTGTTTGTTCGTATATCAGGCGGCATATAATTATATACATGATTATATGCTTCCGCCTCATCTTCGGTCAGAGGCCAAACCTGGATGAGACCTGTACATTCGGTTGCACATGCAGCGTTGCAAAGGTCAAGATGTTCATATTTATCAATTTTGTTGTTTTTATCTTTTTTCAAAAAACACATCTCCTTTACAAGAGATAGTTTTACAAAAGAATAAAGGAACTATACGAGACAAAAATTTGCATCAAACACAAAATTTAATACAGATAAAAATGTATTGTTTTATTAAAAAAATTGTACTGCTTAATTGTCTGAAAGTACGATGTCAATTTCTTTATCAATCATGATAAAATTTTCTTTTACAATGCAGTCAAGAGCCAAAAGCCGGACGCCGGCCTTCAGAGCTGTGCGGAGGGCTTTGGCAAATTCCGGCTGGGTCTGATGGTTGGGAGAAAACCGAAGGGCGCCTTTCATCTGGAGAATGAAGACGATACAGGCATCATAACCTTCCTCTCTTGATGCGATCAGTTCGTTTATATGTTTCAGGCCGCGGAGCGTTGGCGCATCGGGGAAATAGGCTGTGCCGTCTTTCAGAAGGGTTACGCCTTTGACCTCTGTAAATATTTTTTTTCCATCAGCATCCAGATAAAAATCAAACCGGGAATTTTTATAGCGGGTTTCCGGGCGAAGAAGGGAGAGATTTGAGTATAAAGAGCAATTCCCTTTCAGCCATTCGGAGTAGAGCTTGTTGGGCATCTGGCTGTCAATGTTAAACAGCTGATTCCCTTTGTATACACTGACCAGGTCGAACTGCGTTGTACGATTTGGGTTGTCTGTTTTGGTAAGCAGGACCTCCGCGCCGGGAAGAAGCAGTTCACCCAGCCGTCCGGTATTTTTCACGTGACAGCGTTCAGTTAGCCCGTTGACTCTGATTTCAGCAACAAAGCGGTTCAGACGTTTGATAAAGATTCCATGATGGATGTTTGGATAGTTCATGCGATTTCCCTGTGCAGTTTTTTAAGCACGATGCGCAGAAACAGGACAGAAAGCACCACAGATGCGATTTCGGCAATCGGGAAAGACAGCCAAACCAAATCAAGCTGTTGGAATTTTGAAAGAATATAGGCCACCGGAAGCAGGACGACCAGCTGCCGGGCAATGGAGACAATGAGACTGTACATACTGTTTCCGAGGGCCTGGAAGACGGAACTTGCTACAATGCCAAAGCCGGCAAATACAAAACTGAGACTGATGATGCGCAGGGCAGGAACCCCGATGGAAAGCATGGCTGGTGAAGCGTTGAACATCAAAAGAAGCTTGTCCGGTATAATTTGCATCACAGCAAGGCCGATGAGCATCAGGACACAGGCAGAAATGACGCTGAGTGTCAAAGTTTTTTTGATACGTTTAATTTTCCGTGCACCATAGTTATAGGCAATGATAGGAACCATACCGTTATTCAGACCAAAGACCGGCATGAAAACAAAGCTCTGCAGTTTGAAATATACGCCAAAAACTGCGGCAGCGGTAGAGGTGAATACCAATAAGATTTTGTTAAATGCAAAGGTCATAATCGAAGAGATAGAGACCATCAGGATGGATGGGATACCGACGGCATAGATGCGCTTGATAATGTTCCACCGCGGCCGCATATACCGAAGGCGGAATTGAATTTCTTTATTGAACTTCAGGTTCAGGATTAGGCCGATCAGCATGGCGGCAATCTGACCGATAACTGTTGCTGCCGCGGCGCCGGCAACACCCATTGCCGGTAAACCGAACCAGCCGAAAATCATAATCGGGTCCAGAATGATGTTGATAATGGCTCCGGTCATTTGGGAAATCATGCTGTACATGGTTTTCCCCGTAGATTGCAGAAGCCGCTCGAAGATAACCTGTCCAAAAAGACCAAAGGAACAAACACTGCATATAAACAGGTATGCGGTGCCATGGTCAACAATATCAGCTATATTTGTCTGCGCCAAAAAGAAGTGGCGCGTAAAGAATAAGCCAAATATTGCAAAAATGATAAAGTTAAAAACGGACAGCAAAATGCTGATGTTTGCCGTCTGGTTTGAAACCTTTTGGTTTTTCTCGCCGAGGCTTCTGGAGAGCAGGGCATTTACGCCCACACCGGTTCCGGTTCCGACAGAGATCATCAGATTTTGTATTGGAAAGGCCAGAGAGACCGCGGTAAGTGCGTTTTCACTGATTTGGGCAACAAACATGCTGTCCACAATATTATAAAGCGCCTGCACCAGCATGGAAATAACCATAGGCAGTGACATGGTAAGCAGCAGTCTGCCCACAGGCATTACGCCCATCTTGTTTTCTTTTAATGTTGTTTCGTTTTGCAAAACATGTCCTCCTTTTATGTATATTTGAATGAAAAAACCGGAGGACAATCCTGTCCCCCGATGTAAAGATTATAACTAAATTAAGAAGTCCCCCACCTCTAAGGCGGCGGGCGCCACTTAATTTTTTCAGTGGGAGTACAATCTCCCACTGAAAACGTTGAATGACGGGGCAAAGCCCCTTATTGAACATTATAACGCCTTTTGGATAAATTGTCAAATAAAATCCCCCATAATTTGAGAAATTATGAGAAAAAAGGCATTGCACTCATGGGGAGATGGGTGTATAATAATTTTCTAACAATTGAAAGGGAGAGGTAATGATGCAGGATTTGGACCGAAGAGGTTATCTGTTCAGCAACAAAGATTTACTTTATTTGATTCTGCCGCTGATTGGTGAACAGATTCTTGCCGTCATGGTTGGAATGGCGGATATGATCATGGTGGCACAGGTTGGGGAATCTGCAGTTTCAGCGATTTCTCTGGTGGACAGCATTAACATTTTGCTCATCAATGTATTTGCCGCAGTGGCAACGGGCGGAGCTGTGGTCTGCGGCCAGTTTTTGGGCAAACGTCAGCAGAAACGTGCATGTATAACTGCGGATAACCTGTTCTTGTTTACGACCGCCTTTGCTGTCTTAATTATGGTCTTTGTTTATTGTTTCCGGCATCTGCTGCTGCGGGGGATTTTTGGAGATATTGACCCGTATGTTATGCAGTACTGCGAGCGGTATTTGATGATAGTCAATGCATCCATTCCGTTCATTGCAATATATAACAGCGGTGCGGCATTGTTTCGTGCAATGGGGAATTCAAAGATTTCCATGCTGACCTCCCTTGTGATGAATGGAATTAATGTAATCGGCAATGCAGTCTTGATTTATGGCCTGCATATGGAGGTTGAAGGTGCCGCTATTCCGACGCTGGTATCCCGTATCATTGCCGCGGCGGTCATCTATCTGCTGATCCGGAATCAGGATTTGATTCTGCATGTATCAAAGCCGGTGAATCTCAAACCGGAATTTAAACTTATTAAAAAGATTCTATACATAGGCGTGCCAAACGGAATAGAAAACAGTATGTTTCAGCTGGGTAAAATCCTGGTGCTCAGTTTGGTCTCTGCCTTTGGGACGGCGTCGATTGCCGCCAATGCGGTTTCGGGTACGGTAGCAACCTTCCAGTGTTTGCCGGGGATTGCCATCGGATTGGCAGTTCTTACTGTAGTTTCCCGCTGTGTGGGCGCCGGTGACTATCAGCAGGCGAGGTATTATACAAGAAAGCTGATGGGCATTACTTATGGGGCAATGCTGGTGACCAATATTCTTGTATTTGCGGCATTGCCGCTCATTCTGCACATGTATAATTTGTCCGCTGAGACTGCACAGATTGCAGAAAAAATTATGATATACCATGGGACGTGCAGTATTTTAATATGGCCGCTGTCCTTTACGTTTCCCAATACCCTGCGTGCAGCCAATGATGTCAGATATAGTATGGTTGCTTCAATCTTATCCATGTGGATATTCAGAATCGGATTCAGCTATGTTTTGGCAAAGTATATGCAGATGGGCGTTTTTGGGGTATGGATTGCCATGACCATCGATTGGCTGGCCCGGGCAGTTTTGTTTGTTGTCCGATACCGCGGAAAGAAATGGGAACAGCATGTAATTTGAATTTTGCGGCACGCAATAAAAAGACATACCATCCGGTATGCCTTTTTTTATATGTTTTTCGAGAAGAAATAAAAGCTATATATTAATTTTAAACAAACCATGCTGATTGCAGCAGGCATAAAGGGTACCATGACGGGTTTTGGAAAACCGGCATTCTGCATTCTGTTCAGGGTATAATTTGACCATTTCTATCCGGTCGAAGGATACCAAGGCCAAAAATGAAATATAGTGGTTTTTGGTCATTTCGTGTTTGACCGAAACAGAATACATCCCATCAATATTTTCAATGCTTATGTTATGTTTTTCGTCCGGGGATTCTGCCTCTAAAACGGGAAGGGAAATGCCGCAGCAGCTGAAAGCGCCTTCGCCCATCGAATGAATGATATTGCCGCAGACGGGACAGACATAAAAAGCGGTCTTTTTCATGTTGGAGGCGCGGTTTTGGTTGGTGATGCAGTCGCCGGTCAGCAGTTCCGGAACCGATATGCCAAGTGCGCCTGCCAAATCCATCAAAAGGCTGATGTCGGGCAGACCACGGCCTGTTTCCCATTTCGAGACTGTTTTGTCGCTTACGCAGAGTTTTTCGGCCAGTTCTTTCTGGGTCATTCTTTTTCTTTCCCGCAGTTCTTTTATTGTATTTCCTGTAACGTATTGCATTATTATCCGCCTTTCTGTGTGTGTATGGGTATAGTATAATCCCAACTGAACAAAATGACAACCTACGGATGGTAGAGCGGTAAAAATTACAGAACTTTATCTCTGTGCAAAAGAAAACACCACATAAAACCTATGTGGTGTTTTCATGGTGATCTACAACATTGTCATGCGGCAGCCGGAATGTATAGAGGGATACCGATGGCGCTTGCGCTGGAATACGGCAAGGGGTTATTGTTTAAACTGCATGGTCAGAGTTCCCGCTGCGTCTTTGTATCCATCGGTTTTAATGGTGAGTTTATAGGCACCATCAACCGGCGGAATTTTTTCCAAAATGGAGGCATCTTCTGCAAAGCTGGCGGTAAAAAGGGAGCTTTGTCCCGTCAGGCTTTCATCAAAACCGGCCTGTCCGCTGTTTCTCTGCATAGCAGAAATCTTTTGATAATCGGTCCCCGGCGCAAAGGTGACAGTATATTTTTTTATCGAAGCAAGCTCTGCCTCGTCCCCTTTAAAGGTAAGAGAAAAGACCCCTGTATAGACGGGACTGTATTGCTGCTGTTGGCGATAGGCATCACTGTCTCCGCCGAAGCGGTCTTTGATGGTGTTCAGTGTTTGTTGTTGTGACTGCTTTTCATCTTCACTGATGGCTGTAATTGTATAGGCCGCGGTCCAGTATTCATTTTCACCATACAGTGTATAGGGTATTGCATCCAGGCTTTTTCTGTCCTGTTCGGCGGATTCGCCCCCGCCGGCAGAACAGCCTGTGAGCAGCAGGCTGATGGTAAGAAGGCCGGCAAGCATCAGTTTTATCGGCGATTTCATTGGTATGTTCATCCTTTCATTTGTTTTATTGGATTTGTGATATTTTTTTGTGAAAAAATTAATTATATAGGATGTCTTCATAGAGCCATTGTGCAGTTTCTTCGATGGTTCGGTTGGAAGTATCCACTTTGATGGTGTCCATCTTGTTATAGTTGGTAAGTCTTGATAGACTGCGCCCGATAACATCCGGGGTCCGGAGCCCTGCATCTATATCCTTTTGTATCCGTTTTTGGATGCTGTCTGCATCTGCCAGCAGGGAATAGGTGCGGACGCGGCAGGCCTGGGTATGCAGCCGGCGCAGAAGTTCTTGTAAAATAGATTCCTCATGGATAACCCAGCAAAAGAGGATATAGTCAAATGTTTTGCAGGCCAAATCACGGTTTAATACAGACGTGATATTGTCCAGAACCAGCGCTTTGGTTTCTTTGTCAACAGTGAACGGGTGCATGTCCCAGCACCAATCGCCGTCCAAAAAGACACAGTGGGAAAGTTTTTGTTTCAGACATTGGCAGACGGAAGTTTTCCCAACACCCATGGTTCCGTTAAGCAGTATTAAATGTTTCATAGCAAGACTCCTTTCCTCTTATCCGGACGCCCTGCAAAGAGGCAGAGCGATTAAAGATTTGCATGGAAAAAACGGCGTAGGAAACAGAAAAAATTAGTTCTATTTTTCACCATACTGCCGCCATGGTTTTTCTCCGGACAGCCATCCGTGTGCGGTCCAATAGGCCCGGTCGAGCGGGATGCTGAACCGTCTGTGATAAATGCGCATGGTATAAAATTTATATTTTGTCCGCAAAGACGGGATTGGTCGATTCTGATGTCTTTTGATTTTTTTGGATAGCGCACGTAAATCCTTTTCAATTTTATTCTTTTTTTCATGGGCAACACGTTCCCAATCAAGGGAATAAAGGGCTTGGCCATAGGTATAAATCCGGCCGATGCCCCAATAGCGCAGACTGTCCGCGATGTCACGATTGGCGCTTTTCATTCCGGCGCCGGCGGCAGTGGTCAGACAGACGGCCTGTTTTTTGAACATATCCGGAGAAGGCCGGTGAACCATCCATTGCCATCCGTAATGGTCCAGCAGGTTTTTGATGGCGCCCGGCGTGTGATAGACATAGACCGGAGCAGCAAAAACGAGCACGTCCGCCCAATGGATGGCGGTGGTGACAGGGTTCAGATTTTTTGCATGCGGGCAGAGCTTTTCATCCTTTATGATGCAGGAACAGCAACCGGTGCAAATATCAGAAAAGGCATCCGGAAAGTGTAATGTCCGGATAGATTTTTCAGGGAGATCAAAAGCGGCAATCAACTGCCGGGCCAGCTGGTATGTATTGCCTGCCTTTCGTCCGGCGTGCAGGAGGAGAACATTCATACAGAAGGCTCCTTTTGTTTTGTGACATCTTTCTGCCATTGTATGCACTGCCGAAGTCGTGGCGCGGGGTCAAAGCCCTGTTCAACGCCCATTTCGGCAAGCATTTTGCAAGGGAAGCCGGGACAGAGGCCACAGTGGGCAAGTCCCTTTGCTTCACAGCAGGACTTCACACCGCAGCTGCCTCCCCAGAAGGGTTGTGCCATATTGGTGCAGCCGTGACAGCCGGTCTGTTTGCGCCGCGGACACGCCTCGCATAAAATGCCGCATCTGGATGTATTCATTCAACCGCCTCCTCGTATAATAGTAAAAGTGCGTTAGAAATAATCGAAACAAGGCATTTACGAAGCCATGTGTTCGGCAGGTGTTCACATAACCGTGATATAACTAAATTAAGATGTCCCCCGCCTCTAAGGCGGCGGGCGCCACTTGATTTTTTCAGTGGGAGTACAATCTCCCACTGAAAACGTTGAATGACGGGGCAAAGTCCCTTATTGAATGCCATTAGAGATGACAGGGACAAGTTCTGCGCCTCCTCGTTGCACACATCCGAGTGACTGATTATTGTTTATTATACTATAGTATGCCGGGATTTGCAATAAAGCATTGCGGATTAGGCGGATATGGCGTATACTGAAAAGAAGGAGCCAATTTCGCCGCAGTAAAACGCGCAGAATCTGGCAGAAAAAGAGAGGAATAAAATGAAGAAACCCTTTATGATAAGAGAGAAAGGAGACAGAAAGATGGATTGGATAGAGAAATTGAATCAAGCGGTTGTGTATATTGAAGAAAATTTGGAGGGCTCTGTTTCTTATGAACGGGCGGCACAGATTGCCTGCTGTTCAGTTTTCCATTTTCAGCGGATGTTCAATTATATTGCTGGTATTCCGCTTTCCGAGTATATTCGCCGCCGCCGGATGACCAAAGCGGCTTTGGAACTGCAGGACGGAAAAGAAAAGGTGATTGACCTTGCTTTAAAATATGGGTATCAGTCGCCGACGGCATTCAACCGGGCGTTTCAGTCGGTGCATGGCATTGCGCCTTCCGGCGCAAGAAAACCGGGTGTTTCTCTGCAGTCTTATCCGCCGGTCTCCTTCAAAATTACCGTGAAAGGGGTCACTGCAATGGAATATCAAATTGTAAAAAAAGAGGAAATGCGGTTGGTGGGCGTGAGTGCGCCCTTGGAAAAGGAAATTGAAAAGAATTTTGAAACGGTGCCGGGCCTTTGGAACAAGGCAGCAATGGACGGGACGCTGGAAAAGCTGCAGTCGCTGATGGGCAAGGAGCCAATGGGAATCCTGGGAGTTTCGGCGTGTTTTGGAGAGTCATGGCGGTATTATATCGCTGTTGCTACCGATGGTGAAGTTTTGCCGGGAATGGAAGAATACATTGTGCCGGCCAACACCTGGGCAGTATTTCCGGGCCGCGGCGATATGCCCGGAGCAATTCAGGAACTGGAAAAACGGGCAGTTACCGAATGGCTGCCCGCATCCGGCTATGAATATGCGGATGCGCCGGATATTGAACTTTATTTGGATGCCAATCCAACGGATGCCGCCTTTGAAGTTTGGCTTCCCGTCACCAAAGGCAAGAAATAAAAACCTGTTTCGCTGAAACGGTTCTTTTGGAATGTTTTTTTCAATAAAGTGTTTATAGCATCGGATTTTTTGAGAAAAATAAAAGAACTTTCTTGCGTGGGGCGTGAGATAAAACCGTATAATATGTTTTTGGGGTATGGAGCGGCATGAAGCCGCTCCATACCGCTTTTTTGACGATTCTTGTTCCGTTATGCGGATAGCTTTTTCTAAAGATAAAAAATCTTGCAAAGAATTTTTTGCCACATTCGGCACTGTGCGTACCGATGTGTTATGCTTGCTAAAAGAAATGCCATATTTTTTTAATTTTCAAAATATAAAAGTTTGTATGCAGGCACATCGAGCGCTTGTGCGATTTTAAATAAAGTATCAAGGGAGATTGCTTTATAAATATTAGGTGCTTCTATTTGCCCGATAAACGAAACGCCGCAATTCAATTTTTCTGCGAGTTGCGCTTGCGTTAAGGATTTTAATTTTCTGTAATATGCTATTTTTAATCCTATTTTGATATAATCGTCTTTGAAATTTTTGTTCAATTTTATCACCCAATATATTTTATGCTATTGACAGCAGAATATAAATTTGATATTATTAGTATAATTATTACTATATAAATAATAAAATCATTTACATAGAGGTTGTTTTTTAAACATAAATCCAGCTTAAAGAAATAGAATTTGTTTGGTATAAAATTAGAGTGATAAGCGATACAGAGGAAAAAACAACATTCCAGAGAAAAAGTATTGGATGAGAAGAATTTGTATACAAAAAACAGAACTTTTTTACTTTTTTGTGGTTGGACGGTGGGGCGGCGTTGTGATATACTGAACTATATGGTTCAGGAAAGGGGGCAGAAGGGTGCGCACAGTGCAGATGATAAAAGAACAAAATCGGCTTCGAAAGCAGTATTATATTGATTTTGAGACGGAAAATATGTTGAAAAACCTGCATGTACTGCAAACCGCCAGCTTCAGTTCCCTGATTATGCTGGTGATACTTTTGTTGGTCACGCCGTTTATCATATCGTCCTGGTCGGTTACGGAAGTATATTATTTTTTTATACCTGCGGCGATGGGATTTTATTTGTTTACGCTTTTTTATCAGAGGCGGGAAAGAAAGAGTCATTTCGTTGTTTACTACGCCTGCAATCTTTATTGTTTGGCGCTGATTGCTTATATTATGGTTATAGATATATATCCGTATCCGGAATCGCCAAGTTCGTTTTTTCCCCTTCTTCTTTTGGTACTGCCGGTGATATTTATCTTTAAGTCGAGAAATATTTTTTCGATTACTGTATTGGCAGAAATTGTTTATATTTTATTGATCAGCCGGGTGAAGACGGGGCTGATAGCCGAGAATGATATTTTTAATTCCCTGGTGGCGCTGCTTTTTTCTTTTGTTGTTTCAACGATTGTTACCAATCTGCGAATACGGGATAATACTGCAAAATTGAATTATCAGAAGCTGAGTGCGATGGATGAGTTGACCGGGATTGCGAATAAAGCGGCCTGTGAACGGCGGATTGCAGAGGCGATTAGAAAAAAGAAATATCACGGACATTCCTGCCTGATTGTCCTTGATATTGATAATTTTAAAGGGGTGAATGATACCCTGGGGCATCAGGCCGGCGATGCGGTTTTGATCCAGACAGGGATTGTCTTGCGTAATCTTTTTTTGGATAGGGATATTGTCGGCCGGATTGGCGGTGATGAGTTTATGATTTTCATATACGATATTGAGGGGCAGGAAGATGTAAAAGATAAGTGCGGCCAGCTTCTTGAAAATATCCGCGAGGGTGTTTTGGAACGGCTTTCGATGAATATAACTGTGAGTATGGGGGCGGTAGTATTTAAAGAAAAACCTTCTTTTGACAGCTTGTTCGGGTTGGCAGATCGTGCACTGTATGATGCCAAACGCTGCGGCAAAGGGCAGTTTGTTCTGACGGCGTATAAGGCGAAGACAACCGGTGAAGAGCCGGTTGGACAAAGGAAAGTATAAAACGATGTCTGAAAAGAAAAAGAATAAAAGGTCATTTCCAGATTCGGAAATGGCCTTTTTGTGTTTACAGTAGTAAAATCGTATTGTATAAAGGGAAGAAGTGTGGTGTTGTTTATTGATTGCCGAAGAAGACGAAGGCACTGTAATTTGAGGATAAATGGTTTTATATGCAGCGATGACGTCTATAGTTAAAATGAATAGATGGCTATTGAATATAAGCATTGGACATTTGAGTAAATGTTGGTTATAATGAAAAAGAAGAGAGTGGAAAGGTGAGAAAATATGGATATTTTTGCACGGGATTTGGCAGGGGAAAAGATTTCCGTTCAGGACCCGGAATATAACAAAATAAAAGAAGTGATTACAGAAACACAAAAAAAGCTGGCGGAATTAAATTTGTCCTATCATTCCAGAGAGGAGGTCCGGGAAATCTTTTCAGATCTGACCGGACAGGATATAGACGGATCCTTTGAATTACTGCCTCCGTTTTATACCGATTTTGGACGGAATATCAAAGTTGGAAAAGATGTTTTTATCAATCAGAATTGTACGTTTATGGATCGTGGAGGGATAACCCTAGAGGATAAGGTGCTGATTGCACCGCGGGTTAATCTGATTACGACAAACCATGTGCTGCGGGCTGAAGAACGCCGGTCTGTGGAATCAAGGCCTATCCGTATCTGTAAAAATGCGTGGATTGGCGCAGGAGCGTCTATACTGCCCGGGGTAACAGTTGGTAAAAATGCGGTTGTTGCCGCAGGGGCAGTCGTCACAGAAGATGTGCCGGATGATGTAATTGTAGCCGGGGTTCCGGCAAGCGTGATTAAACATATAGGTAGGAATAATTAAAGATAGAAAGGATGTAGAATGATGAGTTTTCAAATGTATGTACCAACCAGATTTATTTTTGGAAATGGCCGCCTGGATGAATTGCATGAACAGTCAATGCCTGGAAAAAAAGCGCTGCTTGTTATTTCCAATGGGAAATCTGCAAGAAACAGCGGTGCGCTTTCCCGGACAGAGGAGCAGCTGAAAATGGCTGGTGTGGAAACGGTGATTTTTGATGGAATTGGTGCAAATCCAACCAAAACTTCTGTTATGGCGGGTGCTGCTGCCGCACGGGAAAATGGATGTGATTTTATTGTTGCCCTTGGCGGCGGGAGTGTGATGGATGCAAGTAAAGCAATGGCAATGATGGCGGTGAACGACGGAGATTTGTGGGATTATGTCAATGGCGGTACGGGAAAAGGAAAGCCGCTGGAAAATCAGGCGTTGCCGGTTGTTTGTATTACAACAACGGCCGGGACAGGGAGCGAAGCTGACCAGTGGGGCGTGGTGACCAATGAAGATACACACGAAAAAATTGGCGTAGGCGGCTATGACTGTCTTTTTCCGGTTCTGTCGGTTATTGATCCGGAACTGATGAAGTCGGTTCCGCCTGAATTTACTGCATATCAGGGGTTTGACACCCTTTTTCATGCAGTTGAAAGTTATATTTCCACCTTTGCGAGCGTGATGAGTGATATGTATGCCGTCACTGCAATTGAAAAGGTGGGGGAATATCTTGCCCGGGCGGTGAAAGACGGCGGCGATATGGAAGCACGGGAAAATATGGCCTTTGCAAATACCATTGCAGGAATTGTTATGACTATAAGCGTAACAACGGCACAGCATTCTATTGAACAGGCCATGTCCGGTTTTTATCCGGACCTGCCCCATGGAGCAGGTTTGATTATGATTTCCAAAGCGTTTTTCGGCTTTTTCGTTGAAAAACATGCCTGTGATGAGCGATTTATCAAAATGGCACAGGCGCTTGGGATGAAGGAAGCGCAGGAGCCGCAAGACTTTATTACAGCCCTTGCAGACTTGCAGGAAGCCTGTGGTGTGGCAGATTTAAAAATGTCCGATTATGGGATTGTGCCGGATGATTTTGAAAAGATTGCAAAGAGCGCTCGTGAAACCATGGGCGGCTTGTATGCGGCAAATCCTTCTGTTCTAACAGATGAAGATTGTGTAGAGATTCTTCGGAAATCCTATCGCTGATCGTGTTGAAGGATGCTTTTCCTTGATATTGATGGTGTAATGTTGTATGATTTAATCAGCTTAAAGTACGCGTGTGAAGTATACTGAAAGCCTTGGTCACTGTGGAGTTGCAGCTCTGCAGTGACTTTTTCCTTTTTTTGCTTTTCTAATGGTTGAAAGTACAAGATTAATATTTTGCTCTGTTCCGGTTTTGTAAGACACAATACTGTTGTCAAATAAATCTCTGATAATTGATAAGTACAAAGTCCCTTGATTAGTTTTGATATATGAAATATCTGTACCCCATTTTTGATTTGGTTTTTCTGCGTGAAAATCTCTGTTTAGCAAATTAGGATAACGGTGCAAGTATTCTCCGTAATTACGATACTTCTTTCTTCTTACAACGGATAACAAATTGTATTTTTGCATTACACGAAGAATGGTTTTGGGGTTATGATGTATTCTATGTCTTTCAAGCCATATATGCATCCTGCAATAGCCGTAAGTTTTTCCGCACTTGTCTTGCCATTCTTGTATCTTTTCTGCCAATGACAAATCTTTTGCAGGTATATCCATACGGGATACATAATTATAATATCCACTTCTTGATCCTTCAAAAAATCTACACATTTCGCTAATTGGATGCTGGTCTTTATTACGATAGATAATCATATATTTTATGCTTGTTTTCACATCCTTTCTGTGAGCGAGAAGAAAATCCCGCAAGCGTTCATTTTCATCTCTAATGATTTGATTTTTACCTTCTATCGAGCAAGGGCTTGAAAGATTTACCAGTGGGAGTCAATATATTATACATTTGTTTTGCATTATCCATGTGAAATGTTGTTTTTATCTTAGGATAAATAGATTAGACTGAGAAAAAAACAACAAAGGAGATGCAGAATGATGAAAGACTTCCGGTATAATTATATACATTCAGGAGAACGAATTGCAAAAGCGAGAAAAGAGATGAAATATACGCAAAAAGAGTTGGCGGAAATGCTGAATGTGAGCAGCAAAACGATCAGCGCGATTGAAAGGGGGAAGAATGGTATATCGGTTGCGACATTGATAGATTTGTGTAAATATTTGGAGGTGAGCACAGATTATATATTATTTGGGTATGATACAGATATAAATTATGTGATACAGAAGAAGCTGAAGAGACTACATCCTATGCAGATGAAATTTGTGGAGCGGATAATGGATGAAATCATTCCCTTGGTGCAGTGTATGTATGAAGAGGGCGTCTTGGCGGATGATAAAACCATGCCGGACAAAACGGAATCATGAGGATAGAATAAAAGCAGAACAGGGATGATTTATTAAGCAGGTCGAAGACGTTGATTATTAACATTATGTTCAAAGTATCTATCAGGAAAGCTTGAATTCCTGACCATGCTTCATCGCGTTTTAACCTGCAATATTTTACTCTATGGGCGTCAGTTGACAAAGTTGACAATGGTACAGTAAATACATACATATACTGCGGTAACGGGCTGTGTGACAGCGAGACAGTGAGGAGGGGTAAAATAGATGATCAAAAAAAGCTTTATGATGATTTTAACTGTTTCGCTGATTTTTGTGATGGTAGGCTGTTATCCGAATGAATATGGTATGAAACATCATTTCAAAAAAGATAATATCAATGTAAATTATAATGGAGTCAAGGATGGAGTTGAAGAAGATTTTAATTTTATAGTAGAAAAGAATATAGAATATTGTAGTAAACTTGATATATCGCAAAAACCAGATATGAATATTTTTATTTTTGATAACCAACAGTCTTTTTTATCTGCATGCGGTGGATCAAATGATAAAACATCAGAACATTTTTTTCTATATCACATAATTTATATCTGTACACACACGTGTAAATACGGCCGCTTTTGATGTTTCATTATTTCCGGCACATCTTTACATAACACAGATTTCCACATTGCTTTTGTTACGAAATCTCTAGGAATGCCTGCTCTTTATCTGTCTATGCAATGTTTTTCTCCCTTTTACTGCTTAATATCAGTTTTTATTCCATTTTTTCATCATACTCTTTTCTTTATATGCTATCAATATTTGGAGATATTTTATTTCTTTTATCCAATCTGAAGAATTTTTATACTTCAATATCTCATTATCGGTAATATCAAAAATGTCGAAAATACAACAATTCTGTCTTCAATAAAACCTCATTTTTTGTTGGAAATACTTGAAAAAGAAAAATCACTGAATTATACTAATTAGAGACAAAATAAACCAAACAAAACATACAAAAGAAAAAAATGAAAGGGATGGAGTACAGATGAAAAACGTACAAAGAGTGCTGGCACTGGTACTCGGCATATTACTGCTGTGCAGCAGTGCGTATGCTATGCCGCCTTCAGCGGCCGAAGAAACCAAAATTATCTTGCCGTCGGCTGAACCCGAACAAACGGCAGAATCGGGAGAGCGGCTGCTCCTGCCGGAATCCGAAGAATCTTTCGCAGAAGATACTGCCGACACACATACAGAGGCAGAACTCTCAAACGCACCGGAAACGGAGCAGATAGCTGCCGAAAAATCAGAAACGCTCACTGTTCTGCAGCAGCGTGCCGAGCATGATGGAATCAGCCTTCGGGAAGCACAGAAAATTTTGCTGACAGAAAAACGTGATGCAAAGCGTGCAGCTTACGAAGAAGCATATCAGCTTTCAGAAATACCCGCAATGCCGGAGGCTGCTGCAGCATTCAGCGAAGAAGCAGCCACAGCCGCCAACGAAACGACTTCAAATACGAACAGTATGCTGTCCCGGGTTGCCTGCGGCGATGCTTTTTACATATTCCTGAAAGATGATGGGACGGTGGTAACCTGGGGGTTGTATAATGATACCAGCTATAACATCACCCCCTATGATGTACCGGAATACACGACACCCACCCAGGTAGCCAACTTATCTTCAGTCGTTTCCGTTGCGGCCGATAGAGAATGGGGATTTGCGCTGACAAGTAATGGGGAAGTGTGGAGATGGACGGGACGGCTGACGATTGAGGAGCATAACGAAATGCCGTCGGCGGTGCGTGTGGATGGTCTGACGGATGTGGCGTCTATTGCCGGAGGTGCAGGCGGACTCACCGCACTAAAAAAGGACGGAACAGTTTGGTATGCCGCAAGGAATACGGAGAACGGGGAACTGGATACCCCCGAACCAGTGCAGGATGCAAGTGGTATGCCTCTTTCCGGTATCATCGAAATTTCCAGCGGAGAGGAGCACAGCCTGGCGCTGGCCGGAGACGGAACAGTCTATGCCTGGGGTGATAACTTCTATGGTCAGCTGGGGGACGGCACCCGGGAGAGCCGGGACTATGCGGCGCCGATCCGAAATTATACCGGGGCGGAAAAGATTGCCAAGGTAACGGCGGCGGAAGGCTATAACCTGCTGGAAGATGAAGCGGGTGTCCGCTGGACATTTGGAAAGAGTGATGATATTGAAGGCATCGCTTATCCCAAGCATCTGTGGATGGCCCAACCGCTGGCGGAAGAAGAAATTGCAGAAACCTTTCCGCCGGTGGGCATAAAGGAGATTGCCCGGTACAGTCATTTGGGACTGGCATTGGGTACAGACGGTTCCGTATGGCAGAAGGGTACATATACCTATACATTACAAGAAGAAGACCCGGAATATTATCCCCCTGGAATGTATTTCATGTATGTATATATCCATGACAGCGACTGGACACGGACGGAAGGCCTCAGCGGAACAATAGAGATTCCGAAGACGCCGGCATTGACAATAGCAGCAAGCGCCTTTAACAACAGTCAGTCCCTGGCGGTTGTAAATGGCTTTCTGATGTCAGCGGGGGACAACAACTGGGGACAGCTGGGGGACGGCACCAACACGGCGTCCAGCTTCCCCGAATTCGTGGTAGATTATCAGGATTACCAAATGGACGATGTGAAAAAAGTTTCCAGCGGCTATGGCTTTAATCTGATCCTCACCGAGGATGGCCGCGTCTGGTCAGTGGGATGTGCTGACAACGGAAAGCTGGGGATTGGCGAGACGGAGCATACCAATAAGGTATATCCGGTGCGCGGAAAGAACGGCAACGGCTTCCTGCGGGATTTCGTGGACATCAGCGCCGGATACAAACACGGCATTGCGGTAAAGAAAGACGGCTCTCTCTGGGCATGGGGACATAACAGCGTGGGACAGCTGGGAGATGATTCCAAAGTTTCTACCAATGTGCCGGTGCGCGTTAAAGGGGCAAACGGCGAGGACTGGATGAAGAATGTGGTCTCGGCCTATGCCAACGCGAGTACCAGTATGGCGCTCAAGAGCGACGGTACCGTATATATGTGGGGCAACAACGACAAGGGACAGTTGGGAGACGGAACCAAAACCAACCGGAAAACACCAGTGCAGGTGAAGGGCGAGAATGGTCAGGGGTATATTGGCAATATCAAGCAGATTGCGACAGCAGAAGGATGCAGCCTGGCGTTGAGCACGGATGGCACGGTGTGGAGCTGGGGAGATAACCAGAACGGACGTTTGGGTGACGGAACCACCAACAATCGTTATTACCCGTCCAAGGTGCTGAAGGCGGACGGAAGTGTGCTTGACCACATTGAATCCATATCGGTGGGCTATTACTTCTGTGCTGCGGTGGATGAACAGGGCGCTGTATGGACCTGGGGGCGGAATGATTATGGTCAGCTGGGACATGGAGATACGGAGGACAGCTATTATGCCGATCCTGTCTATGAAGATGGTAAAGTTGGACGCCTGTACGGGGTGACCGCCATTTCCTGCGGGCGGAACTATATGCTGATGAGCCGCGGCGCAGATGGGAGTATCCTGGCATCCGGGTATAACCAGTATGGACAGTTCGGCAATGGCCGGACAGGAGAGCAGACGGTCTATCCGGTGGAGGCCTTTGACTCGGAAATTGTTAAAGACGTTCTCTGGCTGAGAGAATATATGCACAATTACGGATATATCGGTACATGGACAGATAAAATCACCCTGCCCGCAGAGGCGCCGAATGGGAGCAAAATTCGGTGGAGCAGCAATTCCCATTATATTCAGACCAATGGTCAGGTGAACCACCCGGATTGCTATGGCAAAGATACAAAAGTTACGCTGACAGCAGAAATCAGCCGGGATGCGCTTTCGTATGAAGAGACATTTTCTTCAACAGTTGCCCAGGATACAACCATCCAGCCGTCCAAGGCGCTGCCGGTGAGAAGTTTGGGATTTGAATATGATCAGACAGAGGATGTTCCATTGGGGATTACCAGCCCTGAAATTTCCGGGATCACCATTAAGAATATCAATAAGGAACAGGGAATCTATGAATTGTACTTCCAGGACAGCCAGATCACCCATGAGGAGGGCGCAGAGCCATTCTTCTTCTGGTCGTCCAGAGACGGCGTGTTCCTACCGGTGGAAGGTGACGAAACTTACCGCAGAGTCCGCTTTACAGTGGATGAGGATAAGCTGGATCGTTCTGCGAAGATAGTGGTCGGCATGGGAGACGGCCTTGGCTATATTGATAAGGCCTCTTTCCAGATTCGGCGCACCGGCACGGTGCAGACCTACCAGGCCGCACCCAACCTGATCTCTCAGGCCATGGAGCAGACGCTGAACGATACACCGATATCGGCAAGCCTGGAGGCTGCGGTTGGAATCGATATATCACAATCCATGCTGCAGTTTGATTCCGGTGACACAAAGGGCTGGATGAGCAGTGCGGAGGGTCTTCTGGAGGATCTGCCGGAGGACAGCGTCGTTCATCTCACAGCGGCGGATGGAACGCAGAGCCTCGCGTTGGATAAGACTGCCGGGTTGACGGCGCTGGAACAGCTGAAGACCCAGCCCTATCAGGGAAATTGTACCGCACTGGAGCTTTTGGAACGCACCAGTGAAACCCTGTCCCCGAATGGAGAAGGGAACCAACTATTGGTATTATTCGTCCAAGAGATAGAGGATTCGACGGCAGTGGAAGAAAAAATCCATGCACTGGCGCAGGAAGGAATTGCCGTATATATCATGGTGCTGGGCGGAAGCTGCAGCGGTGGTCATCCGAATGTGCACAGCTGTGACAGTGTTTTGGCGCTCCGCCTTGCCATGAGCGAGCTGTACGGCGCATTGTATACCATCGGACAGGCACAGCCCATGCTGGCCGAGACCCGTGCCCAGACGGCGGGACAGACCACCGATTTTAAGACGGGGTGGCATAACTTCCAGACAGGCGGAGGCGGGAATGCTTTTGGTAAATCGCTGTCGTCACTGCTGAACATCTATGGCTGTCTGCCGGTCATGACCGACAGCTATAACCTTTTGGACAGCGTTGCCCCGGCGGAGCTGTATCAGCTTATGCGGGGACGTGCCGGCGGAGTGACGGGAGGAATGGACGGCGTCTTTGACTTTTATGAAGGGATGAAGGGACTGTTTGCCTCCAAGTGGGAAACTGCAGATGTGGAACAGGTAATTGAGGAGAATCTCAAATACCGCTTCCCGGTACTGGTGAAGGACAGCAGCGATAACATATCCATCATCACAGGAAAATCAGGCGGAAGCTATACGAAATATTCCTATGGGAACGAAGCCGGAGAGATTGCCGGGGTATTGGATATGTATGGGTATCTGACTGCCATTCATAACAACAGCGTAAACATCACCAGCGACCCGCCGGAGAATGTGATTCCCTATCAAATCATACAGATTCTGCATCCGTATGATAAGAATATAGAGCTGAGAGAATACGCAGTGGACAACCAGGGGACGCCCTGGGGATATGTCAGCACCCTGCCGTTTGAGGATACCTATGTGAACAATGGACGGTATGCCCGGTATAACACCGGTGCTTTGGCGGATAAAACCATTTTGATGGGCGGATTGAACGTAAGCTATGGAACGAAGGCGGACAAAACACTGCCGGATATCTACAATGCGTCCAAGCTGTTCCGGGTACTGCATTATCAGGATTTGCATAACAATTCAGAGGGGAGCTGGTATTACCCCTATTTGCAGACAGCGACCAACCTTGGGATCATCAACGGGGACGAGGCCGCCAACTTCAATCCGGGGAACCCGGTGACCCGTGCGGAAGCATTCAAGATGATTCTGGAAGCCGGAAAAGTAGACCTGAGCGGCAGCGGTGCTGTCAACGATGCGGAATTCTGGGCGAGGACATATATTGACTACATGAAGAACAATGTTGGGATATATGGGACAATCAATATAGATAATGCATACTTCTATCAGGAAATGCCGCGGGAGGAAATTGCCTATGTCATTGCCGAGGTGTTCCTCAATCATACGGAGGATCTGCGGACAGCGGCCAGTCTGTTCGATGTTCCGGATGGAACGGCGTGTATGCAGAATGCAAAGTGGAATTCGGGTACAGCGTTTACGGATCAATGGGGTATCAGCCAAGGGTATAAAGAAGCGGTGCGTCAGCTGTATTTCAACAACGTGATGGTGGGCAGTCTGGAGGCGGACGGAACGGTGCAGTATAAGCCCACGGCGAGTGTGAAACGGTCGGAGATCTGTAAGGTGATCGTAAAGTGCCTGTTCGACCTGGACGAGACGGTAAAGACCATCCGCACAGTGACCGAAGGGGATTCCCGGCCGGTATATATCGTTTTGTATGACTCTGAATATGTGATGGATACCGGGGAAAAGGTAGATCGGTATTTGAATGCCAATGGAGGAAAATTTGAATATTCTGAAGCCTTCTTTGTGAATTATTTCAGGATGCTGAAGGATGCTGAGGTGGAATTTGCATTGTCCATTCGTGAGCTGGACTATGATATAGAACCCAACCGCCTGGCGAATGCAACGGGAGACAGCACGGCATTAACATCCGAACAGGTGAATGGAGAACGCAGAAAGATATTGGTAGATAAGACGGCAGAGTACGTGCTGAAAATTGTGAACCATATGTACGGCGCATATAGAAGCCTGCCCGCAAGCGAGCGGCCAAGAATCTTCCCGAAGGTGTATATAGGTACGCCGCATTTTGATGGAAGCAAATGGGGAGAGACAGCGGCGCAGCTGGCAATGGAGGGAGAGAATCAGCAGGCACGAGCAATACAGGATGAGTTTGCGGCGCTGTACCGGGATACTTTTGCCCAGATCTATCAGAAGATCACGATGCAGAATCAGGTGATAAGCCCATCAGGGAATTATTACGCACCGGTCAATACGGAGGATATAGCGGGGATCTATTACGGGAAGGAGGATCCGATGTTTGATATTCGTGTTGGCCAAGGCGAGGATTGGATTGTAGAGCCGGACGTAACCAGCCTGTGGTATAAGACGATGGAAACCATGTCCCGCTTCATTCACGAGAAGGGAAAGAAGCTGATGTGGGTGCCCTATACAGCGGGGAAGAAGAATAACCTGAGAAGAATCGGACATATTGCCAACAGCGCCGTATATACCGATGCGGCAGGAAGAGAACATAATTTCTGTGACATCGTGATTATCCAGCCGGGATATTTTTACAGCGAGGTGTCACCGTCAGATGACTATATGCCGATCATCCAGGACATTCATGACAGTACGGTCAACGGGGCGGTGACGGTGGACGGCGAGATCATCGGGGAACGAATTCCGGCCGGGACATTGATCACCTTCGAGATGGAGTATGACGCCTCCCTGATTACGGGGCGGTCTACAGGAAGGGATGATGACAATAGGAGTGAACCTTCCCAAAAGGCAGAACGTTTTCTGTATACCTACCATCAGTTCTGGGATTTGATCAGCGGAGGATATTCTTTTGGGATCTATGCGGGCGGCCCCAATGAGCAGGGCTTCGATACCCTGGACTTAAGTCACCGCCACAGCAGCAAAAATCACAACACACTGGATTTTAGGTATAACGAAGGATATGATGAAAATCACAACAGGGCATATGCAGATTTTGCCGGACTGCATGATGTGAACCAGCCGTATGGAAAGCTATTGTATGATATTACCTATATGCTGATCTACAGTGTATATTTGGGAAATATGCCCGCTTTGAACGCATTTTTGAGCTATTAAGCTATTCAATAGAAAAGGAGGAAGAAAGATGAAGAGAGTATGGTGTATGATGATGGCGCTGGCGCTGTTCCTGCCCTGCATACCAGTTGCGGCAGAGGGGACGGCAATTCCGCTGGACAGCTATGTACAGCTGGGGAGCTATGATGATGAGCCGATTCTGTGGCGGTGTGTGGCAGAGGACGAAAATGGAAAGCTGATGTTCAGCGAGCGGATTCTCTGCTATAAGGCGTATGATACGATATATACAATCAAAAGTGGGATTGATCCCACATATGAAGCACAGACCTGGGAGGACAGCCATCTGCGGAGCTGGCTGAATTCGGACAAGCCGGCGGGCGAGGTGGAATGGAAGCATCCCAATCCGCCGATGAAGAGAGAGAGTTATAAGGAGGTATCAGGAACGAAAGTGACGTGTAATGCCTATGCAGATGAGAAGGGATTTCTGCACGAGAGCAATTTCAGTGCGGAGGAAAAGGCGGTGATGAAGACGGTGGCCAACTGGCAGAACCTGGGACGCGACGAGCTGGAAAAGAGCGAGAACGGTGTTAACTTTCCCTTTGGTTATAGCTGGACAGGAAATCTGCGCACGGACGGCTGGGCAGAGGCCGGATATGACGATGTTTCCGAGCTTTCCCATGTAGAGGGCGCGGCATACCGGGTATGCGGAGACACCATGTTCCTGCCGGATGAACGGCAGATCTATAAGGTGTGGGAGCGCTATGGCGCCTTAGATGTTGAAACTTCCGAAAAAGCCATTGCAAAAGCTGAATTTACGGATATACGGGATAAGGATCCGAGGTATTCTTCTTATTGGCTGAGAGGAGATCGCACCATAGGTGGGATTGCTTATGGAACCAAATATCGGCCTCAGCCGGGAAGCTACGGAGACAGAGGAGTCCGGCCAATGTTCTACCTAAATGAGGAGAATATGGAGATCAAATCGGGAAGCGGAAGAAAGGACGATCCGTATATTATTGGCGGAAGACTTGAAGAAGCGCCGGTGGTATTCTGCAACGGAGAGCAGGTAGAGTTTGACCAGAAGCCGGTGGAAGAGAATGATCGGATATTGGTGCCGATGCGTGCAGTGTTTGAGGAATTGGGTGCAGAGGTAGAATGGGACGAAAGGGACGCAAGCGTAACGGTGAGCAATGAGAAAACGATGATCGGGGTACAGGTGGACAATCCGATCATGCTGGTGAATGATGTACCGGTAGAGCTGGACGCCGCCCCGAAACTGGTGGAGGATCGTACGCTGGTGCCCCTGCGCGCCATATCAGAAGCTCTGGATGCCAAGGTGGAATGGGTGGAGAATCTGAACCGGGTGGTGATTGACAAGCCGGAACTGCCCATGGATTTTGGAGAAGGCAGGGGAAAAGAAAATTGGCAAGATCCAGAGGAGCAGAGGATGTTGCTGGAATATGGCAGCCGTCCTGTCTATGACCCGGAAATTTATCCCGAATGGCAAGCGTCTCTCTATGACTCGGAAGGCAAGTAACACAAAGGAGCCGCCGCAATTTTGCGGCGGCTCCTTTCTGTAGTCATTGCAAATGAGGATATGGTGTAGTATACTGTGAGGAAAGTCCGGTCGCTCTATAACCATCTATCTGCGCTGGCATTTCCAAAAGATGATATAGGGGTTGAGCCGCCGTATGCCTATGATGAGGATGGCGCCTGGAGGGATTATCGTGTACCCTATGCCAAGTTCCCGGATGAACTGGGTGCAGAGAACTATTATCGAATATATGACGGTCAACTGTTATGGAACATGACGAAGTACCTGTTGGCGGACAACACCAATGGTGCGGCGGTTTGGAGTTTGAAAAACCTGTTGAGAGGATATTAAAGATCAAAAGAAAGGAAAGGAAGAAAAAATGATGAAGAGGTTATGTAGTATATTGCTGAGTATGGTCATTGGCATTACAGTGCCGAGCGTTTCGGTGTTGGTGAATGCGGATGAGGCGTCAGAATTTCCGGCGGGAACCTATTATCAGATGGGAAGATACAACGGGGAGCCAATCCTGTGGCGGTGTGCGGACAATACCGATGAAAACGGCGTTCTGCTGGTCAGCGACCGGATTCTGTGTTTTAAAGTGGCAGATGTAGGGTTATATGGAATTTCATCCTCTGGTTTTTGGGAGGAGACGAATATCCGAGCCTGGCTGAATTCTACAGCGCCTGCGGGGGAGGTGGTCTGGCTGCGGAACAATCCGCCCACGGCAGATAATATTGGAGAAGAGGGGTTTCCCTGCAAATATCCTTATGCAGATGAAAAGGGATTTCTGGCGGAGGGGAACTTTACTGCCAGTGAACGTTCTTTGATGAAGTCGGTCAGTCAGTGGCAGGCTCTTTATCCGAGTATGCTACATCTGGCAACCAATGGACAAATTCGGCCGTATGTGAGTGCATTTATAACAGGCAATCCCAGATGGGGACGTTATAAGTATTATGAGGTAACCGTAGATGATCTAGCCATGGGCGAGGGATTTCGGGGCGCCATGTATCGGGTTACAGACACCATGTTTCTGCTGAATGAGCCGCAGGTACACACTTTGAAGCAGAATTTTGGGACTGCCTGTGCCAAACGTACCCCAAGTGCAAGACCGGATGAAGCACCCAGCGAGGAGTATGAATCCTATTGGCTGCGTACGGCTGGAAATGCAAATGTATACACAGACGAAGAGGCAAAATTACATGGTTTGGATTCCCCGGGACCACTTAATTATATTAGTTGGAATGAAGGAAAATATGACTTTGCAGGTGTAGACCGATACGAACTTGGCGTCCGTCCCGGATTTTACCTGAACACAGAGAATGTGGTGATCAAATCAGGAAGCGGTACCGAGACCGATCCCTATGTGATTGACGGCAGAGAGGAACAGCAGGGTGTGGCCGTCTTCTGCCAGGGGAAGGAGCTGAAGCTGGATCAGGAACCGGTGGAGGAGAACGACCGCCTGCTGGTACCGGTGCGTGCCATCTTTGAATCTTTGGGCGCCGAAGTCAGCTGGGATGAGGCAGAGGAACAGGTGACAGCAACAAAGGACAGCACCACAGTGCAGTTACAGATCAACAGCCCCACCTTGCTGGTCAATGAAGAGGCGGTGGAACTGGACGCACCGGCGCGCCTGGTGGGAGAGCGTACGCTGGTGCCCCTGCGTGCGGTGTCGGAGGCGCTGGAAGCGCAGGTGGACTATGTAGAGAATCTCCAGCGGGTGGTGATCGATAAGCCTGCCTCGCAGGAACTGGATGAGGATTGGAACCCCTGGTGGTACGAGCGTGCCTTCGCAAACTGGGACGATGATGTGAAATAACAAAAACAAAGTACCCCAAAGGGGCGCACAGCTTGGCTGTGCGCCCCTTCTTTCCGTCATTGCAAATGAGGATATGGTGTGATATACTGTGAGGGAAGTAAGGAATCTGAGCGAAATGGATGACGAGACGGTAAGACTATCCGCACAGTGACCGAAGGGGATAAAACTTTCTATTTGGTGCTGTATGATTCGGTGCTGACAAATTTGGAAAATACGCCCGTTGATTTGAACGCAGACAGCGGCGCTGCTGGCAATGGATGGAGAGAATCAGCAGGCACGAGCAATACAGGATGAGTTTGCGGCGCTGTACCGGGATACTTTTGCCCAGATCTATCAGAAGATCACGATGCAGAATCAGGTGATAAGCCCATCAGGGAATTATTACGCACCGGTCAATACGGAGGATATAGCGGGGATCTATTACGGGAAGGAGGATCCGATGTTTGATATTCGTGTTGGTAATGAGCAGGGCTTCGATACCCTGGATTTAATTCACCGCCACAGCAGCAAAAACCACAACACATTGGATTTTAATTATGACATTGGAGTTGATGAAAATCACAACAGGGCGTATGCGGATTTTGCCGGACTGCAAAGCGTGGAGTGTACCACGCACGGTGGATAACACGGAGAAGCTTAGCCTAATCAGCTGTGAACTCCCGGCAGAGTGCCGCCCTGCAGCAGCGGTGATAATTCCGCAGGAGTACGCTGAACTGGAACCGCTGCCGCTGAACGTGGAGCTGTACCAGCATCAACGGAACGGCTATGGACTGGCCTGTGAGGTCATGGAAATTTTCTCAAAACCGTCCTGAAGACGCCGGGTTATGCTCTGCTCATGGAGATGGGGGCGGCAAGACCATCACGGTGAATGTCTCGCCGGAAGTGTTCGATCTGGTATAACAAGAATTTGAGCGGTGTTCCAAGATGGCAGGTACCAGGGAAGTCAAAGCTGTTTTTCCAACAAGCTGATCTGCGGAGACTACGGCGGAACCTATAGGAGCAAGGTGTTGCATTCTACCAGTAGGTACAAGCGTACTATCTGGCAGTGCAATGCGAAGTTCAAAAAAGAGCAGCCGTGTTCGATGCCCCATTTATATGAGACAGGAGAACTGCTCGAAACAACGACACTCTGCTGCCTCTTTTCGAGCAAAAACTTGAAAAATTTATCAGTGGGAGTCAATATATTATACATTTGTTTTGCATTATCCATGTGAAATGTTGTTTTTATCTTAGGATAAATAGATTAGACTGAGAAAAAAACAACAAAGGAGATGCAGAATGATGAAAGACTTCCGGTATAATTATATACATTCAGGAGAACGAATTGCAAAAGCGAGAAAAGAGATGAAATATACGCAAAAAGAGTTGGCGGAAATGCTGAATGTGAGCAGCAAAACGATCAGCGCGATTGAAAGGGGGAAGAATGGTATATCGGTTGCGACATTGATAGATTTGTGTAAATATTTGGAGGTGAGCACAGATTATATATTATTTGGGTATGATACAGATATAAATTATGTGATACAGAAGAAGCTGAAGAGACTACATCCTATGCAGATGAAATTTGTGGAGCGGATAATGGATGAAATCATTCCCTTGGTGCAGTGTATGTATGAAGAGGGCGTCTTGGCGGATGATAAAACCATGCCGGACAAAACGGAATCATGAGGATAGAATAAAAGCAGAACAGGGATGATTTATTAAGCAGGTCGAAGACGTTGATTATTAACATTATGTTCAAAGTATCTATCAGGAAAGCTTGAATTCCTGACCATGCTTCATCGCGTTTTAACCTGCAATATTTTACTCTATGGGCGTCAGTTGACAAAGTTGACAATGGTACAGTAAATACATACATATACTGCGGTAACGGGCTGTGTGACAGCGAGACAGTGAGTGGAAAAACAATTCGGCAGGTATGGGAAGGAAATAATTTGGTACAGGAAAAACTGAACAGCGCAGAGATGCAGGGATAAAATAGAGGGAAAATCAAAACGACCGCTTTTTGAATTTGGACAAAAAGCGGTCATTTTCACAGGGCGTAAGAATAAAAGCGGTCATTTTAACAACAGCCGAAAAAGAGAAAAAGCAGGGAGCCAAACTATCCGCTTTATCCCGAAAACAACACAACCCCCTTGATTTCAAGGGGGTTGTGTTGTATCAAAATCAATATGGCGTGCCGCAGAGGATTCGAACCCCCGGCCTTCTGATCCGTAGTCAGACGCTCTATCCAGCTGAGCTAGCGGCACATAGATTTAAATCTGTGACAGAGATAAAACATAACCTTTTCCAAATAAAAAGATGCGGTATCTCTGCGAACTTGTACAGTATAGCACAGTCTGCCGTTTTTGGCAAGACTTTTTTGGAAATTTTTTTGGTGTTTTTCCAATAAAGTCATCGGAGGAATTTTCCAAAAAGTTATGGAAAGTTCATAAAGCGTTCACCATTTATTCATATAAACATGGTAAGATAAGAATGTAAAATTCATCACAAAGGTTTTCGCCGCAGACAAGATATATTGGAAAAGTATAGAGAATATACTGTAACGTTTAGGAGGTTATATGATGAAAACCGATGTAAATTACGTTTTAAGCACAGCAGAAGAAACAGACAGCGGGAACGTGGTTTGCTTGCTTTCGGCATTGTCCGGCAAGGAAGAAACAGAAATCGAGTCGATGCTTCGGCGGGGTGTGTCGCCGTGGCTGCTCGCCAATGAACTGGATGTGCTGTACGAATTTAAAGAAGAAATCCTGGGCTATATGATTACACAGCTTTGCAGGATGGTAGAAGAAAATCAAATTACGCAGGAAGACGCGGACGAACTGGTGGCAGAGTTTGAGATGAATTTTGCAGAATTGGAAGAACGCTTTATGCGTGCTGTACGTCCGTGAGAGAAGAAAGATGAACAAGATTAATTATCAGAAGGAACTTGATAAAATTATTTCCCAAAACATAGAGAAAAAATTCATTCCAACCCTCCTTTTGCATAGCTGCTGTGCGCCTTGCAGCAGCTATGTTTTGGAATATTTGAGTCAGTATTTTAAGATCACAGTCTTGTATTACAACCCGAATATTTCTCCAAGCGAAGAGTATGAAAAGCGAAAGGAAGAGCAGAAGAGACTGATTGCTTCGATGCCATTTGTATATCCGGTTGGAATCATGGATTGTGAATATAATACACAGCCATTCTTTGCTATGGCCAAAGGGCTGGAAGAATGCCCGGAAGGGGGACAGCGCTGTTTTGCGTGTTATGACTTGCGCCTTCGCCGTACGGCAAGGGAGGCAGCAGCTGGCGGATTTGATTATTTCACAACAACGCTCAGTATCAGTCCGCTGAAGAATGCACAGAAGTTAAATACCCTCGGCTTTGCCGCAGGAGAAGATTTTCATGTAAAATTCCTGCCGGCAGATTTCAAGAAAAAAGAGGGATATAAGCGTTCAATTGAACTTTCCGGAAAGTATAGCCTTTATCGTCAGAATTATTGCGGCTGCGTTTACTCAAAACGACAGGAAAACAAATAGAAAATGAGATACAGCACAAACCTTAAACGGTTTGTGTTTTTTGTTTTCAGAAATAGGTGTGTCGGCATTCAAAAACGGCGGTATATGCGGCCTTTGGAATGACTGGGGCGCCGGAAGAAGCCAATATGAGGCAGGGAAATTGTGCTTGCAATTGAAACCGCGTTATGGTATAATAATATAGTTAAAACATAGAAAATTCCCGTTGATGTGGAACAGGAAAATTACATAGAAAAAAGGGGGATATACCCATGAAAATGGTATGCGGACTGGAGGAATTGATTGGCGCTGTTACAGTGGCATCCCGTGCAGTTTCCTCACGCAGCAGTCTCAGCGTTCTGGAGGGCATTTTTATCAAGGCGCAGGGGGATGGAAAGGTGTACCTCACGGGCAACGATTTGGAAATCGGAATTGAAACGGTGATTGAAGCCGATGTGGCAGAACCAGGAGAGATTGTATTAAATGCAAAAATGTTTGGAAACATTCTGCGTTCACTTGGTGCTGAGCGTGTAAGTATCGAAACTGATGAAAAGCAGCTGGCGCTTATCAAAAGCGGCGCGGCGAAATTTGAAATTGCAGGAATTTCTGCCTCGGAATTTCCCGATCTTCCGGTTGTGGACAGTGAATATTCCATCGAGCTTCCCGGCAATATCCTCCGGGATATGATTCAAAGAACAGGATTTGCCGTCTCTTCATCGGATAATAATCCGATTCTGATGGGTTGTCTTTTGGAGATACAGAAGACGGGGCTTACCATGGTTGCTTTGGATGGTTACCGGCTTGCTATGCGGAAGGTGGACATGCCCAATGATTTTGAGGAGAAGAAATTGATCATCCCCGAAAAATCCCTTACGGAATTGTCAAGAATCATTGAAGATGACGAAGAAAATATCCGGATTGATGCAACCCATCGGCACGCAATTTTCACTTTCAGCAATGTCAGGATGGTCACGCGTCTGATTGAAGGAAATTATCTGAATTATCAGGGGGTCATTCCGCCCAGCTATGCGATTGAGATAAAATGCGACAAGCATAAATTGCTGGAGTCGATTCAGCGCGCATCTTTGATTATTGTCAATGATACGGTAAAAAGTCCGGTGAAGTTCCATATTACAGAAGGGAATATTAATGTTTCCTGCAATACGGCTGCCGGATCTGTAGATGACAATATTATGTTGGAAACCGGTGATTCGGAACTGGAAATTGGATTTTATAACCGGTATCTTCTCGAAGCAGTCCGTGCAATAGAAAAAGAGGAAATTGTACTTAAACTGAATACGCCGACAACACCATTGGTAATAACGCCGGTGGAGGGCGATGACTTTTTGTATCTGATCTTGCCGCTGCGTATTAACACAATTTAATATGCAGGCGGAAAAGTTGGAACTTGTACGGTTTCGGAATTATCAGCAGGAGACCATACAGTTTTCGGATGGCGTCAATATATTTTACGGAGACAATGCGCAGGGAAAGACCAATATCCTTGAGGCGGTTTCCATGTTTTCAATGGGAAAATCCATCCGTGCCCGCCGGGAACAGGAGTTGATTCTCAACGGGGCAGAGGATGGAGAACTTCATTTGGTATTTTCGGACAGCCAGCGCCGGCACGAGAGCGGGATTTATCTGGGCCGGAACCGGCGCAAGCGGATTTTGGTTAACGATATTCCGCTTCGGAAAAACAGCGAATTGATGGGCCGGTTTTGTGTGGTTTATTTCGGGCCGGAGAATTTGGATATGGTGAAAGATGGTCCGGCGGTCCGGCGGCGGAATATTGATATGTTTATCAGTCAGCTGCATCCCGGTTATTTTTCGGCGCTTTCCCAAATTCGTCAAATAATCGAACAAAAGACCGCTTTGCTGCGGGCGGACAATCCTGATACCATGATGCTGGAAGTTCTGAATGAACGATTTTGCCTTGCGGCAGTTGAGGTCATTGAAAAGCGGAGCCGGTATCTGAGAAAAATAGAGGAAAAGGCCGCTTGTTTTCAGCAGGAGATTTCCGGCGGCAACGAAATTCTTGCGATGCAGTATAAGTCCTGCATCGGCAATGCCGCGGAGCGTTCTCAGGAAGATATTCTGAGGGCTGTCCGCGATAAGATGGAAGAAAACAGCCGGCGGGAGCTGGAACGGCGGGAATGCCTGACCGGTCCCCACCGGGAAGATATTATATTTTCAATCAATGGCCTGGAAGCAAAGGCGTTTGCTTCCCAGGGACAGCAAAAAACCGTTGTTTTGGTTGAAAAATTGGCGGAGGTCAGCCTTCTTCTGGAAGAAACAGGCGAAGTGCCAGTCTTGCTTTTGGATGATATTATGAGCGAGCTTGACCGTAAGCGGCAGAAGTATATTTTAAACAGTATCCGGGATATGCAGATACTTATTACCTGCACGGATACCGAGGGATTTAAGCAGAACGAACCGGCGGCCTTGTTTCATGTCGAGGCCGGAGCGGTTCGTCAAATGTCATAGGCAGGTGAGGATATGTATTTACATCTTGGCAGCGATACGGTGGTGAATACACGGGATATTATTGCGATTCTGGATATGGACAGCACAACGGTTTCCAAACATTCGAAGGATTTTTTGAAGGTTGTGGAAGAAGAAGGGTTTGTCCGCAATGTATCGGACGAGATACCAAAGACCTTTGTTATCTGCGAGATAGAGGGACAGTCGGTGGTCTATATCACCAATATATCCTCCAAAGCGCTTGCCGGACGGATTGGAAACGGAACGCAGAATCTATAGGTGGATGACAGAAAGAGGAAGATAAGCGGCAGTGCGCCGTTTTGAATATATTTCTGGCCTTTTTTGTGTAAGGCCGGGGTGGGAGTATTTCCCAATTGTGTGTGCCTTCCGGGGGAAGGCGATGGAAATTATGCCGCAAATGGCGGCAGGAGGAGATTGATTATGGCAGAAGAACATATGACTGGCACGCCGGTCGCATCGGAGTACAGTGCAGAGCAGATTCAGGTGCTGGAGGGCTTGGAAGCTGTCCGGAAAAGACCGGGAATGTACATTGGTTCCACAACATCAAGGGGATTGCATCATTTGGTATATGAAATTGTGGATAACTCCATTGATGAGGCGTTGGCCGGATATTGCAAGGATATTACTGTGACCATTGAGAAGGACAATTCCATCACCGTTGAGGATGACGGCCGCGGAATACCGGTGGGAATTCAGGCAAAGACGGGAATTCCGGCGGTGGAGCTTGTTTTTACAAAGCTGCATGCGGGTGGTAAATTCGGCGGCGGCGGATATAAGGTATCCGGCGGTTTGCATGGTGTTGGTGCTTCTGTTGTCAACGCCCTGTCTGTGTATCTGGAAGTTGAGATTTGTGATGGTGAACATGTCTATTATCAGAAATATGAGCGCGGTCATAAATGTGCGGACCTGAAGGTGATTGGAGATACGGACAGAACGGGAACAAAAGTACACTTTAAGCCCGATGGTGAAATATTTGAAGATTTGGTTTATGATTTTAATACGCTGCTGGTTCGTCTGAGAGAACAGGCTTTTTTGAATGCCGGAATCAAAATTATCCTTCGGGATGAACGGGATGGTGCGCCGGAGGAGAAGAAGCAGGTTGAAATGATATATGAAGGCGGCATTCGGGAATTTGTGACCTATCTCAACCGGAATAAGGAACCGCTTCACCCGGAGGTTATTTATGTGAATTCTGTCCGGGAAAATAGTGAAGCAGAGGTTGCATTACAGTATAATGACGGCTATAACGAAAATATTGTCAGCTTTGCAAATAATATAAATACTACCGAAGGCGGAACCCATGAAACGGGTTTCAAGGCGGCGCTTACGAAGGTGATCAATGATTATGCCCGCAAGTATGGGATGCTGAAAGAAAATGATGAAAACTTAAAAGGTGAAGATGTCCGCGAGGGTATGACCTGCGTCATCAGTGTTAAGGTGACAGAGGCGCAGTTCGAGGGACAGACGAAGACCAAGCTGGGCAACGGCGAGATTCGTTCTATGGTTGAAAAAATGCTCAATGAAAAACTGAGTGAATTTTTTGAAGAAAATCCCACCGTTGCAAAGGTTGTTGTTGATAAGGCGATGACCGCATCCCGTGCGCGTGAGGCGGCGCGCCGGGCGAGGGAGAACACCCGGCGCAAGGGAGCGCTGGAAAGCAGTTCTCTGCCGGGAAAACTGGCCGATTGCTCCGACCGTGACAATACGTATACAGAGATTTATATTGTCGAGGGAGATTCGGCGGGCGGTTCTGCGAAACAGGGACGTGACCGCCGGTTTCAGGCGATTCTTCCCCTGTGGGGAAAGATGCTGAACGTTGAAAAGGCCCGGTTGGATAAGGTGTATGGCAACGACAAGCTGATGCCGGTAATTACCGCACTCGGCGCCGGAATCGGTGAGGATTTTGACCTTGAAAAACTGCGCTACGGCAAAATTGTCATTATGGCCGATGCCGATGTGGACGGTGCGCATATCCGGACATTGCTGCTTACCTTCTTTTTCCGTTTTATGCGGCCGTTGATTGAAGCAGGACATGTCTATATTGCACAGCCGCCGTTGTATAAGGTCAGCCGCGGCAAAGAGGAAAAGTATGCCTATTCAGACAACGAATTGCAGGAGATTCTGGAAGAGATGGGCGAAGGCCGTGCGCCGGCAATTCAGCGATACAAAGGTCTTGGTGAGATGAACCCTGAACAGCTTTGGGATACCACCATGAATCCGGAAACACGGATTATGCTGAAGGTTGAGCTTGAGGATGCAATCCAGGCGGATGAGACCTTTACCATCCTGATGGGGGATAAGGTTGAACCGAGAAGGAAGTTTATTGAAGATTATTCATCAACAGCAATTAATTTGGATATATAATATGTTTTGTGCAGATTCGCACAGAAGAATAAATTGAAAAGAACTTTGGAATTGAACGGAGTCGCTTATGATAAAGATTGAACATGCAAGGGTGATGAACCTTGAAGGTGCCATTCGCGGTGCCCGGAATCCGATGAACAGCTGGAACCGGATGGACAGCTATTATGATGAAGAAGGCCGGTACATTTTGGGGCCGAATGATTTGGATTTGGCAAAACGGCTCTGCCGGGCAGGCAGTGACCATCGGAAATTTATCCGCCAGATTCTGGTTTCGGTGGATATAACGGCGCCTCTGTATTGGTGGAAGGAATTTGATACCTATAAGGTGGGAACGGTGGCAAACTCCACAAGTACCATGCACAAACTACATGCCAAACCCATTGAGTTGTCGGATTTCAGTCATGACCATTTAACAGATGAAGCGAAGGAAGCGCTGGTGTCTTATATTGAATTTTTGGAGCAGCGGCGGAAACACTTTGCAGAGACAAAGGATAAGGAAGCGTGGTATGACCTGATTCAGCTTCTTCCGTCCAGTTATGACCAGAAGCGGACAGTTTCTATGAATTATGAAAACCTGCTGAATATGTATTATGCAAGGAGATCGCATAAGCTGGATGAATGGCATTGTTACTGTGATTGGATACTGACCCTTCCTTATACCAAAGCACTGTTTCTGGAAATAAAATAACGGAAACGATTGACAGGCCCGAAAATCATAAAATATCCTTGACAAATTGGAGATTTTGGTTTATGATGTACAGGTAAAATTAAAGTGAAGAGGTGAATGAAATGGCTTATACAATTAATGAAGATTGCATTAAGTGCGGTGCTTGCGCAAGCGAATGTCCCGTATCCTGCATCAGCGAAGGCGATGCTACATATGTAATCAATGCGGATGAGTGCATCGAATGCGGTAACTGCGCAAATGTATGTCCCGTTGATGCTCCTCAGGCGTAACTTTTATAAATAAGAGAGTGTGTTGTGTCGCTTGTGTGCAGAACACGCTCTTTTTTTATGAATGAATACCATTTTGCACCGAGATAAATTGTTTGCTAAAGAGGAATAAAAGATGAATGTTGAATTATTTAACCACGGTTTGCAGGTTCTTGGTGATACCGCGGCGAGCCAGCAGTTGGAACAATTTAAGGTATATGCACAATTGCTTGTGGAATGGAACCAAAAAATGAATTTGACCGCGATTACCGATGCGGATGGAATTGCTCAAAAGCATTTTTTGGACAGTATCCTGCCTTTATATTATGTGGATATTCCCCAGGGGGCAAGGGTGGCTGATATTGGAACGGGCGCCGGTTTTCCGGGGTTGCCCGTTAAAATAATGCGTCCGGATTTGTCGCTGACCCTGATGGATGCCCTGAACAAGCGGATTACGTTTTTGAAGACGGTGGTTGCCGCCATCGGAGTTGATGACGTCCTCTGCATACATGGTCGGGCAGAGGAATTCGGGAAGAAGAAGGAATTTCGTGAACAGTACGATTTTGTTCTGTCCCGTGCCGTGGCCAATCTCCGTGTTTTGTGTGAGTACTGTCTGCCTTTTATTAAGGTGGGCGGAAGGTTTATTGCACTGAAGGCGGACGGGGTTGATGAGGAAGTCAATGCGGCCCGGCCGATGATTGGTACGCTTGGCGGAAAGCTCGAAAAGGTGATTGATGCTCCCCTGCCCGGAACGGAGATTGTCCGGAAACTGGTGGTGATAAAAAAAGAAAAGTCCACGCCGCCGCAATTCCCACGCCGTCCCAACAAAATTCAATGAAACCTGGGCAAGGCTTAGCCTTGAGCCAATGCGCGGATGTACCGAGTGGAAAAACCTTCTGCCGATAGCCGCGGATTTCGAAACGTGACGTTTCATCCAATGCGTGACTGTGCCGAGAGGAAAAACATTATACCGAGTGCCGCGGATTTCGTAGGGGTGGGTTTCTACTCAGCCCGGAGAAATCCACATTTCGAAACATTGATCTGTAGGGGCGACCCTGTGTGGTCGCCCGAAAACGTGCGCAAGCGTGACGCTTGACCCAATGCGCGACTATGCCGAGCGGAAAAACCCTTCATCGATAGCCGCGGATTCCGTAGGGGCGACCCCGTGTGGTCGCCCGGAAAAGTGACGTTTCATCCAATGCGCAAGGCTTAGCCTTGACCCGATGCGCGGATATGCCGATAGGAAAAACCTTTTACCAAATACCGCGGATTTCATAGGGCTCCCACATCAATGCTTTTCCTCTTTTCCACCAAAGCTGATAGGGTTTCCAAAAAGAAAAAAGTATATCCCATCAAGGGATATACTTTTTTTGATGTACACATATAAGTTATTTTTCAAAGGAATCAATCTCTAAAAATTTGGAAGGCGGCACGCTTAGTGTTTTAGCCAAAGTTAATAATGCTTTGATTGAAGGACAGCTGGAGTTTTTTGTACTTTCTAAACCAGAAATATGTGATAATGTCATATTGGTAGCTTCGGCTAATTCTTCTTGTGTCATCCCGGCAAGTCTCCGATAATAACCAATTTTTAAACTTATTTCTGCAACCATTAATTGATACTCTGCATCACTTATTATCACTATATTAACCTCCTCTTCAATAAATACAATTTATATTTTAACCTATTTACAAAAATTAATTAATATAGTATAATTGTAGTATGTTGCAATTTAATTGCATAAAAATATAATTGTATAATAAGATAGGGGTGAGGAAGATGACGAAATTGGACAGGGAAAGGTCAAGAAAA
>CAJTWN010000010.1 GCA_910580105.1 uncultured Clostridia bacterium | reverse complement strand
ATTTCTTACAAATACTTCCCCTTTTTCTCCTTCCCTTTTGGTTACTTTTTTTATCCTCCTTTCCTCCTTCTCTCATTATTCTATTCCCTATAGCAAACTTGCAAAAATTCACCCTTTATGCTAAGATGCAAAAAAAGAAAGGAGCAAAAACCATGCAAACTGTAACTTCAGCTCAGATGAAAGAAATTGAACACCGCGCCAATGCCAACGGCCTCTCTTATTCACAAATGATGTATCACGCAGGTGCAAAGGCAGCGGAACACATCCTTCAGCATATAAAAAATCCTGTCGGAAAAATTGCAATTGTTCTCACAGGGCGCGGCAATAACGGCGGAGATGGATATGTAGTCGCACAAAAGCTCAACGAAGCCGGTCTATTGGTACTGATTATTATGGCAGAAGGCACGCCGAAAACTCAAGATGCCCAAACATACTTTGGGCACTGTAAAGATTCTGGAATTGAAATATTGGCATACCATCCAGCAAAAGCAAACATTCTTTTTATGGGTGCAGATATTATCGTTGATGCTATTTATGGAACCGGCTTTCATGGCAAATTAAATGATACTGTTCGTTCTATTACACGCATGGCAAATAACTCTGATGCCAAAATTTATGCCCTTGATCTTCCATCCGGATTGAATGCCGACACAGCCGAAGCCGATTTTGATGTTATACGTGCGGATACCACCATTGCTTTCCACCTGTTAAAACCTGCACATATTGATCCAAATGCCAAGTCTCTATGCGGAGATGTTCATTGTGTTGACATTGGAATTCCACATGAATTTGATCAATAAACATTGCAATATAAAAAAGAAGCATCCGAGCGGATGCTTCTTTCATTTCCTACACAAAAGATTAGTTCTGTGCTGCCATCTTTTTGTAAACTTCATATCTCTCAGCAAGATCTTTTTCTGCCTTTGCAAAGAGCTGTTCTGCAACTTCAGGATGGGTCTTTTGCAGCATAAGGTATCTGTTTTCGCCCATCATGAAATCTTTAACCGTTCCCGTCGGTTCTTTGGAATCAAGGATAAACGGATTCTTGCCTTCCTCAGCAAGCTGCGGATTATATCTCCAAAGATGCCAGTAACCGGTATCTACTGCCTTCTTCTCTTCTGCAATTGAATTGCCCATACCGCCCTTTGCCTTAATACCATGATTGATACACGGCGCATATGCGATAATAAGAGAGGGGCCCGGATATGCTTCTGCTTCCTTAATTGCTTTCAAAGCCTGCGCCATATTTGCGCCCAAAGCAATCTGTGCAACATAGACATAACCATATGTTGTTGCGATCATACCAAGGTCTTTTTTCTTAACCTTTTTACCGGCAGCAGCAAATTTTGCAACAGCAGCCGTCGGCGTTGCTTTTGAAGACTGACCGCCTGTGTTGGAATATACTTCGGTATCAACAACAAAAATATTGATGTCTTCACCGGAGGCAATTACATGGTCAAGACCACCATAACCGATGTCATATGCCCAGCCGTCACCGCCGAATACCCACTGTGAACGTTTGACAAGATAATCTGTTCTGTCTGCAATTTCCTTCACGGCTGCATTGGACATATCTGCATCTTTAATCAGCGCTTCAATTTTTTCTGCAGCAGTTTTTGAACCAACCGCACAGTCTTTTGCCTCCATCCATTCTTTGAATGCAGCAGCCAATTCAGGTGAAACAACATCCATTGCTTCATTCATTCTGTCCGCCAAAGTTGCGCGAACTTTCTTGTTTGCAAAGACCATACCAAGACCAAACTCAGCATTATCTTCAAAGAGTGAGTTTGCCCAAGCCGGTCCTCTGCCGTTTTCATCTTTACAATAGGGCATAGACGGTGCACTTCCGCCCCAGATAGATGTACATCCGGTGGCATTGGCAACCAGCATTCTGTCACCGAACAGCTGTGTGATCAACTTAATATAAGGTGTTTCACCGCAGCCTGCACATGCGCCGGAGAATTCGAGATACGGCTGTGCAAACTGTGAATTCTTAATATTTGAACTGATGTCAACAAGGTTTGCCTTGTTCTTAACCTTTGTCATCGCATATTCCCAGTTGGGCGCTTCCGTCGGGGTCACATCATCAATCGGCTTCATAACAAGGGCTTTTCCCTTTGGTGAAGGACAAACATTTGCACAAACACCGCAGCCAAGACAGTCGAGGGGAGAAACCTGAATACGAATATCAAGACCGGTAAAGTCTTTTCCGATTGCCTTTAATGTTTCAAAGGAAGCAGGTGCAGAAGATTTTTCTGCTTCATCCACCAAAACCGGACGGATGGAAGCGTGCGGACATACCAGAGAACACTGATTACACTGGATACAGTTTTCCTTTACCCATTCGGGTACGAGTACGGCAACGCCTCTCTTTTCAAATCTGGATGTGCCTGTTTCAAAGGTGCCGTCTTCTCTTCCAACAAAGGTGCTGACCGGCAATTTATTACCGCGCTGTGCATTGACCGGATGAACAACATTCTTGACAAAATCAGGCGTGTCATCTTCTTTTGCAGGTTCATCAACTGCATCCTTCCAGGAAGCCGGAACATCAATTTTAACCAAAGCATCAATCGCACCATCAACTGCTGCGCAGTTCATGTTGACAATTTCGTCGCCCTTCTTACCATAAGTCTTTTTAATTGCTTCTTTAATCAAAGTCACCGCCTTATCAAAAGGAATAACTTCAGAAAGTTTAAAGAATGCACTCTGGGTTACCATATTAATTCTGGTAGGACCAAGGCCAACCTTTACAGCAACGTCCACTGCATTAATGGTATAGAAATTAATATCATTTTCCGCAAGATAGCGCTTTACATTCGCCGGGAGCTTTTCGTCCAGTTCTTCCGGTGTCCAGACACAGTTCAAAAGGAACGTACCGCCCTTTTTAAGTCCATCGAGAATATCATATTGATATACATACGCAGGCTTATGACAAGCAATATAGTCCGCCTCATCCAGAAGGTATGTAGACTTGATCGGTGTTTTACCAAACCGAAGGTGAGACATGGTGACACCACCGGATTTTTTCGAGTCGTAATCAAAATATGCCTGTGCATAAAGGTCCGTATTATCACCGATAATTTTGATTGCATCTTTGTTTGCACCAACGGTACCATCAGAGCCAAATCCCCAGAACTTACAACGGGTTGTCCCCTCCGGTGCCGCATTAATTCTTTCCCCCAATTCCAAAGAAAGATTGGTCACATCATCTACGATACCGATGGTGAATCCGTTCTTCGGTTCAGCAGCATTCAGGTTGTCAAATACGGCAACTAACTGCGTGGGTGTCGTATCCTTTGAACCAAGACCATAACGTCCGCCAACAATCTTAGGAGCATTTGCACAGTCCTTATAGACATTGCAGATGTCAAGATAAAGAGGTTCGCCCAATGCACCCGGCTCTTTGGTTCTGTCGAGTACGGCTATCTTTTCAACCGTCTTCGGCATAACATCAAAGAAATATTTTGCAGAGAACGGTCTGTACAGGTGAACTTCAAGTACGCCAACCTTGCGGCCTGCTGCATTCAAATAATCAACCGTTTCTTCCAATGCTTCACATACGCTGCCCATAGCAACAATAACTTCCGTTGCATCAGCTGCACCATAGTAATTGAAAGGCTTATACTCTCTGCCTGTAATTTTGGAAATTTCCTGCATATATTCGTTTACGATATCAGGAATTGCTTCATAATATTTATTGGAAGCTTCTCTTCCCTGGAAGTAAATATCGCCGTTCTGTGCGGTACCGCGGAGAACAGGATGCTCTGGATTGAGTGCAGAATCTTTAAATGCTTTTACTGCATCCCAATCAACAAGTTTTCTGAGGTCTTCATAATCCATAACCTCAATTTTCTGTAATTCATGAGAGGTTCTGAATCCATCAAAATAGTGAAGGAACGGAACCCTTCCCTTAATAGATGCGAGATGTGCAACACTGCCGAGATCCATAACTTCCTGCACGCTGTTGGATGCAAGAAGTGCAAATCCGGTCTGACGGCATGCCATAACATCCTGGTGATCGCCAAAGATGTTCAACGCATGTGCCGCAAGCGCTCTTGCGCTGACATGGAAAACTGTCGGCAGAAGTTCGCCCGCAATTTTATACATATTCGGGATCATAAGAAGCAGACCCTGTGATGCTGTAAATGTTGTTGTGAGGGCACCAGCCTGCAGGGAACCATGAACCGCACCAGCGGCGCCGGCCTCCGACTGCATCTCCACAACCTCCACCGTCTGGCCGAAGAGATTCTTCATGCCTTTTGCACTCCACTCATCAACATACTCTGCCATTGGTGAGGACGGAGTGATCGGATAGATAGCCGCGACTTCTGTAAATGCGTAGGCGCAATGTGCAGCGGCGCAGTTACCATCCATGGTTTTAAAATGCTTAGCCATTTTATTGCCTCCTTGGTATATTTAAATAATTATTTTTAACGAACTTTTGCTTCTTCACATAAAGCAAAACAATTATATCACAGTTATATTACAATTTCAAATGGTTTTTTTGAAAAAAAGAAAAATATTATAGGAATTTTCCGGCTTTTTTCGTACAATTTCAATAAGGAACCAATCTTCCCCAATAAGTTGGTTTCTCTTTGCCATTACAAGACAAATTCCGCATGCCGCTGCATTTTTGCATGATGCCGCCCGGCGCAGTATTTCACACAAAACGCACCATCCAGCTTATCAATTATATCTCCCGGAACCGCACGACTTCCGCAGCCAAATGCGGCGTGTCCAACAAGTTCTGTCTTTATGCAAAAGAAATTTTTATGCTTCTGTTTACTATTGAAATACAATATGCTATAATAATGATCTGAATCATAAATAAACGCAGGAGGAAGAGAATTGAAAGATTTAAATACTTGCCCGGATGCAGCATTGCTTGAACAAAAGGAACGCATGCAGGTTGCGCTTCAAACTGCCGGAATCTGCGTTTTTGGCGTAGATCTTTGCAATCAGCAATATACCTTTTTTGAAAATCCCGAAATTATCTATGGTAAATCCGAAACAGCTATTTTAAATGAACTGGAAAAATTTCGTTCCCTGCCTCCGGAAGAATACCAGCACGCGGTTTCTGATTATTTTGCCCACCCGGAAGACCATTCCGCAATTGCTGAAGCTTTTGCGCAGATTTTGGCCGGCAAATCTGCTACGTATTGTGCCCGGATGAAAGCCGGAGATACCAAATATGTTTGGTGCAAAGTGGATGTGAACCCTATTCTGCAAAATGGTACGCCGACGCGTATGATCGGCGTAGTATCTGATATTGATACAATCATGCGGCAATCTGAGCTTTATCGCTCACTGGCAGAACATGATCCCCTTACCGGATTTCTGACACGGCAAAAAACGGCCAAACGAATCACTGCCATCCTTTCAAAGAAAAAGGCTAATACACATGCGCTTTTAATTGTCGACCTTGACAACTTCAAATCCATCAACGACACCCGGGGGCATCAGTATGGAGACCGGGTAATCCGAAAAACAGCCGAACTCCTGCAGCAAACCTTTCCCAAAAACACCATCTTCGGCAGATGGGGCGGAGATGAGTTTCTTCTCTTTCTTTCAGCCATACCATCAAAGCATTCCCTTGAACAGACGGTACAAAGACTGCTCCATACGACCAGCGAACATGAATTCTCCCTCAGTATTGGCATCTCGCTTTCTCCTGAAAACGGAACCGTTCTGGATAAACTTTTCGAAAAAGCCGACGAGGCCCTCTATCAAGCCAAGGCCATAAAAAACACCTACCATTTCTGTACTTCCGGCGATTAAATGACAATTATATATGGAACCTATAAAAATCCGACAGGAGTGATTCTATGTGGTTTAAAGAATTAAAAAAATATATCGGCCTCTTCATTCTGGCAGTTGCAATCATTGTCGTCTATAAGACCTTCGACAACTTCAGCATCATCATCGACTGGATAAAGCAGATCATTCATCTGCTGACTCCTTTTGTGATCGGCTTTTGTATTGCATACGTCCTCTTTGTCCCCTGCCAAAAACTTGAGCGGCTCCTGGAAAAAACGAAGGTAAAATTTTTTGTAAAGTCCCGGCGCGGCGTTGCGGTCGCCACCATTTATCTGCTTTTTCTTGCAGCAATAGCGCTTTTGCTCGTTGCAATTATCCCGGCAGTTGTCCGCAGCATCAGTGAATTCATTGAACAGTTCCCCTCCATTGTTGATTCGATCATCCAATGGATCAATTCCCTGCACATTGTACAGATTGAAGATTTAAGCATTCAAAAACTTTTCAATAACAATTTGTTCTCCCTGCAAAAACTTATCGAGAGCATTGATTTTAACAATATGAACAAATATGCAAAAGGGGTTATGAATTTCGGAACCGGTCTTTTCAACATTTTTATGGGGCTGGTCATCTCCATCTATATCCTGCTGGACCGCAAAAGCTTAAAAGACAACTTTACCAAACTCACCACCCTTTTCATCTCAGAGAAACGGCGTGCATTTTTCGGCAGATATTTAAAAACCATCAACGAATTTATTCAAAAATACATCTCCTGTCAGTTGGTTGATGCAGGTATCGTATTTTTGATTTCGTTCATCATCCTGTCTATTGTCCGGGTAAAATATGCGCCGCTCCTCGCCCTGTTGATTGGCGCATTCAATCTGATCCCCTATTTCGGCGCGGTCACAGCAACCGCTTTTGCCGCTATTCTGACCGTCTTTACCGGTTCCTTTACACAAGGGGTCATTGTTGCAGTTTCTCAGATCGCATTGCAGCAGCTGGACGCAAACTTCATCCAGCCCAAACTGTTGGCCGGCTCTCTGCAGGTTAAACCCTTTTGGGTTATCTTTGGCATCTTGCTTGGCGGCGGACTCTTCGGCGTCTTTGGTATCTTCCTCGCCGTTCCGATTGTTGCCCTCCTGCGCAGCATCCTGCTGGACATCTTCGACCTGAAAGAACGAAAAATGAAGGAACGGGCAACGATTGAAAACACCCTTTCTGAAAATAAAAATACCGATATAAAAAAAGATGAACCCGAATAAGGTTCATCTTTTTTGTATGAAAACGCAAAATTCATTGCATGCAGTCTATTCATGCGCTTTGCAGGAAATTTTTTCTACGTCCAGGCGGAAAACCGCAGCCTTTTCTATATTGGCATCATGAAACTGCCAATCCGCTTTCCCGGTACAGTGAAGCATAATGGCCTGCAGTGCCCTTCGTTTTGCCTCGGGTTCCTCCACAAGACTTATCCTCCCTGTTCCTATCACGCTTTGATACCGTGCTGTGTAATTACAGGCCGATGCTCCGCTGACCAATTCATATCCTGTATCCAGCTCAAATCCGGCAGAATGCGTCCTTGCAATCAGGGTGTTCTTTCTGCCCTCCTTTGCCCCATGGAAATAGAAGACCTGTTTCCCCTCCTCTTCCGCATAGCCAAAATGCAAAGGCACAATATAGACCTCGCCTTCGTCCCAAAGCCCCAATCTCAGGCAGGCACAGGACCGGATGATCTCCCGGATTTTTCCGCGGTCTGTGACCGCTCTGTCCTTTCTTCTCATCATACCGTCTCCTTCCCTATTACATCAGCTTTCTGCTGCCGACAAAACACGCACTTCATCCCCCATCAGCTTTCTTCAGCGGCATCATATACAGAAATTTCAAATACATCTCCAACTGCACCGGAGAATGCAATTTTCCCGTTCATTGGCAGTGTAAACGTATCGGTTCCTGTAATCACACTATTTACTACACAATTATTCTTATCATCATAGATGAAAATTGCCGTTTTTTGCGGGGCAGAAACCTTCATCTGTTTTGTTCCCTCTCCCTCCGGCACTTTATACCAGCGGGTATACCCATCCGCCTGAATGGTACAAATCCCATCCATTCCATCGTATATGGGAAGAATTCCATCCTCTGAAATCAGCGTCATATCTCTGGTATACAAATACTCTTTTCCCTCTTCTTTTTCAAATTGCAGGTCAAAGGTGTCACGCCCATTGGACATGGGAATTTGCATAACGTTAACGGCCTGATCCCCGTCAATAATTTTACAACCCATTGCATAGCCGTTTTCCGTGTCAACGGTCATCTTTTGCGACGCCATCAGAACCATCAGCTGGGAAGTATATTTTTCATTCAACAAAAAATAATTTTTCCCGTTTCGTTCCTGCCAAACCGAAAGAACTTCCTCAGAAAGAGGATTTGCCTCTACCCGCTGTGCATTATAGGAGAAGCTGCGTGTCATCCCAAAACCGGGAATCTGTATATAGGAATCCATCAGCAGGTAGGTATGGCCGTTTTCTTTTGTTTCAAAAGACAAGATCACACTCCCATCCGGTGTTTGAAACTTTGCATCCCCTGCATAGACAAAAATCTGTTCCGGAACGCCTTCACCAGCCGGCGGAACGCGAAGTTCATCATTGTCCACAATCACCTGAATCGTATTCCCCGCGGCGCCATAAACGCCGCTGTATTCCTTGAATTCTTCCGGCATAGGCTGTTTTTGTACCGGTGTAATAGTGGCAGCAGGCAGCGGCGCATCCAGCAATCCCTCCTGAAGCATATATTGTTCGATCATTTTAACCGCCAGCATTGTATCAAATAAACTGGACCCGCCGGATGAAAGTACGGCAGCCGTTATATGATATTCGGGCAGAACCACCAGCGACCCATGATAAAGCATGGTATCACCACCTTTGTTCAGCGCCTTTATCCCAGCTTCAGCAAAAGGATAAAGAGAAACCGTATCCCAGCCCAAACCATAGGCAATGGAATTATTTTCTGCATTCTCCGGCCAGATACCATTTTTATATTCCGGCTCCATCATCCGCAGAGCGCTCTCTTTCGAAAGAATTTCCGGCTGGTCACCGACTAATATCTCACCAAACCTGCACAAATCCTCTGCGGAGGAATAGATACCGCCGGTTCCGATAATTCCCACCGTGTCTTCCGGCGTCTCCTGGGAAAACAGCGGCAGATACGTCTTGGCAAGGAGAGAGCGGTCAAAAGAATCCTGAGGCGTTTTACTTGCCATCAGCCCTGCCGGCGCAAAAAACGTTTCCTGAAGGAACGCTGTCAAAGACATTCCGCTTACCTTTTCCACCACCAGCTCCAGCAATGTGAAACCATCGTTGCAATAGACAGCAATTTCGCCCGGCTCCGCTTTGAGACGCTGATTTTTCAAATGTTCCAGCAGATGGTCATGGGCATAGCTGTCCGCATCCCCAAACAGAAACGAATTTCCATAGGACGTTCCTGCCAAACCACTGGAATGGTTCATCAACATCTGAACCGTAATTTTCTTATACCGCTCATCCGCCATCTCAAATTCAGGCAGATAAGTAAACACCGGCTCTTCCAGCCGTATTTTCCCCTGTTCCGCCAGCTTCATCGCTGCAGCCACCGTGTACATCTTGCTGACCGAGCCAATACCATACATATTCTCCTTTGTCAGGGCACGGTTTTCCGTCCTGCTATAGACACCGCTGCTGCCGCTCCCGACAATCTCCCCCTCATGCAATAGGGCATACTGCACACTGGCGGCTCCATACTGCCCGGTAAGCAAATCCGCCAATTCTGCCGTATCCATTGCCTCTGTCTCCGCCGCCGGAACCACATCCTCCACCATTGTTGTATCCGCCTGTACCGGAAGATAAAACCCGGAGGCCGTCATCCAGATGCCAAGAAATGCCGCCGCATATTTTTTTACTCTCTTCATATTCTGTTCCCCTTTCTGACAGAAGGCAGGGACAACACAGTCAGACTGCGGTGTTTCCGCTCCTGATTCCATTCGTTTTCCATCATCTTTTTATCCAGCCGCGCCCTTTCTTCCAGATAAACACTGTATTCCTTATCCGTTGCATAGAAACTGATTGCATCCAGAAACAACATGTCTGCCGCCGGGTCGCTCTCCTCCCGGGCACAATATGCAGACACCTCTTTCAGCATCATTGTCAGATACAAATAAATCTGTCGGTATACATCCGCCTTGGATGACGGCGGTGCAAAATAATCCTCCGCAATCTGATATGTTTTCTCCACAGTACCGCGAACCTTCTTCTCCCCTATCACTTCCAACACACCGCCTTCTGTCAGCTTTCCCAGATGCCGGTACAGACTCGGCAGGGGCACATCCGTTAAATATGCCGCCATCTCCCGCGGTACACCTGTCCTATGTACTGCCATGTATTGCAGAATCCGAAGACGAACAGGATTTAATAAAAGTTCAAACTGTTCGTTGGTCAATATTATCACCCCCGATATTATTATTAAAATTGATTATAATCCCTGTCACACCTTTTGTCAACCGCAAAAATCTGTCAAAACCAAAAATCTTTGTCAAATAAAAAAGGCCGGCCAAATGCCGGCTTGCAGACTATCAAAAAATCTGCATTGCAAAAACAACGGCACCTTTTCCTCCACAGCAGAAAAGGCAGATACAAGGAACGGCAGATAAATCAAAGACATTGCTTTTGCAAATAGGTTTAAAATATAGGTTTTTGGATATGTACCGGCCGGCCAAACGCCGGCTTGCACATATCTTTATGAGATAATCCCCCTCTCAATTTTCAGGGTCAGGATACGCCGAACACTTTCATCAATCCGCTCTTCGGACAAGGTTCCCTCTGCAACCTTTTGTCCAATGGCCTCTGCCGCCGCCGGAAAGTCGGGCGACATCAAAAGCAGGTCAATTCCTGCCTCAATTGCTTTGACTGCCGCATCACCCGGCGTATACTTTTCGGTGATTGCCCCCATATTCAGTGCATCCGAAACGATTACCTTTTCAAATCCAAGTTCACCCCGAAGCAAATCTGTAACGATTCTTTTTGAAAGAGTGGACGGGGTTTGACTGCCGGTCACATTCACCGCCGCCATATGGGCAACCATCACCAAATCTGCCCCCGCGTCAATCCCTGCCCGAAAAGGCAGGAATTCTGCTGCGCGCATCTCTTCAAGGGTTCTGGTACACGCCCCATATCCATGATGGGTGTTGGCCGCAGTGCTTCCATTGCTGGGAAAATGCTTTAAAGTTGCAGATACCCCGCCGGCTTGCATCCCTTCCACCTCTGCCGCCACCATCTTCGACACCACCCCGGGATCCCGGCCGAAAGAACGGTTTCCTATATCCTGGTTATTCTCCACAGTCAGCACATCGGCAACAGGGGCAAAATTCAGATTAAACCCCAACGCCTTCAAATCTTCGGCAAGAACAGCTCCAATTTCTCTTGCCTCTTCCGGATTTCCACGCTCTCCAACCTCTCCCATAGGCGGATGAACAGCCACGCCAATGCCGGCATTGCCAAGGCGGGCCACCCGGCCTCCTTCTTCATCCACCCCAATCCAAAGGGGAATTTTTGCATAGGACTTCGTATTCTCTATCATCTGTTTCAACTGTTCCCGGTCTTTCACATTCTGGCTGAAATAAATGATTCCGCCAACCGGATAGGTTTCCAAAGCTTTCTGTGTCACCTCCCCGGCCTGCACCGCCACTCCAACACCTGTCAGATCCTCCGGACGAACCATAAACAATTGATAAATCTTTTCCTCCAGGCGCATAGACGCCAATAACCTTTCCGCCTTTTGAACCGGCGTCTCTTCTGTGGTCTTTGTATCCGTATCCGATATCCATCCGATACTTTTCGCTGTACAGCCTGTCAGCAACACAGACATTATACAAATAATACAACTTATCTTCCAAATTCTTTTCATCTGTACGCTCCTAACATTTATATACGATTTCTCTATCCAGCACAAACAGCCAATTTCACAACTTCTTATAATCATAACCATTCAAAAAAACTGTGTGCTTCCGTTGTTCTTACTCCCTGATTCTTCCCGGCGGCCGGTCATCTACTGCATAAATCCGGCAGGTGAAACAATGCACATTTTCTTCCGGTTACACAGCCAAACCGCCTGCCCTAGCAGGTTTGTTTCTTCCTCTGAATATGATAGACCATCCGCAGCATCAGCCGATAGGGGGCAAACCGGGCGGCAAAGATACATAGCTTATTTCCGATTCCCGGTATGATCAAAAGCTTCTTTTTTTCCATTTGCCGCACCGCATATTCCGCCACCTGTTTTGCACACAATCCACGCATAAAAAACCTGCCGCCGGCAACCTGATTAAATTCTGTCTCCACCGGGCCGGGGCATAGTACACCAATTTGTACATTGCTCTTTTTCCGGCGCAGTTCTTCATAAATTGCCGTTGTAAAGCGAAGGACATAATTTTTTGTCGCATAATAAGTATTCAGCCCCGGCCCCGCAAAAAATCCTGCTGTGCTCGCTACATTCAGAATCTGTCCGCTGCCGCGCTCCACAAAATCCTTCAAAAACAGCTTGGTCAGGATATGCAGGGCGCGGACATTCAAATCCAGCATCTCCAGTTCTCTGGATAGTGCAGTTTCGTCTGTATCTCCAAACAAGCCGAAGCCTGCATTATTCACCAGCAAATCAATATTTTTATCTTTTGTCTTTTCGTACAGTGCATATACATTTTCTTCTTTGGCAAGGTCAAAGGCATAAATGTCCACCTTTGTTTTCAATGTCTTCTTCAGTGTTTCCATCGGTGCTCTCCGGCGCGCAACCAAAATAAGATCATAACCCTTTTCGCCCAACGTACACGCCAGCGCTTTTCCAATTCCGCTGCTCGCCCCTGTTATCAGTGCAATCATTATATATCTCCCCTTTTTCTCAATTTGATTCTGCCCAGCACAGAAAATGAAAGTTTTTCCTTCTCCCTGCTGCACGAATCCGCCGCTGTGCAACGCAAGACGGCACAATATAAAATCATTTATATGATAATTTCTGTTTTCTTACACTTATTTTACCACAGAGAATTTCCAAATACAACCATTCTTTCCTTATGATTGACATCTCTTTTCACTTTCAGTATACTATTGGATATATTACTTGATTTTGAGAGGGTTCTCCTATGCGATTCTTTAAAACCAGCATCCTGATGCTGCTATTGTTCTGCCTGACCGCCTGTCAAGCCGGGCAACCCCCTTCGGTCTATCTGGATACAGAGGCGCCGGTTCTCACCTTCACCCCTGTTACCCATACCAAAGACGGAAAACCGATGTATTACCTATTTGACGACAATCCGGAACATTTAAACAGCGCCTATCTGGCCGACCATCCGGACGCCCCCAGCACCATTGCACACTTTGCCGATCTCACCCCAGGAATTTACACGGTTTTCAGTTACCACCACCGCGGTTATTCTGTCGATTTGAACGCTGACCTTTACTATGACACTGTCTTTACAGCCGAAGACGGCGGCGCCTTCCAAATCACAGCGCTGGGCCTTGATCACGACTGGGACTGGAACCAGGCCTGGGCAGATTATACAAACACACCGGTCTATATGCCGGAATTCCTGCGCACATATGATTGCATCTGTGCCCCGGACTGTACCTGCAAGACAGACGGCGGTTCCTGCACCAATCCCGCATGCAGTTGTGTTATCCGCGACACATATCGTTATCCCAGGACAAAGGATTTCGACCACTTGCACACGGAAAGACAACTGCAATCCGGCAATCCGGTATTTCTCAGCGAATGGATTACATATATCCAAAAAAATGATATTCATCATTTCCGCTATGGTGGTTATGATGAGCCAATGTGGCTGATGATGCAGTTTGAGGTCCTGGAAGGCAAACTCACACTGGATACCATCGCCTATCAGGACAAAGAGAAGGCAAGGGTCAACATGCAAACCTCAGCAGTCCGCCCCGGTTCCTTTGCAAACGAGCCGCAGTATAAAGGTATTGCCCCAAATGCTCCGCTGGTTGATACACAACTTTCCTATACCATCGGCCAGACGACGCCTTCCGCCGGGCTTCCTGTCACCATCCAAAATATGCGTGTTCCCAACGGATATACACGAACAGACGGCAGGTTTGCCACCAATGTCAACACATGGCGCGAAGAGGAGCCAATCGCCGCGGAATCGGATTTAATGCGACTGACCTATCCGGACGATACCAAATTAACCTTATATGGCAGAAAGGCAGAAGACCCGGACAACCTTTGGCGCTTTGATCCCTATCATACCAAAGCCTATCAAATACAGGACAAAACCATGGAGAAGAAATATAAGGAATATAAAATACCTGCCGGCAAAGCATTTATCCCCAACGGAGAAATAAAGAATATTGATTATCCAACCGGAATGGAACCCGCAACCGATGAATTCTATCGCTATGCGGCCTGTAATTTGGGAAATTTCGGCGTGACATACCGCTATACCATTGCAATTGAAAACCAGGATACAAAACCACGAACATTTATTTTTGATATGAAATCCATTGCCGGGCAGGTCTATCGCTTCCGCCAGCTGGACGAAAACGACCGCATTCTTCGGGATGACGGGGGATATTATTATATGAAAAAATTCGATGACAATCCGGCGGCCGACCCTGCATCCGCCAGCGATCCGCCAAAACGGCTGGAACCTGCCGAATACAGTTCCGATATACATTTTCCCATTGCATCGGGAACGAAAAACACAATTGAAATCGAAGTGACTACCCTAACCGGCTGTACCGCCCCTATGCACAATACGCTTTCCGTTCAATAGCTTTTCCTGAAAATATAGGAAAACCATGCAATCCTATTTGCTTTGCAAAAGATTCGATCTGCTGTCGCCTTTCTTCCCCAACACAAAACCCTTCGGAATACATGCACACAAGCGCATATCCCAAAGGGTTTTGTTTATGTATAATGTTTACAGAAGAAGAGAAATATTTGCTTCCGATGCCGCTTTATAAAAGCTCACCACCGGAAGAAAGGACTGGGCAAAATGCTTGGTACACTCTCCGGCAAGGAGAATTGCATCCTCTTCCAAAGTCTTGGTCAGATTTTGATGCAGAATGACCTCCCGCATATATTCCTGGAAGGTAGGAAGCCCGGCGTGGAGATATTTGGTATCCCCGGTAAATTCATAGGCATAGGCCAGCGCTTCCAAAATCATGGGGCCGCTGGTCTTTTGCAGACTGGGCAGCTCTTTATAATAGAACATTCCGGTTTCCACACGGCAATTTTCCATCATGTCATCCACCGCCCGGAGAATCATTCCCTTGACCTTCTCCGATGGGCGGATCCGGTAATAGCGCATCAGCGAGCCAACTGCGATAGAAATCATAAATACCACCCGGACAACCGTATTGTCGGTGTAGGGCGCCAGCCAACCGCCGTACTTCTTTTCCCAGCTCTCAAAATGGCCGACAATCCATTCGCATTTCTCCAGCCAGTATTCGTCCGCCGTCTCCTTATACAAATCTCCGAGGGTGCGGAGTGCCCATCCGGATTCCCGGGCATGAAGGGCGCCATACTCCTGGAAGGTGGGAGAATTCAGCAAACGCATCACGTTGCCGCCGATGCCCATCGCTGCCTCCAGACCGTCCTCATCTCCGGAAAGATGATAATAATCAAGAAGCCCCTGCACCCATTCATGACTGCAAGCCATATGACTGCCGATACAGTGCCGTTTCGCGTGCTCCCACTGTCCGTCCTGTACCAGCGGATCATCAGAGAAATGGCAGATGTCCACGTCGATCCAGTGCCGGCTGGAGACCAGCATATAGTCCATAAACCGCCGCTGTCCCGTACGGGCATACATCAGCGTGCAGGCATGGGAAAAATCATACTCGTTGTTGATCCAGACGGTGGCACCGCCGCCCCGTCCCTGCTGGGTATAATCCGCCGAAGGCGAATCCCCCCAGTGAAGCATTCCATAGGCGCCCGCCCGTTTATCAATACTTCGTATGAACCGCCGCTCTACCTCCATATTCTTTTTCTCTACAAAGACATCTTCAAAGACGCCCGCTGCCCGATAGACCGCCGCCTCCAGCAAAGGACGGTCCGGCATCTGATACCGGATGCTTCTGTCGTTTAACTGTTCCGGCGTCTCTTCACCACTGTGGAAGTGAAGGAGGAAACGCTGCTGTCTCGCCATCCCCTGCTCCATAACAATGGGGCCCAGACCATCGGGCACCAGAGAAATTTTCAGCCCCTCTTTGGATGCCGCCACAGCCTTGGGATAGTTTTGCTGTGCCTGATAAACGGTGGCACATACTCCGCCTGCCGGCGTGTTATAATCTGCAAACAGGGTGCCATAAAAGACCTCGGCCATATGCTCATTCCCCTCAAAGAGAAGCATTTCTGCATCAATTACCTTCTCCACCGGCTCGCCCGTTTCACTTTTCCTGTATGAGGTGGCATAGTTTGACCAGGCCACGCAGGATGCCGCTTGCTCTGCCGGCGTGCTTGGGCGGAAATAGAAAGAGAGATCCTTCACCGCAAGCTGTCCATAGGAGGTATTCACCAGGGTATAGGCCAACTCTATCCAGGGTTTGTTTGCATAGGCAGTCACCTTGATCCGACACCGCCGCTCCTGTCCATCCGGCAGGCAGTGTGCGCCTTCTCCCTGTACCACCGCACAGAGGGGACCATCCTCTATAATCTTCCAGCCGTCGATCCGGAGTGCATAGGTATTTCCCTCTTCATCCCGGAGCACCGGTCCGTCAAAGGACGCAGCGCCATAGGTGATTCCTCCGGCCGTAATTTCCTTCACAAACTGCGCGCCATTCTGAAGACGAACAACCACCGCACCGGTATCAATGGTCAGCCCATCAGCTTCCTGCATCACCATTCCCTTTGTTTCCGGCTCTGTTCCCGGAAGAATCCCGCATTGGTAAACGGTTTTGGCATTGCCCTTCAGATCTGCCAGGAACCGGGCGTACAGCCACCGAACCGAACCATCCGGCCAGCGTGAAGTCACCTTATACTGCACCGGCTTTTCACCTGTTTCCCCTTTAACTGCCAAGTCAAAGGGTTCCCTGACACTCCCCTGGGGGAAGGGAACACCAACCCCGCAATGCTCGTCAAAGACATCGGTCATATACAACTTCTCAAAAGTAAAATTCAACACACACATCATCCTTTCGGGTTTTTCCGGCAGATTCAATAAGGGGCTTTGCCCCGTCATTCAACGTTTTCAGTGGGAGATTGTACTCCCACTGAAAAAATCAAGTGACGCCCGCCGCCTTAGAGGCGGGGGACATCTTAATTTAGTTATACCTGTCCGGAAGAGAAATCCCCTTTATTATATGGGGAAATTATACTGCATTCTCACCCAAAGGTCAATATATTTTGGGAAAAATAAACAAGTTTTAATTTTCTGCCGGTCTGTCCCAGCGGCTGGGCAAAAGGTCGTCAATTCTTACCACACGGCCGCCGGACAGAAGTACCTCGCAATCTCCGTTGTCCGGATGTACCTGACAGATAAATTCCCTGCATCTGCCGCAGGGGGGAATGATAATACCGCCTTTTTTGACCGCCGCCATCTTTACGATCCGGTTTTCCCCCGCAGTGACCATAGCGCCAATAGCCGCATGTTCTGCACAGAATCCCACCGAACAGGGGGCGTCAATGTTGACGCCCAGATACACATTTCCCGATGCAGTTTCAATGGCCGCCGCCACTGCACCGGCCTCAGTGCTTCCGGACAGCTGTCTTGGATTCACCTTTTCCATCGCCAAACTGACCAATTCCTCAAATTTCAATTTCATCACCTCATTCTTATTGTACAGTTAAATTTCCCTGTTTTAGAACTTCCATTCCTCTTTTAAACAGAAAAGGACGCCAAAATACACAGGCGTCCTTTTATATCTGCAAAAACAATGTGTTCATTCATCTCCGGCCGCATTTCTATATCAGTTGTTTGAAGCAGAACAATTCTGCCTCCTGACCATCCAACCGGATATCTATTTGCCGAGATAGGTAAAGTGCATATAATCCATGGTACCGCTGACCCAGGCATTACCGCCCCAAAGCCATCCGTACTTTGCAAAGGTCTGGATAACAATCCCTGCCGGCTTGAAGGAATAGACCGAATTTTCCGGATCATAGAAACTTCCTATGGTCGTACCACTCTTATAAACACAATAATTTTCGTTATAATTAAGATCAATTACCGTACCATAGTTATGATCCGAAAGGTTTCCATTGGCCATTGGTGAGCGCCATCCATAACCGGTGGCATCTTTAATCGGCGGTTTTTCCTCTGAATTGAAAATTTCATTAAAAATGGCAATTACATCGTCTTTCAAAACCGAGTTGATGCGGAAGGTAAGGGTGGAAGGATAAAGCTTCCCTGCGCCGTCCAGCTTCCAAACATTGACTGTGACGCTGGTCATATGTGCTTCCGCTTCTTCATAGGTGGTATATCTTCCTGCATCTCCGAAAATCCGGGCTTCTTTTTCAGCCGCTTCACCCGTAGCAAGGGTTTCAGAAAAGGTCTTCAACCGATACAGTCCGTCGTCTCCCGGCGTTTGCAGCGGCGTACCGCTGGGCGCCGTTCCGGCACTGCCGTCCGGCATGACCGGATCCGGCATTTCTGCCGCATTGGGGTCGTCTGCATTCCGCAGGGCAACCGTTGCCCCGTTGGGAAGCACAATGGTCTTTGAAAGTGTCTGAATAATGTTTCCGTGGGAATCACGGGTGGATTTCAGAGTGGTCTGAATCTGCCCCTGATAGTCCTTTCCATATTTCAGGAAACAACGATAGGCAATCAACGCCGCCTCTTCACGGGTGACATTGTCTGCCGGACGGAAGGTACCTTCTGCATCACCGGACATCAACCCGGCATCCAGCATAAAGGCAACATAATCTCTTGCCCAAACCGCAATCTGATCCGCATCGGTAAACTTTGCAAAAACGTTTTCAGACGGATAATACGGCCCCAAAACACCTGCCGCAGACAGGACACTTGTAATAATTTTACACATCTCCTGCCGGGTCAGCGTGCTGAGCGGAAAGAAATGTCCCTCTCCGTCACCGCTGACAATTCCTGCATAATAGGCCATATTCGGAAAAATATCATTGGTATCGGTAAACGGCTGTTTTGCATTGGTCGAAATATTTTCGGCTGTAATGGTTGCGTACAGATTCATTGCCACGTTTACGAAATCACTGCGCGTAATATCCATAGAGAAAGGTTTGGTCGCATACTCATCGGAAATAATACTGAGACGGATCGCGCCGTTCACCTCTTCCACAGCCCAGGAATTCGGTTCATAAGCAAAAGCAGACATTTGCAGGCTCAGCATTATGCACATCAGCATAATACATAGTATCCTTTTCTTCATTTTTTTCACCTCGAAAATCTCTTTTTGTCATGTAAATAGAATAGTTGAAAAACATTATAACATATTTTTTTCAAAAACGCAAGAATTCGAGATATTTCTCCTGTAAATCTCGCCCTCAAATCACTTTGGGTTAACAACAAAACACCATTCTCCCTTCGTTTCTCCGTTAAAATCAACAATAAAACGGTTGTTTGCCCAAGCAGCCGGAAGGCCCCATAGCGCTTTATTTCCGAAGGAAATTCCTGCCCGCTATACACACGCTGCCCCCTCTCCCTCTGATAAGTTTTTCTTTTCTTGCTTTCTGCGGCTTTTTGCAACACACTTTGCCATCATCCCCAGCCCGAAGGACACCAAAAATGGCCGCCGGAGCGTTTCTCCGGCGGCCGCCGCCAATACAAATCTTACTTTTTTTCACTGCTGCAATGGGGACAGCCTGCACAGCCTCCGCTGCAGGAATCTTTCTGCCTCCGAAGGTGCCGGATGATCAATCCGACAATAACAAGAAGTCCGCCGATAATCAAAATATCTGCCAGCATTTTCCTCATCCTTTCCTCAAGAAAATCATTAAGCCAATTGTTTTTTTGCATACTTTTCAAAGTTACGCTGGGGCCGGAACAGAAGATACAGAACTGCAGCGACAACCAGGAATGCGAGGACGGTACCAATGCCAAATGTGCCAAAGGCAAAGAAACTGCCAATTTGATAGATACAGAAAGCGGCCGCATATGCAAAAACGGTTTCATATCCGATGGCAAACCATGTCCATCCGGCATTGTTCATCTCCCGCCTGATTGCGCCGATTGCCGCAAAACAGGGGGCACACAAAAGATTGAATACCAGGAAGGAATATGCGGCAATTGTCGTAAACTGCGCCTGCAACGTCCCCCATACTTCCAAGCCGTCTTCTGCCACTTCAGCAAATCCATAAAGGATCCCAAAGGTGCCAACAACGTTTTCCTTTGCGACCAAACCCGTAATGGCCGCCACCGCTGCCTGCCAGTTTCCCCAGCCAAGGGGTCTGAACAGCCATGCAATCCCACTGCCGATTGCCGCCAGGAAACCATCACTGAGATCCTCTACCATGCCAAGTTTCCCATCGACAAATCCAAAATTTGACGTAAACCAGATAAAGATGGTCGACAGGAGGATGATCGTACCGGCTTTTTTAATAAAGGACCATCCGCGCTCCCACATACTGCGAAGCACATTTCCCGGTGTCGGAAGATGATAAGCCGGAAGCTCCATAACAAAAGGCGCAGGGTCTCCTGCAAACATCCTGGTTTTTTTGAGAATGATTCCGGAAACGATAATCGCCGCAATACCAACAAAATATGCGCTGAATGCCACCCACCATGCGCCGCCGAACAATGCTCCCGAGATAAGGGCGATGATTGGCAGTTTTGCACCGCACGGGATAAAGGTTGTGGTCATAATGGTCATCTTCCGGTCCCGGTCATTTTCAATGGTCCGGGATGCCATAATCCCCGGAACACCGCACCCGGACCCAATCAGCATTGGAATGAAAGATTTTCCGGAGAGACCGAACTTCCTGAAAATCCTGTCCATAATAAATGCAATACGCGCCATATAACCACAGCCCTCCAGAAAGGCCAGAAAGATAAACAACACCAGCATCTGCGGTACAAAACCAAGTACCGCGCCGACACCGGCAACAATACCATCGAGAATCAAGCTTTCAAGCCAGGCGGATGTTCCCAGCGCGGCAAGCAAATTGCCGATCAGCACCGGAATCCCCGGCACCCAAATACCAAAGTCCGCCGGATCCGGTTCCTCTGCTTCCAACGCGGCATCAAAATCCGCCGCAGAGACAGATACGCGCTCTTTGACACCTCCTTCTTCATCTTCAATATCCAAAACGGCATCTACACCAGCAGCTTCTGTGATAAACCGGTCAATAATTTCCCGGTCCGGCGCTTCCGCTTCCAGTGTTTCTGTTACTGCATCGGCAGAAATTCCAGCCTCTTCTGCTGCTTCAATAAATGAATCAATTTTGGCCGTCTCTGTCTCGTATGCCCCAACCGCCTCTTCATAAGCCGCCGAGCCAATGCCCAAAAAATGCCACCCGTCCCCAAACAAACCGTCATTGGTCCAATCCGTTGCCCAGGTTCCAACCGTTGTCACCGAAACAAAGTACACAATAAACATCACTACCGCAAATATCGGCAGTGCCAAAAACCGGTTGGTGACCACCCTGTCAATTTTATCCGAAACTGTGCGCTTCTCTTTGTTCTTTTTCTTATAACACTTTTTCATAACAGAAGCAATATACGCATACCGCGCATCCGTAAGGATGCTCTCCGTATCGTCTTTCAGCTCCAGTTCGGCTTCTTTGACAACATCAGTTACATCCGGAAGATTTTTAATCTGTTCCCCGATCTTCTCATCGCCTTCAAACAATTTGACCGCACAAAACCGGCGCAGTCCATCCGGCACAGAAGCATCCATACGCGCTGTAATCTTTTGCAGATATGTCTCAACTTTCTCATCATAGGTATATACCGCTTCCGTCTGCCTCCCTTGCCCGGCCAAACGCACTGCACGCTCTGCCGCTTCTTTGATTCCCCGGCCTTTCAGAGCGGAAACAGCGACAATTTCACATCCGAGCTGTTTTTTAAGTTCTGCAAAATCAATGGTGTCACCCCGCTTTTCCACCATGTCCATCATGTTGACCGCCATCACCACCGGTATGCCCAGCTCTGTCAATTGCGTGGTCAGATACAGGTTTCTCTCCAGGTTGGTTCCGTCTACAATGTTTAAGATTGCATCCGGACGCTCATTGATGAGAAAGTTTCTTGCCACCACCTCCTCCAGGGTGTATGGCGACAGAGAATAAATTCCCGGAAGATCCACAAACAGAACCTCCTTATTTCCCTTCAGATGCCCCTCTTTCTTTTCCACTGTGACGCCGGGCCAGTTTCCGACAAACTGGTTGGCGCCGGTCAGCCCATTAAACAGGGTCGTTTTCCCGGAATTCGGGTTTCCGGCAAGCGCAATTTTTACCATTTCCTATCTCCTTCCGCCAATGTTAGTCTGGGCTAACCATTGGCTAAAATATGATGAGGCGGACGCCTCATTTTTACATTATCAATCCTGCACCTCGCAGGCCTTGCTATTTTTCGGTCACTTCCACGCGATTTGCATCTTCTTTCCGCAGGGTCAGTGCATAACCGCGGATGATAAATTCGATTGGATCTCCCAGCGGTGCAACCTTTTGGACAAAAATCTCTGTGCCGCGGGTAATCCCCATATCCATCATCCGCCGCCGGACCGCACCTGTGCCGGAAAGTTTTTCCACCGTCACCGTTTTACCGCATTTTACCATATCAAGTGTTTTCATTTTCTCTCTCCTTTCTATTTTCTATATCACCATGATTCGCTGTGCCATCGCCTTATCCAGCGCAACACGCGTCCCTTTCACATTTACAATCACATTCCCGGCCAAAAAACTGACCACTTCCACTTCCGCGCCCTTGACAAATCCCAGATTTTTGAGATGTGCAATTACTTCCTCTTTTCCATGGATTTCTTTGACCACCTGTCCGCGGCCAACGGTCGCCATTGTAAGCGGCATACTGTCACCCCCTGTCGTTAGTTATGACTAACATTTGTATATAAAAACAAGTTAGTTAAATCTAACTCAATATTAGTTTACGCCAAATTTATCCTTTTGTCAATAGAAAATTTTTTAAATTTGAGGAGAATTTTCATTTTTCAGTGCATCTGCACAAAAATTTGGGCGTATATTTTGACTTATTATTGTATTTATGGTATACTGAAACAAATTCATCTGACAGGAGGGATTCTTATGAAAATACAGGAATCAGCCGAAAATTATCTTGAAGCCATTCTGATGCTGAAAAACACCCATGGCGCTGTGCGTTCTGTTGATGTTGCCAATCATCTTTCCTTCACAAAGGCCAGTGTTTCGGTTGCAATGAAATCCTTCCGGGAGGAAGGCTATATTACCATGGACAAAGAAGGATATATCTCCCTGACCAAAGAAGGGATGCATATTGCCGAAAAGATTTATGAACGGCACCAGATTATTGCCAAGGCACTGATGGCACTGGGTGTTTCTGAAGAAATTGCCTTCCATGACAGCTGTAAAATCGAACATGACATCAGCGCCGAAAGTTTTGAAAAACTCAAATCACACCTGTCTGCCCATGGCGTGATTTGACAATGCCTGCATACGTTTTGTTTACCCGGTTTCCCTGTATGGGAAACCTTTTTTGTTCAGCATAAAAACAAAACATTTTAAATAAATTTGCATAGGTCCGGGCGGCCACACGGGGCCGCCCCTACGATCTTACCAAATGATTATTTTGCATCAATTTTATTTGAATGATCCGGGCGGCCACACGGGGCCGCCCCTACGATTTTACCGCATGATTATTTTGCATCAATTTTATTTGAATGATCCGGGCGGCCACACGGGGCCGCCCCTACGATTTTACCGCATGATTATTTTGCATCAATTTTATTTGGATGATCCGGGCGGCCGCACGGGGCCGCCCCTACGATCTTACCGAATGATTATTTTGCATCCATTTTATTTGAATGATCCGGGCGGCCACATGGGGCCGCCCCTACGATTTTACCGAATGATTATTTTGCATCAATTTTATTTGAATGATCCGGGCGGCCACACGGGGCCGCCCCTACGGGTATTCGGTTACATATTTTGACGGTTTTATATTCTTATCTTTTTTTCTGAATTTTGTGATTTGGTATTTGCATTCCTAATATATCCGTTTGTTTTTATTGTTATAAACCAATCCACAATTCCCGTAGGGGCGACCCTATGTGGTCGCCCGGTTCGGAATGACGGCCGCCGGTTCGGCGACATGTCCGCACGTTGGGAAATATAATTATCGCTTTGAATATCCATCATCCATTTTCCCGTAGGGGCGACCCTATGTGGTCGCCCGGTTCGGAATGACGGCCGCCGGTTCGGTTACATGTCCGCATGTTGGGAAATATAATAACCGTTTTGAATATCCATCAGCCATTTTCCCGTAGGGGCGACCCTATGTGGTCGCCCGGTTCCATTTACGTATATGTTCCTTTTATTTTTTCCAAATAATAAAACAAACATGGTTCGGAATGAATAACACAATTGTCGTTTTTCATGTGGGTTCGGGCAACCCCATGTGGTCGCCCGGTTTGGAATGACGACCGCCGGTTCGGTTACATGACCGCACGGTGGGAAATATAATAACCGTTTTGAATATCCATCAGCCGTTTTTCTGTAAGGGCCCCCGTGTGGTCGCCCGGTTTGGGATGACGGCCGCCGGTTCGGTTATATGTCCGCACGGTGGGAAATATAATAACCGTTTTGAATATCCATCAGCCATTTTCCCGTAGGGGCGACCACATAGGGTCGCCCGGTTCGGAATGACGACCGCCGGTTCGGTTACATGCCCGCCCGATGAGAAATATAATTATTGTTTTAAATATCCATCATTCGTTTTCCCGTAGGGGCGACCCCGTGTGGCCGCCCGGTTCAGGATGACGACCGCCGGTTCGGTTACATGTCCGCACGGTGGGAAATGTAATAACCGTTTTAAATATCCGTCATCCGTTTTCCCGTAGGGGCGACCCCATGTGGTCGCCCGGTTCCATTTACGTATATGTTCCTTTTATTTTTTCCAAATAATAAAACAAACATGGTTCGGAATTAATAACACAATTGTTGTTTTTCATGTGGGTTCGGGCGGCCACACGGGGCCGCCCCTACAAGAAACATATATCATAAATCCCTTATATCACACAGGAACGAAAAATGGAAAAATAGAAGATCTTGCTTAAAAATAGATACAGGCAAAAAAACTCCCGAAAAAAGCAAAGCTTTTTTCGGGATAAAAGGCACCGCTTCAGCTATGAATTTTTTCAAAAGATAAAACTAGCATTATAAAACGATTGCCCCTGCGATTACACCCGGCAAATCTTTTTAATATCTATTTTGACCTTTTCGACAAGTTCCTCCGTCTCCGCCTGCGTCGTTCCTTTCATCAGGCAGTATATCTTGATTTTGGGTTCTGTTCCCGAAGGCCGGACAATAAAATTATTGCCGTCTGCAAGTTCCAGATAAATTACATTAGATTTCGGCAGCAGGATTTCCTCTGTCCCACCCTTGGCATCTGTGCGGACAGATGTCTGATAATCACGGACAGCCAATACTTCCTTTCCCGCAATTTCCTGGGGCGGCTGGGCACGCAGTTTCTCCATTATCTCCTGAATCTTTTGCAGGCCTTCCATTCCCTCCATGGTGATGGATTCCACATACTCAACAAAATAGCCATATGTTTCATAAATTTTCTCCATCTGCCGGAAGAGGGAACTCCCCTGTTCCTGATAATACAGCGCCATTTCTGCAATCAGCATGGCAGCAACCACCGCGTCTTTGTCCCTCGCATAAGTTCCCTTGAGATAACCATAACTTTCCTCAAACCCAAAGAGATAGGTACCAATTCCCGTTTCCTCTGATGCTTTAATCTTTTCGCCGATGAACTTAAATCCGGTAAGCACCTCTTTCATCTCTACGCCGTATGCTTTGCAGATGGCCTGAATCAAATTGGTGGTAACAATGGTTTTCACCACATAACCATCCTTCGGAAGCTTGCCTTCTTCCTTCAAACTGCTAAGAATATATTCGGTCAGCAGCGCGCCCACCTGATTCCCGGTAAAAGAAACATATTCGCCTGCGGCATTGCGAACCAAAATTCCCACCCGGTCCGCATCCGGGTCTGTTCCTATAATCAGGTCTGCACCGCACTTCTGTGCATACCCAATGGCAATATGAAATCCCTCTTTATTTTCCGGATTGGGCGATGCCACAGTAGGGAAATCACCATCCGGAAGTTCCTGCTCTTTAACCACCGTTACATTTTTAAACCCCATCCGGCGCAGGATTTTCCGCACCGGCTTGTTCCCGGTTCCATGAAAAGGCGTATAAACAAATTTAAGGGTCTTTCCCTTTTCCTGGCACAGCTGCGGACGCAGACTCTGCGCTTCCACACAATCCAGATACCTTTCTTCAACCGCATCGCCGATCATGATAATTTTCCCGTCACAGACCGCCTCTTCAAAATCGCAGTGTTTCACACCGGAAAATGGGTCTGTCTTTTCCATCTCTTCCAGGACAATTGCCGCAAGTGACGGATTCAGCTGTGCGCCGTCTTCTCCATAAACCTTATAACCATTGTATTTGGCCGGATTATGGCTGGCAGTGACCGCAATACCTGCGGTTGCTTTCAGATACCGCACCGAAAATGAAAGCTCCGGTACGGGTTTGAGTTCTTCAAACAAATAGACCTTTATCCCATTTGCCGCCAAAACACAAGCGGCCTCCTTTGCAAAGACATCCGACTGATGCCGGCTGTCATAGGCAATAACCACACTGCATTCCGCACCGTCTGCATTGGTCTTCCGCAGCTGGTTCGCAAGTCCCTGGGTTGCCTGTCCGACAACGTATGTGTTCATCCGGTTGGTCCCTGCGCCCAGCACACCCCGAAGCCCGGCTGTTCCGAACTCCAGGCTGCGGTAAAACCGGTCTTTTATTTCATCCTCGTCCGCAATTGTCTGCAATTCCTTAATTGTTTCTGCATCCGCATGCAGAAGCCAGCGATCATATTCTTCTCTATACCCCATTCCATATCCTCCTTCAATTTTTGGACAAACATTCTCTTTTTAGTATACTGTGATTTTTCACCAAATACAATCCCATTCATACAAAAAATTCTGACAAAATTTTTTGCAAAATCAATTGCTACTCTGTCAACTTTTTGGTACTATTAAGATAATGACAAGCATTTAAGATATTCTACTTTGTAAAAAGAAAGGAAGCGTTGGCATGATAGCAATCGGCTGTGACCACGGCGGCGTACAATTAAAGACCTGTATCAAACAATATTTAGAGGAAAACAATTATGCTTATGAAGATGTGGGCGTTGTTTCTGCGGACACCCCGGCAGATTATCCGGACATTGCCGCCCTTGTGGCAAACAAAGTCTGTGACGGCAGCTGTTCATGCGGAATCTTAATCTGCGGCACCGGGATCGGAATGAGCATCGCCGCAAACAAAGTCAAAGGTATCCGGGCAGCGCATGTTACCGATACGTTCAGCGCACGGATGGCAAAAGAACACAACAACGCACAAATCATCTGTCTGGGTGAACGCATCACCGGACCGGGACTGGCCGTTGATTTGGTGGCTGAATATTTACATGCAGAATTTCAGGGCGGACGCCATACCGGGCGCGTTGACAAAATCACCGCTCTTGAGCAGGCATAATGCCGCTTTGGCACTTATGTACACTGACTGCAACAATACAACACAGTCTTCGCTGCACAAAAAGACCAGCATCATTTTAAAATGATTTCCCTTTGCACCATATGGATGGGACAATGATGCAATTGTTTGTTTCAGAATTTTTGAAATACAATTTTTCATTTTTTTACCATCCGGTGGGAATCAGAACATCCAAAAGGTACCGGGTTTACGCCGGCGCCTTTTGGGAAAGAGGAAGACCCAACCAAAAAGTACATTTGCCAAAGGGCAAAATGAACGAAAAAGGGCGTGTCTGACGCGGATAGAAAGAGGCACCCGCCGAAAATGCGAAGCTTTTCCCTTTGGGAAAAGCGAGCAAAAAGGCCGAGTGCCGACGCGCAGGCAAAACGATGGGATTTAACAAAACATGCAGAGCAAAATTCAGCGCTAACCGATAATAATTTGACTTTTTCGGCAGTCTGAGACTTCTTGTAAAAGAAGTCTTTTTTTATTGATTTTATAGACGAAACGCGTCTTATAACTTCTTACAAGTGTTTATAGAAAACGCTTGTAAGTGGCATAAATCAAGGACTTTCCGCATATTTCTGTTTATCGCTTTATATCTTCCGCATAAGTTGGTTTTGTAAAGTTGGGCACCATTTTAGTACCACAAATAAGCGGATATAATAAGCACAGGCGGTATTATCACGCCTATAAAGGCAGTTTAGGACTACCTTGTTACGCCATTATGCTGCGCATACGCCTTGTAAACAAAGGCTTTACAGGCACTATACTGATCGTTTATCTTTCCCTTAAAAATGCCTTTTAACTGCGTAACAGCCCAAAGAGAAATGCCGCCCGTTTCGCTTATCCTTTCCGTTCCTTTTTTAATGTTCCGCAGCAAGCATAGGAAAAGGGTACCTTTCACTCGTTTCTGTCTAGGACATTAAGAAAGTTGTCAGAAATATCCCAAACCCTTTAACAAACTGAAATTACTATCTACTCATGTATAAAAGCGGATAAGGATTTCCCTGTTCATCATGGTCCGTTCTTTTGTAAACTTTGAAACCCATGTGTTCATAGAAACCTTTCGCAAGAGGATTTTGTTCATTCACAGCCAAATCGGAAATGGCATATTTTTCTATTCCGTATTGAAGCAATTCTTTCCCTAATCCTTTTCCTCTTTCTTTATCCGAAATAAACAGCATTTCAAGGTGTTGTTCTATGATTCCCATAAATCCCACAGGAACCTGATTCTCGTTTTCCACAATAATTAAATGAGGAATTTCACTTAACGCTTGAGGGATGTATTTCTTGATATCCTCTATTTCATTCTCTGATAAAAAGAGATGTGTTGCCTTTACAGAACTTTCCCATACGCCCAATAGCTGTCCTATCAACAATGAATTTCTGTCTGTTACTTCAATGATTTTCATTTTCATTCCCCACTTATTTCGATTTATCTGTCTGTATCCCATATATCATAGCACCGATATATGAATTTTTCAATCACATTACTGCCCTGTACAGAACAGCATACCCAACCACCCTCGCCAATGGTTAAGATGAACGGGCTTGCCCGCCGTTGACAAGTGTAGCTGCCTATGCTTATGCAGCAGACAAGAGGGCGAAAACAACGAGTGCTTTCGCCCGCGAATATTATATTATTTTCTTACATCTGTTTATAGCATTTTGTATCGTCATAGGAAATCCGGGCACCATTTGGACACCAAAACATCAGGTTTTATTGCAATTTCAAATGCGTTGATAGGCGAAAAAGTCAGTATTTACAACGGTTTCAAGGTTTGATGGTTTTAAGCAAATCAAAATCAAATACTATTTTTATAGAAATAAAACGAAAAATGAAAAGGACCATCGGGCAGGACAGCCCTCTCCTTACAATATATCCGGCAGCTGCGGCAAGATTTTTCGGCTTAACCAAATCTGAAGGCCGAATAAGAACAGCGTCACCAGCCAGAAATACATGGTATATCCTAACTGCATATTGCCGCCCAGAAACGCAGTTCGGTATCCCTCCACCAGATAACAGAGGGGATTGGCGTACACAAGCATCCGGATACTACCGCTTAAGGCGCTTCCACTCCAAAAGATGGGAAGCACCCAAAATCCCAGCTGAAGCAAAATCCCCAGCACCTGGGCAATATCCCTGACCACGCCGCAGAGAACAGCCAGCAGACCGCCGGCTGCATAGGAAAAGATCACTGCCGAAAAAATAAAATACAACAGCGACAAATTTTCCATCCGCGGCGAAATACCGAAGCACCAAGTAACCACAAAAACCAAGGCAACAAAAAACAAATGCACCAATAGGGCCGCAACCAAACGGACGCCGGGCAGTACCTCCCGCGGGAACTGCACCTTTTTAATCAAATAGGCATAGTCATGGTAAACAGCGGTCATCCCCGTCCAGGTCTCCGCCACAAAAAACCACGGCGCCGCGCCGCAAATCAGATACAGGACATAGGGCACACCTTGCACCATATCCGCGCCAATCGCCACCGTATAAACAAACAGATACAAAAGCACCGTCACGATGGGCAGGGCAAATGCCCACAGCCCGCCGAGTACGGTGCCTGCATACCTTGCTTTAAAATCACTGAATCCAAGTGTAAAAACAAGTTTTAATCTCTTCACTATTTCACAATCCCCTTGAGATACTGCATAAAATCATCTCTGAGTTCTTCACGCCGCAGTGCATACTCCACCGTTGCTTCAAGAAAACCCAGCCGGTCGCCCACATCATACCTGCGCCCTTCAAAGTCATAGGCATACATTCCCTGCTCTTCCGCCAATGTTTTCAGTCCGTCGGTGAGCTGTATCTCGCCGCCGGCCCCCGGTTTTGTATTTTCCAGATGCCGGAAAATTTCCGGCGTGATTATATAACGGCCAAGCACTGCCACATTACTGGGCGCTTCCTCCGGCTTTGGTTTCTCCACCAAACCTTCCACTGTATACAGCCGGTCGCCGACCTGTCTGCCTGCGACACAACCATATTTCGAAATATTTTCCCGGGCAACGGTCTGTACCCCCAGCACCGAAACGCCTTTATCTGCATAGACGTCCATCAACTGACCGATACAGGGCTTATCTCCATGATAAACCACATCATCACCGAGCAAGACCGCAAAAGGCTCGTCACCCACAAAAGGTTTTGCACAATAGACCGCATGTCCCAGCCCCAGTGCCTCTTTCTGCCGGATGGCCACCACATTCGCCATTTCGCCAATGGCGCGGACTTCCTCTGCCAGCGCTTCCTTCCCTGTTGCAGAAAGGAGCTGTTCCAGTTCCTTGGTTCTGTCAAAATGATCTTCAATTGCCTTTTTGTACGGGCTGGTAATGATACAAATATCTTCAATTCCGGAACGGACAGCCTCTTCCACAATATACTGGATGGTAGGCGTATCCACAATGGGAAGCATCTCCTTGGGTGTCGATTTGGTCACAGGGAGAAAGCGTGTTCCCCATCCTGCCGCCGGAATGACTGCTTTTTTAATCTTCTTCATATGAATTCTCCTTCTTTGGGGGTGTGTTCCCCTTTTCTATCTTCCAATCAACAAGACCGGTCTGAATTGCGTGCATCATCCGCGTCTTGAAGAATTTATCTTCTTTGGTTTTTTGTATGATAAACTCCTTCATATCCTGCCGCTTTGATTTTCCGTCCATCGGACACGGGTTATGTACAACCGGCAGATTCTCCCTTGCCGCATATCCCTTGATGTCTCCCTCTTTCACATAAATCAGCGGCCGCAGAATATGAATGTCCCTGCGCGACAGATAGGTCACAGGCGAAAAACAGCCCAGCCGCCCCTCAAAAAACAGGGAAAGGAAAAAAGTTTCAATCACATCCTCATTATGATGGCCCAAAGCGACCTTATTGCATCCCAGAGAAACCGCCAAATCGTTCACGCCGCCGCGCCGCATCTTGGCACAGAGCGAACATGGATTTTTCTCTTTGCGGACATCAAAGACCACCTCCGCAATATCTGTCTTTTTGAGAACAAAGGGCACGCCCAGCTGCCCGCACAATTTCTGCACTCCGGAAAAGTCCATCCCTTCATAGCCCATGTCCAGCGATACCGCCGTCAGGGAAAAGGGTTTTGGATAAAACCTCTGCAAAGCGGCCAGCGCACACAACAAGGTCAGGCTGTCCTTTCCGCCGGATACGCCGACGGCAATTTTATCACCGGCAGCAATCATCTGATAATCGTCCACCGCTTTTCGAACTCTGCTCAATATCTTTCTCATGCAAACCTCACAAATTCTAAATTCATCATACCATATCCCATCCGGTTTTTCAATAGACTGCATCACATTTTCTTATGGAGAATTTCGACACCCCTTGCGCGGCATACCGCATCATAAGGACAATATGTACAGGCATTATGTTCTTCTGTCACATAGGGAACGGGGGCAATGTTCCCCTCTGTAATTCCCTCCGCTGCTTCCAGGATTTTCTGATTTGCAGCGGCAATCCGCCGCTCCATTTCCTCCGGCACAATACAGTTTTCTCCCTGGGGCGCAAAATTCTCTGCACTCCGCCCCTGCTCCTTCATATAAGCCGCAGACAACGCCGGTTCTTCCACCATCCAGCCATTGAGGGAAACGCCCTTGTGCATCTCCCGCTCGAAGCCTGTTTCATCCTTAATCTTGTCTCCGTCCACCATCGGCTCGGTCATCTGCATATACAGCATCGCGCCGGGGGTGCCTCCTTCAATATGGTCGCAAAGCGCCTTGGTATACAAAAGGGGCTGGATGCTTATCCCATCCTCCGCCAAACGGACACTGAGTTTCTTTGCCGAAGATTTATAATCCACTATATTGATATAGGTCTTTCCGTCTGCTTCCGCCGTATCGGCGCGGTCAATCAGTCCGCTGATCTGTGCAAGCGCTTCTCCGTCCCTGCCATTCACCCGAATGGCAGGCAGATCGCCGTCAAGACCAATCTTCAGTTCAAATCCATAGGGCCGGAAGCTGCTGCTTTGATAAAACTTCACCACTTCCCAGGCCGTCCTTGCGGCAATCCGCCGCATCCGCATAACCACATATTGATAATATGCTGAGTTTTCATACAGCAGGGCGCTGTCTTTCTGTACCTCTTCTTCCACCAGCCGGCCCAGATCCCGATAACATTCCTCTCTGCTGATTGCATCCGGATTCCGCCCCTCTTCTGCCAACGCTGTAAAATAATCGCAAAGAGCAGCGTGCTGAACCGAACCCGTGCTCCTCGGTTCAATCCCTGCCCTCTGCCGCTCCATGGCAAACAATCCATAGGTCATAAAATAATGAAAAGCACAGGAATGATACTTCTCCAGCCGGGAAGCACTCAGGGCAATCGGTGCGCCATACAGCTTTTTGACCATCCTTTTGCTCAGGGGGCTCTCCCCCCGCCGTTCCAACGCCGCTTCTGCATCGGTCAGCCGCTTTGCAAAAGAAGGTTCCGCCGCAAAGTAAGCATATACCGGCAAAAATCCCGCAGGCAGCTTTTCTTTGCCGCCGCAGTCCGCCAGCTTTGAGAGCAAGACCTCAAAGACCGCCTCAGCGCTCTGCGCGCCGCCGGTCGGATCCCCTTCATCCGGGTCCAGTATTTCAATCTCCGGAAACAGCTGATTCTTCAGCCTGTCCACCACTTCCGAAGGACGCAGCGCCTTTCCGTCATTGTCCCCCAGCGGTGAAAAAAGATAAAGCCTGTCCGAAGCCGCCGTCAGAACATTATACAAAAGAATCTGTTCCTCCGCCCGTTTGACAGCCATGGTCGGCGCAAGACGGATGCCCATATCCAAAAGTTCTTCCCGCTCCTGGTCGGATAGAAGTCCCTCTGTCGTATACCCCTTTGGGAAAACGCCGGCAGTTACACCGAGGACAAGAACCACCTTCGCCTCTGCATCCCGGAACCGGTCAATGTCGCTCAGGCAGACCGCATCCAGCGTCTGGGGCGTCATTCCCACTTCCACGCTGCCGCAGGCAGAGGAAAAGACGTCCAAAAACTGCTGATAGGTCATTTTTTCTTCTTTCAAAATACTCCCCATCTGTGCAAGAATGGAAAGCAGGGCGTTCCAAACCTGGCGTGTTTCCTCAGCAAGATAGGGCTGTCCCCCATCTGTAAATCCATCACAAACCGCCTTCATCCTGCCGGCAAAGTCCGCTTCTTTAAGATATGCCAAAAGCGCGGCGCAGATATCCGCTGCCGTTTTGGTTCCTGAAATCCGCGCTTCCACAAATCGCACCCCTTCGGTAATTTTCTGCCGCGCGTTATTGACGATTTCCATATCATACAGTTTTTTATCGGGATTATATGTCCAGACCTCCTCCGCCCACATTGCATAAGAGGGGTCTACCTGCAAAATATAGTTTTCCAAAAGGTCTGTCTCTTCCCGTCCTGCCGAAGTAAAATCCGTCCGGGCAATTCCCATCACCCGTTCATAGGAGTATCCATAACACAGGCACTCCAAAATCCCCCGCACCATCCGGATAAGGGGTTTGCTGCCGATGGGCCGTTTGGTATCCAGAAAGACCGAAAGACCCCGGCTTTTAAAGACAGAGGGCATAATCCGGTTATACCGCTCGGTTTCACGGGTCAAAATTAAAATATCCCGCATCCGGTAATTCTCTGTGCGGCACAGTTCCAAAACCAAGTCTGCCGCTTTTTCCGCTTCCCGGTAATAATTTATCGGGGTGATAATTTTCACCCTGTCCGGTTTCCCTTTATATCCCTTTGGCACCGAAGCAAAATACTGCTGTTTCAGATGAAGGAGTTCGGGATTTTTATGGAATTTAATTTCATTCCGCAGTTCAACCGGTGTTTCCACCGGTGCGCCGGCCTCCGCAGCCGCCCGGCAGAGTTCCTCCCATGTATGCACAACCGGCGCAAAAATGGAGGTCTGCTCCTTCAATGTATCGGTACACAAAATTGCCGTCACATCCAGCCGCCGCATCAAACCGGACAATGCCTCATATTCCGTTGGGGTGAAAGAACGGAAATGCCACAGAAAGAGATGCCCCTGCAAAACGTCCGCATCGGCCAGGCGGTTTGCAATCATCGCCAAATTGTCGTCCGCATCTGCACTGTGGCGTTCAATTGCAAGGTTATATGCAGTATAGATATCCGCAATATCCAACAGCTTATCGGCCAGCTCTTTATGCGCCGTCCTCCCTGCCGCCTGCATCAGCGCCTCCGGCAATACACCATATCGCTTGCATTCCGAAATCATCCCCGTCATGATTTCCGCAAACCCCTTCTGTCTCGTATTCCTTCCCAAAACCCGAAGTTTTTTTTCCAGTTTTCCGAACACGCGCCGGGCAATAATCTGCCTGCCGGCGCCGTCAATATACTGAAGGCGGAGAGGCCCGTATTTCTGCATCATCAGATTGCAAAGACGGGAAAACGTCAGTACTTTTACGAACCGCTGCCCTTTAAGGCCAAAGGTTTTCAGCATCTTCTTTTCCGCATAGAGGGAAAATTGTTCGGGCACCAGGATATAGGACATCTCTCCGGCTTCCAGCCGCTTTCCAACCGCCGCAAACAGCCATGACGTTTTTCCGGTTCCTGCCGTCCCATAAACTGCACACAGCATCCTTACACCACCCTTTTAATTTTTCATCCATTATAACATATCCGTCCCCCGGAATCAACCGCGGCCTTTTATCCAATTAAAATCATCTCATCATTTTATCGTTCAGCAGCCAGTCAAGACCACCGGTTGAGCCGGTGGCTTGCACTGCCCCTGGAAGGGACTATTACCGGCTTAACTCCTCAAAGGGGTACTGCGCTGCATGATCACATCACACGAACCGCCATCCGTAAGCGGGTAAAAGCGCACAGTTTTTTATTTCCGATAAATTTTTAAACCATTTCCTATATTTTGCGGCTTGCATAAAGCCCGCCGCTTTTAATTATAGCTCCGCTCATTTCTCTTCCTCTGATAGAACTGGTGGTCTATTTCCACACCTTAAGGCACCAAATAAAAAAGCCCTTTTTAAAAAGGGCTTTTCTTGTTTATAACGCATACATTTCCTTATATTTTTCATACTCTTCTTTATATTCACCGGGCATCTGTGCGTGCAGCGCCTTTAAGTATTCGTGACGGTTGGTCACATGGTCCGCTCCCGGCTGTGCCTGCAGGATGGCGACGCCAACATTGGAACAGTGGTCAGAAATTCTTTCAATGTTGCTCAGTATTTCCAGGAAAACAACCCCTGCCTCCACCGAACATTCTTTGGTTTTCAATCTTGCCATATGTTCTTTTTCCAGCCGTTCCTGAAGGCCGTCAATTACTTCCTCCAGCGGTTCAATCCTGCGCGCCAGTATCGGATCACACACCTGAAAAGCTTCAAGGGTTAGTGCCGTAATATTCTCCACCGCAGAAAGCAGGATATTTAACCCCTTTTCTGCCTGCTCTGAGAACCGGATTTTTCCGCCGTTCAAACGCTCTATACATTCACAAAGGTTATCACAATAATCACCGATGCGCTCGATATTGGTTATCATATGAAAATAGCTCGCGACTCTCTGATTGTCCGCGGCGCTTAAGGGAAGGTCTGAAACCTGCGTCAGATAATCCGTCAGTTTGATTTCATATTTATCCAGCATCTCTTCATTTTCACGGCATTTTTCCAAAGCATTTCCATTGTGGTTTTTTATCATGTCGCGGCATTTTTCCACATTCTCTTTTGCCAGCATAAACATTTCAGACATCACTGTTTTGGTGTTGGAAATTGCAATGGCCGGTGTTGCCAGAAAACGCCTGTCCAGCAAAGCAAACGGACTGCTCAGTTCCGTTGTCTTATCCCGCAAGGTACTGTTGGCCAGCCAGACCAGGAATTTGGAGAATGGCAGCAGTAAAATGGTGGTGGTTATGTTGAACACCGAGTGAAAAATTGATATTTCTGTCGCAGAGATATTCTGATTCCAAAAAGGCAGTCCAACAGTTAGCTGAACGGCGTATATCGCTATGATAAAAATCAATGTTCCGATAATATTAAAATACAGATGAATCATTGCCGCACGTCTTGCATTTTTCGATGTCCCAAAGGAAGAAAGCAGCGCTGTAACACAGGTACCGATATTTTGCCCCATAATGATGGGAAAGGCCGCCGCAAATAATAAATTCCCTGTCGATGCAATTGCCTGCAGCATTCCCACCGAAGCAGCACTGGATTGAATCAGCGCTGTAACACCGGTTCCGACCAGCAATCCCACCACGGGATTGCTCTCCATCGAGAAAAGCGACTGCAGGGAGGGGACCAGTTCGAAAACGGCGCCCATCGAGTCTGACATATACTCCATACCAATAAACAAAATACCAAGACCAATGACAAATTCGCCCACAATTGTCCGCTTCTTGTTTGCGGCAAAAAACAACAGGCACGCGCCGATAACCAAAGCCAGTGGTGCAAGGGTGGTTGGTTTAATCAAATCCAGATACCATATGCCGCCGGGAATATCATTCAAACTCAAAATCCAGGCTGTAATCGTCGTTCCTATATTCGCCCCCATAATAATGCCCACCGCCTGGGACAAATTGAGGATTCCTGCATTAACAAAACCGACAACCATAACGGTCGTTGCAGAACTTGACTGTGTGATTGCCGCAACAAAGGCGCCAAGCAGTACAGATTTGACCAAATTCCCCGTCACCTTCTCTACGATCCGCTGCATCCGGTCTCCTGCTGCACGTTCAAGCCCTGTACTCATGGTGTGCATACCAAACAAAAACATTCCCAGGCCGCCAAACATTTTTATCAAGTTTAAGACAATGTCCATCTTGCGTCCCCTTTCTCTTCTTTGGGTTCCTATATTTTGTTGTTGGGGGCAAGCCGGTTTGAAAAAAAGCCGACTTTAACCAAATAAATATTACTACAAGATTTTACAAAAATCAATGTTAATTTTAAGATTCTATATAGAATTGTTAAAAACATATAAAATCATAGGTTATTTTTATAGGCTTCCTTCAATTTTCCAGCAAAATACATAGTTACTAAAGGCCCTGCCTCCCTTTGTCTTCATGCCTTTATCGATATCCCCGCTGCTTTCATTGCCTTTTCTTCTTTCTTCTCCTACCTTTTCTTTTGCTTTTACGTCCCTTCTTCGCACCGAACTTTCGCTTTGCCTTTTGTTTATCCGCCCCTGCTTCCAAAACAAAGGGATAATATGAATATTTCATGAAAATATTAGGACAATGTAAAAAAATTTACAAAAAATCTTAATTTTCTCTTTACCAAACAAAAAATTCATGCTATAATGAAACTACCGGGTATCGGCAAGGAAGGAGCGGCAGAAGACCGATGTTGAAAAAGCTGTATTTTAAGCTGACTGCAGTCTTTTTGCTGACAGCTATTCTAATGATAGGGCTTACCGGCTCGCTGATCCTTCACTATTTTGTGCGCGGTTATGAGAATACCTTTGTCTCTGAGATGAACACCGCTTTAGAAAGCGGCCTGTCCAGAGATATTCAAAGCATCCTTTCATCACAAGATCCCGATCCTGTGAAATGCAGCAGGCTGGAATCTGCGATTCTGCGATATGCCGGAAAGCTGAAGCTTGATGATCACCGATCCTTCTATCTTCTGCGCCTGGAGGATGCAAGCATTATTACACCAACCGCCCTGCAGGGCGGCGCTGTTCAGAAAACGCCCAATATAGAGGCGGCAATGAAGAAAGCAAAAGCCGATGAAATCACATTTGGCACGCCATACATAGATTTTGCATATTTTATCAGGGCAAATACAGCCGAAGAAGGGTATATTGCCTATGTCCGCGATGACAAGACGGCCTATCACGCAATGACCACCGGAATCCTGCAAAACTGGGGGATTTCTCTGGCCGCTGCTATTCTGATTGCGGCAGCTGCAGCTTTGGCTATGGCAAGACATATCACCCGGCCCATCAAACGCCTGACCGACAGGGCCAACAGCTTTACCAGCGGCAGTTATCATACCATGATCGAAAATATTCCCGGCGGCGAAATCGGCGATCTCGTCCGTTCTTTCAACCATATGGGTTTGGTCATGAGCGACGGCCTGGCACAGATGCGTGCAGAAAAACACAAAATCGAGGTTATTCTCGAACATATCAACAACGGAATCATCGCATATAACACAAATCAGGAAGTTCTGCACATCAATTCGGCAGCGGCTGAGATGCTCCAGCTGAAAGAAGAGCAGGATCTCCGCTTTGACCAATTGTTTGCCGCTTATGATGTGGATATTTGTATGGCAGAATTCTTATATCTGCAAAAATTCACAACGGAAACCCGGGACATCAAGGTGGGCAATGGACACATCCGAGCTTATTTTGTTCCCTTCAAAATGGACTATGAACGGACAGCCGGCGTTGTCTGCGTCTTTGAAGATTTTACAGAACAGTTCAATCTGGAGGAAGCACGGCGGAAATTTGTTGCCGAAGTATCTCATGAACTCAGGACACCGCTGACCACCATCAAAGCATATACAGAAACCATCCGCAACAGCTGCTGGGACAACAAGGAGATGGCTTCCGCGCTGCTTCAGACGGTGGAAAGTGAAACCGATAAAATGACCGCATTGGTACAGAATCTTCTGACCCTTTCGCGGTTTGATGTAAACAAATTTGAACTGCACAAAGAACCAATGGATGTTGACCGGATGCTTCGCGATTTGGTAGAAATGTATCATATTCAGGCTGAGAACAAGGGTCTGACCCTTGAGTATAACCGGACAACCGAACTGCCGCAAATTTATGCGGACAAAGACCAGGTGGAACGTGCGGTAAAAAATATCATTACCAATGCAATCAAATATACCGACAAGGGCGGAAAAATACGCGTTTTCTCCGGAAGTCTGTATAATGAAGTCTATATCAAGGTGGAAGACAACGGCCAGGGGATTAAAAAAGAGAATCTGGAACATGTTTTTGAACGCTTCTACCGGGTCAACGAAGACCGCGCCCGGAAAACCGGCGGCACCGGCCTGGGCCTCTCGATTGCAAAAGAAATTATCGAAAACCATGGCGGAAGCATTAAAATCGAAAGCCGCTTCCACAGTTACACCAAAGTGACCATCAGTCTTCCGATGGCCAATATAAAATAACAAAGCCTTTTTGGATTTCTCAAATCTTCTAAATAGGGAGTGCAAGCTGTGCAGCAGTTTGCGCTCTTTTTTTTCGCCCTTTTCATATGAATCTGTCCAAAAATATATCATACTTGACATTTTCTCCCGGTCGTACTAAACTATAAAGAGCCCATATGGATAGTAAGGAGGAAGATTCATGCGTTCTACCGAAACAATAAAAACAAAAATTCTAAAAACTGCTCAGCAAATTTTAGGCCTTCGGGGTTATTCAGCTTTTTCGATACAGCTTCTGGCCGAAAAAACCGGACTTGGAACGGAATTTTATAGCAATCCGCTTTCCAAGAAAAGTATCCTTTTTCATACCCTTGTCACAGAATTTTATCAACAGGCTGCCGACAGAGTTGCCGCAGCCTTTCGTCCCGCCCTGTCCCCCAAAGAAACCCTGCACCATTACATCGCATCCTATCTTAAATATATCAACGAAAACCATACCGGCGCACGGGCGGTTTTTGAAATTATGAAGAACTATCGTGATTCTGACGGAAACTCCATTTATGAACCGCAAAAACTCACATTATATCAGCCATTGACAGATATTTTAAAGGACTGCCCCAACCTGCTCTTTCCTGCGCCCATGATGGCACAGCTGGTCCATTGTGTAGCAGACACCATAGCCATCGAATTAATGAATGACCGCTTAGATAATACCGATCAGGTTATTGAACGCTCCTCCGCTGTCTTTGATTTTATAACCAAACTTCCCAAATGAAAAGAACACAGAAAAATTTTCTGTGTTCTTTTCAATATTTAAAATGTTCCACAGACCAGCCGGCTTCCCTGCTGCTCCTTTATTACCCGGATACCGGTGGTCAGGTTTTCCCGGAGTACCGGCAGATGCGAGATAATTCCCACAGTACCTCCGCCCTGCATGGCAGATAAAACATGCAAAGCATCGGCAACCGAACTGCTGTCAAGGGAACCGAACCCCTCGTCAATAAACATCGCCTGCAGTTCCACTCCGCCGGAACGCATCCGAACTACTCCGCTGAGTGCAATTGCGAGACTGAGCGAGACCAAAAATTTCTCGCCGCCGGACAGACCGGCAACCGGCCGCTGTTCCCCGGACAAGCTGTCAAAGACGGCAAGTTCCAGTCCGGTTTTCCTTGCCCGGCCCGCCGCCGCATCTGTCCGATACAGCTGATACCGCCCGCCATGTACCCCGGTGAGCAGGCGGTTGGCTTCCTGTATGACAGAACCGAACAATACGCCCAGCATATATCTTGAAATCCCGATCCCTGCATCCCCCCGAAGCTTTCGCGCAAATGCAATGGCTTCCGTACAATCATCATATGTCCGAAAAACCATCGGCTGTTTTTCTGAAAGAGCATCAAACACCTTCTGCAAACGTTCCTGTTCCGCTCTCCTGAGCAGCTGTGCCTCGTGTATGGTCTGATATGCCGCTTCTGCCGCGGACGCGGCCTTTTTCTGCCTGTCCAAATCTTCTATTGCAAAATTGCGGCAGCTTTCCTCCAAACCGGCAATGGTTTCCGCGGTCTTTTTTCTCTCCGCCCGGTATTCAGACAAATCTGCCGCAATCCTGTGCATAGTTTCTTCCGGCTTCCATGCCTTTAAAAATGCTCCCGCCTCCGAAAAGCCAGCATTTAAACAGGCTTCCAAAAAGTCTTTATTCCTTTCTTCCTCTGTTTGTTCCGCAGCGGCCCGTCTCTTTTCCGCTTCGCCGGCCCGGGTCTCTGCCGCTGCCATCTCCCTTTGCAGACGTTCATGCGCTTCCTGCAACGCTTTTTCCTGCTTTTCCGCCGCAGAGATCTGTATCCGTAATGCCGAAATTTCTTCGTTCAGTCTTTGTTTATCCGGAATTTCCGGATCCAGTCGTTTCTTTATTTCATCTTTCCGGATTTTCTCTTCTGCCCATTTTTTCTGTGCAGCCTGCTGCTCTTCCTGCAAGTTTGCAAATACCTTGCCTGCGGCATTGAATTCCTGTTCCCTCTGCCTGCACAGCTTTGCTGCATCATCAATCTTATCCAGCAGCTGCGCCAAATCGCCATCAGTTACCATATCTGTTTTCTGCTCTGCAGGGCTGGGATGATGGAGGCTTCCGCAGACCGGACAAGGCTGTCCCTCTCTCAGTTCTTCCGCCAGCTTTCCGCTGATTCCTGCACAGTAGGCTTCAAACAGTTCCGTATGGATTTTATAAAGTTCGTTTCGCTCCTTTTCCGCCGCAAATTTCGCTTTTTTCTTCAATTCCTCCTCATTTTGGGCTGCCTCTGCGGCTGCGGCGGCTTTTCTTGCCGCCATTTCCATAGCAGCAGCCGCCTGTTCAGCCATTTCCGCCGCTGCATAAGTTTCTGTCAGGCCTTCAAGGCAGAAAAGACGTGTACATACTGCCTTCCGCGTCTCCGCATCCCCTTCGAAATCTGCCCGGCGTCCCTGCTCCGCTTCTGCCTGCTCTGCAATTTCCTGCCAGCGCCGGGCTGCCTGTTTTTCCAACCGCCCGGCTTCCTCCAACTCTTTTATGCTGTCCTGGTGTCTTTGATATTTGGGATAAATCTCAGCGGCTTTCCGGGCCGCAGACAAGACGTTCTGTTCAGTTTCCGCCCAAGACTCTTTTTCCAGCAAACGCGCATAAGCTTTTTTCTGCTGCTGCAAGAAATCCAGCTGTTTTTGCAAAGCGGCAAGGGCTTCCCATTTCTTCTTTGCGGCATCCATCTCTTTTTTCAGCCGCAATTCTTCCACTTCCCCTGCACACAGCGCCTTTTCTCCCTCTTTGACCTGCTTTTCCAGCTCCTGTAAGGAATTACATCCCCAATCCAAAAGAACACGTTCTATTTCCTGTTTTTCCTGTTCTGCACTGCGCAGGTCTTCCAAGGCTTTGGCATAGCATATTTCAACCGCCTTTTGCAGGCGTTCTGTACCAAACAAACTGGTCAGAATCTCTTCCTTTTCTTCAGAGCCTGCGACCAGAAGCCGTTCAAACTGGCCCTGGGGCAGCATCACCACCCGGCAGAACTGATCATAACGAAGACCAATTAATTCTTCCGCCTTCTTCTCTACATCCCGCAGTTTTGGATTTTCAAAATAAGGAACAAAAATTCCATCGTTATCCTCAAACAAAACATCCTGCGTCGTCTGCAAATTTTTTCTGTTCTGCTTTACCGTCCGGATAAACCGATACCGCCTTCCCCGCAGTTCGAAATCAAAAACCACCTCTGTATGCAATTCCCTGGGCGCAAACTGACAGCGCATCCCCTCCATCTTTCCGCGTCCGCCGCCGCTGCTCTTTCCATAAAGTGCATATGTAATACCATCCAATACCGAAGTCTTCCCTGCGCCGGTATCTCCGCAAATGAGATAGATCCCCGACCTTTCAAATGCAGAAAAAAAGACCTCCTGTGCCCTTACATACGGCCCAAAGGCCTGCATTTTTAAATATATCGGCCGCATCACAAACCCTCCTCTGCTTTTTGCAGGGCATTCAGCCACTGTTTCTTCTGTTTCATGTCCGCCGTTTCTCCGAATATATCCGCCAGGAAACAATCCAGCATTTTTTCCGGCGACAGTTTCTCTATCGCTTCCGGTGAAAGGGAGGTCTCCCTGCCGGCCTGCGGTGCCTTTCCCGTCACAAGCAGAAGGTTCGGATACCGCTCCTTCAGTTTTTCCATTGCTTCCCGCTCTGCGGAACGATCGGTAAACGCTATTTTCATATAGTCCGAACTGCACATGCCGTCATTCATCACCTCTGCATAACTGCCTTTTATCACACGCATAGCATGAAGCGGCTGGATTTTTCGCACAGAAATTTCCCCTGTTTCACTGTCAAACAGAGTTACACTTTTCTGCTGTCCTGCCTCACCGAAGGAATAGGCAATAGGCGAACCACTGTACCGTACCCGATCCCCCACATTTTGGGGCCGGTGCAGATGTCCAAGCGCCACATAATCAAATCCCCGGAAGACATCACCTGCGACCACGGAAACACCGCCCACAAGGGCTGATCGGTCGCTCTCTGACAAGACTGCGCCGCCCGCAAAGGTATGGGCCATCACAATATTTATCCGGTTTCTATCCATATGTTCACGTATTTTATCACAGATGGCTTCCATGGCCTGTTCTATGTGTTCAACGGCCAATGCAGGAAAAACCGCCCGTACATTGCTCAGCTGAAAATAAGGGATCTGGTAAACCGCCGCATCCCCCAGCAATACCGGTGTCAACACATTTTCCAGCGTACCGCTGACATAGAGTCCGGACGGCCGGACCAGGGCCTGCATTGCCGCCAGACGTACCGCGCCGTCATGGTTCCCTGCGATTACAAAAACCGGCCGCTTCTGCCGGAGGCAGAGCTCGTCCATCGTCCGGTGATAAAGGCGGATAGCCGCGTGGGAAGCCACACTGCTGTCATAAATATCGCCGGCAATCAAAACCGCATCCACTGCCTCTTCCTCTGCAATCCGGCAAAGCTGGTCTAAAAAATGTTCCTGCTCCTCCTGCATGGACAGGCCATGCAAAGCAATTCCCAAATGCCAGTCGGATGTATGTAAAAATTTCATGTTGGACGCCTCTTCTCTCGCATATTTTTAATTCAGTATAGCATACAAACCATAAAGGTTCAATCGCCGCGGGCCACGTGGAGCAAAGGCCGTACCAAAGAAACTGACCCGCGGCAGAAGGGACGTCCACTTCATCTTATGCACACCTGTCTCAAAGGTGCGCCTTTTTTATCCAATTGTAAAATCAAAGAAGAAAAAATTTGCCGGATGCAGCACAATACGAAAGGTTTTATCCATAATTCAGGGACGTCTGTACCATATAGAAATTTTCCCGGCAGCAGAATTCCGGTCCCTGTAAAACGCTGTCTTTATTGCATACATCAGTACCTGCTATGAAGGAAATGTATCCCACCAAAAATGATACTGCCGTTATAAAAGTTCCTGTAAAAGCTCGTCCAAATTCCCGATACACCGATCCGCACCGGCAGCCAAAAGCGCTTCTTTTGAAAATGAGTTGGTAACCGCCACACAGGCCATCCCAGCCCCTTTTGCTGCACGGACGCCGCTGAGCGCATCCTCAATCACAACACAATCCTCTGCCGCTGCGCCCAGCATTTCCGCCGCTTTTCGGTACGGCTCCGGATCCGGCTTTTTTCTTGCAACATCACTGCCGGACAGGATGACGGTAAAACACGTTTCATCTATCCCTGCCGCATCCAAAGAAACCATCAGCTTTTCCCGCTCGGAACTGCTTACTAAAGCAAGGGTTTTCCCCTGTTTTTGCAATTCCCGTACAGTTCCTGCGGCTCCGGGAAAAACAGCCAGGCCGGTATAGACATTCTCCCTGTAACGGCGGTACATTTCCGCCATTATTGCAGGGATTTCCGCCTCCTTCCCTGCCGCTGCTGCCGGGCCGGAAATAAACTTTTCTTCCCCGGCGCCAATATAGGGCAAAAAATCCTCCCGCCCGGCCTTAATCCCATACAAGGCAAGCGCGTCTTCCGCCGCTTTCATAATGATCGGCTCTGAATGAATCAGAACGCCATCCATATCAAAAATGTAATACTGCACTGTCTTCCCTCTTTATCTATTATTTTTTACTAGTTTATCATATTTCTTCAGCCTTCGCAAGAAATTAATGATACATAGACCGGCAACGCTGATATAACAAAAAAAGCCCTTCAATCTGAAGAACTTTTTATTGTACAGGAAAAAGTTTTCCCCTGCAATTCCATAAATGCACGCACTCCCATGGCGAACACCTGTTCGTGCAATTTTACCCTAATACATAAAACACCTTTATAAATTTGCATATATCTCATCAAATACGGATATATTATAGATGAATTTTATCTAAATGTCAAGAGATAAATATTATCTATGATAGAATGGCGACAGGTGAAAAATAATGAATACACGAATCAAAGATTTAAGAGAAGATGCAGACCTGACGCAGCAGAAGGTTGCGGAAGCCCTTGGAATCACACAAAGAAAATATAGCTATATCGAAACCAGAACCCAGCCGTTAACGGATGAAATTCTTATTAAACTCGCTGATTTTTACCGGGTCAGTACCGATTATATCCTCTATTTAACAGACGAAAAAAAGCCGTACCCCAAACGGCCGCAAAGCAGATAGCCTTTTGAACTCTCGGGCAGTTGTGCCGGAGAGTTTTTTCTTTTCGAATGACAAAGTCCTTTGCGGCAACTTTACTTTTTCACAAAATTGTATATAATATTATATAAGATGAAAGCAAGACAGGAGGCATCGCCATGCGGATATATCACAACTCGCAGGATTCACTTTACCGTTCCCCTTTCGGCGCCTGCACCGCAGGAAGCCGGATCACTCTCCGCCTTTTGGTGGCAGAGACCGTGCCGGAATCCGTCACCCTTCGCCTCTGGATGGACGAAAGGGAGATTCGCCTGCCCATGGTGCAGGATGAATCCGGCTTATTCACAGCAACTTTTGCAGCGCCGACACAGCCACAGCTGGTATGGTATTATTTTATTGTGACCCAAAATGGCAAAACTTTCTATTATACCAACAACCGGGAACGTCTTGGCGGCGCAGGGGAGATACAGATGCAGCCCAACGACCAAAGTTATCAAATCACCGTGTATGAAAAAAATTTCAAAACGCCCGGCTGGTTTAAGGATGCAATCCTATATCAAATTTTCCCCGACCGCTTTTTTGGCCTTCATACCAAAGAGGATATGCAAAAAAAACGGCCGGAATACATTCTGCACAGCGACTGGTACGAACCGATCGCTTTCAATCCCCATCCGCACGAAAACGGCCCGGCCTGCAACGACTTTTACGGCGGCAACCTTGCCGGAATCACAGAAAAGCTTCCCTATCTCAAATCTCTGGGCATCAGTGCAATCTATCTCAATCCGATTTTTGACGCCTATTCCAACCATAAGTATGATACCGCAGATTATAAGAATATCGATCCAATGTTTGGAACCGAAGAAGAATTTTCGGCACTATGTGCAAAAGCGGAAGCTCTGGGGATCCGCATCATCCTGGACGGCGTTTTCAGCCATACAGGCGCGGACAGCATCTATTTCAACAAATACGGGGCCTATGGACAGCACAGCGGCGCATACCAGGATCCCTTCTCTCCTTATCACAGCTGGTATCAATTCACCGACTATCCCAATTATGAAAGCTGGTGGGGTTGCAGCAATCTTCCAAACGTCAATGAGATGGACAATGCGTATCTGGATTATATCCTGCGGGATGATGATGCTGTGGTCAAAAAATGGCTGCACAAAGGCGCCAAAGGCTGGCGTCTGGATGTTGCGGACGAACTTCCGGACGAATTCATTGCCCTACTGCGGGAAAATGTAAAACAAACCGACCCGGATGCCATCATCATCGGCGAGGTCTGGGAGGACGCTTCCAACAAGGTAGCCTATGGAAAACTGCGCAGCTATCTGCTGGGCCGGGAACTGGACAGCGTGATGAATTATCCCTTCAAAGACCAGGTTATTTCCTTTCTTATGCAATGGACCAGCGCCGAAGAACTGAACCGGCGGATGCTCTCTCTGATGGAGAATTATCCCAAAGAATCTCTGTATACGCTGATGAACATTGTCGGCACCCATGACACCATGCGCATCAAATCAGTAATGGGCGGCATGGATCAGAATTGCGGCACACAAAGATTAAGCTCTTCCATGGAAGAGCTTGCCGTTTACAGAGTTAAGCTTGCCGCATTTCTGCAGCTGACCTTCGTTGGTGTTCCCTGTATCTATTACGGCGATGAGGTGGGAATGCAGGGCGGACGCGACCCCTTTAACCGCGGCACCTATCCCTGGCGCGCAGTGGACAGCGACCTGCGCGGCTGGTATCAAACCATGGCCGCCCTCCGCAACAGCCACAGCTGTCTGCGCCGGGGTGAATTCCTTCCGCTCCTGGCCGAGGGGGATATTTATGTCTATGCCCGCTATAACAAAGATGGAAAAGATGCCTTTGGCAAGGATGCGGAACACGAAGTCATTCTCTGTGCTGTCAACCGCGGCTTTTCGGAAAAGACACTAAGCCTTGACCTGCACCAATTCCCCTTTTCTGTCTATACCCGCGGTATCTTTGAAAAGGAAGTCCAAACGATCCGGGATAAAAGCCTCACCTTCACCCTGCCCCCTCTCGGCGCTGAAATTTTCATAAGCAGCTGTTAAAAACGTATAAAAAAGCAGACCCAAGGTCTGCCGAGAACTCCAATATGTGAACTATTTCATTTCATTGCTGTCCGGGAAGGGCAAGGGTTCCCGCAAAGGCTTTGCCTTTGTGGGAAAGAGGAGGCACCGGTCGACAAGGCGAAGCCTTTCCCCACAGGAAATGCGAGCAACAAGACCGTGCGTAGCGGCGCAGAGCGCCGTAGGGTTCCCGCAAAGGCTTTGCCTTTGTGGGAAAGAGGAGGCACCGGTCGACAAGGCAAAGCCTTTCCACACAGGAAATGCGAGCAATATGACCGTGTGCCGACGAAGGTATGGCAATTCATTCAAAATATAATTTTTCGCATTGATTCGGGCGACCACATGGGGTCGCCCCTACGAAGAAGGTCTGGATGACACTTTTCATCCGACGAGCAGAGCTCCGCCCCTACGAAATGCAAGAAAATCGACCGTGAGCAGCGCCGCAGGGCTCCCGCAAAGGCTTCGCCTTTGTGGGAAAGAGGAGGCACCGGTCGACAAGGTGAAGCATTTCCCCACAGGAAATGCGAGCATCAAGACCGTGCGTAGCGGCGCAGAGCGCCGCAGGGCTCCCGCAAAGGCTTCGCCTTTGTGGGAAAGAGGAGGCACCGGTCAACAAGGTGAAGCATTTCCACACAGGAAATGCGAGCATCAAGACCGTGTGCCGACGAAGGTATGGCAATTCATTCAAAATATAATTTTTCGCATTGATTCGGGCGACCACATGGGGTCGCCCCTACGAAGAAGGTCTGGATGACACTTTTCATCCGACGAGCAGAGCTCCGCCCCTACGAAATGCAAGAAAATCGACCGTGAGCAGCGCCGCAGGGTTCCCGCAAAGGCTTCGCCTTTGTGGGAAAGAGGAGGCACCGGTCGACAAGGCAAAGCATTTCCCCACAGGAAATGCGAGCAACAAGACCGTGTGCCGACGTATATCATCAGTCTATTTTTATTTCCATGCTGTCCAGCAGCCGAACCACTTCCGGAAAAGAAAACCGGGCGCCCCTCAGCTGATTGGACATCAGCTCAATCTGATAACCACAAGCATTACGGAAATCTGCTTTACGCAGATCACACTGAAAAAATTCCGTACGCTCCAAATTACAGTGGGAAAATTTACATTCTGTAAGCTGGCATTGGGCAAACATGGAATCACAGATTTCCGCCTCTGAAAAGTCAAATTTCTGCAAATTCATTTCGACAAATGTATTATAGCGCAAACAACAATCTTCCAGCTTCCGAATGGGTTCAGCGAACCTGCCGGCCGGCTGCAAATCCCCCCATGGGATACTGAGCAAGTGACAGCCCGTAAATGCCGCATATTGTATCTGCGTATGGTCTGCCGCTTTCAATCCTGCAATCTTACACTTTTGAAACGTACAGCCTGCAAAGGAACATCCCACCAGCCTGCATTCTTCAAACACACAGTCAACAAATGTGCAGTCTGTAAAACGCAGGTATGCAAACGTTTCTCCGCTGTAACGCAAACCTTCAAACTGCTGATCTTCAAAGTATTGTTCATCCATTTCCGGCTCTCCTTCTCTTCATTTGTAAACGATAGAAAAAATGAGGGTATAAACCCCTCATGTCCTCCAATTATCAAATTCTATTTATATGGAAACATAGTACATCCACCAATCGAAAAAAGATAATCCCTTGACCGCAGAATTTTTGCGACTGCATAGGAATCTGTCGGAAGTGTCTTGCTCAGCATGGCCGCCATTCCCTGATGTCCCGGATGGTGAAAATCTGTTCCTGCAGAAACAATCATCCCCTTTTCACGGGCATACCGCGCCGCCATCCCCACACGGGAATTATGACCAGGGTGCATATTAAATGTTTCAATTCCATCCAAAAATTTCGCGTCCGCCCGCTCCATCGAATTGCGGAAAGGATGGGCCTGGAGGATGACCGTCTCTTCCCGGTGCATCCCACGGTAAAATTTTTCTATTCCCTGATCCAGATAGCCATAGGCTTCTTTTAAGTATTCCTCATCTACACCATAGACCAGATAATCATTGATACATTCGGTAAAACGGATTTCCATTCCCAAAAGGACAGCCACGCCCTCCCGGTCCCCTGCCTCCTGCGCCGCATAAAAGTCCCGGAGATACCACTTTACGCAACTGTCCGCATCTGCAAACCGATGCAGCAGACTGGGTTCAAAATGGTTGGTCACCACCAGTGCATCATAGCCTTCCGCCGCATAAATCTTTACGGCTTCTTCCGGCGGTATCTCACTGCAGCTGCTGACCGGTGAGGTGTGCAGATGCAGTTCAGTCTTAAAACTATATGGTAAAACAGCCTCTTCTGTCTTCACAAAACAGCAAGCTTTTTCTATGGCATCAGCCGGCAGTTCTCCATGATTCAGTAATTCCTTTTCCATATCCTTTTCTCCTCAGCGGAAAGATGCAAAACCCACAAGTTCAATATCTTTGCTCATATAACCGTCCTGCATCTCCCATTGTTTTGTATAATCGGTGGATAAATACTTTTTGTTATCATCGGCAAACACTGTGACCATCACACCGTCTTCCAGCTGGTCTGCCTTCTGGATTGCCCCCAGCAGGTTTGCTCCCGAAGAGATTCCGACGCCAAGCCCCAATTCCCTGCTCAGCCGCTGGGCCATCAAAATAGAATCCACATCATCCACCGATACCACCTCGTCAAGTTCATCCAGTTGAACAATTGAAGGGATGAATTCATCAGAAATCCCCTGAATGCGGTGATTTCCCGTCTTATATCCGGTCGACAGTGTCGGTGAGTTCAGTGGTTCCAACGGATACGCCTTTGCGCCGGGATTGACTGCCCGGAATGCACGCATCAGCCCCATCACAGTTCCGCCCGTTCCCACACCGGCAACCACACCGCCCGGTGTCTTATGCAATTTGGCAAGCTGACAGATGACTTCTGCGCCTGTATCCTCAATGTGGGCATTCACATTTTCTATATTCGAAAACTGGCGGGGCAGAAAAATCCCCTCCTGTTTACCCAATTCTTCGGTCATTGCAATCGAACCCAAAAATCCGCCTTCTTCTTTGGAAACCAGCCGCACCTCGGCTCCAAAGCTCTCCATCAGCCGGATTCGCTCCTTGCTCATCCAATCGGGCATATAGATGATCACACGGTTTCCCAAATACGTTCCGACTGCACAAAAGGCAATTCCCGTATTTCCGCTGGTGGCCTCCACAATGGTATCGCCCTCTTTCAGCTCCCCTTTTTCATAGGCCTTCTTCAATATATAATAGGCAACCCTGTCCTTGATACTGCCGCTCAGATTATAATACTCTGCTTTGGCATAGATCGTCATCGGCTTTCCCTTGTATTTCAAATCAATCGCAAGCAACGGCGTACCGGAAATCATCCCGGCAAGGTTATCGAACTTACTCATTCAGCTGCTCCTTTCTCATTACACTGCATAAAAAACAGTATACGCCCATCACCGCGGAATGTCAAGCGGCATTTATACAGGCAATCCTACCTTTCATTCTATGCAAAAAATCTTCCCATTGTGCCAAAAACCTAGTTCTGTTTCCTGACCAAAAGATAATCGTCACCGCTGCGGAAATAAGGGCAATTGGCAAAATTCCCCTGCAAAAACCGCCGCATCTCGTCTTCATCCAAATCCATCTCGCAAACATAATATGCAAATTGTTCGTCATATGTATAATAAACACATTGTTCACAGTTTCCCATCCTTATTTCTCCCCTTCCGATTCTGTTGTTTACCGCTTTCATCCCTGCCCGTCAAGACAGCTTTTTCAAGCTGCCGGCATTCTTTTAATCCTATACAATTTATTCTGTCACAGGAGTTCTTCTTCCACCTCCCGGAACATTTCCCCTAAACTTTCGTTATAAACCACATCCGCCATGCTGTCATATCCCGTTGCTGTCTTATTGATAAGCACCAGGGCATCCCCCTTGAAATAACGAATTAATCCTGCCGCAGGATAAACAGAGAGGGACGTCCCCCCAACCACCAGCAAATCCGCCGAAGCAATGGCCGAAACCGCACCGGAAAGCACATCCTGATCAAGCCCCTCTTCATAGAGCACCACATCCGGTTTTATAATACCGCCGCAGGAACAGCGTGGAATCCCCGTACTGTTTTCCACTGCCTCCAATCCATAAAACCTGCCGCAGTCCATACAAAAATTGCGGTGGATACTGCCATGAAGTTCAAACACCGCCCGGCTCCCTGCTGCCTGATGCAGGCCGTCAATGTTCTGGGTCACCACAGCCGACAGCTTTCCCATTTGTTCAAGCGCTGCAAGAACCCTATGGGTAATATTCGGCATAGCATCCTTAACAATCATCTTCTCCCGATAAAACCTATAAAACGATTCCGGCTTTTCCACAAAATAGTGATGAGACAAAATCGTCTCTGGCGGATCATCATAGGATTGATGATACAAGCCATCCACACTTCTAAAATCAGGAATCCCGCTTTCGGTTGAAACACCTGCGCCGCCGAAAAAGACCATTTTTTTACTCTGCTTTACCATCCCGGCAAAATTTTTCATATGCCCGCCTCCGTTCAATTCTTCAATAAGGGGCTTTGCCCCGTCATTCAACGTTTTCAGTGGGAGATTGTACTCCCACTGAAAAAATTAAGCGGCGCCCGCCGCCTTAGAGGCGGGGGACTTCTTAATTTAGTTATAATCATATAATAACACAGGATATACCCGGATGCAATGATCTGCTTTCATACTTTCAACTTTGTCAAACACCATACACTCTTTCAATAAATCTCAGCCCGGACATTTCGCGTCTGTAAACCATCAAAGCATTTTTCCTTAACTTATCCGCAAATACAGAATTATATCTTGACACACCGGCTTCTTCGTGATAAACTATAAAAGATGCAGGCGTAGTTTAGTGGCAAAACATCAGCTTCCCAAGCTGAGGTTGCGAGTTCGATTCTCGTCGCCTGCTCCACATCGTCGCAGCGGACTTCGCTGTTATCAAAATGCCCATGCTCTGCACGGGCATTTTTTATGTGCTTCGTCGCTGCTCCTCCCTCCCACAAAAGCAAAGCTTTTGCGGGAACCCTATCCCGGCAAACACACCGGAAACTAAATGCTTTTCATATTTTTTCACATAAATCCCCGTATGCCCGTTTTCGACACACCAAAACAACAGCATTTTTCCCCATCCCTAACGCTTATTCCTATAAAAAACCATCGGCAGCATTCTGCCGATGGTTTTCTTATGCCTTTGACTGCGGCGAAGTTGGCATCATCTGCATCAACTCAATACGGTTGCCATCCGGATCCCTGACCCAACACTGCCAGTTGGTATCCCGGCCTTGTTTGGGTTCTACATCCAATGGAACTCCGTTTTTTCGCATATGCTCTGCCACTTCCTGAATATCATCAACTGTTAAACACAGATGAGAATAGGTCGTATTATCCGCCGGATTCGGCTGATGATAAAACAGTTCCAAAAACTGCCCATCCATAATTTTAAGATACTCAATCCAAGGTTTTCCGTCCTCGCCGCAAAGGGTAAACGCCTTTTCAAATCCCAGCACTCCACAATAAAACTTCAGTGCCTTTTCCATATCCTGTACATTATAAGCAACATGTCCGATACCTTTTATCATTTCAACATCTCCTCATTCGAGCAACGGATACTGTCCTGTTCAATAAGGGGCTTTGCCCCGTCATTCAACGTTTTCAGTGGGAGATTGTACTCCCACTGAAAAAATTAAACGGCGCCCGCTGCCTTAAAAATAAACGGAACCTGCCGCCCAAAAGACAGCAGTCTTCTGTTTTCATTATAACTTAAAAAGAAACCTCCTGCCGCTTTTGGCGGCAGGTACATAATTTAAAGCAAAGCGATGAAATATCCATCACTCCATCTTTGAAGTATTCGAAGGCGTAAAAAAATTTCTACACCCGAAATCTTTTCAGTCCCATACATTATAACACATAAACGCCAGAATGCAAGAAACATCCGCAAAGCTTTATTACATCCGGGGTCCTGAAAACCACTGCCTTCGGATACTTCTTCAATTTAATTGTTTCTTAAAATCTCCCGGTCGGCAGTCAGGGGCTTCATCTCCTGATCCAGCAGAAAAGCCTTCACCTTCACCGCCGAACCCAATTCCGCCGCAGTGAGGCTGACGCTCTCCCCTTCCGCCGACTTGATGGTCAGCAAGGAATCCTCACCGTCATAGGCCGCAATCACCAGCCGGGCGCTCCCCTCCTGGGTGTCCGCCGTGACGCGGACGCCGTCCTTCCCGGCAAAGTTGTCAATCTGGTTCCCCTTCAAATCCTCAAAGGGGAAGATGGCATAGCCGCCGCCCTGGCTCAAAACAACCGGATACTTCTTCGGGGTCACCGTCCTGTCGCCAAGGCTGATGTCCTGCTTAACCGAGGTTGTCCCGGCCGTGTCCGTGGCAATGGCGTGCAGACTGTGGGTTCCCGGCGTCGGGTTGATCCAGCGGCAGGTATAGCGGTCGCTGTCCCCTGTACGGACAGCCTCGCCCAGCAGACTTCCGTCCGCGTAGACCTCCACCTTGGCCACCGCATCGTCCACATCTCTTGCCCGGACGGTGACGGTGGTCTCGCCGTTCCGGATCACACCGTCCGCCTGTACCGACAGCACCTGGGGCGTGAAGTTCACCGGATCGGACATCTCCCATGTGCTGAGATCAATGGACTTGAAGTTATACCGATCCCGGTCGGTACGGAAGGGCGCCATGGGCAGTCCTGCACTGTTCACCAGATTCAGTGTGGTATACTTTCCGTTGATATCCAGGGCAGGGGAATCCTCCCAGGCGTAGCGCACTTTGGGGGTACCCGTCACCTTCGAGGTGTCCACCACAATGGTATTGCCGTTCAGGGTAACATCGGTATCCACAAACTTCCCGTCGTCCCCGGCGATCTTGAAGCCCCGGGGCGCCGCGCCGTCCTTGGTCTTGAGACCGTCCGCCGCATCCTTAAAGTAGAGGGTCATGGTATTCCCCACCTGTTCAAATCGCTCGAAGGACGGGCTCTTCCATACCAGCTCCGTATCCTCCGGGTGGGTAAAGTGCTGGAGAATCAGAGAGCTTCTGTGTACCAGCGCCTCCTTATCCGAGGGGTGGATACCGGTGGCATCACCGGTGTCGATGCTGATGACCGTCTCCACATTGTCATAGATTTCTGACACATTGAACTGCCCCTCACGGACGCCCACCGCACTCCGGGCAGCCTTATAGGCGGTCATATAGTTGTAAATCGGGAGCTGTACTATGATAAAGTTCATCTCATCCCGGAAGGCCGTCTGCCAGCTGTCGATAAAGGCGCTCATCATCTTTTCATAGCTGCTGGTCAGGGTGGTGTCCGCCTCCCCCTGATACCAGAAGACGGTGCCGATGGTATAATCCGCAAAGGGGTTGATCATCTGATTAAAGTTGTTGCCTGCCCGTCCCTTGGTGTCGGATTTTATCTTCAGCAGGTCGGGATCATTGTCATAGGCGCCCGGCGCAATCCAGGCGTTAATCGAGCTTCCGCCGATGCTCCCCTTGATACAGCCCACCGGTACCTCCTGGTTCTGGCTCATGTAATAGTCCTTTGCCGTCAGGAAGCCCATACCGGAGTAGTAGGCCGCCTCCTGGGGCGTGGCCTCCGTCCAGTATCCGTCCGGCACATCGGTCTTCAGCGCAGAAGAGGAACCTTCCGGCTGAACGAACAGGCGGATGTCCTCGTAAGTCTTATCCGCTTCGGGCAGGAGATTCTTGAACGCGCCCAGGGTATAGGCCATGTTGGACTGTCCGGCACACATGATCAGCTCACCGATGGCCACATCATGAAAGACGTGGGTTACGCCCTCACTGGTGCGGATGGTGAGGATGGTATTCTTATTGGCAGCCTGGGCAGGCAGGGTGAGGGACCACTTTCCGTTCTCCACCGTCGCAGCGGCCTGATCGCCGTTTAAAAGGGCGGTCACCTGCACCCCGTCGATGCCCGTCCCGGCGATCCGGATGGGCTTGTTCCGCTGGAGAAGCATCCCGTCCGCATACATTCTCGGCAGGGTGACGCCGTCCACCACCAGCCGGACGGTCTCGGAGACACCCTCCTCACCGCTCTCGCTGATGGCTCTGGCGTACACCTCATAGACACCGCAGGGCATATCGGGAAGGGTAAAGCTGTAGCTGTCACCCGGCTTTTCTGCAATCATCTGTTCATTGGCATAGAATTCCACCTTCTCAATCTTCCGGCCGGTGGAATCCTTGGCATACCCCTCAAATTGAATATCCGTCCCTTTAAGGCTATAGCCCGTCTTGGGGGCGGTCATCACCGAGGTGACGTAGGAATCCTGTTCCTGCCCCACAGAGAGGTTGTCGATGTACATAACCCCCGTCTGGGATGCGCTGTGCCGTCCCTCAATAAAAATTTGGGTAATGTCCTTGAAGTACTGCACGCCGGGAACCACATTGTCCTCCATCGGAAGGGGTTCTCCGTCCAAATAGACGGTCATGGTCTGGGTGGTCATGTCAAAGCGGATGGCCACATGATACCAGCGGTTCGCCTCATAGGTGAGGTCTTTTCCATTTTCGTCTTTAAAAATATAATTTCCTGAATTGGTGGTATACTGAATCTGCCCCTTGTTGGTAAAGGAAAGGGGATAATAGGTCAGCCGGGCGGAATAGCCAAAGATGTTCCGGGTCTCATCGGTGGTGGTGAAGGCCAGATCCATCTCCGCCACGATGTTGTCGATGGGCTGATCTAAATTGGTCAGGTCAAATTTCACCGTGGCCGGCGTCATCTGCCCGTTAATCGAATTGATCTGCATATGGTGGTCATCTGCAGCTTTGTCAAACTTCCCCTTGGCGCTCTGCACCGTTCCGCCGGTGGAAATGCTCACCGCCGGCGGCTTCTCCCCCGGCAGGGTCAGCCCGGTGGCGTTGGTGTAGATTTCATCCGTGGTGAATTCCTCAAAGTCATATGTCCACTTCCGTGCCCACACCGGCTCCGTCCGCTCAGACAGGTCGGCCACGCGGATACCGATGGCCGGAGATTCCCCGGTTTCTCCCAAAGCGTTATATGCTTTGGCAGTGATGGTGTAATCCCCCACCGGCGCACCGCTCCAGTTCACCATATAGGGGGCAGTGTCCGCACTTCCGCACAAACTTCCATTGGCATAGTATTCCACCTTGGTGATGGTGGTGTTGTCGCAGACCGCGCTGGCCGTCAGCTGAATGTCACTGCCCACATACACCTTATAGCCGTCCCGGGGACTCAGCAGGGTGACAATGGGCTGGGTCTGGGGGATCCGCACCCGTTCAGAAAGCTGGGCAAAGGTCTCATCCCCCAGGTTCCCCTCCTCCGCACTGCTCCGGGGGGTGACACCGAAACGGATATACTTGTTATTGTCCGCCTCGGTCAGGGTATAGGTCAGCGCCTCGCCGGCGCGGATGGATTTGGTCTCGATCAATTCAACATTCTTTGTAAAGGCGCTGTCATCCGCCCGGTACCAGGCCGCGGTGGAACCGCTCTCCACACTTCCGTCAGTGCTAACAAAGCTCTCATAGCGGCCGGTGAGCACATCGCCCACCAGGTTGCCTCCTGTCACTGAAACGCCCAGCACCGAAGGCTTCACCGCGAAGGGTGTAAACACTGTGTCCGCCGGGAAGATGGCGCGGAAGGCCGCACTGTCATAGCCGACACCGTTTGCCGGATAGTAGACGGTAAGTCCGGTCACCGAACCCACCACCGCCGTTCCAAAGGCTGTGGGTGCGTTCTTCCCCTCAAAGGTCAGCTTTTTCAGCGCCTTACAGCCATTAAAGGCCTTATCGCCGATGCTGGTCACCGAACCCTTGATGGTGATCTCTGCGGCTGCACTGCTGTTTTGAAACAGCTGCTTGGAAATCGCCTTCACCCCTGCCGGAATGGTACAAACCGGCACCCGGGTCAATCCAAAGGCGGTGGAATCAATCGACGTAACGCCATCGGGAATGACAATCTCCGTAAAAATGGCGCCGCTCGATCCAGCGGCACAGAAGGCCGCATTGCCAATGGTCTTGATGGAATCCGGGAGCTTGATGGTTAAATCTCTGCACCCATTTGGAATACCATAAAAGGTGCAGGCCTCCACCGCCCCCACCCCGTCCGCAATGGCAAGGGTCTTCACACCGGCGTCCAGTGTGTTAAAAAGAAAGATCCGGGAGGTGGCAGAAACCTTGATTTCCCTGGCCGGATAGTTCACCGTCCCCGCTGAAAAAGCTTCGATGGACTTGGGAATGACCACGGTAGGCACCGCCCCATTGTTAAAGAAAAATCCGTTGTCGGTCTGGGCGTTCTTCTTGATCTGTCCCGTACTTGGCGTATACATAAAAGAATATTTCCCGTTGGACAGGATGCCCGATGGGGCGGGCACGCCGTCGGTTGCCACATAGGTATAGCTGGCGTCTGCCCAGTGGTTCTCCCCTTCAAAAACACCGGTCACACTGACCGGTACGGTGATTGTCTCCTCTGCAGCAAAGGCCGGAAAGGCGCCGAATAACCCCAGCACCATCATCAGCGCCGCCGCCAGCGCAATCCATCTTCTTTTCATCCTCTTTTCCTCCTCTGATTCTGACTGAAATCTCTGTCTGTTTTCTATGGATAAAATGGACAAAATTGTACACTCCTCCATCTTGACATCACCATTATATCATATTATAATAACATTATCTACCGCTTAAAGTGAGATAAAATAGCATAATCTGAACAGCAAAGGGGGTATACTTTTGGAAAATACAAAATTGCCGCAAACCCATACAGAGAAGGAAATTATCAAAACAGTCTCCGCACCCAGCGTCTTTGCAAAAGAAACACTTCTATACGCAGAAGAAACCTGTTATATCAAAAACGGAACAGATCCCAATCCTGTGGACGGAAAGCAGAAAGGTTATCTTCTTTTATATATCCTCGCAGAGAATGGAAAACTGGAATATCAGGGACAACATTACATTTTAAAAGCCCATGATGTCATTTTTCTCGACTGTACAAAAAAACACAGGTATTCCCCTGTATCCGATACCGGATGGGAGGTTATCTTTTTTTATTTCAGCGGTGCCGCTGCTCCGGGATATTATAAGTATGTCGCCGATCATACAAATTGCCCTGTATTTTCTATTGACAACAAAAAAACAGTACAATCATTGTTCTGGCAGATCCACTCGCTGCACAACAAACAGGCAGATTATTCCGAGCTTCTGATCTCCATGAACATTACCCGGATTCTGACCGAAATCTGTATGTTTCATCTGTCCGAGCCGGTACAGTCCGCCCAATATCCCGACGTGGTGAACTATGTCTTCTATCACCTCAATACCTTTTACATGGACAAGATCACCCTGGATATGCTGGCGGAAAAGTTCTTTGTGAACAAGCACTATTTAATGCGGGAGTTTAAGCGGTGCGCAGGGAAATCCATCATGGAATACCTCACCGAGGTGCGCCTCTCAAAGGCCAAAAACCTCCTCCGCTATTCCTCCAAGAGCATTGAGGAGATCGCCGCCGAAACCGGTTTCTGTCATGCCACCCACTTCATCCGCACCTTCCGCAAATCAGAACAGGTCACTCCTCTGTTTTATCGGAAGCAATGGTCCATATAACCGCATCATTCCTATATATATGATATAGCAAACGCCTGGAGGCTTCTGCCTTCGGGCGCTTTTCTATTGATCTGTATACCTACTTTGTCCGTAAAATCTCTCGGTCGGCAGTCAGCGGCTTCATCTCCTGATCCAGCAGGAAAGCCTTCACCTTCACCGCCGAACCCAATTCCGCCGCAGTGAGGCTGACACTCTCCCCTTCCGCCGACTTGATGGTCAGCAAGGAATCCTCACCGTCATAGGCCGCAATCACCAGCCGGGCGCTCCCCTCCTGGGTGTCCGCCGTGACGCTAACGCCGTCCTTCCCGGCATAGTTGTCAATCTGGTTCCCCTTCAGATCTTCAAAGGGGAAGATGGTATAGCCGCCGCCCTGGCTCAAAACAACCGGATACTTCTTCGGGGTCACCGTCTTACTCCCAAGGCTCGGATCCTGCTTAACCGAAGTCGTCCCAGCCGTGTCCATGGCGATGGCGTGCAGACTGTGGGTACCCGGCGTCGGGTTGATCCATCGATAGGTATAGCGGTCGCTGTCCTCCACCCGGACGGCCTCGCCCAGCAGACTTCCGTCCGCATAGACCTCCACCTTGGCCACCGCATCGTCCACATCTCTTGCCCGGACGGTGACGGTGGTCTCGCCGTTCCGGATCACACCGTCCGCCTGTACCGACAGCACCTGGGGCGTGAAGTTCACCGGATCGGACATCTCCCATGTGCTGAGATCAATGGACTTGAAGTTATACCGATCCCGGTCGGTACGGAAGGGCGCCATGGGCAGTCCTGCACTGTTCACCAGATTCAGTGTGGTATACTTTCCGTTGATATCCAGGGCAGGGGAATCCTCCCAGGCGTAGCGCACTTTGGGGGTACCCGTCACCTTCGAGGTGTCCACCACAATGGTATTGCCGTTCAGGGTAACATCGGTATCCACAAACTTCCCGTCGTCCCCGGCGATCTTGAAGCCCCGGGGCGCCGCGCCGTCCTTGGTCTTGAGACCGTCCGCCGCATCCTTAAAGTAGAGGGTCATGGTATCCCCCGACTGTTCAAAGCGCTCGAAGGACGGACTCTTCCACACCAGCTCCGTATCCTCCGGATGGGTAAAGTGCTGAAGCGCCAGCGAACAGCGCTCGGCAATGGGGAGTTTGTCCCCGGGATGAATCCCCCGGGCGTCGCCGGTGTCCACGGCAATCACCGTCTCCACATTCTCATAGGTCTCCGACACCTTGTACTGTCCTTCCCGGACGCCCACCGCACTGCGGGCGTCCTTATAGATGTCCAGATAGTCAAAGATGGGAAGCTGTACGATGATAAAGTTCAGATCATCCTGCCGGGCATTGCGCCAGCTCTCGATCAGCGCTCCCATCATCTTCTCATAGCTGGTGTTCAGTGGTGTGTTGGACTCCCCCTGGTACCAGATGGCCGTACCGATGGTGTAATCGGTGAAGGGATGGATCATCCCGTTGTAGTAGTTGGACATATAGACCTTGTTGGCCGCAAGATCGGGATCAAAGTCAAAGGCCGCCGCATCTACCCAGCGGTTAATGACCGTACCGCCTACACTCCCCTTGATCAGACCCACCGGCACCTCGCCGTTCTGACTCAGGTAATAGTTCTTGCCGGTGAGGTAGCCCACCGCCGAAAACCGGTTGGCCGCCGAAGGGGTGGCCTCCGTCCAGTACCCCAGAGGCGCATCCGTCTGGGGTGTGCCCGCCGAAGTCTCCGGCTGAACAAACAGGCGGATGTCCTCATAGGTCTTATCCGCTTCCAGCGCCAGCGTGGAGGGATACGCCCCCATGGTATAGGCCATATTGGACTGTCCGCTGCACATAATCAGCTCGCCGATGGCAACATCCCGGATCACATTGACCGTTCCCTCACTGGTACTGATGGTGAGGGTGGTATTCTTATTGGCAGCCTGGGCAGGCAGGGTGAGGGACCACTTTCCGTTCTCCACCGTCGCAGCGGCCTGATCGCCGTTTAAAAGGGCGGTCACCTGCACCCCGTCGATGCCCGTCCCGGCGATCCGGATGGGCTTGTTCCGCTGAAGAAGCATCCCGTCCGAATACATCTTCGGCAGGGTAACGCCGTCCACCACCACCCGGACGGTCTCGGAGACACCCTCCTCACCGCTCTCGCTGATGGCTCTGGCATAAACATCATAGACACCGCAGGGCATATCGGAAAGGGTAAAGCTGTAGCTGTCCCCCGGCTTTTCTGCGATCATCTGTTCGTTGGCATAGAATTCCACCTTCTCAATCTTCCGGCCGGTGGAATCCTTGACATATCCCTCAAATTGAATATCCGTCCCCTTGAGGCTGTAGCCGGCCAGGGGTGCGGTCATCACCGAGGTCACATAGGAATCCTGTTCCTGCCCCAGGGAGAGGTTATCCAAATACATAATCCCCGTCTGGGAAGCGCTGTGCACCCCGTACACCTGGATACGGGAGGTGCTGATGAAGTCATGGTGGGAGGGGATCTCGGGATCCTCCATGGGAAGCTCCTCACCATTCAGATAATAGCTGATGGTCTTGTTCACAAAGTCAAATTTGACCCCCAGATGATACCAGGTGTCCGGCGCATAGGTGAGCTCCTTGCCTTCTTTATCCTTAAAGGTCTTCGTGCCCGACTTACTGTTATACTGAATGGTGCCCTTGTTGCTGAAGGTGAACGCCCGGTAGGGCAGGCTGGGCGTCATATATTCAAAGACATACCGGGTCTCATCGGTGGAAGAAAAGGCGATATCCACCTCTGCCACGATGTTATTGATGGGCTGATCCAGATCGGTGAGGTTGAACTGCACCGTGGCCGGGGTCATCTGCCCGTTAATCGAATTGATCTGCATATGGTGGTCATCTGCAGCTTTGTCAAACTTCCCCTTGGCGCTCTGCACCGTTCCGCCGGTGGAAATGCTCACCGCCGGCGGCTTCTCCCCCGGCAGGGTCAGCCCGGTGGCGTTGGTGTAGATTTCATCCGTGGTGAATTCCTCAAAGTCATATGTCCACTTCCGTGCCCACACCGGCTCCGTCCGCTCAGACAGGTCGGCCACGCGGATACCGATGGCCGGAGATTCCCCGGTTTCTCCCAAAGCGTTATATGCTTTGGCAGTGATGGTGTAATCCCCCACCGGCGCACCGCTCCAGTTCACCATATAGGGGGCAGTGTCCGCACTTCCGCACAAACTTCCATTGGCATAGTATTCCACCTTGGTGATGGTGGTGTTGTCGCAGACCGCGCTGGCCGTCAGCTGAATGTCACTGCCCACATACACCTTATAGCCGTCCCGGGGACTCAGCAGGGTGACAATGGGCTGGGTCTGGGGGATCCGCACCCGTTCAGAAAGCTGGGCAAAGGTCTCATCCCCCAGGTTCCCCTCCTCCGCACTGCTCCGGGGGGTGACACCGAAACGGATATACTTGTTATTGTCCGCCTCGGTCAGGGTATAGGTCAGCGCCTCGCCGGCGCGGATGGATTTGGTCTCGATCAATTCAACATTCTTTGTAAAGGCGCTGTCATCCGCCCGGTACCAGGCGGCGGTGGAGCCACTCTCCACACTTCCGTCAGTGCTAACAAAGCTCTCATAGCGGCCGGTGAGCACGTCGCCCACCAGGTTGCCTCCTGTCACCGAGATTCCCAGCGCCGAAGGCTTCACCGCAAAGGGTTCAAACACCGTGTCCGCCGGAAAGGCACCTCGGAAGGTCTCGCTGTCATAGCCCGCGCCGTTTGCCGGATAGCGCACGGTCAGCTGACGCACCGAGGTAAAGGAATTGGCCGCAATGCTGGCCGGGGCGTTCTTCCCCTCAAAGGTCATGGTACGAAGGCTGGTACATCCGCTGAATGCGGCGGCGCCCAGCCGGGTGATCTCCCCTTTAAAGGTGATCTCCTGCAAAAGACTGTTGTTCTGCAATACATTGTCACTGACCGACGTCACCCCAACCGGGAAGGTACAGGCAGGGAACCGGGTCAGGCCGAAGGCGGTCTTATCAATCATTGTGACCCCTTCCGGAATCACGATCTCGTGAAAGACGGCACCGCTGAAGGTCGCGGCACAGAATGCCCCCGTCCCAATGGTCTTGATGGAATCCGGGAGCTTGATGACCAGATCCTTGCAGGCCGCCGGAAGACCGTACAGGCTTCGGGGGGCAACGGCTTCCGTCCCCTCCCCATGGGCGAGGATCTTCACCCCGGGATCCAAAGTGTTGAACGGATGTATATAGGCAGTGGCCGAAATCTGAATGGTCTTTGCGGGATAGTTCACACCGCTCACCGCAAAGGGCTCAATCTTCCATGGGATGACCACGGTGGGTACCACCGCATCGTTGAAGAAAAAGCCGTTATCCGTCTGGGCATTTTTCTTGATTTCTCCTGTCTGCGGAAAGTACATGAAGGAATATTTCCCGTTAGATAAAATGCCCGATCCGGCCGGAACGCCGTCCGTCACCACACAGGTATAGCTGGCGTCTGCCCAGTGGTTCTCCCCTTCAAAGATGCCGGACACACTGACCGGCACGGTGATCGTCTCCTCTGCGGCAAAGGCCGGAAAGGCGCCGAACAACCCCAGCACCATCATCAGCGCCGCCGCAAATGCAATCCATCTTTTTTTCATCATTTTCTCCTCCCGATATAGATTTACCCCTTCATTATACCACGTCCCAATCGCATTATCTACCGCAAAAAATGAGATATAATAGTATAATCTGAACAGTAAAAGAGGATCGTCTTTTGGAAAACACAAAATTACTGCAAATCCAAATGCCCGGAAGCAATTGCTTCCGGGCACGATTCATTATATAAACGTATTTCAGGCTCCAGGCCTTTGGCATTTTTATCTTCTGCCAGCTTCAGTGCAAACTATTCTAAAACTTTTTTTATTTAACGCACTTATACGCAGGAAGCCCATAGGCGTCTTCTGCCTGATAAACCGCCCGGTTGACTGCCTTTCCCATTACATAGGCGCCAATCGAGGAAACCGCATCCACAGACGCCGGAACACTGCCCACAGAAAGTGCGTAAATGCTGTCGCCGTCCGCTGATGTATTGACCGGACGGATGGTTCTTGCATAACCGTTATTTGCTGCAGATGCGATTACATTCATCTGTGTTTTATCAAATTTTCCGTTGGTTATCAAAACCCCGAGGGTGGTATTATCCGCAAGACCAATTCCGTTTTCTGCAAACTGTACAATCAAATCCTCCGTCCGGCGAAACCCCGTCCCGTCAGCGCCGCGCAGACCGGCAATCTGTTCTCCGGTGTCAATATCGAAGACATCCCCCAACGCATTCACCGCCGCAATTGCACCAATTTTCAGCTCCCCAACCGAAACCGCAAACATTCCAATGCCGGACTTCATGGCAAATTCCATCCCCAAAAGCTTTCCTACGCTCGCACCCATTCCGGCACCAATATTCCCCTGCCCCGGATTGTTTCGCTCTGCATCCAGGCAGGCGCGGTACGCCATCTCCTGGTCCGGGCGGACCTCTTTTGACCCCACAGTCAAATCAAACAGACAGGACTGGCAGACCAGCGGCACTTTGGTAACGCCCACATCAAAACCTATATCCCGCTCCTCCAAATACCGCATGACACCGCCGGCGGCATCTAAGCCAAAAGCGCTGCCGCCGCTGAGAAGAACTGCATGAATCCTTTCTGCATTTGCGGTCGGGCGCAGCAGCGCACTCTCCCGCGAGGCGGGACCTCCGCCGCGGATATCCACTCCTGCCGGAGCTCCTTCGCCGCACAATACAACGGTACAGCCTGTACCATTTTGGGTGTCCTGGGCATGGCCGATTTTCAAATTTTCTATCTCTGTTATTTTAATCTCCTGCATATTCTCAACTCCAACCTTTTCCTTTTATTATACCAAATTCATCCCGTTTTACAACAAAATTTGTCCTACTTCCGTTCCGGCAAGCAAAACCGGTTCCGAACCCCCATTGAATTATAAAAAGACCATTGGCCTTTATGCCAATGGTCTTCATGTTTTTTACAGATACAAACACTGCTCCAGATCAAATTCCGTGACCAGTGTCGTTGCCCCATGGGGGCCTGCGAAGGGATAGAGGGTGATTTGAAATTTATTTCCCTCCAGGCTGCCGATTGTCACCGTATACTCTGCACCATATTCGCTGAAGTCCTGCAAGAACGCATATCCTCCGTTTTTGCTCACTGCATACAAGGTCGGGTGTACCGCTCCCTGTTTCCGGAGAAGCAATACAGTATATTCGCCATTCTCCATCCGTCGGTCTTCTGTATAACCTGCAAGGCCTGTCAGATACTGAACTGCCGCATCATGAGACATCAATTCCGGACGGGCGTCATTTACAACCGCCTTCACCGCCTCCATATCCGCAATATACACATGTTCCTGATAACATAAGCCCACCGGCATCTTATCTGCCGCCGTTCCATCACCAACGGTGAGATAGACCGGTGTCAATTCGTTTTGGGTAGATTTTACTTCCAGCGCAGGCGACCAGGGGGACATCAGTGAACCATAATCCACTTTCAGCTGATCACCGGAAAGGGAATAGGTGAAACCAGGGGTTTCCTTTGCCAGCTCAAAAACATTTCCCACAAAGGTACGCAGTTCGATTGTCCGATTTGTTTCATCCCATACATAATTGCAAAGATAGGGCGAATACCCGTATTCCTCATAGGGGCTGCCGCTGATTTCACCAATATCTTCAATACAAAATGCTGTTCTTCCGCCGATATTATAGCCTTTGATTTCCATTCCATTCAGCAGGAAACGAATGTCTGTTTCATAGACCTGCCCCAAGACCTGTCCCGGTATACCGCGCCGGATTTCCTCTCCCTCCGTTGGCCATGGCATCGTACAATACATATCAAGGGTCAAAAGCCGTTCTGCATCGTTATACCCAAAGGCAAATCCATAGGAGGAATCCTCCAGATCCTCAGCGATAATTACTGTCCTTCCGCCAATGTTATAAGACGGCACAGGTTTCCCGTTAATATAGGCAAGAATATCCGTTGAATAAATCTGCCCGATAACATCTCCGTTTGCGGCAGAAACACCAACAACACCGCATATCATCATCAACATAAGAAATACACTGCATATTTTTTTCATCACTTTTCCTCCTTCCGGCGCAGCAGACTGCACGCCAAATATCCCATCCCGAACTTATTAATTTTTCAACATCCGAATTCAATAATTTTCTGATTGCTATATCTATGACTTCAGACGCCGGATTCCCAAAAAATGTTCCCGACCGCCGCGATGTCCCAAAACCGGCATCAGACAAGCGGTTTTTATACGACAAAAGCTCCTGCCAAAATGGCGGAGCTTTTATATCATTTTTTATTTCATCGCTTCTTCAACCGCAACGGCAACTGCGACGGTGGCGCCGACCATGGGGTTGTTCCCCATTCCGATCAGACCCATCATTTCAACGTGCGCAGGAACAGAAGAAGAACCTGCAAACTGTGCGTCAGAGTGCATTCTGCCCATAGTATCCGTCATACCATAGGAAGCAGGGCCTGCCGCCATATTATCCGGGTGCAGGGTTCTGCCCGTACCGCCGCCGGATGCAACAGAGAAGTATTTCTTACCCTGTTCGATACATTCTTTCTTATAAGTACCTGCAACCGGATGCTGGAATCTTGTGGGGTTGGTGGAGTTACCGGTAATGGAAACGTCCACACCCTCAAGGTGCATGATAGCAACGCCTTCGCGGACATCATCCGCGCCGTAACAGCGAACCTTTGCACGCTCGCCGTTGGAATAAGCCGTTTCCTTCACAACCTCGACCTTACCTGTGTAATAGTCGAACTTGGTCTGTACATAAGTAAAACCGTTGATTCTGGAAATAATCTGCGCTGCATCCTTTCCGAGACCGTTCAGGATAACACGGAGATCTTCCTTTCTTGCCTTATTTGCGCTTCTCGCCAAACCGATTGCGCCCTCTGCCGCTGCAAAGGATTCATGGCCTGCAAGAAATGCAAAACATTTGGTTTCTTCACGCAGGAGTCTTGCGCCCAGGTTACCGTGGCCCAGACCAACCTTTCTGTCATCTGCCACCGAACCGGGAATACAGAAGGACTGAAGACCCAAACCAATTTTTTCTGCCGCGTCCGCAGCATTTGTGCAGCCGTCTTTGATTGCGATTGCCGCACCTACGATATATGCCCAGCACGCGTTTTCAAAACAGATGGGCTGAATACTTTTTACCAAATTATATACATCGATTCCCTTATCATCACAAATCTGCTTTGCTTCTTCAATAGAAGAAATGCCGTGCTTGCTGAGTTCTGCGTTGATCTGGTCGATTCTTCTTTCATAACTTTCAAATAAAGCCATTATGCTAACCTCCTTCTAAATTACTCTTCTCTCGGGTCGATGAGTTTTGCCGCATCATCAACTCTGCCGTACTGACCGCTGGCCTTGGTCAAAGCCTCATTCGCGTCCATACCGCCGCGGATCATTTCCATCATCCGGCCGAGCTGGACAAACTGATAACCGATGATTTCATCGTTTTCATCCACTGCAAGTTTGGTAATATAACCTTCTGCAAGCTCTAAGTAACGGGGGCCCTTTTTGAGGGTTGCATATGTCGTGCCAACCTGGCTTCTCAGGCCTTTGCCCAAATCCTCAAGGCCGGCGCCGATGGGAAGACCGCCCTCAGAGAAAGCTGTCTGTGTACGTCCATAAATGATTTGGAGGAACAATTCTCTCATCGCTGTATTGATTGCGTCACATACAAGGTCGGTGTTCATGGCTTCAAGGATTGTCTTGCCAACCAGGATTTCCGATGCCATTGCCGCCGAGTGGGTCATACCGCTGCATCCAACGGTCTCCACCAATGCCTCCTGGATGATGCCTTCCTTCACATTCAATGTCAATTTACAGGTTCCCTGCTGTGGTGCACACCAGCCGATACCATGGGTAAGACCTGAAATGTCCTTGATTTCTTTTGCCTGCGTCCACTGCCCTTCCTGGGGGATGGGTGCAGGACCATGATATGCGCCCTTTGCCAGCGGACACATGTTTTCTACTTCGCTTGAATATTTCATTTGCTCTGCTCCTTTCATATCAATCGGCCTTTCAGCCACTTCGTCTATTATATCATAAAATACTCTTTTTGCAATAAATTTTACAAAAATTGTAGATTATGACAAAAATGGGAGTTTCCCCTAAGGTTTTTCGGCAGTTCCAACAGAATCCCCTCTTGCTTTTTTATCCGGTTTGTTATAAGATAAAGATACTTTTTATACATACCATTTGGAGGAAAACATTATGTGGATTACATCAAAACAGGCGGTCTGCCAGGAAACGGCAGTCTACCGCTTTCAAAAGACATTTATGGTGCAGGATCAATCCTCTGCCAAACTGACCATCCGGGTCAGCGCAGAAGCGCGCTATAAGCTTTATCTGAACGGGACGCTGGTTTCGCTGGGACCTTGTAAGGGGAACGAATTTGCCCGGTATTATGAAACCGTTGACCTTGCTCCCTATCTTGTCCAGGGCGAAAACATCCTCTATGCAGATGTCCTGCAGCTTGAGGAACAATATGGCGCGCCGGTGTTTATTGTCTCGGTTGAACGCACCGGGCGGCTGGCCTTCTTTATGGACGGCACCCTCTGCGACAGCGGTGAGAAAACCGACCTCAGCACCAAAACACCCTGGCAGGTATGCCGGCTCTTCGGCCCCGACTTCACCATGGCAGTGTATTCCGCCTACTCCGGCCTGTTTGAAAAAACAGCGCCAATCCGTACAGGTGAATTTTCTGAAGCAATTCCCATCGGCCACACGCCAGATGCAAACATCGACCATCAGTCGGTCAACAATTACGGGGAATTCTGTACCTATCCCCTCTATCAGCGCCCGATTCCCCAGCTGTTCCGAAAACCACGGGAATTTGTCAGCGCAATGAAGCCGGAAGGCGGCAACCCCGTTTCCTTTACCGTTCCGGCCAACACCACCTATACCTGTGAGCTGAATGCCGGAGAACTGACCACCGGTTATCTGACCTTTTTGGCAAAGGGCGGAAAAGATGCCGAAATGAAGGTACTCTATTCCGAATGCTATGAACATTTTGACGGCAAAGACTACAGCAAAAACCTCCGTGATGACAAAACCGGCATTCTGCGCGGCGACTTTGACATCTTTCTGCCGGACGGCAGCGCATATGCGTACGAAACCTATTGGTTCCGCACCTTCCGCTTTATTCAGGTCACCATTACCACCAAAGAAGAACCGCTTACAATTGAACATATCGGTTATATCGAGACCGGGTATCCCTTTGAAGTAACCGGAGAATTTTCATCTTCCGATCCAACCCACCAAAAGATGCTGGACGTAAGCATCCGCACCCTTCAGCGGTGTATGCACGAAACCTTTGAAGACTGTCCCTATTACGAACAGCTTCAATACACCATGGACTCCCGTCTGCAAATGCTGTTTTCCTATCAGCTGTCCGCAGACGACCGTCTTGCACGCCGTTGTATGGAAGATTATCACGCCTCCAAAATACCGGAAGGGCTGCTGCAATCCCGTACGCCCTGTATCCGCCGGCAGATCATCCCGCAGTTCTCTCTGCATTTCACCTTTATGGTGGAGGATCACCTGCTCTATTATGGGGATGTCTCTCTTGCCAAACGCTATCTGCCCACCATTGATGCGGTGCTGAACTGGTTCGACAGCAAGCGGAATGCCCAGGGGCTGGTCGGCAAAACGGGTTACTGGTCTTATATCGATTGGGTTGACGGCTGGACCCTCGGCGTCCCCACCGCAGAAAAGAGCGGTGCCCTCACCGTAGTGAACTTTATTTACGCCACTGCCCTGAACAGTGCGGCCCATATCTGTGAAATGATTGGACGCAGCGGTGACGATTACAGAAGACGCGCAAAAGAAATTCTCCGCGCCGCAAAGATGTATTGTTACGACAGTGACCGAAACCTTTATACCGACGGTCCCGGCGTCCGGCTCTACAGCACCCATGCCCAGCTCTGGGCAGTGCTTGCCGGCGCTGAGAATCCAAAGGCTCTGCTTTCGCAGGCGTTTGCCGACAATCTTGCCAAACCTTCCTACTCCATGTGCTTCTTCTTATTCCGCGCCCTGGAAAAGGCAGGTATGTATGACTTGGTGGAAGAAAAATTTGACGCATGGCGGCTGATGCTGGACAAACACTGCACCACCTGGGTGGAAGACGATGTACGGGAACGCAGTGAATGCCACGGCTGGGGCAGTACGCCTGTCTATGAATTTGCGGCAATGCGCCTCGGCGTACGCCCTGTTTCCATCGGCTATGGAGAAATCCAGATTGCTCCTTACACCAAAGGCCTCTCCCATGCAGAAGGTACGGTTGCTTCTGTCAAAGGCGACATCCATGTCAAATGGGAAATTAAGGACGGCATCTTCTCTCTTTGGGTGGATGGTCCCGCCTATGTCACCAAAAAGGTTGTTCTTCCAAACGGCAATATTTTCCGCACAACGGACGCTGCATTCCACACTTCCTGTGAAGTGTGATGTTTGAAATCTGAAGGTTTTATCCAGCAAACCTGAGGTTTGATCCGGAACTTACACGCGCTGGTGCGCGTGAAAAATGCAGTATAGGCCGTGCTTTGCACGGCACACAGAAATTCCATAAAACAAACTACATCTTATTTGTAATAAAAAACAGCGCTGTCCGCAAAGGACGGCGCTGCGGATATCAATAAACAGGTTTGCGTCGGAAAAAGGTTTTTCCGCTTATGTCATCCGCGCATTGGGTCAAGGCTCAGCCTTGCGCACTGGGTCAAGCGTCACGCTTGCACTGGATGAAACGTCATGTTTCCGGGCGACCACGCAGGGTCGCCCCTACGTCGGACTACGAGACATTCGTGAATTACAAATATATGTCTAGCGTCACGGACATCGTAGGGCAGGACTCTCACAGCGTCAGAACACGCCTTATTTTGCCCGGTTTTCGTAGGGGCGACCCT
>CAJTWN010000009.1:72682-78579 GCA_910580105.1 uncultured Clostridia bacterium | reverse complement strand
GAAGAATATATGGAGGTATACTTTGAAATAGGGCTTTTGCTGGGTGCAAAAATTGAGCATCAGATAAGTCTAAGGATGGAGGAGATGGAAGATATACTGAAACGGAAAAATAGAATCAAAGCAAAGATAAAAGCAAGGAGAAGATCTGGTGATTGAATATAAAAGCGAACCCCTCCCCGAAAGGGGAGGGGTTCGTTATAGCAAAGTTTCGAAATGAAATTTAACACATTGATTCGGGCGACCACACAGGGTCGCCCCTACGGTGGACGCACGGGTCATCCGCAAATTACAAATATATGTCTAGCATCACGGACATCGTTGGGCAGGGCTCCCGCAAAACGCCAACGCAGTGCGTTTTGTGGGAAAGAGGAGGCGCCGGCGCCCAAAGCGAAGGTTTTTTACAGGAAAACCGAGCAAATACGCCGTGCGCCGACGACGTCCGCGGCACTCGGTAGAAGGTTTTTCCACTCGGCATAGTCGCGCATTGGATGAAACGTCACGTTTCCGGGCGACCACATAGGGTCGCCCCTACGGCGGACGCACGGATCATCCGCAAATTACAAATATATGTCTAGCATCACGGACATCGTTGGGCAGGGCTCCCGCAAAACGCCAACGCAGTGCGTTTTGTGGGAAAGAGGAGGCGCCGGCCATAAAGTGAATCTTCGCGGCAAAGCCGCGGAGTGAACAAAGTTGGCCGTGCGCCGACGTTGGGTCAAGCGTCACGCTTGCGCACGTTTCCGGGCGACCACGTGGGGTCGCCCCTACGGGTGTCCGTGTGTCCATTTCGAAATTCGCGGCAATCGGTATAATGTTTTTTCTCTCGGCGTATCCGCGTACCGGGTCAAGCGTCACGCTTGCGCACGTTTCCGGGCGACCACGTGGGGTCGCCCCTACGGTGGACGCACGGGTCATCCGCAAATTACAAATATATGTCTAGCATCACGGACATCGTTGGGCAGGGCTCCCACAAAACGCCAACGCAGTGCGTTTTGTGGGAAAGAGGAGGCGCCGGCCATAAAGTGAATCTTCGCGGCAAAGCCGCGGAGTGAACAAAGTTGGCCGAGCGCCGACGACGTTACGCTTGGGTGAGGAAGAGGATGTAGATTGCGAGCATCAAAATACCTTGCCAGCGTGAAAATTTTCCGAAAATCAGCGCGGGCAGGATCCCGATGGCCGCCACCGTAAGACAGACCGGCAGATAAAGGGCGCAGGCCTGCTGTGCAACGGGCAGTGCGCCGCCGGACACGATGGAACAGAGGGGCAGGATTAAACATAAGTCAATGATGTTGGCACCGATGATGTTGCCGATAGAGAGGGTGGACTGCTTTTTGATGACCGCGGTGATCGTGGTCACCAATTCCGGCAGTGCAGTACCAATCGCAAGGACGGTGACACCGATGATGCGCTCTGAAACGCCGCAGATCCGGGCAAGTGAACTGCCGTTTTCAACCAGCAGTTCGGCGCCGAAAACGATGCCGGCCGCGCCGAGGACGAATTTGATGACGTTTGCCGCAATAATCTTCCCTTCCGGATTTGGCTTTGCAGCAGCATTGTCCTGGGGCAGCATGGCAAGCCGTGCGCCATGCAGGTTTTCGATGATGAACAGGATAAAAAGCAGCAGCAAAAGGATAGAACTGCCGGGCGTCAATACGCCCTTCCGACAGGCAAAGAGGAGGGCAGCAGCGGAAGCGAGCATCAAAAGCCCCTTCCCCATCAGCTTTTTGCGGTGGATGACTGCCGGCAGAAGCAGGATAGAAACTGCCATGATGAGACCTGTGTTGGCAGTAACCGAGCCGATGGCGTTCCCGGCGGCCATGTCCGCCTTTCCGTCCGCGGCGGCGAGAATCGAGACAATGAGTTCGGGCAGGGTGGTGGCAAGGCTGACAATGGTGGCCCCCACGATAAATTTGGGGATGCCGGATACCTCTGCAATCCAGCTGGCGGCATCCACAAAGAAATCGCCGCCCTTGACGATCAATAGAATCCCCAGGGCCAGTAATAGAAGTGTGCAAAAAAGTTCCATGAAATTACCTCCGTGGTCTGTTAAAGTATATGAGAGAAGACGGTTGTCTAGCACAAAAACAAACGAGACCTCCGGCACAGAAAGGGCAGAAAACGCCCTTTGGTGTGCCGAAAGTCTCGTTCCTCTTTGTTTTTGCGGGATGGCCTGAATAAAGACAGGCCAAAACCCATACAATTGCAAATAGGCGCATGGCCACCGCAGATTCCTGCGGAGGATGTTGACCATACGATGCCAACTACTCCCTCTCGGATTTTTTGAGTATACCATAAGGAGGGGCGGACGTCAAGGGTCGGGTGAAAATTTGGAAAAAAAGCAAGGAAAATCTATTGAAATCAGAATCGGAATATAGTATAATACGCAGAGTGAGGAAAGAAAGAGAAGAGGTGGCCCTATGGAACAGAAACTGAAATTGTATGCTTTTAATAATCTGACCAAGACGCTCAGTTTCAATATCTATGATGTCTGTTATGCAAAAAGCCGGCGTGAACAGGCGGAATATATTGAATATATTGATGAACAATATAATTCGGAACGTCTTACAAAAATTCTGTGCAATGTCACCGAAATGATCGGCGCAAAGGTTCTTTATATCTCCAAACAGGACTATGAACCCCAGGGGGCAAGCGTGAACCTTTTGATTGCGGACGATGCGATGAAACCGGCGGAGGGGACCGGCGGCGTGATTGCCGACGGCCTGACAGAAGGGATGGAACGCAGCAGCAACGAGATTATGGGTCATCTGGATAAGAGCCACGTAACCGTGCATACCTATCCGGAATATCATCCTGACAATGCAATTGCCACCTTTCGTGTGGATATTTGTGTTTCTACCTGCGGGAAAATTTCACCGCTGAATGCGCTGGATTACCTGATCGGCAGCTTTGATTCGGATATTATCACCGCGGATTACCGGGTGCGCGGCTTTACCAGAGATATGGACGGGAAGAAGCTGTTCATTGACCACGACATTCGATCTATTCAGGACTATATCGACAGCGGCACCCTGGAAAAATACGATGCCATTGATGTCAATGTCTATCAGTCCAATATTTTTCATACCAAAATGCTGATTAAAGAACTGGATCTCCAGAATTACCTGTTTAAAACCGATGTCTATGAACTGGATCCAAAGACCCGGCTTTCAATCACCAACAGCCTGCGCAGGGAGATGATTGAAATCTTCAGCGGCACCAATATTTATTAATAGACGATTTGAAGGTTGTGCGTCCTTTGCCGGCTGCGGCTTTGGATGCAAAAAATTTATCAGCGTTTTTCCCGCACCCATGGTGGGTGCGGGTCTTTCACATGATTACAACAGAAGGGGGAACCGCCCATGTACGAACTGCCCCAGAGCAAAGCGCCCATCTATGAGGCGCTGAAAAAATTTAAATCAATGCGCGTTGTGCCCTTTGACGTCCCCGGCCATAAACGCGGCAAGGGAAATAAGGAACTTACCGACTTTCTGGGTGAGGCCTGTATGAGCGTGGACGTCAATTCGATGAAGCCGCTGGACAACCTCTGTCATCCGGTTTCGGTTATCCGTGAAGCGGAGGAACTGGCTGCTGAGGCGTTTTCCGCCAAACATGCCTTTTTTATGGTAAATGGGACAACCTCTGCGGTGCAGGCAATGATTTTTACCGCCCTGAAGGAAGGGGATAAGATCATCATGCCCCGAAACGTACACCGCAGCGCCATCAATGCCCTGGTCGTCAACGGGGCGGTGCCGGTTTATGTGAATCCCGGTGTGAATAAGCGGCTGGGGATTCCGCTGGGTATGCGGGTTTCGGACGTGGAAGCGGCGATGGACGCCCATCCCGATGCAAAGGCGGTGTTTGTGAATAATCCCACCTATTATGGGATCTGTTCGGATTTGCGCCGGATTGTGGCCCTTGCCCACAGCCGCGGAATGCTGGTGCTTGCGGACGAGGCCCATGGCACCCATTTTTATTTTTCTGATTTGTTTCCCGTCTCTGCGATGGAGGCCGGGGCCGATATGGCGGCGGTGAGTATGCACAAAAACGGCGGTTCCCTGACCCAAAGTTCCTTTCTGCTGATCGGCAGTGAGGTGAGCGAGGGATATACCCGGCAGTGTATCAACCTGACCCAAACCACCAGCGGTTCCTATCTTCTGATGTCCTCTTTGGATCTGTCGCGGAAGAACCTTGCCCTGAACGGCGACAAAATTTATGCAAAGGTTCTGCAGATGGCGGAGTATGCCCGGGAGGAAATCAATAAAATTGACGGCTTCTATGCCTATGGACAGGAACTTGTCAACGGCGGAGATATTTTCGACTTTGACCGGGCCAAGCTCTCGGTCTATACCCGTGACATTGGCCTTGCGGGGATCGAGGTCTATGATATGCTGAGGGATGATTATGATATTCAGATTGAGTTCGGCGATATTGGCAATATCCTTGCCATTCTTTCGGTGGGGGACACCAATCTGATGATAGAACGGCTGATTTCGGCCCTCAGCGAGATTGCCCGGATGCACAAACAGCCGTCTGCCGGGATGTTCGATCATGAATATATCACGCCCAGGGTGGATATGACCCCCAAAGAGGCATTTTTTGCGAAAAAACGCGCTGTCCGGCTGGCGGACAGCGAAGGATTGCTGTGCAGTGAATTTGTGATGTGTTATCCCCCCGGAATTCCGATTCTTGCGCCCGGCGAGCGGATAACCAAAGAGATTCTTGACTATATAAGATATGCCAAGGAAAAGGGCTGTTTTATGACCGGAACCGAGGATGTGAACATTGACTATATCAATGTGGTGACCGGAAGGTAAAAATAGGCGGAAAAGAAATGAAAACTATCCTGAAATAAACCGCGGCGTACTGCGCAGGGCTGGAAAGAGCAGAAACAGAGAGGTTTTGATGACGCGGTAATCGGATAAAGAATGCAGACAGATAAAACAACAGAACAACGAAAAGACGAATAGACGAATAGACGAATAGAGGAGGCGACAGGTTTATGGAACTGTGGTATACGGAGAAACACAGCGACGACGTACAGTTTTCCATCCGTGTGGAAAAACAGCTGTATACCGAAGAGACGGAATATCAGCGGATTGACGTGATGACTTCAAAGGAGTTCGGCACCTTTATGACCCTGGACGGGCTGATGATGGTGGCGGAAAAGGATGAATTTATCTATCATGACATGATTATCCATCCACCGATGGCAGTCAATCCGGATATAAAAAACGTGCTGGTGATTGGCGGCGGCGACGGCGGCGCTGTACGGGAGCTTGCCCGCTATTCCGGTATCGAACAGATTGACCTTGCGGAAATTGACAGGACGGTGATTGATGTCTGCCGCCGGTTCCTGCCCTCCACCACCTGCGCCCTGGATGACCCCAGGGTGAAGATTCACTATGAGGACGGACTTAAATTCATCCGCCGGAAAGCGGATTTTTATGACCTGATTGTGGTGGATTCCACCGACCCGTTTGGGCCGGGAGAGGGGTTGTTCACCCGGGAATTTTACGGCAATTGCTATAAGGCGCTGAAGGAGGACGGGATCCTGGTCAATCAGCACGAGAGTCCCTATTATAAAACGTATGCGGATTCTTTTCAGCGTGCCCACCGGAGCATCCGGGGATTTTTCCCGGTGCATATGGTGTATCAGGCCCATATCCCCACCTATCCGTCCGGGCACTGGCTGTTTGGATTTGCGTCCAAACACTATCATCCGGTCCGGGATTTGCAGGCGGAGCGGTGGAATAACCTGGGACTTTATACCAAGTATTATAATACAGATTTGCATGTGGGTTCCTTTGCCCTGCCGACCTATGTAAAGGAATTGCTGGAAAATGCGTAATGCCGGGCAGTTGTGCGATGAAAGGAAATACAAAGAGATACAAGAGATA
>CAJTWN010000009.1:0-72582 GCA_910580105.1 uncultured Clostridia bacterium | reverse complement strand
CAAAGAGATACAAAGAGATACAAAGAGATACAAAGAGATACAAAGAGATACAAAGAGATACAAAGGTATGTAATAGAAAGGAGCAGGATGCCCATGCGTGAGAATGTACAGACCATTTTGGGGTGTAACGCAAGTTATCAGGAAGCAGAAATCTGTGTTTTTGGCGCGCCTTTTGATTCAACGACTTCCTTCCGGCCCGGCACGCGGTTTGCCAGTCAGCATATCCGAAATGATTCCTGGGGGCTGGAAACCTACAGCCCTTATCAGGATTTGGATTTAGAGGATGCACATATTTTTGACTGCGGCGATTTGGAGCTGTGTTTTGGCAATACAGAGACCGCCCTGTCCCGGATTGAAGAAATGACCGCTGAAATTTTGGGGGATGGGAAAATCCCCTGTATGATCGGCGGCGAGCATCTGGTCACACTGGGCAGTGTCCGGGCGGCGGCAAAGCGGTATCCGGAGCTCTGCATCCTGCATTTTGACGCCCATACCGACCTGCGGAAGGATTATCTGGGCGAACCACTGTCCCATGCGACGGTCATCCGCCGGTGCCATGATTTGGTGGGGGACGGACGGATTTATCAGTTCGGGATACGTTCCGGCCTGCGGGAAGAGTTTTTGTGGGGCGCAGAACATGGTTTTCTGCATAAATTTGATTTTGCCGGCCTGGAAGAAGCGGTTGCTGCAATAGGAGACCGGCCCGTTTATTTTACCATTGATTTGGATGTGCTTGACCCATCCGTGTTTCCGGGAACGGGAACACCGGAGCCGGGCGGCGTCAGCTTTATGGATCTGCTTTCGGCAGTATTAACTGCGGCGAAGCTGAATATCGTTGGGATGGATGTGAACGAACTTTGCCCGGTCTATGACCCCGGCGGCGCATCGACGGCGGTGGCGTGCAAGGTCTTGCGGGAACTGCTTTTGGCAGTATATTTTGAGAAAAAGGAGAGGAAGTAAAATGGGAAAAGCATTGATTATCGGCGCCGGCGGCGTAGCAAGCGTTGTTGTGGCAAAATGCTGTCAGAATGCAGAGGTGTTTGAGGAGATTTGCATTGCCAGCCGGACAAAGGAGAAGTGTGATGCGCTGAAAGCCAAATGGGACGGCGGAAAGACGAAAATTACCACGGCCCGGGTGGATGCGGATAAGGTGGACGAGCTGGTGGCGCTGATACAAAAGGAGAAGCCGGACATTGTCATCAATGTGGCCCTTCCCTATCAGGATCTTACCATTATGGATGCGTGCCTTGCGACAAAGGTGGACTATGTGGACACGGCGAATTACGAACCGCCGGACACTGCGAAGTTTGAGTATAAATGGCAGTGGGCCTATCGTGAGAAGTTCAAAGAGGCCGGTATCACCGCCCTGCTGGGCAGCGGCTTTGACCCGGGTGTGACAGGTGTGTTCTCTGCCTATGCCATGAAGCATGAATTTGATGAAATCAACTATATTGATATACTGGACGCCAATGCCGGCGACCACGGCTATCCTTTTGCTACGAATTTCAATCCGGAAATCAATATCCGGGAAGTCAGCGCGAAGGGGAGCTATATTGAAGACGGCAGATGGGTGGAAACAGAGCCGATGGAAATTAAACGGGTATATAACTTCCCGGAAATCGGCGAAAAGGATATGTATCTCCTTCATCATGAGGAGTTGGAATCCTTGGCGCTTAATATCAAGGGGATCAAACGGATCCGTTTCTTTATGACCTTCTCCCAAAGCTATCTCACCCATCTGAAGTGCCTGGAAAATGTGGGGATGACCTCCATCGAACCGATTGATTTTGAAGGAAAGCAGATTGTGCCCCTGCAGTTTTTAAAGGCAGTGCTTCCCGATCCGGCCTCTCTGGGCCCCAGAACCAAAGGAAAGACCAACATCGGCTGTATCTTCCGGGGAAAGAAGGACGGCAGGGACAAGACCTATTACCTCTATAATGTATGCGACCATGAGGAATGCTATAAAGAGGTGGGCTCGCAGGCGATCTCTTATACCACCGGCGTTCCTGCAATGATTGGGGCGATGATGGTGATGACCGGAAAGTGGAAGAAGCCCGGCGTATATAATATTGAAGAGTTTGACCCCGACCCCTTTATGGATGCCCTGAACCGGTTCGGCCTTCCTTGGCAGGAATCCCATCATCCGGATTTGGTGGAGTAATATGTTTGGAAAGACAAAAACGTTTTTGTTTGCGGTGTACCCGTAAGAAGAGGAAACGCACAGAGAGGAAACGCTCTCTGTGCGTTGTTTGTTATTGAATTGCTTTTCTGCCAAAGCGCGGAGGATACAGTTCAAAGATATTGCAATACAATTATTGTAAATTTCCATACGCGCATCTGTTTCTTGGTGTAAGACGTCTATTTCGCCGACCGCAGCTGCATATTTTCCAATATCGTCTGCATCTTCCGGTCTGGTATCTGTTTCATATAAATCCGGAATGAAAATATCTTATTGTCGCCTCAATTTTATACACATTGTAGGATCGTACAAAAAGTTATTTTGTTGGATTTATTTTTACAGTGATGATAAGCGAAGCCTTCCGGTTTGTCCGGTTTGCAGCAAGCAGAGCCTGCGGCACGCCGAAAGCGAAAATTTAATGCCGGTACATAGCGTGTCTCTGCGTGTAAGTTCCATACAAAGAAACTTTTTGCTGCCCGTCCGGGAAAAGGGTGTGGTGTTTTTCCGGGGGGTGTGCTATACTGTTGGGTATAGAAAAAAGAAGGAGGGACAAAGATGCAGGAAAACAACCAAACCCCATCACGGGATGCCCTTGCCCTGTTCGGTTCCCACACCCAACGATGGTTCCGGAAGGATGTTGGGCAGCCCACAAAGGTACAGGAAGAGGCATGGCCGGCCATTGCTTCCGGGGCGCATACCCTGGTCTCGGCACCGACGGGTACGGGAAAAACCCTGTCCGCCTTTTTGGTATTTCTTGACCGGCTGATGCGGCAGGCGCAGGAAGGGAAGCTGCAGGATGAGCTTTACCTCATCTATATCTCTCCGCTCAAGTCGCTGGCAGGTGACATCCGTGAAAATCTCCGCCGCCCGTTGGAGGGGATTTCCAGAGAAGTTTGGGAGCAAGAGGGGGTGCATACCCATCTTCCCCCAACATTAAACGTTGCGGTAAGAACAGGGGACACGTCCCAGAAAGAGCGGCGGCAGATGATAAAAAAGCCGCCCCATATCCTGATTACCACGCCGGAATCCCTCTATCTGATGCTTTCCAGCAAATCGGGACAGAACATTTTGGGAACGGCGCGGGCGTTGATTATTGACGAACTCCATGCGCTGATTGGTTCCAAACGGGGGGCACATCTGATGCTGTCCATTGCGCGGCTGGACAGGCTCTGTCCTGGGCCGGTACAGCGTATCGGCCTTTCTGCGACCATCGAGCCCTTGGAACAGGCCGCAGAGTATCTCTCGCCGGAGCCGGTCATCATTGCCGCGCCAAAAATGCAGAAAGCGGTCTCCATTGTCATTACCAGTCCCATGCCCCAGGAACGTTTCTTGACCGAAGGCTCTATCTGGCCCAGCATTGCCCAGCTGGTTTATGACCACTGCAAAGGAGCACGAAGCGTTATTGCCTTTGTGGAAGGGCGGCTGTTTGCTGAAAAGCTTGCCCATTATGTCAATCAGATTGGGGGAGATGGTTTTGCGCGTACCCATCACGGCAGCCTGTCCAAAGAACGGCGGCTGTCGGTGGAGGAATCCCTGCGAAACGGAAGTCTGCGCCTGCTCTGTGCCACCTCTTCCATGGAGCTTGGCATTGATGTGGGGGAGATCGACTGCGTTCTGCAGGTGGGCTGTCCCATGTCCATCTCCAGCACCATGCAGCGTTTGGGACGGGCGGGGCATAATCCCGGCCGGACCAGTGTGATGCACATGTTTCCGAAGACGGATGCCGAGGGCCTTTATTGCGGACTCACGGCGGCCGTTGCCCAAAGCGGCGGAATTGAACATTCCCGTCCGCCCCGGCTCTGCCTGGACGTTTTATCCCAGCATCTGGTTTCCATGGCGGTTTGCGGCGGATATACCCTGGAAGAAGCGATGGAGGTTCTTGCCCGTGCCTATCCCTTTCGTGAAGTAACGCGGCAGGATGTGGAAAGTGTGCTCCGGATGCTGGCCGGAGACTATGAACATGACCGGGATATTCCCGTCCGTCCAAGGGTGCTTTATGACCGGATCCATGGACGGGTGGAAGGTGATACCTACAGCCGGATGCTGGCAGTTTCCTCCGGCGGTACAATTCCCGACCGGGGGTTGTATACTGTTAAGACAGAAAATGGGGTAAAGGTGGGAGAACTGGAAGAGGAATTTGTGTTTGAAAGCCGTGTGGGCGAGAAGTTCCTGCTGGGTTCCTTCGCATGGAAGATTGTCAGCATCGGAAAAGATGATGTGACCGTGACCTCTGTTTCCACCGAAGGGGCACGGATCCCCTTCTGGCGGTGGGACTGGTACGGAAGGGATTTGCAGACGGCTCTGCGCTTTGGTGAACTTTTCCGGGAACTGTCCGGTGCAATGGAAGAGAATCGTTTGTTTGAAAAGCTGTCCGAACTTGGTTTGGATGCGTCCGCCGCAAACGGCGCCAAAGGGTTTTTGGAAAGGCAGATGGAAGAAACGGGTATCCTTCCCGATGACCGCACCATTCTGCTGGAACATTTCCCGGACGAGATGGGCGACCACCAGATGGCGGTACATGCCATCTATGGGCGGAAGGTGAACCAGCCCCTGGCATTGTTGATCCAGGCGTATGCCCGACGCCGGAACAATATGGAAATCGGGGTGTTTGATGATGACGATGGGTTTTTGTTCTTCCCTTTGGGGGAAGAACCGCTGCCCAAAGACTTGTTATATGGAATTGCGCCGGAGACAGCCCGTCCGATTCTGACCGCACTGCTGCCCAAAACGGCGTTGTTCAGCATCACCTTCCGCTATAATGCGGCGCGTGCGCTGATGATGGGCGTCCGCAGGGCGGGACGCCAGCCCCTATGGGTACAGCGGATGCGCAGTACCGAGATGCTGGATTCGGTGATTGGATGCGAGGATCATCCTCTGATTCGTGAGACCAAGCGTGAGTGCCTGGAGGATGATTGGGATATTGATGGTGTTGAGTATGTTCTGCGGGGAATCCAGTCCGGTGCCATCCGGATACGGGAAGTTTTTCTGGATACCCCTTCCCCCCTTTCCCTGCCGCTGCGCAGGATTGCGGAGGGGGCACTGATGTATGAATATACCCCCAGCACCGAAAAAATTCAGAGCGCTTCTGAAGAGGCGCTCAAGCAGGTACAGATGATACCGCCGGCACAGGAGCAGCTGGACCGCGTTTCCCGGCGTACCCGTCTGCCGGAGGACGAAAAACAGCTCCATACCCTGCTGATGACCGAAGGCGACCTCATGGCCGGCGAGCTGGAGGTTCCCGGCGCATGGCTTGATCAGCTTGCAAGGGAAGGGCGCGCCGCCTATATCGAACCCGGCCTTTGGATTGCAAAAGAACAGGAGACGGAATATAAAGCGGCGCTGGAAGAAGGGGACAGGGAAGCCTGCCTGCATCTGGTCCGCCGCGCCCTGCGCTATCGCGGCGCCCAGGATCCACAGCAGATCAGTCTTCGCTATTTTTGGCCGGAAGAGACTGCAAAAGAAATTCTTGATGAACTCTGTGCCCGGAAGGCCGTTGTTTCCAGCGATGGATTGTATTATCACGGGGAATTGTATACCCGTGCCCAGCGGGCAACGGTGCAGACACGGAGGAAGCAGATCCGCACATTGCCGCCGGAGCGGTTTGCGGCTATGCTTGCCGGGCGGACAGAGACAGCGGCGCCCCCTTCCGGACAGCTGGAAGCGGCGCTGAAATCTCTGTGCGGACGGCCTTATCCGCCGGGAATCTGGGAGAGTGTGCTGCTGCCTGCAAGGGTAAAGGGATACCGGCCGGAATTGCTGGATACCCTGCTGGCCCAGGGAAGCCTGTTCTGGCGGATGACGCCGGAAGGGCTCTGCTTTCATCTTTATGATGAGATTGACTGGAATGGTGAGGTGCCGCCGGAGGCACAGGGGCTGGAGGGTGACGAGGCGTTGATTTATGAAGCGCTCCAGCGGCGCGGAGCCAGCTTTTCCCAGGGGCTCAGCGGTGCAATCGGCGGACGTTCTCCCTATGATGTATTGATGTCCCTTGGGGAGAAGGGGCTGGTACATGCGGATAGTTTTGTTCCGGTGCGGCAGCTGCTCAATCGGAAGAAGGAGGAAAAAGCTTCGCTGCGGCGGAAGGTGAATGCCCGGGCAAGGGTTTTGTCCGCCGGACGGTGGGAGATTACCCGTCCCCTGAAGGAACAGAATATGGAAGAACAGCTGACCGCTGCCTTTGCACGTATTCCGTTGCTGTGCAGAGAGACGGCGCAGGGAATCCCGTGGGGAGCCGCCTTGGAGACCCTCCGTGTCTGGGAGTATACGGGCCGGGTTCGCCGCGGATATTTTATCGAGGGGTTGTCGGGCGCGCAGTTTGTGCGGGAGGCTGATTTTGCCGGAACGATGCTCGCACTGGAGCAGCCGCAGGAACAGCTGATATGGCTGTCTGCGGCAGACCCGGCACAGCCCTGGGGGAAATACCTGCCGCATATGCAGGAACGTTCCTTTATGAACATACCGGGGACAGCGGTTGCGTTGAAGACGGGAATTCCTGTTGCGGTTTTAGAGCGGCAGGGGCAGATTCTTCGGGTGTTTGAGGAGGACTGCCTGTCCGAAGCGCTGAAAGCCCTTGATACGGCCTTTACAAAGGGAAGGATTTATGCCAGTTTGAAACGGATCACCATCAAACAATATCCCGAAAACGCATGTTCGGCCCTGGAGGCAGCGGGAAGTTTTCTCCGGCAGATGCAGGAATATGTATTATACCGGGGATACTGACCGGGATGCTGGCTGGGTCTCCTGCCTGCGGAGGGAAAGATGGATAAAAAATAAGCGGACACAAAAGTGTCCGCTTTATTTATATCTAACGCCCCGTTTCCGGGGAATAAGGAGGAGCAAATCAATAGAGAGAAGTAAACCTGCTCCGAAAATATTGCACCGGATACATACGGCTTATTTGCCATAGTATGCCTTGCGGTAAAGCGCTTCGAGTTCACTGACAAGGGGAAGTCTCGGGTTTGCAGTGGTACACTGGTCGCCGAATGCCTTGTCTGCGAGGTCTGCGATATTTGCAAGATATTCCTTTTCATCCACACCACATTCTTTGATGGTTGACGGAACGTTGAGTTCTTTCATCAAGTCGCGGATTGCTTTGACCAGAGATTTTACGCCTTCTTCTGTGGTCTTTGCAGGAAGTCCCAAAGCACGTGCAATTTCTGCATACTTTTTGTCTGCGATAAAGGTTTCGTATTTCGGGAAGGAGACAAATTTGGTTGGCTTCTGTGCATTATATTCAACAATATAGGGAAGAAGGATTGCATTTGCCCGGCCGTGGGGGATGTGATATTCGCCGCCCAGCTTGTGCGCCAAAGAGTGGCAGATACCCAGGAACGCGTTGGTAAATGCCATACCAGCCATACAGCTTGCGTTGTGCATCCGTTCACGGGCATATTTGTCACCCTTATAGGACGCAGGGAGATACTCGAATACCAGCTGAATTGCCTTCATTGCCAGTGCGTCGGTGTAATCGGAAGCATAGACAGAAACATAGGCCTCAAGTGCGTGGGTCAATACGTCCATACCTGTGTCTGCTGTGATGCTTGCCGGAACGGTGTAGACAAACTGCGGGTCAATGATGGCAATGTCCGGGGTAAGCTCATAGTCTGCCAGCGGGTACTTCATGTTGATTTCCTTATCGGAAATAACCGAGAAGGAGGTAACTTCGGAACCGGTACCGCTTGTGGTCGGGATGGCAACCATCTTTGCCTTTTTGCCGAGTTTCGGGAATTTATAAGAACGCTTCCGGATGTCCATGAACTTGATGGCCATGCTCTGGAAGTCAGAATCCGGATATTCATAGAACAGCCACATTCCTTTTGCTGCGTCCATAGAACTTCCGCCGCCCAGCGCGATGATAACGTCCGGCTGGAATGCGTCCATTGCCGCTTTTCCCTTCATAATGGTTTCAAGGGACGGATCCGGCTCTACGTCCGAGAAAATTTCACAGTGTACGTAATCTTCACGTTTTCTGAGATAGTACAAAATCTTATCCACATAACCGAGCTTCACCATAGAGGGGTCGGTAACAATAAATGCCTTGTGGATGTCCGGCATTTTTGCGAGGTACTGGGTTGAATCAGCCTCAAAATAAATCTTTTCAGGAATCTTAAACCACTGCATATTGACCCTCCTCTTTGCAACTCTCTTCACATTGATCAGATTGGATGTGGAAACGTTCTGTGTGGTGGAGTTGTTGCCATAACTGCCGCAGCCCAGTGTCAGGGACGGCATGTTGGTGTTATAAATATCACCGATAGCGCCGTGGGAGGAAGGACAATTCACCAGGATACGGCTTGCCTTCATACGGGCTTCGAATGCTTTGATGACAGCGTCATCGTTGGTGTGGACAACCGCAGAATGGCCGAGGCCGCCGAATTCGAGCATCTGCTCTGCGCGGTCAATACCTTCTTCAACACTGCCTACAACATAATAAGCCAGAACCGGGCTGAGCTTCTCGTGCGAGAGGGGATAGTCAAGACCCACACCCTTCAGGGGAACCATCAGAATCCGGGTGTCTTCCGGAACGTCAATGCCGGCAAGCTTTGCAATTTTAACGGCAGACTGTCCCACAATGGCCGGCTTGATGGCAACCTTTACCGGGTCATACATAGCTTCTTCCAGTTTTTTGGTCTCTTCTTTATTAACATAATAGCAGCCGTTTGCTTTGGTGAATTCTTCGAATTCCTTTGCGATTTCCTTGTCAACGATGGCTGCCTGCTCGGAAGCACAGATCATACCGTTGTCAAAGGTCTTAGAGAGCATGAGATCGGTTGCGGCACGTTTTACATTCGCCGTTTTTTCAATATAACAGGGAACGTTACCTGCGCCAACGCCGAGGGCAGGCTTACCTGCACTGTAGGCAGCTTTCACCATTCCGGGGCCGCCCGTAGCAAGGATGGTTGCGATGCCGGGGTGGTTCATCAGCGCATTGGTGGCTTCGATGGACGGATATTCAATCCACTGAATACAGTTCTTCGGCGCACCGGCTTTTACAGCGGCGTCCAGAAGGACCTTTGCGGATTCAACACAGCATTTCTGTGCATTTGGATGGAACCCGAAAATAATCGGATTTCTTGCCTTTGTACAAATGATGGACTTAAACATGGTGGTGGAGGTTGGGTTGGTGACCGGTGTAACACCGCAGACAACGCCAACGGGTTCAGCGACCATCTCATAATCCTCATAGTCGTTTTCAGAAACGACGCCGACGGTCTTTTCGTTCTTAATGCTGTGGTAGATGTATTCGGTTGCAAAGATGTTTTTTGTCATCTTGTCTTCATAAATACCTCTGCCGGTTTCTTCAACTGCAAGTTTTGCAAGACGCATATGTTCTGCCTGTCCTGCAAGAGCCATTGCTTTGACAATGTTGTCCACCTGCTCCTGGTCAAGTTTCATGAACGCTTCAAGCGCTTCCTGCCCTTTTTTTACCAGGTCGTCAATCATTGCCTGAACATCGATTGTTTTCGCTTTCTCAGCCATCTCTGATTCCTCCATATTTTTTGGATATATAGTTTGTTAATAATTTAACAGCATCTTATATTATCATTATACTACTTTGTTAAAACTATGTCAATCTTTTCGCGGTCAAAAATTATACAAAAATCACAGGAATTTTTTTTGCTGTATTGTATATTTTCATGGGTTGGCGTATAATAGAAGGACAGAAGCGAAGAACTGAGGTCAAAACAAGATGAAAGAAAAGCTGATTGCCCTGTATTTTGACAGCATGGTCTATCAAATTTACCGCTGGTTTGCAGAGACATTTCTGCCGGAGACCATGGCAGCGGTGCGGCAGAGTTTTGCGGCGGAAATCTATTGGTTCATCCGTTACAAAATTGTTGACCGGATTTTAAATTATAAATATGTGCAGTTGTTTATCAACCCCAAGGTGTTTGCGGAAGAATGGTACAACAGCTTTTTCTATAAAGCGAACACCTATCGCATCCGCCGGCTTGCCTATCGGATTCCCAAGGCGGGGATTGCCTATCGGAGCATCTATCTGGGGATTTTTTTGGCGTGTCTGCTGCTGGTTCCAAAGGGAATTTGGGCGGATACCTATCTGATTGCGCCCTTTTTGTGCCTGGCAATTTTATTTTTATCCCATCATGCCATCTGGCGGACGGGAACCATCTTTGTCATGGTCAATCTTATCCTGTTCTTCTTTTTGGGGCTGCTGGCCCTTGCTGCTCCCTATGCGGCGTTCCGCGGCCTTGCTTATCTTCTGCTGGCCATTGACTTTTTCTTCTTAATGTCCTTCAGTATCAAAAACCGGCAGGAATTACAGAATATTTTATTATGTGTCTATTTTGTTCTGTTTGTTTTGTGTGCAGTGACTTTTGTGAAGAGTCAGAACTCCGTACTGCCTGCCCGGGCAACGCTGGCTTCCAATACAGAGTTTGCAGAAATTCTGATTCTGCTGTTTCCCTTTGCATTCACCTTTCCCTTCGGGATGAAATCGGGGATTCGGCGGGCGGTGTATATGGTATTGCTGATGTTTTTGACCTTTACTGCCGTGACTGCCACCCAGTCCAAGGCGGCGCTGATTGGATTCTCGGTGGAGCTTTTGCTGATCATCCTGTTCACTGACAAAAGGTATTTGTTTATCCTCATTTTTTTGATGCCTGCGCTGACCACAACGGCGGTGAATAACATTATTGGCATGTGGACCAGCCATGCAACCCATGGCAACTTTTTCGAAAATATCTATCATGCCTTCCGGGATTTCTGGAGCACGGGGTTTGGCGTGAACAGCAATGCCTTTATGAGCGTCTATCAGTCGACGGCGGACCGGGCATCGGACATCCGGCTTCTTCCCAATGTACAGATAAGTCCGCTGTATTTCAGCTTTCTTCTGGACATGGGGGCAATTGTTTTTTTGGGATTTTTGTATTATATTTTGAAGCTTGCCCACAGTGCGCTGACCAGCCTGGTTATGGCGCCCAAAGAATATAAGCCTTATTTTGCCGCCGGATTGGCTACACTGATTGGCATTTCGGTTTCCTCGATGTTTGACGCAACGCTGCTGTCGCCGCGGTCGATGATGACCTATTGGGGAATGCTGGGGATTCTGCGCGCAGTACGGATCATTTATCTTGGAATACTGGACACATAGGCGGCCTGCGTCCGTTTCTTTATCCGGGCAGCAATTCCGGGCCTTTGTTGCCGATAAGACGGACCATATTACCTCTTAAAAAATTATGAACCCATATCGGATTTCTATACCTGTCTGGCAGGCGTAAAAATTAAAAAAATTTTTCAAAAAAGGCTTGACAAAATATATCAAATATGCTATATTTAAATCAAGCTAAAGGAACAGGAAAAACATAGGACAATCTTCACATCAAAAGCCGTTTGTTTTCTTGAAGCGCATCTATAAAATGTGATTTTTGGCAATATAGCCACGGGATGTAAGGTTGGAATGATTTTTACACAGAGTGGAAGATGCAGGTACGGATAAGGAGATTTGGGCTTGCATATTTGCGGAAATCATATATGTGGTGAAAGGGTTATACCTGTTAGAATGAACAAAGGTGCAGAAAAAGATGGCAGCCGTTGAAGATGGTGCGTATGTTTTGATCCTTTAGAAAATATAGCAAAAATATATGCGGTTAATATGGCAGAAGGACGACGGGAAGGAAAGAAAAGAAGAAGAGAAAAACCCATGAAAACATGGTGTCTTTGACTTGGGAAATCGAATCGTCCAATCAGTCCGCGGGGAGGTGTTTCCAATGCCTGAGTGTTGTGACAGTGTCATTGACAGCCTTGTAGAACGGCGCAAGGCAGTGGGAATGACACAGACGGAGCTTGCTGAAGCGACCGATCTCACACAATCCGTCATTGCAAGAATGGAGAACAAAAAAGTTGTTCCGCAGCTGAATACGCTGTTAAAAATTGTGATGGCTTTAGGATGTAATCTGGAATTGGTACCGGCAAACAATTATGCAGAATAGGCCTACTGTTGGCAGAAAACAACAGCAGGCCTATTTTTTTGTATTATTTATTGTTTTTTTGTTGAACAAAACCGGATGTTTAATCTGTTGTAATATAGGTTTTGCTGACACGTCCGTTTTGAAATTCAATCACCAGCCATTCGCTGTCAATTGCCAATATTCCCCGTTCCGGCCCTAAGTAATATACAAGGTTGTTCTCCCTTTTACAATAAGCATTTTCTGTTTCGGGCCCGAGCAAAGTTTCAACTTCTGATAGGGTCATACCGGTGAGGGGATGTTTTGCGAGCAAATTGTCCGCAATATCGGTGCGCGCAGCCGGATGGTTGATCCATTTGCCGGTTGAAAAGGTGTGTTTATAGTGATATGTTTTACAAATCAGCGAAATGAGGGCAAGGGAGACAATAAAAAAAGTGGAAAATATATGGGAAATCTTTTTTATTTTATAGAACATATGGGCCTCCCTTTTCGTTGATGCAGGGATAAATTTATGTGCAGGGCAGCTGTGAGTTTTGCAGCAAAACCTGCGGTAAAGATTTCGGATGCAGTCTCATAGTTGGTCATCATTGAGAAGAAGCTCAATGGGGCAGTGATCAGAGCCAAAGATTTCCTGATGGATGGATGCGCCGCGCAGACGTTCTTTCAGCGGCTCGGAAACCAGGAAGTAGTCAATCCGCCATCCGGCATTCTTTTCACGGGCCTTAAAACGATAGGACCACCAGGAATATTCGCCCTCCGCATCGGGATGAAAATAGCGGAAGGTATCAAGGAATCCCTGCGCAAGAAGGGCAGAGAACTTTCCGCGCTCCTCGTCGGTAAAGCCTGCGTTTTTACGGTTGGTTTTGGGGTTTTTCAAATCAATTTCCTGGTGCGCCACATTGAGATCGCCGCACAGAATGACAGGTTTGGTGATCTCCAGCGCTTTCAGATATGCGGCAAAGGCATCTTCCCACTGCATCCGATAATCCAGCCGTTTCAATCCTTCCTGGGCATTGGGGGTATAGCAGGTGACGAGATAATAGTCCGGGAATTCTGCGGTAATGACACGGCCTTCGGTATCATGTTCCGGGATGCCGATGCCATAGGACACAGAAAGAGGTTCGTCTTTGGTGAAGATGGCGGTGCCGGAATACCCTTTCTTTTCAGCATAATTCCAATAGGTGAAATAGCCGTCCATGGGCAGGTCAATCTGCCCTGCCTGTAATTTGGTCTCTTGCAGGCAAAGGACGTCCGGGTCAAGGGCTTTTATGCTTTCAGAAAAATCTTTTTGAACACAGGCGCGGAGTCCGTTTACGTTCCAGGATACAAATTTTTTCATCGTTTATTCTCCTTTTCCAACACAATTTAGCGTAAAGCTGAGGCGCATAAATCCGTATACATTTTGGCCGGCGGCGCAATGCAATTAAAGAGCAAAGCCGCTTATGGTTCTATTCTTTCTTTTGTGCCGAATAAAAATTCCTGCATTTTTGGATAGAGCGCTTCCGCATCGTGATAGCCGTCATTGTAAAGGGCTTCCAGCTTCTGTCTGTCCTTTTCCAGCCGGCCGATGGCAACGGGGGATTTGGGACGTATGACCAAAGCTTCTCCTGCGGCTTCTGCCTCCTGTATCCGGTCAAGGCTTTGGTTATACATATTGTGCCGGTTTTTCAAACAGTCGGCCAGCGCCGGATATTTTCGGTATTTAATTTTTGCCGGACGTACAATGCGGCTTGGTGTTTTGCGGTAATGTGCATCGCGGGTGAGCACGATAATGTTTTTTTTGTGGCCGTCGGCCACAGCTTTTTCAAAGGGGATGGCATCTGCGATGCCGCCGTCCAGGTATGGACTTCCGTTCAGCGTTACCACAGGGGCTAAAAAAGGGAGGGAAGAGGAAGCCCAGATGATGGGAAGATCCCGTCTGAGATCGGTGATGCGCATATATTCGGGTTTCCCGGTTCTGCAGTTGGTCACAACTGCATAGAACTTGCTGGGATTGTTCGCCTGGGCATCGTAATCATAGGGGTATAACTGGTTGGGGATGATGTCGATGATCATCTCGCGGCCAAACCAGCTGCCGGTGGTGAGAAGGCTATAAAGGCCGGCATAGCGCCTGTCTTTTAAATAATTCACATTGACGTCAAAGGCTCTCCGCCGCTGTCCGGAAAGAAAACTGCAGGCGTGACAGGCGCCTGCAGAAACGCCGTAAACACTTTCGAAGGAGAGTTGTTTGTCAAGGAAGAAATCCAGAACGCCGGCGGTATAGACACCGCGCATTCCGCCGCCTTCCAGTATAAGACCTGCCTGTATCATCATTCTATCTCCATTCTGCCGCCATGCGCCGGCGAAAACATAGGTAAAAAGAAATCTCGTATCCGCATGGGAAAATGATAAGAGATGCCAACGGCCAAAAGACCGCTCTGCCGGTGCAGGGGTATACAGCGGCAAGCTGAATATAAATGGGATGTTTGCACAATCAGCCATTTTTAACAGGGTATATAATAAAAAAGTATACCATATCAGGGGGAAGACTGCAACCCCGTCGTCGGCGCACGACCAAATTTGCTTGTTTTTTCTGTGCGTATTCTGCACGCCGTAGGGGCGACCCCGTGTGGTCGCCCGAACCAATGGAAAAATTTTCATTTCGCTGCCGTCCGTCGGCGCCTCCTCTCTCCTGCGTCGAACCACGCCCTTTTTCGTTCATTTTGCCCTCGGGCAAAATTCACTTTATGGTCGGGTTCTCCTTTATCCCATCAAAGCTATGCTTTGATGGGAGCCCTTTTTACCTTTTTGGGAGCCCTTTTTTACCTTTTGTGGGGGCCCTGCCGTGTTCTGTGCCGCTGTTTTTGGCCAATTTGCTCGTTTTTTCTGTGCATATTCCGCACGCCGTAGGGGCGACCCCGTCGTCGTCGCACGACCAAATTTGTTTACTTCGCGGCAAAGCCGCGAAGATTCACTTTATGGTCGGCGCCTCCTCTTTCCCGCAAAACGCGCTTCGCTGGCGTTTTGTGGGAGCCCTTTTTTCCGGTATCTCTGATGTATATCTGTTCACTTTCAGCCTTACCTTCTCGTTTCTACCCTTGGTCGATTTGCTCGCATTTTTTGTGCATATTCCGCACGCCGTAGGGGCGACCCCATGTGGTCGCCCGAACCAATGGGAAAATTTTCATTTCGCGGCCGTCCATCGGCGCCTCCTCTCTCCCGCGTCGAACCACGCCCTTTTTCGTTCATTTTGCCCTTGGTCGATTTGCCCGCTATTTCTGTGCGTTTTCCGTATGCCGTAGGGGCGACCCCGTGTGGTCGCCCGAAACAATGTTTGTTGTTTGACAGCGAGGGAAAAAGATGGTATAATAAAACGATATTTTAACATGAGGATAAAAGGGGAAGTATCTGCATTTTTCGGGGATTATCCCTTTTGACAGAAAGGATGTCCGGTATGTTTTTGGCTGATGGCTGGAAAGATTATGAATTGATTGACGCTTCGCAGGGAGAAAAGCTGGAACGCTGGGGAAATTATGTCCTGCGGCGTCCTGATCCGCAGATTGTGTGGCAGGTGCCGGCGGCAGAGCAGGCCATTGCATGGAAAAAGGCGGATGCAGTATATCATCGCAGCAGTTCCGGCGGCGGAAAGTGGGAAATGTTCCGGACGCTGCCGGAATCCTGGACAGTTTCTTATAAAAATTTGACCTTTGGTATCAAACCGATGGGATTTAAACACACCGGCCTTTTTCCGGAACAGGCGGCAAATTGGGATTGGTGCAGCGGTTTGATCCGGCAGGCAAAGAAACAGAGGGAAGAAGTCCGGGTGCTTAACTTGTTTGCCTATACCGGCGGCGCGACAATGGCGGCGGCGGAAGCGGGTGCGGCGGTCTGTCATGTGGATGCCGCAAAGGGAATGGTGACCTGGGCGAAGGAAAATGCACGCCTTTCGAAATTATCAGAACATCCGATCCGATTTATTGTGGATGATGTGAAAAAATTTGTAGGCCGTGAAATCCGCCGGGGCAGAAAATATGATGGTATTATCATGGATCCCCCTTCCTATGGCCGAGGTCCTAAAGGAGAGATTTGGAAAATTGAGGATGAACTTTTTGATTTGATTGCCCTTTGCATGGAGGTTTTATCCGATCATCCGCTGTTCTTTTTGGTGAATTCCTATACCACCGGGCTTTCGGGAAGTGTACTTTCGAATATCTATCGTTTGACGCTGATGAAAAAGTTCGGGGGGATTTCTGAGACGGATGAGGTTGGCCTTCCGATTACAAATGGCGGTTTGGTTCTTCCCTGCGGATATTCTGCCCGCTGGTGCAGTCACGACGGGATATAATTGTATAAAGTGAAAAAGCGGGCAAATTGGCCGGCAAGCGTGACGCTTGTCCCAATGCGCAACTTTGCTGAATGAAAAACCCTTTTCCGGATTGCTGCGGACAAGGTTATAGGGCTCCCATCAAAGCAAAGATTTGGTGGGAAGAAGGAAGAACCGATGGACGGCCGCGAAATGAAAAATTTCCCATTGGTTCGGGCGACCACACGGGGTCGCCCCTACGGTGTGCAAAATACGCACAGAAAAACGAGCAAATGAGCTGAGTGTCGACGATAGGGTCGTCCCTACGGCATAGGGAGAACGCACAGAAGAAGTGAGCGATTCAATCAAAAACAGCGGCACAAAGCACCGCAGGGCTCCCAAAAAGGCGAAAAAGGGTTCCCATCAAAGCTATGCTTTGATGGGATGAAGGAAGAACCCGACCGAAAAGTGAATTTTGGCCGAGGGCAAAATGAACGAAAAAGGGCGTGGTTCGACGCGGGAAAGAGGAGGCGCCGACGGGTGGCCGCGAAATGAAAAATTTCCCATTGGTTCGGGCGACCACATAGGGTCGCCCCTACGGCATAGGGAATATGCACAAGAAAAAGCGAGCAAATTGGCCAAAAACAGCGGCACAGAACACGGCAGGGCCCCCACAAAACGCCAGCGAAGCGCGTTTTGTGGGAAAGAGGAGGCGCCGACCATAAAGTGAATCTTCGCAGCAAAGCCGCGAAGTAAACAAATTTGGTCGTGCGCCGACGATGGAGGTAGATGAAAGATGATAACAGTGAAAGGACTCCGTTTTTGCTATTCGGACACGGAAGAAGAAGTGTCCCGTGAAGTCCTGCGCGGAATAGATCTGGAGATAGAAGAAGGCGCTTTTGTGGCGGTTTTGGGGCATAATGGTTCCGGAAAATCCACGTTGGCGAAACATTTTAATGCGATTTTGACGCCAACGGCAGGGACGGTGACGGTGGACGGTATGGATACGGCGGATCCGGAACTGCTCTATGACATCCGCGGCGAAGTGGGAATGGTCTTTCAGAATCCGGACAATCAGATGGTGGCAACCATCGTTGAAGAGGACGTGGCCTTTGCGCCGGAAAATTTGGGGATTGCCCCAAAAGAGATTAGAGAACGGGTGGAACAGTCTTTGGAAGCGGTGCATATGACGGCCTTTAAACAACACGCGCCCCATATGCTTTCCGGCGGACAGAAGCAGCGGGTGGCGATTGCCGGTATACTGGCGATGCGGCCCAAGGTTCTGGTTCTGGACGAAGCAACGGCAATGCTGGACCCGGTGGGACGGCGCGAGGTGATGGAAACCATCCGGCGCCTGCACAGAGAGGAAAAACTGACAGTGGTTTTGATAACACACTATATGGATGAGGCTGTGCAGGCTGATCGGGTTGTGGTGATGGACGATGGAAAAATTGTGATGGATGCGCCGCCGGAAAAGGTGTTTACCCGGGTGGAGGAAATGAAGGCTTTGGGACTGGACACGCCCCAGGCCACAGAGCTTGCCCATCGCCTGGGGAAGGCAGGGGCAGAACTGTCCGGGGAGATACTCACCCCAGGGGCGTGTGTGGAAGCAATTTTGGACTTGAAGAAAAAGACAGGTGAGCGTATATGATTAAGCTGGAACAGGTAAATTATACCTATATGAAGGGTGGTCCTTTTGAAAAGCAGGCCCTTTTTGACGTCAGCCTCTCGGTGAATGAAGGGGAGTTTGTCGGGGTAATCGGCCATACGGGTTCCGGAAAATCCACATTGATTCAGATGCTTAACGGCTTGGTAAAGCCGCAGAGCGGACAGGTTTTTATTGATGGAAAAGATATTCACGCAAAGGAGAGTAATCTGCGCAGTGTGCGGTTCCAGGTGGGACTGGTGATGCAGTATCCGGAATATCAGCTTTTTGAGGAGACGGTGGAAAAGGACATTGCTTTTGGCCCAAAGAATATGGGGCTTTCAGAGGACGAAATCAAAGAAAGGGTTCTGCTCTCGGCCAATTTGGTTGGGCTCCCCAAAGAAGCACTCCAAAAGTCGCCCTTTGACCTGTCCGGCGGCCAGAAACGGCGGGCGGCAATTGCCGGTGTGCTGGCAATGCAGCCCAAAGTATTGGTGCTGGATGAACCCACTGCGGGCCTGGACCCGGCAGGACGGGATGAAATCCTGTTCAAGATACGGGACATGCACCGCCGGATGGGGATGACGGTGCTTCTGGTCTCTCATAGTATGGAAGATGTGGCAAAGCTGGCAGACCGGATTCTTGTGATGAATCAGGGACGGGTGGAGATGTTTGCGCCGCCCCGGGAAGTATTTAAAAGGCGGAACCGTTTGGAGGAGATTGGACTTACCGTTCCCCAAGTGACCCGGATCACCGATGATTTGCGGGCGGCGGGCTGGCCGCTGCCGGAAGGGATTTATACAATGGAAGAGGCTTTTGGTGCGATTGCCGGGATGCTGGGCCTCGGTCGGGAGGAAAGCGGATGCTGAAAGATATAACATTGGGTCAGTTTTTTCCGGGGAACAGTGCGGTACACCGGCTGGATCCGCGGACAAAAATTCTGATGGTGCTTGTATATGTAGCGCTGGTTTTTTTGGTACATAATTTTTGGGGTTATGGTCTTTTGGTTATTTTTCTGGCAGGCAGCATTCTGCTGTCCCGGATCTCTCCCCGTTTTGTGATGAAAGGACTGAAACCGGTGTTTATTTTTGTCCTTATCACCGGGGTTTTCAACCTCTTTTTCACCGGCGGAAATGTTCTTTGGCAATGGGGATTTTTGAAGGTTACCGAAGAGGGCCTTTATTTTGCGGCGTTTATGGTTTTGCGGCTGGTATTTCTGATTCTGGGAACCTCCCTGCTGACATTGACCACATCGCCGATTGCACTTACGGATGGGATTGAACGTCTGCTCTCGCCTTTTAAGCGGATCGGTTTTCCGGCCCATGAGCTGGCGATGATGATGACCATTGCCCTGCGGTTCATTCCCACCCTGATGGAGGAAACGGATAAAATTATCAAGGCACAGTCCGCCCGGGGCGCGGATTTTGAGAGCGGAAACCTGCTCCGCCGCGCAAAGGCAATGATACCGATTCTGATTCCGCTGTTTATCAGTGCGTTCCGCCGGGCGGATGAATTGGCAACGGCGATGGAATGCCGCTGTTACCGCGGCGGTGAAGGACGGACACGGCTCCGTGAACTCCGGATGCACCGGATTGACCTCTGGGGCTGGCTGGTGGTGGTTGCGCTGGGTGCAGGGGTGATTGTTTTGAATCTTGGATTCGGCAGTGCGCCCGGCCTGTAAAAAATAGAGTCAACGGAAGGCAGAAATGGCGGCAAGGGGACAGAAATATGAAAAATATAGCAATGCGGATTACATATGACGGCACAAATTACCATGGCTGGCAGCGGCAGAAGAATGGCATCACGGTTCAGCAGGTGGTGGAGGATGCGCTGTCGGCACTTCTGGGAAAACCGGTGCAGGTGACCGGCTGCAGCCGGACAGATGCGGGGGTTCATGCCCTTGACTATGTGCTGAATTTTTATGCGGACACCAATATTCCTGTGGAAAAGTTCCCGTATGCCCTTAATTACCGTCTGCCCGATGATATTTCCGCGCTGGAGGCCTGGGAGGTGGACGGGAAATTTCATGCCCGGTTTTCGGCGGCAGGCAAACGATATATCTATCAGATATGGAATGGCCGTATCCGCAGTCCGTTTGTGCGGAAATACAGCTGGTATCTTCCCTACCGCCTGGACAGGGCGGCAATGGTCAAGGCGGCGCCCTGTTTTGAGGGAACCCACGATTTTGCCGGATTTATGGCGGCAGGGGGCGACCAGAAAACAACGGTGCGCACCGTCCGGCATTGCCGGGTATCCCTGGATGCAGAACAGCCGGAGCGGTTGTCCGTTGCAGTGGAGGCGGACGCATTTTTGTATAACATGGTTCGAATCATTGCCGGTACGCTGGCAGATGTGGGACTGGGAAAAATTGCGGCGGAAGAGTTGCCGGAGATTATTCAAAGCTGTGACCGGACACGAGGCGGCATAACGGCGCCGCCGGAGGGGCTGTTCCTCAAAAAAGTTTATTTTAATCCGGAAGATGAAGGGCGGTGATGCACAATGGCTGAAAAACGGGGATGGAAAAGATCAGCATTTGGAAAAAGGTTTTCTGCATATCAAGAGAAGGCGGCTGTGATTTTTGACCGAAGAAAGAATGTGAACTTTTTCGGAAAAAACCTCACTATTTATCCGGCGCGGCTGACCACCAGTGTTGTGGTTTTGGCGCTGGTACTGATTTTTCTGCTGAATATCTTCTTCCCGGTAGGGGGGAAGAAGGAAGCGGAACTCAATTTTGATGCCGGCGGCGAATACCGGCAGGCGGCCTATGGCAACAATCTGCTGGTGTATAACAATGCGAAGATTAAAGAGGTCAATAAAAAAGGCAGGGACATCTGGAGCGCCGATATTTATATGACCAACCCGTCGGTGGATGTGGGCGGCAGTTATGTGGTTGCGGCTGATCTGGAAGGCAAAAACAGTGCTTATGTATTCAGGAATGGGCGGCAGGTGCAGGAGTACAAGATTGGATATACCGTCCTCTCGGCCAAAATCAGTGAAAATGGTTATACCGCCTTCGCACATGACGCCAGCGGCTATAAGGCGCGCATCACCGTTTTTGATCCGGACGGTCAGGAAATTTTTGCCTGGAACAGCGGCGATGGCTATCTGACCGATATTGATATTTCGGATAATGGCCGCTATGTGGCTGCGGCCCAGATTATGACCGACGGCGAGAAGGCATACAGCCGGCTTCGGGTGTTGGATGTGCGAAGAAAAACAGAGGTGTCCACAACCGTGCGTGAGGATGTGATGATTTCCTGCCTGAAATTTCATGGAAACGATAAGATTGTTGCCGTTTCAGACCGTGACCTCAGCGCCTATACCCGAAGCGGAAAGCTCCGGTATGCGGTCAGCTTTGCAGGCAAGAACCCGACGGCATTCCAGATAGAAAGCGAAAGGGTGATGGCCTTTGTCACCATGGACAGCAGGGGCAATGACCTTTTGGAAATCTATGGAGCGGACGGACGGCTGCGCGGTACTTATGCCGCAGAGGGCAAGCTGAACAATGTCACCGTCTGCGGAAGTACCATTGTGGCAAATGAGCGCAGGGAGGTCCTTCGGATAAGTCCCGGCGGAAAGGTGAAAAAACGGGTGCAGGTTCCCCATGATATCCGGCTTCTCGGTCTGTATGGCGACGGCTGTGAGGTGCTGGCGGTTGGGAACACGGCGGCCAATATAGTGAAGGTGAAATAGGATGATGTTTTCATTTACAGATATAACATTACTTGTGATATTGCTGGTTTTTGCGGCATCGGGATACCGGCGCGGCCTTGTCCGGGCGGTGACGGGACTTTTGTCTCTGGTGGCCTCCTTCGTTCTGGCGTGGATGCTGTTCCGGCCGGTGGTGGAGTTTTTGAATACAACCCTTGTCCGGACCTGGATTCAGCAGGCGGTACGCTCTCATTATGTAGAGCCGGGTATTCAGCAGGCCGGCGGCAGCTTTGGCTCTCTTCCGGCGGCACTGCAGTCCATGGTGGACAATGGAACCACCGCATTTTCAGAGGCGATGAGTACCTATGTCACCGACCTTATCATGCAGGTCATTGCATTTCTGGCCGTTCTGATTCTGGTCAAGGTTTTGATTTTTGTGGCGATGCGGATTTTGGGAATCTTGGCTTCCCTTCCGGTACTCAGCTTTTTTAATAAAATTTTGGGATTTTTTGCAGGACTGCTCAGCGGTCTTGCAGTGGTCTATATCCTGCTGGCGGTCTGCTTTGCGGCGCCGCCGGTCAGAGAAAGCCCGTCGGTCCGTTATGCGCTGGAGCGTTCTGTGGTGGCAAAGTCCATGTATCAGAATAATCCGATTGTGGATTGGATTTTTCCTGCGATGCAGGAAACGGGACAGTCGCTGTAGAATGAAAAGGAGGCATTTATGGGAAAGATAGAACTGGAGCAGTTGAAAATCACAGAACTTCGCGCACTTGCGAAGGAGCGGCAGATAAAAAATGTTTCAAAATTAAAAAAATCGGAATTGATTGCATTACTGCAAAAGCGGCCTTTGGAAGCGAAGCCCTCTGCCGCGGAAAAAAATAAAGGTGACTCCCTGCATGAACAAAAACAAGATGGGAATCCTAAAGATAAAAGAGAAAAATCGGGCGCTGTAAGGCCGGAAAGGGCAGAGTTCCGTCCGGCTGGACAGGCAGAAAAACTTAAAAAAATTGAAGAAAAACCGGCGGCTTTAAACAAAGGAAAGGCGCCGGAACAGATAGAGAAAACGATGGCAGAAGGGGCAGAAAAAGCCGCAGATAAGGGGAAACCCGAAGCTGTGACGGAAACTGCTGAAAAAAATACAGAGGAAAAGCCGGAGGAAAAATCCGGGCAGGAAAGCGTAGTCTATTCAGATCCGGTACGGCGCACCAATTTGATGGAGGGCGTGCTGGAGGTGATGGCGGACGGCTATGGCTTTTTGCGGAGCAACAATTATCAGTCGGGGGAAAACGATGTCTATGTTTCCCAGCTCACCATCCGCCGGTTTAATCTGAAGACGGGGGATTATATTGTGGGCAATGCGCGCCAGCACGAGGGCGAGAAGTTCCAGGCTCTTTTATATGTGCAGACCGTCAATGGCGACCGGGTGGATGTCTCTATCCGCAGAAAGCCCTTTGACGAGCTGACGCCGGTCTATCCGTCCGAGCGGATGTACCTTGGCGGAAACCGCAGAGATTTTTCCATGCGGATGATTGATTTGGTGGCGCCGCTGGGCAAGGGGCAGCGCGGTATCATTGTTGCGCCCCCGAAGGCAGGAAAAACCACCCTTCTCAAAGGGATTGCCAACAGCATCACCGCCGCAAATCCGGAGGTACAGCTGATTGTTCTGTTGATTGACGAGCGGCCGGAAGAGGTCACCGATATGCAGCGGAGCATCAAAGGGGATGTCATTTATTCCACCTTTGATGAAGAACCCCAGAACCATGCCAAGGTGGCCGAAATTGTGCTGGAACGGGCCAAGCGGCTGGTGGAGCACAAAAAGGATGTGGTGATTCTCCTCGACAGCATCACCCGTCTGGCAAGAGCTTATAACCTGACCATCGCTCCTACGGGACGGACGCTGTCGGGCGGTCTTGACCCTGGCGCATTGTATAAGCCGAAGCGGTTTTTCGGCGCCGCCCGGAAGATTGAAGAGGGCGGCAGTCTGACCATTCTGGCAACCGCGCTGATAGAGACGGGAAGCCGGATGGATGATATGATTTTCGAAGAGTTCAAAGGGACGGGAAACATGGAGGTGCATCTGGACCGGAAGCTTCAGGAAAGACGCATCTTCCCGGCAATCGACCTTGGAAAATCCGGAACCCGGAAAGAGGAGCTTCTGCTCAGTCAGAAAGAACTGGAATTCATGTGGCGGATGCGCCGGGCCTTTTCGGACAGATCTCCCTATGAGGTGACCGAGAATATCCTGCAGTGGATGATGCGGACCGAGAACAACGAGGCATTTATCGAACAGGCCGCAAAAGTATTCGGCGGCTGATTGTCAGGAACCGGTGTTCCCTGTTCTATAACAGTGATGGAAAGTGAACAGAATACAGTTCAGCAATGCTTGGATATTGATTTGATTGAATAGGAATAGGGATTTTAACCGGTTGGAAGGGGCTGTTCCGCGGAACAAAATCCGGGTCGGGACAGTCTAAGGTTTATAGTAAAAGGATGGTGTTTGAAGGAAGATGAGAAAACGTATTTTTGCACATATGCTGGCCATTGTGCTGGTGGTTTGTATGCTGCCGGCGTCCGTTGTCTATGGGGAAGAGAATCCCCAAAAGGATAAGGCGGAAAAGCCCAGCTGGGTTGCCGGGCTGGACGGTGTCACCCAGGAGGATTTGGACAAAGCGCAGGCAGAGAAGAACGACAGCCAGAATCCGGAGGTTACGGTTGCCAAAAACGGCGAGCAAAAGATACCGATTCTGATGTATCACCACATTACCACCGATACATTTGACCGGGACAATGCAATTTCGCTGATTTCGCCGGAGGATTTCCGGCTGCATATGACCGCGCTGAAGGTACATTTTAACCCAATCAGCCTGAAACAATATGACGCCTATATCAACTGTACCGATGGATCGGTTACTCTGCCGGAGAATCCGGTGATTATTACCTTTGATGACGGGTACACCAGCAATTACGAGATTGCCTATCCGATTTTGAAGGAATTGGAAATTCCGGCGACCATTTTTGTGGTGACGGACACGGTTGGCGAGCAGGCCGGGGGCGGCAAGGTGAATTATTCGCACTTCACATGGGAGCAGGCAAAGGAGATGGAGGCCAGCGGCCTGATTGATATTCAGTCACACTCCCACAGCCATGTGCATATGGCAGAGATTTCCTATGACGAGATGGTGAAGGAGTTCAGGAAGTCGAAGTATTTGATAGAGAAGAATCTGGGGAAGGCCTGCACAATGTTCGCGTATCCCTATGGTTCCTATAATCAGGACACCATTGATGCGGCACGGAAGGCCGGATACAGGGTGCAGGTTCTGGTGGATGACCGGACAACAGAGGAAGAGTTCGAGGTCAACAAGGTGAAAGACGGTGTGGAGGGTCTGAAGCGGATTACCATTGCCGGTTATATGGGAAATGTAAACGTAATTGAACTTATCCGCCATGTCATGAGCAAGCGTGACGCTTGACCCAATGCGCGACTATGCCGAGAGGAAAAACCTTTTTCCGAGTGCCGCGAATTTCGAAATGGACACACGGACACCCGTAGGGGCGACCCTGTGTGGTCGCCCGGAAACGTGCGCAAGCGTGACGCTTGACCCAACGTCGGCGCACGGCCAACTTTGTTCACTTCGCGGCAAAGCCGCGAAGATTCACTTTATGGCCGGCACCTCCTCTTTCCCACAAAACGCACTGTGTTGGCGTTTTGCGGGAGCCCTTTGCGGATTCCGTAGGGGCGACCCTGCGTGGTCGCCCGAATCCACTATGCCGAGAGGAAAAACCTTCTACCGATTGCCGCGAATTTCGAAATGGACACACGGACACCCGTAGGGGCGACCCCACGTGGTCGCCCGGAAACGTGCGCAAGCGTGACGCTTGACCCAACGTCGGCGCACGGCCAACTTTGTTCACTCCGCGGCTTTGCCGCGAAGATTCACTTTATGGCCGACGCCTCCTCTTTCCCACAAAACGCACTGCGTTGGCGTTTTGCGGGATCCCTTTGCGGATTCCGTAGGGGCGACCCTGCGTGGTCGCCCGAATCCACTATGCCGAGAGGAAAAACCTTTTTCCGAGTGCCGCGGATTTCGTAGAGATGGGGTTCTACTCCGTCCGGTGTAATCCACATTTCGAAACGGACATCTGTAGGGGCGACCCTATGTGGTCGCCCGATTCAATGCTTTTCCTCTTTGCCACTAAAGCAGATGGGGTTCCCAAAAAGAAAAAAAGTATATCCCTTGATGGGATATACTTTTTTTGATGTACACATGCAAATTATAAAAAATATATTGTTTATAGTAATTGTATCCATAAACGTAAAATAACCGCCCCTCTCCAAGAGTACGGTTATTTTAATCTTTCTTTTGGCTGACCGCAAAGCGGTAACCTTCTATCTGCTTTTATTATATTCAAATTTGTTCCATTTGTCAAGGGGTATAAAATATTTTCAAAATGGTTACAAATTCTCAAATGATATTGTCTTTTTCTGTCGAATATGATAAGATGGATAAAGCAGATGAAAGGAAATTGAAGAGCGGTTGGCCCCCTTTGTTGAAGTCACATGGACTTCGGAAAGGAGGTGACGCTTATGGGATTAAATACATTACTTAAAGTAGTTGTATCAATTACAGTCTTTTTTGTAATTGTCTCCATAAATGTAAAATAACCGCCTCTCCAGCTAGAAATGCGGTTATTTATATTAGCATTTTGGCTAACCGCAACGCGGTTTACCTTTTATCTGCTTTTATTATATCCAATTTTATAGTATTTGTCAATATATGTTATCTATTTAATATTCAATCTCTGGTTTTATTTCACCGTTTTTAGATTCGTAGGATTTGATATATCTTTCTACCAATACTTCCAATTCCCGGTTGGCGGAACGCCCGTCCCAGTCTGCCACATACCGAAACTTCTTAAATAGAATCCTGTCAATCAACAGGGTATATTTTATTTCTTCCATTTTTTTCACCTATGTTTATCTTTTGTTTTCATTCGTATATAAATATTTATTCTTCAAAAAAATAAGTTAAATCAATTTTGCCATACTTTGCTTCAAATCTTTTAACAGATATTTTAATTATGTATTCAATCTCCCGGTTCACACTGCGGCGTTCATCATCTGCTATATACTTTATCTTTCGAAACAATTCTTTATCTAGACGAAGGGTATATTTCAATAATTTCTTCTCCATTTTTCCTCCTCATCCCCTCTTATTTGACACTATTTTAACATCATTTTTCCATTAAACAAGTTTTGATGGAGAGATAAAATGACAACGCCGTTATTTTTCTGCCTATGTCATGTTATATCATTCGTTGCCAATATTTTTCTGTTATAATTTGTTTTATATATTTTTATTCTTTATGAAAATATTATACCACATCGCACAGCAGAAATAGTCCATGAATATACGTTGTTTTTATAAAAACGACCAGGCAAATATGTTATTTTTCATAATGCCCAATTTATACAGAAATTTGAAAAGAAAAAATAGAATGTGGAGGGAGAAAATGAAGAAAATGACGAAGGCAGATAGAGAAAGATCAAGAAAGGCATTGAGTTATGCGACCAGAAGGCGGATTCTGGATTTGGGAAGGGAAAGAGGACTGACAGAACGAGGAATCGCGATAAGATGTGATATATCACAGTCAACCATACACAGCGTGCTGCAGGACGAATCCATATGTCCGGGGCTTCGGACGATTTTCAAGATATGCGAGGGAATGGAAATTACGGCGGCGGAGTTCTTCAATCAGGATTTCGAAAAATATATGGCCAGGATGGAAAAGGAACTGTCAAAGAAGGAGAAAAGAAAATAACAAACTTCAATAAAAATCCAAAGGAGGAGAAAAAATGAATATAAAAGAAATATGGGACAGAGCCCAGCTGAACAGTCTTGAGAACTTCATATTGTATGAAGCAGACGGATATAAGGAATCAGCAAAAAAGGGGTATACGCAGCGACTGGATGAAGCAGACGCGAACATGAACAGATTTTTTGAAGAACACATAAAGGATCCAAAGGAACGGGAAAAACTCATAGAATACTATTATCAGCAAGCAGAAGAATATATGGAGGTATACTTTGAAATAGGACTTTTGCTGGGTGCAAAAATTGAGCATCAGATAAGTCTAAGGATGGAGGAGATGGAAGATATACTGAAACGGAAAAATAGAATCAAAGCGAGGATAAAAGCAAGGAGAAGATCTGGTGATTGAATATAAAAGCAAACCCCTCCCCTTTCGGGGAGGGGTTCGTTATAGCAAAGTTTCGAAATGAAATTTTACACATTGATTCGGGCGACCACGTGGGGTCGCCCCTACGGGTGTCCGTGTGTCCATTTCGAAATTCGCGGCACTCGGTATAATGTTTTTCCTCTCGGCTCATCCGCGCACCGGGTCAAGCGTCACGCTTGCTTGTCGGTGATTTCGGAATGGAAGGCCTGGAGCGACTTGACACCAAGGCCAACGGATTGTTTCACCGCCTTGATTCCCTCAACAGCCGCCTGCGCCGCCGCCATGGTGGTCATGTGTGCAACCTTGTTCTTGATTGCAGCCTTGCGGATGTAACTGTCGTCGCTGGTGCTCTTCTTGCCGACAGGCGTGTTGATGATAAAATCAATTTCCTTGTTTGTAATCTTGTCCACAATGTTGGGGCGTCCTTCGTTGATTTTGGCAACCTTTTCCGCCGGAATCCCTGCATCGCAAATCAGCTTGTGCGTTCCTTCGGTCGCCATAATCTTGAATCCGCATTCGATAAATCCCCGTGCCACTTCCACAGCTTCATCCTTGTCCATGTCGTTGACACTGATCAGGACGGTTCCTTCCAGAGGTAATTTGGTGGTTTGGGTCGCTTCCTGTGCTTTGTAGAACGCTTCTCCAAAGCTGGAAGAAAGCCCCAGAACTTCACCGGTAGACCGCATTTCCGGTCCGAGAACCGGATCGACTTCCTGGAACATGTTGAAGGGGAAGACCGCTTCCTTGACACCATAGTGCTTGAAGGTCTTTTCCTTGAGTTCAGGAACCGGAGACGGCCGCCCGGTCAGATACCCGGTCATAATATCGGTCGCAAGCTGCACCATGTTGATGCCGCAGACCTTGGAAACCAGCGGCACCGTTCTGGATGCGCGCGGATTTGCTTCGAGTACATAGACCTTGCCGTCTTCAATGGCATACTGCATGTTCATCAGCCCGACGACATTCATCTCGCTGGCAATCTTTTTGGTGTATTCCTTGATGGTTTCAATCTGGTCGTGGGTAAGGCTTTTCGGCGGAATGACGCAGGCCGAATCGCCGGAATGGACGCCGGCAAGCTCGATGTGCTCCATGACCGATGGAACAAAGACGTTTTTGCCGTCGCTGATTGCATCCGCTTCGCATTCGGTAGCGTGGTGAAGGAAGCGGTCAATCAAAATGGGACGGTCAGGCGTAACGCCCACAGCTGCCTGCATATAGAAGGTGAGGTCGTCATCGTCATAAACAACTTCCATGCCCCGTCCGCCCAGTACATAGGAGGGGCGAACCATCACCGGATACCCGATTTTCCGGGCAATGGCAAGCGCTTCTTCGGTATTGACAGCCATGCCGGATTCCGGCATGGGGATTTCCAGCTTGTCCATCATGGCGCGGAATAAGTCACGGTCTTCCGCAAGGTCGATGGTCTCCGGCGTGGTGCCGAGAATGTTGACGCCGGCCTTCTTCAGTGCCGCCGCAAGGTTCAGCGGTGTCTGTCCGCCAAACTGGGCGATAACGCCAACGGGTTTTTCCTTTTCATGAATGCTGAGCACATCCTCAAGGGTGAGAGGTTCAAAATACAGACGGTCGGAGGTATCATAATCGGTGGATACGGTCTCTGGGTTGCAGTTGACAATAATGGTTTCGAAGCCCAGCTTTTTGAGGGCCTTTGCCGCATGGACACAGCAGTAATCAAATTCGATGCCCTGGCCGATGCGGTTGGGGCCGCCGCCGAGAATCATAATTTTCTGCTTGCCGCTCTGGGGTTCTTTGCAGTCCTCTTCAATGTTATAGCTGGAATAATAGTATGCGGCATCCTGGGTTCCGCTGACGTGGACGCCTTCCCATTTTTCCACAATACCTGCCTCGATGCGGGCATCGCGGATTTCGTCTTCAGAGACGTTCAGAATCTGGCTGAGGTATTTGTCCGAGAACCCATCGCATTTTGCTTTTTTCAGAGCTTCGGTCTCCGGTACTTTGCCGATATTCTTTTTGAGGGCCTCTTCTTCTTCAACAAGTTCCCGCATCTGGTCGATGAAATAGTGTTTTACACTGGTCCGTTCAAATATTTCCTCATCGGTTGCACCTTTGCGGATGGCCTCGTACATGATGAAGTGGCGTTCACTGCTGGGACTGACCAGCATCTGGAGAAGTTCATCTTTGGATTTTTCTGCAAAATCCTTTGCGCCGCCGAGACCATAGCGTCCGGTCTCCAGACTGCGGATGGCCTTCTGGAAGGCTTCTTTATAGGTTTTGCCGATGCTCATGACCTCACCCACAGCGCGCATCTGCGTACCCAGCTTGTCCTGGGCGCCTTTGAACTTTTCAAAGGCCCAGCGTGCAAACTTGATGACCACATAGTCGCCGCCCGGAACGTATTTGTCCAGGGTTCCATATTTGCCGCAGGGGATTTCGTCAAGGGTCAGACCGCTTGCCAGCATTGCGGACACCAGCGCAATCGGGAATCCGGTTGCTTTGGAAGCAAGGGCGGAAGAACGGGAGGTTCTGGGATTGATTTCAATTACGATGATACGGTCCGAAACCGGATCGTGGGCAAACTGTACATTGGTGCCGCCGATCACCTCGATTGCCTCAACAATTTTGTATGCCTGTTCCTGCAAACGCTTCTGCGTTTCTTCCGAGATGGTCAGCATGGGGGCGCTGCAGAAAGAGTCGCCGGTGTGTACGCCCAGCGGATCAATGTTTTCGATAAAGCAAACGGTGATCATATTGTTCTTGGCATCGCGGACAACCTCAAGTTCGAGTTCCTCCCAGCCGAGGATGGATTCCTCAACCAGCACCTGTCCCACAAGGCTTGCCTGCAGGCCGCGGGCGCAGACGGTTTTCAGTTCTTCCATATTATAGACAAGGCCGCCGCCGGCGCCGCCCATGGTGTATGCCGGACGGAGAACCACAGGGTATCCGAGTTCTTCTGCAATGGCAAGGGCTTCGTCCACCGAATAGGCAACTTCGCTTCGTGCCATTTCAATACCGAGGGAATTCATTGTCTTTTTGAACTCGATGCGGTCTTCACCGCGTTCAATGGCGTCCACCTGGACACCGATAACCTTCACATTGTATTTGTCCAATACGCCGGCATTTTGAAGCTCTGAACATAAATTCAGGCCGGACTGTCCGCCCAGGTTGGGGAGCAGGGCATCGGGCCGCTCTTTGGCGATAATCTGCTCCAGACGCTCTACATTCAAAGGCTCGATATAGGTAATATCCGCCGTTTCCGGGTCGGTCATAATGGTGGCCGGGTTGGAGTTGACCAAAACAATCTCATAACCCAAATTTTTCAGTGCCTTACAAGCCTGTGTGCCCGAATAGTCAAATTCGCAGGCCTGTCCGATGATGATGGGGCCGGAACCGATAATCAGCACTTTGTGAATGTCTTCTCTTTTCATACGCTACCTCACTTCTTCCTTGATTTTCTTTCTCCATTTTACTATACGAAAAATTACGCCTCAACGGTATAATGACGGTATAAAAAAGACAGAAATCCTTTTTACGCCATGAATGGGAAAAAACTTTCTTACAATTATACCACAAATTTTCTCAGAATCAAGAGGATAACCGGATTTTTGACAAATATCGTTATGTTGGACAGAGATTATTTTTTTCAGCCCGAAGAATTTGTGCGTCAAACCAAAAAAATGCACGCGAAAAACCGAAAAAACCTGTGGCAGACAGGTGTGGTTTTCTTTGCGGACAGCCGTAAATTGAGAAGCTGAACGCCGGCGGAATGCGGATGGTGTGCGCTGCCCTGTGATTTGCCCTGGTTGTTCATCGGGGATGGGGCGGTTTTGAAGGGGATACATCGACTGCCCGGCGGTATACATCGGGTGTCCGGCGGTATACATCGGATGCCCGGCGGTATATATCGACTGCCCGGCGGTATACATCGGATGCCCGGCGGTATACATCGGATGCCCGGCAGTATACATCGAATGCCGGCGGTATACATCGGATGCCCGGCGGTATATATCGAATGCCCGGCGGTATATATCGAATGCCCGGCGGTATATATCGGATGTCCGGCGGTGTATATCGGATGCTCGGCGGTATACATCGACTGCCGGCGGTGTATATCGGATGTCCGGCGGTATACATAGGATGTCCAGTGGTATACATCGAATGTCCAGTGGTATACATCGACTGCCCGGCGGTATACATCGAATGTCCGGCGGTGTATATCAGTTGTGTAAGGGTATATGCCCAATGCTTAGTGGATATGCGTCAGTTGTCCAATGGCAGATAAAATTTCAACTCGTATACGACAGATGTTCAGCGGTACACACCTTTCTGCCGTCAGACTATCCGGGAAGCAGGCCGAGGAGGACAAGGCCGTGGTATACGCCGTCCTCTCCGATAGACGGGCAGACAAAAGCGGCTTCTGCCTTAACATTTTCCGCCCCATTGCCCATGGCAACCCCTGTTCCGGCGGCCTTCAGCATATCCAAATCATTCTGTCCGTCACCGAAGGCAATGGTATTTTCCGGCGGAAGGGAAAGGGCTTTGCAAAGACGGAGGACAGCATTTCCTTTGCCGCAGTTTTGGGGGACGGCTTCGCCATATAGAATGCCCTTCTGGTGTTCGGTGACGATAAAGAAATCTTTGCCCAGCAGCGCGGTTATCTGATCTGCTTCCTGCCGGGTTTCGGCCATGAAACAAATTTTACCAACCGGAATATCCGGGCAATAGCGGCCGATGGTGTTGCCGACCACATATTTGTTCCCCCGGAACTTCAAAAGCTGGCTGTCTGCCGATGCGTGGATATGGCTTTGCAGTTCTGCCATTTTTCCGGTCATATAGGCAAAGTCCTCGGTTTCGAGGGTAAAGGCATAACGCGCTTTTTCTTTAAGGAGACGCAGGATGATTTCCTCTTGTATCTCCTGTTCGAACAGAACGCGGCCTTCGTATTCCACCCGGCTTCCTGAACCGGTGATGAACCCGTCAAAATCCCTTTCGTTTAATGATTCCGGCAGCATCCCCCGTGCCCGTCCGGTATTGATGACAACCCTGCATCCCCTTTGACGGACAGCCGCAATCCCTTGCCGGATCAGGGGCCGGATGCCGTCTTCATATCGAAAGATGGTGCCGTCCACATCGAAAAAAATCATAGGATTATCCATTTGGCGCAAAGACCTCCTTTTTTGTACGGTTCACCTTTTGGCAGGTATGAATCAGTCCTGTCAGTTTATATATTGCCGTCAGGTGTCCGACAGAGAATTTTCCAGCTTTGCCGTCAGATACTGCTCGCATTCATGTTGTTTTACGGCTTTATAGATAAGTTGTTCCAAATTCTTTGGTTCTATACCTGTGGAAAGCGCCTGTAAAAACAGGTTCAGCAGCTTGTTTTTCACTTTTTTTCCGGTGATTTTTTCAAACATTCCAACGAGGCGGAGGGCTTCTTTACTTTGCAGGCTGCTGCATTTTATTTCGGTTTTCTCTGCTGTGGTTTCCTCTGGTTTGCTTTTATTTATATATAATATATTTTGATTTTGTGTGGTTTGATCTTGTATGATTTGGTTTACTTTTGTATTGTTTTCTTTAGTTTGGGGATTATTGCAGGCAGGAACATCGGTTTCTGCTGTGTTTCTGTTGACAAAAACCCCGTCCAGACAGAGATTCGCCCCGCATTCTTCTGCCGGTAACAGAAAATAGCGGCTGTCGGCCTCCACCCGGCTCCGCCTTCCGACTGCCGAGAAATAACGTTCCTGAATTTCATATGAGGTCAGAATTCCTTCTTCTTCATACAGCTGTTCATCAAAAATCCCCTGCCTGACAGCAAATGTGATAATTTGATCAAGTTCTTCCGGATTCAGCCGGTTTTCTTCTGCGAAAAAGCCGAGGGCGTCCTCATCCGCTTCCATATAATAACCATTCTCGGCATAGATTCTTTGCCAAAGCCGGATAACTGCGCCGAACCCCACAAGGCCGAAACGCATCCGCAGATAGTCCAGCGTGTGATTTGTGTTTACATCCATGGGGAAATAGTCCATTCCCCGTTTTTGTGGTCTTGCCATTTTCTTTGCATCCTTTCCTTTTTATCGTTTCTTCTATCATACCGCAAATAAAGTGCCGGGATGTGCCAAGTTTCGGGGAATCTGCTGCAAAACCGGCTGGTCAATTTGTTGGTACTTATATATTAAAAAATTGATATTTGGATAAAAGAATTTGGATATGTGTAATAAAATGATTGTTTCAGGAAGTCCGGTGTGCTATAATGAAAAACGAGAAATGATTGTTAGGAGTTGTAAAAATGAAAAAATGGATTGGATGGATACTGGCGGCAGTTTTTTTGTTGACGAACTGCGGCCTTTTTTCTGTTTTTGCAGAGGGAGAGACAGAAACCAAATCGGTTCCCCTTGTGGTGACCGCCGCTTATTATCAGGGAGATCAACTTGTGGTGGACGAAAACTGGCGGGATCATGCGACCTATACCTATACTGTCACCGACGGGGTTCCGGCGGAGACGGGAACATTGTCCAACGGATTGTACAGCTTTTCTTACACGCCGGCCAGCGGACGGCTGTTCAAGTTCAGCTTTGCATCCGGTGTGGCCAATACCACGCCGGTGGTGGTGCCCCATTTGGCAGGCGCCTTTTCACTGGAGAACGGCACCCAATATCAGGAAACAGAAATCAACCTCTATGTTTCAGAGGCAAAATATGCGCCCTTTTACCAGAAAAGCGTGAAGCATATCATTATTTCTGAAGGGGTGACCACCCTTGCAAACAGCGCCATCCGGCAGCCGGCGCAGGGATTCTTGACCCTTCAGCTGCCGACAACCTTAAAGACCATCGGGAACAATACCTGTCAGCAGAATACCAATAAAGGGCTGAGCGAGGTCAATTTCCCAAAGAACCTGACCTCTATCGGTTCCAATGCCTTTACCAACACCAAGATTAAGGAAGCGGTGCTTCCGGCCGGGATTACCAAGATCAGCAACGACACCTTTAATAATTGCAGCGAAATGAAGCGGGTGGTCTTTGAAGGAAATATCACCTCCATCGGAACCAACGCCTTCCGCCAGAACTTCTCCCTCTCTGAGATGGTGTTCTGGGGGGAGACAGCGCCCCAGACCATGAATCCCATCGGCGCTTCGGTGAGTACGCTGACGGTCTGTTATCCTTCAACGGGAACCGGTTATACCGATGAGGAAAAGTTCCGGAGCTACTTCCCCAGCGGAACAAAGTTCGAGGAAATCAGCATGATTCCGGTTGCAGAGGGGATCACCATTGAAGGAAGCCCTGTCATCGGAGAGACCCTGACCGGGCGCTATGGCGCCTATACCGACGCCACCGGCCGGCCGGAGGGGGATTCTTACTGCGTATGGAGCTGTGCAGATGACCCTGGCTTCACCCAGAATGTCACCGAACTGCAATCCGAACCCATCCGGGCTGGCGGAACCTCCGTTTATGCACCGGCGGAGACAGAACGCGGCAAATACATCCGTTTTTCTGTCATTCCTGTGGCGGAGGGAGAGCGCAATACCATCGGCGAACCGGCCTTCTTCACGATGAGCGAGCCGGTGCGGACTGCCCAGCGTTCCCCCAGAGTGTCCATCACCTCCCACCGGAGCGGCGATGTGATTCCCGTAAATGAGGCCATTACCTTGACCAGCAGTGCAGTTTGTGATGGTGCGGAGGTGACGAAAGTGGAATACTATATCAATAACGAAAAGATCGGCGAAGCCACCCAGGCGCCCTATGCGGTCACCTGGACGGCAGAATTGACCGGCCCGGTCAGTCTGACGGCACGCGCCTTTAACAATTATGATGAAACCGGGGAATCAGAGGTCTGCCGCCTGCTGGCATCTCCGGTGACCGGGATGAAGCTTTTGGGACAGAATGGGATTACCGAGGTGGGCAGTCTGCTGGACGGAAACAACAGCGTCACCGCCTCCGCCCTGTTTCAGAACACTGCTGAAGCGGATCAGGCGGCCAATGCCATGATTGCCGCCTATGACGGAAACGGGAACCTGCTTACCGTCTGCACCAGTGAGAAATATACCATCCCGGCAGGAGCGGCGGAATTTCCCATTGCGGTGACACTGCCCCTGACCGATGCGCTGATCGCCCAGATTCAGGAGATCAAAGCCTATGTCTGGGACATCAATACCGGAAAAGTTTTCAGCAAGGCGCATCATTGGCAGTTTGCGGAATCCAGCATCTATGACCAGCTTCGGATGAAATGGAAGGTGATGCTCACCGGCGGCGATAATTTTCACCAGAGCAATCCCTATATCCAGGATAAGCTGACCAGCATCACAACGGCGGCCGAGGCGGCCTGGGGCAGGATGGTAAAGACCGAAGACCGGAAATATATCTTCACCAACGCACAGAATCCCAAGAATGAGGGCAACTGCTGGTCAACCTACCGCGCCCTGAAGGACATGGCGCTGGCCCATGAGACGGTGGGCTCCTCCCTTTATAAGAATGAAGAACTGCGCAAAGACATCATTTCCGCCCTGGACTGGATGAACATCAATGCCTACTCCTCCCAGTTCAGCAACGGCGGTAACTGGTGGCACTGGCAGATCGGGATTCCGGAGGCGCTGATCGACTGCGCCGTCCTGCTCTATGACTACCTGGACACCGATCAGGTGGGGCGGTATATGGCCGCTGTGGGACGGTATCAGAACGACATCTCCATGACCGGTGCAAACCGGATGTGGGAGTGCAAGGTCTTTGCCGGCCGGGGAATCCTGGTCAAGGACGGCAGTCTGCTGGATATGGTGAAGAGCGGAATGAGCAATATCTTCGTGATGGTGACCAAGGATGACGGCTTCTATGAAGACGGTTCCTTCCTTCAGCATCACAACATTGCGTATAACGGCGGCTATGGCCTTTCGCTGATTGATTGTATTGCGGATATTATGTATATCCTTGACAGTTCTGCCTGGGAGATTAATGAAATCGCGGGCAACAACGTCTTCCGGTGGGTGGTGGATGCTTACGAACCCTTTATCTACCGGGGGGCACTGATGGATTTTGTGCGCGGACGGGAAATTTCCAGAGAGGGAACCAGCACCGATAAAGCAGGACATCAGGCCATGAGCGCTATCCTCCGCCTCTCTCAGTTTGCGCCGGAAAAATATGCCGGACAATTTAAGAGCATGGTAAAATATTGGCTCCAGTCCAATCCGGAGGTTTCCTACTTCCCGGATGCACCCATCGACCGGATTACCCTTGCGGTGGATATCCTGAATGACCCCTCCGTTCCCTCCAGAGGCGAGCTGATCGCCTACCGGCAGTTCTATGGGATGGACAGAGCGGTTCAGTTCCGCCCCGGCTATGGCTTGGCGCTGAGTATGCACTCCAGCCGGATTGCCAACTATGAGTCGATCAATTCAGAAAACGGTTCCGCGCATCACACCGGTGACGGAATGCTCTATCTTTACAATGATGACGTTACCCAATTCAGCGGTACCTTCTGGCCGACGGTCAACCGCTATCGCCTGCCGGGAACAACGGTGCTGAAAAACAGCACGGTCAAGCCGAATCAGGCCAATTCCCGCGACTGGGCGGGCGGTTCGGAACTTGACGGTCTCTTTGGTACATCGGGGATGGATTTACAGCCCTATGGACAGAATATGAACGCAAAAAAATCCTGGTTCTTCTTTGATGATGAGGTGGTGGCGCTGGGCGCCGGTATCACCAGCAGCGACGGCATCGAGACCGAAACCATCATAGAAAACCGGAAGCTCCGGCCGGGAAAGAACAATCAATTCCTGATTGACGGCGCGGCAAAGGCGGCGGCAATGGGCACTGAGGAGACGACCGCCGGCGCACGCTGGGCACATCTGGAAGGCAATGTGGAGGGTGCGGACATCGGTTATTACTTCCCGGAGGGCGAAACCCTTCATACCCTGCGTGAAAACCGGAAAGGAAAATGGAGTTCCATCAATTCCGGCAGCTCCACAGTGGAGCATAACGATGACTATCTGACCATGTGGGTCAGCCACGGCACCAATCCAGAGAACGAAGATTATGCCTATGTACTTCTTCCCAACAAGAATACGGAAGAGACCCGTGCCTATGCCCAGGCGCCTTCCGTCCATATTCTTGCGAATACGGCTTCTCTCCAGGCGGCGGAGGAAAAGAGCGCCGGTCTGCTGGGCGCCAATTTCTGGGAGGACGGCGTGCAGACGGCAGGAATCCTTACCTGTAATAAGAAGGCGTCTGTCACCCTGCAAAGGACAGACGACCAGCTCTCCATCGCCCTGTCCGACCCCACCCAGAAGAACACCGGCACCATTGAGATCGAGCTGGCGGCAGAGGCCAGGGGCGTCCTGCGTCATGACAGCCGGATCAACGTTACCCAGCTTTCTCCAACGATCAAGTTCACGGCGGATGTGAACACCCTGCGGGGCAGGAGCCTGTCTGCGGTCTTTGATCTCTCCGGGCAAGCGGCTCTGGAACCGGAAAACGACACCTACATCATTGACAACACCGATCCCGGCTTTTCCACCGATGGAAGCAGCTGGCCAGCCTCCACATCCGGAAACGGTTATTTGGGTGCGAACTATTTCACCGATGGTACCGCCGGCGCCGACACGGACAGATGGGCAAGATGGACCCCGGAGATTCAGAAAGCGGACACCTATGACGTCTATATCCGCTGGGCTTCGGAGAGCAGCGCCCCCAGCGGTGTCCCCATTGAAGTACATTATGACGGTGGAACGGACACCCGGATGAACATCAATCAGAAATCCAACGGCGGTTTTTGGATCTATGTGGGCAGCTATCCCTTCCGGGAGGGAACGGACGGCTATATCCAGATCCAGGCTTCCCGGGCAGGAAAAACGGTGGCAGATGCAGTGAAGCTGGTCGCCCGGAACGCAAAGGGAAATACCTCCGAAAACCGGGAATAAAAGAATTGTTTTTGCATTGCAGGGACAATGGATGCGTAGATAAACAGAAGAAAATGTCGCAATATAAAACAAAAGGGCGCATTTATTGCGCTCTTTTGTTTTTTTGTGAACCTATGTCGATTATTAGCGTTATATGACGAAAAAGTCGGTGTTTATTTGTGAAATATGGATAATAAATTTGTAAAAAAATCCACATTATAGCAGAAAAATTATATTATGACGAAATAGTATTGACTGTTGGCGGATAGAAAGATATAATGATGGCACAAGAAGCAACATAAAAAAATAAGATTATCTTTTGATGGAGGATGATTCCAATGGGTTATTTGTTTTCTAAATAGATTTGCACAGCAAAAATAAAAAAAGAGGTGAAAACAAATGAAAGGAAAGCAAAAGAGAATCGCCCTGCTGCTGTCTGCGGCAATGTTATGGATGATAATCGGAACGGCGCCGGTAATGGCGAGGGAAGAAGCCCCCGCTTTTCAGGAGGTAACAGCGGAAGATATAACGGCAACAAGTGTCACCCTTCGCTGGGACGGACAAGCCGGTGCGGATGTGGAATATGTTGTGACAACGGACGATGATCCGGATTTGGTGTTTGATGAAACGGTGTATACAAGATACGGACTGGAACCGGATACGGAATATACATTTCGTCTGTATGCAGTCGAAGAAGGAGAAACAGAGCTGCCCGAAGAAGCCGCGGATACAGTCACTGTGCGGACGGCGGCAGAGGATGAAAACATGGGTCAGGCAAGCCTGTTTTCAATGCAGGCAGATGCAAGCGCGGCCGCAGCTGCTGCAATTTCAAGGCCGGTCATTTCTGTAAGCGGCGGAGACTTTTATGCCGGAATTTCATGGGAACCCTGTTCCCTTGCAGCACAGTATGCAGGCCAGGATTTGATTTATGAGGTACAAAAAAACGGTTATAATATAGCCACAGTATATGAAAGCGACGCGTATGTCAATGATGACGGCAGCAGATATTTTGTATATGTGGACACAACCCTTATGCCCAGTACGACCTATACATTTTCAGTGATTGCAAAATTGCAGAGCAATCCAAGCATCACCAGCGAGCGGAGCAGTTTGGTGGATTGTACATCGCAGCCGCCCCAGGTGGTTTTTGAAACCCCTATTCTCCACCATCCCGAATGGGAAGATATTACCAGCACAAGTGTAGCGCTGACATGGGAAGATGGTCCGGGTAATGCAACGTCACTGATATATTTCCCACACTGTGGGGAATTCTATCCGGGTGCTATATCTGAAAAAACATATACTTTTACCGGATTACAGCCCAGCACAAAGTATTATACTTATTTATCAAGTTTTCAGGGGCCTTGCTATGAGCCCGACCCCGGTGATTATTATCAGCGGTATATCTGGACAAAAAGCGCGTCCGGAACGGGATTGTATCCCCCTGCATTCCAGCCGCCGGCAAAAAGTGCTGTAAAGTACAATCAGATTACCATCGGCTGGTCCGAAAGCCGGCCGGAAAATGCAACGCCGTCCACCCCGGTTGAATACTATGTTACCTATGCAAAGAACGGTGTGGAAATTGACAGTGAAGTCACCGAGGGAACCAGCTTTACAACGCCGGCAAATCTTCTTCCGGGCACCGAGTATACCTTTGAAATTTTTTCTATATACAACGGCCTGGAGTCCCTTCATGATACAATGACAATCAGGACTGCAAATATGCTGACGAAGCCTGAATTTATCCGGGACGGCAGCGATTTGTTCCCAAGCAGCGGCAACACCTTGTCCTGGACGCCCAGCCAAATGTCCGATGGCAGTTCGGGGACGGTGACGTATACGGTGGTCACAAAACAGGGAAGTACGGTGCTCAGCACCAAAACAACACAGGATACGCAGATGACCTTTACCGGCCTGCAGGATTTTACCAAATACACCTTTGACATCTCGGCCACATGCGGCAGTTATCAGTCCGAACATGACATAATTGAAAAGCGGACACCAAGGGGCGGAACGATACTTTCCGGGTTTGTGCCGGTTATGGAAGAGAATACCAACTGGGATTGGGCGGCCTCCGCAGAGATGGCGGCAAAATACCGTCTCCAACGGGAGGGCAGCACAACGGATGAAGACCAGTTTACGGCGGTTTATGCGGTGACAGGTGACACGGAAGATACAAGAGAGAACCTTTCCAATACGGCAAAAGCAGCCCGGTATATTTACAGCAATGGAGTCAGTACAGGCGGACTTTCCTTTGTACAGTCCACCACCAAGGTCTATACCTTTAATGAGTTTAAAACGCTGGTGGATGATGGAAAGGCAACGGCAATTCTGCTGTCCAATCCGTCCAATCTGTCCGATATGACTGCCGCAAGGTATTTGATTGTGGCAGGTTATAATCTGAACGGAGATATGGTCTATATTGCGGACCCGGAAACCGGAAGCGGTTCCTGGATTCCATATACGACGCTGACCACCCTTGGGGGATATGCGCCGAATATCAGATATACCGGAAGTCTTGTACAGCGGTAGACAGATGTATGGACTTCTGATATTTACAGCAACAGAAAGAGAAGAGGCCGGATTGTTCCGGTGAAATAGTCAAAAATTTTATAGATACAAGAAAAGAATTTTTAAGCCGCCTGTTCAAGTATATTGAACAGGCGGCTGTCTTTCTGGTTTTGTATAGGTTAAAGCAACGGCATCGACAATTAAACAGGTTATCATGACCGGAAGAAGACGGAACACCTTTTGGATGCTTTCATCCGTGTGCAGGCTTTTTGTACACGCCCTGAAAATTTCTTTTGATGGGTTTGAAAGAAAATTTGTTTTTTGCAAGGCTGTGTATGGTATATCTTTGTTTCATCTTCCGTCAAGGCAGGGGGGCGCCTGATAAATCCAGCAAAACCATTGATATTTTTACTCTTTGCTGCGGCTTGCTTTGTTTGCTTGATCTTAATTTTTTATAGAGTAATAAAAAATGATGACGGACACATTTTGCGCCCGCCATCATTTTATTACTTCACGTTCCTTTTGCAATACCTTCTTTGAAGGCGTGAAAAATTAATTTTTTGTCAAAACGAGATAATCAAGGGGCAGTTTATAGCCTGTTGCTTTATCGTTTTTGCCTGTACAGGTGAAGCGAATTAATTTTGTTCCGGGAGTTGAAAATGTCATCGTTCCCAAATCAATATCGGTATAGTAACCAGTTGTTTGGTAACCGTCAAAGGTGTTTAAAGCTGTGCCGTCAACGGAACACTGATAAGAACCGGTATTGTTGTATTTCATTACCCTTGTTGTCAGGCTGTACGTTCCTGCCTCAGGGACATATATCTGATATTCAATAAAATCATTTACGCCGCTTGCATTAAGACTGCAGAATTTATTTCCGCTGGCTTTATCGCTGTTGGAAATGGTCTGTGAACGATTGGTTGCGTTCAAAACAAGACTTTCCATTTCATATTGGACTTTACCGTCCTGAAGGGTTGGCTTCTCTTCCGGCTGGTTAAATGAGATACAATCAAGGGGCAGTTTGTATCCCTGTGAATTGTTGTTTTTACCTGTACAGGTAAAACGGAACCGTTTTTCGCCGGCAGTGAGGAAGGTGACTTCTCCCAAATCATAATTCATCGAAGGATTTGGGCGCATCTGGTAACTGTCAAAGGTGGCCTGTTCAACGCCGTCAATGGTGAGCGTATAGATACCGTTATTGCTGGATTTCATCACGGTGGCTGTCAATTGATAGACGCCGGGAGTGGGCACATTGATGCTATATTCGATATAGTCGCCTGCAGCATAGGCGTTTAACAAATCATACTGACCGCCGGCTGCCCAATTGTTATAAGAGATGGTATGCGTTGAATTTGTTGCAGCGACCTGCAGGCTCTCTGCTTCAACATCAAACGAATCTAAAGGTATCGTATAGGATACTTCATTACTGGTAGTCTTCGTTCCAAGACCCAAGGATTCATTTTCGATTTGGAACGTATAGGTGATGCCGGCATCACCTTCAAATACATAGGATGTATCTTCTGCATTCAGTTCAATCGGACTTTCCTCGATCTGTTCACCATTTGCATAGACATACAGTCTGTTTTTAAACCAGTCATTGGTACCTGCCAAATAACCGTTCATCCAGCTTAAATTTATGGCATTATTCATAGTGGAAGGGGCAGCTTCAAGACAATAGGGACTGCCCATCTCTATAGAAAAAGGTTTAAATTCGCTCATCAAAGTCTTTTGGTCAGTCCCGTTATCAAATACGTTCATAATGGCAAGCTCATACTGTAAACCGTTTCCAAAATAGTGGCCGAAGGGATAATATGTAAGTGACGAACCGTCGCCATTGTAATCAATGACTTCGATGTGGGTATCATATTCACCATTGATTTTTATAACGATGCTGATCGTGTCTAAAGAATAACCATTGCCATAGCTGCCGTTTGTCCAGCGGAGACAACGATCTTCACCGAGCGTGCTCACATCAATTACCGGCAAAACGGGTTCTTCCGTTTGCGCAGGCATGGTATAAGTTATAGGTTCACTGGTAAGCTGGATGACGTCACCATTGTATACAAAAATGTTGACTGCCGAAAAAGTATATTCAGAGCCAGGCGTAAGGTCGGTTAAAATTACCGGATGTTCAGGGTCACCTAAATAAGTGTCCAGAAATTCGTCATCCTTGGCGACAGATACAAAATTGTTCATCAATTCATATCTGGAATCCTGAACGGAACCGTTTGTCCACGAAATTTTCAAACTGCCGTCCGACTGTAGAACAGGGGCGTTTAAGATTGGAGCTGTACTGGATTCAGTACCAGCACTCTTAAAGTAATATACCTTGTTACTTTCATAAGTGGTCATGTTATTATCTCCTGGGTTAGGCCCATAGACATCCACAAAAATGTTTATTCTCTGAAATTCATATAATTTCCCCGGTTCAATAGTATATTGTACGGTGCCCCAGCTGTCTATGTTCTCTACATACTGGCCATCTACTTTCACAGTAGTAAAAGTTACGTTTGCTCCGGGCAAATCTGTACTGGTCAGTTCGATGACAGTGTCTGAGATGACCACGGGATCATTTAAAATTGGATTTTGATTTGTTGTTGCGAAAACAGGGAGACAGCACAGGCTGCTGATGATCATTGCGGCTGCAATTAAACTTGATAAAATTCGATTTTTTTTCATTTGTTACCCTCCTAAAACAATTTTTTTACACTATAAATTTATAACGAAACGAAAGATGTTTCCGGCCTCTATCGGCGGCGGAATCCATTTCCCTTTTTTGGCGGGCGTACAATCCCTTGCCGGATTCGACGGTTGTACAATTGCGGATAAGCAATCGTTGGCAATATTTCATCTATGCGTCCCTCGCAGAATGCGGCTTAGAAATACCAATTGGGCAATTATGTAAGTCCGGATTTCAATCCACACGTCCCTCGCGGGATGCGGCAGCATAGAGAAAATTTTATCCTTCGGGTTTAAGAGACTATTTCAATCCACGCATCCCCCCGCTGAAATGTTGCGTGACGGGTCTTCGGCCCTTATTGAATGCAAAAATGCCCCCATATTTTTGTTTTGTTATAAATTTATGTGCTTATTATACCATTTTTGAGATATTTGTCAAAGAAAATACGTTGACAGATTACTACAAAATGAATTTAAATAAGATATTTTATGATAAAATATAGTATTATTCGATGATATAGTGCGCATATTGACATTAAATTATTTGATAAAAAAGGTTCAAATAAAACAAATTTCCTAAATTTTATTGGAAAAAAGTTGCAAATGCCATATTTTTATGGTAAAATAGTTGCACGCGCAACTATTTTGTGTCGGGAGGGAATAAAGTTGGATTCTCTGATGAAGTATATCAACAGGGTTTACCGCTGTGCAGGGAGGTATCGCAGTGAACGCCTGCCCAAAACAGAGCTTGGCGCCCATCAGCATATTTATATCTTCCAGATCTGCCGCCGTCCGGGTATCTCGCAGGAGCAGCTGGCAAAGAGGATTTGTGTGAACAAGAGCAATGTGACCCGGCAGCTGGGCTTGCTGGAGAAGCAGGGGTATGTCCTGCGGCGTCCGGATGGGGAGGACCGCCGGGTTTTGCGGGTATATCCCACCCGGCGTGCGGAAGAGCTATACCCCAATGTGCTGCGTATTATGCAGGAGTGGAACGCCCTGCTTTTTGCTGAACTGTCGGATGGGGAGAAGGAGCAGTTTATCCGCCTGCTGGCCCGGGTGACGGACCGTGCAATCGAGGCGGTGGAAGGCGCACCGGAAGCAGTGGCGGACGGTAAAGAAAATCCGGCAATAATAAGTCCCGGTAAGGGATTGGAGGGCGAAAACGGATTGGAAAAAGAAAATCCGGCGGTAGAAGAGGGGGAGAAAAAGGAATGAAAAAGATTTTTTCTGTATATCTGCGCCCCTATATTCCGCGGATGTCGGTTGGATTGTTGATTAAATTTACAGGGACGATTATGGATTTGCTTCTGCCCTGGATTTTATCCTATCTGATTGATGACATCGTGCCGCGGAATAACTTCCCGTTGATTTTATGGTGGGGCGGTGCAATGATTTTGTGCGCGGTTGCAGCGCTGGTTACGAATATTGTTGCAAACCGGATGGCGTCCCGTGTGGCACAGCTGACCACCCGGGCGGTTCGTCATGACCTGTTTGCAAAGATTTCAGAATTATCCTGCCGGCAGGTGGATGGTTTTGGAATTCCGTCCCTGGAGTCAAGGCTGACAACGGATACATATAACATTCATCAGATGATTGGAATGATGCAGCGAATGGGGGTGCGTGCGCCGATCCTGCTGCTGGGCGGTATATTGATTACCTGGATGCTGGAGCCGGTTCTTTCGCTGGTGTTGATTGCAACCCTGCCGCTGTTGGGTGGAATCATCTTCTATATATCCCGGAAAGGGGTGCCGCTTTATACGCGGCTGCAGCAGGGCGTTGATGCTATGGTACGTACAGTGCGGGAAAATATTACCGGTATCCGGGTCATCAAGGCGCTGTCCAAGACAGACTATGAATGCGCCCGGTTTTCTTCGGTGAACGGAGAGGTTGTCCGGCGGGAAAAGAAGGCGGGCATTACCATGTCCCTTACCAATCCGGTGATGAACCTGATGCTTAATGCCGGTTTGACGGCGGTGATTCTGGTTGGCGCATGGCGGGTGAATCTGGGCCTGACCCAGCCGGGTAAAATCCTTGCCTTTTTGACCTATTTCACCATTATTTTAAATGCGCTGATGTCCATCAACCGGATGTTTATGATGTATTCAAAGGGCAGCGCTTCGGCAGCCCGGATGGTTGAAGTGCTGGAGACGCCGGAGGATTTGCGGCTCCGTGACGGGGTTTCCCGGAAGGAAGAAGCGTATATTGTGTTTGATCATGTTACCTTTTCCTATCAGAAGAAGGAAGATAATTTGAATGATCTCTCCTTCCGGCTGAAAAAAGGAGAGAGCCTGGGCATTATCGGGGCGACGGGCAGCGGAAAAAGTACCGTTGTCAACCTGCTGATGCGCCTTTATGATGCAGACAGCGGTGAAATCCGCATCGGCGGCAGAAGGGTAGATACCATCCCTCCGGAAGCGCTGCACCGGATGTTTGGCGTTGTTTTTCAGGGCGACGTACTCTTTGGCGATACCATTGCGGCAAATATTGATTTTGGCCGCGGACTTTCCCGGGAACAAATTACCCATGCGGCGGAGTGCGCCCAGGCGAAGGAATTTATTGACGGTTTGCCGGACGGGCTGGAACATCGCCTGACGGCCAAGGGAACCAACCTCAGCGGCGGACAGAAGCAGAGAATCCTGGTTGCCCGTGCCCTGGCGGCATGTCCGGATATTTTGGTTCTGGACGATTCCTCCAGTGCGCTGGATTATCATACCGATGCCCGTCTTCGGGCAGCCCTGCGGGAAAACTTTGAAGATACGACCACCATCATCATTGCCCAGCGGATTAGCTCGGTCATGCAGGCAGACCACATTTTGGTCCTGGATGAGGGCCGTGCAGTGGGGTATGGCACCCATGAGGAATTGATGAAAACCTGTGAACTTTACTGTGAAATCGGAAGGTCGCAGATTGGGGGTGATGAGGTTGCCTAAACAGCCACGGGGGCTTCCTGAAAAACCAAAAGACCGTAAACAGGTTTTGCGGCGGCTTTGGGGATATTTATGCAGGCATAAAGGGATGGTGGCGGCAGCCCTCCTTCTGACCCTTGTCAGCAATCTACTTGCATTGATTGGCCCGGCGCTTTCCGGCCGGGCAATTGATGCGATTGGTGTCGAAGCCGGGAAGGTGGACTTTCCTTTGGTCTTTTATTACTGCGGATGGATGCTGGGATTTTATCTTGTTTCATCGATACTTTCCTATGTTCTGTCTGTTTTGATGATTCATCTCAGCCAGAAGGTTGTATTTCGTATGCGTGAAGATGTGTTTCAAAAATTGGCGCGTCTGCCGGTTTCGTTCTTTGACCGGCATCAGACCGGTGACATTGTGTCCCGCATTTCCTATGATATTGACACGGTGAATGCTTCCCTGTCCAACGATCTGCTTCAGATTGCGACCAGTGTGATCACCGTTGTCGGCTCCTTTGCCATGATGCTGCGTATTTCACCGGTTTTGGTGCTGGTCTTTGTGGTAACGGTGCCGGCGTCCATTCTCTTTACCCGGTATATGACCCGGAAGGTGCGGCCGCTGTTCCGCAGCCGGTCTGTAAAGCTGGGAGAACTCAACGGCTATGTGGAGGAGGTCATATCGGGACAGAAAACTGCCAAGGCCTATCACCGGGAAGCCTATTTTCTCAAGCATTTTGATGCCAAGAATGACGAGGCGGTTGATGCCTATTATCGTGCGGATTACTATGGGAGCATGACGGGGCCGTCTGTCAACTTTATCAATAACCTGTCCCTGGCCTTTGTCAGTATGTTCGGCGCCGTTCTCTTTTTGCTGGGTCATCTGCGTTTGGGCGCCCTTTCTTCTTTTGTTTTGTACTCCCGCAAGTTTTCCGGCCCGATCAACGAGATTGCAAATATCGTCAGTGAATTGCAGTCTGCCTGTGCGGCGGCAGAACGGGTGTTCCGGCTGATTGACGAGGAACCGGAACCGGCAGATGCGCCGGGTGCGGCAGAGCTGGAAGAGGTACGGGGGGATGTGGAGATGACCCATGTCCGCTTTGGTTATCTGCCGGATAAAATTGTGATCCATGACCTGAACCTGCACGCTGCACCGGGGAAACTGATTGCCATTGTCGGTCCGACAGGAGCGGGGAAAACCACCCTTATCAATCTGCTGATGCGGTTTTATGACCCAAACAGCGGTTCCATCCGGCTGGATGGGATAGAAATTGATCAGGTGACCCGCCGAAGCCTGCGTCTTTCCTATGCCATGGTCTTGCAGGATACGTGGCTGTTCAGCGGAACGGTGCATGATAATATTGCCTATGGCAAGAAGGGGGCGACCCGTGCAGACGTTATTGCGGCGGCAAAGGCAGCCCATGTGCATTCCTTCATCTCGCGGCTGCCCCAGGGATATGATACCGTTTTGGACGGCGGGGGAATGGGGATCTCCCAGGGGCAGAAACAGCTTCTGACCATTGCACGCGCCATGCTGCTGGATGCCCGGATGCTGATTCTTGATGAGGCTACGTCCAATGTGGATACGCGAACCGAACTGCGGATTCAGGAGGCCATGCGGACCCTGATGGCAGGGAAAACCTGTTTTGTCATTGCCCACCGCCTTTCCACCATCCGCAGTGCAGATACCATCCTTGTGGTGAAGGATGGGGATATTGCGGAACAGGGGAACCATACACAGCTGATGCAGAGCGGTGGAATCTATGCCGGGCTGTATCGGTCACAGTTTCAATAACAAAAAATAACCGCGGACGGAGAATCCGCGGTTATTTTTGATAAAAGGACAATGTGAACAATAAAAATAAAGATAGAATGTAAAAAGTTCCCCATAAGCCAACCGCCGTGGGGGTATAAATCCACGTCTTCTATGCAGGATGCGGAAAACGGGCGGCCACACGGGGCCGCCCCTACGAATTTAATCCACGGGTTCTGCACAGAATGCGACCGGATATTACAAAGTGGCAGCAAAAACAAAATATATTTCAATCCACGCCTTCTATGCAGAATGCGGAAAACGGGCGGCCACATGGGGCCGCCCCTACGAATTCAATTCACAGGTTCTGCATAGGAGGAGACCGCACAGCCATGGCGCATCGCGCCATGATTGCACATTTCAATCCGCGCCTTCTATGCAGGATGCGAAAAACGGGCGGCCACACGGGGCCGCCCCTACGAATTTAATCCACGGGTTCTGCAAAGAATGCGACCGGATATTACAAAGTGGCAGCAAAAACAAAACAGATTTCAATCCACGCCTTCTATGCAGGATGCGAAAAACGGGCGGCCACACGGGGCCGCCCCTACGAATTTAATCCACGGGTTCTGCAAAGAATGCGACCGGATATTACAAAGTGGCAGCAAAAACAAAACAGATTTCAATCCACGCCTTCTATGCAGGATGCGAAAAACGGGCGGCCACACGGGGCCGCCCCTACGAATTTAATTCACAGGTTTTGCAAAGAATGCGACGCCAACGCCAATTCCAAACGGCGTGCTTCCGGGTATTTCAATCCACGCGTTCTGCACAGAATGCGACTGGGGGCAAACCAGTTATACATGGATATGTAAGAGATTTCAATCCACGCATTCTGCACAGAATGCGACGCAACCGGGAAATCATTGGATATGATTGGAGAAATTTCAATCCACGCATTCTGCACAGAATGCGACAGCAAAAATAGCCAATGAATAGGAGCTATTTTTTTCATTTTACATTCTTGTTCGCCAAAAGTCAAGTTGGAAAAAGATGTTTGCCATACAAATCTTTTTTCATAATGCTAAAATAGGCGGTGCGAATCTCCCGTGGAATTTCCGGGTGCCTGTCCTTCGCACCGGACGGGTAAAACATGAAAAAAGAAAACACAGCAAGAGTTTAGAGTGGTGAATTGAAATACAAAAAAGAAGAGGGCGTTCATAGAACACAGGAACAGACAGATAAAAACAGACAGCCGCCCGGATGCGGCTGTCTGTAAACAGAATGCGTTGTCATAAGCCCTTGCTTTTTTCAAGAAAAAGTCCGTGTGTCTCCATCAGAGAAATGCACAAACCATCATTCAAAAGACGGCCTTGATGCGCAGACCTTAAAACTGTGTCACAACAGGAAGCAGCCGGTTTGCTCCGCCCATTGTGCCAACACCCAACTGACCTCTTTCGTTGGAGCCAAAGCCCAGAACAGTGCCATCTGTAAGGACTGCCATGGTGTACCATTTACCGCAGGAAACCTTCATGACATCACACAGATCTCCGTTCCCGTTTATATTTTTTGCATGGGCTGCATAGTTTCTGGGGGCAGTGCCGCCTTCGCCAAGCTGGCCCGCATTGTTGCGGCCCCATACCCAAAGCTTTCCGTATTTGTCAATTGCAGCACAGTGATCTGCGCCGGCAGAAACAGAGACAATGCCGGTCAGTTTGGAATTATAGCCTTTCATAACATAACCGGGCTGTACGGCGGTCGTATCCAGTACACTGTATTGGCCCAGACAACCATAGGTATCCCGGCCCCAGGACATCAGGCTGCCGTCGCTGTCATTCATAACAGCAATTACAAAATCCTGTGCGGCTACGATGTCTTTTACATTTTGGATATTGATGAGTTCGGGACGCAGCTGCTCAATGGTTGTACCATCGCCAAGCTGTCCATGATAGTTATTTCCCCAGGCATAGAGTTTGTGGTCATTTGTAATGGCATAACTTGCGTCACTTCCGGCCGAAATCTTTCTTATATTATTGAGATAGCCAGAGCCGTCCGGAGATTTTACCTGGACAGGCGTCATGCAGGGAACGCGGTTGCCCTGACCGAGCTGGCCGTTGCTGCTTGAGCCCCACGCCCATACGGTGCCGTCAGCCTTCAGTGCCAAAGAATGCCGCTTGCCTGCCGCAATATCTATTACATTTGTGAGTCCCTGCACCTGCACGAATCTTTTTTGATTCTCTTTGTTGCCATTTCCCAACGTTCCATATTCTTCATTATAACCGGAGGCCCAGACAGTGCCGTCTGATTTCAGAGCAAGCGTGAACCGGTTGCCTGCGGAAACTTTTTGTACATTATCTATCGTACCATAAGGAGCAGTTTCTGCCATGGCAGGACTGTAGGCTGAACCAAAGAATCCCCAGCCCAGCTGTCCGTCTGTTCCGTGGCCTGCACCATAGAGTGTGTTGTTGACAATGCTCATGGTATGTGGATTTGTATAGATGCTTGTGGATATATCCCGCACAACTTTGTTTGTACTTACCGGCGGCGTCACCGTTATCGTGCGTTCATACCAATCTGTTTCAATTGGATTTATCGTTTCATCCTGCCATGTTACCACCCAGTTGCCATTTTCATCATAATCGTATTGGTCATGCATTTCAATTTCATAACTGCCCTGTGTCCAGACACTGCCGTCTGTACAGACAGCAATCGCCCAAGTTGCAGTACCGGAATGAAGTTCAAATGGGTATCCATTTACTTCGGTTGCTTTGCTAAATGCCACCATTTTTCCGGCAGGGGGAACTACATCAGGATCAATCTGCGGCCGAAGCTGATAGTTCCCTACTATGGTGCCGTCATCCATAATATAATATCCAGGGCCTACTTCAACCACGCCGCTCTTCTCAATGCAGTATTTTGTTGCGAAATCGGTCAATTCCCAGAGGGAGCCATCCGTTTTGAGATAACGTCCATTACTGATGGAAACCACATCCTGATCGAATGGCGTATTATCTTCGAAGGAACCATAATACTGTCTATCGAGGCCAAATACAAAACTAAAGCCGCTCAGTTTTAATTCATTGTTGTCGGTTATTACTGCATAATAGAATTCACCAACATCAACCCGAAAATATGTGGGTTTCTGTGCAGAGCCTGTGACCGTTGTTGTCATTGCGCCGAATAAAATTGTCATCAAAGCAACGACCAACATTAAACTCAGTAATCTTTTTTGCGTTTTCATAATTCTTCTCCTTTTTTAATTTTTTCATTTGTGTGTGATTATAGTTGACAAATTAAACCATCGGACGGTCTCCTTTCTGTGGTTTGATGATTGAAATTTTTGTCAAAAATAACGTAACATATGGTCATCTATACTGTCAATACATTATAATGGCGCTTGTCTGTATGAATATACAAAAATAATCTGGAATTTTTATATAGTATAGATAAATTAAATAGGGGTTTTTAAAAAGATTCCTTTTTTTAAATAAAGGAAACGGATGGAACTTATTGACAACGAAATTGTCATCTGCTACCATGGAATTAACTGGAAATACCAGAATAAATTATTAAGGAGGGGCATTATGAGAATGACACAAAAGAAAATGTTGGCACTGGTGCTGGCGGTACAGATGTTGATAGGCCTATGGGGATTCAGCGTATTTGCGGATACCGGAACCGTAAACCGGTCCCGTATGCTGAAGGTAAGCGGAAACAAAATTGTATTGGCGGATGATGAGAATACGGTTGTCCGGCTGACGGGACTGAATATTCCCGGAGCAGAGTGGACAGGCACACCGGGCGTAGAGAGAATTACACGTTCTACAAAGGAAGCAATGGAGAATTGGGATGCCAATTTAATCCGCCTGCCTGTCAGCGTTTCCGGCTGGTACGGCAGTTATTCCTATGTGAATGACGGCGGAAAAAGTTATCGAAACTATATTGATTCTGTAATATCAATGGTTTCAGAGGCAGGAAAGTATGTCGTTCTTGACCTCCACCATTATAAATGCTTTGACAATCCGCAGTATCTGACCTTTTGGCAGGAGGCGGCGGCAAAGTATGCGAATAACCCCACCGTTTTGTTTGGTATTTTGAACGAACCCCATTCGGTTTCGTGGGACGTGTGGCGTAATGGCAATGGCAGCAATATTACAGGGCATCAGCAGGTGGTGGAAATGATCCGCGACCTTGGGGCAAAGAATATCATTATTGCAGCCGGCCTTGATTGGGGATACAGCCTGTCGGGAATTGGCGGCGAGTCAAATTATGACCTGGTTGACCAGGGAACGGAAAACAACAGTGCAAAAACAGGGAATGGTATTGTATACGACACCCATATATATCCCTGGAAAGGCAGAACTGCAAATTGGGATGCGTCAATCGGCAATGCAAGAAAGAAATATCCGGTGCTTATCGGCGAAAACGGATGGGATCCGGACGACCCCAATATGGGCAATTATGCGCAGGGGACGTCCATGTGGCATGATAAGTGGGTTCCGGAGCTGTTTGCTTGGATGAACGATGAAGAGACCTATGGGAATCTTGCCAACTGGACAGGCTGGTGTTTCCATCCCACATCTTCACCGAAAATTTTGGGGGATGCGGCAAACTGGAAGAATGATGCGGTTTATTCATATCCGCCAACAAGTTTCTGGGGAACATATGTCAAACAACAGCTCCACGATGATTTGGGGATAAATCTTGTTAAGAATAAGACGGTAACAAGCTCCGGTGCAGATGACGGATATGCGGCCGCCAATGCTGTGGACGATGACTATACCACGGTATGGAAGAGTACAGCTGCCGGGGATAAATACATTGCGGTTGATTTGGGCGAAGAATACCTGATAAACCGCTGGGTAGTCCGGCATGGAGGCACCAAACTTGCGGCTTCGGTAAATACCAAGGACTTTAAGTTCCAGATCAGCGCTGACGGACAGACATGGACGGACAAAGATACCATTACAGACAACACCTATAATATTACCGACCGTTTTGTGGCGCCGGTGAAAACACGTTATGTACGGCTTTATGTAACACAGGCGGGACAGGCGGACAACAACCTGAATATATACGAATTCGGCGTGTATGGAAAGGAAGAATCCACAGGTCCGGTAGAGGAAGAGCTGCCGACGGAGGTTGTTGGAAACGTAGGGGCAGGCACCATAACCCAGCATCATCTGGCGGTGAATTTTAAGAATTCAACCTTCCTGAATGCGGATCCGAAAACGATTCAGTCGCCAAACCTTGCAAACGATGACTATGTAATCTGGAATCAGAATACAACGAAAACATCCGGTCTTTATGCGCTGCGCAACACGGATGGCATCAACCGCTCTGCCCATTTGATTGGCAGCAGAAAGGCTGCGGTCCCAATCGAAATGAAGATTGATACCCACGATGCCAGCGGCACCGCTACCCCGGCGCCTGTAACGAGCAGTGATAAGCTGGTCTATTATGATATGCGGCTGAAAAGGGTCAGCCTGTCGGATGACCCGGTATCCTTTAAACTGCTGGATTCAGCTGGGGCAGAGATTTTCGAGCTTTCCTTCTCAGCCAATATGATTCCACAGCTGAAAACAAATCAAACATACGGAACATTAACTGCCGATTCGGCCCAGACCAATGTGACGTATCCGTTCACCGAAGATTGGGTTTATATCCGTGCAATTCTCAACTTCACAGATAAAACCTTTGAACTCTATCAGGGAGCAACGCAGGATACCATGATGCCCTTTGTGACGGGAACCCAAACGTTTTCATTTAAAAACACCAGCGCCGCTGATTTGTATAAGTTAACAACAGGAGTAAAGGGTTCTCTTGGCTTTGACGATGTTGCAGTATATATTGTTGATCAGGAACAGACGGGCGGCGATGTCCAGCTGCCAACAGAAGTTACCGGAAATATCGGTGCAGGAACCATCAACCGGCATTTTGCGGCACAGAATTTTGACAATGTAACAAGTGTGAGCAATACAGTGATGCACGTTCCGAATTTGGCAAATAATGATTATATTGTCTGGAATCAGAACACCACAAGAACCGCAAATTTCTATACGATTAAGAGCGGAGATTCCGGAAATCCGTCTAATTATATTATGGGATCAAGAAAGTCACAGATTCCCATCGAGATGACCCTTGATACCCATAACGCGAGCGGTGATGCAGTTCCGGCGCCTGCGCTTGACGGCGATAAACTGATCTATTATGATATGCGCCTGAGAAGGGTGGACACCACCGATGATCCGGTTTCCTTTAAGCTGATGGATTCGGCAGGAGCGGAGATTTTTGAACTGAGTTTTGCCAGCGGCCGCATTCCGCAGTTAAAGGCGGCGCAGACCTATGGCACCCTTACAAACGACCCGACGCAGACCGATGTAACCTTCCCGTACAGTACCGATTGGGTATACATCCGTGCCATTCTCAATTTCAATGATAAGACATTCGGGCTGTACCAGGGTGCAACGCTGGATACCTTGGCGCCCTTTGTGAATGGTGTTGATACCTTTGCATTTAAGAATTCCGGGGCTGCCAATCTGTATAAGATGACAACAGGAATCAAAGGCGTCCTGGGCTTTGATGATGTAAATGTTTATTCTGTAACGCCGGGAACCGGCGGCGGAGGCGATGAAGGGGAAACCGGAACGGTAAGCCAAAGATTTGTCACCCAGAATTTTGATAATGCAGTGAATGTAAGCAATACGGTGATCAATGTTCCGAACCTGGCAAATGATGATTACATTGTCTGGAATCAGAATACCACGAAAACTGCAAATTTCTATACCATTAAAAGTGGTGACTCGGTCAATCAGTCGAGCTATATTGCAGGGTCAAGAAAATCACAGATTCCCATCGAGATGACCATTGATACCCATGATGCGGACGGCACGGCAACACCGGCGCCGGCGGTGGAAAGCGGCAAGCTGCTTTATTGCGATATGCGGATAAAGCGGGTGGACACCACCGATGATCCCGTTTCCCTTAAACTTTTGGATGCAGCGGGGGCAGAGATTTTTGAACTCTATTTTGCCAGCAGCCGTATCCCGCAGTTAAAGGCGGCGCAGACCTATGGCACCCTTACAAATGATCCGGCGCAGACCGATGTAACCTTCCCGTACAGCACAGATTGGGTATATGTCCGGGCTGTAATTGACTTTGCACAGAAGACGTTTGAACTGTATCAGGGGAATACGCTGGAGAATTTAACGCCGTTTGTGGACGGTACAACCACATTTGGGTTTAAAAATACCGCCGCAGCAAACGTGTATAAGCTGACCGTAGGCTGGAAAGGCGTTTTGTGCTTTGATGACATTGATATTTACTCGATGAATTAATATAATCGTATAAAAATACCGCTCCGGCAATTCGGAGCGGTATTTTTTGTTTGATATGGTTTTTATCATGAGTAATTTGGATTATTGGCAGTTTCTTTGCACAAAAATGTCCGGCGTTCTCTAAGCGTTACGGATATAATCCCACGCCGGATTGTTCGTATTATTCTCTGTCATCTCTTTAAAATTTTCTTGCTGAGTACCGATGATAAGTAATGCACATTTTTTTAATTTTTATAATTTGTTGTTTCTTTCAGTTTTTTATGTTTATATATTAAAAATCCGAGTAATGCAATTAAAAATTCTGTTATTGGATAAGTAAGCCAGACACCAGTCATTTTCCATAAAGCAGACAGTAAAAATGCCATAGGAATAATCAAAGCCAATCCTCTTAATATCGAAAGTATATGGGCAGGTAAAGCCTTTTCAATTGAAGTAAAAAAGGTTGCCAAAATGATATTATATCCAACGAAAGGGGTAGATAAAAAATATAATTTCAGTCCTGTTACGGCTATCTGTTGTAAACCGATATTATTTTCACTGTTAAAAATAGCGGTAATTGGTTGTGCGAAGATAAAAATAAATAGATAAACAATGACAGATACGGATAACATAGTTGTCATGGCATACCGCAGCATAGTCTTTGTCTGCTTGGTATTCCCAACGCCATAAAATGTGCTGATCAATGGCTGAACGCCTTGTGCAATGCCCGTATATACCGCAACAATCACAAGAGAAATATTAGCAATAACTCCATAAGCGGCAACGCCCATATTTCCTGCTAATTTTAATATAATACCATTAAAAGTAATCATCGTAATCCCGGAAGAAAGCTGAGCAACCAAAGACGGAAAACCTAATGATAAATCCTGCTTTATAATAGCTATTTGTATCTTCGTTTTTACAAAATGGAAAGTGTTCTTTTTTTCGATCCAATGCGGCAGCATCATAACAATGCTGATAATTGGTGATAATCCCGTAGCAAAGATAGCTCCGAAAATCCCCATTTGCATTGGAAAGATAAAAATATAATCCAATACGATATTGGAAAAACTTCCTATCAACATGGCTTCCATAGAAAACTTCGGACTTCCGTCATTTCTGATAAAGCAAAGCAGCACATCATTCAAAATGAAAGCAGGGGCAAAAATCAACAGCCAGCGCAGATAAATATTTGTCATTTCCAATATGCTTGTGTCTGCTCCCAAGAATATTGCGAACTGTTTAGAAAAAACAAAGCCAAGCAGTGCAAATGTCACTGAAAAAACAAACGCAAGATAGAGTGTATTTGTATAAATCCGATTGACCTCATCAACTTTTCCCTGACTTTTGCAAACAGAAAATCTTGTTGCGCCACCCATGCCGAGCATAAGACCTGTTCCATGAATAAAATTATATGCAGGAATAGCAAGATTTAAAGCGGTAAGACCATTTGCTCCCAACCCTTTTGATACAAAAAATGTATCGGCTAATATATAGCAGGATACTCCCAATGTTCCTAAAACACTTAAAATTGTATAATGGGTAAAATCCCGCATACCAGATTGTTGTTCCATATATCTATTCACTCCTAAACCACAAAAAATAGCGCCAGAACTTTCTATCTTCAAAGGCCTAACGATAGAAAGCCTGACGCTTAACTTCTTACCCGGCGGCAAGAAGTGTCAATCTATATATTTTTACATTATAGAATATAAAAGTGAAAAAGTCAATAATGAAATTTCACTTATTTATGCAAAGCTTAAATTATTCCGGCAAAATTTCTTTCTCCAAAATTTCCCCTGCACACGTCTGTAGGTTATTCAGCCGTCCTATCTATTCTAAGGCATTTTTTTGCCTTTCACTGCTCTGTGCTACTCTGTACTTGTTTATCACTCTCGATAAGAAATGTATTCTGCTTGTCGCTTGTGAGCTGAGTGATATAAAACGCCTTTTTGTATTCCAGTAAATAGCGTTTGTACCACTGTCCCAATCAGCCGATGGTTTTTGTTCTTTTTTTGCTGGTAAAGCAGGACAAGGGATATAATAATTTTCCTGTAATTTATACCGAAGACCGCTGTTTTTGTCAGAATATATTCCTCCATAGTGTTATCCCTCTAAAATAGTCTATTTGCGCATACATCACAGTTTTCCGATTGCCACACTTTGTTATACCTTGTTATGAAATTTTTCTGTCCTTGAATTTGCCCTTATGATTGTTCAAAATAAGGGTGACATTGTGTGAAATCATATAAAGGAATCAGGTGGCCTGATTGCGATAAATCCTTTATTTTCAACGCTTTTAGAGGAGTTTATCAAAACCCTGTGCGGCGTTATGGATACTCTTGAAATTATGAGTTTCTATTTTGGTTTTTTTCTCCTATTTTTTTTATTAACGATTGACAGCTTAATGTATCTAAAGTAAAATTAATGATATGATATTTACGTATATTTGCAAATGATGAGGGAGCGTATCTGCATGAGAACGATGATGGATTATTATTTGTATATTCTGCGGCTTGACCCAAAAGAAAAAATAAAAGCCCTTGTGGGATGCGGCGCCTTTGGCCTTGGTTTGTTTTTCTGGATTTTTGAATTGTGTGAAGTGTGGAATATGAAAGCGGCTTGGGGACTTTTTAAATGGGTAAGCTTGATGGTCTCTTTTATTTCGATGCAGATAGAAATAATAAAGATTGCGGAAGGATATAAAAAGAGAAAGTATTTGGGTGCCGCGGCAATGAAAGATGCCGGTGAAACCATTGAAGAAAAATTTGCAGGCGTGTCGGTATGTGATGGTTTTACAATTGAAAAGTGTGCAATTGGTAAAAGTCAGTTCCTTTATATGTATGCAGAAGCGGTTGATGCTTATTTAATGGCTGAACCTGTGATAAGGATAGAAAAAAATTTAAGGTATATAAAAAGAATCCGCCGTTTCATACTTGAAGATAAAAAACAATTGCTTGCAATGCTGTTTTATCAGTACAAAAACAGTGACCATGGCTGGAGAAAAATCTTTGTCAACGAAAAGAAATTTTGTTTGTCAAGCGACTTTGCTTTGGAAATAATTGAAAATCACAGTGAATTAAACAATGGTAAGCCAATTGAAGTGTCCGCATATAGAGCAGGATACTATGATTATTTGCTTTCAAATGGATTTCTGGGGAAAAAACTTGAGGCAAATGATGAAAAAGATAAATGCCTGATCCAAATAAAACCGGCATATCCTATATGCAAAAAAAACGGTGCCTGGCAAATGCTGCCCATAGGGAGCGGGCGCTGTGTGCAAATGGTGGGTGTGTCAACTTTGGCAATGACGAAAGACGGGTTTATTGTATTACTCACACAGTCGGAAAAGGCGATGGGGAGTCCGGGCCGGATTGCGCCGAGCGGAAGCGGCTCTGCGGATTGGAAGGATTATATCTTATCTGAAAATAAGGATTTGCTTTCGGTCGTTAAAGTCGCGATGCAAAGAGAGTTATATGAAGAACTCCGAATTAAAGAGGCCGGTTATAGGGAGATTTCCGGCATTGCCAATACAAGGGTTTTGGGTTATTTTCGCTGGATTGCAAAATGCGGGTCTCCGGAATTTTATGGAATTACAAGTTTGGATTTGGATTTTGCGGACTTGGATTTTGAAAGGAAAGAAATCAATAAAATAGAAGGAGCATATGCGGCCCGGATTTATGATCTGATCCAGGCCGCAGAGAAATGGATGCAATCGGAAAAACTTTCTGTTCCGTTATATGTGATTTTATCTGCAATAAGGAAGCAGGTGTATACAATTTGCAGGGGATGTTCGTTTTATGACCATCAAAAGGATTCCGTTGGCTTTCAATGTGAAACAGTCTGCCCTATGCTTACAAAGAATTATTTGTTTCCATAAGACAGCAATATATAGAATTTTAAGAGTATGGATATGTGTGCGTCTCGCCCGCCGAGCAAAACAAGGATATTGAAATACAGTGCATCAAGATAACAAAACATATTTATGGATAAGCGGTCCGGCAAAGATTTTAACAGACCAAATTACAACAGTTTCTTTCCAAACGCAAAAAAGGCGATTTGCCGGATGTGAAATCCACCGACAGATTTGAACGGAACTACAAGGAAGTTCAGGAACAGCGACGTATATTGACAAAGAAGATGGAAGTTGAAGTTGTGGTGATTGATATGTCAATGTTGGCTGTACGTAAATACAAAGACTTTTTGGGAACGTGGCTTTCCTTTGCTGCGGAAAACAAGAGGAGAAACATATAAAAACGGCAGGAGAAAGGCATATGGGTGGTGAAGCTGAAAGGCGCCCAAGGCATTGACTTTTTATGGAAAAGATGATATTATTTTATAAGAAAAATATATGTTTTTGGGATGTTTCTGAGACTGAAAGGCGATAATGAAGCCGTTATCAGAAGGCGTACTTTTTGATAAAGATTGCACATCCTATCCAAATCCCATGATGGTAGGATGCAGTGTGTTATTGCAACTTGTATATTGAATAGCAATAAAAATAAATTATATATTAAGAAATAAGAAAGAGGAAGAAACTATGAAGAAAAAGATTTTATCCTGTATGTTTGCGGGCGCAATACTGCTCGGGGCAATGAGTATCCCTGTCTTTGCGGAAGACACGGTCGTTGCGGTGGATGAACGCGGAATAGAGTACACATCTTTATATACTGCGTTGGCCGATAATACGGAAACATCGGATACCGTCACCCTATGCGGTGATGTGGTGTTAACAGAAGACTGGGTGCCTATTGATGAATTTAAGGGGACTTTTGATGGAAACGGTCATTCTGTTACCGGTCTTACAATTGCTGATACATCGGCTGGCTATTGTGGTATGTTCCGGAAACTTACCGGGGCAAAAGTTGAGAATGTAAAGATTGATGCAAAAGTTACAGCCAACGGTTGGGCAGGCGTACTTGCAGGGTTGGCAAGCGGTGCGGAAATCCAAAAATGTACCGTAAGCGGAACCTTAACTGTCTCTAACAACGACATTCTCCAGAACAGCGGCGTTGCGGCGGCCGGTCTTGTAGAGTATTCGGAACAGTCGGTGATAACGAATTGTACATCCTCCGTTGAAGTTACTGCAGAGGGTAAGGACGAAGACGAGGGCTATGTATATGCAGGAGGGATTGTGTGCGAGGTAAACGGCGGCACAATTTCTGATTGTACAAATACAGGTGATGTCAGAGCAATTTGTTGGAATACAATCGGCGGATACACCTATGTTGGCGGTGTTGCAACGTATCTGAAAGGCGGCGCATCGCTTACAAACTGCATAAACAGTGGTACGGCAGCGTCAGGAGATGCCCGGACCCCTTATGCAGCTGCGGGCGGAATCCTTGCTTCAATCGAGGCAAGTGAAACGCCAATCACATTTACCGGCTGCACAAACAGCGGTGCGGTTGAGACGGATGCTTCGACTGCAGAGCAGTACAAGGGCAATAAGGTTGCGGAAGTATATGAATATACAGCGATATTGGATCAAGAAGGAAATTGTTTGGGATATAAAAAATGGCAGACGCCCGTGTTGGATGCCGACCTCGCAGAGGGCGATATCGGCTGGGATATGGATGATGAGATGGCTGCAAACGTGCAGAGCGAAAGCGGAATAATTTATCATACCACATTGGAGGACGCGGTGAAGTATTCGCAAAACGGTGACAAAATAAAGTTGGTAACCGATGTGGATTTGACAGAGTGGGGGGAAGCAGAATACAATGTGCTGGATATTTCCGGAAAGACGCTTGATTTGAATGGAAAAACCATTACTTCAGAAAACAGTACAAAATTTGTAGTTTTTCAAGGTGTAAATGCCGCAATAAAAAATGGTACATTTGCGGTCACAAACGGAAATTACTCCTTGTTTGTGGGCGATGAGGGTGTGACAGATAACTTTGTTGTAGAGGATGTAACGCTTACAGGTATCAATGTATACAATGCTTCGAAGGTAATTCTGCGCAATGTGAATTCCACGGGTAAGAATTTCTATGCAGTTTGGGCAGATCAGAATGCAGAAGTGATTGTCGAAAGCGGAACATATATAAAAGGAAACAATCCCAATGTGCCCTATGTGGTTAATTGTTCTGATACGGATGGAGCTATCAGAATCAAAGGCGGAGACTTTACAGGTCCGCTCACAACAATAACATCCGAAATGTCACAAGGGGTTCTTGAAGTTACAGGTGGAACATTTGATGATACTTCTGTTGAGAAATATATTGTAGATACCCATATGAGTGTTAAGAACAGCGACGGTAACTATATTATTGTAATGGGCAATGGTTCCGAAATTACGGAGGCGATTGAACTGAAGCTGGTTCCGACAGAAAACGATCATGTATATGATATTGTCCTGGCAAGTGCGGAAGACGGCAAATATATCAATCGTTTTTCTTCGGCAGAATTGAAGTTCGCGATTAAGAACAAAAATGGGTATGTGAGTTATACAATTGTGCCGGAAACAGGAGTAAATATGACCTGTATGGCAAACGATGTTTATGGTTTCAACCTTGACGGGCTTACGGCTGCGGACGCTTCGGGCTATGAGATAAAAATTGCAAGTGTGGAGTTCGGCGGATATGGAACGTTTAGCTTTGCCTGTGTTGGCTATCCCGATGCCAAGGTAAACACTGCGGAGTTTGCGGATAATATCGTCAATACTTATATTCCGGACGGCAGCGGCGAGAACGGAGATTTGAAACTTAACGGTACCGCCGGCGTTATGAACGAAAGCGATGACATTGCCATTATAAAGGATAAAACCCTTGCGAAGGAAACCAAGACCCTTGATATAAATATTGCCTTCCCGAACACAGTTGAAAATGCCGCCGAAGACTATCAAAAGATGACGGTGACGATTTCCGGCGGGGATTTGGCTGAGGATAAGATAATTGCGCTTGGCAGCGGAACAGACGCAGTCTTTAAAGATGTTGACGGAGTAATGACCTATCAAATCAAGATTGCAGATACGCTTACGCAGAATATGACCTATATGGTGACGGTTTCGGGTGATGGCTATCGCACGGTTCGTTACAGCGTAAATATGAACGATAACAAGATCTTAAACTTCTGGAACAATGCTAAGGATGAGCCGGCCTTTGTAGAAGTTGGCAAGGATTCAAGCGGGGCAAGGACAACCTTCCTGGCGGGCGATATCGTAAAGGATAATATCATCAATCTTTATGACTTGTCTGCGGTTGTGTCTTATTTTGGCGAGGATGAATTGACAGCAGTAAATCACCCCGAGTACGCAAAGTATGACCTCAACAGGGACGGAAAGATTGACTCCAAGGATGTGGCCATGGTTCTTGTATCTTGGGGGGAATAGGCACACATGGCGTGTATGCGGCAAATGTTCCTCGTATTTTGTAGAAATGGGGTTGAAAACCGTTTATGGCTTTGCAGTCTTGGCTGATATAGCAAAAGTATGAGTATGTTAATGGCGCCCGGGAAACCCCGGGCGCCATTTTTGCATACCGGAACCGTGAAATTTGGTGCAAGGAATATTACGCAGACACTGTGGGGAAGAATACGGAGGCAATTTGCAGGGGATGTTTGTTTAATGACCATCAAAAGGATTCCGTTGGCTTTCAATGTGAAACAGTCTGCCCTATGACAAAGAATAATATATTCCTATAAGACAGCAACATATAGAATTTTAAAAATATAGAAAGGAAGAGGGGATGTTTCTCCTCCTTTTTGTGATATAAGCTGTTAAAAATAAAACCGCGGTATCATTATCGCAAAGGCGGCATTTGTAATTAGTAAATAGTATACAAACGTTTATTCAGCAATTTTATAATTGGCGGTGCCATATTCTAAGAACAAATTAATCAGTTCATTTCTGGAACGATTACTTTCACGTGCAATTTTATCAAGCGCAGCCACCGTCTCTTCTTTCACCCGGATAGAGAATGTTTTATATCCATCCTCACCTTTTGGATGGGATATTTGTATTTTATTCTTTATTCATTTTTTAGTTTGATTTCCCCGTTTTTGGCTTCAAAGGTTTTGATATAACTACGTACCAGCACTTCCAGTTCCCGGTTGGCAGAACGCCCATCCCAGTCTGCGACATATCGAAACTTCTTAAATAGAAGTCTATCAATCAACAGGGTATATTTTATTTCTTCCATTATTTTCACCTATGTATATCTTTTGTTTTCATTTGTATAAAAGAATTTATTCGTTTATAAAATAAGTAAAATTAATCGTGCCATGTTTATTTTCATAGTGTTTAACAGACAATTTAATGATGTATTCAAATTCCCTGTTCACACTGCGGCGTTCTTCGTTTGCAATATATTTTACTTTTTGAAATAATTCTTTATCTAGACGAAGGGTATATTTCAGTAATTTTGACTTCATTTTTCCACCTCATAATTAGTATACCTTGTTATGCAATAAAATAATATGTTATCTTTTATAACATAAAATGTGTTATGAAACCAGAAAAGTAATTGGGCTGGAATTATTGAATTACGTAAAACAATTACATAGGATAACAGGGAGGTTAAATTTATATCTTTCTGTTTGCTGTCAAAATGATAGACTGGATATGCACAGAGTGAAACAAAATCTTTATGAAATAAAACAAATCGTTTCGAAAATTGATATAGAAATAGAGAATAATGAGTGTAAATGATTCAAAGCAAAAAAATGCCAGGGAGTAATTATAAATGGATAAAAATAGAGCGCGGTGCGCGGCATTTTTAGAAAAGGGAGGCATGAGCCTGGTATACTGCCAAAGTGAATAAAGTATAGTCTGCGGCGACGACTTGCCAATCACGCACAAATATCTTTTATCTGCGAAAATATGTCAAACAGAGCAAAGAAAGATAAGCGCGCTTAAATCTATTTTGACGATTGCAAGCGTCGCAGAGGGGCTTTGCCCTCCGGGGTTCAGTGGGAGATTACAATTTCCACTGAAAGTCCAATATGGAACACGCCGCCTATAAAGGCGGAGGACATTTTTTGTTTCGTTATAAGTATGAAGGAGGAAGAGGCGTTCCAGGCCTTTTCTTTAAAGAATGCAGTATAATTATATTATCGTTGTACGCAGCAAATAAAGAAACTGAAACAGAGAGACAAAACCAATGGCGGAGGATATAACCGAACAGCTTATGTTCCGCGAAATACAAAAATGACTTTCCATTGGAAAGTCATTTTTGTTATTTGTCTGTTTTTTTCTGCAAAACCCCTTCGCTTTAAGGACGAGTGTCCCCCTTCTTCCCAAAAGGCTATGCCTTTTGGGAATCTTGCCGTGCTATGCACGGCATATAGTGCACATCTCACGCACGCGAAATGCGTGCGTGTAAGTTCCGGGTCAAGCGTCACGCTTGCGCACATGATGAAACATCACGTTTCCGGGCGACCACGCAGGGGCGCCCCTACGGCGGACGCACGGGTCATCCACGAATTACAAATATATGTCTAGCGTCACGGACATCGTAGGGCAGGGCTCCCACAGCGTCAGAACACGCCTTATTTAGCTCGCTTTTCCTGGCGGAAAAGCATCTCTTCTTCGGCGGTTCTTCCTATATCCCACAAAAGCAGAGCTTTTGTGGGAACCCTAGTGTGTTTTGTGGGAAAGAGGAGGTGCCGGCGCCCAAAGTGAAGGCTTTTCACAGGAAAACCGAGCAAATGCGCCGAGTGCCGACGACGGGTCAAGCGTCACGCCGCTACTCTCGGTCAATTTGCCCGGTTTTCGTAGGGGCGACCCTGCGTGGTCGCCCGTCAATGCGAAAAATTTCATTTCAATGCCGGCCTCGTCGGCACACGACCAACTTTGTTCACTTCGCGGCTTTGCTCCTTATGACCGGTTTTTCCTATATCCCACAGAACTGAGCAAATGCGCCGAGTGCCGACGACGCGGCACTCGGTAAAATGTTTTTCCACTCGGTATATCCGCGCATTGGGTCAAGGATCAGCCTTGCATCCCTCACGCGCAACAGCGCGTGTAAGTTCCGGATGGAACCTAAGGTTCCTATTCGTTCCAGGAGACAAGCACCATTGCAACGTCCTTGGAATCCACCTTTCCGTCGCGGTTCAGGTCATACTTCGCATAATCAGATGCTGTGCCCTCTGCGTTCAGGTCAAGTTCACCGAAATACGATACCACTGCCGACAGGTCATAAACGTTAATCTTTCCGTCGTTGACAATCTCTCCGGCCAGGAAGTTCTTTGTTTCTTCGTTCTCGTCTGCGGCATCTTTAACATTGTTCCAGAAATTGAGAACCGCATCTTCTTTTAAAACAACCGATTTCTTTGCAGTGCGGTATCCTGCCCCGCTGACCGCAACAGTATAGCGTACATTCTCCGGAAGATCCGCAGTGATCACTGCATTTCTGGCTGTATAAGTGATATAATTTTTGTCTGCGGCTTCTCCGCTTCCCAGTTCATATACGGCTTTTTCTCCGTTTGCTCCGGTAATGACCACCTGCATATCCTGATATGCCGCAGTATTTCCTTCGGCTATGTTGTTATTGAAGGCAATGTTTACGGTCAAAGTATGGGTGGCTTCTTCCAGTGTAACTGCAGCAGTTTCAAAGGTCAATTCGCTGGATACAACGATATTGTCTGCAATTCTTCTCTGCATCTGTGCCGGTGCATCGGCTTTCAGCCCAATCGTACCTGTACCATAACCGGTAACAGCAATGGAACCGAGCAGGATAGCGTTTCCGGTCAGATCGTTGACACCGTCTTCCCCTTCTCTTTCCCGGATCAGGTATGTGCCATTTCCTCTGTCGTCAATGACAAGGGCGTCGCTTGCCGGTGTAAACGCGCCAAGTCCCAAATCCCCTGTCATTTCAATGGTCAGTTCCGCAGCCACAAAGTTTTCGATGAATTGTCCTGCTTCTGCTGCATCCAGATAGACAGAAACATTGTTCTGCTCCTGAACAAAGCGGATCTTCCCGATGGTGGCGGTCTCAACAAACTCTACTTCTGCACTGCCCTGCTGCAAAGGTGCGCTGTCCGGGCTTGCCGTGTTGGTTACAACAACCGACTGGTTATTTTCTATTGTATAATCGGTTGGGTTCCCTGCCGGATTTTCCGGAAGATGTCCGAACAACACGCCGACACTGCCGCCGGAAAGGTTTGCTTCCCGTGCATAGTTTGCACAGCCGGTTACTGAAACCCCATTCGTCACACCTGCAATCGGCGTCTCAGTCTTCTGATAATTTCCGATTACCATGCCGGACATCCCGGCAGCTGTTACCAAGCCGTAATTTGCACAGTCAGCCATTTCAATTGCATTGTAGACAACGCCAATCAAACCGCCGGTATGACCGCCGTCAGAGGTTACGCTGCCCCTGTTGGTGTTGTTCTTTACAACTGCGATGCTTTTATCAATGGAATTATAGGCACTGCTCTGGGGATAACGCAGCCAGCCGATGATACCGCCGGCGCCATAGCCATTTCCGTTTTTCATAACTTCGCCTGTATTTTCACAGCCATCCACAACGCCGCAGTATTGCAGTTCACCAACAATACCGCCGATAGAAGTCGCATTGCCGGTCACTATGCCGCTGTTGGAACAGCTGAGGATATGTGTCCCGGTGCCAAGACCGATAATACCGCCGGTATAACCGCCTGTGGTTGCAGTGATTGCACCGCTGTTGGTACAATTTTCAATCAAAAGCGCCCCGGTTTCTGTGGGCGGATAGTATAAAGAGCTTGCAATGCCGCCGGTTTTTCCATTTACGGTGGTAATATCCGCTGTATTGCTGCTGTTGGTTATCTTTGCATTATTCATGCCTTTGCCCACAATGCCGCCGGCATCGTATACAGCCGAAATGGTTCCGCTGACATGACAGTTGTCAACCAGCGCACCTTTAACCATATAACCTGCAATACCGCCCACTGCATATTCGCCGAATGTATCGGTTATATTTGCTTCAACATTCAGGTTCTGCACAACAGCGCCGTCCAAAGCCGAAAAGACGCCGATACCCGGCTGTGAACCCTTTACTTCTGTCGTTGCATAGGTAAAGGTGATGGTATTGCCGCCGCCGTCAAATGTTCCTTTAAATAGTTTTCCCACTAAAACCGTGGCAAGCCTGGTGGATTGTCCCACCATCTGGTCTGTGGTAATGTCAGCCGTAAGCTGTACGGTCTGTCCTTCATAATTTGTACCTTCCGCTACAGAGGCGCAGAATGCTGACCAGTCTGCTTCATTTGCAATCACAAGATCAGCGCCCTCGGCAAATGCCATCGTTCCCATAAGGGACATCAGCATAATTGCCGCCAAAAGTACGGATACAATTTTTCTTGCTTTCATATTTTTCCCTCCTGAAAATTTTTATTTGGTTTTATTATACAACCATTTTTCGCACATTGCAATAGAATTTTAACAATATAGAAATATTTGTAAGATTTGTAGAATGATAATATAGTTTTTGGTACCATTTATACAATGCTTCGTCTTTCGGTAAGTTCCCTGAACGGTGATTTTTTTCCCAAAAGGACGGCACAGCAATTATTTTGCATTTTACTGCTTCCAATAAAAAACCTCCGCGGCAAGAGAATTCCTGCCGCAGAGGTTTTTCTATTGGTTGTTTTCCTTCATTATGTTCGAAAAACAGCTGGAAATTGGTTCAGTATTCTTCGATTGGGATGGCCGGCCGGTCATCCGGGATTTCTCCGGTTATATTTTCCGGCGCTTCTCCGGTTTCAGGTTGTTTGTCATCTGTTTCCGGTATTTTGGTGGGCCGGGGTTCCTTTGGCTCCTGAATATCCGCCAGCCGGTTTTCTTCATCCCATTCAACGGAATAGCCCAGCTGCTCGCTCAAAAACCGCAGCGGTACCAGCGTCCGCCAGTTGATCTGCCGGGGAACTGTATCCATCTTCATCTCTTCACCATTTACCCAAGCCGTATCACTGTCGATGAAGAATGTGACAGTGAATCCGTCCTTGCCCGCAGTTGCCGCCCGTGCCTCTTCGTCCCAGAAAACTTCAAGGCCCAGCTGTTCAAAGATAAAGCGCATCGGTACCAGCGTCCGGTCGTTCTCGATCACCGGGGGCTGATCAAAGCTGAGATATGAATCTTTAAGGCGGATATAGGTTTCCTGCGCCTTCTTTTCCGGAAGAGGAAGCGTTTCTTCACCGTTGATGATCAGGACATCGCCATCTTTTTCGATGGTCTTTATCTCCGTTTCCGCGGTGAGGGTATTCCAATAGATGCCGTCATATGATAACCAAATGGTGTTTTTGTCGCTTGCAATGAACAACTCCGCCAATGTTTCCACAAAGGGCGGACCGCCGGTCTGGAATGCAACCGGCAGATAGCGGTCGTCGGAAATGCCTGCGTAAATTGCTCCGTCACTGGAATAGGAACCAAACGGGTTGTCAGCGGAACCCATGGGCATCACCTGCTCCCTGCGTTTATTCCAATGGGCGGCGTCTTTGGATTCCCAGATGGTTCCGCTGTATGTGCGGACATAGAATGTCTTTTCCGCATAGGCCATATCTACGGGGAAATCATCGTGGAATCCATAGGAACCGGTAAGGTTGAAGTCCTTGTCAAAGAAATACAGATAACGGGTCATCTCCCAAACCGGACGGTGGAAGTTGGGGTTTCCGTCCCAGGTTGCCCAGCGTGCCATGTAACCATAGTCGGTGGGAATCACCTCATAGTCATACCAGCGCCCGTCAAATATCCGCTTTACTTCATCGCTGCCCTTTTCCACCATCGCTATCAGTTCTTCTCTGCCGCTCAGGTCCTTCATTTCAGGAAGGCGGTAAAGAACCTCCTCCGAATATTCCTTTTCGGTGGGCTGTGACTGGACAAACAGCCGGTTCTTCATTCCGCCCATGTAGTTGACCGGAAGGGTACATTCCAGATAAAAAGTCCGGGTGGACATTGCAGGAATTTCCACAGAGGCCATCACGTCATAGGTCTGCTCCATGGTATAGCCTTTGCAGAGTACCGGCTGTATCAGAGCGCCGGTCTCGTCCGTCACCTTGACAATCAAATTGGAATTGGTATAAAGTTCATATTCCACAAACCGGTTTTGCGCGCCTTGATTGGTCACTGTAATTGCATAGCGTTCCGTCACGCCGAAATTTCCCATACAACAGGCCCGGTTCAGATTTTCTTCTTCTATATCCAAAAGGAAGTTCGGATGATAGTCTTCTCTTGCCACATCGCCGGCAAGGGCGGGGTCATAGGCCCGTGCGTCACTGTGCCGCGTATCAAAATACCAGGTATCTTCACGTTCCCTTTGCGGAACGTTCCTGCCATAAAAGCTTTTCTTGGACGGGTCGTAATAGCGAAGCGGAATCATGTCCGATTCTGCCGCCGAATCCCGGGACCAGAGATCTGCCAGCGGATTGATATTGGTAATCCAGGTTTCCACCACACTGCCTTCCGGGTGATATTGGTTATATACCCGGACCGGGAGCGCAGTTCCATCGGCCACTGTATCGTCAATGGTATACGAAAGTTCTGCGTTCACCTTCGGCAAGGTGTCGCCAATTCCCTTGTGCATGGTGTCCCTTTTAAAACTGCCAAAAGCGGCATCCTTCCGGAATCCGCTGCGGTCGCCCAGTTCCAGTCCGGATTTAAGCGCGACAACATTCATATCCAGACAGCCGGAAAGCACATCCACGTCCGCCGTCAAAAATCCGGGCCGCATATAGGGGATGCGGTCGTAATTATCAACATAACGGCTGAGCCAAACGGTTTCTCCCTTTTTGATTTTTATCGTTTTTGCTTCCTGGGTCCGGGGACGATAGACAATGTCAGAATGCAGCTGATAGATGGTTTCCTCCATCATATCCGCGCAGGCATTCAGGCTTCCCCAGTCTGCGTTTGAAAATTTGAGGTTTCCCCATTCATTCGTTTTTATCAAAAGCGGCGTTTCAAAACCGGTGCGGTTCACCCGCACGGTTGTGTCCTCTTTTGCAGTCATCTCCACATCCAGTTCAATGGCAAAACCGGGCGAAATTGCCTGATATTGCGCATTGTTTTTATGGGTGTAATTAAAGTGTGTCAGATACAATAAGTATTTATCCGGTGTCAGATTTTCATTGTTCATAATATAAGAAGGGGTCATTCCGCTGCTGTCCGCAAGATTATAAAGGCTGATTCCCTCTTCGTTGTTGCAGTAGATAAATTTTCCGTCCCCCTGGGGGGTGAACCGCAGGTCTGATGGTGCAACCTCCGCCGCCCAGGCAGCCGTCGTCAGCATGACAAACCATAAACACATCCATATGCTTTTTTTCAGTACATCTTTCATTCTTTCTCTCCCTTCCGGTTAAAAGTGCATCCGGTCATCCAAAAAAGAATCCCCGTAAAACTGTGGTGTGATAACGTATCGGCCTGAAAAATTTCTGCATCTGAGATTTTTCGCAGCTTCGAAAGTTTCAACTGCAAAGCGGGGACTGCCTCTTTGCATTAAATGAAGTAGCCGCCGCCGAAAAGAGGAGGAGGACATCATTTTATAATTATAGAGGTTAAATGGATGACTGAACGTATAAAAATGTAGTTTCACTTCTTTAGACGGTTATTTCTGCCAAAAAGTTCCCTGGAAACGTGACGTTTCATCCAATGCGCGACTATGCCGAGAGGAAAAACATTATACCGATTGCCGCGGATTCCGTAGGGGCGACCCCATGTGGTCGCCCGGAAGCGTGACGCTTGACCCGTCGTCGTTGCACGGCCAACTTTGTTCACTTCGCGGCTTTGCCGCGAAGATTCACTTTAAGGCCGGCGCCTCCTCTTTCCCACAAAACGCACTGCGTTGGCGTTTTGTGGGAGCCCTGGGAAATCCATATTTCGAAACGTGACGTTTCATCCAATGCGCGACTATGCCGAGAGGAAAAACATTATACCGATTGCCGCGGATTCCGTAGGGGCGACCCCATGTGGTCGCCCGGAAGCGTGACGCTTGACCCGTCGTCGTTGCACGGCCAAATTTGTTCACTCCACGGCTTTGCCGCGAAGATTCACTTTATGGCCGGCGTCTCCTCTTTCCCACAAAACGCACTGCGTTGGCGTTTTGTGGGAGCCCTGGGAAATCCATATTTCGAAACGTGACGTTTCATCCAATGCGCGACTATGCCGAGAGGAAAAACATTATACCGATTGCCGCGGATTCCGTAGGGGCGACCCCATGTGGTCGCCCGGAAGCGTGACGCTTGACCCGTCGTCGTTGCACGGCCAAATTTGTTCACTCCACGGCTTTGCCGCGAAGATTCACTTTATGGCCGGCGTCTCCTCTTTCCCACAAAACAAGGCTGAGCCTTGATCCAGTGCGCGACTATGCCGAGTGGAAAAGCCTTTCACCGATAGTCGCGGATGAAAGCGGATGAGGTATAGGGCTCCCACAAAAGCAGAGCTTTTGTGGGATAAAGGAAGAACCGACCTGAAAGCGAACTTTTGGCAGCCGCCAAAATGAGCGTTATAGGGCGTGTTCTGACGTCGTGTGGTCGCCCGTTAATGCGAAAAATTTCATTTCAATGCCATCCTCGTCATCACGTTTCACTTGACAAATTGAAGGAAAATAGATATAATAAAAGCAGATAAAAGGTTACCGCAATGCGGTTAGCCAAAATAGGGTTTAAGTAACCGCTATCTTGGACGAGGGGCGGTTACTTTTTTATGGTTACTACAAGAAGTAGCAAAAGAATCATAAAACA
>CAJTWN010000008.1 GCA_910580105.1 uncultured Clostridia bacterium | reverse complement strand
CCGCCATACATAAGTATAGATTGTTTCATAGAATTTATGAAGGGGGGAAATACGTTAAAGATATTCGAAAGACATACAAATATGGAGCAGGAAAGTTTAGGTGCAGAGTTTATAATGTGGATGCAGAAGGAAAAAATAAAATCGCGAAGTATATCCGAAACCAGCCGGAAGAAGATAATGACGCAGAGCAAATAAGTAAGAAAGAATATAAGGAATTGTTTGCGGATAATAAGAGTAAGCAGGCAAAAAAAGACAGCCGCATGTGAGCGGCTGCCAAAGATGATAATTTGGTGTCAAATTTTGATGCCCTTTTTAGGGTTTAAGCCTGTAATCGTCCCTTCCAGGGGCTGGTCAAGCCAACAGTTACTGGTGGCTTGACTCGAAAAGGATTGCTTTAAACAGTCACAGTGAGGCTGCCTTTTTCTGCGCTTATTTTTGCGGTACAGCCGGGAGAAAGTTCACCGGCGATAAGTTTTTGCGCTAAAGTATCTTCAATATGGCGTTCAATATAACGGCGCATTGGACGCGCACCATAGGTTTTATTGTAAGAATTTTGCAGAATTGCCTTTTTAGCAGCGGATGTTACAGAAAGGTTGATCTCCTTTTCTTTTAAACCTTCTGCAAGTTCGGCCAGCATAAGATCAATGATTTGCAATAACTCTTCTTCAGTCAATTCCTTAAAGACCACCGTTTCGTCCACCCGATTCAGGAATTCCGGGCGGAAAAGATCTTTTAATGCCCGATCAACTTTGAGCCCGATTGCATCTTCATCCTCATTAAAACCCAGGATATTAGATTTTCTGTCACTTCCTGCATTGGAGGTCATAATGATGATAGTGTTTTCAAAAGAAACTGTTTTACCGTGACTGTCTGTGATTCGGCCATCGTCCAGAATTTGAAGAAGAATGTTAAACACATCTTCATGGGCCTTTTCAATCTCGTCCAGAAGGATAACAGAATAGGGATGCCGCCGGATTTTTTCAGTTAGCTGTCCGGCGTCGTCATAGCCTACATAGCCTGGGGGAGAACCAATCAATTTTGCAACAGAGTGTTTCTCCATATATTCAGACATATCCAGCCGAATCAAGGAGTCTTGTCCGTCAAACACTTCTTCTGCAATGCGTTTGACAAGTTCGGTTTTACCAACACCGGTTGGCCCTACAAAAATGAAGGAAACCGGCCGGCGCTTCAGGCTGATTCCGGCTCGTTTTCTTCGGATGGCCCGTGCAACAGCATTGACGGCTTCGTTTTGTCCGATTAGATGTTTATGCAGACGGTCTTCCAAATTTATTAAACGGCTGGTTTCAAATTCTGTTATATGTTTTACCGGGATTTTTGTCCACATTTCAATAACGGATGCAACGTCTTCTGCAGTAAGATAAACTTCCTTGTTCTGCTTTTGCAGGGTTTCCATCTGCTGTTCCAGTTTGCATTTTTGAATTTTCAGTTCAGCGGCTTTTTCATAATCTTCATCCGCGGCGGCTTTTTCTTCCTGGATCTGAATATCTTCCAAAGCGGTTTTGCATTTTTCAATTTCCACAAGGGCTGTGTTATCCAAATTGGCTTTGGAAGCGGCTTCGTCAATAATATCAATCGCTTTATCCGGCAGGAAACGGTCGTTGATATAACGTTCTGCCAGGACAGTTGCTGTGCGGATTAAATCATCCGTGATTTTTACCTTGTGATAATCTTCATAATAACTTTTGATTCCTTTGAGGATTTCGATGGTTTCTTCTATGGTTGGCTCCTCTACCAAAACGGTTTGAAATCTGCGTTCCAATGCGGCGTCTTTTTCAATATTTTTCCGATATTCTTCAATTGTTGTGGCGCCGATCACCTGAATTTCGCCGCGGGAAAGGGCGGGTTTCAGAATATTTCCGGCATTCATACCGCCTTCTGCGTCACCGGCGGAGGCAATGGTATGAATTTCATCAATCACCAGGATAATATTGCCGGCTTTTTTTACTTCTTCAATAATGTTCCGCAGCCGGGATTCAAACTGGCCGCGGAATTGCGTTCCGGCAACAACAGCGGTCATATCCAAAAGATAAATTTCATAGGATAAGAGTTTGGCCGGGACATCTCCTTTCACAATTTTAAGAGCCAGTCCCTCTGCAATAGCGGTTTTGCCAACACCGGGTTCTCCGATCAGACATGGATTGTTTTTTGTCCTGCGGTTTAAAATTTGTGCAGTCCGTGCCATTTCGGTCTCCCGTCCGATTACCATATCAATTTCTCCGCGGCGGGCCTTTTCAGTCAGATTGACGCCGTATGTGTCCAAATGTTTCCGCTTGCGGTTTGTTTTCCCTTTTTCGACGCTGCTGTTCTTTTTATCTTTTTCTGTGTCGGTATTTTCTCCCCGGTTTTCTCCAAAAATTTTGTTCATGAATTCAAAGGGATTTTTCTGCATACTGCGGCTCATATTTTCCGGGGCATCATCCTCGGTGTCTTCGCTGTCTTTGTCTGCATCCGGCATTTCTCCGCGCAGCATCCGCATTCCGTCTTCCAAATCAAAATCATCGCCCATCTCTTCCAGCATGGCGTTCATTTCACGATTGAGTCCATCCATTTCTTCGGCGTTGATTCCCATATTTTTCATAATGTCATTTACAGGACCCAGATTGAGTTCCTGGGCACAGCTGAGACAGTAACCTTCATTTATTGTTTTGCCGTTTGTATCCAGTTTGGTGATATAGACAACGGCTAAATTCTTATTACATTTGCAGCACAACATAAGATGCACCTCCATTCGATTAAAGCATTATATCATATTAAGTCAAGAAATTCAATAAAAATATCCCTGTATCCTTCCTTGTAATTCTTGACCTTTTTGTCAAACTTTTGTGAAAATTTTGAGTTATGTAAAAAAATCGGGAAATTCTCTTTACAAAAAATGATTTTTATTATAAACTAAATAAGTTATTGTATAGATTGTATTTAATAGAAAAGATTTTTCATAGAAACGGAGGTTCGTTTATGTATCGCAAAGTATCAACCGACCTTTCTTTTGTGGAACGGGAGAAAGAAGTCGTGGAATTTTGGAAACAAAACGATATTTTCAAGAAAAGTATAGAAAATCGGGAAGGCTGTGAAAATTTCACCTTTTTCGACGGCCCGCCCACAGCAAATGGAAAACCGCATATCGGCCATGTTTTGACCCGTGCTGTGAAGGACTTGATTCCCCGTTATCGTACGATGAAGGGATTCCATGTTCTTCGGAAAGCCGGATGGGATACCCATGGCCTTCCTGTGGAACTGGAAGTTGAAAAACAGCTGGGGATCAGCGGAAAACCGCAAATTGAAAAATACGGAATTGAAGATTTTATTAAAAAGTGTAAGGACAGTGTGTTTACCTATCAGAGTGAATGGGAAGAGATGAGTGACCGCGTGGGATTCTGGGCGGATATGGATGACCCATATGTCACCTACCACAATGACTATATCGAATCTGTTTGGTGGGCGCTGCGTCAAATTTGGGATAAAGGCTTATTGTATAAGGGGCATAAGATAATGCCTTACTGTCCTCGATGCGGAACCTCTTTGTCCAGTCATGAGGTTGCGCAGGGATATAAAGACGTAAAAGAAAACTCAATCATTGCAAAATTCCCTATTGTTGGAAAAGAAGGAGAGTTCCTGCTGGCATGGACAACAACGCCGTGGACGCTTCCGTCCAACGTTGCGCTTTGTGTTAATCCTGATGAAACTTATGTAAAGCTTCAGGCAGACGGTGAAATATATGTGTTGGCAAAGGCTTTGATTGAAAAGGTCTTCGGTGAAACAAATACCGAAATACTTGAAGAATATATTGGCACAGATCTCTGCGGAACGGAATATGAGCCGCTGTATAATTTTGCAAAGCCGGATAAAAAGGCATATTTTGTTGTTGCCGATCATTATGTTACCATGGAAGATGGTACGGGAATCGTCCATATCGCACCGGCGTTTGGTGAAGATGATGCAAGGGTGGGAAAGGAAAACGACCTTCCTTTTGTGAATCTGGTCAATACTCAGGGGAAATATGTTGATGGTGTTGGAGAATGGAGCGGTCTTTTTGTCAAAGATGCAGATAAACTGATTATCAGAGATCTAAAGGAGCGGAATCAGGCTTTTGCCGTTATCCCCTTTGAACATAGTTATCCTTTCTGCTGGCGCTGTGATACACCATTGTTGTATTATGCCTGTGACACTTGGTTCATCAAAATGACAGCTGTTCGTGACAAATTGCTTAAAAATAATGAGAAGGTCAACTGGCTGCCTGAAAATATTAAACACGGGCGTTTTGGTAATTTTCTGGAGAACATTATTGACTGGGGACTGTCCCGTTCCCGTTATTGGGGGACGCCGCTGCCGATTTGGCATTGTGCCTGCGGACATCACCATGTCATTGGTTCGATTGCAGAACTGAAAGAGATGGGCATCAATTGTCCTGATGATATTGAACTGCACAAGCCCTATGTTGATCAGGTGAAACTTCGCTGTCCGGAATGCGGCGGCGAGATGGAGCGCGTCAGTGAAGTAATTGACTGTTGGTTTGACAGTGGTTCTATGCCCTTTGCGCAATGGCATTATCCATTTGAAAATAAAGAGAAATTCGAACAGAATTTCCCGGCTAATTTCATTAGTGAGGCCATTGATCAGACGCGTGGCTGGTTCTATACATTGATGGCAATTTCGACCTTGCTTTTTGATGAAGCGCCCTATAAAAATGTAATTGTATTGGGGCATGTACAGGATGATAAGGGCATTAAAATGAGTAAACACAAGGGAAATGTCATTCTGCCGATGGAAATATTGAATGATCAGGGCAGTGATGCTGTCCGGTGGTATTTTTATTCGAATTCGGCGCCTTGGCTGCCTAATCGTTTCTCTGCTAAAAATGTTTCGGAATCACAGAGAAAGTTTTTGGGAACACTCTGGAATACTTACGCATTTTATGTTTTATATGCGGAGATTGACCAGTTTGATCCAACAAAATATCAATTGAATGCTGAAAAATTGACCGTTTTGGACAAATGGATTTTATCCAAGCTCAACGGCGTCATTCGTACAGTGGATGAGAATCTTGGCAATTATCGGATTACAGAAGCTACCCGTGCAATGATTGAATTTGCGGATGAACTCAGTAATTGGTACGTCCGTCGCTGTCGGGCAAGATTTTGGGCAAGTGAAATGACGGAAGATAAAATCAGCGCGTATATGACATTGTATACCACTTTGGTGGAGTTTTCGAAAGTGTGTGCGCCGTTTATCCCCTTTATGACTGAACAGATTTATCAGAATTTGGTTCGTTCTGTTGATGCTTCTGCAGAGGAGAGTATACATCTATGTGATTTTCCGAAGGCAGTGGAAGCCTTTGACTATCCGCAGATAGAGACCGATATGGATGCTATCCGCCGGATTGTTATGTTAGGGCGGGCGTGCCGAAATGAAGCAAATATGAAAAACCGGCAGCCCCTTGCAAAGATTTTTGTGCAGGCGCCGCAGGAAATTAATCAGGAATACACATATATCATCTTAGATGAGTTGAATGTAAAAGAAGCCGAATTTACCAATGATGCAAGCAGTTTCATCAGTTATCATTTCAAACCGCAGATGCGGACGATGGGCCCCAAATATGGAAAGATGATGAAGCCGATATTTGATCACATCGCCCGGATGAATGGTGCAGAGATTATGGAAACCTTCAATAATGGAGAAATGCTTACCTTTGATTTTGAAGGAACCGCAGTTGAAATTTCAAAAGATGATGTTTTGATTGAAACATTGCAAAAGGATGGATTTGTGTCCGATACTGATGCCGGTTATACCGTTGTTCTGGATACCAATTTGACCGATGAATTGATTGAAGAGGGTTTTGTCCGTGAAATTATCAGTAAAGTCCAAACCATGCGGAAAGAGAGCAATTTTGAGGTTCAGGATCATATCCATGTGATTTATCAGGGGTCTGCAAAAATTGATGCAATCATGGAGAAATATGCAGGAGAAATCAAAGGCCAGCTGCTTGCAGTTGATTTGGTATCTGGTTCACCGGATGGTAAGAAATGGAGTATTAACGGTGAGGATGTGACCATTGCAATCACAAAGGTGTAGAGGTTGCAATAAATTTAAAAAAATATAGACTTATAATATAAATGCGTCCGGCATTAAATACCGGACGCATTTTTTCTGTTTTATAGATTTGTAAATAATGAAAATAAGTAGTCCATGTTGAGAGGGGGTTATGAATTTTTATCCCTGATTTGTCCGTAAATAAAGGGGTGTACGCGGGAAGGTGTCAGTTATATAAGAAATTAACATGATGTATGGATGTAATGTCGTGTTTTGGGTTATTTTTTGACGGGATATATGGTATATTCTGCATTGGAGCTGAGGGGATAAAGTAATATTGGCTTGTTAGGCGTGGTGACTATATGGTTAGTTAAATTGATTTTTATGGTTTAGCAAAATAGATACAGAAAATGTGTTTTCAGTATATTCAAATTTATAGACTCCGTTATTTTTATTGACAATTTGTTTGACAGAAGCGATGCCAATTGCTTTTCCCTCGTGTTTGGTTGAGTGAAAGTGTTCATGTTCGATGCTGAGATGTCCGTCATAACTATTCTGCACATGTAAAGTAAGAATCCCTTTATAGGGTTTACATATGACCTTGATAAATCGTTCCTGTTCAGGTATTTCAAGACAGGCTTCTACTGCATTTTCAAGAAGATTACCGAAAATGACGCAAAGATCATTGGCTGGAATGGGGACATTTTCGCTTAGGGATACCTGAAAAGATGTTTGTATATGGTGATTTTTTGCAAATTCATAATAGTGTCTGAGGATTGAGTCTATGGTCGTATTTTCACATAAGCAGGGTATATCGTCAATTTGAAAAATCGGCAGAGTTTGTAAATAGGACTCTAACTTTTTATAGTTTTTTTCATATAGAAGTGTATGAATCACAATCGCGTGATGTCTGAAATCATGTTTATAGCGCTGAAAATTTTCCATGGCTTGCTGCATGTTTTGGTATTGGATTTTTTGCATCTCAATCTGCATATCCAACAGCTGATATTTTTTTTCCAGCTGATGCGTATGATCACTTTGTTTTAACATGAATAAAACAATAAACAGGCATAAGAAAGAGCTGAAAAACCAAAACAACTCCAGGAATAGGCTTTTATGTGAAGCAACAATGGTCAGTGTTGAATAACCCGGATAAATTACAAGACGGAAGATGAAATAAAAGACAATTGGTATTATAAAAATGTATTTCCAGTATACAGACGGATACGTTTCATCCAGCATTGGGTTCAATACTTTTCTGACAAGTAAATAAAATACAGGCAGAGTAGCAGCAATATTTATGAAAAGAAAGAGAAAAGATGACAGCAGAGCATGTGGGAGGTTTAGAATAAGATGCTGAAGATGCAGGGGATAGGCCAAAATAATAATTAATTCAGAAATGTAAATGATGTTGTCCGAATACGCATTGATAAACAGCAACGCAAATATGAGCTTATATATATTTAGGTTTATCATTTTGTGAAACAAAACGATTGACATTATCAAAATGAGAATGGATAGGATTAAACGGGATTGTGGGACGAATTTTCCCAGCGGATGTTTGAGCAGATAATATTCTAATGATTTAATGAGTACAACGAAAAGAAAGGCCAATACAGTGGCCTTTTTTGAGTATTTTAAATATTTGCTGAAAACAATAAAAAATAACAAAAATGAAGGTAAGAATCTAACCAGGGTGAGAAGAAGAATGAATGGTACCGGCTCCAAAATTGTTATCCTCCTTTGTCAACTTTTCAAACATATAGTCTGCATAATATTGTTTAAGTTCATTATGTTTGGCCCGGGCAATTGGAACACGGTCCCCGTTTTGCATAACAAAGTCACGTTCTTCAATATGATTTACTTTATCCATATTTATTATGCAATTTCGATAACAACACAAAAACTGCGGATAATTTGCGAGCATGGCTGAAAAGTCTTTGAAAGGGATATAACTTTTTATCATACGCGCGGCAGTATGGATCTGAATATAGTGATTTGAGTAATCAGTATATATAATATGGTCGATTGGAATATTGACGAACAGGCGGCCTTCCTTAACCCGAATGTATTGTATTTTTTCCATACTTTTCAGCGTTTTTAAGGCGCGGCTTAATACTTCGTCAAAATAGGTAAAATCGTAGGGTTTAAGCAGATAATCGAAAGCATTTACACGATAGCCGCTGATTGCATGATGTTCACTGCAGGTGGAAAAAATAATCAGGCAATCGGTATCCTTTTCTCTTATCTGTTTTGCTACGGAAATACCATCTGTACTTGTCAGATAGACGTCCAGAAAAATTATATCATATTTTTCTTTTTCAAAATTATCGAGGAAAATGTTTGGATTTTCAAATTCAGCCGCATTTATTTCAACCTTATGTAAAGACGCATAGGTACTGATATAATCCAATATTTGTATGCGGTCGCTTTTATTATCATCCAAAATTGCTATGTTCAATATAATCATCTGCCCCTTTTAAACGATGAATTTTTTATCTATTCACCATTATACAAAATTGAGAAGGGCATTCCTAGAGAAAATAAGTGGTTTTTAAGTAAAAATAGGCCAATTTTGGTAAAACCGGGTGGTGGAACATATGTAAAAAGCTTTTGTTCTCCGATTGCCGCCGGCGTAAAAATTTATAATATAAAAAGACACCCAATTTGATATGCACCCCAAAAGTTAGACACTTTTGGAGGTGCATATTTTTTATGGGAAAAACAGGGAGAAAAAATAAAATTTATAGTGCAGAGTTCAAAATAAGTGTTATAATGGACATGCGAGAACACCACCTGGGATATCGAGAAACAGCGCGGAAGTACAATTTAGTAAGGCAATCTGAAACAGCAGCAGCTTCAATGTTACAACGGTGGGAACGCATATATCTGGAAGAAGGAGCCGAAGGTCTAATGAAAGAAAGACGAGGGAGAGCTTGTGCTGCGAGTGGCAGAAGGAAAGGCAGACCACCCAAGTTAGATAAAAAGGTTGAAGAAGATTTAATTGCCGAAAACCAACGACTTCGCATGGAGATAGAATACTTAAAAAAACTGAGAGCCTTAGTTCTTGCGGAAGAGCGAAAGAACGGCAAAAAGCAAAAATAATCTCTGAACTAAGGCAAAAGTATCCGCTGAAAGAATTACTAAAATTGTCCGGTCTTGCTCGAAGCACATACTATTACTATTTAAGACAACCCAAAACAGATAAATACGAATGTGAAAAGCAAGAAATACAAACAATCTACAATGCCAACAAAGGCAGGTATGGATACCGTAGGATTACAATAGCTATGCGTAACAAGGGCTATGGTATTAACCATAAAACAGTACAAAAACTAATGAAGTGCCTTAGTTTAAAAGGTAAACAACGTAAGAACGATAAATACCATTCTTACAAAGGAAATGTTGGAAAAATTGCGGACAATTTGCTTAATAGAGAATTTTCAGCAAGCAAACCATTTGAAAAGATAACAACCGATGTTACACAGTTTAATGTTTGTGATGAGAAAGTATATCTTTCTCCTGTTTTGGATTTGTTTAACAATGAGGTTGTATCTTATTCCATTTCAACCAGTCCTAATTTGGAACAAATCAGAGAAATGCTTAACGGTTTGTTTGAGAAACTGCCTGCTGATGCAACACCGATATTCCACTCTGACCAAGGTTGGCAGTACCAAAACGCCGAATACCAACGCTTATTGGCAGAACATAGCATTACACAAAGTATGTCTCGCAAAGGTAATTGTATGGACAACGGAGCTATGGAAAACTTCTTTGGCAGATTAAAGGTTGAAATGTTCTACGGCGAAAAATTTGAAAGCGTTAACGCTTTCATTGATGAATTGAATAAATATATTTATTACTACAACAACGAAAGAATTTCCTTAAAACTAAAAGGAATGAGTCCGGTACAATACCGAACTCATTCTCAAGCAATTTAATATTGTCTAATCTTTGGGGTTCACTTCAATTCAAGGGTGTCTTTAAAAAGCAGAACCTATTCATAGTCTTTTATACAACGATTATACTCCATTTCCAGTAACTTTAATACATTTTCAATGCCTTGGGTATCTAAAGTCAAAAGTTTTTCGATATCTAAAAGTTTTTGTGCATTTACCAACAGTGGGTTACAGTTTTTTGTATTCTGGATTTTTAATGCTTTACAGATGGTGAGTACGGTTTGAAAACCAGTACCGCTTACCCCATTTTTTAATGCGCTGACCAATGTGGTATACGGAATATCAATTGTGGTAGAAAATTGATGAATATTTTTATATTGGTTTTCAATATTTTCTTTTATTAACTCTGTCAGTTGTGCACAATAGGCTTGATTTTCAATTTTCATGTACTTTCTCCTTTGCTTGTTTCAATCATAAGGGACTGCAATGGAGAGAGAAATTTTCAAACGATGCGCATGAAATGTAAATTGACACAAAAATGCATTGGTGTCATAATATTCCTTATTAAGTTGCACTCCCTTTTACTTCATTTTATAAGATTATTCTACTTTTTTTATGTCGTTTTGTCAAGCTGTATTTTACATTCAGTGAAGACTTTTTTGTATTTTTAATAAAATTTGTTTTATTTTTGTAAAAATATAAGGATGAAATACAATATTTGGTTTGTAAATGTTATGGAGAAAGGAATGAAGAAAATGTTGTAAGTCGTTATATTTGCATTAAGAAATAAAATATTTAAACTGTACATGGAATTACATTAATAAAAACAAAAAAAGACAAAAAAATTTTTGTCTTTTATAAACGAAAAAATGTATAAACGAAAAATATGAAACAAACTGTCTTTCTGAAGAAGTTGTATAGATTATGAAAATAAAAAACAACTAAATTCAAATACGTTCAGATAATTTGTAGACGTCATTTGGTTTTCCGAGCAAAACGATATGATCATCGGGTTTGAAACGATATTCCGGTGAAGGAAGCGGTTGAACATTGCCGGCATTTTTGATGGCAAGAATGTTGACATTAAATTTTGAGCGGATATTAAGTGATAAGATATCGTGACCGATCCATTGTGGTTTAATTGGAATTTCAAAAATTCCAAACTCGGGCGTAAGTTCTACATAATCAAATACGTTTTTTGCACTGCAGCGCATTGCCAGCCGATGTGCAACTTGATGTTCGGGATAGATGGCCTCGTTTGCACCATTGCGGAGCAGAAATTTTTGCTGTATTTTGCTGCTTGCCTTTGAAATGATATATTTAGCACCCATTTCGTGAAGCAAAGAAGTAATTTCCAAAGAAGATTGAAAATTTTCTCCGATGGTGACGAAACAAATATCAAAATTTGTTACGCCAAGTGAACGGAGTGCATTTTCATTGGTGCAGTCACAAATTTGTGCATCGGTAAAGTTGGGGGCAAGCTCTTCAATGAGTTTTTCATCTTTATCAACGATCATGACTTCGTTGCGAAGAGAAGCCAGTTTTGAAGCCAGGTGCCGGCCAAAACTTCCCATTCCGATTACAAGCATTGATTTCATAATTTGATTCCTTCCTTATTAAAAGTATTTGTTAATAAAAATAGTTAAGAAATAAAAAGCAATTCATCTTCAAACAGTCCCCAATAAATTTGGCTGCATGGACAAAGGTGAAAATGAGAAAAGGATTAGCCTAAAATGATTTTTTCTGTGGGACGGTCAACAGGGGCAATTTGATGTTTTTCAGCCAAAACCAAAGCCAGGGATAAGATACCTACACGGCCGCCGTACATCAAAAGAAGTATGGTGATTTTTGATACAATATTCAAATGCGGCGTAATTCCGGCGGACAAACCCACCGTGCCGGCTGCAGAAATAACTTCAAGCAGAACCTCTTTCAGCCCGAATGGAGTAATTGCACAAATCAGCATAGTTGCAGATAAAGTGGCAAATAAATAAATAGAAAAAATTGAGGTTGCTTGTCGTACAATTGAATTTTCAATTCTTCTTTTAAAGACATTGACATTTGGCAGATGTCTGGAGGCTGCAACTGTGGCCATGACAAGAGCAGCAAACGTCGTGGTTTTGATACCGCCTGCCGTGGAACCGGGGCTTCCCCCTATAAACATCAATAACATGGTTAAAAGTGAGCTGCTGTTTGACATCTTATTGAGGTCAACCACAGAAAATCCAGCAGTTCTCGGAGTTGTTGCCATGAAGAAGGAGGAAAGAATTTTTTCCAAAAATGGTTTTCCCAAAAGTGTGTGGTTATATTCGAAGATCAAAAATAGAATTGTACCGCCAATGAGGAGAAGACCGGTCATGATGATGACGAGTTTCGTATGCAGGCGATAACTTCTAAAATGATATTTTTTATGGTAAATGTCATCCCAGACAATAAATCCAATTCCTCCAATGATAATGAGGGCGGTAATCGTCAGGATGATGATGGGGTCATTTTGAAAAGGGGCAAGGGAACAAAATGGGCCAAATCCCCCCAGTATATCAATACCGGCATTACAAAAAGCAGATACAGAATGAAAGATTGCAAAATAAATCCCGGTTTTGAATCCAAAAAGCGGGCAAAATTGGGTGGCAAGGAGGATTGCACCGGCGGTTTCAAAAATGATAGTGGCAAATACAATACGTTTTAATAAAGCCACGGACCCGCCAAGCTCCATAATACTTGTTGACTGTACCAATAATTTTCGCTCGGATAAGCCAATCCGACGACCCAGAAAAACGGACGCCATGGTTACAATACTCATAAAACCGAGACCACCGATTTGGATGAGAACCAGGATGACGAGTTGTCCGAAAACTGACCAGTGGGTGTAGGTATCATAGATAACCAGTCCGGTTACACAAGTTGCGGATGTTGCGGTGAAGAGAGCGTCAAGAAAGGGCGTTGCATCTCCGCTCTTTGTTGCAATGGGAAGACTGAGGAGAAAACCTCCGAACAAAATCATTCCCATAAAACCCAATGCAATAATCCGCGTATATGTGAGTTTGTTCTCGTGTTGTTGTTTTATACCAAACATGGTGCACTCCTTGTTTAGGCTGCCAATTGCGGCAACTGCGATTTCTTCTTGTTTATTTTATTATATCATGAAGAAAATATGAAGAAAGAATATTAATACAATGTATTATAGCAGAGATGCGAAAAAATACAAGGGACTTTTGTGAGAAAAACGAAAAATATTTTATAGAAACTTAGGTAATTTGACAAAAAATTTCCTATCATACGCTATGTGTTGACGCTCATTGACAAATTGATGGAAATGTTGTAAGATATTTTTACATACTATATAGAAGGCATAAGGAGGCGTTTTCGATGTGGAAGGGTAGAGCAGTTAAGATAGGCTTTGTCTTTCTTTGTATTGTTTGTTTAATCTGTTTGCCGATTTCGGGATTGGCATTTGAGATTCCCGGCTTTGGAAATGGAAAAGAAACAGCGGTTCCGCAGGATGATAAGAGCGCCTCTTTGAAAATGTATTCCGTTCAGCGTTCTGTTACAGAGAAACTGCAAATTACACCACAGAATCTGACCTGCGATAAAGGCGCTTTCGAAAGTGCGTTTTTGCTATATGATAAGGATGAAAACAGTTTTAACCGAAATGAAAATTTAACATGGATGACCTTTGATGCAGGAGAAAAACAAGCGTTAATCAAAATACGCTATCTGGTTTATGCAAATGAGGCGTTGGCCACCAGCGCCTTGGGGACAAAGTTTCTGGTTTCTAATAATAATCGGGATTTTACGGACATTGCAACGATTGAAGGGAATGAAAATGGAGAAATAACAGAGGGCTGGCATGAAATTCAACTTAGTGGTTTTGGTGAATACCGGTATTTTAAAATTGAATTGCCTGCCGGCGCAAATTTGGCAGAAGTGGAATGGATTTCGGATGAAGGTGTGCGGCTTTTGGAGAATGAAAAAGGCGTTCATTTCCAATTGACGGCCTTTGATGCAGCTCGGCAGATGGAAGGAACCGTCGTTTTTGCAGCATACAATGCTGAGAACGTGATGAAATGTGCCGCAGTCAAAACTTTTTCTTTTTCCCCGCAAGGGAATACAGAAGTTGCGTATGATTTGACAGCGTATCAACCGGAGGCTGGCGACTGGTACCGTGTGGAGGTATTTGATGAAAATGGAGACTGTGCGCTGGCACAGCCGCTGAATTATCGGTATACAAAAGCCAGTCCGGCTTTTACTGTGGCAAATGTATTTGGTGATGATATGCTTTTACAGGCGGATGCCCCTGTGGAAGTATGGGGAAGTGCACCGATAGGCAGTACGGTGACGGTGACACTCCAAAATGTGACCACGGGGAAAAAATATACAGGCGAGCAGAAAGTGAATGATGTACAAGGGTACTGCATTGATTTAGGGAGCTTCCCTGCCGGCGGTATCTATGCAATGACGGTGGAAAACGGCGCTGAGGAGATTGAATTTAAGGATATTACTTTCGGGGATTTGTGGTTGTTTGCCGGGCAGTCTAATATGGATTATTTTATGCTGACCGGAGAGGATACAAAAGCTTTTCTGGAGTCCGGGGAAGGAAAAAAACGGATGGATAATGGAAAAATCCGGCTCTTGAACTTATGGAATAAAGGGATTGAAGGCGCACCGGCTGCCGTTGACGGACTGCCGATTTCCTCTTGGGAGCCGGCATGGCAGATGATGCGGACGGATACAGTGAGTTATTGTTCCGCAGTATCCGCTTTCTTTTCCACTGCCATACAGGAAAGATATAATGTGCCGGTTGGCGTGTTGAATGTTGCTGTTGGAGATACGGAGATTAATCGTTGGCTTCCAAAAGGCAGGTATGGTATTTTCGAGGGGACGGATGGAAGTTTGTATCATAATCGGATTGCACCCCTTTCAAAATTAAAGATTAAAGGAATTTTATATTATCAGGGGGAAGCGGATGAGTACCGGACGCATTTGACCACGGAAGCGTACAGGGATGCTTTTGTCGGATTGATCAATCATTACCGCTCGATTTGGGGGAAGGAGCTGCCTTTTTATTGGGCACAACTGACCCGGTACAAAGCGGACGAGAGTTCCATCCGGGAAGCACAGCGGCAAGCGCTTGAAAAAGTTGAAATTCCGAGGAATACCGGAATGATAAGTTTGATTGACCAATTCGGTGCGTTTGAGAGCGGGAAAGGTAATTGCAGGACAGATATTCATCCGGATGGAAAACAAACAGTTGCAGAGCGTTTTCTGCGTTTTGCCATGCGGGATGTATATGGCGAAAAAGACTTAGTTGTGCAGGGACCGCTGTATCAGTCTATGACAATTGAAGGAAATAAAATACGGTTACATTTTGTATGTAATGGGAACTTGGGGGTTCTGCCACCGGAGCAGTATGCGGACAGCGAAGGAATGGAATATATTAAAAGAGAAAAGAAGGATATAAAAAAACCGCAGGAATTCTCTGTTGCAGGAAGCGATGGAGTGTTTTATCCTGCGGAAGCAGAATTGGATGGCAGTGATGTTTTGGTGTGGAGTGACCGGGTGAAAAAGCCGGTTAATGCCCGATATGCCTGGGGCGCATATCCTGAAATGCCGAATTTGACGGACGAAAGCGGGCTCCCGGCTGCTGTATTTACCACGGAGTTTGATCGGTGAAGTGGCTTGAAATTTGAAAATTCTGTGACAAAACGGTTAGAAAATATTGACAAATTCTGAATGCTGTTGACAATTTGATAGGTATTCGATATACTCAAAACGCAATATACAATGGATAAATGACAGAAAATTGTACATGAGGGGTTGAGAATATGCGGTGTATGTACTGCGGAAATACCGAGAGTAAGGTCGTTGATTCACGTTCCACAGAGGATGGAACAGCAATCCGCCGGCGCAGAGAATGTTTGGGATGCGGAAAGCGGTTCACAACCTATGAGAAAATTGAAAGTGTTCCGATTATTGTAATAAAGAAGGATAAATCCAGACAGAGTTTTGACCGTGAAAAACTGCAGCGGGGAATTTTGGCTTCCTGTGTGAACCGTCCTGTACCTTTACATGAAATCGATCAGATGATTGATGAAATTGAGGGTGAAATTCATAATTCTTTGGATAGAGAAGTCTCCTCTGAAAAAATCGGTGAAATGGTAATGGAGAAACTCCGGGATTTGGATGAAGTTTCTTATGTTCGTTTTGCATCTGTCTATAAACATTTCAAAGACATCGAAACATTTAAGGAAGAATTAGCGAAATTAACCCGGAATGAATAAGCGGAAAGTTTTATGAAGGTATTGACAGCTTTGGAGATTTGTGATATACTAATTAAGCTTTTGAATATCAGACGTGAAGAGTGAGGATGTTCCTCACTCTTTTGTTTGTATTTTGACGGTAAGGAGGTTTGCCTGTGGGATATTCAAAAATAGAACAAATAGCGGTTCAGATTGCCCAGCCAATTGCGGAAAAAAATGGATGCTATCTCTATGATGTGGAATTTGTAAAAGAAGGCGGGATGTATTTTCTTCGTATTTTTGTGGACAAAGAAGAACAGCCAATTTCCTTGGATGAATGTGAGGTAATCAGCCGGGCATTCAGTGAAGAGATTGATAAGACAGATCCAATTCAGCAAAATTATTATTTGGAAGTATGTTCGCCCGGAATTGAGCGAAAACTGCGGACGGAAGAACATTTTCGGCGTTATTTGGGTGAAATGGTGGACATCGGGTTTTATAAAGCTGTGCAAGGGGCAAAGATGATGACTGCTGTCTTGAAAGATTATCAGAATGGGCAGCTTACGGTTGAAAATGAACAGGGAACATTTGTTTTTGAACAGAAGGAAACGACGTATGTCAAATTACATTTTGACTTTTAGCGGTTTAAATATAGAAAGGATGGATTGGAAAAAATGAGTTCAGAGTTGTTTGAATCATTGGAAATGATTGAAGAAGAAAAAGGAATCAGCAAAGATATCATCTTGGACGCGTTGGAAAGCGCTTTGATTTCCGCTTACCGGAAACATTTCGGCGCTGTACAGGATGTAGGTGTAGTTTTTAACGAAGAAGACGGTTCGATAAAGATTTTTGCGCACAAGCGTGTGGTTGAAGAGGTAGAAGATAAAGAAACAGAAATTTCAATTGATGAGGCAAAGCGGATAAACGAAAAATACGGCTTGGGTGATATTGTGGAATTTGAAGTGACGCCGGCGTCCTTTGGACGCATTGCTGCCCAAACTGCGCGGCAGGTGGTATTTCAAAGAATTCATGAGGCTGAGCGTGAAAAAATGGTCAACGAGTATTCAGACCGTGAAAATGATATTGCAACTGCTATGGTACGGAAAATTGACGGCCGCAATGTAATGTTGGAAATCGAAAGTACCGAATCCGTTTTGATGCCAAACGAACAGGTGCGCAGTGACCATTACGCAGTTGGGGAGCGATATAAGGTTTTTGTATTGGAGGTTGCGCATACAGCGCGCGGTATGCATTTGGTTGTTTCGCGTTCACATCCCGGTTTGGTACGTAAACTGTTTGAATTGGAAGTGCCTGAAATTGCGGACGGTGTAATCGAGGTGAAAGCACTGTCAAGAGAACCCGGTTCCAGAAGTAAGATGGCCGTATATTCAAATAATGAGAGTATTGACCCGGTTGGTACTTGTATAGGCCCGAAAGGGATGCGTGTACAAGAGGTTATAAAAGAGCTGCGCGGTGAAAAAATTGATATTATCCGTTATAGTGAAAATCCGGCAGAATATGTTGCAAACGCACTGAGTCCCGCGGATGTAGTTTCCATTGAGGTTGATGAAGAGAAAAAAATGTGCAGTGTAAAGGTTCCGGAAAGTCAGTTGTCTTTGGCAATCGGCCGAGAGGGGCAGAATGTGCGCCTGGCAGCGAGACTGACCGGATGGAAGATCGACCTGAAAGCAATGCCGGATCATGAAGTGGCTGCAATGAAAAATGAAGGACGCGGCGAAGAAGAAATAGAAGTGCCGGAGGAAGGCGGTATGGATGGCATAGCCGGGGAAGTGGAAGAATGAGTCCGACCCGAATGTGTGCTGTATGCCGAAAACGCATGGAAAAAAATCAGCTGTTTCGTATCTGTCGTGCGAAGGATGGAAAAATGACAGTTGATATTTCAGGAAAAGCAGAAGGCCGAGGCGCTTATATATGCAAAACATCTGCGTGTATCAAAACGGCACAAAAGAGAAGAGCGCTGGAAAGAGCATTTTCCTGTGCAGTTGATGATAAACTATATGAAGAACTCGCTAAGTTGGCAGGTGGTACTGATGAATGATAAATTTTATGGGATGCTTGGTCTGGCGATGCGGGCAGGAGCTGTGTTGGTAGGAGAAGGGAAGGCAGCAGAAGCATTGCGCCGTGGAAAGGTTTCGGTACTGGTGCTTGCAAAAGATGCGTCAGAAAATACCCAAAAGAAGTTTAAAAATTTATGCAATTCCAGAAATGTCCCGGTTCTGGAAGCTGGAGAACGGAATTGTTTAGGTAAAGCTTTAGGAAGGGAATTTGTTGTTACTGCTGCGGTTACGGATGAAAATTTTTCAAAACAGCTTTTTGTTTTGGCAGAGTTTGGCAGTTGAAGCTGTGTCGAGGACGGAATGGAACGCGAAAGGAGTGTAGGAATATATGGAAAAAATCAGAGCTTATGAACTTTCAAAAGCTTTTGGTATTCCCAGCAAGGAAATTGTAAAGGTTCTTCACGATTATGAGGTATCGCAGAAGAATCATATGAGTGCACTTTCCGAGTATGAATTGGATGTTATTTTTGAATACTATACACAGAAGAATCAGGTGACTGATTTTTCTATGTATGAAAAAGAGGAAGAAAAACCGGTTGAACAGCCGCAGGAGGAAACAGCTGTTTCGGAACAGCCAATGGAAGAGATTGAGATTGGCCGGAAAGTTCGTATGGTGGATACCAGAGTAAATACGGTTGACCTGGATCGGATTGATGATGAAAAAATTGAAGAATTAATTCCTGAGAATATAAAACAGGAGCCAACAAAAAAACAGAAAATTACCCAAAAGAAGAAGACAAAACAACAGGGGACAAAACAGCAGAAACCCGCGGTGAAGCCTGAAGATCTTGTGAAAAAGAAGGAAAAGAAGGTTAAAGAGGAAGTGAAGCCGCATGTCCTGATTCCGGATGCGATTACAGTGGGTGAGCTTGCAGAGCGGATGAAGAAGCCGGCGACGGAAATTATCAAAAAGCTGATGCTTTTAGGTGTGATGGCCTCGGTAAACGAAAATCTCGACTTTGATACGGCCACATTGATTGCAGAAGATATGGGATACACCTTTGAAAAGGAAATCATTGTAACAGAAGAGGATAGACTTTTCAACGACTTTGAGGATACGGAAGAGATGCTCAAGCCCAGGTCTCCGGTTGTCGTTGTCATGGGCCATGTAGACCACGGTAAGACATCCCTTTTGGATACCATTCGAAATACAAATGTAACCGAAGGGGAGTTTGGAGGAATTACCCAGCATATCGGTGCGCATCGGGTTCGCGTAGGTGATAAGAAGATTACCTTCCTGGATACGCCGGGACATGAAGCGTTTACAGCAATGCGTGCCAGAGGTGCATTGGTCACAGATATTGCAATTTTGGTGGTTGCGGCGGATGATGGAATTATGCCGCAGACCATTGAAGCAATCAATCATGCCCGTGCGGCGGAAGTTTCAATTATCGTAGCAATTAATAAGATTGATAAAGAAGGCGCAAATCCGGAACGCGTCAAACAAGAACTTACCGAGCATAATCTTGTCCCTGAGGAATGGGGCGGCGATACCATCTGTGTGGAAGTATCTGCGAAGAAGAATATGAACATTGATAAGCTTTTGGAGATGGTTCTTTTGGTTGCAGAGATGAAAGAACTTAAAGCCAACCCTGACCGTTTGGCAAAGGGAACGGTTATAGAAGCACAGCTGGATAAAGGCCGTGGTCCTGTAGCGACGGTTCTGGTACAGAACGGAACACTGCGTGTTGGAGATATTGTTGTAGCCGGTACCAGTGTTGGTCGTGTACGTGCAATGAATGACGATAAAGGACGGAACGTGAAAAAAGCCGGGCCGTCAATCCCGGTGGAGATTTTGGGTCTTTCTGAAGTGCCAACCGGTGGTGATGCTTTTTATGCTGTAGATGATGAAAAGAAAGCCCGTTCTGTGGTGGAGGCAAGAAAATTCAAAGAAAAACAAGAACGCCAGCAGAGCATGAATAAAGTATCTTTGGATAATCTTTTTGAACGTATTGAAGAAGGAAAGATGAAAGAATTGGAAATCATCGTTAAGGCGGACGTGAACGGCAGTGTTGAAGCGGTCACGCAGTCTTTGGAGAGAATTACCAATGAAGAAGTCCGGGTACGTGTGATTCATGGAGCAGTAGGAGCAGTTACAGAATCAGATGTTATGCTGGCCAGTGCTTCCAATGCCATTATTGTTGGTTTTAATGTACGTCCCACGCCTGGTGCAACCGTTGCCGCAGAAAATGCAGAAGTGGATATCCGGCTATACCGAGTTATTTATGACGCCATCGAAGATATCGAAAAGGCAATGAAGGGTATGCTTGCCCCGACTTTCCGTGAGGAAGTGACCGGACATATTGAGATCAGAACGACCTTTAAAGTATCCGGTGTCGGTACAATCGGCGGTGCATATGTGACGGACGGAAAGGTACAGAGAAACAGCAGTGTGCGCGTAGTACGCGATGGTATTGTCATTCATGAAGGCTTACTTGGATCATTAAAACGATTTAAGGATGATGTGAAAGAAGTTGCATCCGGCTATGAATGTGGAATCAGCATTGAAAATTACAATGACATTAAAGAAGGCGACGTAATTGAAGCATATGTCATGCAGGAGGTTCGCCCGGATTAATTGCTGCCATGTTTATGCGGATTCTCCTTTTCGGGGAGTATCAGTGCGAATATGAAAAGGATTCCCGTTCAATCTCTTGTTATTTTTTCCCTGCGGACAAGAACGTTTTTCTTTCCTGTATAATGCCGGGCAGGGCGGCGGAATGGAGCAATTATGGCAAACTATAATCGAATAGATAGAATTTCTGAAGAAGTAAAGCGGGAACTCAGTGCAATCATTCGGGAACTGAAGGATCCAAGACTCCCGGAGATGGTGTCGGTGGTTGCAGTGAAGGTGACAAAAGATTTGAAATTTGCAAAAGCATATATCAGCATTTTGGGTGATGAGAAAAAACAGAAGGATGGAGTTGCTGCATTGGATAGTGCGGCCGGTTTCATCCGCAGGGAGGTTGGACATCGGCTGAACCTAAGAAATACACCGGCGTTCACCTTTGTGCTGGACGATTCAATTGCCTATGGTTCCCATATTAATGAAGTGTTAAAAAAATTGTAGACAGCGAATAGGATCCATGATTCTATCATGTCAAAAGGAGGCCTGGAATTGTGTTTGAAAAGGTGATACCGATTTTGCAGGCAGCAAAAAAAGTGGCAATTTTTGCCCATACCAATCCAGATGGCGATGCAATGGGCAGTGCGTATTCGTTGAAGCTTGCCCTGAAAGAAATGGGAAAATCAGCAGAAGTTTTTCTGAACCCAGGCAGTGATACCCAGGCATACCGCCTGGTCCGCGGTAAAGAGGAAGAGGGAATTGCTTTCGCTGATTGTGATTTGATGGTCGCTTTGGATTGTGGTGATGCTTTTCGTCTGGGAAGCTATCAGCAGGTGTTTGAAGTATTTTCCAATACAATTTCCATCGACCATCATATCACCCATAAGACGTTTGCAAAAGAGACAGTGGTACAGGATATTTCCTCAACTTGTGAACTGCTTTTTGGTCTTTATACCGAAATGGACCTTGTGATGAGTGAAGATATTGCACATAATTTATATATCGGTTTGGTAAGTGATACCGGAAACTTCAAATATTCTTGTGTAACGCCGCAGACGCATATTGTTGCAGCAAAATTGATGGAGCGGGGAGCAGATTGTACAAAAATTACCAAAGTTTTGTTTGATACAAAGTCAATTGCCTATTATTCATTGATGAAAAAGGCAATTGATAAGCTCTCGCTGTATCTGGACGGTAAAGTTGCAGTGCTTTATCTGACTGCGGAAGATTTTGTGCAGTCTGGGATAATGGAAAGTGCTGCTGTAGGAATCGTTACTCTGCCAATTAGTGTTGAAGGGGTGCAGGTTGGTGTTTATATCCGTGGAAGAGAGGATGGGACACTGAAGGTAAGTCTGCGTTCAACAGAGAATATTGATGTATCGGTCATCGCTGACCGGCTGGGTGGCGGCGGTCATATGCGGGCCAGCGGATATACGCCGCAGAGTAATGAACTTCCAAAGGTTTTGGACGCGTTGCTTCAGGAAATTCAACAACAGATGTAAAATGCAATAGCAATGAGGAGGAAGGACAGCATGGATGGTATTATAAATGTCTATAAGACGGTTGGAATGACTTCGCATGATGTGGTCTATCGCCTGCGGAAAATATTGTCCATAAAGAAGATAGGGCATACCGGCACTTTGGACCCGGATGCAAGTGGTGTTCTTCCGATTTGCGTGGGACGGGCGACAAAGACGGCAGATATGCTGACAGCTGCGGACAAGCAGTATGAAGCAGAAGTCACGCTGGGAAGCGCAACGGATACCCAGGATGCTTCCGGACAGGTAATTGCAGCGGCGGATGTATTGGTATCAGAAGAAGATATTCGGCATACGGTGATGACATTTCTTGGTGAGAGTGAACAGATACCGCCAATGTATTCCGCGATTAAAGTGGATGGAAAAAAGCTTTACGAACTTGCCCGTGAAGGGAAAGAGATAGAGAGAAAACCGCGGAAGATTCGGATAGATAATATAGAAATTCTGTGTATCAATCTTTCGGAAAAGAAATTTACCATACGGGTCAATTGTTCAAAAGGAACCTACATACGGACACTTTGTCACGATATTGGGGAAAAACTGGGATGTTATGCCCATATGTCCGCTTTGTGCAGGACACAATCCGGACGGTTTTCTCTTTCAGAGGCTTATACCTTGGATGAAATTGAAATGCTGACAAGCAGCGGAGATTTTTCTTTTTTTGTTTCCGTTGATAAAGTCTTTGAAGAATTCGAAAAAATTATTCTTACGCCGCATAAAGCCGGGAAGATGTGTAATGGAACCCGTGTGGCGGTGGCCGGCCTTCGTGAAGGGCAAATTTATCGGGTATATGATGAGAAAGGCAGGTTTCTGACCATTTCCCAGGAGGAAGATGGAAAATTAAAGATACTAAAGACATTTTATCAGAGCATCAGCGGTTAGGAGGTGTATGCTGTGAAAGTCTATATCCAGGATGCAGAGCAAAACCGGTTTGACATGGAAGGATTGCAGCTTAAAAATACTTCGGCAGCGCTGGGAACCTTTGATGCGATGCACGTGGGGCATACGGCGATTATTCGCAGGGCGGTGCAGGATGCGAAAGAGAACGGCCGGATTCCGGTGGTTTCTTTATTTTTAAATTTACCTGCAAATGTTGTTTCTCATAAAAATACAGAACAGGTTTATACTTTTGAAGAGAAGTGCCGTATTCTTGAAGAAATAGGTGTTGAAGTGGTATTGGCAGAACGTTTTACCGAAGCATATATGCAGAAATCATATGTCGATTTTTTTCAGGAATATTTATTGAATAAGTTGGATGCAAAGTTTTTGTCCGTAGGATTTAATTATCATTTTGGCCAAGGTGGGCAGGGGGATGTAAAAAGGCTTGCAGCTTTGTGTGAAAAACACGATATAACCCTTTATGTGCAGCCATGTGTACAGTTTGAAGAGGTGGTTTCGAGTACGCATATCCGTGAACTTTTATTAGCGGGTGAAGTAGACAGGGCAGCAAAATATCTCGGACGGTATTTTACTCTTTCCGGCGAGGTGATCCATGGAAACGGACAGGGACATAAATTTGGTTTTCCGACGGCGAATATGGAGATACCTTCCGGTTTGGTACCCCGTTTTGGAGTCTATATTTCGCAGGCCAATATTGATGGGACATGGTATCCTTCTGTAACCAATATTGGGGAAAAGCCGACGGTGAAAAAGAACAGAAAAAATGTGGAAACGCATCTTCTTGATTTTTCCGGCGACCTTTACGGAAAGGAAATTACAGTTCGGTTTATAAAATTCATCCGTGGTATTCAGAAATTTCAGGGTATTGATGAATTGATCGCACAGGTTGAAAGAGATAAAAAGAGTGGGTATGAATTCTTTGCCGGAACACAAATGGAGATGAAAAAGTGTTTTTAATTAGAAAATTATCCCGTTTTGAAGCGGGCGGCTTTCTGATGATAAAAAGTATCCGGTATCTTATGAGGGATAAATTGCAGAAATAATAGACCGGTTAAAAAGTATTGGAGGTATGACGGAATGAAAACCAGAAGGATTGCAGTTACTGTTTCTGTAATGATAATGTTGACCATATTTACAGGCTGTGAAGTAAGCAACAATATGCAGACATCAAAAGCGCCGGCGGCGACTGCTGTGGCTACGGTTCCTGCAGATGCACAGCTTCCGTTTTCAGATATGCTTGACGGTGCTGGAAACTTTAAAAGTGAAACTGCAAAACAACAGCTCTCGGCGAAATATGACACCTATATCCAATCTTATCTCAGTGAAATTGGAGAAGGTGTTCATGATGATATGAAGGAGTTGGCCGAAGAGATAGGGGAACTTCAGGACGCAGAAGACGTGCGGGAATGGTGTGAAGATTACCGTGAATTTTATGAGGATTTGAAACATTGGGAAAGGGAAATTAATATTGCAGAAATGATAGTCCCGGAACCGAAGGCAGAATTGCATAAAAATCTTGCCTACGCAATGTACACGCTTAGTAAGGTATGTGCGTACGTAGAAACTTCTGTTTCAGATGCAGAAAAGGGAAATGTGCAGTCACTGAAAGAGAATGCGAATACGTTTAGAGAAGGATATGAAGCTGCACTTACTTTGTATGATCATGCGGCAGCAGATCTTGGAAATGCAGCGGTGAAATAAAGGTTGCATTTTTTGTGGAATCAGGGTATAATAACAAAGTATATTTTGATGATAAGGAGTGTTTGTTATGAAACAAGTAACAAAAGATATGATTATAATGGATGTTTTGCAGCTGGATCCGGGCACAGCCGAATTTTTCTTTGAAATTGGTATGCACTGCTTGGGCTGTCCTTCTGCCAGCGGTGAAAGTGTTGAACAGGCTGCGCTTGTGCACGGAGTTGATCCGGACGTATTGATAGAAAAGATCAACGCTTATCTTGCAGCCAAGGCATAAGAATAGGAAAAGTTGAATTTGTAGAAAAAAATAGATAAAATCCTTGACAAATGTGCGGGAATTAGGTATAATAATTGCCGTCTGTTTATGTTCTGCATTTAAAAAGGAGAACAAAATGGAATTGAATATATTGCCGATTTTAAACTTTGACGGGAAGCGGATGGAGCTTAATGAAAGCGTAGAAGTACAGCCGCTTAAAGAAGACATATTTGAAGTTTTAGATCCGGTTTCGGTGAAAGGTCAAATTGTCAATATTGGCGGAACACTTTCGTTGGATGCCAAGTGTCAGGCAAAACTCCGGTTTTTTTGTGACCGATGCATGGAACCTTTTGAAAAAGAGGTACAATTTGAAATAGCTGAACGTTTTCGAAAAGAGGACGCATTTACTGATGGGATAGAAGAAAATCCGGATATACTTCCTCTCAGCGGAAGTATGATTGACTTGTCTGATTTGGTTTATCACAATTTGTTTATGAATCTTCCTACAAAGCATTTATGCAGGGAAGAATGCAAAGGATTGTGTCCTATGTGTGGAATGAATTTGAACCATGGGGTGTGTTCATGCGATGCACGGCCGGTTGACCCTCGGTTTGAAGTCTTGGACAGTCTTTTAAAAGACGAATAAAATGGTAGAATATGCAAAGAGAAATCTTTGTTCGGGCTTTGCCCAATAGTATTCATTTTGGATGGAAAGAGGTGTAGAAAATGGCAGTTCCAAAGAGAAAAACTTCCAAAGCAAGAAGAGATAAAAGAAGAGCAAACTGGAAACTCTCTGTTCCTGGTATGGTTGCTTGCCCACAGTGTGGTGAACTCAAGATGCCGCACAGAGTTTGCAGAGCATGCGGTACTTATAAGGGGAAAGAAGTTATCAGTGTTGAAGCGTAAGGCTTAGAAAAAAGAATATTTTTTTAAACTCCGTATTTTGCGGAGTTTATTTTTTTGCTTGACAAAACTGTATATATCGTATATACTGTTAATATACGATATATACAGTTGAGAAAGGCGGTGTATACGTGCATATTGTAATATCCAATACAATAGAAGCCCCGATTTATTTACAAATTGTAAATCAAATAAAGGCAGCGGTGTTAAGCGGAGAATTACGGGAGGGGGAAGGGCTTCCTTCCATACGCGGTTTGGCCGCAGCGCTTAAAATCAGTGTGATAACAACCAAAAGGGCTTATGAAGAATTGGAGAAAGAAGGATTTATCTTCAGTCGGGCAGGGAAAGGTTCTTATGTGGCGGCAGTGAGTAAAGGCTTTGCTGAGCAGTCAAGACAGAAGGAGGTTCTGGAACATTTGCAGGAGGCGGTTCGGCTGGCAAAATTAATGGGTGTAAAGAAGGAGGAAGTGCAAGCACTTTTAACTTCATGTTATCAGGAGGAAGAAAGATGAGAGATATGATCACAGCAGTTTCAATAAAAAATCTAACAAAAGTATATAACAATTTTTCACTGGAAAATTTGCAGTTAGAAATTCCGCGGGGATATGTAACGGGAATTGTTGGGAGGAATGGCGCAGGAAAGACAACGCTGATGAAGGCGATACTTTCAATGATTCGATATGACGGTGAAATTTCTGTCATGGGGGAATCCATGCAAGAGCAGGGAGCTGAAATTAAGCAGAAGATAGGTGTTGTGCTTGATCCGGATGGTTATGCAGGCGATATGCGTATTCGGGATGTGGGTAAGATGCTGGGAAAACTCTATCGTTACTGGGATACGGATACATATCAAAAATATTTACAAACCTTTGGGATAGATGAAAAGAAAAAAGTGTCTGAGTTGTCAAAAGGAATGCGGGTAAAGTTGGATTTGGCGGCGGCTTTGTCCCATCAGGCGGATTTGTTTATATTAGATGAACCGACGGCGGGATTGGATCCAATGGTACGTGATGAAATTTTGTCTTTGTTTGCAAACATAATGCAGGATGAAACAAAAACCATTTTATTATCTACACATATTACCTCAGATCTTGATAAAATTGCAGATTATATTGTAGTAATGGAAGACGGAAGGATTCTGATGCAGCAGGCGAGGGACACACTGCTGGATGAATATTTGCTGGCCAAGGGCGGGGAGGCAACTTCGGCACAGGCACAAAAATTAATCGGTATGGAAAAAGGCCGTTTTGGTGTGAGTGGATTGATTGCTAAATCGGATAAACCAATGTTTAATGATTTTGTTACCGAGCGTCCTAATGTGGAAGAAATTATGAAATACTTTATCAGGAGGGAAGAAAACGATGACCTTTAAAATGATATATAAGGATTTTATGTCCAATAAAAAACTATTTGTTTGGTGGTTTGCCTATATTATTATTTTTTCCTTTGTTTTTAGTACAAGTTTCGGAAACAGCGGCGGTTTTATGACCATTGCAATTTTTGTATCTTATCTTGTGACGGGCAGTATTTTACAAAATGATGAAAAGTTTCGTGCGAATATGTTAATTGGAGTTCTGCCGGTGAAACGGTCGGCAGTTATTTGCTCTAAATTTATTCTCTCGAATTTAGGGTTTGCTGCGGTTCTTCTTGTTTTCGGAATCTTTATGGCAGTAGAACGTTTCGTACCGGTTTTGCACCTGACAGCTGGGATTGATTTTACCTTGGTTGCCGTTTCCTTTTTTATTGCTTCTCTATTTACTTCGGTCAGTATATTGATATGCTATAAGTTTGATGCAACAAAAGCCCGGGTAATTTTGATGATTATTATGGTTTTTCTTATAGGCGCTGGTGCTGGGACCTTGCCACTCCTTTTATCTTTTATGCCTGCGGTGGATTGGTCGCAGATGATGGGGATATTTGCTTTAGCGGGCGGTATTCTGGTTCAGATATTGGGATATTTGTGGTCCGTACATATTTATAACAATAAAGATTTTTAAAAATTGGCAATTATGACCGCCGGCTTGTATTGTTCTCTTATGGTTTTTTACCAGCCGAGCCTATAGGCAGATGGGATTACTTTTATTTCAAAAGCTTGCCCTATGTGCTATTGAAATGGTTTCTTCTGTTTATTCCACATTAAAATTAAATATGCTTCCAAATACCATATAATTTGATTCCGCACTTTGCTTGGATAATAGGGCATTTAGCATAGCGAAATCTTTTTAAACCTATCGGAACGGACGGTGGTTTTCGTTTTACAATAAGATAAGTCCGGCAAAAATGCCGGACTTATTTATCTTATTATAATTTTAAGCAAAGGGAGGTTCAATGCGGCTATTGGTGTCTGGTGATTGATGATATTATTTTAATTTTCTTTTAGTGATGACAAATATCTTATCATGGAACAAACAAGTTCTTTTTCTGTGGAATTAAGTGCGCTTATGTCAATGTATTCGCTGTTATCTAAACCAAGCAGATAGTCAATAGATACTTTAAAATATTTTGCAAGCATAACAAGTGATTGTGCATTTGGTGCGCTCAGACCCATCTCCCAGGCATTTACTGAAGCACGTGTAATTCCAAGCGTGTTTGCAAGTGCATTTTGACTGATGCTTTCGCGTTCTCTAAGTTCCCGCAGACGATTGTAAAATCTATTCATATGATCACCTCTGTGTATATTTTAATATACAGCAATTGAATTAAAATTATCAATAATTGCATATAAATATTGACAATCTTAACACGACATGATAAAATTATATAAAGGAGGGAGGAATATGAATAAGTTTTCATGGTATTTAAGAAATATAAAAAACATAGAAGATGCAAAAGATAAATATATGATTGATTTTACCGAACAATATCATCAATATAATCAATTGATATATAATACGGCGTTTCAACATTTAAAAAATAATGAGAAATTTGATATAGAAAATCAGAAAGAGATGCAAGAATTCAGAAAATTACTGTATGAATACAGAGATATAGTGTTTAAATGCGGCAGACGTGTAAACAAAATTTGTGCCTGTATTGAAAAAATGAAAATATATCAGGTGCGGTATATTGTATTGGGAAGTATTTTTGCGGTATTGGGTGCAGGAATTAGTTTTTATAGGTTGCCATGGTATGTCAGTGCAGTGTTTTTATTTTTGAGCGGAGTGAGCATCCTTTTGTTTTGTGTACAGTACAGACGTTACAAAAAGGAGATACTGGAAATAGATGAAATGTGCGTACGATTGGAGAAAGATTTTCGTTATGTCTATATGGTAAAAGCTAATGAAGTGAATAATTATATTTCTGTGCATATAGAGCAGTGAAATATGAATGTATAGAGAATCAGGCGCGAAGATTAACGGTATTTATATAAACTGTGTTATCCAAATAGAAAAAGACCGCGTGGCAGCAGTCCTTTTCTATTTGGATAATAGTAGTATTTACATTATTTTTCCGGTTGCGCACTCCAGCCGCACTTACTGCATACAGTTGAATCCGCAGTATTTTCTGTTCCGCAGATTTTACACTGCCAAACGGTATTGGACGGTGCCTGCTGTGTGGAAATGTGCTTGCTGGCAGGATGATATGCGGCCGTTGGTATTTCTGCCGGGCAAATGGATTTTAAATAAACAAGCATTTGTTCCTGATTGTCCAGGTGGATATAGATTGCGTATAGGGACAACACCGGTAAAATGGCGCTAAACCAGAGTATAAACATCAGCGACCAGTTAAAATGCTGTTCTGCCATTGGGGTGCTAAACAGACCGCTGCCTGTGTATTCTGTTGTTTTGAATACAAAACCCAGTATAATTCCGCCGGCAAAGAAGATGATTGCAGTAATAAGCGCCCAGATTTTATATATTCTGCTTCTTTTTTGGTTTAACATTATATCCCTCCTTTCTTAAGTAAATCCAGTATAGCACATTGTGTGGACTTCTGCAACCTATCTATGAATTTTTATGATGTGGTTTACGTTGTATGTGTAAAAAACAGATTGTTGGGTATTTTATAATAAGACAGATAGGACGGAAGCAGGCGGCAAAGTTTTGCTTCTTCTGGTTGTTTTAAAAAAGTATAAAGGTATGCTTCAGAGAAGATTTTACAAAATTTTTCGGCAGCGGCCTGGAATTTTTTCCTTGACACTTTATAGGATTTGTGATAATATATCCGTTGGCAACCTATGGCTTAGGTTGTGGGGCTGAGGATTCACCGCCTACTACCAAGCTGTATGGGGGTAATATGTTATGGAGGTGAAAGATATGGATAAGGACATTAAGCAGGAGATCATTGCGAAGTATGCAACACACGAAGGAGATACAGGTTCTCCGGAAGTACAGATTGCACTTCTTTCTTACAGAATTGATCATCTGAACGAACATCTTAAAACCCATAAGAAAGACCATCACTCCAGAAGAGGTCTTCTTAAAATGGTCGGTGTAAGACGTAATTTTCTTAACTATCTCGCGAAAAAGGATATTAACCGGTATCGTGCAATCGTTGAGAAGATCGGTTTGAGACACTAAAAAATGTGGGCAGCCTATGTGTTTTTATAGGTTGCCCTTTGTACTATTCGCAAATAAAGGGTATGGATTTTAGCAGTTAAAAAGATGTATTTTGATGATACCTCTTTTTAAGTGCTAAGCCCGCCCTTTATAAAATAATAAGGAGGATAAAAATATGTCAAAAATTTATGAGACAGAAGTTGCGGGCAGAAAGCTGTCATTTGAGTTTGGTAAGGTTGCAGGTCTTGCCAATGGGGCCGTTTTGGTTCGCTATGGTGATACCGTTGTTGTGACAACGGCGACAGCGTCAGATAAACCACGGGAAGGGATTGACTTTTTCCCGCTTAGTATTGATTATGAAGAGAGAATGTATGCGGTAGGGAAAATTCCCGGCGGTTTTACCAGAAGAGAGGGACGTCCTTCAGAAAACGCGATCCTGACTGCTCGCGTAATCGACCGTCCCATGCGTCCTCTGTTCCCAAAAGATCTCAGAAATGACGTGTCCATTGTTTCTACTGTTTTGTCGGTTGAGCAGGACAACGCACCGGAATTCTGTGCAATGATTGGATCTTCTGTGGCCGTATCTGTTTCGGATATTCCCTTTAACGGCCCGATTGCAGCAGTTTATGTTGGCATGATTGACGGAGAGCTGGTGATCAACCCAACCGAAGAACAGCGCGAGAAGAGCGATCTTAATCTGACCGTTGCCGGCAGTGAGAAAAAGGTTGTTATGATAGAAGCCGGAGCAAATGAAGTGCCGGAAGATAAAATGTTTGAGGCAATTATGTTTGCACATGAAGAGATTAAAAAACTCTGTGCATTTATCAAAATTATCCAGGATGAAATCGGAAAACCAAAGTTCGAATATGAGCATGTGGTTGTCGATGAAGCGCTGTTTGCTGACCTTCGTGCATATGCGGAAGAGCAGGTGAAAGAAGCTCTGGATACCGATGACAAAACTGTGCGCGATGCACGTCTTTTGGTGGTTTATGAGGATGTCTATAACCACTTTGAAGAGAAATATCCGCAGGAAGAATATAAAGAACAGATTGATGAAGCCTTGTATAAATTGCAGAAGACGGTTGTCCGCAACTGGCTGATGTATGATAAAAAGAGGGTGGACGGCCGTGGTATTCTGGAACTTCGTCCCCTTGCTTCTGAAGTAGGACTTCTTCCGAGAGCACACGGAAGCGGTCTCTTTACCAGAGGGCAGACACAGGTTTTGACAGTTGCAACGCTTGGTCCTTTGGGCGATGCAAAAATTATTGACGGACTTGATAATGAAGAATACAGAAGATATTTACATCATTATAATTTCCCGTCTTACAGTGTTGGTGAAACCCGTCCGTCCAGAGGTCCGGGCAGACGTGAAATTGGTCACGGTGCATTGGCAGAACGTGCATTGGTTCCGGTTCTTCCCAGTGAGGATGAATTCCCGTATGCTATCCGCCTTGTATCGGAGGTATTAAGTTCGAATGGTTCAACCTCTCAGGCAAGTATCTGCGGCAGTACCCTTGCGCTCATGGATGCTGGTGTTCCAATTAAAGCACCAGTTGCAGGTATTTCGGTTGGTCTTATTACCGATCCTGAGGATGATGATAACTTTATGACCATGGTGGATATTCAAGGACTGGAAGACTTTTTTGGGGACATGGACTTTAAAGTCGGTGGTACCAAGAAGGGAATAACGGCAATCCAGATGGATTTAAAGGTGGACGGTTTAACACCGGCTATCATCAAAACGGCGCTGGAACAAACCAAAAATGCAAGATATTACATTCTGGATGAGGTTATGCTTAAGGCAATTCCTGAACCGAGAGAGAGTATTTCCCCTTATGCGCCAAAGATCATCAATATGACGATTCCGGTAGATAAAATCAGAGATGTAATTGGCAGCGGTGGAAAAGTTATTCAGGGAATTATAGCAGAAACCGGCGCGAAAATTGATATTGAAGAGGATGGGCGCGTATTTATTGCCGCAGTTGATACGGCAATGGGCGAAAAGGCATATGAAATGATTCAGGCAATTGTAAAAGAGCCGGAAGCCGGTGAAATTTATGTTGGCAAAGTTGTCAGAATTATGGATTTTGGTGCATTTGTTGAAATTCTTCCCGGTAAGGACGGCTTGATTCATATTTCAAAGCTGGCAAAGGGAAGAGTGGAAAAGGTTACAGATGTGGTTAAAGAAGGCGATACTGTAAAGGTGGAGGTCATCGAAATTGATGATAAAGGCAGAATTAACCTGCGCCGTATTGTTGAAGACGAAAATTAATATCATAGGAGGTGTGCATTGCACACTTCCTTTTTTACATAAGATAGATAGGAAGAGATGTGAAAATTTTGGGATGAAAAAGGTGAAAAATTCTTATTGACGCAGCTTATCGAATGGTGTAGACTGTTTATAGAAATCGTAAAGGAGGTATCATCATGGCAGTTTTGGTTTGCGGTGGTGCAGGATATATAGGAAGTCATACGGTGGCAGAATTGTTGGACAGAGGCGAGGAGGTTGTTGTTGTTGACAATCTGCAAAAAGGACATAAGGATGCAGTGCTTGGCGGCAAGCTGATGATTGGAGATCTTAGAGACAACGAGTTTATGGATCGGGTTTTTCAGGAAAATGAGATTGAATCCGTGATCCAGTTTGCGGCTGATTCTCAGGTGGGTGAAAGTGTAACGGAACCTTTGATGTATTACAATAACAATGTGGTTTCGACTTTATGCCTGATTACAAAAATGCAGGAATATGGTGTGGATAAGATTGTCTTTTCCTCTACCGCGGCTACTTATGGTGAACCGAGAAATATTCCGATTATGGAAACCGATCCTACCGAGCCGACCAATCCCTATGGTGAAACGAAACTATCGGTGGAAAAGGCGCTGAAATGGTTTGCCAATGCCTATGGGATAAAATATACGGCGCTTCGGTATTTTAATGCTGCCGGAGCACATATGAGCGGTAAAATAGGAGAAGACCATCAGCCGGAAAGTCACTTAATTCCAATTGTTTTGCAGGCGGCACTTGGACAACGGGAATGTGTACAGATTTTTGGCGATGATTATCCGACACCGGATGGCACTTGTATTCGTGACTATATCCATGTTACTGACCTTGCGGATGCCCATGTGCTTGCATTGGAAAAGATGCGTAAAGATGGGAAAAGTGCTGTCTATAATCTTGGAAACGGCAATGGATTTTCGGTAAAAGAGGTTGTGGAACTGGCCCGTAAAGTGACCGGAATTGATATTCCTGCAAAAATTGCACCGCGCCGTGCAGGTGATCCGGCAGTATTGGTTGCGTCTTCGGATAAAGCGAAAAAAGAACTGGGCTGGAAGCCACAGTATCATGACTTGGCAACGATTATTCGTTCTGCTTGGGAATGGCACAAAAGTCACCCGAATGGCTTTGAAGAATAAAGAGTTGCGGCAACGAATCATAAATTTATTTGATTATAATTATTTATGAACAGGTACTTTTTACAGGTACCTGTTTTTAATGTTATTTTGAATTGAGCGTGTGCAGAACAGAATCAATATTCCTTTCTTTACAATTAAAGTAAAACACGGTATAATGTATAATATGGATTTGAAGAAGTAAAGGAGAAGAAGAATGGAACAAAATAAAATAGACCGTATCAATGCTTTGGCAAAAAAAGCAAAAGGAGAGGGACTGACGCCCGAAGAAGAAAAGGAACGGGCAGAACTGCGGGCAGAATATATTGCAGCGTTTCGGAGCAGTCTGCGTTCTCAGCTGGAAAATGTCCGGATTGTGGAGGTTGATGGAAGTGAACATAAACTTCCCCGCAAGAAAAACAAATGAAGACAGTGTTAACGGCAATCAATGCAAGATACAGCCATTCCTCTCTTGCAATCCGATATTTAAAGGCATATAATTCTCAGTTTGATATAGAACTTGCTGAATTCAGCATCAATGACCGGTTGGGCGATATGTATGCGGAATTGTGCGAAAGAAATGCGCAGGTTTATTGCTTTTCCTGCTATATCTGGAATATAGAAATGACATTGAAATTGGCGCAGATGGTAAAGTGTGCGCTGCCTCATGTCCATATTGTACTTGGCGGTCCGGAAGCTGGGTATAATGCTGAAAAATTGCTTTTACAATATGATTTTATTACCTGTATCCTCCATGGAGAGGGGGAGATCACCCTGGGAGAATTGTTAAAGGCAGTGCAGGAAGGAAAGTGCCTGGAAGGGATTCCCGGGGTTGTGACCCAAAATGGAAAGTTTGTTCCGCGGCCGCCGATGGAACTTGACACGGTGGTGTTTCCCTATACCCGGGAGGATATAGAAAGCCTGAAAAATAAGCTGATTTATTTTGAAACTTCCAGGGGATGTCCGTTCAATTGTGCTTATTGTCTTTCGGCGGCGGAACATAAGGTGCGCTTTTTTCCGCTGGAATATGTAAAGCAGGGTCTGCTTACTTTTTTTGAAATGGAAGTACCGCTTATAAAATTGGTTGACCGGACATTCAACTGTAATGCAAAACGTGCGGAAGAAATTGTGCGTTTTATACTTGCCCACAGTAAAAAGACCTGTGTTCATATGGAAGTTGAACCGCAGATTTTGACAGATGAATTTATCCTCTTGTTGTCCTCTGCGCCCAAAGGAATGTTCCAGCTGGAAATTGGAGTGCAAAGTACAAATTCCAAAACATTGGAGTCGGTTGGCCGCGGCTGGAATGCGGAGCGGGCTGAACGAAATATCCGCAGACTGGTGGAGGCCGGCAATATGCACATCCATCTGGACTTGATTGCCGGACTTCCCTTTGAGGATATGCAGTCTTTTCGTAAATCTTTTAATGATGTCTACGCGTTGCGGCCACAAATGTTACAGCTCGGTTTTCTGAAGGTGCTCAGCGGTACGCCGATTGAAGAATTTAAAGGGATTACAGCTGTTGATTTTCCACCTTATGAGGTAATTGCAACCCAATGGCTTTCTTATCAGGAAATATTACATCTGAAAGAAATAGAAGAAGCAGTGGAGCTTTTTTATAACAGTGGGATTTTTGCAAGGACAATTGCAGTTTTGACAGAAGAAAAGGCATTTGAAAAATTTGAAGAACTGGGCGCTCTTTATAAGGAACAGACTCGTATGGGGAAGGTAAAACGACAGAATTGGTATACGATCCTTTATGAGAAATATGGCGACCATATTTGGAAGGCATTGGTAGAAGATTTCCTTTTACATAATCAAAATTGGCCAATGCCGGCATTTTCAAGACCGGTTCGTCCGGAGGGGTTTCAGAAAAGGGTGACAACTCTTTTGCGGAATGAATATTTTCGAAAAGTGTTTCAGATTGAAAATGATCCGCAGAAAATCCGGTTTGAATATGCGGATGGGATTTGTTATATGGCAGACTATAACAGAAAAATGCTGTTTGATATTACTTCTGTGTACGAAGATGTAAAATTGATATAAGATAAATTAATGCCGTACGATATACATCCGTGCGGCATTTTATGGCATATGAGCTACCATAAACTATACCGGTTAATTAAAAAATGTCTTCACAGTCAACAATGCTTAGATTCATCTGTGAATGTTTGGTATTTCCATATATAATCCATCTGTCGGAGGGAGAGAAGGTCGGATGCGGATGCGGGTGATAATGACGTCCATCTTTATTGGGAAATTTCATTGCCGGTGGGACGGTAAGAGAAATATATCCTTCTTTTCCGGTTTCTTTATTAAAATATGCTATACTGCTGAGTGTACCGTCTACCCACGCATAGGTATTTATATCTGAAACAAAGTGCGTTCCGGTGGAATCACAGTGCGCATGTGCATGTCGTCCTTCCCATACCAGTTCATATTTGTCAGGTTCTGCCGGGTTATGCTTTACAACGCCGTGCGGAATATCACATAAATAGATACAGGCGCCGTCCTTTTTCCAAAATTCATGAAAAGGTGTGTGGGAAACATCCATTTCATGCTCATGATAGTAGATGGGATTTACCTCTTTCAGGCTATCATCATACAGCCAAAGACGGTGATCCCAGGTATGTTTTTCGCCGGTTTCTTCGGATTGCCACCAGTCGTGACAAAATAAAATTCTGTTGCTGTTGTCAGGTGCATATTGTACATGTGTTGCTTTTCCGATGGATTTGTGAAAAATTGTGTGCTGCTTTGTTTCAAGGTCATAATAGCCCACATACCAGTATTTTCCTACATTTCCGCTGTATGCGACCCGATTGTTTTCTCCGTTAAAAGAAAGATGGTTGCTGAAGGTTTTTACAGGTCGGCCATTTGAAATTTCAGCAGGGAATTCAAACAGCTTTTCCTCCCGGCCAACGGTCTTGTCTTCGATGTTTACGCCATAACATACGCCGTCTCTTGCGTACCATACCTTGCCCCTTTTTTCATCCAAAACACAGGACTCGACATCAAATCCTTTTGTTGTCAGAGGTCTTGTTTCTTCTAATTGAAAGTCTGCAATCCAAAGATTTTGTTTCTTGTCGTCAGGTGTTGAGGAGATATAGATAAGGAATCTATCATCTGAAGACATGCTTACAGATGTGAAATAAAAGTTTTGCTGTATTCGATTATCGGGATTGTATAATTTGTAAGATATAACGCCTGTAACTTCATCTTTTTCCGGTTTAAGTAATTTTCCGCCCAGGCAGGATTTTAATGGATTCAAGAAATCATCTCCTTTTCTAGCTATGGTATCAATTGTAAGCCTCTATGTCAAGTCTGGGAAATTAAAAGTTAGTGAAATATGTTAATAAAATAAAACCAAGCAATCATTGCGTTTCTTATTAATTCAAAAAAAGAGAAAATTTTTTAATAAAAAAGACAGCCGCATATGAATGGCTGTCTGTATCGAAAGACGTTATCAGATAAGTCTGAAAGGAGGGGGGATACCTGATAAAGTAACACAGTATTTTTTATTTGTATGTTTTGAAAAATATGCTTGCCTGTTGAATATTATGAAAAGTTTGTTTGTTTTCGAATAAATACTCAGCAACATCATTTAGAGTGGATAAAGAGTATTCAGTCACATCTATTTCTTTCAGCATTTTTTTTGCTGTTTTGTTTGCATCTCCAAATTTTAAATCTGATATATACTTACAATTTGCATACTGTTTCATTTTTTCAAACAAATCATCCAATGTTATTCGCCTCTTTCAATCATAAGTTTTAAATATTGGATTGTAACCAATTTGAGTTGTACTTTCAAAGTTACTTTTAATTAACAACATAATTTGTATTATGTACTAAGGCAATGATAGTTGTGGCTTAAAAACACAAGTTTGTATCATTTTTTCACACGAATTAAACCATGGCATAGTATATTTTTGCCTTTGGTCTGAAAACAGGAAGCCTATATGTGAAAATTCCAGAATTTATTGACAAAAAATAATTCGGATGCTATAATAAAAAAAATTCATATGTATTTTAAAAGTTTATTCAACGACATAATACAAATTATGTTGTTTTTTTATATATACGGACAAACAAGGTCAAGCTTTTGAAGAATCTGTCTGTGTATGTCTCCGCTTTCAATGGTATAAATTCGTGTGGTATTCATATTTGAATGGCCAAGTATATCAGCCAGGCGGACAATATCTTTTTGCTGGGAATAAAAAGTGCGAGCAAATAAATGGCGGAGATTATGAGGAAAAACTTTGGAATGGGAAACCTGGGCCTCATCGCATAATTTTTTCATGTCTGTCCATATGTTTGAACGATTGATAGGCGTTCCATTTTTTGTTATGAAAATACAGCCGTTTTTTATATGTCTTTCTTTTATATAATTATTCAGGATTTTACATAAACTGTCAGGCAGGATAATGGTTCGGTTTTTTCCTTTGCATCTTACTTCGGCTTTTTTGCTTTTTACCGCTTCAACCGTAATAAACTGCAGTTCAGATATTCGTATCCCGCTGGCGCAAATAGTTTGCATGATATAATATAAGCGTTTATTCTTTTTATTGTATGCGGTTCTTAATAGTCTTTCATATTCATTTTTTGTTAGTTCTTTCTCGGACGGGATGAACAGTTGTTTTTGTGTCTTTATTGTTTTTACTTTCAACGCATACCAACCATTGAAAACGAAAAAACTATTTAACGAAGAAAGCATAGAATTTACACTTGTGGTTTGATAATTATTAATCAGATATTCTTTGTATGCAATCACGATACTTTTTTCCAATTTTCTGTTGTTTAGCCACAAATAAAATGTTTTTAAATCCCGCATATATTTTTCCAGTGTGGCAGAGGATTTTTCATCATCAATTAGATGCTGTCTGAATTCTGTCAACATGTTTTTTGTCAAATGTTTTTTCATAATACCATCAACTTCCTTTCCCGTTTATTTTACCATAAATACAGAGGAATATTTATATGACGGCCAATATGCTCTTGAACGTGTTACATTAAAATAGAAGAAAAATAAGATAATAAAAAAGAAAGAGATACAAACAAAATGTTCATCTCTTTCTTTTATTTTTGGCGTTAAATTCAATTTTTATGGGAGAATATTATGTGCTTATTTTAATTTTGCAAGGCTTTCAATTACTTTTTCCAACATCTCCTGATAGCTTTCACCTTTTTTGCGTTCTTCTTCAACCACATGGGCGGGAGCTTTTTCTGTGAATCCTTTGTTGTTTAATTTGCCTTCAACGCGTTTGATTTCACCTTCTAAACGTTTTTGTTCCTTTTCCAAACGGATGATTTCTTTTTCTCGGTCAACCAGTTCATCAAGGGGCATCCGTATTTCGGCGCCTTCAACAACGACAGAAACGCTGTTTTCCGGTGCTTCAGAAGCATTGCCGCAAAATGCAACATCAGAAGCGGAAGCTAATTTTTGATAGAATTTTTCTCCCTGAAGGAAAATTTCTTTTTCATCAGTAATGATAAAAAGTTTTGATTTTTTAGAGGGCGGTACATTCATTTCACTGCGAATGTTTCGTACGCCCTTAATCGCTCCCATAATAAGCTGCATATCCTGTTCAGCTTTTGTGTTTTTCCAGCAGTCATTATAGACCGGGAAATCAGAAATCATTATGCTCTCGCCGTCGTGAGGCAGAGCCTGCCAAATCTCTTCGGTAATAAAAGGCATAAAGGGATGCAGAAGTTTCAGCGTATTGGAAAGAACATAGACCAAAACCTGCTGTGCAGTAACATTACTTTCTCCTTCTTCAAAGAAACGAGGTTTTACAAGTTCGATATACCAGTCACAGAATTTATCCCAAATGAAGTCATAGAGTTTGGAAACGGCAATTCCAAGCTCGTACTTATCCAAGTTTTCAGTCACTTCTTTGACAAGTGTATTATATTCGGAAAGGATCCATTGATCCTCCAGGCAAAGCGCATTTTTGTCTGGAATCACATAATCTGTTATATTCAGGTTCATAAGAACAAAACGGGAAGCATTCCAAATTTTGTTTGCAAAGTTCCGGCTCGCTTCTACACGTTCAATATAAAAGCGCATATCGTTGCCCGGTGAATTACCGGTTGCAAGGGTAAAGCGCAGAGCATCTGCACCGTATTGGTCTATAATTTCAAGAGGGTCAATACCATTGCCCAGGGATTTGCTCATCTTTCTGCCCTGACTGTCACGGACAAGACCATGGATGTACACATCGCGGAAGGGAACCTGACCGGTATGTTCCAGGCCGGAGAACATCATTCGCATAACCCAGAAGGGGATGATGTCATATCCGGTGACTAATGTGCTGGTCGGATAGAAATATGCAAGTTCCGGTGTTTTGTCCGGCCATCCCAAGGTTGAAAAAGGCCAGAGAGCAGAACTGAACCAGGTGTCCAGTGTGTCTGGGTCTTGCCGCATTGGTTTGCCGCATTTGGAACATACAGGAGAATCTTCCTTGGTTACAACCATTTCACCGCAGTCATCACAGTAAAAGGCTGGTATCTGGTGTCCCCACCACAGCTGACGGGAAATACACCAGTCGCGGATATTTTCCAGCCAGTGGAAATATACTTTTTCAAAGTGTTCAGGAACAAAATTTGTATCGCCGTTTTTTACAGCATCAATGGCTGGCTGTGCCAAAGGTTTCATCTTTACAAACCATTGCTTAGAAGTGATAGGCTCTACAGTTGTACCGCAGCGGTAACATTGGCCAACGTTATGGCTATGATCTTCAACTTTGACAAGGAGGCCAAGGTCTTCCAGATCCTTTACGATTGCCTTTCTTGCTTCATAGCGATCCATTCCTTCATATTTGCCGCCATAACTGTTGATGGTCGCATCATCATTCATTATGCGGATTTGTTCCAGATGATGGCGTTGTCCGACCTCGAAGTCGTTGGGGTCATGGGCAGGTGTAATTTTTACACAGCCGGTACCAAATTCTTTGTCAACATACGCGTCTGCGATTACAGGGATTTCTCGATTAACCAGGGGAAGAATCAATGTCTTGCCAATCAAATCCTGATAGCGTTCATCTTCCGGATTGACGGCAACAGCAGTATCGCCGAGAAGAGTTTCCGGACGGGTGGTGGCTATGATTACGTAACCGTCATCGTCTTTGATTGGATATTTGATGTGCCAGAAGTGTCCGGCCTGTTCCTCGTGTTCAACCTCCGCATCAGAGAGTGCGGTGATACAGTGCGGACACCAGTTGATGATACGGGACCCCTGGTAAATGAGGCCTTTGTTGTAAAGATTGACAAAAACTTCTTTTACTGCTTTTGAACAGCCTTCATCCATGGTAAACCGTTCCCTGTCCCAGTCGCAGGAACAACCGATTTTTTTTAACTGATTAATGATACGGTCGCCGAATTTTTCTTTCCAAGCCCAGACCCGATTCAAAAATTCTTCACGGCCAAGATCATAACGGGTAAGACCTTCATTAACGCGAATATCTTCTTCCACCTTAATTTGCGTGGCGATACCGGCGTGGTCGGTTCCCGGAATCCAAAGAGCATTATAGCCCTGCATCCGTTTTGTACGGATTAAAATATCCTGAAAGGTTTCATCCAATGCGTGCCCCATATGCAATTGGCCGGTGACATTTGGCGGAGGAATGACGATGGTGAATGGTTTTTTATCATGGTCAACCTCAGCATGAAAATAACCTTTTTCAACCCAGGTATCATAAATTTTTTGTTCGACCTGCTTCGGGTCATATGTTTTTGGAAGTTCTTTTGCCATAAGAAACGCTCCTTTCGGTTTTGTCTGATTTTGCGGATAACTTTTACTATTATAGCATTTTGAATAGAAATAAGCAAGAAAAAATTCACAGTTCAGCGAAGATAGGTTTTGGTGATTTTATGCAATGTTTCAGCCAATGTCCCGGACAAGAGCCGGATGTCCGGAAGACGCCACTGCCAATTACATCCTATAGTGGACGGCGTATTCATTCGTGCATTCGTTCCAAGGTATAATAAATCCTGAATGGTCAGAATAATCGTATCCGAAGGGGTGGCCATCAATCCTTTGATAAATCCGATGTGATAGCCCTCTGTGTTATCCAGGCGCATATAGTCTTTTACAAAAGAAGCAATTTCCTCAGGCTGGGTTTCCATCCAACCCCGCAGAGTATCATTATCATGCGTTCCGATATATGTGACGCTGTTGTGGGGGCAATTATGGGGAAGATAGTCGTTGTCTTCTCCCGGTTGAAAGGCAAACTGCAGAACCTTCATGCCTGGAAAGTTGGTGTATTGCAGAAGTTCTCGTACGGAGTCGGTTAAATCACCCAAGTCTTCTGCAATAATATTTGGTTTTCTCCCAAAAGATTTAGCTAGCGTATCAAAAAAATCTTTTCCTGGTCCTGGTTCCCATTTTCCAATGACCGCGTCTTTTCGGCCATAGGGAATGGCGTAATATGAATCAAATGCTCTGAAATGATCGATACGCAGAATATCCACCATGGAAAGGGCGGCACGTATTCGCTGAATCCACCATCTATATCCTGTTTCCTTCAGCTTTTTCCAATCATAAAGTGGGTTTCCCCAAAGCTGGCCTTTTTCGGCAAAATAGTCAGGTGGGCAGCCAGCCACTGCAATAGGTGTGCGATTTTCATTAAGCTGTAAAATTTCGTGACAAGCCCAAGCGTCTGCACTGTCTTCTGCAACGTAAATGGGCAGGTCGCCGATAATTTGGATTCCCTTTTGGTTGGCATATTTTTTCAGTGCATTCCACTGCTTAAAAAAGAGAAATTGGATATAGACCCAGAAATCGATTTCGTCTTGGAGACGAATACAGGCTTTTGCAATTGCTTCCGGTTCTTTGGTTTTGAGCGACGGTTCCCATAATTGATAGGATTTCATGTCATTTTCATATTTTAATGCCATATATAAGGCATAATCTTCTATCCAATTGGCGTTTTGATTTCTGAAATTTATTATTTCATGTTTATGGTTATCTTTATCCTGTTGATATGCAATACGGAGGACCTTAAAACGATTGTTAAATTGAAGAGAATAGTTGATGAATTCAGGATTTTCATCCCAGGGAAAAAAGGTACAATCGTTTTTGGAGAGAATGCCTTCATCTATAAGAAGATCAAAATCAATAAAGTATGGATTTCCGGCAAAGGTGGAAAAGGATTGATAGGGGGAGTCTCCGTAAGTAGTTGGCCCCAGAGGGAGAATCTGCCAGTAACTTTGGCCGGATTTTTCCAGAAAGTCTACAAACTGGTATGCGTTTTTACCCAATGTACCGATCCCATAGGGGCCGGGAAGGGAGGAAATGTGCATGAGAATACCGCTGCCGCGTTTCATAGCGAACATCCTTTCTTAATAAAAATATAAGAGATATTATAAATTAAGAAGGGCGACAATTCTGCCGCCCTTTTCTTATGTAAGCTATAAAATATAATTGCTAGTCAACCTTAATGACCCAATTCATTTCGTCGTCAATCGTACCCGTTTGGATGCCGGTGATGGTATCAAAAATTCTCTGGGTAATTTCACCGATTTGGTTGTTGTTGATGGTCATAACATGTTCATCCCACCGAAGTTCTCCAACAGGAGAAATGATTGCTGCCGTGCCGGTGCCGAAACACTCTTCCAGTTTTCCCGTTTGGTAAGCATCATATACTTCCTGGATGGAAATTTTACGTTCAGAAACGGGAATTCCCCACTTTTTCAACAGTTCAATGGTGGACATACGGGTAATACCGCTGAGTATACTTCCGTTTAACATCGGGGTGACAACTTCACCGTCAATTTTGAAGAAAATGTTCATCGAACCGACTTCTTCAATATATTTTTGTTCCACACCATCAAGCCATAAGACTTGCGAATACCCGCGTTCATGTGCAATGACCTGTGCTTTGATACTGCCGGCATAGTTGCCGCCGGTTTTGGTAAAGCCGGTACCGCCGCGGACGGTGCGGACATAGTTGTCTTCAACATAAATTTTAACGGGGTCCAGACCTTCCGGGTAATAGAGGCCGCTGGGTGAACAAATAATCATGAATTTATAAGTAGATGAAGGACGTACGCCCAAATATTCATCTGTTGCTATGATAAAGGGGCGGATGTATAAAGATGCCCCTTCCTGTTCAGGGATCCAGTCTCTGTCAAGTTCCACCAGCTGTTTGAGGGCCTCAACACAAAAGTCAACGTCTATCTGAGGAATGGCAATTCTTTCGCAGGATATGTTCATACGCTCAAAATTTTTCTTTGGACGGAAGAGACGCACGTGGCCGTCTTTTGCTTTATAAGCTTTCAGTCCTTCGAAAATTTCCTGTGCATAGTGGAATACCATAGCGGAAGGATCCAGGGCAATTGGGCCATAAGGAACGATTCGGGCATCATGCCAGCCTTTTCCCTCTGTATAGTCCATGACAAACATATGATCGGAAAAATATTTGCCAAAAGGCAGGTTTTCCATCGCAGGCTTTGGTCTGGGTGTTGTTGTTTTTGTGATACTGATGTTCATTGTAACGAGCCTTCTTTCTTAACATTGATACATAATATTACAAAAGTTTTATTATCTTATCTAGTATATCACAGGAAAAATTAAATTTCAATAAAAATTTGAAAATAACGCAGATGCTTCTTGACTTTTTTTGCCTATCTATATTATAATCTAAATGTGAAAGTAGATTTGTTAGAAATTGAAGGGTTAAATAAAGGAAAAAGGAGAAGAAATATGGAGACTGTTACCGGCGGTGATTATGTTACCATTGTTGCGGAAGAGGATGGTGTGACCATTATTGGTTTGACACGGGGGAGAGACACTAAATTCCATCATACAGAAAAATTAGATAAAGGCGAAGCGTACATTGCTCAGTTTACCGAAGTGACTTCTGCAATAAAAATCAGGGGCAGAGCGAAACTGTATACGAAAATGGGAATTGTTGAAGTTGGTAAATAAATAGCGTCAAATTTGGAGGAATTTACAGTATGAGGAAGACAAAAATTATTTGTACACTTGGTCCGTCAACAGATGATTCGGCTGTTCTGCGGGAATTGATGCAGGCAGGGATGAATACGGCGCGCCTGAATTTTTCTCATGGTACACATGAAGAGCAGAAAAAGCGAATTGATATGGTGAAAAAATTGCGGGAAGAGCTGCAGCTTCCAATTCCAATTTTGCTTGATACAAAAGGACCGGAAGTGCGGACTGGAAATTTTAAAGACGGAAAGGTCATGTTAACAACCGGTCAGCTCCTTACCTTGACACCGGAAGAACTTGAGGGAACAGAGGAAATTATCCCTATTTCTTATGCGGGGCTTGCGGAAGATGTGCAGATTGGGACCCGGATTTTGATTGATGATGGTTTGATTGAAATGAAGGTTACCGCCATTGAGGGGGAAAAAGTTGTCTGCCGTGTTTTGAATGGCGGCCCTGTCAGTAACCATAAGAGTATTAATGTTCCTGATGTTCATTTAACCATGGACTATATGAGTGAGAAAGACGTGGAAGATATCAAGTTTGGTATTTCGCAGGGCGTTGATTTTATTGCGGCTTCCTTCGTGCGTTCTGCTTACGATGTATTGGAAGTAAAACGTGTACTGGAACAAAATGGCGGGAATGATATTCTAATTATTGCCAAAATTGAAAACCGCGAAGGTGTTGAAAATATTGAACAAATCCTGAAAGTCAGCGATGGCATTATGGTTGCCCGCGGGGATATGGGCGTAGAAATCCCATTTGAGGAACTGCCGGCAATTCAGAAATTTTTAATTGAAAGTTGCTATAGTTCCAGCAAGATGGTAATTACAGCGACCCAAATGCTGGAGTCTATGACACATAACCCAAGGCCCACTCGTGCAGAAACTTCGGATGTGGCAAATGCGGTCTATGACGGAACATCGGCGGTTATGCTTTCCGGTGAAACTGCCGTTGGGCAATATCCGGTGCTGGCGCTGCGTTCTATGGCGCAGATTTGCCGTATGGCAGAGCGGGATATTAACTATATTAAACGGTTTGAAAATGTACACATGACCGAGAAAATCAGTGTGACGCACGCAATTGGACACTCAACCTGTACGACTGCCCATGATTTGGGAGCCACAGCAATTATTACTGTAACGAAATCAGGTTATACGCCGCGGACAATTTCTGGGTATCGGCCCAATTGTCCTATCATTGCCGGAGCAATGCGGGAAAAGGTGTATCAGCAGCTGGGACTTTCCTGGGGAGTTACACCGATCCGGACGTCTATGAAAAAGACATCTGATGCACTGTTTGAACATGCTGTTGAAAGAGCTTTGGAACAGACCAACATTGTACATAAAGGTGATATTGTTGTTTTGACCGGCGGTGCGCCTGTTGGGGTCAGCGGTACGACCAACATTTTAAAAGTTCAGCTTGTAGGGGATGTTTTGCTGACAGCAACAGGAACTTCCAGAAAATCGGTCAGCGGTACGGTCTGCGTTGCAAAAAATAATGCGGAAGCAATTAAGAATTTTAAAGATGGAGATATTCTGGTTATTCCAGAGACTTCAAATGATATTATTGCCGTTTTGCGGAAAGCCTCTGCAATTATTGCAGAACAACCGGGATTGACTTCTCATGCGGCTGTTGTGGGAATGACGTTGGATATTCCGGTTCTTGTCGGCGCTGAAGGAGCGACAGAGCTTTTAAAAGACGGAACAATTATAACGATAGATGGTGCCCGCGGACAGGTATACAGCGGTGTTGCTAAAATTATGTAGCTAGAAATGGAGTGAACGTATGTTCAGAACCAAAATTTCGGTGCGGTATGCGGAAACAGACCGGATGGGAATCGTTCACCATTCCCGTTACTTTCCATGGTTTGAAGTTGGAAGAACGGAATTTTTTAAGTCTGGCGGTATGACATATGACCAGGTTGAAAAAGAAGGTGTATGGCTTCCCTTGGTTGATTGCTATGCAAAATTTATCGAGGGGGCCCGGTACGGAGATGATGTTTGGATAGAGGTGGAACTTGCCAAACTTGGAGTTGCAAAATGTATCTTCTGTTATCGTGTAATAAGGGATTCAGACCAGAAAGAGCTTGCGACCGGTTATACGACCCATGGTTTTACAACGCCGGAGTTAAAACCTTTGAATTTGAAACGAGAATATCCGCATATCTATAAAATAATGGAGAAATTGAGAGGTGAAGAGGCATGATTCCAAACATTTTAACAACTGTGCGGTTGATATTTGTGCCAATCTTCGCCTTTTTGGTTCTTGGCGGCCATCCGGCGGCGGCAGCTGTTGTCTTTACTCTTTCGGGGGTTACAGATATTATCGATGGCTATATTGCAAGAAAATATCAGATGATAACTGATTTCGGAAAGGTTTATGATCCGTTTGTGGACAAACTGATGCAGATAACTGCAGTTGTTTGTTTGGTAATTGCCGAAGTGATTCCTCTTTGGATTTTGATTATTGTAATTGTTAAAGAAGTATCTATGATTGTGATTGGCGGAATATTGTATCTTCGTAAAATTGTGGTTCATTCTAACTGGTACGGAAAAGCGGCAACTGTTGTTTTTTATGCCATTGTTTTCTTATTCATTGTATGGAGACAGATGCCGTCTGTATGTACATATGCGCTGTTAGTTATAATGATTTTTGCTATGGCATTTTCGGCAATAGCATATTTGGTGGATACCATCCGCCATTATGATGAAAAAAGAGTAAAAAAAGTGTAGAAAGTATAAAAAAAGTGTTGACAAAAAAATCGTCCCATGCTATACTAATGAACGTTGTCGAGGTGTGGCTCAGTTTGGTAGAGTACTTCGTTCGGGACGAAGGGGTCGCAGGTTCAAATCCTGTCACCTCGACCAAAAATTAAAGAACCAGCGTAAAAACGTTGGTTCTTTTGTTTTATACACGATTTTTCCAATAACTTTTTAAAAATTTGTGTGAAAAATATTACAAAGTTGCATAGAAGAAGTGTAAAAATAGATTTTATATATTGTGTTATACAATTCTTCGGTGGTTATTGGGATGAGCGTCTTCGTATATAGATGATCTTTTTCTTTTCTTACGAACAATATTGAGTGAAAAATAAATTGCAGCTCGTTTGAAATTTTCATGGTAATGGAGAGAGTCGTTCTATAGTCAATGTGGCGTTTGTAAGTGTAGTTAAATCGAATGTTGCAGCACCAGTGGATAAAAAGGCTAAATCAACTTGACCATTTAAAAATTCTATAACACTTCCTTGTAAAATAGTAGTTCCTGTTGAGGAAAGTGTGCTATATTGCAATGTGGAATCAATAAAACTGCCGTTTTGCCGTACCCCGGCAGAAATTGTTTGGTCTGGCGTATCTGTTGGAGCGATACGAATCATATAGTTAATTTCATATTCACCGGGAATAAAAATTTGCAGTTCATTTGAAGTTGTGCCAACGTTAAATGAAGGCATAAAATTATTGAGCTGAATTTGTTCGGCCTGTCCGTCAGTTGAAAAATTAAATGATTGTATCGTATTAGAATAAAGACCGCCAAACGCATTCTCATTTATTCGGCCATTAATATCCACAGTCGCTGGATTATCTGTTAAAAAAATATCTAAATTTGGTGATATAAAGTTTAAATCTTCTCCAAAACGGATGGGTATTGGTCCGCCGTTTCCATTTGCATAAAACAGGACTTCCCCGGGCTCAAAAGTACCGGTTGGTCCTTGCTCCCCTTGCGGCCCGGCAGGTCCCTGAAGGCCCTGTTCGCCCTGCGGCCCGGCAGGCCCCTGAAGGCCCTGTTCACCTTGCGGCCCGGCAGGTCCCTGAAGGCCCTGTTCGCCCTGCGGTCCGGCAGGTCCCTGAAGACCTTGTTCGCCCTGCGGCCCGGCAGGCCCCTGGAGGCCCTGTTCACCCTGCGGCCCGGTTGGACCCTGAAGGCCTTGTTCGCCCTGCGGTCCGGCAGGTCCCTGGAGGCCCTGTTCACCCTGCGGCCCGGTTGGACCCTGAAGGCCCTGTTCACCCTGCGGCCCGGTTGGACCCTGAAGGCCTTGTTCGCCTTGTGGCCCGGCAGGCCCTTGAAGGCCTTGTTCACCCTGCGGCCCGGTTGGACCCTGAAGGCCCTGTTCACCCTGCGGTCCGGCAGGTCCTTGGAGGCCCTGTTCACCCTGCGGCCCGGTTGGACCCTGAAGGCCTTGCTCTCCTTGCGGTCCGGCAGGTCCTTGGAGACCTTGTTCGCCCTGCGGTCCGGCAGGTCCTTGGAGACCTTGTTCGCCCTGCGGCCCGGTTGGACCCTGAAGGCCTTGCTCGCCTTGTGGCCCGGCAGGCCCCTGGAGACCTTGTTCGCCCTGCGGTCCGGCAGGTCCTTGGAGACCTTGTTCGCCTTGTGGCCCGGTTGGACCCTGAAGACCTTGTTCGCCCTGCGGCCCGGTTGGACCCTGAAGGCCTTGTTCGCCTTGTGGCCCGGCAGGCCCTTGGAGACCTTGCTCCCCTTGCGGCCCGGTTGGACCCTGAAGGCCTTGTTCGCCCTGCGGCCCGGCCGGCCCCTGAAGGCCCTGTTCACCCTGCGGTCCGGTTGCGCCCTGTGGACCTTGCTCACCTTGCGGGCCAGCAGGCCCTTGCGGACCTTGACAACATCCACAATTGCAGTTACAGGGATAAAAATCGTTACATTTTTTTTCGTCCCCACAATTAATGTTGTGATGATATTGATTCATATTATGATCAGTCCTAACTTTCATATATTTAATTCGAATATTTTTAAAACAATTTATACGAATGTTCAGTAACAGTTTATGCCAAAGGCTTGAAAGTAGTTACTGCGCATATTTTCTACTTGAATTTGCAATTTTGTATTTAAAAAATATCGTTTGTTATCACTGTTAAATTTGAAAAAAATATATCCAACAAGAAATTGTATCTGTTTTTTGAATGAAGTGTAGAATTGTTGTATCAAAACTGTCCATTTATTTATTCCGTTGTATAAAATTTCTTCGGAAGCCGATACTAAAAAATGTATGATATGAATTACATTTTTGATGGAGGAGTTTATGTACTATGGATTATAAAAAACTGGCAGAAATGATTTTGAACGATATTGGCGGAAAAGAAAATATCATATCTTTTACACATTGTGCCACACGCCTGCGATTTAATTTAAAGGATGACGGCAAGATTGATAAAAAACATTTGGAGAATATCAAAGGGGTTATGGGCATTGTCAATAAAGGGGGACAGTTTCAGGTTATCATAGGAAGTGATGTTCCAAATGTATATCGTGAGTTAAACGTAATAGGAAATTTTGAAGAAAGAAATGGAGATAAAAATGAGAATGATAACCGAAGCGTTATAAGTAGAATATTAGATACAATTGCAGGTATCTTTACGCCAATTATTCCTGCAATCACGGGCGCCGGTATTTTAAAGGCATTTATGGCACTCCTTCTGGCGTTTGGATGGGTTGACAAAACCTCGCAGACTTACAGAATTTTAGCAGTGTTTTCCGATGCGGCATTTTATTTTTTGCCGTTTTTAATTGCATATTCTGCTGCACGCAAACTTAACTGTAATGTTGTCATGGCTATGTCAATTTCCGGGATATTACTCCATCCTGATTTTGTGTCGATGATTAATGATGTTAAACAAACGGGAGATGTGTTGAGATTCATTGGTATTCCCGTTACGCCGGCAACATATTCATCATCGGTTATACCAATTATTTTGGCAATTTGGCTGATGTCCTATATTGAACCCATTGCGGATAAAATATCACCGAAACCAGTTAAATTCTTTACCAAACCATTGATTACTCTGGTTGTAACCGGTGTGATTTCTATTACAATTTTGGGGCCGCTGGGAACAATTATCGGGGATGCTATTGCTGCCGGTATAACATTTTTAAACAGTCATGTAAGTTGGCTTGTTCCGCTGATTATTGGCGCTGTTTCGCCGTATCTGGTTATGACCGGTACCCATTACGGCCTTATTCCAATTGGGATTAACAATATTGCCACGGCAGGGTTTGACACAATCGTCGGTCCGGGTATGCTTGGCTCAAATATTGCCCAGGGCGGCGCTGCATTTGCAGTTGCGCTTCGTACAAAAAATAGAATTATGCGCCAGGAAGCATATTCTTCCGGTATTACGGCGGTCTGCGGGATTACCGAACCTGCACTTTATGGGGTAAACTTAAAGTTGAAAAAACCGTTGATTGCAGCAAGTATCGGTGGTGCAGCAGCCGGATTGTATCTTGGTATTACAGGGGTTGGGCGTTATACCTCTGGTTCGCCGGGTCTTTTGGCTTTGCCGGGATATATTGGAACAGAAGGTTTTACGAATATTACCAATGCGATTATTGGAAGTGCAATTGCTCTGGTCGTTTCTTTTGCTGCAACACTTATTCTTGGATTTGATGATCCCAAAGACAGTGAATTGCCGGATACAGTTGATAATCAAATTGATAGGACAAATGTAAAAAGTGAAGAACTGTGCGCGCCTGTTAAAGGAGAAATAATCCCTATTGAAAAGGTTTCCGATCCCACATTTGCTGAGAAAATTTTAGGTGATGGTGCTGCAATTATTCCTGAAACGGGGTTGCTTGTCTCTCCGGCTGATGCCAAAATTGATACAGTATTTGACACAAATCATGCAATTAGCTTGGTTACCGATGGCGGGGCAGAACTGTTAATACACATAGGGATTGATACGGTGCGTCTGAATGGAAAATATTTTAAAGCAATGGTAAACAAGGGTGACAGAGTGAAAACAGGACAGCCGCTGATTGAGTTTAATATTGAAAAAATAAAAGAGGAAGGGTATGATGTCACCACATCAATAGTCGTTACCAATCATACAAATTATTCGAAAATCGAAAGAAATGGCAGTCGTGCAATAGAGAAAAAGCCTTTTTTGTTACTGAAGGGAGAGAAGAAATAACAATGGAAAGTAAATTTCCGAAGGATTTTTTATGGGGTGGTGCAGTTGCTGCGAACCAATGTGAAGGCGCTTATAACACGGATGGTAAAGGGCTTTCTGTGCAGGATGTTATGCCGGAGGGCATTCGGGGAGAAAGAACCGAAAATCCCACAGAGAATAACTTAAAGCTGGAAGGTATTGACTTTTATCACCGATATAAAGAAGATATTAAATTGTTTGCTGAAATGGGTTTTAAGGTTTTTCGGACATCCATTGCATGGAGCAGAATTTTTCCTAATGGTGATGACGAGATTCCCAATGAGAAAGGGCTTGCGTTTTATGATGATTTGTTTGATGAATGCTTAAAATATGGAATACAGCCGCTTGTTACGTTGTCTCACTACGAGCCGCCTTTAGCGCTGGCAAAAAAATACAACGGATGGCTGAATCGAAACACAATTTCATTGTTTGAACGGTTTGCAGAGACTGTATTTAAGCGATATAAGGATAAGGTCAAGTATTGGCTGACGTTCAATGAAATAAATGCCATATTAAAAGCGCCATTTATGTGCGGAGCAATTTTAACTGAGAAGGAACAACTCTCTCAGTCGCAGCTCTATACAGCAATGCATTATCAGCTGGTAGCCAGCGCTGCTGTGACCAAACTTTGTCATGAGATAATCCCCGGCGCCATGGTAGGGTGTATGATTTTAGGGATAACGATATATCCGTTGACCCCCTCTCCGGACGACGTGATAAAAACGATGCTGCGCGACAGGGAAACTTATCAGTTTGCGCATATTCATGCAAGGGGAGAATATCCAAACTATTTGCTGCGTTATTTTGAGAAAAACAATATCAAAGTTGATATGACGGATAAAGATAAAGAAATTTTGAAAAACACAGTCGATTTTATTTCTTTCAGCTATTATTCCAGCATCTGTGAAAGTGCAGATGAGAAAGCAAATATGACGGGCGGAAATTTAAGCAAAGGATTTATTAATCCTTATCTTAAAGCAAGCGATTGGGGATGGCAGATTGATCCAAAAGGATTGCGGTATACATTGACAAAGCTTTACGATTTATATTCTTTGCCTCTGTTTATCGTGGAGAATGGCCTTGGGGCGGAAGATGTTTTAATTGATGGACCGGATGGAGAAAAAACGGTAAATGATGACTATCGGATTGCTTATCTAAATGACCATCTTGTTGAGGTAGAAAAGGCGATTGATGATGGAATCCCTGTGCTGGGTTATACGTCATGGGGCTGTATAGATATTGTAAGTGCTTCTACGGCGGAAATGAAGAAACGCTATGGTTATATTTATGTAGATCGTGACAATGATGGAAAGGGAACATTTAAACGATATAAAAAGAAATCCTTTGAATGGTATAAAAACATAATAAAGACAAATGGTGGTGCGCTGAAGCGATAAAAGGCAGTCAGGAAATTGGTTTGTTCGGGTGTGGTAAACAGCAGAAACTTGGGATAACAAAAAATTATGTAAAATCGGAACGGCTTTGCTCCGTTCCGATTTTTATTACAAAAGTTCCGGTAATACAGCCAAATAGTTTTGGATACGTTTTTTGCTTGGATGCAGTATTTTAAAAAATTCAATGTATTGTGGTGAAAATTTCCAAATATTTCCTTCATTCAATTAATATTTAGCAGTTACAATATATGGATTTAAATAAATGCGGTATGTATATTACCGCGGTTTTCTTTCTGGAAAAAAAATTGGTGGGGTTTTCTTTTTGTTTTTGATAATTCTGTTGAAAAAAATGAAGTGTTATGGTACAATCTTTGTAAATAATATAAGATTTCATTTTAGGAGGTGCATTTTAGTAATGAAGAAATTTGGAAAGGTTGTAAGTTTGTTTTTGGCATTGGTCATGGCCATTGGTATACTTGGTGTGATCGGGCCAATCGGAGTATCGGCAGAGGGTGAAGACAATGTGTATATGTGGCCGCTTTATATGGAGGCCGGCATAACGGGTAAAGGCAGTACGTTTGATTGTTATTTTGGCGGTACAGCAGCACAGGGAAAGGCGATGTATCCTGGCAAACCTTTGGAAATGAGCATTAATTTCCCGCAAGCAGGTTCCTATAGTTATGAAATTATTGGACATAACCAGTGGAATGCGGATAAAAAAAGCCTTTCAGTATGGTTGGATGAAGATACGAATAAAAATAACCATACCTATCCTGTAAATCCGCCCGCGGGCAGCGAGACAAAACCATCAGAAACACCAATGACAGGTACTCTTAATGTTCCAAGTGCAGGATTACATATGGTTAAAATTCAGGGCAGTGTAGCGGTTGTAAGAGTTAATATTAAAGGTGTGGCTCCGGTACCGCTTGCTTTGGCAGGCCCTGCAGCAGATGCAACAGGGGTTGTTCCAAACAGTTTGGTATTTGACTGGACACAGAATAGTGAAGATAAAAATTATTATGCAATTCCGAATGGCGCTACGCAGTTCAAATTGATGGTTTCTGACAACAGCAATTTCAGCGGCGCTTATGAAAAGGTTATTACGGCAGAAGAATTGGGAATTACAAAACCCGGAGATCCTGGCCAGTGGCGTAAGAGAGCACAATATCAGTGGAAAACAAGCGATGGACAGATTGCTTTGGGTAAAACGTATTATTGGAAAGTTGTTGCAATCAATAATAATGGTTCTACCGAAAGTGAAGTTCGCAGCTTTACGACCGTAGCTACGCAGGATACTGTGGCGCCGACACCGGGTGGAGGCGGAACAGTATCCACAAGCGATGTTACATCACATACAGCAACACTTAAATGGGCTGCTGCAACAGATAATTCTTCTTCTGCTGACGCAATTAAATATTATATTTACCGTTCAGAAAATCCCATTAGCGCAATTGAGAATGCAAAAGAGGGAACGCTTTTGAATGAAGGCGGAACAGCAGCGATTACTTCTTATGTTGACGTTACGCGGGTACCTGAAACAACGTATTATTATGCAGTTGTTGCAATGGACGAGGCGGAAAATGAAGCGATGTACACAGCTGTACAGGCGAATGCTCCGGCTGCACAGGCGAATATGCAGTTGTGGGGAGCGTTTGCTGTCAACAATATTTCAGAATTGCAATATCAGCCGCCCACGGGTTCCGGTGAAAATAATCCGGAAATAGGCTTTGCGCGTGTACATACTGGTTCAACAGAAATGGAAATTAATTTACCAGCAGCAGGTACGTATGTATATAATGCCAGAGTTATGGGTGCATGGGCAAATGGTATCGGTGTTACCATTCATGAAAAATCTGATACTGAGGGAGCAAATGCAGTATTCTATCCGTTCAATGGTGCAAATGGTGCATTCCGCGAATGTATCGGTACAATTACTGTACCGGCAGCTGGTAAATATACCCTCGTTATTAATGGCGGAAGAGACATTACAGGTAAGGAAAGATTCGGTGTTGACTGGCTGAAAGTATATGGTGCGACTCCGCAGTCATTTGGATTGGTTGGACCTGCAGACGGAACTGCAGATGCGGACATCAGCAACCTGACTTTTGACTGGACTTTGATGTCAAAAGCAGGGAACAAGTCAGAAGACCGTCCGTATTGGCCGAATGGTGCAGAAAGCTATGTTCTGACGATTGATACACAGCAAGACTTTAGCAGCGGCAACGCAATTATTAAGAGTGATATTAAACCTGGTAAGGGATATGCAGGGAACGCACAATATACTTGGGTACCTGGAGAAGATGGTAATTTGATGCCGGGCACAAAGTATTATTGGAAAGTTACAGCAGTCAATGGCAATGGTTCCACAGACAGCAGTGATGTATTCAGCTTTACAACAAAGAGCGGTTTTGGAATTTCATCCATGAAAATAAATGGTACAGCAGTATCCGGTAATACAGTAGTTGCAGCGGGTGACAATGTTGTTGAGATTAAACTCAATAATACAGATTCTTCAATGAATAAAGCTGCTTTGGTTGTTGCATTGTATAACAAATCAACAAAAACTTTGGAGTCTGCAAAAGTTAAATCTCAGACTCTTAGTGTTGGAGAGAATACAATTACGGCAGATGCAATCTCTGTTCCTGCTGAGGGAGAATATATGCTGAAAGCATTCCTTTGGGAAGATGTTGATAACATGGAACCGATTTCTAAAATGCTTTTTGCAACTAAATAAGTAAATTTGATTCAGCGGGAGCCAAAATGGCTCCCGTTTTATTTTTTTAAAGCAGTATATTTAAAGATAAGAAAATATGTGGTAAAATATAAAATTTTATAAGAGATAATAAAATAATGACGATTTTCATAGATTGTTAGATGACATAAAATACTTTTTAGGGGATGATGAAACTGAAAATTTTGGCGATTGGGAATAGTTTTAGTGTAGATGCAATGCAGTGGATATATGAGATAGCTGAAGATTGCGGTGTGAAAGAACTTACATTAGGTAATCTGTATATAGGCGGCTGCAGTCTTGAAAGACATGATAAAAATACAGTTACTTCAGCGCCGGAATATATTTATTTTAAGAATACCCATGGTGTTTGGGAGTCGAAAGAGTCTTGCACGATATTAGATGGAATAAAAGATGAAGCATGGGATGTAATTACCATGCAGCAGGCAAGCGGATGTTCCGGAATGCCGGAAACGTATCCGCCGCATCTTGGAAATTTAATAAAATTTGTTAAGGCAAATAGAACGAATCCGAAGGCCCAAATTATATGGCATATGACATGGGCCTATCAGCAGGATTCCGAGCATCCGGATTTTGTGAATTACGAAAATGATCAAAAGTCCATGTACAAAGCAATTTTAAATACTGTTCAAAGTCAAATTGTGTCCAATTCGGAGATTATAGATGTAATACCCACCGGAACTGCTATTCAAAATGCAAGAAGGGGACCAATTGGTGATACCCTTACAAGGGATGGGTTTCATTTAAGCCTCGATTTGGGCAGATATATTGCTGGCATGACATGGGTTAAAAAGTTGTTAAATGTGCCGATTGACGCGGTTCAATTTGTACCGGAGCCCCGGACAATACCGGAAGAATATATCAGGCTTGCGAAAGATGCAGTCAATCATGCACTTGAAGACCCTTTTTGTGTAAACGCAATGAAGGAAGCGTAGAGTAATCTGCTTTGAAATAAATATTTGAAAGAGGCGCAGGGGAGTTTCTGCGTTTCTTTTTTATAATGGCAACGAAAGGAATATTTTTTAAAATAAATAAAAGTTCGTTTTAATAATAAATTAAAGGGGATTGATTATGTACATAATATATAAAGTGTAATGTATTTATTGTAAATATTCAGCTTATTGGATTACTGATCAAGTTAAAATATAGGATAAAGTTTGAAAATGCAAAAGAGGAAGGTTAAATATAATGTTGGAACAAATGAATCTTTGGTTGGGGAATATTTCGGATTTTATGTATACGTATATCCTGATTATTGTTTTGGTATTTGCCGGGTTTTATTTTTCTATCCGTACAGGTTTTGTTCAGTTTCGTTTTTTTCCGGAAGCTATACGGGTATTGGGCGAAAAGAAGAAGGACGGAAAGGATATTTCTTCTTTTCAGGCACTGATGATTTCGACCGCCAGCCGGGTAGGAACCGGAAATATTGCCGGTGTTGCGACGGCAATTGCCGCATCCACTGCGATTGGTGGATATGGAGCCATTTTTTGGATGTGGCTGCTTGCATTGATTGGTGCGGCTTCTGCATTTATTGAAAGTACCCTTGCACAGATGTATAAACAAAAAGAAAGTGAAACAGAATTTGTCGGTGGTCCGGCTTATTATATTCAAAAAGCACTGGGAAGCCGAAAATGGGGAATCGTGTTTGCCTGTCTGCTGATTGCCTGCTTTGCTTATGGCTTCAATGCACTGCAGTCTTATAATGCAGGTTCTGCGCTTGCTTATTATATTGAAGATTACAGTCATTCCTTGTGGCCGTATGTGGTTGGAGGGGGCCTGGCGCTCCTTACTGGTTTAAGTATTTTTGGCGGTGTGCAGAGAATTGGGCATATTGTTTCTGCAATTGTGCCAGTGATGGCAGGAATTTATATTTTATTGGGATTGTTTGTGACAATAAAGAATATTTCTGCTGTCCCACTTATGCTTGAACGGATTTTCACACAAGCCTTTGATGCAAAAGCTGTGTTTGGGGGATTTGCCGGCTCCTGTGTGATGCAGGGGGTAAAACGGGGACTTTATTCGAATGAGGCAGGTATGGGATCCGCCCCAAATGCAGCGGCAGCTGCCGAGGTTTCACATCCGGTAAAGCAGGGACTTGTACAAATGTTGTCCGTTTTTATTGATACCATATTAATTTGTACAACAACTGCGTTTATGCTTTTGCTCTCGGGTGTTCCAATTGACCCTTCATTGCAGGGAATGCCTTATGTACAGGAGGCCGTTTTTCGCCAGATTGGCCATTGGGGTCCGCTGTTCATTATGGTTTCAATCTTTTTATTTGCTTTCAGTTCGCTGGTTGGAAATTATTATTATACAGAATCCAACTTCCGGTTCATTCGTGACACAAAAGTAAGTTTGTTTATTTTTCGCTGCACCTGTATTGCAGCAATATTTATCGGGGCGATTATGGATTTCAGCACGGTATGGAGTCTTGCTGATGTGCTGATGGGATTTATGGCCATGGTAAATCTGGTTGTCATTTTGTTGCTTGGCGGAAAGGCGATAGCTGCACTTAAAGATTACCAGCGGCAGAGAAAAGCTGGGAAGAATCCTGTTTTTCGGGCAGCAGAGGCTGGTGTTGGAGATCCGGATATTTGGGATGATGAACATGCCTGGAAGTGGGAAAATTAGATTAAATAAATGATAAGGAGAACAGCAAAAAATGCAGGTCAATGATTGGCCTGCATTTTTTATTGCATGGTATTTTTAGATATTAAATAAGCATTGGCTGTATTTGATTTCCTTCAAGAGCCATACACATTGTATCTTCGGTTTGATCAAAATGCGCAACAATTGAATTTTCTTTTTCAATGCAGTCATCCTGTCCAAAAGGTATCATATATATATTTTTACGGCTTAAAAGCAGACCGATATTCTTTGCATTTGCACCCAGACTGTCGTTGGATGAAATGCCAAGGACAACGGGCCGTTTGTTTCGTAAGTGTGATTTTACCGCAAGAGTAACAGCTGTATCTGCAATACCATTGGCCAGTTTTGCCAGGGAATTGCCAGTACAGGGCGCAACAATTAAAATATCCAGTAATTTTTTGGGACCAATTGGTTCTGCTTCTGCTATTGTGGTGATGACCGGGTTTCCCGTGATTTTTTCCAAAGTATTGACAAAGTCTTCTGCTTTGCCGAAACGGGTATCGGTCGTTGCTGCAGTATTTGACATAATTGGCAGAACATTTGCACCTTTTTTGGATAGGTTATCAATTTCAGGAATAACCTTTTTAAACGTGCAAAATGAACCCGTCATGGCAAACCCTACGGTGAGACCGTTGTACATGCTCACACCCCCAGTTCTTCCAAGATATTTACAATGGTGTCTTTGATGATTTCACCTGCTGTATTGGGGGCAACTTTGCCGGGCAATGAAAGCGCTTTGATGACCTTTCTGCCAAGCTGCCCTGCCGCCTCGAAATCTACACCGCCAGGCGGAGAGGCCAGGTCAATGACCAGACAATCCTTTTGGAGTAAAGACAAGCGTTTATAATCCAAAAGCGGGGCCGGAGCAGTATTAAAGATAATATCAAAAATATCGATAAAATGCTCCAATACAGGAAGAGGAACCGGAATCATTGCATTTGCTTTGATCCATGCAAGATCCGCATGTTTGCGGGCCGCTATATAAGTATAAGCACCCAGCGCTTGAAGATCTTTTGAAAGAATTTTGCCGATTCTGCCATATCCGATAACCAGACAGTTTGCGCCGTGCAAGGTATAAGGCGTTTCTGACATTGCAATTTCTAATGCGCCTTCGGCTGTAGGAATGGCATTGCATACGGCAAGTTCTTCCCGCTCCATATAGTCGATGGGATGTAAATTATAGAGAGCCGCCAAGGTTTTTAGACGTTCATCGACTTTTCCGGCAAAAAGAAGTTGTTTGTCATCCATACAGCGAAGCAAATCGCTGGTGTGTATTTTATCATCACTGAAAGGCGCATTGAGATAATCCTCTTTGCCATAAGGCAGTGGGAGGATAACTACATCGGCGTGTTTTACGCATTCCTCCAAATTTGGTGAACAAATAATAAAAGGCGCATCTGAGAGCAGTTGTTTGGAGAAGCCAAAAGAACACACTTTATGTCCGTCGTTTGCCAGGCTGCACATGACGCTTTTTTGGCGGAGGTCTCCGCCTATAAATGAAAAATGAATGATCTTGTTCATAAAAACACCTCTGTAATAACATGATATGAGATTGAAGGAAAGGTGTGCGATGTATTCAAAAAAATAACGCCTTTCACATGTGAAAGGCGCTATAAACTTATCGTATAAAAAATTTTGGTTCATCGCATTTGAAAAGGGTAACGATAGGCACCGGCCGACATAATCATCTGTTTGTTCCGCATCAGGAATAAGATAATGGTCATCGGTACATTTCCGAGAATGCACAAAAAGGCATATAATACTGCACGCCGCGGCTCGAATAAATAGAAAAATTTGTGCAGAATCAAAGCGACAAGAATATTTAAAAGAATGGGTATCGGAAAGAAAAGAAATCCCGGAAGATACCCTGCCATGGCTTGTGCCAACATGATAACGCTCATCAATACGGAAAGCTTTGGAATCCTGAATTTATAAATATAGTATTCCTCGGTTATGACGCCAATAACATAAAACTGAACGAAAGGAATAAAGGCCAGCCAGGGATTTGGAACATTATTCCCAACGGCGATGGAGTACAGACTGAGTGAGTTGGCCAGGTAGATGACAATAATGTAAGAGGTATAAACAAAATATCCGAAGGTTCCGAATGAATGCAAAAACAATGCAATTACCCACTTTCTGTTGATGAATTTTCTGTAGTTTACTATAGCATATTGATATGTAAATTGCAAGGCCTGCCTTTGAAAATTTGACGATAAAAAATTCGGGAAACCTTGACATGAACTGCGAATTCATTTATACTATAAAATAATAGTTATTTTTCCCTGTTGGGATAAAAAGACAGAATTCAATACATTGTTGAGAGGATGAATGGGTTTGGCAGAAAATAATAAGAAACTGGTCGAAGAAATAACGCCAATGGACGAGGATTTCGCCAGATGGTATACAGATATTATAAAAAAAGCAAAACTTTGTGATTATTCAGGGGTGCGTGGCTGTATGGTGATTCAGCCTTATGGTTATGCGATTTGGGAAAATATTCAGAAGGAACTGGATGCGCGGTTTAAGGCTACTGGAGTGGAAAATGTTTATATGCCGATGTTTATTCCGGAGAGCTTGCTGCAAAAGGAAAAAGATCATGTTGAAGGTTTTGCGCCTGAGGTTGCATGGGTAACGCATGGTGGCACAGAAAAGCTCCAGGAAAGGCTTTGCGTGCGGCCAACATCCGAAACTTTGTTCTGTGAACATTATGCAGGGGATATTCGTTCTTATCGTGATCTTCCAAAGTTATATAACCAATGGTGCAGCGTTGTCCGCTGGGAAAAGACAACCCGTCCGTTTTTGAGAAGTATGGAATTTTTGTGGCAGGAAGGGCACACTGCACATGCAACAGCGGAAGAAGCGCAGGAGCGTACACGGCAGATGTTGAATGTCTATGCTGATTTTTGTGAAGAGATACTTGCAATTCCGGTAATTAAAGGGCAAAAAACAGAGAAAGAAAAATTTGCCGGAGCAAAGGAAACATACACCATCGAGAGTTTGATGCATGATGGAAAGGCGCTGCAGTCAGGTACAAGCCATAACTTTGGTGATGGTTTTGCAAAAGCCTTTGGTATCCAATATTTGAATGAAAATAATGAATTGGCCTATGTACACCAAACTTCATGGGGAATGTCCACCCGTATCATTGGCGCTATTATTATGGTTCATGGCGATGATGCAGGACTCAAACTGCCGCCGCGGATTGCGCCGATACAGGCAGTGATTGTTCCGGTTGCACAGCATAAGGAAGGTGTTTTGGAAAAGGCAGCTGAACTGCGGGACCGGCTTGCGAAAGGGTTCCGTGTCAAGTTGGATGACAGCGATAAATCGCCCGGTTGGAAATATAGTGAATATGAAATGCGCGGTGTTCCCATTCGGATTGAAATTGGGCCAAAGGACATTGAAAAAAATCAGGCGGTTTTGGTTAGCCGGATTGACCGGAGTAAAAAATTTGTTTCTTTGGATCAATTGGAGGAAGCGTTGCAGGCCTTACTTGAACAGATTCAACAGCAGATGTATGATGCGGCGCTTCAGAACCGCGAGGAAAAGACCAGTTCTGCGGCTGATTATGAGACCTTCTGTAAAATTGTGGAAGAAAAAGGTGGTTTTGTCAAAGCTATGTGGTGCGGCGACGAAGCCTGTGAATTAAAGATAAAGGAAGATACGGGTGCAACTTCCCGGTGTATGCCCTTTACGCAGGAGAAGATTTCAGATGTCTGTGTTTGCTGCGGCAAAAAAGCAGATAAAATGGTTTATTGGGGTAAAGCGTATTAGAATTTTTGACGGAGGTGATTGGATTGATGTGGTTGTCAAATTTTTTTCATGCAGTGATGAATCAGCTTACATTAATTAGAATTACCGATGTGATTGATATTCTCATTGTTTCTTTTTTGGTGTATAAGGCACTGAAGTTTATTCGTGATACCCGCACAGCACAATTGCTCAAAGGGGTACTTCTTTTGGTTGTACTTACTGCGGTCAGTGGATTTGCCAAACTGAATACGCTGAATTATATTTTGAGCAATGTTTTACAGGTTGGACTTTTGGCAATTTTGATTGTATTTCAGCCGGAACTCAGAAGAGCACTGGAGCGTGTGGGGCGTACGTCAATGAGCCGCTGGTTTGACCGGGACGGAACCTTTTGGAAAAAGACAGAAACGGTTATCCATGAGGTTGCCCGTGGTGCGCAGGCGATGGCGAATACCAGAACCGGCGCTTTGATTGTTATCGAAAAACATGATAAAATTGATGAACTGATAAGTTCCGGGATTACGTTGCATGCAACGACCAGCAGTGAGCTTTTAGAAAATATATTTGTGCCGAATACGCCGCTTCATGATGGTGCGGTAGTGGTTCGGGATGATAAAATTGAATTTGCCAGCTGTGTACTTCCTCTGTCTGAAAATCCCAATATCCGTCAGGAGCTAGGTACAAGACATCGTGCAGGTCTTGGGATTTCTGAGGAATCAGATGCTGTTGTTGTTATTGTTTCTGAAGAAACAGGAAATATTTCAGTGGCATATGGCGGTGTTTTACAGACGGGATATGGGGAGGAATCGTTGCGCGGTCGATTAAGTGAGCTTCTGCACGATGAGGAACAAAATGATGTGAAGAAAAAATTCCCATTTAGTGGTTTTGGAAAAAAGGGGGAAGATGAATGAAAAAGTTGATCAACAATGATAATTTTTTGAAATTCATTTCCCTGCTGATTGCCATTGCCATGTGGCTATTTATCATAGTAGTGAATGATCCGGTGACGGAGGCGACTGTTCGGGATATCCCAATTCAGTTTGTTGGAGAAGAAATCCTTCATAATAATGGTTTTGCCATTGTCAGCGAGTCAGCAACGTCTGTAACTGTAAAGGTCAAGGGCAGCAGAAAACGGATGGGGAATTATAATATGGACAGTGTAATTGCCCGGGTAGATGTTTCGGGTATTACTTCTACCGGGAATAACAGTCTGCCGGTGGAAGTGGTTGTTCCATTTGAAAATATTGGTATTTCCACCCAGGAACCGTATACCGTTGATATTAAGACGGATGTTTATGAAGAAAAGGAACTTCCTGTAGAGGTAGAACGGACCGGAAAGCTGGCCACCGATTATATTGCAGGCGACCTTGTGGTTGAGCCAAAGAATGTAAAAATCAGCGGTCCGAAATCCGTCCTTGAAAAAATTGCTAAGGCAAAAGCGGTTTTAGAACTTTCGGATCAGGATGTGGACTTTGATACCACGGTGCCGATTAAATTTTATGATGTTGAAGGCAAAGAAATTCTCAGCAGGGATGCGATTTCCAATGTGGTAGATAAAAGTACAGAAATGGTGCGTATTACGTGTCCGGTTTTGAAAATAAAAGAAGTTTATGTTGAGGCACAGTTTAATTACCCTGAGCTGTTGGGGACAACGGAATATGCAATTGAGCCGGAAAAAATCTATATTTATAGCGATCAATTGGATTATACCAAAATTATATCGGTACAGACGGAACCGATTGCGGCAGAAAAACTTTTGGAGAGTAAAAAAGTGAAGGCAAAATTGCTTCTGCCGGAAAATGTAAAGGTAATTGATGATGTTTCAGAGGTTGAGGTTTCGTTAAAATAAAATTTGACATAGCGTGGAAGGTATAAGAGATTGAGAAAATGAAAGATGGGATAGAATGAAAATTATCATTCAAAATATAAAAATGCCGGTTGGGCATACAGAACAACAGGTAATTGCGGCCGCACAAGAAATTGTGCGGTCTGCTTCTGTTTCTGCAAAAAATTTTTGTATCTATAAACAGTCTATTGATGCCAGGAGAAAACATAATATTCATTTCATTTATTCAGTTCTTGCGGAATGTCCGGACGGAACCCAGCCGGATGATGAAAAAATCCAAACGTTTCAAGAAATCCAGTCGCTGGAAATTCCACAAAGAGACCTTCGTCACCGGCCAGTTGTGGTGGGAATGGGGCCTTGCGGACTGTTTGCAGCATATGTTTTGGCACAATCCGGAAATCCGCCGCTTTTGGTGGAACGGGGAGAAAATGTGGATAAGAGAACCGAAGATGTAGAACGGTTCTGGAAAAATGGGATATTGAAACCCAATTCAAATGTTCAGTTTGGTGAAGGTGGTGCGGGAACTTTTTCGGATGGCAAATTAAATACTCGTATCAGTGATCCGAGACAACGGTTTATCCTTCATACCTTTGTTAAGTTTGGGGCGCCGCGGGATATTTTATACCGGGCTAATCCTCATATTGGAACAGACCTGTTGAAAAATGTAATAAAGAATATGCGGCAGGCATTAATTGAAATGGGTGTGGAAATACGGTTTCAGACTGAATTGACAGATTTGCAGATCACCGATAAAAAAATTAGTGGAATCGTGCTGAATGACAGTGAATCTGTTCCCTGTTCAGCGCTCATTTTGGCAATTGGACATAGCAGCAGAGATACCTATCAAATGCTGGCGGAGCGAAATGTTTTTTTGCAGCCCAAAGCGTTTGCAGCCGGTGTTCGGATTGAACATAAAAGAACCTATGTGGATGCAATGCAATATGGGCAGGAGAATTTGGGGCTGCCGACGGCAAATTATCGGCTGGTTTACAACGGAAAGGAGCGGAGCTGTTATTCTTTTTGTATGTGTCCCGGCGGAACAATCGTAAATGCTTCTTCTGAAGAAGGACGGCTGGTGATCAATGGAATGAGTGAACATGCCCGAATGGCGGAGAATTCAAATTCAGCTTTGGTTGTAAATGTGCGTCCGGAGGATTATGGAAATACCCCATTGGGAGGAATAGAATTTCAGCGTAAATATGAACATTTGGCCTTTGTGCTTGGCGGGGAGGACTATGCAGCGCCGGTCCAACTGGCACGGGATTTCTTAAAAGACCAGCCATCGGCTGCGTTTGGATCGGTCAGTCCTTCATTTACCGGGAAGGTAAAGTTTGCAGAACTGAAGAACTGTTTGCCGTCCTTTATTACAGCGGCGCTGCGGGATGGTCTGATGAATTTTGAGCGGAAAATGAAAGGTTTTGCTCTTGGAGATGGGATTCTTACCGGTGTGGAGATGCGGACCTCGGCGCCCCTTTGTATCACGCGGGATAAAAACCTTCAAAGTGTTGGTCTTGCCGGGCTTTATCCAGCTGGTGAGGGGGCTGGATATGCCGGGGGTATTATGAGTGCATCATTAGACGGAATCCGGACAGCGCTGGCTGTTTTGGACCGGTAGATTTGGTTGACAAAAAGATACTTTTAACGTATAATTTTATTATTAGGGAAAATACATTGTTTGGATGTAGTGAAAATTTAAGGAAAGTCATTATTTCTGCACTGAAAAGGTGCAGAAATAAGTTGTATAATAAGATTCTATTTATATATACCGGAGGAGATAGCAGTGGGTAGATTGTTTGGAACAGATGGTGTCAGAGGAATAGCGAATGAAGAATTGACACCGGAACTGGCATTTCATATTGGTAGAGCGGGGGCATATGTACTTACTGGGGACAGCGGAAGAAAACCCCGGATCGTTGTTGGAAAAGATACCCGTATTTCTGGTGATATTTTGGAGGCAGCATTGGTTGCAGGTATTTGCAGTGTGGGTGCCGAAGCTGTTATTGCAGGGGTGATTCCCACACCGGCGATTGCATATTTGGTGCGGAGCGAAGGATTTGACGCGGGGGTGATGATTTCCGCTTCTCATAATTCTTTTGAGCATAATGGAATTAAGTTTTTCAGTGGTGAGGGATATAAACTCCGGGATGAAATAGAGGACCGGATAGAACGCATTATTTTGGATAAAGCAGAAGAAATTGTTGCGCCGACCCATGAAAAGATTGGGCATATCTCCCATGATGATACATTGGTAAGAAAGTATATTGATTTTGCAAAGCAGACCATCAGCGGTAGCTTGCGTGGCCTGAAGGTAGCTATAGATTGCGCCAATGGTGCCTCCAGTGTGACTGCCGAGTATGCTTTGAAAGAACTTGGGGCCGAGGTGCTGACCATCCACAACCGGCCGAATGGGATAAATATCAATGCGGATTGTGGTTCTACGCACATTGAGGGGCTTATGGCATATGTTAAAGAGACGGGGGCAGATGTTGGTCTGGCTTTTGATGGTGATGCAGATCGTGTGCTTGCAGTGGATGAAACCGGCGCGTTTGTTGACGGCGATAAAATTATGGCAGTCTGTGCGCTGGATATGCGTGAACGCGGACTTTTAGAGGATAATACTGTTGTTGCAACAGTGATGAGTAATCTTGGATTTTTTGTGATGGGTGAAGAAAATCATCTTAAAATCAAACGCACAAAGGTGGGAGATCGTTATGTTCTTGAGGAAATGTTGAAACATGGGCATCGGATTGGCGGAGAACAGTCCGGTCATGTTATTCTGCTTGAACATAATACCACCGGAGACGGTCTGGTAACAGGACTGCAGCTTTTGGATGTCATGAAAAGGAGCGGCAGAAAGCTCTCTGATCTGGCAGCAGTTATGCAGGTTTATCCGCAGGTGCTTGTCAATGCGAAAGTAAAAAATGAATATAAAAATGAAGAAAGCTATATGGCTGTTCCCGAAATCAAAAAGAAAATAGAAGAAATTGAGGCTCAATTTACCAATGCGGGCCGGGTTCTGATCCGGCCGTCAGGTACAGAACCGCTTGTTCGCGTAATGATTGAAGGAAAAGACGAAGTATGTATCAAAAATTGTGCCGAAGAACTAGCACAGTTGATGGAAGAAAAACTAAACGATTGATTTTACTTAAATTAAAGGAGCATAAGAAAAAATGAAACTTGGAATCGTAGGACTTCCGAATGTAGGAAAGAGTACATTGTTTAATGCAATAACGCAAGCAGGGGCAGAATCTGCAAATTATCCATTTTGTACCATTGAGCCCAATGTGGGAACGGTTTTGGTGCCGGATCACAGAATTGACGAACTGGCAAAAATGTATGATCCGGATAAAATTACTTATGCGGTGATTGAGTTTGTAGATATTGCCGGATTGGTTAAAGGAGCAAGCAAGGGAGAAGGCCTTGGCAATAAGTTTCTGTCCAATATCCGGGAGGTGGACGCAATTGTCCATGTTGTCCGTGCCTTTGAAGATACCAATATTGTCCATGTTGAGGGTTCTATTGATCCTTTGCGGGACATAGAAACCATCAATCTGGAACTGATTCTGTCCGATATGGAAATTTTGGACAGGAGAATTGACAAAACCAAGAAAGCATTAAAGGGCGGAGACAAGAAATATCAGGCTCATCTGGAATTCTATGAACGTCTGCATGCTTTTTTGGAGAGTGGAAAGTCTGCCCGGGCTATGGAAATGACCGAGGACGAAAAAGAGATGCTGTCTGATGTATCATTGCTCACTTTAAAGCCGGTTATTTATGCCGCAAATGTGGCAGAAGATGATTATGCAGCCGGTGAAAACGAATTTATTAAGACAATTCGTGATTTTGCAGAGACAGAAAAATCTGAAGTAATGGTTATTTCGGCTAAAATTGAGGAAGAAATAGCAAGTCTGGCTAAAGATGAAAAAGAGATGTTTCTGGAGGAACTCGGCGCCTCGGAATCTGGCTTGGATAAATTAATTAAGGCAAGCTATCGTTTGCTCGGATTGATCAGTTATCTGACTGCCGGTAAACCTGAGGTTCGTGCCTGGACGATTGAGCAGGGCACAAAAGCACCGCAGGCTGCCGGGAAAATTCATACGGACTTTGAACGTGGATTTATCCGTGCCGAGGTGGTTGCCTATGATGATTTGATGGAATGCGGCAGTATGCAGGCGGCCAAGGAAAAGGGCTTGGTGCGTTCTGAGGGAAAAGAATATGTGGTCAAAGACGGAGATATTGTTCTGTTCCGGTTTAATGTATAGAGATGATGGAATTTGGTATATGCTTCTATATAAGGAATTGCTGTTATCAGATATGAAATTGTAAACCATAAAATATAAACCGATTGGAGGTAATTGTATGGATTTTATGGAAAATATGAAAAATGTTGTAGCGGACACTGCACAGACTGTGGCAAAGAAGACGGGTGAGTTGATTGAATCTTCTAAAATCAAATATGCGATATTTGATTTAAAGACGGATATCAAAAAGTTATTTTCCCAGATTGGAGAAACCTATTATAAAAATCAAAAAAATGGGGTACAGGAAGAGGAAACCTTGCAGGAACTCTGTGATTTGATTGAAGCGAAATATGCGAAAATTGAGGCACTTACTGCAAAGCTTGAAGATGTGAAGAATGAAGCAAAGTGCCCGACCTGTGGAAGAATATGTGATGCTGAGTTGAATTATTGTCCGTTTTGCGGTGCAGAAATGGCGGTTAAGGTAGAACCCGATGTGGTAGTTGCAGAAGTAAAGACAGACGCTGATGCTGCGGATGCTGATACGACGATCGTTGATGTTGAAATTAAAACTGAAACAGAAGAAAAAAATAGTGGGGCGGAAGAATAATGTTTTTGCTTTTTTGCGGCGGACATTCCCCGCGGCCCGTTTTTTCGCATCTGATGGCAAGAGAAATCCCATTCGTCAGTTGGTATCCCAATCTGAAGGAGGCAGGGGCTTACGGTGCCGGAGGTGCAATTATCGGGCCGGTTTCTGAAAAGTCATTGGAAACAGCGGCGGCAGAAAACAGGATAAATGGTATAATTGACATTATGAGCGAGTCCTATGTAAAGGACTCGCTCCTTGTCATGTCCTTTTGCAGGCGGAATAAAATTTCTTATGTAAAGTGTTTGCCGATGGCATATAACAAAAATATCGGTGATTTCAAAATTTGCCGTTCTTATGATGCGTTGGCAGAAGAAATAAATCACACCCTTGGCAATATTTTGTTTTATGCGAAAGCAGGAAGTGTCAGGGCATTTGTCAAAAGATTGCCGGATCCTTCGGCTTTATATGTGCCAGTGCTGCGAGGGGCAGGTTTTGATGTAGAGACGGCTTTACTCTTTGGTATACCGCTTAGGAACGTTGTGGAGCTGGACGGAATTGATGATACTGAGACGGTAAAGAGCGCAATTCAAAAAATTGATGCACAGCTGGTGATATGTGACGGCAGTTTCCCTGTCGGCGGCATAGCTGAAGCCTGTGCACAGATTGGGGTACCTTTGCGGCTTACACATTCTTATGGAATAGAATTTTTAAATACAGCGATTACAGTTGAAGAACTGTTGGAGTTTTTAAACGATGTTGAAGGAGAAAAAGAGAATGGAACAGATGAAAACATTTAAAGTTGCCATTGATGGCCCGGCGGGTGCTGGAAAGAGTACGATTGCGAAAGCGGCTGCAGGTAAGCTGGGATTTGTCTATATTGATACTGGCGCCATGTATCGGGCCATTGGGCTTTTTGCTTTGCGTGCGGGCGTAGAGACAAAGAATGCAGAGCAGGTGATCCCGCTGCTTGATGATATTAAAATTGCTATTCGTCACACAGAGGAAGGGCAGCAAATTGATTTAAATGGAGAGAATGTGTCGGAGGAAATCCGTAAACCGGAAGTTTCTGTGGCGGCATCAAATGTGGCTGTCATTCCAGAGGTGCGGTTGAAGTTGGTGGAATTGCAGCGCATGCTTGCCCAAAAAGATAATGTTATTATGGATGGCCGGGATATTGGAACATATGTTCTTCCAGATGCGGATATAAAGATTTTTCTGACTGCATCTGTGGATGCACGCGCAAAGCGGCGTTTAGATGAACTTGAAGAAAAAGGGATTGAAACGACTTTTGCGGAAGTCAAACAGGATATGGAGTACCGGGATCAGAACGATGCAAGCCGGGAGTTTGCCCCACTGAAGGCGGCTGAAGACAGTATTCTGCTGGACAGCACGGAATTGACTTTGGATGAAACCACCCAAAAAGTACTTGCGTTGATTGAGGTGAAGAGAATATGAATCTGTATAAAGTTGGACGGGCAATTGTCAGTTTATATTATCGGGTGATCTATCGGGTGCGTGTGGAGGGGACAGAAAATATTCCCAATGATCGCAATTTTATTGTTTGTGCAAATCATAAAAGTAATTTGGATCCGCCGCTTTTGGGGCTTTGTATGCCTTTTGAAATACGCTATATGGCAAAAGAAGAACTATTTAAAAATAAGTTTTTTGGCGGTCTTATTCGTGCGCTTGGGGCTTTTCCGATTAAGCGCGGAAAGAGCGATGTCGGCGCTTTGCGTGCGGCAATGAAAATGGTCAAGGATGGCGAAGTGATTGCCATATTCCCGGAAGGTGGGCGTTCTCATAAAGACAGCTTGCGCCGCGGCAAACAGGGGGCGGCCCTGATTGCTGTGAAAACTGGAGTTGATATTCTTCCGGTAGGAATCCGCGGCACTTATAAACCATTTACCAAAATGACGGTTAGGGTTGGAAAACCAATATCACTCGTATCGTATTTTGATAAAAAATTATCAGCAGAAGATCTGCAAGTCATTACTGATCAAATGTTGATGCCGGCCATTGCAGAACTTTCAGGAGAAAAACTTTATGAAGATCGAAATTGCTAAAAAGGCAGGATTTTGTTTCGGGGTAGCCCGTGCGGTAAAAATTGCGTATGATTATGCCGATGCAGAGCATGTATGTACATATGGACTTCTTATTCATAACCGGGATTTGACTGATGATTTAAGGGCAAAAGGAATTGCTGTGTGCGAGAATGTCAATATGGCTGAGGCCGGTATGAAAATTATTCTGCGTGCCCATGGGATTTCTAAAGAAGAAGAGCAGGCGCTTTTGGAAAAAGGAACAAAAATCGTTGATGCAACCTGCCCATATGTGAAAAAAATACACAAAATTGTTGAAGAATCACATACGAAAAATAGGAAAATTATTATTATTGGTGACGAAAATCATCCGGAAGTACAGGGGATTAATGGATGGTGTGATAAAAGTGCAGTTATTATCGGCGGAGAGGAAGACTATGGGAAAATTCTGGAAATCCCAGAGAATACGCCGGTTACAGCGGTTGCACAGACGACGCTTCGTCGGGTATTTTTAAAAAAAGTTGAAAAAATATTAAAAAAACATTTTACAAATGCGGAAATATTTGATACAATATGTAATGCAACGTCTGAAAGACAACAGGCCGCAAAAGAGTTGGCGGAAAAGGTAGATGTAATGTTTGTCGTTGGTGGACGGCATAGTTCAAATACAAGAAAATTGTATGAGGTTTGCCTTGAAGTTTGTCCTAAGACATTTGCTATTGAAAATGCGAAAGAATTAAAAAATTATATAAATTTATTTAACAAGAATTTAAAAGTAGGTATCACTGCCGGGGCATCAACACCGGATGCAGTGATCAAGGAGGTCTATTTAACCATGGCGGAAACAAATGAAATGAACTTTGCTGAGGCTTTAGAAGAGACATTAAAGCCGCTTAACTCTGGTGAGGTTGTAAAGGGAGTTGTTATTGGTATAACACCAACAGAAGTGCAGGTTGATATTGGCAGCAAATACGATGGCGTTATTCCATTTGAAGAATTAACCAACGATACCACGGCGGATATTCATGATCTGGTGAAGATTGGTGAAGAAGTGGATGTATACGTTGTCCATGTTAGTGATAGAGACGGTGTTGTAACACTTTCAAAGAAAAAAATTGATGCTGCAAAAGGTTTGGAAGAACTGAAGACAGCATTTGAAAATAATGAAATTTTGGTTGGCAGAGTTGTTGAATTGGTAAAAGGCGGCGTTGTCACCATTGCAAAGGGTGTAAGAGTATTTATTCCTGCATCTGAATGTGCAGAAAGATTTCTTGCAGACTTGGGTTCACTTCTGAACAGCGAACAGAGATTTAGAATTATTAAAATGGATGAAGATAGAAGGGGCAGACAGAGAGTTGTTGGCTCAATCAAGTCTGTTGCAAAGGAAGAGAGTGAAAAAGCAGCAGCAGCATTTTGGGCTGATGCTGAAGTTGGTAAGCTTTATAAGGGTACCATAAAGTCATTGACATCGTTTGGTGCATTTGTTGATCTTGGCGGTGTTGATGGGTTGGTTCACATCTCTGAACTTTCACCTGTGCGGATTAATCATCCGTCCGAAGTTGTTAAAGTTGGCGATGAAATCGAAGTTTATATTAAAGAACTCAACAAGGAAGAAAACAGAATTTCCTTGGTAAAAGAATTGAAAGAACAAAAAGCTGCTGAATTCTGGGAAAATGCAGAAGTTGGTAAGAAATATGAAGGAATCGTAAAATCATTGACATCCTTTGGTGCGTTTGTTGATCTTGGCGGTGTTGATGGATTGGTTCATATTTCTGAACTTTCCTGGAATAGAATTAAGCATCCGTCTGAAGTTGTTAAGGTTGGCGATACATTAGAAGTATATATCAAAGAACTAGATAAAGAAAACGGCAAAATTTCTTTGGGATACAAGAAAGAAGAAGACAGCCCGTGGATTCAGGGCACAAAGGATTTGCAGGTTGGCGATGTGATCAAATGTAAGGTTGTAAGAATTCTTCCCTTTGGTGCATTTGCGGAAGTTGCTCCTTTTGTTGACGGACTTATTCATATTTCTCAGATTTCCAATGAAAGAATCAGTAAGCCTTCCGATGTATTGGCCATCGGTGATATGGTAGATGCACAAATTGTTGAAATCAACGAAGATACAAAGCAGATTGGACTTTCAATGAAAGCGCTTATGGCTGATAGTGATTCTACTGAAGCGGAAGTTTCTGAGAAGGATGATATGCCTGTTTCTTATACAGATGAAGGTTCCTTCACCTTAGGTGATATTTTGGATTCCGATGACAGTGCTGAATAAGATGCAAATTTTCGGGGCAGACATTTTGTCTGCCCTGTTTTATTATGATACGAAGACCAGTTGCTGTGCCGGTGGTTTCAAAAGGCTTTTGTTACGCCAAATGTTCTTTTTCTCCGCGCTAAGTGAGAAATCAAGTTGCATGGTAATTGAAAGCACATTTAATTTTAATGTGGAATAACGGAAGAAGCTATTTAAATGGTACGCAGGGCAAGTATTGGAAATGAAAGTAATTTGATGTGCTTATAGGCTCAGTTGGTAAAAGACCCTAAGGGGACAGTGCAAGCCGCCGATTCGGCCGGTGGTCATGACTGTAAAAATAAAAATTGTATGAAACACTTTAAGTTGATATAATAGTAAACATAAATTAAAATTATGTAAGAATAGAATGTAAATATAGGTGGAATCGCGTCATAAAATACTTATGTTGTCGGTATGAATTGGATAGGAGATTAATTCTTTTTTGATTACACTCTGTATTAGGAAAATAATTGAAAATGGATGGTAATAAATGGAGGCAGAAAAATGACAGTCCAGGAGTTTAAAAAAGAGGTCGAAGGGAAGACAGTTGCTGTTGTGGGAATTGGCGTCAGTAATATTCCTTTGATTCGTTTTTTGGTGCAGTGCGGAGCCAGGGTGATTGCTTATGACCGGCGGAGAGCTGAACAGTTGGAAGGATATGAAGAACTGCAAAAGTTGGGTATATCCTTTGTATTAGGCGAGAATTATCTTGACAGTATTGCAATTGAAGCAGTGAAAGTATTTAAAACGCCGGGTATACGTTTTGATGTGCCTGCCTTGCAGGAAGCGGCAAAGCGGGGGGCAGAAATTACCTCTGAAATGGAGTTGTTTTTTCAGCTATGCCCGGCAAAAATTCTGGCGGTGACAGGCAGTGATGGCAAAACGACAACAACCAGTCTTATATATGACATGTTGACGCGGGCTGGGTATACCTGTTATTTGGGTGGAAATATTGGGCATCCACTCATTGAAGAGGTTGAAAATATCTGTGCGGAAGATATGGTGGTCGTAGAATTGTCAAGTTTTCAGCTGCATACGATGAAGCAAAGCCCATATATTGCAGTTGTGACCAATGTCACACCTAACCACCTGGATTGGCATAAAAATTTTGATGAATATGTTCAGGCCAAAAAAGCGATTTTTGTCAACAAAAAAGATGAAGGAAAAGTGGTCTTGAATTTTGATAATGATGTGACGCGTAATTTTGCAAAAGAAACAGCTGGTTCAGTATTTTTTAGCTCTAAACAGCAGCTGCAGAATGGATTTTGTTTAGCAGATGGAAAGATTGTGAAAATGGAAGATAATAAAATGCAGCGGGTTGTTCTTGAAACAAAAGATATTTATATTCCCGGTTTGCATAATGTTGAAAACTATATGGCTGCAATTGCCGCTGTGGAAGAATTTGTTTCAGATGATATTGTCCAAACAACTGCACGGGAATTTAAGGGTGTACCGCACCGCATTGAATTTGTACGGGAACTTGACGGTGTGCGTTATTACAATGATTCTATTGCCAGCAGTCCAGCACGTACAACGGCTGGTTTGCAATCTTTTTCGCAAAAAGTGATTCTTATAGCAGGCGGATATGATAAAAAAATTCCTTTTGATGACTTTGGCAATGTAGTAAATGAACATGTGAAAAGTTTGGTTTTGGTAGGTGTCACATCAGAAAAAATTGAAACTGCTGTGAAAAACGCCGAAAATTATTGCGGATTGCCGATTTATCTCTGCAGTGAATTTAAAGAAGCTATTGATAAAGCGCGTGAAGTCGCAAAAGAAGGTGATATCGTGCTGCTTTCTCCTGCGTGTGCAAGTTTTGATTTATTTAAAAATTTTGAAGTGCGTGGAAATACATTTAAAGAAATTGTACTTGCTTATCATAGTTAAATGATATAAATAACCCACAGAATAAATTCCTGTGGGTTATTTATTATAGTTTTTCAGCTATGCTGTAAATCATTGCCTCTGTTTCGGTCCAGCCAAGACAAGGATCGGTAATAGATTTACCATAAATCTGATGATCGCTGATTTTTTGATTTCCAGGTTCCAGATAGCTTTCCACCATAAAGCCCTTTATCATTTTGCGAAGCAGAGGATTATAATTCATACTGTGCAATACTTCTGATATAATACGGGGCTGTTCATCATATTTTTTTGCGGAATTATTGTGATTGCTGTCAACGATAATTGACGGATGAAGAAGGTGATGCGTTTCATATTCCTGTGCCACACGAAGCAGATCTTCATAATGATAGTTCGGAATGTTTCTTCCATGTTCGTCCACGCCACCTCGTAAAATTGCATGAGCAAAAGGATTTCCGTTTGTTGTGACCTCGTGGTTATGGTAAATAAAGTCATGACCATGTTGTGCAGCATAAATTGCATTGAACATGACACCAATATCGCCGCCGGTACCATTTTTCATTCCAATAGGAAGGTCAATTCCACTGGCGACAAGTCGATGCTGCTGGTTTTCGACAGAACGGGCCCCTACGGCCACATAGCCCAATATATCATCCAAAAATGGATGGTTATCCGGATAAAGCATTTCATCGGCAGCAACAAAATCTGTTTCCTGAAGTACACGCAAGTGCATGCGTCGGATGGCCATCAGACCCTTAAACGCATTGGGGGCGTCGCTTGGATCCGGCTGGTGCATCATCCCCTTATATCCTTCTCCTGTGGTACGCGGCTTATTTGTATAAACACGAGGAACAATGAGGATTTTATCTTGAACGCGAACCTGAACCTTTGCAAGATTGTAAATATACGCACATACAGAATCTTCATTATCAGCGGAACACGGCCCGATGATGAGAAGAATACGGGGATCATTTCCGGATAAAATATTTTCAATTTTTTTCATTTTTGCAGAACGTTTTTCTTTATATTCAGAAGCAATTGGCAAGAGTTCCTTTAAATGTTCTGCAGAAGGCATTTCTTTTTTATAAATAAAACTCATTTACAAACCTCCTTTTGATTCAAATTCTATTCTAGTAGTTTTCACCGGAAAAGTCAAGCTATACAAAAAATATTGTATGAAAATCATGAAAAGTACTTGTCAAATTGTTAAAGATATGCTATACTATGCAACATGATATGAGGGTGTAGCTCAGTTGGTTAGAGTACTTGCTTGACATGCAAGGGGTCGATGGTTCAAGTCCATTCATCCTCACCAGTGGTTTTTAAGGTTGGCTGTTACGGAACTTGTTTTCTTTAAGCAGTTCAACTATTCGGCTTTTCAGGTTTCCGATGATTTCCTGGAAGGTCGTTTTTTATATTTTATTTTTTGATACTTCTTTCATGCTGATCCCACATTTATTATCACCTTTGCTAATTTTTTTTCTAATCACTAATTTTCTTAAATTTGCCTACCTTTGTTGCTGTTAATTGCAATGGTTGAAAAAATTGATCCAATAAACTTGGATGATTATTCAATAACTGCATCATGTTTTCTTTACGTTGCTTCTCTTCTGTTGGCGTAGGACCCATTTTGTTATCGGTGTTTAAATAAGATTCTACCATAAACATCAACTCTCGTTTTTTATCTTCTGGTGATTCGTTGTAATGTTCCATTAAAACTTTTGTTTTCCAGGCATTATCAGCTACTAGCTGGTAGTTATTTTTAGATAACCTTACTTTGTGCATTTGCCCTGACTTTCTTAATTCTTAAAACTCAATTTGTTCATCCTCAGTTATTCCAAGTCTTGTTCGCCTTTTTTTAAACTTTCAATTAAATTTTTTTGGGGCAAATGATCTGCCATTTGGTTGAAAAATCAATAGACCAAACTCCTGATAGTTGCTGCCAAGCAGTTTTTTTATTTTCCTCAATTCTAATGATCTGTTTTTGTATTTCTTTTAATAATGGCATCGTCATATATTGAATTCTAACATTTTTCAATTTTTGGGTGCTTTGATATAAATCTCGAATTTGCTTCTTCATAAACTTTAGGGAATGATTGATCGATTGCACTTTTCGGCAGAACCTTTAAAGATTTCTCAGATACACGTTGTACAATTTGCGTAATATTAAAGCTTTTATTGCTAAAATCTATTGTCTTTAAGCTATTTCATCAGCCTGTAAATAACAAGCGAAAGCAAAATATATGATTAAATGGAATAGCGGTTCATCAACTCCATCAAGAATACGCATTACCTTCGCAAGCAATATCCATTTACGCTTTTTATATTCCTGCGCAGGCGCCTTTATTGCAGGAATCTCTTTTAGGTATTTCCATTTTTTGCGTCAGGAAAACCAGCTGTTAAAATTGTAAAGTATCTAAAAACTGTACTTGAGGCCAATGGATCTATTTCTTCGGTAGTTTTGTTGTAGCTCTTACTACCTTTGCATTCTTTATTTTTCAAATATGCAATAAAGCTGCTTATATCCTCAGTAGTAATTTTATTCATAATCATATTGCCAAAGTATGGAAGTATATGATTTCTTAGGTTTGTTTCATAGAATTATACGGATTTTGAGAAAAGTCTTCATTATTATATAAACAGGAAACCATTTTGTTACAAACTCACTATATGTTTTATCATAATTGTCACTAATCGAAGTTTTTGTAATATTAGCTTTGTTTTCATTCACTAAAAGACGTTTTTCGGTCGTTCAAGCTGTATTATATTCTTAAACGCATTTTCGAATGGCTTTATAATCTTTTTCTTTGTGATAGAAATTAATTGTGATCTTTTTTGTGTTTCCTTAATTTTTGTATTGTAATACTCCCATTGTTGTTTTCTGCTGCCTTTTTTGACCTGTATGGATAACACATTGAAAATTGCCAGGGACATATGTTGTCATAACTTTAATCATTTCTTATAGGAGTCATGTATTATTGTTATCAAACTGCCGATCAAACAATTCTTTTGTAACTCTTTGGTTTTATTTGCTTATCCACTTGACAACGATAGTGTTTTCTGGCTTACAAAAATCTGCTGCTTTATGAGTGCTGATATCAAGTATAATCCCAATTTCTTCAAACGTTTCAACATATTTGGGATAGAGCAACTCTGTATATTCTTTAAATATACCAATTGTATTTTTATTTTTGTGCGGTACAGAAGTTCCAAGCCGGATGGTTAACCGTCCCTGCTGCACATAACTATTTACGCTTGCGCTGAAAATAGCCGTATTGTAGGTGAGATCGTTTGAATTCTTTGCCATCGTTTTTAATTTATTACGGTATGCGTCTAATACGCTGTTGTCTAATAGCTTAATTGAAGCTGTTGAGGGCTCTGCATCGGCGGAACCTGATTCAAAGATATAGCTACGGGACCGTTTGGTGATTGTGGCTGTGAAAATACCATCAGTTCCGTAATATGCAGACGGCAGTAATCCTTGCTGTGAACAGTCGATACTTTATCGTGGGAATAGTAGACATGACATGGATTTTGTATAGCTCCAGACGTCAGTTAAGGATATCAGTTAGAGTAATCAGCTTATGCAGTGATTTGTCAGATGGTTGCAAAGGGATGTCAATACACAGCTGTGCAGCGGATAATATACATATTCAACTTTGATGAGTAATTTGCTGTGTCGGTCACATTACGTCAGGTTCTATGGCTGCTAATTCTCCGTTTTTACAGCGATCTTCCGATAGTGTGGCTTCATGCAGAGCCTGGATGTCCGATAACATCTATCGGTTACTCTTTTCTGCCAGCTTGTGGTATTTCATAAAATTAGCTAAGGCATGAAACCCTTTCTCATGCCGATCCCCTATACTAGCTTCCAAACTCGTTTTCATCTGTTTCCATGGTTTCTTCACCCTCTCATAAATTTTGAGAACATATATAAAAAAGACGCATACGTTTATATGCGTCTTGCTATTTAAATCACATAAATACCGTGTTAGTACATCACGAGTAGCATAGCCAGTGCTTGTAAAACAATATATATTATACAATGTATTCCTTTGTTTGTTAAGCAAGGTTTGTTTCTATAAAAAATAAATGAATTATGAAAATATTCTTTCCACCTTATCGAAATATGTCGCATAAAAATTATTGCATAATTGGCAGTAATACGGTATAATGAAAGAGGAGAGTTTATGTATAACAGATCATAATTTAAATGTGGAGACGATCTGTTATAGGACAGGCAAAAAGAGTTATGGGGAAAAACATATACAGAAGATAAAACAAAAACGTATTAAAAACGCACACCTTTATTTGGGTGTGCGTTTTTTTCTTAAGTGAGAACAATTAAGGAGGTAGTACACGATGGGTTAAAAAGCGAAATATACAAAAGAAAAAAGGAAAAAACAGGAGGGAAAAGAAGTGAAAAAAAAGT
>CAJTWN010000007.1 GCA_910580105.1 uncultured Clostridia bacterium | reverse complement strand
ATACTATGACCCGTCAATAGGGCGGTTCATGGCGGAAGACCCGGTGAAGGATGGCTTGAATTGGTATGCGTATTGTGCGGGAAACCCTGTGATGATGGTGGATCCAAGTGGGCTTGCTCCAGGAGACTTATATTTAGATATTGATGATGTGGTGAAAGATTTTCTTTTGTATCTTCGGGATGAAATAGGTTGGAGAGGAGAACATGAATATTCTGCTACACTTTATGAGATAAAAATAGGTGAAGTTACATATTATTCATATAATCAGCCCCGAACAGATTATGATGAAAATAAAGTACATGTTGACGAAAAAGTACCTGAAGGAACAAAATATATGGGATCTGCACATTCACATCCGGATTCACTATTAAGAGATCAATTTTCCTCAGCCGACCAAGATTTATTACAAAAAGGAACATATGAATATATGGTGACACCTGGAGGTGATATTTTAAAAATGCATATGCAAGAAAATGGAGAAGTAGAAAAATTTGTGAAAGAAAATGGAAAAGAAGACTATGTATTTGTGGTATCAACGACAATGCCAGCGAATCCAGAATCAAGAAGATTAAAAAGAAAGCTGGGAGAAAAAAAATAAGTGCAGAAGAATATGAAGCGTTGGCAGAACATGAACGCAGTATGCTGGAAGCATCAAAAGAATATGCAAAAGGATTGAGAAATTTACAGAAAACCTTAATCTGGGAACTGATACGTAAAAAATATCCAAATGCAAAACCAGAGGAAATATATGATGCAAGACAAAGGCACCCGGAAAATTGGTTAGATGCGTTAGAAGAATTAGAAAAATAAAAAAAGGAGAAGAAAAATGAAAAAGAAAAGAAGAATTATTATGTGTATGTTAATAGGGATGCTGATAATATCCAATATAGTATACGCAGAGCAAATAGAAAGGGTAGAATATCCGGTACTATTAAATCAAACAGGAGTTATAGAGTTTAAAAAACCATTGTTCACAATTAATGACAGTTTATACGTACCGCTCAGAGAGTTGTCAGAGCAATTGGGGATAGGGATAGAATGGAATGAAGGAAAGAAGCAGGTGGAGTTAAAAATTGAAACAGAAGAAAAAATGAACGAAAGGCGAGGAACCAAAGAGAATCCGATATATGTATCAATAATCAATCTGATAGCGACTCCATATAAATATCATAATCAGTATGTTAGTTTTAAAGGAGTAGGGAACATAGAGTTTGAAGGAAATGAGGTATATTTATCAAAGGAGGACTGGGCGTATGTCAATACAAAAAATGCAATAGCACTGGAAGTAAAAAATGATTTTTGCGTACCGTTGGAAGAAGCAAAACAATTGAATGGCCAGTATGTATTTGTAGAAGGAAGATTTAATGCAGAATATAAAGGACATTTGAGCGGCTGTTCTGGAGAATTGGAAGATGTATCCAGTTATTATAAAAAAATGAGCAGAACAGATTATGAAGAATTGAACGAAATGAGTAGGGAGTGAGGAGATACGAAAGAAGAGGCTTCGGCCTCTTCTTTTTTTGAGAAAAGGAAAGAAAAGATTGAAAAAGGGAGAAAAGTATGGTAAAATACGACATAAAAGGAGATGTGTGCAAAAGTAGAAGATAAATGGGGGAGCTTTGAATGCATTTGTATTCAAAATTAAGGAGCATACAACCCGTTCCGATACAACAGCCAGTACACAGATGCAGAAAGCGGATTGATCTACCTGCGGGCAAGATACTATGACCCGTCAATAGGGCGGTTCATGGCGGAAGACCCGGTGAAGGATGGCCTAAATTGGTATGCCTACTGTGCAGGTAATCCGGTGATGAAAGTTGATCCCAGCGGATTAGATGACTATATTTTTTACAGTCTTGATCAAGAAAAGGCTGCTAAACAATATAAAGAAGATATGCGTAAAAAAGATCCCAATAAAGAAGTACACTTAATTTATGTTGGAACAGAAAAAGATTTTGAACAGGGCTGGAATGAAATGGGAACAGTCAATGGTAAAAACGTTACAATTGATACGGTTATTATTAATATTCATGGGGATGAGAAAGAGATTTGGGGGACTAATGGTAAATCAATAGATTTAAAATCTTTAGAAAGGAAAAAGATTGATGAAATAATTTTATTATCATGTAATACTGGAAATATTGAATATGTTGGAACAAATCCAGCTTCAAAATTAGCTAGTCTACAAGATGTAAATTATGTTATAGCACCTGATGGCTATAATGCAAGAAGGATTGATAATCATGCAATGCGATCAGTATTAATTAGTCCTGTAGGAAATCCACCGCATACTAAAACAAATAGAAATAAAGGAAAGGGGTATAGTATCTATCTTGATGTAGATGGTTATTCGTATGTAATAACGGGTTTGTCGGAGGATGATGAGGAATTTTTATCTATTACAGACTTGTTGGATGAAATCCATAAGCTGCAAAAAGGATTACATAGAGTAACTGAAATTTTGGAAAATAAATTAGTAGAAAGTTAAATTTGGAGGTAAATATGAGAAAAATAATTTTGGTATTTAGTATATTTATAAGTCTTATTTTGGGGGCCGTGGGTTATGCAACAACAGAAAAATTGGTAAATGCGTACCAAGTTGATTATGAAATATCTATTAATGGAGGAAAATATCTAAATAATAGTGATTTAGAATATCCTTTACTTTCTTATAAGGATCGTACATATATTTCAATTAGAGATATTGCAAAGCAATTTAATTCTAATGTTTACTGGTCAGAAGAAAATAAGAGTATACGTTTAATAGAAAATTATAATGAACCAATTATAAATGAAAGTGAAACAGCACTTTTGATAAGTAAAGCAATAATTAATGAAAAATATCGTACAAAAGTAAATGAGAAAACCCAATATTTGATTACACAGTTCATGTTAGATCATTCATCGTCAAACAACAATATGTTTGAGATATTTGTTATTTTCGATTTTGATGAAAGATTGGAGAAAAATCAGGAATATATTAATCACAATTCTAAATTTTTAGGAGACATATCAGATGTTAAAATTTGGTTAAATGCTAGATCAGGGGAAATTAGCATTCAAGAATTATAAATCAAAATTTGGATAAAAGGGGGCAGTTTATTATATCTGCTCCTTTTTAATATATAAAATTAGAATAATAACAATTTTATGTGATTGTCTGCATTTATTGTTAAAACTAATTTTCAACAAAAGATTGAAAAAGGGAGAAAAGTATGGTAAAATACGACATAAAAGGAGATGTGTGCAAAAGTAGAAGATAAATGGGGGAGCTTTGAATGCATTTGTATTCAAAATTAAGGAGCATACAACCCGTTCCGATACAACAGCCAGTACACAGATGCAGAAAGCGGATTGATCTACCTGCGGGCAAGATACTATGACCCGTCAATAGGGCGGTTCATGGCGGAAGACCCGGTGAAGGATGGTTTGAATTGGTATGCGTACTGTGCGGGCAATCCGGTCAACTTTGTGGATCCCAGCGGACTTAAGATTTATCCCAAAATGGTTGAGAAATGGTGTGAAAATTACGAATTAATGGACCAGAACTCTCAAAGTTTCAAGAATATATCATCGGCAGCTAATGCATATGATTATGGAGTTATTTCAAAGGAAACCCTGCTTAGAAATATTGTTGAAAATGGTGGGGTTATTAATAAGGATATGAAATTAAGCGGGGTAACAATAACAAGGACAAAAGACAGTGTGACAGTAGATGCAAAAATCTATTTCCATGGAAATATGGTGAATGACATACATCCCAGTTCTGTAGAGGATAATCCAGCTACATTTAGAGAACTTGCGATCAGTGGAATAGAGGAACAATGGTTAGGTGAAGTAAATGGAGTAACAATTACAACGAATGTACAAGAGGTGACAGCCGAGGAAGCGGCAATATATGATATAATTGATGTTGATATAAATACATTACCTGATGATAATAGAACTCATTCGAAGACAATAGTGGGTACCCGAAATGTGCTTATGTATAATGGAGATAATAGAGGATCGAAAATAGTATATAGCGTTCAATCCTTCAAAAACACAATGGCGCATGAATTTGCACATGCCGGACTAAACTTAGATGATGCATATAAAGGAATATTTGCTTATTATAAATTTGATTCTGTTATGCATGATAATGTTTATTGTGACGTATCGCCTTTAGATCTGGAAATGTTTTTGCTAAGTTTGGATTATAAAGGAGAAGGATATTTTAGTTATGCAAATGCGATGGAATTAGTGGAAGAAAATTCGTATTAGGATGGAGGAAAAGATGAATAAAAATAAGTGTATTATATGTTTAATAACAATAATAATAATTTTCAATGTTTCCGTCTGTTATGGGATGTCTTTTAAGGATGGAATGAAAAATATAACCAATTATTCTGATGTACAGATAAGAAAAGTATCCCTAAAGAAACTTTGGGAAACTTTTGAGAAAGATACAGGTTATAAGAGGAGTTATATATATGAATTAGATTGTTATAATTATCAAGGCGAGGGAGTGATAATGATTTTATGCGGAGATAAGGATGAGTATAAATATTATATGGGATATGATGGAACAATAAAACAGTTGAAAAATTATATACATGAAAGCAAGAAAGGGGATACTGCGGAAAAACATGGAATAGAGATAGAAAAAGATATAAAAAAAAGAGAGTATAAGGTATATGATAAGAAACGTGATTATACATTTACTTGGAAAGCAGAGTTTGAATGGGAATTCGATTTAAATTATTTAGGGAACGGATATTATTATGCTACAGAGTATATAGAAGATGATGGTAAAAAGGAGGAATTAAAAGATATCCATGATTTTGGATATACAGTACTGCTAAATAAAGATGGAAAGGAAATATATAAACAAAATACTTTGTTGGAACAATACAGATCTTTTCTTACTAAAAATGTGAATCGAATTACTTTTGAAGTATTTGAAAATGGAATGGTTCTTGTATCAGATTGGAATAAACGAAATTTAGAGGATAGTTATTCATTTTTGATAAAAGATGATAAAATTATTGCAGAAACCAATGTACCATTAGTATTAGTTTCGCGTGATGTTAGAGTTATTATGCTTGATGATGAAACCATAGGAATTATGAGTGAAGGTTATATAGATGATGATGAGCCGCTGATAAAAATTTATGATATGCAGTTAAATTTGATTGCTGAAATAGAAGCGCCGCTCGTTTCAGAAGGTAATTATTTTTCTTATCAATGGACATCAGATGGATGTATAATGGTAGTGGATGATGAAAATCTGACAGTAATAGCAACAAAAGAAGCTGTAAGAGAGGAGGAGGAATTAAAAGCCAAACCACAGGAAATTGTCGTGTATGTAGATGAAAAGAAGGTAGCGTTTGATGTAGAGCCGGTGCAGGAAAACGATAGGGTACTGGTGCCGATGCGAGGCGTATTTGAAGCATTGGGAGCAAAAGTTGACTGGGAGGAAGGAAGAAACACAGCAATAGCAGAAAAGGACGGAACAGTCATAGAGGTAACCATAGGGAGCCATCAGATGCTGAAGAATGGAGAAGAAATAGAATTGGATACAGCGGCGCGGATGGAAGGAGACCGGACCCTTGTGCCGCTAAGAGCAGTATCGGAAGCATTGGGAGCAAAGGTAGAGTGGGAAGAGTTATTGCAGACGGTATACATAGAGCAGTAAGAAAAGATAAGGCAAATTTGAGAAAGAAGAGGCTTCGGCCTCTTCTTTTTTTGAGAAAACGGAAGGAAAAGATTGAAAAAGGGGGAAAAGTATGGTAAAATACGACATAAAAGGAGATGTGCGCAAAAGTGGAAGATGAATGGGGGAGCTTTGAATACATTTGTATTCAAAATTAAGGAGCATACAATCCGTTCCGATACAACAGCCAGTACACAGATGCAGAGAGTGGATTGATTTATCTGCGGGCAAGATACTATATCCCGTAACATGAATTGGTTCACGTTATACGTCGTTTAACAGGTGTTAAAAGAGATCGTACAAACACAGGATATTATCTTGGAGGACCTGAACCAGGAAAGTCTCTGTTGAGAAATGAAGTACCGGAAGAACTTGAGACAACGGGGATTGATTATGTAAAAGTTATTAATGGTGATTGGTCAAATACCACGCGTATAGAGGCATCAAAGTTTTATTATTCGGAAAATGCGTTGCGTTTAGAATATGATAGAGTACATAAGAATGATCCGAATTATGTACCGATGGGAAGGAGAGCAGCATATTGATGTGGAAGAAAGTTGTATTTTTTTTGATTTTAATTTCTTTATACATAAATTTGAACGTAGAAGCATTAAATATTTGTTATGAAGATGGTCAATACGATAAAATAATTAAGATTATTGCACCATATATTGAAAATGAAGATAATATAATTTCCAGAGGGGATTGTGTTGCTACGATTATGAAATTAATTGGTGTAGATGCAGATACTGCCCTGGAGTATGCTGATTCAGATTACTATATGCCTGTATTTCTTGATATTGGATATGATATTATGAGTGGATATATTATTATAGCTAAATATTGTGATGTTGCTGCAGGTGTAGATTTTTATCGAGATGGTGTTAATAATTTTATGCCAGATAGAGAAGTGACAGTTAAAGAAGCGCTTACTTTCATGTTGCGTTGTTTGACGGATCCACAAACATTGACATGGGAAAGAATAATGGAAGATAGCATAAAATTTGGTTTGTTGAAGGAAGAGGAATTAGAATTGTACGTTGCGGATGGTGAATTACAGAGCAAACAGTTTTATACTTTATTATGCCGTATGCTTGATAAAAATCGGTATTTATATTGGCCAATAGAAGAAATGCCGAGAGGAAACGAAAAATCTATGCAAATTGATCAAACGAATAGCGTGAAGTATATGAATTTCTTTTTAGAAAAGACAGACAACAAAAAATAATTTAATAAAATAAAACTGTATATGGAGCGTCTGTAGGTAAAATACCTAAGGCGCTTTTTTATATAGTAGGAAGGAAAAGATTGAAAAAAGGGAAAAAGTATGGTAAAATACGACATAAAAGGAGCAAATGCAAACAGTTTTCATTCATGAGTTGACCCATTCGGTTACTAGAGCTATGGGACTTCAAGATAAAATACTATTTGCAAAACAGTCTGGCGCTACAATGGATGAGTTTAGGTTAGCGAAAGAGGAGATTACTTCTAGATATTCTGAAGCTATTGCAATTACCATAGAAAATCAAGTTAGAAAAGATTTGGGATATAAATTAAGAACGGATGTTGGTGCAAATGAATATGGAACTTTTCCGATGCAACTAACTGGAGATCCCAATGATACTACGAAAATAGGGAGCAAAAATATAGAAGACATAGCGATAGCAACAACTTTGAAATCATATGGCTCAGGAATTGTTGATTATTTTTTGGCGAATTATTTGAAAAATAAGTAGTTAAAGATAGAAAGGAATAATCTAATGAGAAAGAAAGGAATTGCATGTTTACTCATGCTAAGTTTATTCATGGTACCAGTGATAGGTGTGGCAAAAGAAAATACATTTGGATTATCTGATGAAGTGATAATGAATAATTTAAAAAAAATGGATTTAACGCGAACAAGTTGGGATTCTGATGCCTATTTGACAAGAAAGGAAGCACTCACTTTAGCATATATTATAAAAAATGCTTTAGTACCTGGGACAAGAATATATGCTGACTTTGTTATAGAAGAAATTGGAATGACAAATGAGGAATGGGAAGACGGAATTAACAATTATCTTCAAAATGCAAAAGAAGGGATTCCGTATTATCATATGGACTTAAAAACAGTAGAAGATTATTGGTTGGATGTTTCTTTGGTGTGGTGTCAATTGTATACAGGTATTTTAATAGATGAGCAGTATTATGCACAATTTGAGCGTGAGATAACTTATGAAGAAGCTCTGGCAGTTGTGGAAAGAATGATTGCTTCTACACGTGAAGAATTGGAGTTGTATGATGTATATCAACCTATAGAAGGCTTTTACAATAGAGCGGAACAAGCCGGAATTATAAATGGAAGTATGTTATTTTGCCCAAATTTAAAGGTTACAGAGGAAATGCTTAATGAGAAAATTCCGATTAAAGACTTCATGCGACTTCTCTATACTGGATTGTTCGTTTACCGTGAAGATAGTGCATATGAAGGAGATATTCCAAACAGATTCATATCCAATTTTTCTTTTATAAAAAATATACATGATCAAGCAATAAGTGGATTAAACGCGAAGACATATGAAGAAATAGAGGATTTTTTTAAAGAAATAGGAATTATTGAAGAAGTTGGAAGGGAAAATATAGCAGAAATAAGCCGAAGAGAAGCGACAGAAATTGCATATCGAATCAAAAAAAATGGAGAAATTGATTTTAATAGAGATGAAGGAGCTGAAAATTTAAAAAATATTAAAAAAAGGCCGGAAGAATATGTAAAAATAGGGTTATTAAAAGGAAGGGAGGAGAATGGTAAAACAAATTTAGCACTTGAAGAGTCAATGACAAATGAAGAGGGATTAATTGTCATATTGAGGATGTTAAATAATGAGAATGGAAATATAGGAGGTCAGCAGTTACAAACAGATGAAAATACAGATGTGTTTGCAATTGCGGAAGAGGAAAAACTGATCAATGTAAATGAAGAAGCGTTTGGAAAAAGTATACAAATGACAAGAGAAGAAATAAAAGAGCCGTTAACCTACGGGACTTTCTATAATTTAGTGAATGATAGTTTGTATATTCCGCGGACATTTAACAAAGAAAAAGAAATCTATGGGAGATATATAGAACAATACATCGAAATACCGGAAAAAGAAAAGGAAGAAAATGTAGACATAAAATTATAAGTATTAACCGAGAAGAGGCTTCGGCCTCTTCTTCTTTTTTAGCAAAGAGAAGAAAAAGGTTGAAAAATAGAAAAAGTGTGGTGAATTACAACATATAAGGAGAGGTGTGCAAAAGTTGGAAGATGAATGGGGAGGTTACAACCCATTCCGATACAACAGTCAGTATACAGATGCAGAGTGCGGATTGATCTATCTACGGCAAGATACTATGACCCGTCAATAGGGAGGTTCATGGCGGAAGACCCAGCGAAAGGCGTGGGAACAAAGTGGTTGAGGAAGGGAGAATCGATAATCCCATCTGTTACATTGGGGAGTATTTTGGATGAATAGACAGCTGTGATCTACCTAAGCGCAAAACATTACGATCTAAGGATAGGTTGGTTTATATCTGTGGACAGCCTTTGGACTTCATCAAAATAATTTATAGGAATGATGGAACGGCTGAAGATAAAAAAGAGGGTATAAATATTGAAAGTATGAATGATATAATAGAAATATAAAAGCAGCAATAAATTTTCCAAAGAAGAATGATAAAATTATATTATACCAACTTTGCTGAGTAATAAAAAAGTAGAAATGATAACTAAATGGTATTGGGCAATTTATTGAAATGGATTATGGGGAAAATTTAAAGAGCCTCAATTATTTGACAAACGAAAGTCTAAAATTGGAAGTTTATCATGAAAAAATATAGCAATGAGAAAGTATGTAGTCGAATAAGGAAGTATTTAAATAGGTAGTTTGGAATTTTAGGCATATTCCAATTATAGTAGGATGAAATAATTATTTTGGCGATCATATTATGAAATTTGAAATAAAGTTTAGAATTTTTGTCTGTTTAAAATGAGAGGATTATGAGAGAATAAAAGACGTTTAGAAGATGTTTAAAAGGACTGCGCTCTGTATTGTATAGAGCGCAGTCCTTAATCAGTTGATCAATGCAATGTTTTTGGAGGACACCATAAATGTCATTTCGGTTCATTTACTTTCTACATACATAGATAATGTTTAAGATTTAAATAAATTTAGTAGTTATTCAATTGAAAGAATACTTGAATTGTCAATGCAGTTATAGATTTTTGAATAATCGTCATAGGCAAAGTATCCAGTAATTCCACCAGAAATACCGTCAGAGTATAGTTTTGCAGAAGTTTTACAACTCTCAATTAATCCATCGTTGTAACCTGCAATTCCTCCTGAAATAGTTTGATTATTGTCAAAATTGTTGAACTGAGCATATGCTTTAACCGTGCCAGAACTTTCACAATTTAGAATTTCAGGATATAAGTTGTTGACATACGGAACATTTTTGCCAACAATTCCACCAACAAAGCAACTGCTTTTTCCAAAACCTGTTACGTTTATGTCGCTCGTACAGTTTTGGATTGTTCCGCCCATATTTAAACCGGAAATTCCCCCTGCAATTGCTGGAGAATCAGATCCGTTGTTTTTATGACTATTTGCGGTTATATTCCCTGAACTATTGCAGTTAATAATTTCTCCCAAGGCATATTGTTCTCCAGTTATACTGCCTGAAACGGTTGCATTTTTTCCACTATTTATGATTTCAACATCCAGATTTTTGATATAGGCTGGAATATAATATCCATAAGGGACATCTTCGCTGGAAACCGTTTGTGGCCGTAAGCATGAAACGAATCCACTGCAAATAGTATTGCTGTCAATGCTTAATCCCGTAATGCGATTTCCTTGGCCATCTAAGGTGCCACTAAATGTATAAGGTATCCATTCATAAGCGGATAGGTCAATATTGTTTCTCAATATATAATATTTTGTGTTTTCAATAAAGATGTATGCCAATTCTTGTGGAGAGGTTATTTCATACGGGCTATTTTCTGTTCCATTGCCCGATGGTTTTTGATAGTGTAAGGGAAAGGGCGCATTTAATGATTTTACTTCAGCCTGAGGGTTCATCGTATCAAGAGCATCCCAGACATAGGCTTTTACACTGCCGACTGTGTTTCCGTTGGTCGGAATGTGGAAGGTAAATGTGGATTCTTGATGCAAATCAAGATTGGCTTGTGTATTATCCATGCCAATCAAAGCACCATTTTTATCATAAGCGGCAGCAAAAATACAGACAGAGGAATCTATGTCCTTTAATTTTTCTACATCAACATTGACGGCAAGTTCCTCACTGTTTGTTGTAGATTTGCCAATGGAAATTTCGCCAATTTCATAGGTATAATCCGGTCGGACTATTATGTCAAATTTGCCATTTGCGATCCCTGGTGAACTTATTGTAACATATTTATCATCGCGAGATAATGGTTTGTTGAGTAAATCAATATGTGGACATTCAATTTCTCTTTTATATTGTATTTTAAATGAATCATCATTGTATATTACTTTTGAAGTTTCATAAACAAGAAGTCCTGAAGTGTCAAGAAATTCTCCTTCAAAATATTCAGTCTTTTGAGGAAGAACGATTTCGATATCATTATTAAAGTATGTTTTGATTGGAGGATGTACCACAATGTTAAATGAACCACTTATTTCAGCAGAAAGTTTTTCAGACCATACTTTTACTGTAACAGATTTATTATCAACTGACAACGGTTTATTGTTTAAATCAATTTCTGATGGTTCAACCTTTTTGCGATATGTTGTTCGAGTTGAACCATCACTATATTTTAATCCCGCAGTTTCATAAATTTCTAAGCCTTTAGTATTTATATATTCCCCTTCAATATATTCAGTTTTGTCTGGAGGATTAATTTCCAGCACTCCGTTAAATTCTTCTATTTGTGTGACAGAGGCATCTGGAGCAGGATGAACAATAATATCAAAGGTACTGCTAAGGGAGATTAAAAACATATCGCCATATCCGCTTACTTTTACTTTTGTATCTTCACAAGTCAGCGGTCGGTTAAGTAAATCAATTTTTACATTTTTAAGTTCGTTTAAAATTTCAAGTTTTGAACCATCCGTATATATTGTCCCTGAAACTTCATAAGCTATTAATCCGGTAATGTCCAGATACTCTCCTTCAATATAGTCGGTTTTATACGGCGGTATGATTTTAATTCCACCATCAAAATAAATGTCTGGAATGCCAGGAATAGGTATCACAGTGATTTCAAATGTACCGGAAATGTTGGTAGAAAGTAACTCTGACCATCCGCTGACTGTAACATATGTATCATTTTTTGAAAGTGGTTTATCGAGTAAAGCAATCACTGGCTGTTTGATTTCTTTTCGTTGTGTTATTTTTGTTGAACCATCGCTATATTTTATGCCTGATACTTCATGGATAATCATTCCGGTAGTATCCAAGCATTCACCCTCATAATATTTTGTCTTTTGGGGTGGTATAATTTCCATAACGCCATCAAATGTATAAAGTGGGTCGGACAGGGAAGGAGGGATTACAGAAACAACAGCAACATCGGAAACCAAATGTCTCGCACCGCCCGGTGTGCCGGGCGGCTCTTGTATCAGGCAATAATAGTAGTAGGTACCGGGAGCCAAATCTCGTGGTATTGGGAAGGTATCTGACGGAGCGTATGTTATCCTTGTTCCACCCTGGTTGCTGTTTGTAGTATTGCAGAACCAATAGACATCCGCGTTTAAGGTCTGCTGATACGCTATAGATAGTGATTCTGTTATATTGCCTGCAGTTACCGTTATATCAGATGGTTGTTGTGTTATGATGATTTCTCCTTCGGGCTTGGGGAACACGTTAAATGTTGTTACGTTGCTGCGAACCGGTATGGCACCATCTGCGTTGACCTCACAAAAAAAATAATAACTGCCCGGATCGAAAGCAGGCTCATAGTGACCCTCTTCATAATTATCAAGAGAACCATCTGTGACAGAATTATAGAACGGTAGGTACAATGTATCTCCTGTTGCACCATCAATTACCGTGCCGCCTACGTTGCTATCTGCTGTATTGCTGTACCATTGATAATATAACGAAGCGTCGCTTGTTACATTTGCTTCTATTTCTAACAACAGACCAGATATTGAACTTCCTAAATAAGCATCCACCCTAGAATCCGGTTGTTTCACGATTGTTATCACTGTCCCCGACACCGTTTGTTCCGCATAGGCATATGGTGTCCAAAAAGACGTGAAGATTGCAAGAATACATAGGATACACCGCCTTAAAAATTGTACTTTCTTTTTTCTCATGAATACCATCCTCTCATATATTCTACTCGTATAATAGAAGTAGTAATTATTCGAATTTCTATCCAAGAACTACGGTATAATTGCTTAAATGCTATTATTGTCAAGAAAATCTCCTTTAACATATTCTGTTTTATTTGGTGGAATTATTTCTAAGACACCATCCCAATATTCAACTGGATATGGATTTGGTCTCAAGGTTGTTCTGGGGGAAGGTCGGATGTTGTAGTATTCAATATGGAAGAAGATACGATGTCTTTATCAGCCAACACATCAGAACTCCACAATATCAATACTATAGAAAACAGCATAGAAAAACAGATAAATTTCTTAAACTTTTTCATCGTATGTCCTCCTGATTAAATATCTGACAGAGTATGACAATGGCAATGACGTTTTTTCAGATGATTTGTAATTTATACTAGAATTTTACCATATCCGACAAAAATGTGCAATACCTTATTTCGGAAATTATAGAAATATATTTGATTGGGTGCTGCGAAATTATTGAAGATATAACCAAAGCGCAGATGTCCCCCGCCTCTTCATCGGCGTAAGCAGCGCGTGGCCTATTCCGTTGGCGCGGAAGGGCGGCCTTGCTACGCTGCGCCTCTTCTTTCCCGCAAAGCGCCAACGTAGTGCGCTTTGCGGGAGCTCTAGTGGCGGGTTCCATTTCAGAATTTCAGTGGGAGTTGGAATCTCCCACTGAAACTCTGAGGAGCTAACGCTCCCTGCGCAGGCTGCAATCTGTCGCAAGCTCTGCTCTTTGCAAGCAAAGCAGAAGCGTTGCTCCGATTTAAAAAATCAACAGAAGATAGAAATATCTATCTTCTGTTGATTCTGTATGAATTAAGATCACCTTTTTGAATTGGAAAAAAGTAAATCCGGTGAAGTGTGTCTGCTGGATAACACAATGTTGTCAAAGAAAAGAGAGAGATCTAATGATTTTGCTTCAGCCTGAGGGTTCATCGTATCAAGAGAATCCCAGATATAGGCTTTTACGCTGCCGACTGAGTTTCCATTGGTCGGAATGTGGAAAGTAAATGTGGATTCTTGATGCAAATCCGGATTGGCTTGTGTATTATCCATGCCAATCAAAACACCATTTTTATCATAAGCGGCAGCAAAAATACAGACAGAGGAATCTATGTCCTTTAGTTTTTCTACATCAACATTGACGGCAAGTTCCTCATTGTTTGTTGGAGATTTGCCAATGGAAATTTCGCCAATTTCATAGGCATAATCCGGTCGGACTATTATGTCAAAGGGGCAGCTCATTATTGTGTTTCCTGCACCGAATATACCAATTGCAGCTGTTACCATAACTTTTGTATCAGAACATGATAATGGTTTATCGAGTAGATCGATTTTTAAGATGGGAGCTTCTTTTCTGTAGGTTACTTCTCTTGTGCCATCACTATAAGTTACCCCGGATGCTTCATAGGCTTTTAATCCTGTAATATCAAGAAACTCTCCTTCAATATATTCAGTTTTATTTGGAGGATCTAAATCCATACCATCCCAATATATTATTGGGGCAGGGGTTGGTTGGGGCGTGGGAATAGGAGCAGGTAAAGCAGAAGTAGATTCGGTATTTACCATCTGAGGAGTAGATATACTGTCCGCATGTACTCCAATATTCCACAATGTCATAACAATACAAAACAGCATAGAAAAACAGATAAATTTTTTAAACTTTTTCATCGTATGTCCTCCTGATCAAATATCTGACAGAGTATGACAATGGCAATGATGTTTTTTCAGATGATTTGTAATTTATACTAAAATATTACCATATCCGACAAAAATATGCAATACCTTATTTCGAAAATTATAGAAATATATTTGATTGGGTGCTACGAAATTGTTGAAGATATAAAAAATCACCATAAAATAGATATTTCTATCTTATGGTGACTCTGTACGAATTAAGATCACCTTTTTGAATTGGAAAAAAGTAAATCCGGCAAAGTGTGTTTGCTGGATAACGTAATGTTATCAAAGGAAAGAGAGAGATCTAATGATTTTGCTTCAGCTTGAGGGTTCATCGTATCAAGAGCATCCCAGATATAGGCTTTTACACTGCCGACTGTGTTTCCATTGGTTGGAATGTGGAAGGTGAATGTGGATTCTTGATGCAAATCCAGATTAGCTTGTGTATTATCCATGCCAATCAAAGCACTATTTTTATCATAAGCGGCAGCAAAAATACAGACAGAGGCATCAATGTCCTTTAATTTTTCTACATCAACATTGACGGCAAGTTCCTCACTGTTTGTTGTAGATTTGCCAATGGAAATTTCGCCAATTTCATAGGTATAATCCGGTCGGACTATTATGTCAAAGGTTCTATCAACAGGGATCCCCCCAATTCCGTGTACTCCAATCCTAGCTGTTACCGTAACCTTCGTATCAGAGCATGATAATGGTTTATCAAGCAAATCAATTTTTAAAATGGGAGCTTCTTTTCTGTAAGTAATCTCAGTTGATCCGTCGCTATACAATATCCATGAAATTTCATTTGCTTTTAATCCTGTGCTATCTAGAAATTCCCCTTCAATATATTCTGTTTTATTTGGTGGTATAAGTTCCATTCCACCATCATTGTATACCATTGGCTCACGATAAGATGTGGGGTGGGGTGTGGGAATAGGAGCAGGAGAAGAAGTAGTCTTGATATTTATCATTTGAGGAGTAGATATATTGTTTGCATGTACTCCAATATTCCAAAATATTATTGCCAAGCAACATATGATAAAAATATTTGGTATATCTTTCATTTTTTTCATAATACACCTACCTTGATTATGTATAATATTGACATGTTTTTTATAATCTTAGAATACAAATGATGCTGGTACAATCAACTGTTGCACCATCGGTTCCTGTATTAAATTATTTCTATATAGGATGATTTTTATATATTTTTCTGCGTTATCAGTAGGTAGAAAAACCGGATCAAATGTAATTGCTCCACAACCCTTGTTATCCATCTGTACATTTCCTTCTGCGATTTCTGTATTTGCATCAGGCGTACATTGATATAGTTTAAAGTTTATACTTTGAAAACATAGAGCGGGTGCTGTAATTTCTATATTGTTTAGGGAATATGTACCGTTGTCATAGTGTAAATTATGTCGAAAATCTATATTTTTTTTAACGTACCGGACATTTTGGGTGTTGTTTGACCATGTTTCTATTGTTGGATCAGTTAATCCTCTGATAACTAAATTAAATTGGTATCCAATATCTGCTTCAGTAATTTGATATCCAAACGAAACATTTAAATTATCTCCTTCTGAAAAATTTATATATTTATTAGTCCAACCCCTTCCATTTCCAAGAAAAACCAATAAATTGCAGTCTTTGGGGCAATTGTAAACTGAAAAAATAATTTCATCGCCAACTCTGGGATCATTGGGGCCTAAAACGATATGTGGTGTGGAAGGAAAAGTAAGTGCAATTTCATAATGTGTAATGGTGGCGGGCAACCAGTAGTCTTTGATATTTATACCACAAAAATGTGAACATCGATCCACAAAATCAGCTATTCTTTTTTGAGAAACATCACCGTCATATAATAAAGGGGTATACAAACTATCCTCATAGCTTCTAAATATATTATACAGTATGTTCCATCCTTCATCCCATCCGAAATGATCGAAAATAGGATTCACAACATAAACAATATAGTGTTGTTTATTGTCAAAAAAATCGCCATCGGAAGAGTTCATATGTTCAGATAAATTTATGTACCACATATATTTTAACGGATCGTTAAAACCAACCTTATCTTCATATTTCTGTTCAATATCATTCCACATATGTTCCGTTGGTCCGACATTGTTAAAAAAACCTTCATAAATTTCGTCATTTGGATTTTGTGGCAATGAACAATACATTTTTTCATTATTTTTCATGATAGCCAACCAAGCCAAATAACTGGCCCAGCCTTCGCCTCCCCAATTCCAGGGAACTATTGTTTCAAAGATATGTCCTAATTCATGCATATTTCCCGAAAGCCACCAATCTCTGGAATTTAAAGTTTGCAAGTATCTTAAGATTCTTTCAGTTAGTTTTGGGCTCCAACAAATCGTAAGTTCAGAACCATGTGTATGTAATAAATAACCATCATAGTCACAGTTTCCGGAACCATACCGATGTAAAATTTTTGCGCCGTTTCCAGGTTTTTTTCCTATTATTTCATACATTGTTTCGTATCCAATGGTCATAATATCCATGAATTCATTAAATACTTTTGGTGAAATATTATTGGATAAATATACTTGCAGGCTTTCATCAATGATAAAATATTCATTTTCCAGTACATATTCACTCAAATCTCCATAATACGCATTACTATAAGTTTGTATATCCCAATTATCCACTTCAAAACCCAGTGCCTCGGGTGAGTCATAATATACATCCCCGATGCGCCATGAACCTTTGCCAGTCGAGATAATTTCACCCGGTGGTTCCGGTACATCTGACGTGATTACTTGCGGTGGCGTTGTCTCTTCGGGGACAGCTGGTATATCCTGGTTTGCCGGGGCGGCAAGTACAGAATTGCTTATCAGCAGTATGACAGCGGTAAGAAAAGCGCTGATGGTTCTTTTTATTTTCATTTGCATTTTTATTGACACCTCTTTCATTAAAACGAAATATGCTGTGACTTTTTCTTCTGTATGGGGCAAACAACAGAAGGAAATAGGTCAATCTGTTGTCTGCCCACAGTTGTATAGCTATTCAACGTTATAAACAATGCAGCGGATTGTCTTTTGTGTGCCTGCAGTTTTGGCCCTCAGTTTTATTGCGTTGAACAGGCCAGACCATGGATCGCTGTTTGTTTTGGTTGATTCCAGCTGCAGATAGTTTGTGCCAATTCCGGTGACCTTTACTTCAGTGCCGGGTATGGCGTCTGGACTTACAGAGACAATATTTTCTGCACTTGCCTCACAAGCGGTAATCAATTGATAATCATTTTCGTTGTAACTTACAGCAAAGCGGTATCTGCTTAAATTTACGGCATTGGTGACAATGAGAGGAATGGAAATTTGGTCATCCAGCAGTACATCAAAGGTAAGATCCATACATTTCACATCCATGCTGATCTCATCAAATGATTGGTCATTATGTGATAAAATCAGTTTGTAACCATGGTTTCCTACAGATATAATGTTGTTTATGACTGCATCTAGGTTTCCTTCCGGTGTTGTTGTATAAGAGGCGTCGCTTATCACAGTATTGGTACTTTTGTCAAGCACGGTAACTTGAACGGGTTCGGAAGCGCCCGCAATATACATCAGATTGCCATTCAGCAGAATATCTGAACCAATTACCGAAGCGGTGATGTTAGATCGTGCGGAGACGGTCATAAGTGAGAATGTATTCCATTCCGTTCCTTCTGCTGTGTCAGGATGGACAATTATATAATACGTATGGTTTGCATTGAGTGTTTGTGTGATCTGCGGATAGGTTGTGTCGCCTGATGTTCCATTGCTGGTCAATACGCCGTTGCTTGCATTGTTGTCGTCATCTATTTCAATTCTGTCATTTGACGTTGTATAGATGATATATTCTTCTGTTGCCAAGGGTGTAAATTTAAAATAAAAAGTCTCATTCCCGGAGGAGTAATAGCCTACATTGGTTAATTTGCCGGATATTGTCCGTGCGGTCTGATAGTCTGCCGCAAAACGGAAGAATGCGGTTTCTAATTGTTGATAGCCGCTTATATCCACCATATAGCCGTTATAACCGGGATTTTCAATGACATATGACCCTGTGAAATTTCCATTTGCATCGCAGGTTACCGGGAAGCTGCCAATGGTGTTCATCATATATCCCATATTTTCACTTACCGTTACGCCAATTGTTGTATTTGGAAAAGATTTTCCGGATACGGTGACTGTATTTTCATTTACATTTGTTACATTTAAATCAAATGTGACCATTTGAATATTTAAATCATAAATACAGGTGGCATCATCCATATTTTTGATACGGATATAGTACGTTTGTCCGGCTGTGAAAGGATAGTGCAGCATTTCTTCTGTTGTATAAGACGAAGGAGCCTCGCTGTAAACATCTGATATACTATTATATATCCACATGCTTTTATTTATCACATTTTCGGGACTATTTATTGTATAAAATCCGCTTTCGCTTGGTGTGAATGTCCAATACATTTCACCGTATGGCCATAGTATTTCGTATGAATCATGATTAAAATCATCGAAGGGAGCGGCATTGCCAACAATCCATGAACCCTCGTTGGAATATTCATAATTCAGTTCTAAGCTTTCGGGTACCGTGCCATCGCTTTCTATAAGGATTGTCCATTCTCCGGGATAGCTGTTGCCGTTGAATGTATAGGAGTAAGAGAAGGAGCGGTAGTCCTCATAAACGGGCATTTGTTCAGGCTGCATTGTTATGCTATATTCTGCGTTATGAAGCGTTATAGCAATAGAATCCTGAGGAATGAACTTTCCTGCAATTTCAAAGCCGCCCGGTATAGAAATTAAATCTGCCGTAAGGGTAAGTTTCTTCAACTCCAGTGAATATTTTGTTCCGGCCTCTGCAGTGGACGGACTTTGAACGGCAAGGTAATACGTTTTGTTCGCTTCAAGGCCTGCGGTAACAACAAAATCATTGCTGTTGTTGGAACCACCTTCAATTATTTTTTCGCCCATTCCATTATTGTTTGACACAATGGTCGAGTGGGACTCATTAAACAATTCTGCACGCAGATCAAAGGGAGCAGCGGTATTTGAATAAATTGCATAGTTGCCTGTTTCTGCAACACGGATCGCATAATATTCCATATGTGCTGCATTCGTTTTGGTGTCTATTTTTACCGGTTCAGTCAGTTCTCCGGCAGCGTCCGGCAGATGCAGGCTTGCCGCATCATTGAATCCTGTTCCGGGTTGCAAAACGACGGCTCTGTTTAACTGTGCTTCAACTTCTGCACACCCAACAATATGAAGCATTGCAGTATTTCCCAAAGATATTTCACTGGTGTTTATATTCAGTGCATATTTGCCTTCGTTGTCAGCAGTTACCGTCTGATTCTGTAAAGCTGTATTTTCTTTATAAATCCCTATTTCAACGGAAGATGAAGGGATCCAGCTGCCGGTGACATTTAAGGTTTCACCGCTAAATCTGATTTCATCTGCTGTAAGTGTATGTTTTTCAATAGTAAGTTCGTAAGGGATATTGTTTTCACTGCCTTGAACTTTGATATAATAGGCCGCTCCTTTTGTCAGTCCTTTTGTCATTGTGCAGTCGCTCGGTATTTCATCGTTCCCATTTGTTGTTTCTGCAATTGTCGTATAGTCTGCGCTGCATAATGCCAAATTAAGGGCAGCAGAGGAGGCGGAATTGGTTCGGATGGTGTAGTTTGCTGTTTCGGGAGCAATGAGTTTATAGTACTGAGTTTCTTCGGGCGTAGTTATTTTTGATTTTGTTGTTCCCGGTGCAATCTGATGGGCATCCTGAAAGCTTGTTCCATAGAAATAATTGATGGAAGAATCGGGAATATGCGGTTCTGAAACCATAAGCACATCACCGTTGCCGCACTGTCCGTCAATATTGCTTCCCCATGTATACACCTTGTCATTTTTCAAAGCAAGATTATGATATTTGCCGGCTGCAATACACAAAGCATCGTTTAATTCAGAAATAATAGATTTCGAATCATTGCCGCAAAGCTGTCCATACGTATCTTTACCCCAAACATAAACGTTTTGGTTATTACTGAGCGCTATACCATGTTCAGCGCCATATTCTAATGATTGAATATCCGTTAATCCATTGATTTGGGTAGGGGTACTGACTTTGTTGCCCGCATCTATGCCTAAGCATTTGTTATTATTTGCACCAAAGCCTATGACTTCACCATCTGCTGTTACCGCAATTGTACTTGAAGTACCTGCTGAAACCGCAGTAAATGCAGTGTTGCTGTAGATAGAAATTCCACCCGGTTCTGTCCTTTGTGCGTAATCACCTGTGCCAAGCTGGCCGGATGTATTATTTCCCCATGTTGCCAATGTGTCATTGAGAAGTATTGCAGCGCTGTGTTTACCGCCGGCAGCAATTGCTTTGACCTTAATCCCAAGAGCCATAGGGATTTTTTGTGAGGTTGAGGTACTTCCTATACCAAGCTGTCCATTTGTGTTTGCTCCCCATACATATAAGCTTCCGTCGTCTGCCCGTGCGAGGGTATGATTTTCGCCGCAAACAATATCTGCAATAGATTTATTATCAAAGGAAGAACGAGGAATTTGTCTGGGTGATTGACTGCTTGAAATACCGTTTATACCGAGCTGTCCGAGGTTGTTATTCCCCCATGTCCATACCGTTCCGTCATATTTCAGAGCAACCGTATGTACGTATCCTGCCGCAATTTTAGAAACACCATCAAAATCTGTACCATTAACTTTTAATTTGACAGGCGAACCGGTGGAAATTCTTGTACCATCACCCAATTGACCGGCAGTGTTCATTCCCCAGGCATATACGCAAGAATCAACATCAATGGCAAAACTGGATGCGTCGCCTGCTGCAATAGATACGATAGGCGTTAATCCATCTACTTCATGTGGGCTGCTGTAGGATAGGGTTCTTTCAATTCCCAGCTGGCCATACGAATTGCTGCCGCAGGATTTGATTTTTCCGTCATCCAAAATAAATATCGTGTGCTGTAACCCCATGGCGGCGGATTTTATATCATGAATGCCGGGGATTTGTTCAGGCGTTAAGATTTTGGGGGTTCGATCTGTGCCAAGCTGTCCATAGGCATTGTATCCCCAAATCCAGACGGCGCCTGTGGTGTCCAGCGCAGCATTATGGTGATAATTTGTAAAAACATCTGTAATGGGGGTTTCTGTAAGAATTTGTGTAAACGTTGTGCTGTTGGCGGAAGTGTTCTTTCCTGTCTGGCCATATCCTCCGCTGCCGGCTGTCCAAAGGGTATTGTCATTTTTCAGTATCATACTGTGATAGCCGCCTGCGGTAATCTTTTTTACATCAGAAATGTTATTTACTATGGTGGGAACCATAACATTCGTTGTTGTATCAAGTCCTAACTGTCCTCTTGAATTCTCACCCCAAACCATTACGTTGCCGTTGGATAAAAGTGCCATGGAATGTTCTGCACCTGCGGCAATCTGGGTGACGTTTTCCAAATCTGTCTGCGTGGGGGCGGTGCGGTTAAGCGTATCATTAACACCTAATTGACCACGATTGCTGCTGCCCCATGTCCATACATGACCGGTGTTGTCCAATGCTATGTAATGGTTGTTACCTTTTTCTACATCGGTGATAAATATACCGGAAGGAAGGATGACCTGCTGTGGAATGCCTGCTTCCCATGTCCATATGGTACCATCTGATTTTAGTGCAATATTACCCGATTCACGAGCCGCAATGTCCACAATATTGTTAAGACCGGGTACCTGTTCAGGACAACTGTTTCCGATATAGCCAAACTGCCATACGGTTCCGTCTGTTTTGCGGACGATTGTGTGACTGCTGCCGGCGGATGCTTGTTCGTTTGGCGTGTTTCCATATAATGTCCAATTTTCTTCCGGCGTCCGAACATAACCAAACACGTCAAAATCATCTTCGGGATTGATAGGAATAGAGGCTCCCGGAGTGTCAGTAACTATATTTAAGAAATTTAGCTTATTTCCTTGGTCAACTTTATTTTCCAGACATGAAATTTTATCGGATGAATTTTTCAGGACTGTTTTTAAATCTCCTGTTGTTGCATTTTTTTCTGCGGCGAGCGCAGCAGCACCGCTGACAAAAGCAGCTGATACAGATGTCCCGGTCATTGTACCCACTGTGTTTCCCGGAAGCAAACTTTCAACCTCTCTGCCCCAGGCAGCAATATCAACGGTTGTACCATAGTTTGAAAAGAAGGACATACCTCCGTCTGCGTTGATTGAACCAGCGCTTATTACGTTATCAAACGCATACGAAGCAGGGTACATGTTGGTTTCATCCAGATTTATTCTGTTGTTCCCTGCGGCTGCCACAAAAAGCATCGCAGAATTTTCAATGACTTCTTTGAGTGCGGGATTTTCTTCAGCGGCGCCCCAGCTGCAGTTGACAATATGTGCACCATTTATCTCTGCATATGCGATTGCTTCAATTATATCACTTGTATAAGCTTTGCCGTTTTCAAAAACTTTGAGCGGCATAATTCGGGAATTCGGAGCACTTTTTGCGATGATTCCTGCCACATGTGTTCCGTGGCTATCGGTAACAGGAGTGTCCGAAAGTAGTGATAGTTCTGAATCATTTACAAAATCCCATCCATCGGTGAGATGTCCGGTTAATTGTTCATGATGGATATCGATGATTGAATCAATTACTGCAACTGTTATTCCTTGGCCGGTTGCAACAGAATGTGCGGCAGATAAACTGTCATCAATGTTGAAAGTATCCACAGCTTCTATTGAAACAGGAGCATCTGTTGGTTCGTTTTCTGAATTTTCAGAGGGATCAATCATTTCTGAGGCGTCTGGTGTTTCTGATATGGCTGGCGCTTCTGTGATCGCTGCTCCTTCTGATTTGTCGGATGCTTCGGGTGAAGAAGGAGGAAGAGAAGCATCAGCTGTGTATGCTGGACTCGCAGCGATTGAGGATTCTTCCGGCAAAACGGATCCCAGCTTCCCGTCTGTAAAATCAGATAGCGTTAATTCATAGTCGGGCTGTATATATTCAATTTCGGTCATATTTTCATTTTCGCTGAGTAATGCTTGAAATGCTTCTGTATCTATTTTTTCATTTGTCTCAACAAAAAGAATTTCCTCGGTCATTGAAAGTTTTTTATTCTTCTTACTATTGTTTTTTGTTTTACCATATGTATTGCTGCTTTTTGACTTAACCTCTTTTATTTTTGCTTTTGTTCTTTTACTCAAATCTTTGCCGGTTGAGCCGGACTTATATTTGATAATATATTTATTTGTTTTATTTTTGTTTTCTGAGTTAAGTTGTTCATCAGCTATTTCTTTTTCAGCATCATTGGATATTTCTGACGCTTCACTGTGTGTTTCGTCAACCAATGAATATGTTGGAACAGCAAATGCTGACATTATATTCGTGACGAAAAACATCATTGTAATTAATGAACACACAATCTTTTTTTTCATTTGCATATAACCTTCCTCCCGCATGTGAAAATTTATTTGGTACATTTTATAAAACATCGGACTGCCTCACCGCCGTATTTTTGCATACAAAAATATTTAGGTATATAATGGAATTGCGCGCGGATATGAACCGGCAATACAAATGAATTATGTAGCACCAAAATTCCTTATTTTGGAAAAGCTTTACCTAAAACAATATTAACATACATTTTTATATTTAACAATACGTTATATACGTTATTATTTGGTATATATCTAAAATAATAGATAAAATTTGTGAAAAAAATTTGTACATGTTGAACATATGTGTGGTTATTTACGTCAAAAGCAGTCAGAAAATGCTGTAAAAGGGCGGATAAGATGAAATTATAGGGCAGATTAACAGAAAGAAGAGGCAAAAGCCTCTTCTGCGTGTGTCGATAAAGCGCAATATGCGAAAGATTTCATTACAAATAATTGCCGTACCCGGTTTTGTCAAGTCTTTTCCGGATGGCAAAGAGCGAAATTTTTCACAGTATTACAGATTTATTCGGCAAGATACTCCATCTTTGCTGCAACGGGTCATAGCAATGGATTGATAGATGTGGGCTGCCGGTTTATTTTCTTTTAAGTTTGGTTGAGATATAATGCCGCTCACTTGGCCTTAGTTTGAAACTTGCCATAACATGTTAAATTATAAAATTAAATTTTGACGCCTGTTTTCAATCATATTATCGGTAAGGTTATATGAATTTCTTTTCATGGGGGATGATAAGCTGACCAGCTGGCTGCGTGTTATTTGTAATAATATCCGTAATTAAAAATATAAGTGAAAAAATAGATTCTATCTTTTCGGCCGGAAGTTTAGAAATTAATGTATAAAAGTGTTGAATATCTTTGGGTCCGTTGTGCTGTGGATATAAAATATCTTCAAATGGTACATGCAATTCTTTCGAAATTAAGTATAAGGTTTGCATTGTCGGATTGGCTGTACCCTTTTCAATTTTTCTAAAATTGGTAAGACTGATTCCTGCGTTCAGGGCGAAACCTTCTTGTGTACAATTCATTTGGTTTCTCAATTTACGAATTTGTTCACCGATTATCTGCATTTGCTCAATCATATTTACACCTCTCTTTCATAAATTATTATATATCCATTCGATTTGTCGCTCAATGTTATAAAATGTCAAAAAACACATTTTTATGGACCAATATAACCTATATGATGACGGTTGGGAAATTATGGTGCATGGGAGCATTTGAAAACTGCAGAAAAATAAAAAAGAAACGCTAAAAGCGTTTCTTTCAGCACTTTCCGGACATGGTAGTGTGTGGGTCAAAATTTTCTTTTTTTTGACCGCAATTTGGACATTCCCAATCTTTGGGAACATCTTCGAATGGCATGGGTTCAATCCCATGGGGCGGGTCTCCTTTATGTGGATCATAAATATATCCGCAGGAACATTGATATTTCAAAATCATACATCTCCTTTATTAAGATATATTTTAAGTATTTCCATAAAAAAGAGGAATATGTATTTTAATGTTCATCGGAGGCCACTACCAGAATATCATTTTCATGGAGAATACTGCTTCCGTATGGAATAATACTTTGTGACCCTCGTTTGATAAGGACGGCAGTGGATTTTTTCCATGCTAAAGAAGAAAGCGGCTGACCGCATAGTTTATGATTTTTATGTATTTTTATTTCGGTCAATAAAATATCCTGATCATCTTCATAGCCAATTGCACTTAAAATTAAAATGTCATCTGTTTCAAGTTTGGTATCTCCTTTTGGAATAATTTTGTCAGTATTCCGGAATATCATGACAATCCGTGTTTTGGGTGGAAGGGTGATGTCTTTGATTAGCTGTTGATTCCAGTCATGCGATTCTTTTAGCTGTAACCGCAGGAATAATATATCGGTTTCTTTTTTATAGTCATTAAATGTTTTCAACACGTTTTCCTGATTGTCTATCATCTTTAACTTTTTGGATAAAATGGGGAGCAATGTTCCTTGTATGCCAATGGAAAGAAGTACAATACAAAAAACAATATGAAAAACATCGTTTTTGGTATAGGCCGGGCTAACGGTTGCAATTATAGCAAATACAATAGAGGTTGCACCCCGCAGGCCTGACCAGGCAACAATTGCCTGTTGGGATAGTTTGGCCTTAAAAGGCGATAAAATTCCCAAAATGGTAATTGGCCGGGCGATAAATGTAAGAAAAACTGCAATGGCAGCAGCAGGCAGGAGTATGGCAGGTATTTGGGAAGGAAAAGCGAGCAGGCCCAACATGAAGAAAATAACCATCTGGGCAAGACTTGTTAAACCATCAAAAAAATGGACCAATGCTTTTTTATTTCCTATTGGTTGATTTCCGAGTACGATTCCAACGATATAAGCGCTGAGATAGCCATTGCCGCTTAGAGCCGTTGGAAGGGCGTAGGAAAGTATTGCAATAGCAATCATGAAGACTGAATCCAGGCCGCTGCTTTCAAATTTGATATGCCGGAATACCCAGGATGCTGTCCAGGCAATTAAGCAGCCAAAAAGAATGCCCCAACATATTTGGGCAAATATCAGATAAATAATTGGACCGGGGTTGTGCGTTCCTTCCATTAAACTGAGAATAATAATTGTCAGCATATATGCCCATGGATCATTACTTCCGCTTTCAAGTTCCAGCATTGAGGCGGTTTTGTATTTTAAATTCAATTTTTTGGAACGTAAGGTTGAAAAAACCGAGGCTGCATCGGTAGAACTGAGCACGGCGCCAATCAAAAAACTTTCTAAAATATTAAAATTTAAAATAAAACGGCAGAATAAGCCAACCAGGAGGGCAGTGCATAAAACGCCGATGGAAGAGAGCAGTAATGAAGCGGGTGCTACCTGTTTTGCCTCTTTCCAATTGGTTCCGAAACCACCATAAAAAATAATAAAAATCAGGGCAATGGAACAAAACTGTTCTGCAAATTTAAAGTTTTCGAAGGGAATTCTGAAGATACCGTCCGAGCCAAATAACATGCCCAATAGAATAAAGCCGAGAAGAACGGGAACACCGATTTTAAAGGAAATTTTGTTACAAAAGATACAAATGATAATAATCAAACCAATTAAAATAAGTATATTTGCCATAAAGCACCTCCTTATAAATAACAGTTTACCATAAAACTATAAAAAAGAAAATAGGAATTGTATTAATATATTGAATAAAAGAGTAAGTTTTTGGAATAGTAATCATTGTATATTTTGGAAGAAAGAAGGTAGTCCTATGAATGCTGAAAAAATACGTGTTGTTCAATATGGATGTGGAAAGATGAGTAAGTATATCCTTCGTTATCTCTATGAAAAAGGTGCAGAAATTGTTGGCGCAATTGATGTTAATCCCGAGATAGTGGGAATGGATGTTGGAGAATTCGCTGGCCTTGACCGGAAATTAGGTGTACAGATTCAGGCAGACGCAGATGAAGTTTTGGATTCATGTGATGCAGATGTTGCAGTTTTGACCTTGTTTAGTTTTATGGAAGATATGTATCCGCATTTTGAGCGTTGTGCCCGGCGGGGAATCAATGTGGTGACGACATCAGAAGAGGCGATTTATCCATGGACTACGGCTGCAGGGATTACCAACCGTTTAGATAAATTGGCAAAAGAAACAGGATGTACCATTGTTGGCAGCGGGATGCAGGATATTTATTGGATCAATATGATAGATTGCATTGCCGGTGGCGTTGCGCGTATTGATAAGATCGAGGGAGCCGTCAGTTATAACGTTGAGGATTATGGTTTGGCCCTTGCAAAAGCGCATGGTGTTGGTTTGACGCCTGAGGAATTCGAGGAACAGATTGCACATCCGGAAATATTGGAACCCAGCTATGTCTGGAATTCAAATGAAGCGCTCTGCAATCGTATGGGATGGACCATTAAGCGGCAGACTCAGAAAAGTGTACCATATTTTTATGACAAAGATTTATATTCGGATACAATGCAGAGTACCATTCCGAAAGGGAATTGTATTGGAATGAGTGCGGTCGTTACCACAGAAACGTATCAGGGACCGGTGATTGAAACACAGTGTATAGGAAAAGTTTATGGAGAAGATGATGGGGATATGTGTGATTGGAAGATTATCGGTGAACCGGATGTGACTTTTTATGTTCAGAAACCCGCAACAGTGGAACATACCTGTGCAACGATTGTAAACCGTATACCAACTGTTTTGGATGCGCCAGCTGGTTATATAACCGCCGAAAAACTTGATGATGTCAAATATTTGACCTATCCGATGCACTTATATGTTGATTAAAGAATCCGAAGTAATCTCTGAGTTTTTTTGAAATTGTATCAGAGTTATACGAAAACCATAAAAGTGATTGGTGATTCATTCTAAGATATAATTCATTTCTGCTGAAAAACACAGCCCTGTTTTGTATAAAAACAGGGCTGTGGAAATTTTATTCTGTTTCTGTCTCAGCTGTAATATCTATCCGCTGTTCATCTCTGTTCCAGTCCACTGGGATGGAGAAGCTCTCTGACACTGCGCTGAGGGGAATCATGGTCCGGCCGCCCTCCAATACGGCTGGATAGCCAAAGTCAATCTCTTCTCCGTTCTTCTCCATCACCTTGCTTCCTACCTGTATTTTTACCTGTTCTTTATCTTTTGTCACGGTCATCATCTGTGTACCTTCTTCCCAGCCGGCTTCTGCACCCGGCGATTCAAACACTGGATCCAGGGGAACGGGAACCTGTCCAACTTTTTTCGGTGGGGTTCTGTTCATAGGATTGCTCCAATCCATTCAGCATCGCCACAATTCCCGGTTTGCCGGTCAATATATATGGGTCTTCCTTTGTCCCTGTTCCGGATACCACTTTTACGGACTTGTGCAAAAATTGATTATATTGATTTAAAACAAAAAACACTGCATTTGCAGTGTTTGTGGCGTCCCAGAGAGGATTCGAACCTCCGGCTTCCACCTTAGGAGGGTGGCACTCTATCCAGCTGAGTTACTAGGACATATATAAATATTCAATTTGAGCCTCTTTTGAAGAGAGATCATTTAGGTGAAGCTTGTAATATCTCTTTTGCTATGGGGGCAGATTGGCATTCATTAATTTATTCTGTTGGAGAATATTCAAAGAATAAAAATGAACATGAATAGAATACGTTAATTTTACGGATTTGTCAAGTGTTTTCCATGGGATAAGCACCATCAGTTTTTATTTTGCATAGAATAAAATGATTGGAGTGTGAAAAATATGCAAGGTTTTTATGATCAGTTTAATGAAAAATTGGCGCGGTCTTTGCACGGACAGCAGGAAAAAACATCGCAAATGCCGCAGGATAAACAACCGGATAAAGCGTTTTCAGAAAAAAGTAAAGAAACTGCAGCCGTCCCTGGGAACATTATATTTGAAGACGGAGCAAATCGTGAAGGACAAGGAAGATTAATGATTCAGGTGTTTTCTGCGAGAGGTGCTCTTCCCGTTGAGGGAGCCCGTGTAACAGTTTCTGAGACAGAAGAACAGGGCGGCGCGGTGATTGCGAATTTGGTGACCGACCGCAGCGGGAAAACAGAACGGATAGAGATTGCGGCGCCGCTTGCAAAATTCTCTCAGCAGCCCGGAAATATCCAGCCATATCATAACGTTAACATTATGGTTGAAAGCCCCGGGTATCGTACAAAAGAGAATGTAAATGTTCCAATTTTTGATAAAATTGAATCCATTCAGCCGGTTGCGCTGGAACCGCTGCCTGAAGGAACGCTCAATGTTCCGCAAGAGATTGTTGAATATGAATCGGTGGAAAGTTAGGAGGTTGTTATGGCTGTAACGTTTACTGTTCCTGAATTTATAACTGTACATTTAGGGGCACCTTCGGATACATCGGTTGCAAATGTACGGGTGTCTTTTCCTGATTACATAAAAAATGTAGCATCCAGTGAGATATATCCCACGTGGCCAGAAAATGCAATCCGTGCAAATATTTATGCACAGATTTCATACACGCTAAACCGTATTTTTACTGAACATTATCGTGCGCAAGGGTATCCTTTTGATATTACAAACAGTACGCAATATGATCAGTCCTTTGTGGACGGAAGAGATATATTTGAAAATATCAGCCAGATTGTTGATGATATTTTTAATGACTACATTGTGCGGCGGGGAAATTTAGAGCCCCTTTTTGCACAATACTGTGATGGTGTTAATACAATTTGTGACGGGCTTTCTCAGTGGGGGACGGTGGATTTGGCAAATCAAGGCTATACCCCATATGAAATTCTACAATATTATTTTGGCGATGAAATTGATATTGTATTTGATGCACCGGTGGCCGATTTCAGGGAATCTTATCCCGGATATGCACTGCGTCTTGGAGATTCTGGCGAACCGGTGCAAAGGATGCAAATTATGCTTAATCGCATAGGACGCAATTATCCCGCTATTCCTAAAATTGCATATCCGGACGGCCTTTTTGATGTGGCGACGGAAGATGCTGTCCGGGAATTTCAGCGGATTTTTAACTTAGACGTTGATGGCGTAATCGGGAAAGGTACCTGGTATAGAGTACAATTTCTTTATAACACCGTAAAACGACTCGGTGAATTGGATTCAGAAGGCTTATTGATCTCAGATGTCAGCCGGCAATATACGACGGAGTTAAAAGAAGGCGACAGCGGTGAAAATGTTCGGGTTGTTCAATTTTACCTGAACTTTATTGCGGAATTTAATAATGAAATACCAACGGTTGCAATTGATGGCATTTTTGGACCGGCCACAGCCGAAGCGGTGCGGGCATTCCAGCGATCGGTCGGATTGGAAGTGGATGGAATCGTTGATAAGGAAACATGGGATAAAATTTATGAGGAGTATTTGGCTGCATTTGAATCTATTCCTCCGGAATATCAAGACCGCGGGGCAGTATTGTTCCCTGGAACAAGCCTGCGTTTAGGATCCAGCGGCGATGCCGTATCAACGATACAGGAATATTTGAATACAATATCTACGGTGTATCCCAATATACCAAAGGTTGGTGTTACCGGATATTTTGGTACGGATACACAGAATGCAGTATTGGCTTTTCAGCGTGAATTTGGATTGCCGCCGAGGGGAATTGTCGGGCCATTTACATGGGAGCGTATTGTGGACTTATATACGGATATACGTGATGGAAATGAGAAGTCATTTGGACAATATCCGGGGGCGCCTGTGGGGCAGCAATAGGAGGGATGATATGACAAATATTTATGATGAACAAAATAATATTTGGGAATTACAAACTTTTTTGCGGGACTTTTCCAGAGTTGAGGAAGGGGCGCCGCTGATCAATCCGGATGGGATTTTTGGACCTGAGACAGTAGCCGCAGTACGATTTGCACAGAATAGACTGGGGCTGGAAGTATCCGGTGCCGCAGACTTTGCCACATGGGAGGCTTTGTTTACGTCTTTTCGGCATCGACGCCTCAGAGGGTAATTGCCAAAGCCTTTGTGATTGTGCCATCATTTGACAGGAATTTTATTTTATGCTATGCTTCTATAAAAAACTTGGAGATGAGGCAGATGAAGAATTTGACAAACAATAATTTACACCCAAAGATGGATGTCCGCTGGTTTGTTCGGGTGGCTTTATTCATTGCGTTGGCCACTGTACTTACCATATTTCCGCAGATAAAAACGCCAACGGGCGGATATGTCCATTTTGGAGATAGCATTATTTATTTGGCCTCCGTCTTTATGGGACCCCTTGCAGGGGCTGTTGTGGGCGCTGTCGGCCACGCTTTGGCGGATTTAATTTCCGGATACGCAATTTTTGCGCCTTTAACTTTTATTGTGAAGGGGCTTATGGGGTATTGTATTGGTAAAATTCTGTATCAGCATATTTCGGCAGTGCGTTTTGTATTCGGTGGATTGGCTGCGCTGCTGATTGTGGTATTTGGATATTTTCTTGGCGAAATTCCACTGCTTGGCATGGAAGCGGCATTGGTTGTTTTTATTTCTTCACCGGTACAATGGTTGATGAGTGTTTTGGCTTCAGCGATATTGATTCCGGTTGTTATGAAGTTACGTGTAAAAATTGGTTTATGAGATGTGTATTGTGAATCAATAAAACATTTTGCAGACCTTTAAACTTATATGTTTGCGTTCATTCGGTGAATGAATATGGCAGACGCACAGAGATAATATATGGTTGGGGTATTCTTAAAAAAACACCTTTCGTATGAAAGGTGTTTTTTGCTGAATAAAATGATGAATAGAATGAACAAATTTCTTCAAAGCGCCATACGCCGCGGGTTATAAGAATGTGCATGACATACTGCAATGGCAAGAGCATCGGCGGTGTCATCCGGTTTGGGAACCTTTTCAAGGTTCAAAAGCATTTTGACCAGTTGCTGTACCTGTTGTTTTTCTGCCCGGCCATAACCTACCACGGCTTGTTTGACCTGAAGAGGCGTATATTCAAAGATACGGACGCCATGGTTCAGGGCGGAGAGCAAAAGAACACCTCTTGCCTGCGCAACATTAATGGCGGTCTTTTGGTTGCTGTTAAAAAATAGTTCTTCTATAGCCATAAAATCAGGTTTGGTACGTTCAATCAAATCATTTAAATCATCATGTATGGATTTAAAACGTTCAAACATATCCTCCCCTGCGTTGGTGGTAATGGCGCCATATTCAATTACCTTAAACTTGTTTCCTTCATATTCTATGACACCGTAACCGACGATGGCATAACCTGGGTCAATACCTAAAATTCTCATCTTTTTTCTCCATATTTCTGATTTTCGTGATTTTGTTTGGATTCTTATGCACAATTTCTGTAATTTTGTTAAAAAAATCCTGGGATAGCCCTTGCAAAAAGACATTGGCTATTATATAATAAATTGATATTAATTTAAAGTATAACATATATTGGAGGTTTTTACAATGGCAAAAGAAAAAGTTGTCCTCGCTTATTCAGGCGGACTCGATACATCGATTATCATTTCCTGGCTGATTGAGAACTATGGATATGAAGTAATTGCGGTGTGCGGCGATGTTGGCCAGGGAAAAGAGACAGATGGCCTGGAAGAGAGAGCAAAGGCCAGCGGCGCCTCAAAAGTATATATTGCAGATCTGCGGGATGAATATGTTGAAGACTTTATCTTCCCTACACTGAAAGCCGGCGCAGTTTATGAAGGCAAATACCTGCTTGGTACATCCCATGCACGTCCGATTATTGCCAGAAAACTGGTTGAGGTTGCAGAAAAAGAGGGGGCAGTTGCTATCTGCCATGGTGCAACAGGTAAGGGGAATGACCAGGTTCGTTTCGAACTTACCATCAAGGCGCTTGCACCACATTTAAAAATTATTGCACCCTGGAGAATTTGGGATATTAAATCACGTGAAGATGCGGTGGATTATGCAGAGGCGCATGGAATTGAAGTCCCGGTGACTAAAAAAGATTTGTATTCCAGAGACCGGAACATCTGGCACATCAGCCATGAGGGAATGGATTTGGAAGACCCGGCAAACGAGCCGCAGCTCGACAGCCTTCTGAAGCTGACCGTTCCGCCGGAAAAGGCACCTGATACGCCCAAATATGTGACCATCGGTTTTGAAAAAGGTGTTCCTGTTTCGGTTGATGGTGAAAAATTGGCGCCGCGGCCATTGGTTGAAAAATTGAATGAAATCGGCGGCGCTTATGGTATTGGCATTGCGGATATTGTTGAAGACCGGTTGGTTGGTATGAAATCCAGAGGTGTTTATGAGACACCGGGCGGTACCATATTGTATTATGCGATTCAGGAACTGGAATTCCTGTGCCTTGACCGGGATACCCAGGCGTTTAAACGTCAGGCAGCAATTAAGTTCAGTGAATTGGTTTATGACGGCAAATGGTATACACCGCTGCGCGAATCTTTGTCCGCTATGGTCGATAAGATGGAAGAAACAGTTACCGGTGAAGTAAAATTAAAACTGTATAAGGGAAGTATTTCTGCAGCAGGTGCAACATCACCTTATTCTCTTTATAATGAAGATATTGCAAGCTTTGGGGACAGTCATGAACTCTATAGTCATAAGGACAGTGAAGGGTTTATCAACCTGTTTGGTCTGCCGCTGAAAGTCAGAGCGATGATGAACAAAAAGAATGAGAAATAAATCCTGAAAACTGGCCGTGCGGCGGGCGTGTAATACGCCGGTGCACGGCTGTTTTCATACAGATATTATTACGGAGGATAATAATTATGGCAAAACTTTGGGGTGGAAGATTCTCGAAATTAACGGATGCGCTGGTGGATGACTTTAATTCGTCCATCCGTTTTGATGCGAGGATGTATGCCCAGGATATACAAGGAAGCCAGGCACATGCCGAAATGCTTGGACGGCAGGGAATTATTCCAAAAGAAGATGCACAGCTGATTGTAAAAACACTGGGAGAAATAAAAGCGGACATAGAAGCAGGTAAAGTGGAATTTATGATAGATGCGGAAGATATTCATATGAATATTGAAACCATATTGATTGAACGGATTGGTGATGTGGGAAAACGTCTGCATACCGGAAGAAGCAGAAACGATCAGGTGGCGCTGGATATACGGCTGTACCTTCGGGATGAAATAGACAATCTGGTTTTGGACGCAGAAAAAATTAAGCAGGCGCTGCTTTTGGTGGCAGAAAAGAATTTGGATACCATTATGCCGGGTTATACCCATCTTCAAAAGGCACAGCCAATTACGCTGGCCCATCATCTGATGGCCTATTATGAAATGTTTAAACGGGATAAAGAACGGCTTTTGGACTGTCGAAAACGTTTGAATTCTATGCCGCTTGGCAGCGGTGCTCTTGCGGGGACCACCTATCCGCTGGATCGGAATTTTGTTGCTGAAAAGCTGGGATTTGAAAGTATTACAGTGAATAGTCTGGATGGGGTTTCGGATAGAGATTTTGTCTGTGAGCTGGCCTTTGACCTTTCAGCACTGATGATGCACCTCAGCCGTCTGGCCGAAGAAATAATTCTCTGGAGTTCCCATGAATTTTCTTTTATTGAATTGGATGATGCTTACAGTACAGGCTCCAGTATCATGCCGCAGAAGAAGAATCCGGATGTTGCTGAACTTGCCCGTGGAAAGACGGGCCGGGTTTTTGGTTCTTTGATGGGACTTTTGACGGTAATGAAAGGGCTTCCCCTTGCTTATAACAAAGACATGCAGGAAGATAAAGAGCAGATTTTTGATGCGGTAGATACCGTCAAGATGTGCCTGCCTGTTTTTGCCAATATGCTGACAACCATGACGGTAAAGCGGGATGCAATGCTGAAGGGAGCGAAAGGTGGTTTTACAAATGCCACAGATGTTGCTGATTATCTGGTGAAAAATGGCCTTCCGTTTCGGGATGCACATGCAGTTGTTGGGCGGATGGTTGCGTATTGTATTGAAAAGGATACGGTGATTGATGCGCTTTCGATGGAAGAATTCCTGACATTTTCTCCATTGTTTAAAGAAGATATTTACGAAGCGATTTCCCTTGAGACCTGTGTGAATCAAAGAAAATTAATTGGCGGCCCTGCAATAGAAACCATGCGGAAGGTCATTGAAAACTATAAAAACGAAAATTAAAAACTGGCGGAATTAAATATAGATATAAAAATAGGTCAGGAGGGAGTAAAATGAAATTATTTATTGACACAGCCAATGTGGATGAAATCAGGACGGCAAATGCGATGGGGATTCTCTCCGGAGTGACAACCAACCCTTCTTTAATTGCAAAGGAAGGCCGTGATTTTATCACCGTAGTCAAAGAAATAACAGAGATTGTGGATGGTTCCATCAGTGCGGAAGTAATAAGTCCGGCTGCAGATGGTATGATAAAAGAGGCGGAGGAGCTGGTTGCAAAAATTCAGAATCCCAATTTGACCATTAAAATACCAATGACGGAGGAGGGATTAAAAGCCGTTCATGTTTTATCCTCTAAGGGGATTAAAACCAATGTAACGTTGATTTTTTCTGCGGCGCAGGCACTTCTTGCGGCACGGGCAGGGGCGTCTTATGTCAGTCCGTTTTTGGGAAGGCTGGATGACATTGGCTTGAATGGTTTGGATGTGGTACAGCAGATTGTGGAAATTTTTGATATGCACGTCATTGAAACCCAAATTATTGCCGCAAGTATCCGCAACCCGATCCATGTGATTGAAGCAGCACGTGTTGGCGCACATATCGCGACTGTTCCCTATAAAATTTTGATGCAAATGACGAAGCATCCGCTTACCGATGCGGGAATTGAGCGATTTTTAAAAGATTGGGAAGCAGTTTCCGGAAAATAAATCAGAAAGAGTCAATGGTGATACCATGGGCTCTTTTTTGTATTTGACAGGGAGGAATTGCTGTGGTATGCTGTGTGGTAAAAGAGGTGAAAACATGAAATTTGGAAAGTTTTTGGCAGATTGTGAAAGTGAAAATCGAACCGTGAGGATTGTGGCATTGGGAGATAGTGTAACCGAAGGTTGTTTCGGTTTGGTGGATGAAGATATACATACAGCAAAGGATCCCGAGGCTGCCTATCATCAAATTTTACGAAAAAAACTTCTCGGTGTTTTTCCTGAACTCACATTGGAGATCATCAATGCAGGCATAGGGGGAACCCGTGCAGAGGAAGGGCTTTTGCGTTTGGAGAAGGATGTGCTGGTTTATCAGCCGGATCTTGTGATTGTCTGTTTTGGACTGAATGACGGGGGAGAAGGGCGGAATGCCTATATTCCCAGTTTGCGCGGTATATTTAAACGTTTGCAGCAAGAGAATATTCGGGTTATCTTTATGACACCAAATATGATGAACACTCGGTTGGATGACCGTATTCAGCCACAGTCCCTGCGTGATTATGCTTTGGTGACCATGAAACGGCAGAACAATGGTGAAATGGATGAAATGATGGCTGATGCGGAAGATCTTTGCAGGGAAATGCAGATACCGTTATGCAATTGTTACGATAAGTGGAAGCAGCTTTCGGCTTGCGGGGTTGATACAACTGCACTGCTTGCCAATTATATTAATCATCCTACCCGCGAAATGCACGCATTGTTTGCGGACAGCTTGTTTGATTGTCTGCTGTTTGATAAATAGCAAAAGGGAAAGAAGGAAAAGTGTGAAGGAATATCATAAGAATGACGAAACACAGTTGATAGGTGAAACACAGCCGATTCCTGCCGGTAAGCCGGGAGAGGAAACGGAAGGGCAGACCTTGCCGCTGCCGGTGGAAAGCCTGAAAAAACCGATGAAATCAGAAATGTCCGAAAAAGCAGATGAAAAGATTTCTGATGACGCCTATCTGACAGAGGGGATGCAGCCTTTTGCAGAAGAGGAAACTGAAAAAATCCTGGGGGGTCTTACTTCGGAAGATGTGCAGGACCGGATGAAGCAGGGGTTGGTAAATACACCTGTGGAATCACCGACCAAATCGGTAAGGCAGATTGTACTGTCCAATATATTTACCTATTTTAATATTATCTTTTTTATCTTGTCCATTGGTCTGATTTGTGTGGGTTCGTTTAATAATTTGACTTTTTTGGGTGTTGTTGCGGTCAATACAGCGATAGGTATTGTGCAGGAAATTAATTCAAAACGGACATTGGACAAATTGACGCTGATGTCACAGCCCCGTGCGGCCGTAATGCGAAACGGAGAGGAAGTTACCATTCGGACGGAGAAGTTGGTGAAAGATGATGTAGTCATTTTTTCGGCAGGTAATCAGATTTGTGCCGATGCGGTGGTTATATCCGGAGAGGTGCAGGTCAATGAATCCCTGGTCACCGGTGAATCGGATGAAATAATTAAACATGCAGGGGATGAACTGCTGTCCGGGAGTTTTATTGTTTCCGGTAAATGTTTTGCACGTCTTGAAAAGGTTGGCGCGGAATCTTTTGTTTCAAAGCTTACGTTGGATGCCAAAAAAGAACATAAAAAACAACCGCCGGGAATGATGCGTTCATTAAACCGGCTGGTTCAGGTGATTGGTGTTTTGATTATCCCGCTGGGGTTTGCTTTGTTTTTCCAGCAAAAGCATCTGTTGAATCTGGCAACAAAGCTCAATATTGAAACAACAACGGCTGCCCTTGTTGGAATGATACCGGAAGGGTTATATCTGCTTGCCAATGTTGCTCTTGCGGTGAGTGTTGTCAAACTGGCGAAAAAAGAAACGCTGGTACATGACCTGAAATGTATTGAAACACTGGCCAGGGTTGATGTGCTGTGCGTGGATAAGACGGGAACGATTACAGAAGATAAGATGCAGTTCCGTGCAGTTGTTCCTTTCGAAGAAAGCGGAAAAGACAGGGAAGAACTAGAGCGTCTTCTTGCGGATTTTGTTGGCAATATGTCGGCGGATAATGTCACAATGGAAACGCTGAAAGCTTATTTTTCATCGGAAAACATCAGGAAAGCAGAAGAAGTTGCCCCCTTTTCTTCGGAGGTTAAAACCAGTGCGGCAGCGTTTATGGGCGGCGAAAAATATATCCTTGGCGCACCGGAATTCATTTTGGGAGATCAGTATGTTCGTTTCCAGGAGCGGATTGAAGATTACTCGAAAAAAGGAAACCGCGTGCTTTTATTTGCAGGTACGGAAAATCTGCGTCCGCCTTATGGAAAGACAATCCCCCTTGGTCTGGTACTATTGGGCAATCCGATTCGTTCAGAGGCAAAGGAGACTTTCGGTTATTTTACGCAGCAGGGAGTAACCATCAAAGTGATTTCCGGGGATAATCCGCTTACAGTTGCAGCTGCGGCAGAAGAGGCGGGAATTCCGGATGCAGAGAAGGCAATTGATTTATCAAAGTTGAGCAGTGATGAAGAATTGTGTGAAGCCGCTTTGAATTATACGGTATTCGGACGTGTAAAACCTGAACAGAAGCGCCGGTTGGTGCAGATTCTGAAGCAGGCAAAACACACGGTTGCAATGACGGGTGATGGTGTCAATGATGTTCTTGCTTTAAAGGAAGCGGATTGCAGCATAGCAATGGCATCCGGCAGTGATGTTGCCTGTCAGGTTTCCAATCTGGTGCTGATGAATTCCAATTTTGCTTCTATGCCCTCGGTTGTGGCGGAGGGACGGCAGGTTATCAACAATTTGGAGTTGTCTGCGTCACTATTTTTGGTTAAAAATATTTTTTCGTTTGTATTGTCCCTGATTTCTATTTTTGTGGTGTTTGCTTATCCGCTGACGCCCTCGCAGGTTTCTTTGATAAGCGGTGTAACCATCGGGATACCCGCATTCTTTCTGGCTTTGGAGCCAAACGAAGAAAGGGTCAAAGGAAAGTTTTTGCGTAATGTACTGTTCCGGGCGTTGCCGGCGGCGGTTACCGATCTTCTGATTGTCATGGGTGTGGTCTTATTCTCAATGGCTTATCCGGTCAGTATGGAAGTGAAATCGACGGTTTCGACGGTTTTGATTGGGCTTGTAGGGTTTGGTATGCTTTATCGTATCTGCAAACCGTTCAATTGGTTCCGCATCGTATTGCTGGCAGGACTTGCGGTTGTGTTTGTGCTGGCAATGGTCTTATTCCCGTGGATTTTCACATTGTATCCTCTGGACTTCGGCGGCTGGCTTCTGCTGATTGTATTTGGTCTTCTTGTTCCGGTTGTATTTTATTTTGTTTGTATCGGAATAGACAAGCTTGCGGAAGGCGTCCGGTGGTTAAAGAAAAAAATAAAAGAATGATGAAAGGATGTGCGGCTGCACATCCTTTTTTATATTTGAAGAAGGACGAAAAATGTTTGCAATTTTGTATCGGCCATGCTATACTGTGATTATAGTCCAATATATTGTACAGCTGGAGGTGAAATGGTGGCAAAAAGTGAGCATCAGAAATTAAAACTTTTGTATCTCTATCAATATTTGGTTGAGGAAACGGATGAAGAACATCCGGCATCCATGCAGAATATACTTGCATATTTAAATCAGCTGGGGATCCGGGCAGAGCGTAAGAGCATTTATAGTGACCTGGAGGCCTTGCGGGATTTTGGTGCAGACATTATTATGTGCCGTGAAAAATCAGTTGGCTATTATATCGGCGAGCGGACTTTTGAGCTGGTGGAACTTAAGTTATTGGTGGATGCAGTACAGGCGTCGAAATTTATTACCCGAAAAAAGAGTGAAGAACTTATCCGAAAAATTGGCTCCTTAACCAGCCGCTATCAGGCATCCGGGCTAAGCCGGCAGGTTTATGTAACCAACCGGCCGAAAAATGCCAATGAGAGCATATATTATAACGTTGACAAACTGCATGATGCGATTACAAGAGAAACAGCCGTGCGGTTTACATATTTTGAATGGCTTCCGACCAAAGAGTACCGTCTGCGGCGGAATGGCGCCTTTTATACAGTGAGTCCATGGGCGCTTTCGTGGGATGATGAAAATTACTATTTGATTGGCTATGACCATGATATGAAGGAAATACGTCACTATCGGGTGGATAAAATGCTGGGAATTGAAGAGACAGGCCAGCATCGGCAGGGCAGTAATTTATTTGCCCAATTGGATATGGCAGAATATACAAAACAAACCTTTCAGATGTTTGGCGGCGATGAGGCGATTGTAACCCTAAAGTGCAGCAACTGGATGGCAGGGATTATTCTTGACCGCTTCGGCAGTGAGGTTTCTATTCTGCGGGAAAAGGATTATTTTTTGGCAAATGTGAAGGTCTGCATCAGTCCGATGTTCTTTGCATGGGTGTTTGGATTTGGAAAAGATATGGAGATTACCGGTCCGGAATCGGTGGTTGAAAAGATGCGGGAAATGACCGGGCAGGCAGCTTCGTTATATCAGTCAAAGGAGGGTTGACAAATGGGTGAAAACAAAGAAAAATTAAACCCGGATGAAAGGGAGCGGAATCTCGGCCCAAGGGGACTTGGCTGGGATCACAATAATACGCTGGATAGTTTTTTGCGGGATGAAGAGATTAATGAAGAAGAGAGCGGTCATGTGGCTCCGGGCTGGAATCTAAAAGCGCCGGTTCCACCCAGAAAGAGCAGTGCAGGCGTCCGCAGGGCGCGAAAACGCCGCCGGACACTGAAGGGTGTGTTTTCGGCAGTTTTAATTTTGGCTATCCTTGCAGGTATTGTGGTTGCCGGCGGTATTTTTTATGATAAGCGGACGCAGTTTGCTTATGCAGAAAAACTCTATCAGAACCGGCGGTTTGAAGATGCGGTGAAAGCTTATGCAGAGCTTGAAAAATATGAATTTCTTTTGGGAGAAGAGGAAAAGAAGGAGATGACCCGCAGAAAAGCGGTTTCCTATGTTTTTGCCGGTAACTATGGGGTGGCGCTGAGGTATTTGGATAGTTTGGGTGATTATAAAGATGCGGACAAGAATCTGAGGGAAATTGTGCAGGCTTTTTCCGGTACCATTGCCACAGGGTATCTTCACACTGTTGCCCTCAGACGCAATGGACAGGTGCTGGCAGCCGGAAATAATGATTTTGGCCAATGTGATCTGGGTGGATGGAACGAGATGGTTGCAGTGGCGGCTGCTTCCAGCCATACGCTCGGCCTGCGCCGGGACGGTACGGTGCTGGCAGCCGGAAACAATGACTTCGGCCAATGTAATGTTTCTGAATGGAATCGTGTAAAAGCAATTGCCACCGGAGAAGATCATTCTGCCGCTTTGCGGAACGATGGTATTGTTTTGGCAGCCGGAAGTAATGATTTTGGACAGTGTGCTGTTGAAAACTGGACAGAGATAGAAGAAATAGCCGTGGGGAAATCCCATACGGTTGGTTTGCGGAAAGATGGTTCTGTCGTGGCAGTCGGTGACAACAGTATGGGGCAGTGTGATGTGGGCAATTGGCAGAATATTGTCTTTGTTGCTGCAAATAACAATACGACCATCGGGGTGCAGAAAGATGGCCGGGTGGTTGCGGCGGGAGATAATGGGATCGGCCAGTGTGTTGTCAAAGATATGGAAGATGTCATGGCAGCAGCGGTAGGGACAGGCCATACGCTGGGGCTTAAAACCAACGGACGTGTAGTCACTGCCGGAGCGAATGACAAACGGCAGTGTATGGTTTCTCTTTGGAAGAATGTTGTTGCTGTATCAGCCGGGAAGTATCATTCGGTTGGCCTTAACAATGACGGTACGCTGTATGTGACCGGCAACAATCAGATGGGACAATGCAATGTGGAGGACTGGAACGAAATCGGAATCCCGGAGGGCATTGTGCAGATTGCGGTGGATTAATGTCTCTGCGGTTCGATTTTCGGTGTTGAAAAAAACGGATGAATATGTTAAACTATAAGAAGTAAATAAAGGATTGAAAAAGAAAATTAATAGATATGGAGGTTTATAATTTGATTTCAGATATTTTTGTCGAGCAGTTGGTCAAACGTAAGAAAAGCGGTGCCGACTATGCAAGGGTGATATTTTCAATTGTGGCGGCGCTGGTTTTGGTGTTTATTATGGTAGTGGGGAATATTGCCATTCCATTTTTTGGTTTTTTTGTTTTTATTATTTGTGCCGGATTAATTTACTTATTGTATATTTTTGTTACCCGTATTAATCTGGAATACGAATATGCCTTTACAAATGGTGATTTGGATGTGGATAAAATCATCAATGTCAGAAGCAGAAAGCGGCTGGCAGATATTAATGCCCGGGAAATTGAGTATATGGCAAAGATTTCTGATCCTGCTTTCAGACAGTATGACCAGAATGCGGAAATCAAAAAGATATATGCCTGTGAAGATAAACGTAATCCGGATACATTTTTTGTTATCTATCTGGATGATAGTGATAAGAAAATGCTGTTTTTTAATCCCAACGAAAAGATACAGGAGGGATTCAGACGGTATAATCCCCAAAAGGTGGTTTTGGACGCATGAAAACCGGGATTGACATCGTAGAAATTTCCCGTTTTCGTGAGATGAAAAACTTGGATGTTTTTTTGAAACGGGTTTTTACAAAGGACGAAATTGCTTATTTTGCGCAAAAGAAAAATTCCTGTGAAAGTATTGCCGGCCATTATGCGGCAAAGGAAGCTTTTGCAAAATATTTAGGTTCCGGCCTCCGCGGATTTTCATGGCGGGATATGGAAATTAAACATGATACCCTTGGTAAACCGTTCCTTTTGTTTATGGGTCATCCGGCGGATGTGGATATCAGCATCAGTCATTCAGATACAGTAGCTGTATCTGTGGTATGCGGAGAAGTAAATTGCCTTGGAGGAAAGTTGGCAGAATATATTAAATCTTATCAGGCATTTCTTCCGAAAAGACGGTCAGATATGCACAAGGGAGACGCTGGCCGCGTGCTGGTCGTTGCAGGTTCAAAAGGGATGGCGGGGGCGGCTTGCTTAACGGCAGAAAGTGCTATGCGTTGTGGCAGCGGCTTGGTTACACTGGCCCTGCCGGAAAGTGAACAGCCGGTTGCCGCCACAAAATTAACGGAAGCAATGACCTTGGCGCTCCCGGCAAAAGAGGGGAAGATTGCATCATCCGCAAAGGAAGTGATCATGGAAAAAGCGGCGGAAAGTGATGTTTGTATTCTGGGGCCGGGCCTTGGAAAGACCGAGGCGACGCTGCCCGTCATTAAAGAGCTTTTGATGAATCATCTGCCGCTTTTGCTGGATGCGGATGGTCTAAATGCTTTATGTAGGCATATAGATATATTAAAAAATAAAAGGTGTGCAGTTGTGCTTACCCCTCATCCGGGCGAGATGGCAAGATTGCTGGACTGTTCTGTGACTGCCATAGAAGAAAACCGTGAAGAAACGGCGGTTCGCTTTGCGAAGGAATACGGGGTGACATTGGTTTTAAAAGGTCACCATACGATAATTGCTTCGCCCCTCGGCGAGATACATGTCAATGAAAGCGGTAACAGTGGAATGGCCACCGGCGGAATGGGAGATGTTCTGTCCGGTGTGATTGGCTCTTTTATCGGACAGGGGCTTAACCCTTATCATGCGGCTCTGCTTGGTGTATTTTTACATGGTCTTGCAGGAGATATGGCGGCTTCTGAGATTGGAAAGTTCGGGATGATAGCCGGTGACGTACTTATGCGGCTGCCCAAAGCAATTGCACAGCTTGAAATGGCTTAGGAGGGTATTTGTGAAGAAAAGTATATCGGTTTTGTTAATCGCTATACTGATGATAACCCTTGCCGCCTGTGGAGACGGGATGCAGGACGGGCAGGATGGAATTTACAGAAAATTTCATGCAATGCAGAATTATATGGCAGAGGTGGAAGTCACTGTTTACGGAAATAAGGGAAATACAATTTACACGATGCGTCAATTCTATGAAGAGCCGGATAGATTTCGGTGTGAAGTTCTGAATGACGCAGGTGAAACGGAAAATGTATTTGTTTCAGATGGAGAGAAGACCAAGATTCAGTCAATAAAATTTGGAAGCCGAACCATAGCGGACGTTCAGGAACAGATGGATTATATGTCGGTCAATGAATTTTTTACACATTATTTTATGGACGGTGATGCTGCGGCCGAAACGGCGGCGGACAGCAGCGAAGACATTCTGCTGAAACTGGGAGACAGCAGCGGCAGATACCGGTTCAGTCAAAATTTATGGATTGATGAAAAATCTCTGATGCCCAAACGGCTGGTAACTTTTGACCGGGACGGCGGTGAGTCATTATCGGTTGTCTATCATTCATTTGTTATCAACCATAAAGATTTTAACGCTGACTTTTCCGTTGAATAAATTTGATTGAGAAACAGAAACTAGGAGAAAAAGATGAGAGCAGAAAAACGAGCATGGGCTGAAATCAGTCTGGATGCGATTGAGAATAATATAAAAGAAATCCGGCGCTATGTACGGCCATCGGCTCAGATTTTGGGCGTGGTCAAAGCGGATGCTTATGGCCATGGTTACCTTGAGGTGGCAAAAACTTTGCTGGAAAATGGTGCGGATGCCTTAGCAGTTGCTTTTATTGATGAGGCGATTCAATTGCGCGAATGCGGGATAACGTCACCAATTTTGATTTTGGGGCATACACCCAACGAGTATTCCAGTGAACTTGTGGGAAGAGAGATTATTCCCAGCTGTTTTTCTTATGAACTTGCGGAATGTATTTCACGTTCTGCTGTAAAACAACAGAAGCAGGCGAAGATACATATCAAGGTTGATACAGGGATGAGCCGGGTTGGATTTCGGTATTGTGAAGACGAGGAAATCAATCAGGAGACGTTTGCAACCATTTTGAAAATTGCAGAACTGCCAAATATTGAGATAAATGGCATATTTATGCACTTTGCCATTGCGGACGATGATGATGACGAATATACCTATTTACAATATCATCGTTTTCTGGCGCTTTGCAGCCGGCTGAAAGAAGCAGGCCTTGACATTCCTGTCAAGCATTGCTGCAACAGCGCGGCGCTTATGCGTTTTCCTGAAATGCACATGGACATGGTTCGGCCGGGAATTATTTTGTATGGGCAGATGCCCTCGGATTATGTGGACAAGCATTGTCCGGTTCTGCATCTTGAACCTGCAATGCAGTTCAAGGCGCGGATTACCAATGTGAAAGAGGTTCCGGCCGGTGTCAGTGTCAGTTATGGCAGAAAGTTTCGGACAAGCGGTATAACAAAGATTGCAACCATCCCGGTGGGATATGCGGACGGATATTCCCGGATTCTTTCGGGAAAGGCGAAGGTGCTTGTTCATGGAAAACTTTGTGATGTTGTGGGAAATATTTGTATGGATCAATGTATGATTGATGTCAGTCATGTTAATAATATAGCTATCGGAGACGGTGTCATCTTGTTCGGCAGGAGCGATGATATAGAATTACCGGTAGAGAGCCTTGCCGAAAAGATGGGGACAATTAATTATGAAATCCTTTGCGTCATCGGCAAGCGTATCCCCAGGGTTTATTTCAAAGGGGGCCGGGTGGAAGAGGTGCATAACTACCTTTTGGATCATCCGATTTTCGACTGAACTTCATACAGTACATAATTTACCGTTTCCTAATATTGTCCGGCTGTATGTACCAAATCAGTCAAGCTGCGTATAATGCTAATGAGAGCAAAGGAACTCTGAACTTGCGGAGCGTGAATGATTTGGTAGTAAAAAGAGGAGATATTTATTATGCAGATCTGAGCCCGGTTGTCGGATCAGAGCAGGGGGGGATCCGCCCCGTGCTTATCATTCAGAATGACGTGGGCAACAGATATAGCCCGACGGTAATTGCTACGGCGATTACCTCGCAGGTCAATAAAGCAAAAATGCCGACCCATATTGCTCTTGGGGCCGGGGGCTTTGGTTTGTCTAAAGACTCGGTGGTGTTGGCGGAACAAATTCGTACAATAGATAAACGTAGACTGAAAGAAAAAGTGGGGCATTTGGATGAAGCTGTTATGGACAAGGTCAATGCCGCATTGGAAGTTTCCTTTGGTCTGACGCGGGAGTAAAGCGTATGTAAAAAATAGGGGCAGAGTCCTTTTTGGGGCTCTGCCGCCCGATATAGATATATGGGGTAAAATTAAAAAACGAAAGGATGAGTAAGATGCGTAAAATATTAAAAATTGGTGCTGCTTTGGGAATCTGTGTTTCTCTCTTTGGCGGCATTCTGGGTTTTTCTGCTCCCGGAGATACAACAGACCCTGTGGTGACCAAAAGTTATATTGTCGATGTCGTGGTTCCTCAGCTGAAGGCTTATGTTGATCAGAAGGTTGGTACGGGTTCCGGCGGAGGCGGCGCCGTATTTACGGTTGTCAATGTTCCGGCCGGCTCTACAGTTTATGGTGAAGCGGGTACAGAAATCATCCTGCGAATGGGACAGGGAACGGTTATTGCCACAAGCAAGGGTGGATTGGCTGATACTACATATGGTTATGATCTTCCAAACGGTACGGCGATGCCGTCCAATCATCATCTGATTGTTCCGGTGAATGACGGAAGAGGATTTAAGGCGGTGACCGATGTTATCGTTATGGTCAAGGGCGGATATACGTTAAATTAATGCTTGCATCTTAATGGAAGTTGCGGTATAATAACCTAAGCAGTGCTGGGGGAACCGGTAAATCGGTTGAGAAGGCGGTGGCCTGACCCTTTGAACCTGATGCGGTTTATACCGACGTAGGAAAGCCGATGCGCAAAATTATTTTTGATGCGAAAGCTTATCTCAGCACGCGTTGTTGAGGTAGGCTTTTTTTGTAAATTAATACGGCTTGTTCAGTAAAAAGGAGGAAAAGAAATGAATTATACAACGCAGATGGATGCGGCAAAAAAAGGAATTATTACCCAGGAAATGCAGTTGGTTGCTGAAAAGGAAGGACTCGATACAGAGGTAATCCGTGCGCGCGTGGCAAAGGGGACGGTGGCAATTCCGGCCAATAAAAACCACCATTCGCTGAGCGCTGAGGGCATTGGTGAAGGATTAAAAACCAAAATTAATGTTAATCTTGGTATTTCCAGAGATTGTGCGGATATGGAGAAGGAACTGGATAAGGTTCGCTGTGCCATTGAAATGAAGGCTGAGGCTATCATGGATTTGAGTAATTATGGAAAAACCCACGAGATGCGCCGGAAGATACTTGCGATGTCGCCGGCAATGCTTGGAACTGTCCCGGTCTATGATGCAATTGGCTATTGCGAGAAAAAGCTGAAGGATATAACGGTGGATGATTTTATGCGGGTGGTGCGCCAGCATGCAGAAGACGGGGTGGATTTTATGACCATTCATGCGGGAATAAACCGGGCGACTGCACAAAAAATTAAGGATAACAAACGGCGGACGAATATTGTTTCCCGCGGGGGAGCGCTTTTATTTGCCTGGATGGAGATGACCGGCAGGGAAAATCCATTTTATGAATATTATGATGAGGTTATGGATATATTTGCAGAGTACGATGTCACCATAAGCCTGGGGGATGCCTGCCGCCCCGGATGTATTGATGATGCAACCGATGCGGCACAGATTTCAGAACTGATCGTTTTGGGTGAACTTACCAAACGGGCCTGGGAAAAAAATGTACAGGTAATGGTAGAAGGACCGGGACACATGGCAATCAATGAGATTGCCGCCAATATGACCATGGAAAAGCGATTGTGCCATGGCGCTCCATTTTATGTGCTGGGACCGTTGGTCACCGATGTTGCTCCGGGATATGATCATATTACTGCCGCAATCGGCGGTGCAGTTGCAGCGGCAAACGGCGCTGATTTCCTGTGCTATGTAACGCCTGCCGAGCATTTGCGGCTGCCGGATATGGACGATATGCGGGAAGGGATTATTGCTTCTAAGATTGCGGCACATGCCGGAGATATTGCCAAAGGTGTCAAGGGCGCACGGGAATGGGACAATGCGATGAGTGATGCGCGTTGTGCCATTGATTGGGAGAAAATGTTCGACCTTGCTCTGGATTCTGAAAAACCCAGAAGATACCGGGCCAGTTCCGTTCCAAAACAGGAAAATACCTGTACAATGTGCGGTGAGCAGTGTGCGGTTAAGAATATGAATAAAATCCTTGGCGGAGAAGATATTGGCATCTGAATCAATGATCTTATTGGAAGCGAATGAAATACTTAATGATAGACCAAATGTTTTTGAATGAAATACACCGGATAGGATTGTGAGGAAGAACAGATGAAAAAATTATTGACAATAGCAGGATCAGATAGCAGCGGCGGCGCAGGGATTCAGGCGGATATGAAGACATTTTCGGCGCATGGGTGTTATGCCATGAGTGTTATTACGGCGATTACTGCCCAAAATACGGTTGCTGTAAAAGATGTGATGGATGTGCCGCCGGAGATGGTAAAAGCACAGATGGATGCGGTTTTTGAAGATGTATTTCCGGATGGTGTGAAGGTGGGAATGGTGTCGGCGATTGCAACCATTGCAACCATTGCAGAGGGATTGAAAAAATACAGCCCGAAAATTTTGGTGGTGGATCCGGTGATGGTATCCAAAAGCGGATATCATCTGTTAAGGCCTGAGGCAGTGGAGACTTTGCGGACAGAACTGCTTCCATTGGCCGATTTGATTACGCCGAATATACCAGAGGCAGAAATTCTTTGCGGTTTTGCAATAGAAAGCAAAGAGGATATGTTGAAAGCTGCGGAGGAAATGATTAAAAATGGATGCAAGGCCGTTTTGTTAAAAGGCGGGCATCGAACAGAGGATGCAGACGATTTGGTTTTTGACGGAGAGGTTTTTCATTGGCTGCCCGGAAAACGGGTAAAGACCCAAAATACGCACGGAACAGGGTGTACGATTTCTTCAGCAATAACGGCAAATTTGGCAAAGGGGTATCCATTGCCAGAGGCTGTCCGCTTGGCAAAAGAATATATTACAATGGCAATTGAACATGCCTTGGCGATTGGCAGTGGATGCGGGCCAACCCATCATTTTTATCAACTTTGGAAGAAAGCAGGAATGGCAGAATGAAAAATGACATAATGTTATTAAAAGAAATTGCCGGAAGTTTGAAAAAGGTGCGGAAGATGCGTCCCATTGTGGATTGTTTGACCAACCGTGTGACCATAGGAGACTGTGCCAACATCCTTCTGGCTTGCGGCGGTTCACCGATTATGGCGGAAGATGAACGGGAAATTGAAGAAATTGTGGATATTTCCAGCGCTGTTGTGCTGAATATGGGGATTTTAAGGCAAGAGGTTGTCAGTGCAATGGTGAAAGCCGGACGGGCTGCAAAGAAACAGGATAAAATTGTGTTGCTGGATCCGGTGGGAATGGGGGCGTCGGCACTTCGGAATGATACTGCCGGTTTGCTTCTCAAAATGGTGCATCCGGATGTTATCCGGGGGAATATGTCAGAAATAAAGGCATTGTGTGGAATAAAAGGGGTGTCCCGCGGTGTGGATGCCGCCTTAGAGGATGAAGTGACCGAGGAAACATTAAGAGAGCAGGCCGGTTGGGTCAAGACCTTGGCAAGACAGTATTCCTGTACGGTTTGTGCAACCGGTGCCGTGGATGTGTTATCCGATGGCAGACGGACATATTTTTTGAAAAACGGGAATCCTATGTTATGTGATGTAACCGGTACAGGATGTATGTTATCTGCGATGGCAGGTGCTTTTTGTGCGGCTGCCGGCTCACTGACAGGTATGGCGGCCGCGGTTACGGTGATGAACATTGCCGGAGAAAAGGCCGCGGCTTATTGCAGGGAAAACGGCGCTGGAATTGGAACATTTCGGATAAAATTGCTGGATTATATTTATTTGATGGAAGATACAGATATTCTGGAAATGGGGGTGGCAGCTGATGGAGAATAATTATGCACTATATTTGGTAACCGATACCGGAATTTGTCCGCGGGAAAACCTGCTTACCTGTGTTGAAGAGGCAATTCTTGGCGGAGTGACCATGGTGCAGCTCAGAGAAAAAGAGATTTCTTCACGGGATTTTTATGAAGAGGCGGCTGCACTCAAAAAAATTACGCATAAATATCAGGTTCCATTGATCATCAATGACCGGTTGGATATTATGCTTGCCGTTGATGCGGATGGATTGCACATTGGTCAGAGTGATATTCCGGCTTCTGTGGCCCGGCGATTGATTGGCGGTAATAAAATTCTCGGGCTTTCTGCCGGAAATCTTTCTGCCGCTCAGCAGGCGAAACTGGATGGGGCGGATTATCTCGGTGTTGGCGCTGTGTTTCCGACGGCAACGAAACAGGATGCAAAATTTATAGGGACAGAAACACTGAAAGAGATAAAAAAAGCAGTGGCCTTACCAATCGTTGGTATTGGCGGCATTAAAAAAGAAAATATTGATGCGCTTTATGGGTCCGGAATCGATGGTGTTGCAGTGGTCTCGGCAATAATGGGGAGCGATGACCCACGAAGCGCTGCGGTAAATCTTCGGGCCTGTGTGAAGAACTTTTGATGTTTAAATTGGATATAAAATTTAAGATATAAGGGACAAAAATTTTGATTTCATAATTTAATAGAAAAAATAATTGAAGCAGGTATATTAGGAGTAAAGAAGGAAAATTTTTAATTTCTTGTATTGAACAATATAAATCAGTTAAAAATTTAATGGGCAAACAAGTCATAAACTTCTTTCGTGAATATGGCACTTCAATTTATATCGTCAATATTGATTTGTATATTGAAGCTAGACAAGTGGCAGTATAAAAAGCCTTCCCTTGAGGGGAAGGGGGACCATTTGCGGTGGATGAGGTGGAAATGAATAAAACGAACAATTCAAAATTAACGGGCAATGCCAAAATGTTAAGAAAGAATATGACAAAAGAAGAAAGACATTTGTGGTATGATTTCTTATAAACATTATCCATAACTGTTAACAGATAAAAAGTTATCGGTAATTATATCGTTGATTTTTATATTGCATCGTCTAAAATTGTTATCGAACTTGATGGTTCACAACACTATGAAGATAAGGGCATTGAGAATGACGCAAAAAGAGATGCTTTTCTAAATGGTTTTGGAATTAAAGTATTGGGATATTCAAATTTAGATATTAAGCAGAAGTTTGAAAGTGTTTGCGAAGATATATTGAATCATATGAACACCGCATCGGTCATTTCATGACAGCTTCCCCTCAGGGGGAACCTTTAAAAAAACAAATTTTTTTATCCCTAACGTGACAAAATCATATTATGAAGTTATAAATGTGTAAATTAATTTGGAGGTGGGCAATATGAGATGGAAGGCTGCAATTTTTGATTGGGATGGAACATTAGCAGATTCTATGTGGGTATGGGATCATCTTTTAATTGACTTTTTGGCCGGATATGGTTATGATACTCCTGAGAAGGTTTTGAATGATATTGCCCATATGACCGTATCCCAAAGTTCTGCCTATATAAAGTCTCTTTATCATCTGCCGATGACGGCTGAAGAGATTTGCCAGGAATGGACGGATATGGTATATGACCGGTATGCCAATGATGTCAAATTGAAACCCGGTGCAAAAGAATATCTTGCTTATTTAAAAGAAAAAGGGATAAAAATTGCTTTGGCAACAGCTTGTGCACGGGAATTATGTGAAGCTTGTATGGCAAATAATGATGTGCGAAAGTATATGGATGTAGTGACTTATGCCGATGAGGTGGGGAGAGGAAAATCCGATCCTGCAATTTATCTGGAAACCTTGCGGCGCCTTGGAGCCAGGGCGGAGGAAACCATGTTGTTTGAAGATATATTAACAGCGCTGAAGACAGGGAAGAAGGTCGGCCTTTCGGTGACCATCGTTGAAGATGCAGGTGCAGCAAAGGAAAGAGAAATATTGAAACAGCAAGCGGATATATATATTTGTGACTATTATGAATTGCTGAAGTAATGAATGAGAAAATACAAAAGAATTCATAAAAAACAGAAGCAGGAGATGATAAAATGGATGCAACAGTATTATTTGATTTATCCTATGGCGTTTGTGTGATTGGAACAAAAGATGGGCAGCGTCCGGTTGGTTGTATTGCAAACACAATATTTCAGGTTACGGCAGAGCCGATGACCGTTGGTGTTTCTGTGAGTAAAGCAAACTTCACAGAACATTGTATCCGGAAAAATGGTATGTTTACGGTTTCTATCCTTTCTGAAAATACCCCGCAGGAAGTGATTGGAACCTTTGGTTTTCATACTTCAAAAGACACCGACAAATTTTCTCTTGTAAATACTGTGATAACAAAAGAAGGTATGCCGGTTGTGGATGAAAAGACAGTCTCCTATTTTACCTGCCGTGTGCTTAAGGAAATGGACATGCTGACCCATACCATCTTTGTTGGTGAGGTTGTGGAGGCCGAAAAGCTGAATCAAGAGGCGCCAATGACCTATGCGTATTATCATAAGGTGAAAAAAGGTAAAACGGCGAAGAATGCACCGACTTATCAGAAAGAAAGCCCGGCCGCAGAGGAGGAAAGACCGGTATATATATGCAGTGTTTGTAACTATCAGTTTGCAGGGACGGAAGAAGAATTTCTTGCTCTGCCTGAAGATTGGGTCTGTCCCGTTTGTGGTATGCCAAAAGAAAAATTTCAGCGGAGAGAACCGGGAAAAGCAGGGAAAAAACAATATATTTGTGATATTTGCGGATATATTTTTGATGGAACAGAAGAGGAGTTTCTTTCGCTTCCTGCGGATTGGAGATGCCCGGTCTGCGGCGTTGATAAAGAAAAATTTTCTGTAAAGACGAAAGAGGATTGAGGAAAAATGGGAGCCAAATTATTACTCTATCATTGTGGTGAAGAAAAAACGAAAAAGATACAGACAGCTGTTTCGGTGATGGGCATTGCTGTGGAGTCTTTGGATGAAGGTGCGCTTGGTCAAAAGCTGGGAAAGCTTGCGGGTTTAGAAGAATTTTCTGAAGAACAGCCCAGTGACTGGACAGGTGAAGTGCCGGAAACAGAAGTTTTGATTATGTGCAGATTTTCAAAAATTCAGTTTGAACTATTAATGAATTTATTTAAGCGCGGAAAGATCCCCAGGGTGGTTTTGAAGGCGATGCTTACGGACACCAATCAAAATTGGATGCTTGGGAAGTTAATTGGTGAGCTGGAAGAAGAACATGCCTATATGCACCGTAAAAGAAAAGCTGTACCCAAAAGTTTACATGATGAAGAATAAAAATTGATAAAGCCTGTAATATTACGAAAAAATTCATTTGCCTGTGGTTCTGAAATGGAAGAATGGTCAGAACGGTGATGGATTTGCAGTAAAATTTTTTGCATATTGGTTTTATTGCCGCATGTAAAGAGGCCCCTCTATATAAGGGGCCTTTTTCATATGTAGAAAATAAAGGGAAATTTGGGGACAAGGTATATCCGGCAGAAACGCGGTTGGCTAATAGTTATATACATTGTTTTCCTGCTTTTGTCAAAGGTGCATTTGATGTTGAGAAAAGAAGCGCAATATCCAAAAAATTAGAGTGGTTTTGTGGATTTTTCTGTTGCAATTTGTAGGGGAATGTATTATAATTTATAATTGTTATATGAAATAGGTAAATGCAGAATAAGGAGGAAAACAATGGGGCAGAACATAGGTTTTGACAACGATAAGTACATACAAATGCAGTCTGAGCATATCCAGGAGAGAATTTCGGCCTTTGGAGATAAACTCTATTTGGAACTGGGTGGAAAGTTATTCGATGACTTTCACGCTTCCCGTGTTTTGCCGGGATTCCAGCCGGACAGCAAGATAAAAATGCTGATGCATTTAAAAGATAAACTGGAGATTGTTGTCGTTATTAATGCACAGGATATTGTGAAGAACAAGGTCCGCAGTGATTATAATATTACCTATGATTTGGATGTTATGCGGTTAATTGATGCCTTTCGTAAAATAGACCTTTTTGTAGGAAGTGTTGTCATTACCCAATATGGCGGACAGGCAGTTGTCGATGCCTTTAAAACTCGGCTTGAAAATCGTGGTATCCCTGTATTTCTCCATTATCCAATTGACGGTTATCCTGCCAATATTGAACATATCGTAAGCGATGAAGGCTATGGTAAAAATGAATATATTGAAACAAAACGCCCGCTGGTGATTGTCACTGCTCCCGGTCCGGGAAGCGGAAAGATGGCAACCTGCCTGTCTCAGTTGTATCATGAAAACAAACGTGGGGTGAAAGCAGGTTACGCAAAGTTTGAGACCTTTCCCGTCTGGAATCTGCCGCTGAAACATCCCGTGAATCTGGCATATGAGGCTGCCACCGCAGACCTTAATGATGTGAATATGATTGATCCTTTTCATTTGGAAGCCTATGGAAAGACGACTGTAAATTATAATCGGGATGTTGAGGTTTTTCCGGTTTTAAATGCTATGTTTGAAAAAATTCTCGGCGAAAGTCCGTATAAGTCACCTACGGATATGGGCGTCAATATGGCCGGGAACTGTATTTTTGATGATGAAGCAGTAGCAGAGGCCTCCCGGAAAGAAATTATCCGGCGTTATTATCATACCATGTGTGATAATGTGAATGGGCGGGTCGAAAAGGATGCGGTTTATAAAGTAAAATTGGTCATGGAACAGGCTGGGGTAACAATAGCAGACCGCCCGGTGGTGCAGGCTGCGCTTGCTAAAGCTGAATATACCGAAGAACCGGCGACGGCTATTGAGCTTTCTGACGGCAGAATTGTAACAGGAAAAACATCGGCACTGCTTGGTGCATCGGCGGCGGCCATCCTTAATGCACTGAAGACTCTGGCAGACATTGATGACAGCGTTCATCTGATCGCTCCAAGTGTAATTGAACCGATTCAGGCATTGAAGACCGGACATTTTGGGAACCAAAATCCCAGACTGCATACCGATGAAATTTTGCTGGCTTTATCAATTTGCGCAACGTTTGATAAGGTGGCAAAAGCAGCGCTCGAAAAGCTTTCTGCGCTTTCCGGTTGTGAGGCCCATTCATCGGTCATTCTTTCCCAGGTGGATGATTCAATTTTTAAAAAACTTGGGATGAACCTTACCAGTGAACCGGTTTATCAGTCGCAAAAATTGTATCATAAATAAAAGAATCTGTGGGGCAGTAAAGAGGTCTGAAAGACAGCAAAAGAATTTGAAGGCAGTAAAAGAGTCCGAAGGGCTTCTTCTTAATTCGTAAGTTAAAAGGCGTGTGTTCGTTTGATAGAATACACGCCTTTTTAACATCTATACTTTATTTTTGGAATACTGCCACGGTTTATAATTCAAATCCCATACACATAGTGAATTGCATATTGAATACCGGACTTGCGGACAATTCCAAATACCGGGCGTTGTGGGCAATATCATCCGCTTCCATCCGAGATTTCTCTGACAGAAGCCAAAGCACAGCCCCCATCCCTGCTGCGTTGCCGATGGGTTCTATTTTATTCAACAGCGCTTTGGGCAAAAGGCCGATGGCACAGGCGCTTTCCTTATTCAAATAACTGCCGAAGCCCCCGGCCAGATAACAGTGTGCAACATCATCCAGAGACGTTGAACAGCACTCTAAAAGTGTTTGGATTCCGGCGGCAATGGCCGCCTTTGCCAGCTGTATCTGGCGAATATCCCCTGCTGTGATACTGATTTCTTCTGTGATGATTAATTCTTTATCCCCAAAATAACCGCTTTCGTCTACCAGCTCTGTCCGAAGAAGTTCTGCCATGGCGTCCAGAATTCCGCTTCCGCAGATGCCGATAGGCGGCTTATTGTCGATGGTGGTATAGCGCATCCGGTCATCCGTAAACCGCACACTGTTAATCGCACCGGCTATGCCGCCCGCGCCGCAGCTGATCTGCGCCCCTTCAAAGGCGGGGCCGGCCGCAGCAGCACAGACGGTGATGCCGTCCTTATTTCCAAGGGCAATCTCGCCATTGGTGCCGATGTCCACCAGGAGGCAGACCTCCTCCGACAGGTGCATCCCCGAAGCGAGGATGGCCGCCACTGTGTCTGCACCTACATACCCTGCAATGGAAGGAAGAAGAACCGCTCCCTTCGATAACCGAGTTTCGGTGAATACCGGGGTGAAGGGAGAAATGCCGATAGAGGCTGGAGATACCCCGGCATATATATGGAGCATCACCGTATTTCCGGCAATGGCGATTTTCTCTGTCTGTATGCCGTTGCGGCAGCACAAATCTGCCGCCATCCGGCGAACCTGTTCCCGGATGTGCATGGAGAGCGTCTCCAATCCGTCTGCTTGTTCCATTGTATACTTAATTCGGCTGAGCACATCGTCCCCATAGGGTTTTTGGGCATTAAGCGTACTTTCGGTGTCAACAATTTGTCCATTTACCACCAGATAGGCAACCACCGTGGTAGTGCCGATGTCCACCGCAATACAGGGCTCCGGGTGGTCAACTTTCACGGGGCGCAGAAGTCCCTTTATCGCAATCTTCCCCTCTGCGTTGGGGAACTGTACCCGAATGTCCTCTGTCACTGTGTATTGGCAGGCCTTGACTGCGCCAATTCCGTCAATGAGGACGGTACATTTTCCACAGGTACCCGTACCGCCGCAGGGAGCGTTGATTCTTACACCGCCCTGGCGCAGAACTTGATACAGAGTTTCTCCGGCTTCACAGTGCAGTGTCTGTCCATTAACTAAAATCTTCATAACTATGAACCCCTCCCTCCTGTCATCAGCCCTCCCCCCTTTGCGGTCATTTTATTTAACCGCAAAATCTTAGTTTGGAAGAGGTGCTGCCTTTTTCTTGCAAGAACGTTTGGTCTTGCGGAAGTTCTGCATTTTGTGTGCGCTGCAAGAACATTTTCGTCCACTATATCTGTTTTATTATGCCGTAGGGCCGCTCCGCGTGGCTGTCTGATATTTTTATTTATACTTTTTCGGTCAATGATGTCGGGGGCGGCATCTTCAATGCAGGCAATCCTGCAGTTTTCATTGGAAATGCGTTAATTGTTCCCGGTTATTCATCCCATCACGCCTTTAAGAGATAACAACTGGTATAGGTGATGGTCCGAGGGCCGTTGTTATAGGGGATTCCCGACGCCTCGCATACCCGGCTGACAAACAGGCCATAGGCCTCCATGGAGGTCATGGCCTCCTTTGGGTGCCGGCAGGGGGCATCAGGATAGGTACAGGTTCTGCAGAGGTCACAGCCCCCTGCCGTCATGGGAAGGAGATCGTCATATCGCTCCCGCAGACGGGCGATCAGCTTGCGGAAATTTACCGCGTGTTTTTTCTGTGTTTCCAAAATGGTCTCATAGTCAAAGTCATCCTCCATCCGGCCGATGGTCTGCACCAGGATTCCCCGGCTGTATTGAGAGGCACGGGCAGAGGCTTCCTCGATACTGCCACAGGCGGGCGGACAGACCCAGCTTCTCCCATAGGCATGGCATTTATCCGCCGCGCACATCTCTCGTACCTCAGGCATAAATACAAGCGCGGAAACATTGAGTTCCCCCGCTTGTGAAAATCCCGTATCGATTGCTTCCTGGATTAATTGCTTTGCTTCCTCCATACAGGACACCCCTCTTACTGAAATTCCTTTCTGAACCGCTCGCAGTAGTATTGCACATTCTCCCATTTGGCGTTGGGCGGAATTCTGTGATCAGGGCAGGGGATAAACCCACCGAGATTAATCAGCGGCTTGAGTCGTTCAATCTCCGCATCTACTGCGTCATAGTCCAGGGCGAAGACATTCTTGTTCATTCCGCCGACACCGCGGAGCGCACGGCCATATTTCTCACGCCAGGGAGCGATGGAGGCATTCCAGGTACCCACCTCAATGGGAAACATGGTGTTAACCCCGTTTTTCAGCCAGATGGGAAGAAGGGCATCAATCATTCCGTCACAATCTACCGAGATGATGTTGATCCCGTGGGCATTCAGCAGATCGCTGATTTTCTTATACCAGGGCCCCACCAAGGCATCAAATACCGAGGGGATGACCAGCGGTCCGTTTTTAAAGCAGATGTCCTCCCAATAGTGGGCAAAGTCGAACTTCCGCCCAAAGGACAGGATTTTCTCCGTCACCCGATAGCAGAGAGAACCCACTGTGTTGATGATCTCTTCATAGAGTTCTTCATCGTCTGCGTAGAGATAGCTGATTCCCTCTATGCCCAGGACGTCCCGGATGTGGCCATAAAGGCTCCCCACATGCAGGCCGAGGGCGGTCTCCCTTTCCTCGGGTCTGGGGAGGGATGCGAGGAACGCGGCATCTACCCGGTCGTCTGCATACTGATACCGCCATTTGTAATCCCGTTCCCAGTCCGCGCGGGTTTTTAAGGTATGGTCAATGGCCGAAGGAATAGAACGTACCCCCGGTTTGATCAGTTCGATCACGCCGTAACTATTCATTACATGCTGGAAACCATCTTCTTCAAAAAGCACCTTCGTTTTAAAATGGGGATCCATCCCATTAGAACCGCCGGCTACTTCATAATCCTGATCAAAGCCGAGCAGTTTTGCCACATACCGGCTGCCCGGAGATCCGTTTTCAGCGCTATCATGAATAATTTTTTCTGCAAAATGTCCTTCATCTGCCCATTTTCTCAGCGTTTCCGGCCAGAAGCCGAAGTGCAGCAGCGGCACCTTGTCATAGTTCTCATAATTTAAAATTGCCAAAAAGTTCTCACGAATGTTCATACCACAATCTCCTTATGCAGTACAGAGTGCCAGCGCCGCATCTGCCGCCGAAGCCGCGTCCTCGGTATAGCAGTCAGCGCCAATGCTATCACAGAAGGCCTGCGTTACCGGCGCACCGCCCACCATCACCTTCACACGGTCTTTGATTGCTGTACCGCTGAGCGCATCAACGACCGCCTTCATCTCATTCATGGTGGTGGTCAAAAGAGCGCTGCACGCAATGATGTCTGCATCATTTTCCTCTGCAGCGGCTATAAATTTTTCCGCCGAAACATCCACGCCCAGATCAACCACTTTGAGGCCCTTGCCTTCCATCATCAGTTTCACCAGATTCTTGCCGATGTCGTGCAGATCGCCTTTGACAGTGCCGAGAACAACTGTCCCTTTTGAGGCTACCCCTTCGCTCACCAGCAGGGGTTTTAAAAGCTCTACCCCGGCGTTCATTGCCCGGGCGGCCACCAGCACCTCCGGTACAAAAACCTCATTATTTTTAAATTTTTCACCGATGATCCCCATGCCGGAGAGGAGGCCCTCCTCCAGAATATCCTTAGCAGAAAGGCCCTCCGCAATCGCCTGATTCACCAGTTCCTTTACCTGCTTTGCTCTCCCCTTCTGCAAAAGTTCGCTCATTTCCTGTAGAATTGCCATTATCTCATCATCCCTTTTTTCATTTTATATTGTCCCGGAGAGATCCCGGTTGCTTTTTTAAATACTTTTGTATAATAACTTTGATCCTCAAAACCTACGTTATATGCCACATCGGTGAGACTCATCTCCTCCGACAGAAGAACTTTACTTTTTTGTACCCGCACTTGGTTAATATAGGCGGTCAGAGAACATTCCATTTCTTCTTTAAAGATTTTGCTCACATAGGAGCGGCTGAGATAAACGTGTGCCGCAATGTCATCCAAAGTGATCTTGTGCATATAGTTTCGCTGTACAAATCCAATGATTTTATACACTACATCGGAATGTTTGACAGCACTGAACTCAAAGACATAACTCATAAACCGGTCGAGCACCCCGGTGAGCCAGAGACTCAATTTTTCCAAAGATTCCATGGCGCGTATCTCCTCCATATAATCCTTGTTTATGATAAAGATTTGGTGTATGTCGGCGCCGCCGCGGATTGCACTGCGGGAGATGATGATCATCAGCTCGGTTACTCGGGTTTTGATGGCGGAAAAGTCCCCCTGTGCCCCGAAAAAAATGTGTCCCAGCAGGAGATTTAACAGTTCCCGTGCCCGGGTGGCATCTCCTGCCTCAATGGCGTCGCAGAGCTGGGACTCCATCCCGATGGGATAGTCATCCTGGGCATCCCGCGCCGCGTACATATCATTCAACAAAGCATCATACTGCACGCCGGAAAGGCCGCCGGGCAATCCAGCAGCCATCACTTCGGCAATATCGTTCACTGCCGATGGCTCTACCTGGGGGATTTCCGCATAGGGGAGGGGAAATTTTTCAATAAAATCCTCCCGCTCTCCCATCAGCATCGGGCCGGCCAGCAGTCCTGCATCAAGCTTACCGGAATTTTCACAGAGCACCGCCGCCACAAAGGTCAACCCTGCCGGACAGTAATAGATATATCGTCCGCCCCAGCGCTGTGCCTCAAAACATCCGTATTTGTGGGTATTCTCAAAGTCGCAGTGCCTGCAGTTATGGCAGAACATCGCACCGTGAAACGTTCTGCTGTCAAGATCGTATACTGTGCAGTCGGTTCTGCAAAGTCCCGAAAAATGTTTTGAAAATCGGATCAGCCGCATGATCATTTTGTCTGCCATTGAAACACCACCTGCCTTTCAGTATAAACCATATGACCTTTTATTTGTATAATTTTATTTTGATTTTTTGGAAAATTTTCTTTAAAAATTATACTGCATTTGGAGTGAAAAAACAATGTGGTTTTTATTTTTAGTTATGCTGCGCAGTATTGGTGTATATTCTATTTGGCCTGCTTTCCCTAACGTTGAAAGTTCAATTTAAGGGCCGCGGTTTCTTTTTCAAAAAATGCACTGCATTGGCGATTTGCAGAAAACCTTGTATTCCGGTTGGCTCTTTTAACCCATGCAGGCAGCCGGATAGAGGCGTCTGTAGTCATCCGGATACTTGCAGGTATTTGCTCCTGATAATCACAGCTGTACGGACGTAAATTACTGCCTATATCCTTCTTGCTTTTCAAATAGTGTATAATTTTGCAAAAAATATAAAAATTGTTGAAGACAAAGGTCCATAAAAATGATATGATACAAACTATAAATAATAAATGAGGTGATTCTTTTGAAAATAAATATGAAGGAATGGCTGAAGACAGCGGCAGCCCAAAAAAAGCCTATGCCCATTCTGGGCTTTCCGGGGATACAGCTGATTGATACAGATGTCCGCACGCTGGTTGCTGATGGAGAGGTGCAGGCCGCCTGTATGAAGGCCGTTGCGGAGCGTTACAATATGCTGGCTTCACTCAGCCTGATGGATCTTTCGGTGGAGGCTGAGGCATTCGGCGCCCCTATTCGTTTCAGTGATGATGAGGTTCCCACTGTGGTGGACGCTGTTGCCGGTGATGAAGAGGCAGCAGAAGCATTGGTTGTCCCTTCTGTGGGAGAAGGGCGTACAGGAGCGTGTATCAGGGGCATCCGGCTGGCAGCAGAAACCATCAGCGACCGTCCGGTGTTGGCCGGGTTGATCGGTCCCTTTTCTCTGGCCGGGAGACTAATGGACATGACCGAAATTATGGTGATGTGCTATACCGATCCTGATGTGGTACACATTGTGCTGGAAAAGGTCACTTCCTTTATTCTTGCATATGGAGCAGCTTTTAAAGAGGCTGGGGCAAATGGCGTTGTTATGGCTGAACCTGCCGCTGGGCTTCTGTCTCCTGATTTGATTGAGGAATTCTCCACCCCCTATGTCAAACAAATCGTGGATGCGCTGGATGACGATGAATTTACAGTTATCTATCACAATTGTGGGAATACGATACCCTTGATTGACAGCATTCTTTCCATTGGGGCAAAGGTTTTGCACTTCGGCGATGCGATCAATATGGAGGAAATGCTTGCACATATTCCAAAGGATGTTATTGTCATGGGGAACATCAGTCCTGCTATGGTATTCCGCAATGGCAATCCTGATACAATGAAGGCGGAAGTAACAGCGCTCCTGAAAAAATGTGCACATTATCCCAACTTTATTCTTTCCTCTGGCTGTGATATTCCACCTGTTACCCCGCTGGAGAATATTGATGCGTTTTTCTCAGCGGCAAGGGAATTTTATAACGAATAATGGCTACTTTTCTTAAATCAGAAATTCCATATAATAAAAAAATTGTCTATTGGATCGTTATTATGTTTGAGGTTTTAGATATTTGAAAAAAGGACCCATCCGTTTACTGGATGGGTCAGAATTTTTAAAAAGAAAATATTTTCGAATGCCTATTTTAGATTTTCCCGGATTGCATTTGCCACAGCTTGGGCACATACCCGGTATCCCTCATCGGTTAAGTGCAGGCGGTCTTCACTTTTATAAAAGGTCTCATGCTGTGATGTGCGTGCGTAGAGGTCATTGACGGGAATATTCTCTTCCTGCATCAATTTTTTTGCAGCTTTATTGTATTGGATAACCCAATCATTGTGATAACGCAAATTCGCTCCGGTTCCGGTTATATCTTTTGCTGCGCCTGCTGTAAGAATAGGCGTTGTTGTAGCAAAGATGATTTTTGCGCCCATTTTCCGGATTTCCTTAATAATTCGTCTGAAAAAGTGCAGATATTCATCAATAGGATGGATGGCTTCGGTCATTGGAGGTTCGATATTCATATCCCAATATCCATTGTTCCAGTGTACCAGATCAAATTTACCATACCTGCAAATCATTTGGTTGAGCTGCCACAAAGTATAGGAAGCAAACCGGCCGTTGTCATCCGGGTCATAATAAACCTCATATTCATCTTTTAACAATTCCTTCACATAGTCATCATAACCCATGCGGATGGAATCTCCAAGCAGCAGAACTTTTTTCATAAATCAACACCTCGAATTTGGATAAAATTTGAATAATATATGTTCGTAGTGTAGCATATTTGGAAAATAATTGCAAGTAACTTGCAATTATATATTAGCTGTGTTATAGTAATGGACGCAAATTAAGGGGGAAAGATAAATGAAACAGAGAAGAAATACCTTAAATATTATTAATTTTGTGCGCGGTGTAGAAGAACGTTATGAACGGGATTTGTTTGGAACCACCCAAAAAGAGGTGGAACTGGTAAAAAAATATGGATTCCGTAACACCTTTTTGCTTCAGTACGATGCAATGATTTTGCAAGAATATCAGGAGCTTTTTCTTGATGAAAAAGATGAAAAGATGGAACTTGGCCTGTGGATAGAAATTGTACAGCCCCTTTGTGAAAAGGTGGGCATTCCTTGGGAGAGTAAGCTGGGATTCCGCTGGGACTGGCATGTAAAACCGGGATTTTTGATGGCATATACCCAGGAGGAGAGAAGAAAACTTTTAGACGAATGTATGCGGCAATTCCTTGAAGTTTTTGGTGAGTATCCGCGGGTGGCCGGTTCCTGGATAATGGATAGTTTTTCTATGAATTATCTCAGAGAAAAATATGGGATGGATGCCTTTTGCGTCTGCCGTGACCAGTGGGGAACCGATTGTTATACATTGTGGGGCGGTTATTTTAATCAGGGATATTATCCATGTAAAAAGAATATGCTGATTCCTGCACAGACCAAAGACGAACAAATCCCGGTTCCGGTTTTCCGGATGCTTGGCAGTGATCCGATTGAGCAGTATGATGCCGGCTGTGATGAGGAATACAATATGGCAAAAGCACAGCCGGTTTGTACCCTTGAACCGGTTTGGCCGAGCGGTGCAGACCCGGCGTGGGTGGATTGGTATTTGCAGGAGAATTATACTGCACCGGCGCTTGGATTCTCTTATACCCAGGCCGGGCAGGAAAACAGCTTTGGATGGGACAATTTTGGGGACGCGCTCGTGATGCAGTTTGATAAAATAAAACAGTTGGAACAAGCCAACAGGATTACGGTTGAAACTTTGGGGGAAACCGGACGGTGGTTCATGGGGACATATAAAGATACACCAGCTGCGGCCCAAACGTTTCTGAAAGATTGGAAGGAAGATGGGCGTCAGTCTGTTTGGTATAACAGCAAATTTTATCGGATAAACCTATATTGTGAGGAGGAGAAGGTTTGGATCCGGGACTTTCAGCGGTTTGACCAGAACCGGGCAGACCGCTATTTGACAGTCCCCTGTGCGGTGGATGATGCCATTTATGATGCGCTTCCCTATATGGATGGTTATCGCTGGAGCGGAGAAGGACTGCGGGCCGGTATATATCTGGATGGAGTTGAAAAGATTGTCTCGGCAGAGGAAGAGGAGAACGGTTTGCGGCTATTTCTTAAAAAAGAAGATGGGAGCCAGGCAGAAATACAGGTTGCTGAAACCTGGATAAAGCTGAAAAACTGTGGCCTGAGTTTTCAGTATCAGAAAAAAAGTGCGGCAGAAATTTATTTTGATAAAAGAATGATTGCGTATACCTACGATAGCTGGGAATATAGGCTGGAACTGGAAAAAGGATTGGTCCATGGACAAAATATATTGCCGGAAAACAGCGAAATAATTTTGCATATAAATTAATTCAATACGGGCTGAAAGCCCGTCATGCAGCCTTTCGGCAGGAGATAGTTTGCCCGCCGGAAACGGAAGGGGAACGCGCCGCCGATGGAGGCAGGGGCTGTCCTTCGTTTGGTTATAGAAAAATCTGATAAAAAATAACCCGGTGCAACCACCGGGTTATTTTTTATCAAAGAAGGCGGATGAAAATCATTTGTTAATGGTTTTATCCTCTTTTTTATTTACAAGTTTTATTCACCATCTTCATCCTGAAGGGCATCATAGCCTTCTTCTCCGGTACGGACCTTGATGACATTTTCCACATCATACAAGAAGATTTTGCCATCGCCGATGTGCCCGGTATACAGGGCATTTTTTGCAACGTCAATAACTTTTTGTACGGGAACACTGGAGACGACAATTTCAACCTTTACTTTGGGGAGAAGACGGAATTCAACCGGAACGCCGCGGTAATATTCACTGTTTCCCTTTTGCGTGCCGCAGCCTAAGGCCTGAATGACAGTCATTCCGGTCACACCGATTTGATACATGGCATCCTTCAGATCTTCAAATTTACTTTGGCGTGTGACGATAACCACTTTTGTGATTTTGTGTGCGTCAGAGGAAGCCGTGCTGGTCATATCAGTAACCGGAACTGCCTTCCCAACAGATACCTTTTTCTTTTCCAGGGCAGCCGGTTCTGCCTGTGCAGTATCGTTCAGTACAGGCATGAAATCAGCATAACTGGATGTGATGCCGTGTTCTTCAATATCCAAACCGTGAATTTCTTCTTCTTTGGATACCCGAAGGCCGATTGTATGTTTGATGATAAGGAAGACAATGGTCATGGTAACAGCGACCCAGGCGATGACAGAAAGAACGCCCAGCAGCTGTATGCCAAAAAAGTGTATTCCACCGCCATAGAATAGACCCTGGTTGGTTATTTCGTTTCCGGTATAGACCGCAAAGAGTCCAACCAAAAGTGTTCCTGTGGCTCCGCAGAAACCATGAACGCCGACAGCGCCCACAGGGTCGTCTATTTTACAGACTTTGTCGATGAATTCAATACCAAAAACAACCACAAAACCGGCAATAAAGCCAATAATAGCAGCACCCATTGGTGTGACCATATCACAGCCTGCGGTGATCGCAACCAAACCGGCTAAAGCGCCGTTTAATGTCATGGAAACATCCGGCTTTTTATAACGGATCCAGGTGATATACATGACCGTCACCGTTGCAACGGCTGCTGCGAGGTTGGTGGTTACAAAGACACGTGCAGCCGTTTCAGCCGCGCCGTCGGTGAGCGCCACCGTGGAACAGCCATTGAAACCAAACCAGCAGAACCATAGAATAAATACACCAAGGGCGCCCAGTGTAAGACTGTGGCCGGGAATTGCTTTGGGCTTCCCATTCTTGTCATATTTTCCGATTCGGGGACCAAGAATTTTTGCACCAACCAATGCGGCAACACCGCCGACCATATGTACTGCGGTGGAACCGGCAAAGTCATGGAATCCGAGCTGTGCCAGCCATCCGCCGCCCCATATCCAGTGACCGGAAATGGGATAGATAAACGCCGAAATAACAATAGAATAGATACAATAGGAAGAGAATTTGGTTCTTTCTGCCATAGCGCCGGAGACGATGGTTGCTGCCGTTGCACAAAATACCGTTTGGAAGATCAGAGTGGCCCAGCTGCCGCCGCCGTCAGTGAAGAAGTCCAGTCCGCCGAAGAGGGCGCCTTCTCCTGCAAACATCAGACCGAACCCAAAGAACCAAAAGATTGGTGTGCCCAAAGAAAAGTCCATCAGGTTTTTCATGATGATGTTGCCGGCATTTTTTGCTCTGGTAAAACCGGTTTCCACCATGGCGAACCCGGCCTGCATAAAGAAGACCAGCGCCGCACCCAGAAGAATCCAGCCCACATTGATGGCATCACTCATTGAGGTTAACATTGTATATACATCCATTTGATTTCCCTCCTTGTATAGTTATTTTTAATATGGATGTGATTGGATAAAAGTGGTTTTCAAGGTAGATTATATTTTGTTAAACACTGAACAACATTTCACCATAGGTGGGGTATGGCCAGTATTCCTTTGCACAGTGAATTTCCGTTTTGTCAACGGCTTCACGGAGTTTTTGCATGGCAGGAAATACATCATAGGCATATGCGGCCGCCCGTGTACCAATATCTTCGTAAGTCCTGGTTTTGCGCAAAACTGCTTCCAATTCTTCCGAATATTGATAGAGGTCATCCAAAAGTCCGGACATCATAGTGATAAGAGATTTTTCTGTTTCGCATGGGAGTTCTCTTAAAATATTTTGCTTGGATGCTGCCGTGGCTGCAAGGTCACGAATATAACTGCAAACCGAAGGAATGATGTTTTTCCGAAGCATACGTACCATCGTTTTGGTTTCAATATCGATGACTTTCGCATAATTGTCCATCAAAATTTCATATCTGGAAAGCAATTCTGCTTTGGTGAAAATTTTATGTCTGGTGAAAAGTGTAATGTTCTTTTCATCAATGAAATGTTTAAGCGCATCCGGTGTGGTTTTCAGGTTTAAAAGGCCGCGCTTTTCTGCTTCAGCCGGCCAGCTGTCGGCATAGCTGTTGCCATTGAAGATAATACGGTTGTGCTGTTTCAGTACATCGCGTATGAGAATATTCAAAGCATCTGTAAAGTTGCCGGCGTTTTCCAGCTGGTCTGCGAATTGGGCAAGCTCTTCTGCGACAATGGTATTTAAGATAATATTGGGGCCTGAGACCGAAAAGGTAGAACCCAGCATCCGGAATTCAAATTTATTGCCGGTAAAGGCAAAGGGAGACGTACGGTTTCGGTCGGTGGTGTCCTTTGGGAAACGCGGCAGGGTATGTACGCCGATTTTCATCTCTTCTGCCTGTTTTTGTGCATAAGGTGAACCTTCTTCGATGGCTTTCAGGATACCGGTGAGTTCATCGCCGAGAAAGATGGACACAATGGCTGGCGGCGCTTCATTTGCCCCCAGACGGTGGTCGTTTCCGGCACTTGCTGCTGAGATACGAAGCAAATCCTGATACTCGTCAACCGCCTTGATGACCGCGCATAAAAAGAGCAGAAACTGTGCGTTGTCCTGGGGAGAATCACCGGGTTCGAACAAGTTCAGTCCGGTATCTGTCACCATGGACCAGTTGTTATGTTTTCCGCTTCCGTTGACGCCTGCAAAGGGTTTTTCATGGAGAAGACATGCAAGATTATGTTTATCTGCAATTCGTTTCATCAGTTCCATGGTCAGCTGGTTGTGGTCGGAAGCGATGTTCGTGGTGGTGAAAATTGGCGCAAGTTCGTGCTGTGCCGGGGCAACTTCGTTATGTTTGGTTTTGGCGTAGACCCCTAATTTCCAGAGTTCTTCATCAAGCTCCTGCATGAATGCCGCAACTCTCGGGCGGAGTACACCGAAATAGTGGTCCTCCAGTTCCTGGCCTTTTGGCGGCGTGGCGCCAAAAAGTGTCCGTCCGGTATAAACCAGGTCCTTCCTTTTTTTATAGAGGTCTTTGTCAATCAAAAAGTATTCCTGTTCCGGGCCAACGGTGGTGGAAACCTGCCTGACCGTTGTATTGCCGAAGAGTTTTAAAATCCGCATTGCTTGTATATTCAGTGCTTCCATAGAACGCAGGAGAGGTGTCTTTTTGTCCAGCGCTTCACCGCCATAGGAACAGAAGGCGGTTGGGATACAGAGAATGTCGTCTTTGATAAAAGCATATGAAGTTGGATCCCACGCGGTATAGCCTCTTGCTTCAAAGGTTGCACGGAGGCCGCCGGAAGGAAAGCTGGAAGCATCCGGTTCGCCCTTTACCAGCTCTTTTCCTGAAAACTCCATGATGACGCCCCGGTCGCCGTCCGGTGTGATAAAGCTTTCATGTTTTTCGGCGGTGACGCCGGTCATTGGCTGAAACCAGTGGGTAAAGTGGGTGACGCCTTTTTCAATTGCCCAATCTTTCATTGCATTAGCGACAACATCCGCAATGGATTTGTCGAGACTGCGGCCTTCGACAATCGTGCGTTTAAGGGCTTTATAAGTATCTTTTGGAAGTCGTTCTTTCATAACTTCGTCATTAAAGACCATACTGCCAAACAATTCGGGGATATTTTTCATAAGGGAACAGCTCCTTTGTCTAAGATATTTATGGTTGTATATTTTAACTTTAATAAGATGGCTGCCGCCAATTTTAGATGGCGGTATCTAATTTGAAGCAGAGCGGCGAACCCCGCTTCGCAGTTGAAAGGCAGGAAGGTGTAAAACTTTCCGCACGCAAAATTTTTCCTGTCCGATACGTTATAGCAGGGAAATCCCTGCTTTTTCACAGGCAGATTTTGTAGCTTCATCCCATAGGGAAACCTGCACTTCGCCGATATGTGCTTTGCCAAGCAAAAGCATACAAAGTCTTGACTGCCCAATACCACCGCCCATGGTAAGCGGCAGCGTTCCGTCTGTGACCATCTGATGGAAGGGATAGTTGAGACGCTGGATACAATCCTCTTTTTCAAGCTGTTTTTTCATGGCGTCTGCATCGACGCGGATACCCATGGAAGAAACTTCAAAAGCGCAGTCTAAAACTTCATTATAAAATACGATGTCGCCGTTCAGCGTCCAGTCATCATAGTCCGGTGCGCGGCCGTCGTGTTTCTGTCCGGATTTTAAAAGACCGCCGATTTGCATAATGAAAGTGGTGGGATGTTGTTTCAGAAAAAGGTTTTCCCTTTCTTTTGGTGCGAGGTCCGGATAAAGATCTTCCAGCTCCTGTGTTGTGACATAGGTCACTTCACGGGAAAGTGATACGGGTATCTGCGGATATTTCTCCTTTAAAATTTCAAGGGTGTCACAAATTGCAGCCACAATGGAAGAAACAGTTTCTTTTAAATAACCTTCATTTCTCTGCTCTTTGGTGATGATTTTTTCCCAGTCCCATTGGTCAACATATACAGAATGCAGATTGTCCAAAATTTCATCCCGGCGGATGGCATTCATATCGGTATAAAGTCCTTCGCCGGCTGAAAAACCATATTGATAAAGGGCGTTTCTTTTCCATTTGGCCAAAGAATGAACAACTTCTGCTTCTTTGCCGGCAACTTCCGGAATATCAAAAGAGACAGGACGTTCAATTCCGTTCAGATCATCATTCAGGCCTGTTGTTGGATCGACAAATAAAGGAGCAGTTACTCTTTTTAAGTTGAGGGCGTTGGTCAGACTGGTCTGAAATTGTTTTTTGATCAGGTCAATGGCGTCCTGGGTTTGATAAAGCCCAAGCGGCGATTGATAATCTTTTGGAATCATGGTTTTACTCATATGAATCATCCTCTCTAAAGATATTTGAAAACAAAAAAGACGCTGCGAGAGAAAATCTCTCACAGCGCCTTTGCTGAATTTACGGTCATTATACGCCCGGATTTTTTAAATGTCAAGGGCTTTTTGAAAATTTTTTTAAAAATGACATATTTCACAGAAAATGAATAAAATAAACAAGCGAAAAATGGAAAATCATACAAAAAGACAAAAAAAATCAAAAAGTGGGGTTGACATAGGAAAAAAATTGCTCTATAATCATGGCAAGCGAACAAAGACGTTCACGAAAGGTGGAGTTCCCATCTTCCGGTGAACGTCTTTTTTTATTGCAGAAGGTCAAAGGATTTGGTATTTGGCAGATAAGATATATCAGACCCGGAATGGGCCATGGCATGTTTGGTTATATCATGAATTTTTATGTGGCCTGTCTGCTGAATACTGCTTTGGATTTTCATTTTGTTATAGAAAGGATGCGTGCATATGTTACGAGAAGGTCAGATAAGAATCCCGTCCGGATGTGCAATTTCCGGTATATTTGCAAAAGACGGGCAGCGGATCAGCGGAGAAAAAATAGTGCGGTCAATTGCCGTAATGCACGACCGCTCAAATGGTTTGGGCGGCGGTTTTGCCGGATATGGGATCTATCCGCAGAATAAGGAGGATTATGCGTTTCATATTTTTTATGATACGCAGGAGGCAAAACAGGAATGTGAAAAGTTTTTGGACCGGCATTTTGACATGGTAAACCTGTCTAAAATTCCGACCCGAAAGGTTCCTGCTATTACCGATGAACCAATGATTTGGCGGTATTTTGTACGGCCGCTGCCGACCAAATTGGCAGAAAGTCAACTGAATGAAGACGAATTTGTGGCACGCAGCGTAATTCGCATCAATACGCAAATTGATGGAGCCTATATTTTTTCCAGCGGAAAGAACATGGGCGTATTTAAAGCGGTCGGCTTTCCTGAAGATGTCGGAGAGTTTTATCGTTTGGAGGAGTATGAGGGATATTGCTGGACTGCACATGGAAGATACCCGACCAATACGCCCGGTTGGTGGGGTGGTGCCCATCCTTTTGCTATGCTGAATTATTCCATTGTTCATAATGGGGAGATTTCAAGTTATGATGCGAACCGCAGATATATTGAGATGTTTGGTTATCAGTGTACATTGCAGACGGACACAGAAGTGATTACATATATGATTGACTATCTGCACAGAAAAAAGAAACTTACACTGGAAGAAATTGCAGAAGTCATTGCCGCGCCTTTTTGGTCAACCATCAGTCAGAAGCCGGAGGAGGAAAAGAAGCGGCTGACTTACCTTCGGAAGACATTTCCGGGAATGCTGATTACGGGACCGTTCTCCATTCTTTTGGGATTTGAAGGCGGAATGATGGCGCTGAACGACCGGCTGAAGCTGCGCTCGATGGTGGCGGCAGAAAAGGGAGATATGTTCTATGTGGCAAGCGAAGAGGCGGCTATCCGGGTGCTGGAACCGGACCTGGACCGTATCTGGGCGCCAAAGGGCGGAGAGCCGGTAATTGTACATTTAAACGGAGGTGAACAACATGGCAATTGAGTATGTATATCCGCTTTATGAAGTGGTGCGGAATCCACAGCGCTGCATTGCCTGCCGCGTTTGTGAACGGCAGTGTTCGAATGAGGTACATCGTTATGATGCGCAGCTTGCATGTATGGTGGCAGATGAGGCAAAATGTGTGAATTGTCACCGCTGTGTATCTTTATGTCCTACCCGTGCGCTTAAAATTGTGAAAACAGACCATAGTTTTAAGGAAAATGCAAACTGGAACCAGCAGAACATTATTGAAGTTTACCGTCAGGCAGGCAGCGGCGGTGTACTTCTTTCATCAATGGGAAATCCAAACCCATTGCCTATTTACTTCGATAAAATTCTGATCAATGCTTCTCAGGTGACCAATCCGTCCATTGACCCGCTGCGGGAACCGATGGAGACAAAAGTCTATCTCGGCAAAAAGGATGGTGAAATTACCAGAGATGCGAATGGTAAACTGATACCAAAGACAATGCCCAACCTGGAACTTTCAGTACCCATTATGTTTTCGGCAATGTCCTATGGTTCAATCAGTTACAATGCCCATGCCAGCCTTGCACGGGCGGCAAAGGAACTTGGAATTTATTATAACACCGGTGAAGGCGGCCTTCACGAAGATTTTTATTCCTATGGTGCAAATACCATCGTCCAGGTGGCCTCCGGAAGATTTGGTGTACACAAAGGATATTTGGAGGCTGGTGCAGCTATTGAGATAAAAATAGGTCAGGGGGCAAAGCCGGGGATCGGCGGACATCTGCCCGGCGAAAAAATTGTCGGTGATGTTTCAAGAACCCGGATGGTGCCGGAAGGCTCGGATGCGATTTCTCCGGCGCCCCATCATGATATTTATTCCATTGAGGATCTGCGGCAGTTGGTTTATTCCCTGAAAGAAGCAACAGAATATCAGAAGCCGGTTATTGTTAAGGTGGCGGCGGTACATAATGTGGCGGCAATTGCAAGCGGAATTGCCCGGTCCGGAGCAGATATTATTGCAATCGATGGTTTTCGCGGCGGTACCGGCGCAGCGCCGACAAGGATTCGGGACAATGTCGGAATCCCGATTGAACTTGCTCTGGCCAGTGTTGACCAACGGCTCCGTGACGAGGGGATACGGGATGAGGTATCTATTGTATGCGGCGGTTCCATCCGGAACAGTGCAGACGTTGTGAAGGCGATTGCATTGGGGGCAGATGCTGTCTATATTGCGACCGGTGCCCTTTTGGCCCTTGGCTGTCATCTGTGCAGAAGTTGTCAGACCGGGAAATGTAACTGGGGAATTGCTACACAGAGGCCGGAGCTTGTGAAAAGATTAAATCCGGAGATTGGTGCTGAGCGGCTAGTCAACCTTGTTCATGCCTGGGAACATGAAATAAAAGAGATGATGGGCGGAATGGGACTTAACTCTATTGAAGCCCTCCGCGGAAACCGGCTGATGCTTCGGGGTGTCGGACTGAATGAAAAGGAACTTGATATTCTTGGAATTAAACATGCGGGAGAATAGGAGGCGTAAAGAATGAAACGGATTTATGTCAATGAAGAATGGTGTCTTGGATGCCATCTTTGTGAATATTACTGTGCCTTTGCCAATTCGGGGATCCGGGATATGGCGCAGGCGCTGAAAAATGTTGAAATACATCCGCGGATTACGGTGGAGGATGGCGGAGAAATTCATTTTGCTGTATCCTGCAGACATTGCAGGGATCCGCTTTGTGTCAAAGGGTGTATTACCGGGGCGCTTACCAATGAGGAAGGCGTCATCCGGTTTCATCAACAAAAATGTGTTGGATGCTATACCTGTATTCTTTCCTGCCCGTATGGTGCAATCATGCCATCGAAGGATGGGGTGGTACAAAAATGCGAGCTTTGTACGAACAACACATATCATACGCCGGTTTGTGTGCAAAACTGTCCAAACCGGGCGATTGTCTTTGAAGAGAGGTGAAGATGATGAAATATGTAATTAGCGGGAACTCTGCTGCGGCTGTTGGATGTATTGAAGGAATCCGGCGCCTGGATCAGAAGGGGAAAATTGTGGTTGTGACGGATGAAGAATATCCTGTTTATTCACGGCCGCTGATTAGCTATTTTTTGTGCGGAAAGACGGACAGAGAGCATATGAAGTACCGGCCGGATGATTTTTATGAAAAGAATGGGGTAGACTTATATTATAGAACCCGTGCCGTAAAAATTGATGAAACAAAGAAAGAAGTCCTTATGTCCGATGGGACAAAGATGGAATATGATAAGCTTTTGATTGCCACAGGTTCGGCGCCTTTTATGCCTTCAATGCAGGGGCTTGAACAGGTGAAAAGGAAATTTACCTTTATGTCCCTTGACGATGCGTTGGTTTTGGAGAAGTCGCTTTCAGAGATTCAAAATGTATTGATTATCGGCGCTGGATTAATTGGACTGAAATGTGCTGAAGGAATTTATGAAAGGGTTGGACGAATTTCGGTTGTAGATATGGCAGACCGGATACTTCCCAGCATTTTGGATGGGGATGCGGCAGGGATGGTACAGCAGCATTTGGAAGATAAAGGAATTCGGTTTTACCTTTCGGACAGTGTGGCGTATTTTGAAGAAAAGCAGGCGGTGTTGAAAAGCGGCCGGAAAATTCCATTTGATGCAGTGGTGGTTGCAGTTGGCGTACGTCCCAACATTTCTTTGACGGAAGGGACAGGGATACAGACCGGGCGTGGAATTGTGACCGATGTTTATGGGCGGACAACGGCTGCGGACATTTATGCGGCCGGTGACTGTGCCCAGAGCATGGATGCTGTGACCCGGACGGAACGGGTGCTGGCGCTTCTTCCCAATGCGTATATGCAGGGGGAATGTGCCGGAATCCATATGGCCGGGGGCGAAAAGCCTTATGACTTTGCTATTGCAATGAACGCCATCGGTTTTTTCGGATTGCATATGATGACAGCCGGAAGCTATGAAGGCGAGGCTTTGGCAGAGAAGACGGCAGAGGGATATAAAAAGCTGGTGGTGAAGGACGGAAGGCTTGTTGGCTTCATTCTTGTGGGAGATATTCGAAGAGGTGGTATTTATACCTACTTGATTCGGAACAGAATACCGATTCAAACTTTGGATTTTGATGTCCTTGCGGCACAGCCGCAGCTTCTGGCTTTTTCAAAAGAGAAGCGGAAGGAACTTTTAGGAGGTGTGCCCAGATGAAGGTTTTGGCAGGAGATATGCACTTTCAGAAATTAAATAATCAGGTACGTCTGACAGCAGATACCCAAATTGAAATAGAAAACTGTATCGGACAGCGCTATATTGCCAGTGGGTTGTCCGGTAAAAAGGTGACTGTACATGGTACGCCGGGAAATGCGCTTGGTGCATATCTGGACGGAGCGGATATAATCGTGTATGGCAATACCCAGGAGGCTACCGGAGATACCATGAATGACGGCCGGATCTATATCCATGGGAACACAGGGGACGCAACGGGCTATGCAATGCGCGGCGGAAAGATTTTTATTGAAGGTTCGGCCGGATACCGGACGGGTATTCATATGAAGGAGTATCAGGAAAAAGCGCCTGTAATTGTGATTGGCGGCTGCACCGGAAGTTTTTTGGGTGAATACCAAGCCGGCGGCACCATTGTTGTTTTGGGACTTGACAGCGGCGGGAAAATCCCTGTTGGAAATTTTTGCGGTACGGGAATGCACGGCGGAAAAATTATTTTGCGGACCAAAGAATTGCCCAAAGACCTTCCGGGGCAGGTTGCGGCACATAAGGCCGGTGAAGAAGAATTATGTGCAATCATGGACGAACTCATGGAATTTTGTGCAGTATTTGATAAAAATTTGAAGGATATTTTGGATGCGGATTTTTATATTCTGCGCCCCAATACAAAAAATCCGTATAAACAGCTTTATACAACCAACTGATAGATTTGGAGGTACGGTGATGAAATTAAGGTTTACAAAGATGCAGGGTTGTGGGAATGATTATATCTATTTTGATTGTTTTCAGCAGGAGATTGCAGAGCCTGAAAAATTGAGTATCCGTCTTTCGCAATATCATTTTGGTATAGGCGGTGATGGCATAATTTGTATCTGTCCTTCGGAAGTGGCAGATGCAAAGATGCGGATTTTCAACCAGGATGGAAGCGAGGGAAAGATGTGCGGCAATGGAATTCGCTGTGTGGGGAAATATCTCTATGAACATGGTTATCTTACAGGGGAAACTGCCCGGATTGAAACACTGAGCGGTATTAAAATATTGCGTCTTTCCGTTGTAGATGGCAAAGTTAAAGAAGTCTGTGTCGATATGGGAAAGGCAGAATTTGCGGCAGAAAAAATTCCTGTTCGGATTGATAAAGAGGAAGCAGTAAATTATCCGGCAGTCGTTGGCGGCAGAGAAGAGCGGATAACCTGTGTTTCTATGGGGAATCCCCATTGTGTTATTTTTTGTGAAGAACCGGATGCACTGAATTTAGAAGAAGTTGGGTTGCCGGTAGAACGGGATTTCATGTTTCCTGAACGGGTCAACACGGAATTTATAAAGGTGATGGATGCACATAATCTGAAAATGCGTGTCTGGGAGCGGGGCAGCGGTGAGACGCTGGCCTGCGGAACCGGCGCCTGTGCAAGTGTTGCGGCTGCGGTACGCTGTGGATTCTGTCCGGAAAATGAAGAAATTACTGTGCATCTTAAAGGCGGTGCACTCAATATCCGGTATACCAAAGATACAGTCTTTATGACCGGCGGCGCGGAAGTTGTATTCGAAGGGGAGGTGGAAATCTGATGGCAAAGTATATCTTTGTGACCGGCGGTGTGGTTTCCGGACTGGGCAAGGGAATTACGGCGGCTTCTTTAGGGCGGTTGCTGAAAGTGCGGGGGTTCAAGGTCGCGGCGCAGAAGCTCGATCCCTATATCAACATTGATCCGGGGACGATGAGCCCCTATCAGCACGGCGAGGTCTTTGTGACAGAAGATGGTGCGGAAACCGACCTGGATCTTGGACATTATGAACGTTTCATTGATGAAAACCTCAACCAGTTTTCCAATCTGACCACCGGAAAGGTGTATGATCGTGTACTTAAAAAAGAGCGTAATGGGGAATATTTGGGAGAGACGGTGCAGGTGATTCCCCATATTACCAATGAAATCAAATCCTTTATCTATTCCGTTCAGAAAAAGACTGAGGCTGATATTGTTATCACAGAAATTGGAGGGACAACGGGCGATATTGAGTCTCAGCCGTTTTTGGAGGCTATCCGTCAGATTTCCCTTGAAATAGGTCATGAAAACTGTTTGTTTTTACATGTGACGCTGATTCCTTATCTGGAATTCTCGGGCGAACATAAGTCCAAGCCGACCCAACATTCGGTTAAAGAACTGCAATCTTTTGGCATCCGGCCGGATTTGATTATTGCCCGGTGTGATCGTCCGCTGGAACCATCCCTTCTGGCGAAAATTGCGCTGTTTTGTAATGTGAAAGAAGACTGCGTAATTCAGAACCGAACCCTTCCGGTTCTTTATGAGGCGCCAATGATGCTGGAAGAAGCCGGTCTTGCAAAAATTGTTCTGCGTGAGCTGCGGCTTTTGGATGGGTGTGTGGAACCTGATTTGTCAGAGTGGAAGGAAATGCTTGACAGGATTGCAAACTGCAGAGAAAAAATAAAGATCGCACTGGTAGGAAAGTATGTTAAATTGCATGATTCCTATCTTTCGGTAATGGAGGCTCTGCGTCATGGCGGTTATGAAAATGGAGTGCAAGTAGAGATTGCATGGGTAGACAGCGAACATTTGACAGAGGAGACGGTGGGAGAAATTCTTGGCGATGCAGATGGAATTATCCTGCCCGGAGGATTTGGCAACCGGGGAATTGAAGGGATGATTCTGGCGGCATCCTTTGCACGGGAAAAACATATTCCCTATTTTGGAATTTGTCTTGGTATGCAAATTGCAGTAATGGCGTTTGCGCGGCAGAAATTGGGGTATGCAGATGCAAATTCCCGTGAATTCATGCCGGAAGGCGACCATTTGGTGATTGATTTGATGCCGGATCAGGTGGGATGTCTGCCCAAGGGCGGAACCATGCGGCTGGGTGGTTATCCCTGTCAGATACAAAAGGGCTCGCGGTTGCTGGAAGCCTATCAAAAGGAAGAAATCACCGAGCGCCACCGTCACAGATATGAATTTAACAATGACTATCGAAAGGAATTTGAAGAAGCAGGCGTGGTATTTTCGGGGTTGTCACCGGACGGGCGGCTGGTTGAGGCGATGGAGTTGCCGGAAGAAGATTTCTATATCGGTGTTCAGTATCATCCCGAGTTCAAAAGCCGGCCCAACCGGGCACATCCTCTGTTTCGGGCATTTGTTGGGGCGGCGGTTGTGGCAAATCAGAATAAATTGGCAAAAGCGGGAGGAGAAAGAAAAGGATGAGAATCAATCAAAAATATCGAATGCTGCAGGAAAGTTATCTGTTTTCCAGTATCCAAAAGAAGGTATCGGCTTATCAGGAGAAAAATCCGTCCGCGGAAATTATCCGGCTAGGGATTGGTGATGTGACCCGGCCGCTCTGTCCGGCAGCCATTGCGGCAATGCACAAGGCGGTGGATGAGATGGCAGAGGCAGCGACCTTTCGTGGATATGGTCCCGAACAAGGCTATGATTTCCTGCGGACAAAAATTCAGCAGTATTATCAGAAGAAAAATGTTCGTCTTTCTCTTGAAGAAATTTTTATCAGTGACGGAGCCAAAAGCGATCTGGGCAATATTCTGGATTTATTTGCAAAAGAGAACAGAGTTTTGATTCCATCACCGGTTTATCCCGTTTATGTAGACACCAATCTCATGGATGGAAGGGAAATTGTTTATATGGAGGCGTCAAAGGACAATGGTTTTCTGCCGATGCCATGTGAAGATGTGAAGGCAGATATCATCTATCTCTGTTCTCCCAATAACCCAACCGGAGCGGTGTATACAAGGGCACAGCTGCAAAAATGGGTGGATTATGCCATCCGGCAGGATGCAGTACTTTTATTTGATGCGGCCTATGAAGCATTTATAACAGACAGCGGGTGTCCAAAGAGCATTTATGAAATTGAAGGTGCAGAAGCCTGTGCGATTGAATTTTGTTCTCTTTCAAAAACTGCAGGGTTTACCGGAACACGCTGTGGATATACCATTGTGCCGTCTGCGTTGAAACGGGATGGGGATTGCCTGCAAAAGATGTGGCTGCGCCGGCAGACCACCAAATTCAATGGGGTTCCTTATATCGTACAGCGTGGTGCAGAAGCTGTGTTTTCAGAGGAAGGGATGGCACAGTGCCGGGATAATATCAAACAATATCAGAAAAACGCACAAGTGATTGCAAAGACCCTGGATATGCTGGGAATTTGGTATGTAGGCGGTGAAAATTCTCCTTATATCTGGATGGAGTGTCCCAATGGGATGTCGTCCTGGGAATTTTTTGATGATCTTTTGGAACGGGCAAATGTTGTGGGAACACCTGGAATCGGATTTGGAGAAAATGGTGATGGATTCTTTCGGCTGACAGCTTTTGGAACCCAGGAAGCCACACAGATGGCGATGGAACGCTTGAAAGAAGTTTATGGAAAATAGCAAATGATTTGTGTAAAAGCCGTTATTTATAAAAAACTACGCAGTCTGCAATTGCAGGCCGCGTAGTTTTTCTGTATATACAAATTATACATCCCGTTTCAGACAAAGGCCGCCGGCACACAAAAAGATAAGAAGATATGCCGTGCAGATACAGAGAAAGAAAACCATACTATTTTCCATTAAAGTTTGGGGTGCATTTGCCCGCATTCCATAGGCCATCAGGGCATATGGATAAATGTGGCCGAACCCCTTCGCCAGTGCCGCCAGGCCCGAAATCCCTCCGGCAAGAGCAATCCCCACAGGCAGCGCAAAACTTTTAATGAGAACAGAGAGGAGGCATTGGATAGAGACCATTACCATTCCGCCCAGTGTTCCGCAGAGAAGCCAGCTGATCAGTTCTTTGGGGATGGGACCGGTAATACCCGCTATTTTTCCCGAAAGGATAAATAAGACCCCAATCCACAGTTCACTCAGCAGAACCATCATAGAGGCGGTGGTGAATTTCGATAAGAAAACCTGATAGGGCGAGACGGGGAGGGATAAAAGTTTATTCCAGTTTTGATTGTTTTCTTCCAGCCGCATCAGATAAGAACAATAAATGCCCAGCAGGATGGGAAGGAAGAAATAACAGGTGAACAGCGTATGTTGTGTCCAAAGACTATACCATGCACTTTGCAGCAGTTCCAAATTATTTAGATAATTGATGGTTCCAAGGAACGCAGGCACCAGCGGCATCAGCAAAAAGGCGAGCCAGACGGGAGCATGCTTTAACTTCATCTGATCAGCTTTCAGTAATCGTAAAAACATCATTTACACCTCTTTCTGAGAAAATAGTATTTTTCCTATAAAATATAGAAGAATTCCTGCTGCCAAAAGGACAACAAAAAACGGCCAATCTATATCCAAAAGATAAAATGTGTTGATTCTGGTTGTCTTGTCCCAGTCGTTCCCCACAAACTGGAGAACGCCGAAATAACCCCACAAAAGAGATTTGCGAAGCCAGGGCAGCTGGGGGAGAAACATGGAAAAAAGGCCGAAAAATTCTCCGATGATACCGGTAAAAAATGGGATGGCTTGATTTTTACACAGTATTGACAGCGTGTGCTGAAAGATGTATATGGAGAAGGCGGTTGCTGTGGTAAAGAGCAGCTGAAGCAAATAAAGTTTTACCGGAAAACTTCCGCCAAATCCCAAAACTTTTCCGCCGATATAAATTCCGGCATATTGGAACAGAATGGATAGGAAGAGGAGGAAAAGGCCATAGCAAAGCTTGGCGTCATAAAGGGCGCCTCTTGGCATACTGCAAAAAAGCTGCTTGAGCATACCACCTTTGTGGTCAATATCTGCCAATCGTGAAGCGAGGACGGTGGAGAGAAGAGGAAGAAAGATTGCCTGCAAAAGAGGGAGCTGAAACAAAAACATCATCCATCCTTTTTGGATCTGATCATCGCTATAATGACCATAGAACAGCCAGCAAAGTTCAACACCGGTTATGATCAGCATGGTGAGGAAAATAAAGCGGCCTTTAACCTTCATCCGTTCACAGCGAAGCCATTTCATCAAAGGCTCACCTCTTTTCCCGTCAGGTTAAGGAAGATTTCTTCCAATGATTTGGATTTATCCAGGTTATGAAGATTTTCAAGTGTACCCTGATACATCATCCTGCCATTTGCAATGATACCGATGTCCTCTGCAAACTGGTCAATTTCCGGGAGTAGGTGACTGGAGACAAGAACGGTTATGCCATACTTTTTTGGCAGTGAAGAAATTAACTCCCGCATCTCCTGTATACCTGCCGGATCCAAACCATTGGTGGGTTCGTCAAGGAGCATTAGCTTCGGAAAGGAAAGGAGTGCAGAGGCAAGTCCCAGCCGTTGTTTCATTCCAAGGGAGTAAGCAGATACCTTCTTGCCGGCTTGCCTGTCCAACCGGACAATTTTCAGAACTTCATCAATATTGGAAAACGGGACATCCAGGATGGTTTGCAGGATTTTTAAGTTTTCTTTTCCGGTAAGATGCCCATAATAGGAGGGGGACTCAATAAGAGAACCGATATTTTTCAGGATTTCGATCCGGTTTTTTGGTGTAAAGCGTTTTCCAAATAAGTCGATTTCTCCATCGGTTGGTTTGACAAGTCCCAAAAGCATCTTCAGGGTGGTGGATTTGCCTGCGCCGTTTGGTCCCAGAAAACCATAGATACGGGCAGGTTTGATCACCATTTCAAGATTCTGCACCGAAAGGGTGTCTTTGTATTTCTTTGTAAGTGCATAAGTATGAACAATTTCTTTCATATTTAAAATTCCTTTCTTTTTTGTTTTCTTGAGGATAACATGGATGCCTTTCCTCAAGCTTAAAGAATCCTTACACAAACCTTAAATTTATGACGATGCCTCTAAAAAAGATAGAAATTTTTGATTCATATGGTATACTTAAAACAGGTGATAAGAATGGATGAGGTAAAAAATAAGAAAATTTTGCTGGTGGATGATGAACCTGAACTTCTTGAAATGTTGGAAAATGCGTTGTTTAAAGAGGGGTTTTATCATCTTTATACGGCGGGCAGCTGCCGGGAAGGGTTAAAAACAGCGAGAGAACAAAAGGTTGCTTTGATGATTTTGGATGTGGGATTGCCGGACGGAAATGGATTTGCTCTATTTGAGGATTTTCGAAAGTTCTCAGATGCGCCGGTAATTTTTCTGACTGCCCGGGGAGAAGCAGAAGACCGGCTGCAGGGGCTGGGAATGGGGGCGGATGATTATATCGTAAAGCCTTTTTTGACAAAAGAGCTGATTCTCCGCATGACGGCGATTTTGAAGCGTACCTATCGAACCCAACTTCCTATGGAAGAATTGATATTCTCTGATCGTGTGATTCGTTTTGATACTGCATCTGTTTGCATCGGGAAAAAGGAAGTTTCGCTGACGGCAAAGGAATTTATCCTTTTAAAGAAACTCTATGAAAATAAAAACCGGATTGTAACCAATGATGCCCTTTGTCTTGCAGCATGGGGGGACGGTTATTACGGATACGAAAATACTTTGATGGTCCATATCCGCCGTTTGCGGGAAAAGATTGAGACAGAACCTTCTTGTCCCAAACGCCTTCTTACGGCAAAAGGGCTGGGATATAAGCTGGTGGTGAAAGATGAGTCGAACAATTTTTAAAATTTGCTGCTGTTTTATAGCAAGCGCTGTTTTTATTTCAATACTGCTCTTACTGATTAATTTTGCGGGCTTTGGCTATATGCTCAGTGATGTACGGAATCATTATGAAAATTCGCCGCGCAAGCTTTTGGATACTGTTGCAAAAGAGGTGACTGCAGCGGAAGGCGGATATGATTATGCAGAAAACATCTCTTTGCCGAAAGATATATGGTGTATTCTTTTGAATGAAAACGGCGATGTGGTGTGGGAGGTAAATATGCCGCCGGAAATACCTGTGCATTATCGCATACAGGATATTGCCAAAATGACAAGGTGGTATCTGAATGATTATCCGGTATATGTACAGGCCGAAGACATCGGATTATTTGTGATGGGGTATCCCAAAAATTCTGTGGGAAAATATGATCTGGAATATTCGATGGAATGGTTCCGTGATTTGCCTAAGCGAAGTATCTTTATTTTATTATTCAACATTTGTCTTGCGACCCTTCTCGCGTTTTTAATTGGGTTTGGACTTTATCGCCGGCTGAAAGCGTTGGTAAAAGGCATACGGGATTTGCGGCAGGAAACGCCGGTTCATTTGAAGGAAAAAGGAATTTTCCGGGATGTGGTGCAAAATATTAATGAAACTTCCAACGTACTGGAACGGAAGAACGCTGTTTTGAAACAGAAAGATGAGGCCCGAAGGCATTGGATTGCGGGTATTTCTCATGATATCCGGACACCGCTTACCATTATGACAGGGTATGCCGAGGAGTTGGCAGAAAGCCGGGAATTGAGGGAAGAGGACAGAAAAAAGGCGGACATAATTGTGAAACAGGGGCTGCGGATTAAAACGCTGATTGCAGATTTGAATCTGAGTTCTTCATTGGAATATGATATGCAGCCGGCAAGAAAAAGGCCTGTAAAAATTGGAGCAATGCTGCGCAGCGTTGTCACGGCCTTGTATAACAGCGGACTTGCCGAGGTGTTTGATATATCCTTAGAGGTCTTGGATGAAAAAGCTGAGATATTAGGAGATGGGAATCTTTTGGAACGGGCGGTTTATAATCTGTTAAACAATAGTATTGTTCATAATCCTGATGGATGCTCAATTCATGTTAAAGAAAGTGTTGATGTTCAGCATGGTGAAGTTATAATTTCGATAACAGATGATGGGAGCGGCGTTGCACAGGAGATATTGGACAAAATGGATTGTATTCCAAATACGGTGCATGGCCTTGGACTTCCGATGGCATATCGGATAGTCAAGGTACATGGAGGAAAATTTGAAGCAGAAAACCATGGAGGGTTCCGGGTGCGGATAATATTCCCCCTGGCATAATTGAGCGGCATTGATAATGTGTCCGGAAAGAAAACCTTTGCATGGATAATTGAGAGGACAGAATGAAAGCCCGGCATATGCCGGGCTTTATTTTATAAATGAAGGCGTTTACGAAGCTCTAAACGCATATTTTTTCCTTCAAATAAAAGAAGTGAAAGCAGAGAGAGAAGGCTGAGGGCAATACATATAATTGAAGGGATGAATATATGAAGCATACCCGTCAGATAGAAGATGAGCGGCAGAATGCCGAGAATAATGGTCAAAATGAAATAGACAATGTAATCGTTCACCGGCATACGTTTAATCTTTGCAAGCACAGCCAGTGATAACATTGCAATTCCACTGACAATCGGAATGACATAATCAAGGGCCCAGCCGTGCCAGCCGGTAATAATATCCCAGAAAATACAGAAGATGGAGGTTAATATGACCTGTGTGGTGATGGTACGGGGAATATTCCGGCGTTTTTTTATTGTAGAAGAGAAGCTAATCCAAAAGCACAGAATACCCAGTATTACAAATACAGACCAATAGCCGCTTTGCGGAAGAAGCAGATTGATTGCAACGCAAATGATACCGGCGGCAGCAGTAATAAATATCAGCAGTTTAAAAAACAGGGCATGCTGATGAAAAAGGGTGGGAAGCTTTGGATAGACCTCTTCGCTGCCCTCGCCGATAAGCGTATGTTGGCAGAGGGGACAAAATTCCCCATTGCCGCGGACGGAAACTTTGCAGTTTTCACAATATTTCATTTTATCCCTCCTGCCAGTCATCAATTGGATTGGTGGTAATTTCAATTTGTATGCCCAGATTTGTCAGAATACGGAAAAAATTGCGCTGTATATCGCTGCTGATAAAGGGCGAGGTAAAGCTGATACTGAGCGTGTCCCGGAACGAGCAGACACAAGCCTGTAATTTATTGGTGCTTACATATACGTCAAATGAACGGATGGAATCTGCATATTCTTCTGCGAAAGTGACAATCCCGATGTTTGATAGAGTGGCTGTGCTTTGCAGAGAAGAAAGCTGATAGGCAATTCTAAGGAAAAAATCTTTGAGGACAAGGGGAACAATTCGTGAGAAAATATTCCGTTCCACTGCCGAATACATGTTGATGCTGTTTGCAAGGTATTCACGGGAAAGTTTTTGTTTAAAATCTGCATCTATTTTTTTTACAATCTCAGCAAAGGCAGGCATTGTTTCATGAAAATTATAGTCGGTAAAAATCAGGCTGAAAAAATTCCGGGCCGAGACGGAGGGGAAAAAGTTTCGTAAATTGACCGGTACGGCTAAAATAACCGGTTTTTTCTTTGCCCGGACGGACAGTTCTTCGCTGATTGCCTGCATCATGCAGGCACACAGAAACGCAGTTAATGTAGTTTGATAAGAATGTGCAGCTTTTAAGACTTCTTTGACACTGCAATGCCCTGTGATTATTTTTAAGCGGTTTTCATTATATTTTTGTCCCCGCAGTTTGCATGCGGCAATATTTTTGGTTTTTCGGATGGGTTTTTCATCGTTATAGTATTTTTGAAAGCTGTCTGTTTCCATCTGCATAGCAGTCGCATCATAATCAAGGGAAGGCTCCTTGGCGCCTTTTGCCGCAGCAAGATATTTGGCAAGCAAAGTTTTTAAAAAATACATAGCGCCTGTCCCATCTGATAAAACATGATAGACTTCTAAATGAATTCGATTGCGGTAGTAAGTGACCTCAAACAGCAGACTTTTTCTGTTTTTGTCATAGAGCGGCGAACAAGGTGGTTTATACTCTTCCCGTACAACCGGTTTCATATCTGTGCTTTCCAAATAATACCAAAACAAACCGCGTTTTAAGATACATTGGTAAGCGGGAAAAACCCGTATTGTGTTGTCCAGTGCGTGCTGTAACAGTTCGGGTTGTATCGGTTGGTTTAATTCGCAGGAAAAACGGAATACCTGACTGTCTGATTTGCTGTCAGCGGCGGGGAAAATCTTTGCCGCATTATCTAATTTGTTCCAGTTATTTTTCATGAATAGCACCGTCCAGAAAATCATTGATTTTTTGATAGCAATCTTCTACTGCCGTAAATTTGAGCGGCAGTGTGAAAAAACCGTGCAGGGAATCCGGAATTCGGTGGATTTCCACTTCATTGCCAAAAGCACGAAGTTTTTTGCCATATGCTTCCCCTTCGTCCCGCAATGGGTCAAATTCAGCGGTAATGACCAGTGTTTTGGGCTGTCCGGAAAGATTTTCGCGCAGGAGAGGGGCAAAGTAAGGGTTTTGCAAATCCTGTGGATTTTGTATATAAAGCTCCATATAGTCACAAATTCGTTTGGAGGTCAAGAGATAATCTGTTCCATTTTCTCTAATGGATGGAAATTTTGCGTTTAAAGTATGATCATGATAAGTAGATGGATAGATTAAGACCTGTTTCTGCACCAAAAATTCGCCGCGGTCTGCGGCCATCAGACTGACAACAGCAGCTAAATTTCCGCCTGCACTGTCGCCCATCAATATAATATCACTATTTTCTGTATGCAAAAGGCCTTTGTTCAAAAAGAGTTCTCTGGTTACGAGATAGCAATCCTCCGGCGCGTATGGAAAAGGATATTCCGGCGCCAGGCGATAGTCTACCGAAACGACCCGCCTTCCGGTCGTATCTGCAAGGGTGGAACAGGTCTGACTGTAGCTTTCAATGTCTCCTGTGACCCAGCCGCCGCCGTGAAAATAGAGAATGACATCATTTGCGCGGCTTTGTTTGGGTAGAAAGATACGAACAGGGATTTCGTATCCGTCTTTTGCAACCACTTTATGGTCCCACATTTGGTACAGCAGTTTAATGGACGGATGCAAAACTTTTGTTGCCAGACGGTTTACCTTGTAATTTTTCTTGACGTCGATATCCACATAGGAGATCGCCTTGAGCAGTGAAAGCATTGCTTTATTGATTGCCATTTGAACCGCCTTCTTTCTTTATGATTTCTATTATAGCATAACTCCATAGGTTTGTAAAACCAAAATTTGGTATATTGATATATTGGCCGGCCTCTGCGCTCTGGAAAGATGAATATGACAGCAAAATTAAATAGATCTGACCTGTTTGATTGAAAAGTGTTTAAATTTGACAAGTCTGCATTTTTTCATTATACTATGAAATGATTTTGCAAATTGAAAGGAGGATACCCGTGAAAAAAATCTGTGTGGTCATTTTAATAATCGCACTTCTTTTATCAGGAAGCGCCTATATCACGAAAAATGGAGATAATTTGGGTGATGTTTATTCGACTGATATACGCACTACCATAGACGGCTATCCCATTTCCTGCTATACCATTGACGGCAGGACGGTCATCCCATTGGAGGATCTTGGCAATTATGGATTTCAAATAAGCTTTGACGAATTAACAAGAACCCTTGATGTTCGTACAGATGTTTTTCCGGCGCACCCCATTCTTCCCGAAGTCAGCCAGCAGCCTGCCGGAAAAGTACTCGGCTGCTATTCGTATACAGATATTATCGCTTGTGTGAACGGCATAAGAATCCCTTCCTATAATTTTCAGGGGAAAACGTATGCAGCTGTTGAAGATCTTGGTGGAATAAACGATAGTTATAACGCTTCCTGGGGATTCTCAGACTATAATATGAATTATATATGGGATGAAACCAGCCGCACAATGGCGCTGAACTGTTTCCGTTTTCTTCCGGAAAGCGAACTCGGCCGTGTTCTTCACAACGCTGAGGCAATGGTCACTCAGCCGGAATATGGCGTATATACTGAAGGCGCTCCGGAGGAAGCGCCTTATTATGGTGCGCCGCTGGAACCCAGGAGCGGCATTTATGCCGGTATTAATGCTGATGGAAATGGTTGGCCCGATGGCGAAGGTCGGCTATTCCCCCACGGTTTTGCTTCATATTCTAACTATGTGGAATTTGATGAACGCCAGGACTACTTTTTCAAACCCGGCAGTTTATTCTTACCGGAAGCAGATTGTTTGACATTGGCGCCCTGGAACTTGACAAATGTCGAACAAGTGTTTGAAAACGAGCCGTACATTCGTCGTACACTTGATTATATGGCATCTTTTCAAAAACCTGTAATTGTTCGTTTTGGTGCAGAGATGAACGTCAGTTCTATCGGTGACTCGCCCTCAGCTTATGTAAAAGCTTTTCGCATGATTGCAGATATTGTCCATGAATATCCGAACTTTGCCGTCATGTGGTCTGTCAACGATTTGGGCGGTTGGAACCGTCTCATGTCTTATTATTACCCCGGTGATGAATACGTAGACTGGATTGGGATTTCCAGTTTTATGAAACGGGATTTTATGGAAAATCCCAGCACGACACGTACCGATTCTATGTTGTTCATGACCGGTGACTTTGCTTGGCATACCAATTGCCTGAAACCTATTTTGCAGTTTATGGAAGAAAATAATATCCATAAGCCTGTTGCTATCAGCGAAGGCGCAGTTACCAGCGGGCTTTCCTATTCCTCAGAAAAGCTTACGTCTTGGGCGGAACCTCGGCTGCGGGCTATGTACTGGAATGTTGCTATGCGGTATCCGCAGGTTAAAATGATTACTTATTTTAACAACTCCCATGAAAGTGAAGAAATACAATACAGTTTATACGGTCATGCAAACTATATTGCTATTATTGAAGAAGCTTTGCAAAATGGACCCTATCTCCTGTCGTACAGCCAGAAAAATCCAAGATTTACCTTTGTACACCTTGCAGGGCAGAGACTGCCTGCCGGATGTGTTCCCCTTTATACATATGCTTATCTTCCGGAAGAAACTGTAAATTCGGTTATTTATCAGATTGACGGTGCAGATATTTGCCAAAGAACTGAAATTCCCTATCGCTATGAAGCAAATCTTTCGGATATAGAAGACGGCAGCCATATCTTAAGTGTGGGGATAAATGGCAGCAATTCGACGCATACGCTTACTTATCCTTTTGTAAAGGAGAAGGATGACATTTTCTTTATCATAAACTGAGGACTGTATATATGAAAAGGGCTTCATCTTATGGGATGAAGCCCTTTCCCATGGTGTCTTCAGACGTGGAAATAATGCCCCGACAGAACTGGGGAAAAGAAAAACGAGCGGAGCTGCAGCCCGACATGGCATGCCTGCCCCATGCACTGAAGCTGCGAGCTTTATGCAAGCCGCTCAATATAAGAAATGGTTTGAAAGTTTATCTCAACTAAAAAGAGCAAATTTTTACCCGTTTACGGGTGGCAGTGCCTGTGATGCGATACGATTATAATTTAGTACCCCTTTTAGGGGTTAAGCCGGTCATAGTCCCTTTCAGGGGTTAAGTTGGTCATAGTTCCTGAAAGGGGCAGTGCAAGCCATCGGTTGAACCGTTGGTCTTGCCTTTTCGATGGAAAAGAATAGTTCGTCAAAATACTTTTATTGTGTATTATTCCTCAGAAACTTGTTTTATCTGTGTTTCATCGAGGCGAAAGACGGTCCAATCTTCCATTGGAATTGCTCCTAATTTTTGATAAAATGCAATGCTCGGTTTATTCCAATTCAGGCAGCTCCATTCCATACGTCCACAGTTCATTTCCCGGGCAATTGCCGCCAGATGCCGGAAGGCTTCATGTCCGTATCCTTTGTTCCGGTATGCCGGACGGATGTATATATCTTCCAGATATAAACTTGGGCGTCCGATAAAGGTTGAAAAATGATAAAAATATAGAGCAAATCCGATGGTTTGATCTTCTGCGCGGATGAAAAATGCCCGGGCCGTGTTCTGAATAAACAGTGCATTTTCCAACAGCTCTACGGTTGCCTGTACTTGAGTTTCCATCTTTTCATAGGCGGCAAGTTCCTGGATAAGTTCCAGCAAAACCGGTATTTCTTCCCATTTAATATCTTCAAATTGTGCTTTCTTCATCTTATCCTCTCCTTTCCAACGATTATAAATATCTTTTATGCAGTAACGTCTTTTATTTATTCCACTTACTCTGCAATAAAAAGCCTGCCGGAAAATGGTGACAATATCATGCCAATTGTACGCTTTCCGTTCCTGATACGCGGATGTATTTGTTCCAGGCCGGAACGGGCGCCTCCAAATTCCGTCAGATCCGAAGCAATTATTTCATATAGCGGATTATTTTCTGGAAATTCAATTTCCTGTATCTGATCTGAAAAATTAAAGGCACAAACCATTCTTTCTCCACAGGATTTACGCGTAAAAACATAGACAGACTGCAGCGGTGCATCTGCAATCAACCAGGAAAAGCAGCGTGGGTCATACTCTCCGGTGTAAAGAGCAGGATGCTGCTGATAAAGCTGATTCAGTTTTCGGATATATTGCAAAAAACTGTTATGTAAGGGAAACTGTAAAATTTCCCAGTCCTGCGCTCTGTTCTCGTCCCATTCCCGAAATTGGGCAAATTCTCCGCCCATAAAGTTCAGCTTTTTCCCCGGATGGGCGAGCATATAGAGATAAAGCGCCCGGCATTGGGGAAATTTCACCGTATAATCCCCCCACATTTTCTGAATAATGGTGGCTTTTCCATGAACATTTTCATCATGGGAGAAGGGGAGCAAAAAGAGTTCCTGATAAAAATATTCCATTGAAAACAGCAATTTGTTATAATGTGCCGGACGTTCATCAGGAGGCGTCCGAAAATATGCAAGGGTATCATTCATCCAGCCCAGATTCCATTTATAATCAAAGCCCAGACCGTCATATTCCACCGGCGCTGTTATTTTAAGAAAAGAGGTTGAATCTTCCGCAATCAGCATTGCAGTAGGATGGAGTTTATGAAGGCCGTAGTTCATTCGTTTTAAAAAATTTACAGTGCAGTCATTGACACCACGCTTTGGATCACCTTGCCAATAAATTGCCCGGCTGATAGCGTCCATCCGAAGTCCGTCAAAATGAAAAACAGAGAGCCAGAAGTTTGCGGCTGACTGCAGGAAACTGCAAACTTCCCCGCGGGAATGTATAAAATTATAGGTTCCCCATTCGCTCATATGTACATCAGATTCGGGATATTCATAGAGCGGACTGCCGTCATATAACCGAAGACCATAGCCATCCATTGCAAAATGAACCGGGACAAAGTCCATAATGACGCCAATTCCCGCTTGATGACACCGATCAACCAGCTGCATGAATTGAATTGCAGTTCCGTAACGGGAGGTTGAACTAAAAAATCCTGTACTTTGGTATCCCCAGGAACAGTCCGCCGGATGTTCATTAAGCGGCAGAAATTCTACGTGCGTAAAATGGTTTTCCTTTAGATACCAGATGAGTGCATCTGCAATTTCGTCATATTGGTACCAATGCTCTCCTTTTTTCTTCCATGATCCTAAATGTAATTCGTAAATTTGCATTGGACGGTTGTAATTCTTATCCCGGCCGGACATCCAGTCTTCATCATGAAAACAATATGTTTCCAAATTGACAATATAAGAAGCGAATTTTGGACGCAGCTCCATGCCAAAACCATATGGGTCACAGTGTTCCACACGACCGCAAGAAGAGGAATAGATGACATATTTATACATCATACCAGGGTATGCCTCCGGAATAAACAGGGAATAAACAGCGCCGTCCTTTTGCATTTCTTCTTCCTGCCATCCATTAAAATCCCCAAATAGAGAAACTTTCTCGGCTCCCGGTGCATAGGTACGGAAGATAACGCCATTTTCCTGAACATGTGCACCAAAAAAAGTATAAGCATCAAAAGAATTGCCTTCATAAAACTCCTGCATTTCCATGTCTATCCCCCCTTTTCATACAGAGAAATTATTATCTGAATTTTAACAAAATTTCCATGGTATGTCAACGTCAAAAGAAGGATAACTGTGTACAACTCCCTGTGGAAAACTGGGGATAATAGCAGTGTTCATTGTTTCTAACCCCTTGTCCCTGTGGAAAAAACTGTGGGTTGTGTGGATTGTAATCCCACGGTAAAGGAATTGAAACAACAAAAAGATGAAATTTTTCGCAAAAAAGTCTTGACAAGCCTTTAAAATTCTGTTAGAATAACGCTTGTGTCCACGAGAGTTCACATAAATGGCGGTATAGCTCAGTTGGCTAGAGCATACGGTTCATACCCGTAGTGTCACTGGTTCAAATCCAGTTACCGCTACCAATTTTGGCTCCATGGTCAAGCGGTTAAGACTCCGGCCTCTCACGCCGGCTACAGGGGTTCGAATCCCCTTGGAGTCACCACGTCGGAACGGACTTTGCTGCGTTCCGATTTTTCTTTGCAGAAAAATCGGTCACACGCGCCATCGTTCCTCCTCTTTCGTGAAAAGGCATATTCGCGTCGGCTATTCGCTTGCAAGCGCGCTCATAACGCCTTTGGCTCACTACCACCTTTTCACGAGTGGGTCTGCGGCGCCGGGCATCTTGGTGGAGAGGTCAGCTATATTCTGGATACAATACAACCCCCTTGCATGCAAGGGGGTTGTAATTTTTGTATAAAGAAAACCCCCGGCTGTGCGGGGGGTTCAGAAAAAGCTTTAGCG
>CAJTWN010000006.1:77511-102199 GCA_910580105.1 uncultured Clostridia bacterium | reverse complement strand
TTCTCTCTCTTTCGAGTTCTCCTCGGCACGAAGCTTTGTTATCTTACCACATTCTTTCCTCTTTGTCAACCTTTTTTTTAATTCTTTTACAAATCGGATGAATTTTTCCGGTATACACAATCCCTTGGTTCCGGTAAAACTGGTTGATAACGTCCTCTCATTGAGACGACTTGCTTATTATACTATCGTCGCTCTCTTTTGTCAATCCTTTTTTTTACTTTTTTCTTACTAGTTTTCAAAAATCCCCAAAATATCTCTTTATTTCCATAAATCAAGAGGACAATATATATCTTTACCAAAAAAAGAAAAGGATATACACCCGGTATATCCTTTTGCATCATTTCTTTATTAACCTATCTTTAATCCTGTGTTGTCGACAAATAGCTTCGCTCGATATACCCTACATAATCACCAAAGGTCACTCTGGTATATTTATCACCGGGAACATTTTCTACAAACCCCACTGCGGACTTATCTGGGATATAAAATAATACATTGCCGGCGGCACTTGGGATATCCCGCAACGGTACATCATGGTTTCGGCTGACAACATATCGTCTTCCAGTCGCAGTATTTGCAGGCTTCTTATCTGCCAAAAAGTCTGCATTTACATATCCATATTTACCATCATACTTTATCTTAAAATAGTTGTTACCGCCGTCCTCTATATAACCAACTTCGGCAGCGTAATCAATCGCCCCGATAATTGGTGCAGTTACCGATGCAGCACTTCTGAAATTGACCGCTTCGGCCACATTTGTAACATACATTTTCTTTTCAACAACCAATGTATTTTCATAATTTTTAATCGCCTGTTCGCATTGATGCCGCAACTGTTCAGCATTTGCCTTCAGTTCATTATTTAAATCCCCTCTCTGTAAATACGACTGGACAGCTGCATACGCTTCATAGTAATAACCGGAACGATAAAGTTTCCGTATTCCCTCCAGGTCCGCATATGGGATATTAATAATTCCTGCCTCAATTTTTTCGCGTAAAGACTGAATTGTCCACATCTGCTCTGCAGACTGGTTAAATCCAGCCACTCCAGCGAGTATTTCCCGCGCTTCATAATATAATCCCTGATTGTACAATCCCTGGGCTTGGCCAATAATCTGCGTAACCGTACTGCGTTCCTGTTCAATCATATTAGGCAATCCCTGGGCCATTAATTCCAAATTTTGACGTATATAATCTGTAAGTTCTAAATATCGTGCCAGCGTTCCCTTTGCAGAAATTTTTGCCTCATCAATTAACTCCTGCGGAATGGACACCATCACAGACTCTGCTTCATAAAAAAGTCCATTCTGAACATAATCAGCCATTTGATCAATCAATAAGTTTAATTCCGCGACCTTATATGCTGATGTATTTTTATTGTTCTCATATGCTATCGGTGAATTAATAAAGACCGTATTCGTCACCTCATCCCACTGAACAGGCTTACCCAGATATTCACTGAGGAAGCGAACAGGCACTAATGTACGATACGCCACCATCAAAGGGGCTGCACCCATATCGTAAACATTGCCTTCTGCATCATAGGCATTTTGATTTCCAACAAACATGGCCAAATATAAGTCGCCGCGTGTTACAATGACGGCCTGTGTATCTTCTTCCCATTCAACATTACACCCCAGGGTTTCGGAAACTACCCGAACCGGAACCATCGTTCTTGAATTTGAAATAATTGCCGGCTGATCTATTTCAATTGGCGACTCATCAACATACATCCTGACCTGATCGCCTTCAGCTGCCCAGGAAAACAACGTTAACCCCAGGCTCAAACAAGCTATCATGCAAAAGCCTATCCATTTTTTCACCGCACTCATCTCCTCAACAGAATCTCTCAATTAAATTTATTTTACTATAAAATAAAGATTTCGTCAAGTTGGATTTCATTTTGTCCCAAACAAAAAACACAGTACAAAATGCTCTAGAAACACTTTGTGCTGTGCAATAACATCCAATACGCTGTCATAATAAAAGGTCTTTTGGCAAAACCCGGTCTAATAAAAAATGTCACATAATGTACAGGGCGTTATTTGAAATTCTGACATTAAATTCAGTTCGGCAATTGCCTCTGCTTCTGTTACAAAAATCTCCTCTGCCACTGCAGAATCAATTACCTCTCCCTTCAAATCAGACATTTCAGCATAAAATCCATAGGGTTTTACAGAGGCCGGACAACTGATGATTTTTATTTTTACAAATACATCTTCTCCGGAATCAATTTCAATTTTATACTCTGTATCAAACAATCTGTCACCCTCCATTTAAAATTTGTTTACAACCGGTTGCATATATAATATACCAGTTTTGTAACGAAAAATCAAATATTGTATTTTGAGCCTTTTTTACAGATGCAATAAGTGAATAAAAATTAGCACATGGCGTTTTTACAGCCTTTTCACTTCACATAACCTCTTAGACAAAAGAATTATTTGTAAATTAGTGTCAAAAACGTTCAAAAATGTTTTTACTTGTTACAAAATTGCAATGAATTACACCAAAAAAGTTAACAAAACTCTATGGGAAATCCCCAATTTCTCCTTTTTCCTCAAATAAAAATGACCTTCACCCCAATTGATGAAGGTCATAATTTTAATCAAGAAAATAAATATTTACATCTCTTCTTCCAAACTGGTAACAGTCTGACCGGGAAGGAAAGAACAAATCCACCTTATTTCCCTTTATTGCACCACCGCAGTCACCGGCAATTGCATATCCATAAATATACTGGCCATCGACAGATTCAATATACATTTTTGTTCCGTAAGGAATCACACGGGGATCAACCGCGACAACCCCATAGACAAGAGGCATACCTGTGGAAGTTTTACCTGCCCAAATTCCATTATCCGCTGGGGAGGCGTCATATGCTGTCGCCTGAAATGTCTTTACCTGAGAATACCGTGTTGGTTTTGAAGCTGGAATTGCGCCGAGTTCAAAAACATCTTCCGGTCCATATTCAACTATTTCATCAACCGGATCACTTAATTTGATTTCCCGAACCAACTGACGGTCAACTTCAGCACCATTCTCATACCGGAAGGTGTATTCATACTCTATCACACCTTCAATTCCTTTTTGAACAATCACACGTTCTCCGGGAGCAAGATCCACATTTTCGTTCTCTATCGTCTGATAAGGAAGTTTTTCCTGCACCGTTACATGCTGCAAATCATGATCAACAACCACAATATGGTCATTTTCTTTTATCTTCGTTTCGAGCGAAGGCGTCACCTCATCCTCACTATCGAGGACAATTCCTTTGTTTTCAAGAACCTCCGCAACGGTATCTGCAACAGTTTTATATACCTCAGTCTGACCATGATACGTCAAATTCACCTGAAATGCCCGATCAATTTTAATTACAGACTGATTGGTAATCACATCGCCCAATTCGTAATTTATCTGATCATCTTCGGCTAAAACAATTCCCTGCTTTGCGAGAAGTTTACCGACGCTGATGCTTGTTGTCGTAATTTCCACAGGAGCCTTACCTGTTTCCTGAATCGTAACTGTACAAGGTGTTGCATAGGTCATACCTGTACAGGTACCAATAATAAGGGCAGAGCATATTCCCAGCACCACGCCTTTTCCTGCTGATAAAGATAACCGAGGCATCTTTCTCATCAGTTTTTTTAACATCAAACCACCTCTTTAACAATTTTGTAATAAAACGCGACCATTATATCTGGATTTATCCGACCTGTCAAATCTTTATAATAGATTTATTCCTTGTAGTCTTTGAACATTCCATTCATTTTGCATTCTATTCAAATTATTTTATTAAAAGGTCTTAAATGCTCAATTTTTCTTCCAAATCCTTTGTTTTTTAAAAAACAACCGCTGATTTCGTTAATTTTCCACAAGAAAATGAATGTAAATTTTTTCCACAAAAAACAAATGTGAACAAAATATGAACATATTCGACATTTCGTCAAAAATATAGGCCTTAAATTCCTATACCTTCGCCCATTTTCTCCAAAATACACTCATCTTCTCATTATTAACTATATATAATTCAATAGTTATTTTGCACAAAAGAATGAATGTTTTTTTAGCTCTCAGTCAATTGTTCATATTTTATTCACATTTTGTTGCACATATTTTCTTTATAAATCGATCTTTTTTTTACTTTAAAAAAAGGAGTTTCTTCTATATTAATATAAGAAAAAAGTTTTAAAGAAAAAAATGCTGTTTCTTCTATAAATATAGTATTATTTTTCTGTCATCTGCGGACATAAATGTGCAATCGGACAAATCGCACACTTGGGAGAACGCGCATTACAATATGCTCTTCCGTGATATACCAATTGATGACAAAAACTTGTCCAGTATTCTTTGGGTACCACCTTCATCAAATCCTGCTCAATTTTATAAGGTTCCTTATTTTTTGTCAATCCCAGCTTATTTGAAAGCCTGGTCGCATGGGTATCAACAACCACACCTGGGATTTTAAAGTAATCACCGCGGACAAGGTTTGCCGTTTTTCTGCCTACTCCAGGAAGCTGCAATAAATCCTCCATGGCTTCCGGAACCTTTCCATCATATTTTTCAATCAGCATCTTACAGCACCCGATAATATTTCTGGCCTTATTCCGGAAAAAGCCTGTGGCACGAATATCATTCTGCAATTCCAACTCATCCGCATTGGCAAACGCATAGACATCCGTATATTTCTGATATAAATCTTTGGTAACTATATTCACCCGCGCATCTGTGCATTGTGCAGCAAGCTGCGTTGAAATCAAAAGCTGTAATACATCATCATATTCTAATGTACAGTCAGCTTCACTATATTCCTCTTCAAATATTTTTATTATTTCCAGGACGCGTGCTTTTTTTGCTTCCAAACTTTCCCGCATTGAAAATTCCCCCTTGCAAATTTTATCTGCTCATATTATAATGTAGAATGTGATATTATTCAATATGTAAATAATAAATTTCTACTATAAATATATGTACTTTATGGTACATTGCGGCGTACTTTATTTTGTGCCGGCGCCATACATTAATTACCCGTCGGGGCACAACGACAGAATGGAGATAAATATGTTTGAACTTGAACAAATCAAAAAAACAGATCCGGAAATTGCAGAGGCTATTTCCCTGGAAATTAACAGACAACGCAATAAGATAGAGCTTATCGCATCCGAAAATTTTGTAAGCCCAGCTGTCATAGAAGCAATGGGTACCCCACTGACCAACAAATATGCCGAAGGCTATCCCGGAAAACGTTATTATGGTGGATGCGAATATGTAGACATCGTTGAAAATCTGGCCAGAGAACGCGCAAAAGAATTATTTGGCGCAGAGTTTGCCAATGTGCAGCCGCATTCCGGTGCTTCTGCAAACCTGGCAGTTTTCTTTGCAACAATGGAACCCGGCGATACCTTCCTTGGTATGAATCTTGCCCATGGCGGCCATCTAAGCCATGGTTCACCAGTGAATATCTCTGGTAAATATTTTAATGTCGTTCCCTATGGCGTTGACAGTGTTACCCATCGCATTGATTATGATGCTTTGCGTCAGCTGGCCATCGAGAACAAACCAAAGCTGATCCTCGCAGGCGCAAGCGCATATGCAAGAGAAATTGATTTTGCCAAATTCCGTGAAATTGCTGATGAAGTTGGCGCTTATCTCATGGTTGATATGGCACATATTGCAGGGCTGGTTGCAGCAGGGCTTCATCAAAACCCGGTTCCCTATGCAGACTTTGTGACCACAACCACCCATAAAACCCTCCGCGGTCCACGCGGCGGCATGATTCTTTGCAAAGAAGAATACGGCGCAATGATTAACAAAGCTGTTTTCCCGGGAAATCAAGGCGGTCCTTTGATGCACGTCATCGCAGCAAAAGCTGTTTGTTTGAAGGAAGCACTTTCACCGGAATTTAAATCCTATCAACTGCAAGTAAAGAAAAATGCCGCTGCACTGGCAGAAGCATTGGTGGCACGCGGCCTTGATATTGTTTCCGGCGGCACAGACAACCATTTGATGCTGGTCAGCCTCCTGAAACAGGACAAGACCGGCAAAGAAGTTGAGCAAAACCTTGATGCAGTCGGCATCACCTGTAACAAAAATACCATCCCCGATGATCCAAAGAGCCCCTTTGTAACCAGCGGTATCCGTTTAGGTACCCCTGCCGTTACCAGCCGCGGCTTTAAAGAGGATGACATGGTCGAGGTTGCAGACCTCATCAGCCTCATCATCAACGATTTTGAAGGAAATAAAGAAAGTGTCGCAAAGCGTGTTCAGGCGCTCTGTGACAAGCATCCCCTCTATGCCTGATATAAATAAACCTTTAGCGGACAGAATCAGACCCACGACTTTAGATGAAGTCGTGGGTCAACAACATATATTGGGAAAAGGCAAAATCCTGCGCAATATTATTGAAAGCGGAAACATTCCCAACATGATTTTTTATGGTCTCTCCGGCACCGGCAAAACTACGGTGGCCAATATTGCGGCAGAAGTCAGCCATCGTCCGCTCTATAAATTAAATGCAACCAACGCTTCAGTTTCTGATATTAAGGCAATTGTGAAGGAAAGTCAGGGACTTTTGGGAGAAAACGGCGTCCTCCTCTATCTTGACGAGATTCAGAACTTTAATAAAAAACAGCAGCAGTCTCTTCTTGAATACACTGAAAACGGCCGGATTACCTTGATTGCCAGCACAACGGAAAACCCATATTTTTATGTCTATAATGCAATCCTCAGCCGAAGCACTGTATTTGAGTTCAAAGCACTTAACACCCGGGACATCATTCCTGCCCTGGAACGCGGTCTCTCCATATTGCGGGAGGAATCCTTCACCAAAACAACCCTCACGGTAGACGATGGCGTCTTGCTGCATTTAGCAGAAAAATCCGGCGGTGACCTGCGTAAAGCGCTTAACTCTTTAGAACTGGCAGTCAACTATACCCCCCCGGACAAGGACGGGAACGTTATTATCACCATTGAAACCGCAGAGGGGTGTACGCAGCGCAAGGCCTTTGTCTATGACAATAAGGGAGACAGCCATTATGATATTCTAAGTGCTTTTCAAAAGTCTATCCGCGGCAGTGACCCGGACGCAGCCATTCACTATCTTGCACGCTTAATTGCTGCCGATGACCTGCCTTCCATCTGTCGGCGTCTTTTGGTCATTGCTGCCGAAGATGTCGGCCTTGCTTATCCAACAGCGATAACCATTGTAAAATCCTGTGTTGACAGCGCCCTGATGCTTGGCTTTCCCGAAGCACGCATCCCCCTGGCACAGGCTGTGGTCCTTTTGGCAACCGCACCAAAATCCAACGCTTCTTATATGGCCATTAACAAAGCCCTTTATGACATTGAACATATGGATACCGGCGAAATTCCCCGGCAGCTTCAAAATACCCACTATGACGGCGAAGGGGATGTCGTTAAAGGCCAGCATTATCTGTATCCCCACGACTTTCCCAATCATTATACAAGACAGCAGTATCTTCCGGATAAGATCAAAAACAAAATTTATTATATCCCCGGAGAAAACAAAAATGAACAATTGGCGAAAGCTTATTGGGAAAAAATTAAAAATCAAAAACCTGATCAAACTTAATTGTATTATGTATTATAATATAAGTATTTTAATTCACTAAAAAAAGAAAATCTTTGGATTTTCTTTTTTTATTTTCATGTTTTCCAAATTTTGATTTTATAAATGTATTTATTATGGAAAGTTTACTTGACATATAAAACTTTTATGGTATAATCAAGGTATGTAAAGGAAACTTTCCATACCAAAGGAGGTGCGCAATGAAGAATAACTTAGAAACAATTCGTAAAGCCAAAGGCCTAAAACAGGAGGAATTGGCAGAAATCCTTGCAGTCTCCAGACAAACCATAAGTTCTTTGGAAAACGGAAGATATAACCCTTCCCTTTATCTTGCTTTAAAGATTGCCCGCTATTTTGACATGAAAATTGAAGATATTTTTATTTATGAGGAGGACTTTAAATGAAAAAGAAAGTACGGGACTATATCACACTCACTATTGGCATTCTCCTTTGTATCATCGGTTTTATAGGTCTAAAAATGCTGCCAGATGCACAAGGCATTCTACAGATCTTGCCCTATATATCCATTGGTATTGGCTGCGGCGCTTTTGGACACAGCACCGGCAATCTTATTAGCCAATCTGCATTACAGAATGCACCTGATGTAAAAAAACGAATTGCAATTGAAGAAAAAGATGAGCGAAACATTGCTATTGCCAACCGGGCAAAGGCAAAAGCCTACGATGCCATGCTCTATATCTTTGGCACGTTGATGCTTATTTTTGCTTTGCTTAACGTCAGTTTGGCAGCAACGCTGCTGCTGGTTTTCTCCTATCTATTCATTGTTGGCTACAGCATTTTTTATCGTTTAAAATATGAAAAAGAAATGTAATTCTCTTACAAAAAGCAATAAAATATAATTTACAAAAAGATGGCAGCCGCTTTTTGTGGCTGCCATCTTTTTTCTTCATTTTATATTTATCAATTCTAAGAGTTCTTCCTCTGTAATCACTTTAATATTCAATTCCTTTGCTTTTTCCAGTTTGCTTCCAGCATCTTCGCCTGCAAGAACATAACTTGTCTTCTTCGATACACTGCCGCTGACCTTTCCGCCATTTTTCTCAATCAGTGCCTTCGCTTCATTTCGCTTCATGGTTGGCAGAGTTCCGGTAATTACAAAGGTTTTTCCCGCAAAAAGGTCTCCCCGTTCTTCCCTTTCAAATGTCATGACAACCCCTGCGTCTTTTAAATGTGCAATCAAGCGCAATGACCTTTCTTCTTTAAAATAATGCACAATACTCGCCGCCATCTTTCCACCAATGTCTGGAACAGCAGCAATTTCTTCCTCATCTGCCGCCATCAAAACTTCAATATCGCCAAAATTTTCTGCCAACAGACGGGCTGCTCTACTTCCGATCAACCGGATACCAAGACCAAACAGAAGACGGTCAAGTCCCTGGGTCTTTGACTTCTCAATAGAACGAATTAAATTCTGTGCAGATTTTTCTGCAAAACGTTCTAAATCCACAATATCTTCGTAGGCCAAATCATACAAATCTGCACAATCATGAATCAACCCTTCCTCCAACAGCTGCTGAATAATTGCCGGACCTAAACCGTCAATATCCATTGCCTGCCTTGATGCAAAATGAATGATACTGCGCAGCTGCTGTGCAGGACAATTTGAACTCAAACAGCGAACAGCCGCTTCGCCTTCCTCACGGAACAACGGTTCTCCGCAGGCCGGGCATAATTCGGGCATTTCAAAAATACGCTCGGTTCCGTCACGTTTTTCTTTGGCAACTTCCACAACCTCCGGGATTATATCTCCGGCCTTCTGGATAATTACAGTATCGCCAATGCGAATATCCTTTTCACGGATATTATCAATGTTATGAAGGGTGGCCCGGCTGACAGTGGAACCGGCAATCCGAACCGGTTCCAATACTGCATTGGGCGTAACTGCACCCGTTCTCCCAACTTGCAAAAGAATATCCGTCATCTTTGTCTCTTTTTGCTCTGCCGGAAATTTATAAGCTGCTGCCCAACGGGGCGTTTTGGTGGTTGCCCCCAACATATCCCTTTCCTGCAAATTGTTTACTTTAGCAACCGCACCATCAATATCAAAAGAAAGACCGCCTCTGCTCTCACCAATCCGCACGATCTCTGCATAGGCTTCTTCGCCACCATGACAGACTTTGTAACTCGGTATAACCTTGAACCCCTGTGCAGCCAAAAAATCCAGTGTTTCTTTATGTGTTGAAAACACTTTTCCTTCACTTTGCTGGATATTAAAAACAAAAATATCCAGCCGCCGTTCAGCCGCCACCCGGCTGTCCAACTGCCGAAGAGAGCCAGCAGCCGCATTTCTCGGATTCGCAAACAACGGCTTTTCTTCACTCTCCTGCCTTTCATTCAACTGTACAAATGCCTCGCGCGGCATATAAACCTCTCCGCGCACCTCCAAATAAGGAAGTTTTTCCGCCAAAATAAGTGGAATACTGCCGATGGTTTTCAAATTTGCTGTTATATCCTCCCCAACATATCCGTTTCCGCGGGTCGAACCTCTGGTAAAACGGCCATTCTCGTATTCAAGAGAAACAGACAATCCGTCAATTTTGGGTTCTACTACATATTCTGCATATTCCACTTCCAGAGCGCTGCAGACACGCTCATCAAAAGCCATGAATTCTTCTTTGGAAAACACATCACCAAGACTCTGCATCTGCACCGCATGTTCCACCTGACTGAAGCCTTCCAAAACTTCTCCGCCCACCCGGACGGAAGGCGAATCCGGCGACTGAAACTCCGGATATGCCGCTTCCAGCTCAATCAATTTCCTCATTAAATCATCATATACAAAATCGCTGACCGTTGGCTGATCCAACACATAATACTGTCTTCCATATTCATTCAGTCTTTCACGAAGGGCTTCAATCTCTAGTAAAACTGTCTGTTTTTCCTTTGTATCCATAGGTTCCTCCTGGTTTTTGATTCTGATAACATTATACCCTTCTTTATAAAAATAATCAATCCCCCAGCGTTAAATATGTATTGGGTACGTTCCCTACAATCACTGTTTCTGCTATCGGAACCTGTGTTACGACCGCAGTTTCATTTTTGTATCCCGGGGCATTGACCGCGGCAGGGATTTTAATTTCTACCAGCAACTGATGCTTGGTCTGATTGATACCGGCGGAACGAAAATCATCGTAAAATTTCAATTCGATTGAATTGGTCACAATCACCCTGACTGGCATATCAATCCCAACGCCTGTCAGCAAATTATCAGAAAATAATGAACCAATCGGCACAGGAACCTTCAGCCGCTCTAATGTGTCCAGCCGCTCCTGGATTTTCAGCGCGAGCGCAGTCTTCAGCTGATTTACCTCTTTAAAATCCGTGGTCATTGATGTAATTTGGCCTTCTTTATCGTTTGCCGCAAATATTTGATTATATTGCACATCCTGTTCTTCCAGGACCTGTGCAACTGCATCATTACACATCGTTGTGATCTCACCGTTCAGTTTGGATACCGCAATCTCTCCGGCCATGTTTCCCAAACGATGTTCTGCCTTAATAAAACCAACACTGCACAAAATTAAAATGGCGGCCAGCCAGAAACAAACAGCGGTATAAGCAGGCATACGCTTTCGATAATGCTTCGCCTTCCGGCGTTTATGGTAAATACCCAACCGGTATTTCAGCCTTCTTCCCATCGTATACATAGCAAAACCTCCATTCTATCCCATATGACATCCTATGGAAAACCGGAAAAAGTGTTACTCTTCCTTAACATTTTTCCAATTGGATAGACATTCTTTGTAAAATTGGATATACTAAAATAAGCAAGCAGAAAGGAGGCTTTATTATGTGGGCATATAATTCTGTATTTTATCAAATTTATCCACTGGGTTTTTGCGGCACGCCACTACAAAATGATGGTGAAATTAAACCGCGGATTTTAAAAGTTATTGATTGGGTTGACCATTTTTTGAATCTTGGGGTAGATGCCATTTATTTTTCACCGGTATTTTTATCTGATACCCATGGTTATGACACCAGAGATTTCCGGCAGATTGACAACCGTCTTGGCAGTGAAGAAGATTTCAAAACCGTCTGTGAAACACTGCATCAAAATGGAATTAAAATTGTTTTAGACGGCGTTTTTCACCATGTTGGCCGCGGCTTTTGGGCTTTTCAGGATGTCTGCGAAAAAAAATGGGACTCCCCTTATAAAGATTGGTTTTATATCAACTTTGACGGAAACAGCAACTACAACGACGGCTTTTGGTATGAAGGCTGGGAAGGGCATTTTGAACTTGTAAAACTAAATCTGCAAAATGAAGAGGTCATTGAACATATCTTCTCTTGTATCCGGCAATGGGCAGACATCTTCTCAATTGACGGCCTGCGTTTAGATGTCGCCTATTCTCTTGATCCAAATTTTATCAGACGGCTGCGTAATCTCTGTGACCAATTGAAACCAGATTTCTTTTTGGTAGGAGAACTTCTGCATGGCGATTACAACCAATTCGTCAGGGAAGATATGCTGGACAGCTGCACCAATTATGAATGCTATAAAGGGCTTTATTCAAGTTTTAATACGATGAATATGTTCGAAATCACCCATTCTCTTCTGCGGCAGTTTGGCCCTGAAAATTGGACACTATATAAAAACAAACATCTTTTCAATTTCGTAGACAATCACGACGTAACTCGTATTGCAAGTCTTTTGGAAAATCCGAAACATCTGCCGCTTATCTATGCGCTGCTATTTTCCATGCCCGGAATTCCCTGTATTTATTACGGCAGTGAATGGGGCGCAGAGGGAAAAAAAGAGCAGGGTTCAGACGCAGCCCTCCGGCCCTCCTTTGAAGCGCCGGTTGAAAATAACCTCACCCATTGGATTGCCCTCCTGGCTAACATCCACAAAAAAAGTGAAGCGCTGATTCATGGCGCCTTCCGTCAGGTGGTACTGACCAACAAACAGGTTATTTTTGAAAGAAAAACAGATAATGAACGCATTTTCGTTGCCATCAATGCCGATGCTGAACCGTTCACTGCACATTTTGATGCCGGCAGCGGATCCGCAATTGAGCTAATTACCGGAAAACAACATGATTTTGGCGGCGGAAGCACACTGCCTCCTTATACTGCGCAATTCTGGAAAATGGAATGGTAACTAAAAATTTCAAACCAGTCCAAAATGGTCTTCATTAAAATTATAGACATTCATAAAAGGGGCAGATTCTAACGAATCTGCCCCTTTTTTATCTTAAATGGTTCAAAACAAATTTTCCATCTTCGAAAATTATATAACTGTTGCCAGAATCCTCTTTAGGAATAGAAACCGAACCTGGATTGACATATAAAATATTCCCCGACTTCCGTATGGCCGGAACATGGGTATGCCCGCAAAGCAAAATATCACCATCCTGCACCGGCGGCAGATGCTCTTCTCCATACAGATGCCCGTGTGTTGCATAAATAACACTTTCCTCTAAAGGGATTACTGCATAATCTGCCATTATGGGAAAGTCCAGCACCATCTGATCCACCTCAGTATCACAATTTCCCCGAACACAAAAAATTTTCTCTCTATAGCCGTTCAGCATTAGAATCACCTCTTTTGGCGCATACTCCCGCGGCAAATCGTTTCGCGGCCCATGATAGAGCAAATCTCCCAGCAGAAATAATCGTTCTGCACCTGATTTCTCAAAGGCATCCAGCATCTTTCTGCAATAATATGCGGAACCATGTATATCCGAAGCAATCATCCACTTCATACTTTTCTCCCTTCATTTACCAAAATTTTTTTCTCTTGAAATACCAAACGCATCCGACAACGATACCAACACTAAGCAAAATGATCAATGGATAACTATACCGCCACTCAAGCTCTGGCATGAACCGAAAATTCATACCGTACCAGCCCGCAAGCAAAGACAACGGCAAAAAAATTGTTGTCACTATGGTCAGCGTCTGCATAATTTTGTTTTGTCGGATGCCAATTTGCGCCTGATACATATTTTGTACCTGAAACATATATTCCCGCAGCATCTGCACATTGTGCATCAATCGTTCAGTTCGTGCAATAAAAATATGCAGTTTTCTCAAACATTCATCATCAAAAAGATGCAGTGTATTTGCCTCCAATTCTTCTCCCATATCCATTAATTGTTCATAATAATGTTCCCAAATGGTCAGACGGCCGCTGAAGGTAAAAATTTTTTCTTTGAAATGCTCCACCTTTTCCTGTATCAGAATGGTTTGTGCAAGCTGCTCTACAAAGGCTTCCATTTCCATCAGATTTTCTGCATCGTCTTCAATCAAAATCTCCAAAAAATCACAAAGCACCTGTCCGGTGGATGGCTTCTCCCATCTTCTGTGCTTTGCTTCCTGTTCAATATGTTTCCCAACCTGTCCGCTGTCATCCACGAAAACCAGTTTCTTCTGATCCACCAAGAAGCAAAAATTTTCTCTTCCTTTTACACGACAGGGAACCGAGAAACTTCCCGTAATATTTTCCCTCCCTGTTTCCACTTTGCAGTACCGTAAATTTTGCAGATATTTATCCAGCTCGTTTAACTGCTCACGGTTTTTCACATCATCAGAAAGTTCATCAGAATTTAAAACCGCCACATACCGCTCAACTTTTTTCTCCGTCTTTTCAAGAACAGGCCCGAGCGCATACATTATCATCTGTATCCCTCCTTTTCCAACAGTATACCATGCTCCGTCTAATTTGCAAAGTAATTTTGCAAGAAAAAAAGACCACCACAAGATGCAGTGATCCTTTATTTACACACCATGATATGATTGGCAGTTTTCATATCAAAGTTCAAGGGGGAATTCTTAGAGAAACCATTGGTCTTTCAAAATGACGCTGTAAATTCGGCCTATTCGCACAACACACACATTTTTATACAAACAAACCACACATTTTATCACACACATTTGGAATTTATCGGAGAATTCATTATGAAAATATGCGACAAGCCGAATTTACAGCGCCACTTTTAAGTTAAAAAAACATCTTTATGTTTTCTCTATGTTTCACATTTTAGCACAGGACACCATAATTTTCAATACGACAAACTTAACATTTGGGGGGAATTTCTTTAGAAATTTACACCAATATATTTAATCTCACCGTCCAATCCTATTCTTTTTTTCCATATTCTTCTGAAATATTTCCATATCGTCAACTATGTATATGGTTTGACCGCTTCTGCTTCCTCTTACAATAAAAGAACAGTTTCTCATTTTTCACAACAAAACCTCCTGCGGAAATTCAAAACTTCCACCACAGGAGGCTCTATATTGATCTATTCTTTTCTTTATGTTGATTTTATGTTCAATAACTCCCTATACATCCGCTCCATTCACCAAATCTGCAATGGTTATTCCTTCAAAATAGTCATCAATCATCTGCTCCAGATTCTTCCACATTGGCAATGTCGGGCATTCTGCTGCACGCGTACAAACTCCGGCCCCGGCTTCCAGACAGGCAACCGGTGCGAGACTGCCTTCCGTCGCTTTAAGAATACTGCCAACTGTATATTCATCCGGCCTCTTTGTCAGCTTATATCCGCCGCCTTTGCCACGCAAACCTACAACAAACCCCTCTTTCACCAAAACGGAAATTATAGATTCCAAATATTTTGCAGATATATTCTGCCGCTTCGTTATCTCTTTCAAGGGAACATATTCATTTGGTTCATAGTTCGCAAGGTCAATCATAACCCTGAGTGCATATCTTCCTTTTGTGGATACCATCATTGTACATTCCTCCAATATAATCCTATTATACCACAAGGTTTATAGGAAATCAATACACATATAAAAAAAACAGATGGCAAAAAGCCATCCATTTTTTATTCTATTGTGCAAGCGATGTTTGGGTACGGTATAACTTTGCATACTCGCCGCCCAGTTCAAGAAGTTCATCGTGAGAACCTTTTTCAATAATTCCTTTGTTGCCGATAACCATAATAACATCTGCTGATTTTATTGTAGAAAGACGGTGGGCAATAACAAAGGAGGTTCGGTTTTCCAAAATTTTCGCAATGCCGTCCATAATTTTAATCTCTGTTTCTGTATCAATACTGGAAGTTGCCTCATCCAAAACCAAAACACGCGGATCCTTCAGCATCGCCCGTGCCAATGAAATGAGCTGCCGCTGTCCCGCGGAAAGCATACTTCCCCGCTCACTGACAACGGTATGGTATCCCTCTGGCATTTCCATAATAAATTCATGGGCATTCACAGCTTTTGCCGCCTCGATAACTTCTGCGTCTGTTGCATCCAACCGTCCGTACCGAATATTTTCCATTATATTCCCACTGAATACAAAACTGTCCTGGAGCATGAATCCAAGCTGTTCCCGCAGAGATTTGACGGTTACATCCTGGATATTAATCCCATCAATAGTGATCGCCCCACCCTGAATGTCATAATATCGGCCAAGAAGATTGGCAACTGTGGACTTTCCGGCGCCCGTCTGTCCAACCAACGCAACCATTGTTCCGGACGGAACCTCAAATGAAAGATTTTCCAGAATATTTTCTCCTTCATCATAGGCAAAAGTGACATTCCGGAAGGAAACATCACCCTTTACATCGGGCATTTCTCCGGCATTCTCTTTATCATGAATGACCACATCCTCGTCAATGACTTCAAAAATTCTTTCCAAATACGCCAGGTTTGTCATCAACTGATTATAAATATTGCTCATATTATTAATAGGATTCCAGAATCTCCAAATATAACTAATAATCGCCACAATTACACCAACACTCAGCTGTTCTCTTGCCACCGCCGCAGCACCGACAAAATAAATTACGATGACACTAAGTTCAGAAATCACCGTTGAAGTCGGCCAAATCAAAAATTCTATCAGCTTCGCCTTCATCCACGCCCGCAGCGTATCAACAGAAATCCTTGAAAAAATACGGCTGTTTGAACGCTCTTTAACAAAGGCCTGTGTAATTCGGATACCATTGATGCTTTCATGCAGATAAGCGTTCAGGTTTGAATTTTTATCACTGTATTTTTGCCATGCCCTGTGGTGAATTGCTCTCAGTTTCATGATAAAAACAAGCAGGAGAGGAAATCCAATCAAAGAAATCAGGGTCAGCTTCACATTAATTGCAAACATAAAGGCCACAATGACAATGATGGATACCATCTCCATCAAGGCATTGACAAGACCATTCGAGAACATATCTGCAAGCGAATTGATATAATTCACAACGCGAACCAGAATCTTCCCATGGGGCCGGGTGTCAAAATATGTAACGGGCAGTTCCTGTAAATGTCCGAACATATCACAGCGTAAATCGTGCACAACACTTGCACCAACATAATTCATCAGTTTTGCACGAAAAGCATGTGCCCAAACAGAAAAGATTAAAATACCGCCGCATATCATTCCCAAATAGACCAATCCACGTACATTTCCGGCCGGAATCATCGTATCCATTGCAATCTGAAATAAGTATGGTGTAGACATTGCCGCAATCGTCGCCAGAAGCATGATGGAAATGGTCATGATAAATTCTTTTTTATATGGCTTAATATAACTTACAGCACGTTTCAGCTGCTCTTTATTCATCTTAACCTTTAATTCTTCATCACTGTCATATGTATTTACCTTTGCCATTACCGCACACCACCTTTCATTTCGCCAAAGCAATCTCCAAACTGGTGTTGGAAGACACGGGAATAATAACCTTCATTTCTTATCAATTCTTCATGTTTTCCCCGTTCAGTAATCACACCGTTTTCCAAAACAAAAATTTGGTCACAGTTTTTCACGGAAGAAATCCTCTGCGAAATAATAAATACCGTTTTATCACCAAAGAAATGTGATAAATTGGATTGAATATACCTTTCTGTTTCTGCATCCAACGCAGAAGTCGTATCATCCAAAACCAATATAGAAGGATTGTTGAGCAGCGCCCTCGCCAGAGTCAGCCGCTGTTTCTGGCCGCCGGAAAGTCCAACACCCCGCTCGCCGACAACCGTGTCATAACCTTCCGGCAAATTCACAATAAATTCATGGGCCTGTGCCGCTTTTGCCGCATTGATAATATCCTCTTCTGTCGCTCCGGTCACGCCAAAAGAAATATTGTCACGAATTGTATTCGAAAACAAAAATACATCCTGCTGTGCAACCGCAATACTTCCGCGCAGTGTATCCAGATCGATATTTTTAATATCTTCACCATCAATCAGAACAACACCATGATCGACATCATAAAACCGGCTGATCAAATTGATAATGGTTGATTTTCCGGAACCCGCCGTTCCAATCAAACCAATGGTCTCGCCGGCTTTCACCTGAAAACTTACATGATGCAGCGCGTGTTCGTCACCATCATAGCCAAAACTTACGTTAATAAAATCTATATCCCCGCGGATATGTTTTTTGATTGGATGCTGTGTGACCGGTTTAATCTCTGTATCGGTATTCAGAAGCTCCATCATCTTCTGGGTGGAAGCAATACAGTTTGCCGCATCGTTTGCAAGAAAACCATACTGGGTCAAAGGGCCGGTGATCATCCAGACCATACCGTTGAACATAACCAAGTCACCCATGGAAATGGTACCATTAATGACCAGAATTCCGCCGGCAACAATATTGTATATCGTGAAAATCAACTGCATATTTGACAGGAACGGCATATATCTTCGCCATACTCTGTTGACATTAAATTGTTCCTGCCGGAAATTTTCACTTGCTTCCCACATTTTTTCCCGCTCAAAATCCTCCCGGACAAAAGCCCGGACTACACGGTTTGCTTCAATATTTTCCTGTGCAACCGTATTTAATATAGAACGCAGTTCACGTACCTTTGCATATCTTGGCATGATGGTAAACGCCAGCTTCACCGCCATAAACACTGCAAGCGGCAGCACAAAGACGGCCAATACAAGAAAGCTCGCATCTGCAACTGTAAGCATGAAAGCAAAGGCACCTGTAAAAATAACCGTCTGTTCAACAAAAACATACAACACATAGGCAAAGAAATGACGAATCATATCTACATCAGCGGTCATTCGCGTCATTAAATCCCCTGTTCTCGTCTTGTCAAAAAAGCTGAATTCCATGGCAAGAATCTTTTTAAATCCCCGATTCCTGATATCCATCATTACTTTCTGCCCTGTAATTTCCAATACATAACGGATATAATACCAAACACTGACCCGCACCAGCGTACAGATAAAGATTGCCGCCAGCACCGGCACCAGGATATTATTCCGGCCGGCCGTTATTACTTCATCCACAATAATCTTGACCAAATAATTGTTGGTCAGCGGAACCAGCGATATAAAAATCCCCAGCAAAATAGCTGTATAATAACGTACCCGCTGTCCCTTTAACATTCCAAACAGAAACTTCATTGTCTTCATGAAAACATGACCTCCCTACCCTTTCCGTTTGACAGAATTTACCCTCATTTTAATATCATTTGTATGACAAATCAATATAAGAAAAACGACAAATCTATTAAATTATCACCTCTTTTCCTCATTATCTCCATTGTTGCAGCTCAAAATTTTCACATTAACACCGAAGGAAAAAAGAGGAGTCTCCTCCTCTTTCTATACCGATACCATATTTAAATAAGCATATGCAAACCGAGTCCCCAAAATACGCTGGCTCACAGAATTAAAGTGCATTCCGTCTCCAATATCCAATAATCCCCGGGAGCTGACCAAAAGTGCGTTTGGAATCTTTTGGGAAGCTTCGGCAATAATTTGAAAATTAAAATCCTTTCCGACACACGCAACATCATTTTCCAGTGTATACAAAACTTCACTGCATAAAAAGGGACACTGTTTTGGCTCTACATCCAGCGCACTCCTCAAATCCTTCACAAAACCAGAAAGCGCATTTAAATAGGATTGCGGTGAATATGGTTTTACCTCATCTTCATTCCAGGCAATATGATTTTGTGCATCTGTTTCTCCCAGACTCCAAAATATTGCCCGCAGTTTTCCTGATTTTTGTGCCGCCTTTACCCGTGTCACCGTCTTTCCGAAATAATCTTCCGGCGCCCCCGGCAACCATTCCGTAAGAGAAGTTCCGCCGCGGGCATTGACCACCAGCCCAAACGGTTTCCGCCGCCGCTGCAATTTGACAGCAAAACTATAGCATGGACCAAGCTTCTGCAATTCGGCTTCTTTACGAATATTTGAATAAAGATTATATGGATGCTCTGCCGGCTGCCAGCAATTCTGTCCATCCAATAAAAATACATCTCTTAAAGGTTTTTTATCTTCTTTCTCTATTTCTGCGCGTCCTGCCATGTTGGATTGTCCAATCATCAAATAAAAATCCATTGCAGCCACCCCATTTTTCGAAATTACTTACCAGAACCGTTTAAAATCCTTACATACACGATACAACGCTTCCATATAATAATAATCTCCAAAAATATTCGGCATATCAACGCCCTTCCAGGACATTCCATAAACGCCTGCATTTAAAAGTCCCATGGAGTTCTCATCTTCTTTGGTCTGATAATTATCAATCAATGATTCTAAAATTCGATAAGCTGCACTGCGGTAATACGCTTTATATTCATCTCCGTCCGGAAGGTAATCGGCAATTTCTAAAAGTCCGCAGACCGCAATGGCCGAGGCTGATGTATCCCGCTGCGTCTCATCATCGGTATAATAGAGATCCCAATCCGAAATCAAATCACTGGGCATCCGGTTGAGGAAAAAGTTGACAACCGGTTTGGCTGCCTCCAAAAATTCAGGATCCTTTGTATAATCATAGGTTACCGGAAGTCCGGCAATCGCCCATGCCTGTCCGCGGCCCCAGGCAGCATCTGCTCCGCCTTTCCCCTGGGCAAGACTGAAATCACAAACAATTTCACCGGTTTTTACATTTGCAACACCACTTTGACAGATGGCGCCGTTTTTTTGAATTAAAACATCCACACTATGCTTCATATGATTCAAAGCCATATCATAAAGCACCTTATCTCCCGTTTCTTTCGCCGCCCAGAACAGCAGCGGTACATTGTTCATACAGTCAACAATAAATACGCCGGTAAATTTATCGGTCAAGTCTTCCATATCACCGCCGCGCTGAATGATTCCAGCCTTCATTCGATACATTTTTGTCATTCGGTAGGCCGCATCAATGGCAACCTGTCTTGCCTCCTCATCTCCTGTCAGAATATAATCCGCAACGGATGAAGGACTGTACAAAAATCCAATATCATGATGCTGCAAATCATAATCCGCCTCAAGGCGTTGTTTAAAGGAAGCGGACTGCTGTTTCCCTGCCGCAAGAAATTCTTTATCACCCGTGACAGCATAGGCAATCCAAATCATTCCAGGCCAAAACCCTGCCGTCCAGAAACAATTCTCGCCGCCCTCATAAATGCCATCCGGCGCAACCTCTTTTGGGATTTTATCACCCAATATAGCAAGGTTCTCCCGTACTTTATCAACACAATAAGCAAGCGCCTTTTCAAATTTTTCAGTCTTCGGCTGGAAGCTGTCCACTTTCCAACGCTCCTGTAAATTTTCTGTTACAACCTCTTTCATAATATCACCTCAAATATTCCAAATTTATTTTATGCAAAAATGTGTACGATACTTTTTTCATTATACCATGCTTTATTTCAAAAATGTTTTCGCTTATTGTCATCATCAGAGCAAAGTATGAACATCTTGCTCTTGCACACTGCGTCCAGCAAACATTGTATAACAAATTTGTCTTTATTATAAAGAATTCCGAAAGAAATGCAATGGGTAGAATACACCTATTTCTTCCCATTATCATAAAATTTTTATTTAGAAATACCAAACAAGGGATATTTTCTTGACAATTGCCCCTATTCGCAATAAAATAACAAAGTATGATCAAATTCGAGGTGTATAATCAATGGAAAGAAATCGTTATGCTATACATGAAACGCTTCCAATCGGAATCCTGTTGACTGCGGTCGGCGGTTTTCTGGAGGCCTATACCTATCTTCTGCGCGGCGGCGTATTTTGCAATGCCCAAACCGGAAATATTGTGCTGCTGGCTTTGGCGCTGGCAAAAAAAGATATTGCGCAAGCGTTGTATTATCCCCTGCCTATTCTCGCATTTATTATCGGCATATGGCTGTCCTCTGTCATTAAAGACCGTATGAATGTCCGGGAAACGCTGCAATGGGAACATATTTTGGTTGCAGTAGAGATTGTATGCCTTTTCGGAATTGGGTTTATGCCCCAGGGAGCAGCAGATAATATTGCCAATGTCATTGTTGCCTTTATCTGTTCTTTGCAATACAATACCTTCCGAAAGGTAAATGATATGCCCTATGCAAGCACATTCTGCACCAATAATCTGCGGATGACCACCGAAAACCTCTATCGGTTTATCATCCACAAAGATCGGGACGCCGGCAAAAACTTTATACGGTATTCCTCTATTATTCTCTCTTTTTTCATGGGTGCAATTCTGGGAACTGTCGCTATCCACTTTTGGAATATCCGTGCCGTATGGTTTTGCAGTGTAGTTCTTATCGGCGTTTTTATTGCTATGGTTTTAACTGATTATATTCACGCAAAACATCAATAGAAATAGAAAAAGCGGAAATGCCACCGTTCACAGATGAACACATCATTGAAAAATAAAGATAAGATTTAAATCATATCTTAAAAATTTCGTTATTTAAAAAAACAGGAGGCACACCATGAAAAAATGGTATAATGAGGAATACGAATTTGAAATTGAGGTTACAGGATTTCTCCGCGGCAGCCACACAGAGCGGTATTGCCGCAATGGGGAGGAAATCGGAGATAAATATACCTGCACTTATGGCTGTCCGGTAAATGCAAACGGACAAGGGATTTGTTCGAAAGTAATGATGCTGTTGTTCCCTGTCATGGAGGCAGTCCGAAGCGGCGGGAATTTAGAATATATTGGCGGAAGTGATAAGTTCAGTAAGGATGTCGTATGTCCTGACGGCTGTGTTCTGTTCAGACTGACGGCCAAAAAAACAGAAAATGAAAATTTCTATAAAGGTAAATTTTCCGACACATACTAAAACCCCAAAGTTTCTTTTAAAAGAGATAGACATAACGTGATAATCAGCACTAATTCCCTTTATGGCAGTGAATGCCATAAAGGGAATTTTATTGTGCATCGTCTGCAATTCCAATGAAATATATCTTGACTTTTTGGTTAAAATTGTGTAAAATAAATTTTGTACTTCTAACTATAATCTTATAACTTACGCTTATTTATGTATATTAAAAAATGATTGCAAGCGGATGGTCAAACATCCGGTTTTTTGGGTGTTTAAATTTTTTTAAACATCACATTTCAGAAATGGAGGTGTTTTATGACAACAATTTTTATAGTGACCACAATTGTGTTGGTACTAGCAGCAGTAGCAGCCGCATTTTGGGCTTTTAAATACGGTTATTCCTACCGAAAGAAGTTTGCTGAACTAAAAATCGGCAGTGCCGAAGAAGAAGCACAGCGCATTTTAGACAATGCTGTTGCACAAGCAGACAAAGTTGCAGAAAACTTGAAAAAGGAAAAATTGCTGGAAGCAAAAGAAGAAATACATAAGTTAAGAAGCGAGTTAGATAAGGAAATAAAAGAGAGAAGAAATGATCTCCAAAGACAGGAGCGTAGAGTACAACAGAAAGAAGATACCATTGACAAAAAAACACAGGTGATGGAGCGCAAGGAAGAACAGCTGCAAAAAAAATTCAATGAAGCAGAAGAAACGCAGGCCGAAGTTGAGCGCATCAAAAAACTTCAGATGGCACAACTTGAAAAAATTGCTGAATTCACCGTTTCACAGGCAAAAGACTATCTTTTGAAACAAGTTGAAGAAGATGTCAAACACGAAAAGGCGCTTTTAATTAAAACGATTGAGGATCAGGCAAAAGAAGAGGCTGATACCAAAGCCCGCCAAATCATTACCGGGGCGATTCAGCGCTGCGCAGCAGACCATGTAACAGAAACAACCGTTTCGGTTGTTCCTCTTCCCAACGATGAAATGAAAGGTCGCATCATCGGACGCGAAGGAAGAAATATTCGGACACTGGAAACGCTCACAGGTATTGACCTTATCATTGACGATACCCCAGAAGCGGTTATCCTTTCCGGTTTCGATCCGGTTCGCCGCGAAATTGCACGGCGTTCTCTTGAAAAACTCATCACCGATGGCCGTATTCATCCAGGGAGAATTGAAGAAATGGTGGAAAAATCCACAAAAGAAGTGGATCATGTCATCAAACAGGAAGGTGAACGTGCAACCTTTGAAACCAATGTTCACGGCATTCATCCTGAACTTATCAAGTTATTGGGCCGTTTGAAGTACAGAACCAGTTACGGTCAAAATGTATTGCAGCATTCCATTGAAGTTTCACATATTGCCGGTCTGATGGCCGCAGAATTAGGTGCAGACGTCACTTTGGCAAAACGTGCCGGTTTGCTCCATGATATTGGTAAAGCCGTTGACCACGAAGTGGAAGGTTCCCATGTTACCATCGGCGGTGATGTTGCGAAAAAGTTTAAAGAAAACGACAAAGTGGTTCATGCAATCCTTGCCCATCACGGCGATATCGAACCCAAAACAATCGAGGCATGTCTTGTACAGGCTGCAGATGGAATTTCTGCCGCACGTCCGGGCGCAAGAAGAGAAAATATTGAATCTTATATCAAACGCCTTGAAATGCTGGAAGAAATCGCAAATTCCTTCCAAGGGGTTGAGCGTTCTTTCGCAATTCAGGCCGGTCGTGAAGTTAGAATCATGGTAAAATCAGATGCGGTAAACGATGATGAAACCATTTTGATGGCAAAAGATATTGTGAAAAAGATTGAAGAAAGCATGGAATATCCGGGACAAATCAAAGTAAATGTTATCCGGGAACTTCGTGCTGTTGAATATGCAAAATAAATTATCTGCCAACCATGCTGTCAGTAGAAATATTTATTTTCCATACATCATATTTTCAATTTGCAAAATTAAAAGGACGCCATTGGCGTCCTTTTATTGTGCAAAAAATCAAACGATCTGTACATTTAAAGATTCACTTCACAGATATGTGTCTTATTGTTCTTTTATTTGTTCTTTTATTTGTTCTTTTATTTGTTCTTTTATTTGTTCTTTTATTTGTTCT
>CAJTWN010000006.1:0-77411 GCA_910580105.1 uncultured Clostridia bacterium | reverse complement strand
TTCAAAACATAAAATCACCAGTGTCAATTATCTTTTAGAATTCTTCCAGAGGATTTCCATACGCATCCTTGTTTATCTTACCATAAAGCAAAAGCAGACCTTCAATTACTCCCCAAAGTCCGCCAACACCACAGGTTATAATGGTAACAACCAACTGAACCAAAGCAATGGTTTTATCCCCCAGATACAAGCGATGTATACCAAAAGAACCGACCAGCACACCTAAAAGTCCGGCAATCAACCTGGATTTTGGTTTTTGCTCCGTCCTATACGAATGATAAGCATTTGTTTTTTGTTGACCTGCTGCTGCATTATCTGAACTTTCTTCCATACAATAACCACAGACGGAACAAAACCGCTCTTCCTCCTGCATCACATTTCCACACCGCAGACAAACGTTTTTCTGTTCCTGTGTTTCTCCTGCATCCTGCCGCGTACCGCAGTGGGTACAGAACTGATACCCTTCTTTCAAAACGGTTCCGCATTTTGTACATTGTTTCAATTCTATCTCCTCCTTATCCTCTTCTGTCTCATTATATACCTATATCCTCAAAAAAGCAAATGTTTTGCCAGATGGAAATTCTTGCAATTCCTGGACTTTTATGCTATGATAATTAAAGTTAAAAATGGGAAAGGGACAAACATATATGGATCTGGACAAAACCGAAAGGCATAAAAATTTTATCATTCACACCTTCTATTATGCGTTGATTCTTCTGCTGGGCTATCTGTTTATCGAATATGCCCTCTCTTGGATTATGCCATTTCTACTTGGATTTTTAATTGCTCTTTTGTTTAAACCACTCGTCCAGCTTCTATCCAAAACAACACATTTAAGCCGCCGAATCAGTGCATTTATCATCGTTCTTTTGGGATATATTCTGCTTGGATTTCTACTGTGGCTGGGCGGTCACTCCCTGTACATCGGGATTAAAAACTTCTGCTTCAAACTTCCCCAGTATTATGCCCAGGATATTCTTCCCTTTTTGGAATATCTAAACCGTGAAATTTTTGCCTTTGCCAATCGTATATCTCCGGATGTTGCAGCACAGGTAGGGCAAACACTGGATGGAATGGTCGAAAGTATTAAAAATTACATTGTGGAATTCTCTACTACCATCTTATCCGCCCTCGCCGGTGCCTCAAAAAAACTCCCGCTTCTTTTGATTTCGCTGATTTTTACAATTCTGTCTTCACTATTTATCAGCATGGATTATGCGCATGTTCTTGATTTTATCAAACGTCAGATACCAGAAAAACACCGGACAATGCTGATCGACATCAAAGATTATCTTGGCAAAACACTTTATAGTTATCTTCGCGCCTATTTAATCTTGATGGGTATCACCTTTATTGAAATTTCTGTGGGTCTTCTTTGTCTTCGCGTTGATAACCCATTCGGGATCGCCGGCGTTATTGCCATTGCTGATGCTCTACCGGTTTTGGGAACCGGAACCATTGTTCTCCCCTGGGCCGTTATTTGCTTGTTTAAAGGTGAATTTTATCTGGCCATCGGATTGATTCTCCTCTATTTGATCGTTACCATTGTACGGCAGTTTATCGAACCCAAAATTGTGGGGGACCAGTTGGGTCTTCCCCCCTTGGTTACTATTATCTGCATCTATTTGGGATTTGTTTGGTTTGGCGTTCTTGGCGCCATCCTCTTCCCTGTCGTCATGAACATCATCTTTAAACTTCAAAAAGCAGATAAAATTCATCTTTGGAAATGAGGGCACTTTTATGAAATTAAATATCAAAGGTTTTGTCTTTGACATGGATGGTACCATGTTTGACACCGAACAAATTTCCGTAAAAAGCTGGCAATATGCCGGTGAAAAATTTAAGATTAACATTCCGCTTGACTTTATGCTCAGTATTATGGGCCTTTCCTCTGCTTCCATCCGCAAACTTTTTATTGAAAAATATGAAGGTATCAATTATGACGCCTTTCGTGAAACAAATGTTAAATATGCAATGGAACTTATTGAAAAAGATGGCGTCCCCATAAAACCAGGGCTTTTCCCTCTATTGGACACCATAAAAAAACGGGGGTTAAAATGTGCAGTTGCCACATCCACCAATCATGAACGCGCCATTGCCCACCTGGAGCTGTCAAAAACACTTCCCTATTTTGATGCTGTCATCACGGGTGACATGATCGAAAATGGAAAACCCGCACCGGATATCTTCCTTCGGGCAACAGATGCGATGCAGCTGCCGCCAAACGATTGTATAGCTTTGGAAGACAGCCGTAACGGCATCCTCTCTGCCCGCGCTGCGGGGCTCGTTCCTATCCTTATCCCAGATATGATTCCACCGGATAATACAATGTGTTCTGCGGCATATCGGATTCTGCCCAGCTTAAATGAGGTTCTTTCCCTTTTATAATTTATTCATACTTAAAAAGCCAGTTTCCAGTATTCAAACAACGCATTGAACATCTTGCACCGCATGGTCACAGCAACCGATATATGAATTTTGATGCTCTATTCGTTTACAGCATAATTATTCAAATTTAAGGAGGTTCTGGCCAATACACGATCGTAAAATGTGTTTGTTTTATGATAAAATGTACGCTGGCATGAGGGCAAGCGATGACGACGACATATTTATTATTGGGCAAGAGCAGAAGGAAAAACACTCCTGCCGCGCGTACGAGTATGGATTTGATGAAAAAATTATAATGGATAAACGGACACGTAAATATTTTCTTGAAAAATAACTTGACCTGAATATGCCATTAAACTATTCATACAATTTTTTCTCTCATTTTATAAAGCCACTCTTTTTTCAACAGTCTGAAGCCCCGGAAACCAGGGCTTTTTTTATTGAATTATTCATCTATGGCATGGTCAGCCAACATATCCACACCGCCCCAGACTTTTGCCGAAGTCCACGGCTCATTCTCCTCCTGCCAAAAGGGATGTGATGGCGGCAGTCCCAATGCAAGAAATACAGTTGTACACAGGTATAGACTTCCGGTATTAATATATCCTTCCATAAGACCGGGCTGAAATCCATATATTCCGGGGCGCAACCAACCCTTTTCATCAAACATCTCCTTTGATTGCATTGTTCTCTCAATCACAGCTGTCAGCGCACAACGCACCTGCGCCGGCTTGACAGAATCAGGGAGTATTTCTTCCAACACCGCCTGTGACAACATCTGAAAGGCTCCGAAACGATAGGTGAGTGATCGTCCAATTGCCGGATAACTGCCATCCGGCGCAATCAAACGTTCAAGAATTTCTGCATATCTTGCGGCTCGCCGAAGAACGGGTATCTCCATTTCACGGCAACGGCCATCTTCAAATTCATCCTTAAACAACCCAACCAAATCCACCATCATGGGCTGAATCACAAAACTGTTATAATAATCCCAATGGAATTTATCTCCATCACCATAAGCGCCATCACCGCAATACCATTTGTCCATCATCTGCATTGCACAATCAACCCGCATTTTATCATAATCCTCTTCTCCTAAAAGAAAGAGCGCCCCTTCTACCATCGCAGAAAATAATAACCAGTTATTCCTGCAAGGCGTAATGGTGCGTGTAGACTTTAAAGCGGCAATCAGCTGCTGCTTCACTTTTCCATCGATACCATTAATAAATACTTTGGGCGCGCGAACCATCGCATGTGCCAAAAAAGCAGTATCCACCAATTCCTGTGCTCCATGACAAAATCCCATATAATCTTTAGATTCCGGATTGACCGCCATTTCTAAACTCTTTTGCATAAGTTGAATATAATCCTTTTGAAGTTCTCTTTCCTTGCCGGAAAGCCCCTCTAATGCAAGCCAGGGGGCAATGCCGCAAGCTGTGCGTCCGAATGCCTCCAGTGGTGCAAATACTTCCCGTTCTGTATGTTTACTTTCAGGCAGTTCCTTTCTCAATTCTCCTTTTGCCAGCGCGGACAAAACAGGCTCTGCAATCCGCAGCATTGTCTCCAGCCAATAAGCTCTTGTTTTTTCTCTTTCCATTTCTTTTCCCCCTTTTTTCTTCTATAAAGAAAAAGCCTGCCCTATAACCGGGCAGGCATATTTTTACCAAATCACAATCTGCTGCGCAGGCGGAAGATACATACCATCTCCGTTTACAAGCTGATAATATTCTGCAAATTCCGGTGTGTTGGAAAGCACCGCATTTACCCGCACACGACTGGGTGCATGGGAATCCATATTAAGCAGCAGCTTTTCATATTCCGGCGTCACCTTCATCCGCCACATCCGTGCGTAGCTTTCAAATACTTCAGCCAAATCACAATTCTTTTCTTTTGCAATTTCAACAACACAAGCCATTGAACCCAAATCTGCAATATTTTCGCCCAGCGTCAACTTTCCATTGATCTGCTTATCACCAATATAAAACGTCTGATAATAATCAATTACTTGATTGCAAATGTTTTCAAAAGTTTGCTTGTCCTTCTCCGTCCACCAGTCTGCAACATTCCCGTCTTTATCAAACTGTGCGCCGGTAGAGTCGAAAGCGTGGGTAATTTCATGTGCAATAATGCTGCCAATCGCACCCAAATTTTCTCCATAAGAAGCGGTTTGATCAAAAAACGGTTCCCGCAGAATGCCGGCCGGTATAATGATACTATTCTGCTGTGAAGAATAAGCAGCATTCACCGCCATCGGTGACATTCCCCATCCATCACGGCTGACCTCAATATCCTCTGTAATCAAATATGCGTCAAGCGCGCTGTTTTCAATGGCATAATCTATTATATAACCAAGCAAACTGCCGCCTTCCTGCAAGCTTCTTACCTGAAAATTATCGTCCCGATAACCTTTTATGTATTCGGGATACCCTACCTGAACCAAAATATTGTTCAACTTTTCGATTGCGGCATTTTGGGTCTGCTCCTCCAGCCATGTGTTGTTCTGGAGCCGCTGTTCATACATATCCAAAACATCTTCAACAAGTTCTTCTGCATATTGTTTTGTTTCATCAGAAAAATTCGCCTTCAGATATAAATCTGCAATTTCAGCGCCCAAAAGAGACGTTGTCACAGATATCGCAGTATCCTGCGCACTATACTGTGCATTTGCACCATTAATTTTATTTCCGAATTCTTGTTGAATATCAAACATCTCAGTGGTCAAATACTGTGAAGAATAATCCAAAACACAGGCTTTCAAATAATTCTTCAAAAGAGAAAGATTTTCCTTTTTCAGCCAGGTATTTACTGTTTTGGCAAGTTCCTCATCCAAAACAACCACATAGTCCGCATCGCCCAGCTGCCATAAATCAATATATGCGTCAAAATTAATACCGTCAAACAATTTTTCCATATCCTGCATACTGTACTGATGGTACAATTCCTTTGGATTTTGCATATCTTCGGTACGCAAAGAGGCTGACGCGAGTTCCTTACAGAAATTTGCAACCTGTGCAATTTCTTCACCGGACATGGCAACATTTGCCGCTTTTGCCAATTTACCAATATATTCCTCATATGCTGTCAAAACATCTTCAAAGTCGCCGCTTCTGATCATATCAACCGAAAGACCGGTATAACAGCTTGCAAGATATACAGCAAATTTTTTTGCATCCATCAAATCCGGATTCACATACAGGGAAATAAGTGAAGGAAATCCACTGACGCCCATATCCGCCATAACATTCATTAACTCCGGCAATGTTTTGACGCTTTCAATGGCCTCCAGCAATCCCCGAATTGGCTCTGTTCCCACCAAATTACGGCTTCGTTCATTATAACTGCTGGTAAAAATATCAACTATTTTTTGTTCATTGGTTCCCTGTTCAAACCTTTTGCCATACTGCTGCTGAGATACAAGGTCAATAATTATTTCCGCTGTTTCATTCAGAATTTCACGAGAGGTTTCATCAAAATTTGATAATGAAGGATACCCCTTCGGAAGCTCTTCCGTATTCAGCCAATTACCGTTCACATAGGTATAATAATCTGCTTTCGGGCCAACTTTTTCCGGAAGCCGGGATACAAGAAGATCAACCTGCTCTTCTGTAATGAAATCTTCCGCACCATATGTACCATCTCCATACCCTTTGAGGATACCATAACCTGCCAGATCATTGATTTCTGACTCTGCCCATTCAGGAATATCAGAAAACCGGGATTCAGCAATGGTGTAAAATTTGGTTCCCTCCAACGCACGGCGTAAAATCACCAGCGCTTCTGTACGTGAAATTGCATTGGTTGGACGCAGTGTATTATCCTCATAGCCCTTCAGCAACCCCGTTGAAACCGCATAGGCCATTGGTTTATTATACTTCTGCGTAATCTGTTTTCCATCTGCAAAAGAAGCCAATATATCCGTTTCTATCTTCTCATCTTCAATTCCTATTGCTTCCACAAAAGCAGATATTGTCTTTTCTCTTGTTGCATACGTATCATCATTTTCTGCAAAAACACCAGGAGCCGCCGGACAAATCACAAACGACAAACTCAAAAACAATGCAATTAACTTTTTCATATTCTGCACTCCCATTTTTATATAATATTTATTTTATTTATTTTTCATTATTTTGTATGATTAATTGCACTGATCAAAGCATATAAAGAGGCATTTATAATATCTGTATGAATCCCAACACCCCACACCGTACGACCGTCCGCATTGGAAAGGCCGATGTACGCACAAGCTCTGGAATCAGACCCTGTACCAATGGCATGTTCTGTATAGGTTTCAACTGCAAAACCGGCGGGCAAAATATCCCGCAACGCCTTGTTTACCGCATCCAAACGGCCGTTTCCTGTCCCGGTAAGTTCCTGAATTCCATCGCCGCTTTCCACCGTCACATGCGCGATAATACCATTTTTCTGTTCAAAATGGCTTTCTATCATTTTATACGGTGATTCAATATTGACATAAGTTTCCATAAATATGTCGCGGATCTCTTCAGGCATCAGCTCTTTGTGCTTCTGATCCGAAACATTTTTCACAGTATAACCAAAGTCTTCGCGCATCTTCTTCGGCATATCAAAGCCAAACTGCTGTTCCATCAAATAGCCGATACCGCCCTTGCCGGACTGGCTGTTGATACGGATAACATCTGCTTCATACACCCTCCCTACATCTTTTGGATCAATCGGAAGATATGGCACCGTCCAGTATTCGCAATTTTTTTCGGAACGCCATTTCATTCCCTTTGCAATCGCATCCTGATGCGAACCGGAAAATGCGGCAAAAACCAGCTTTCCGCTGTATGGATGCCGTGCATCCACCTGCATCCCCGTAAGGGTCTCATATTTTTCAACCACTTCCGGCATGTTTTCAAAATTGAGTTTTGGATCCACACCATGACTGAACATATTGAGCGCCAAAGTGATTATATCTACGTTTCCGGTCCGCTCTCCATTGCCGAACAGCGTCCCTTCCACCCTGTCTGCACCAGCCAGCAGCCCAAGTTCCGTATCCGCGACACCACATCCCCGGTCATTGTGCGGATGCAATGAAACTTCAACGCAATCTCTGTACTTAATATTGTCACAGACATATTCAATTTGATTGGCATATACATGCGGCATAGAAAGTTCAACCGTAACAGGAAGATTAATAATTGCCTTTTTCTCTGCCGTAGGTTTCCAAACATCCAAGACAGCGTTGCAGACTTCCACTGCATAATCTATCTCTGTACCCGTAAAGCTCTCAGGGCTATATTCGAATCGGAAGTTGCCATCCGTTTCATCGGCCAAACGTTTGAGCAATTCTGCTCCGTCTACCGCCAGCTGCTTAATTTCTTCTTTTGATTTTCTGAACACCTGCTCCCGCTGTGCAACAGAAGTGGAATTATATACATGGACAATCGCTTTTTTCGCTCCCCGCAAGGCTTCAAATGTCTTTTTTATAATATGTTCCCTTGCCTGGGTAAGCACCTGAATCTCCACATCATCCGGAATCAGGTCATCCTCAATTAATTTCCGTAAAAATTGGTATTCGGTCTCCGATGCAGCCGGAAAGCCAACTTCTATTTCTTTAAAGCCGAGCTTTACGAGAAATTTAAAAAATTCTACTTTTTCCTCTAGGCTCATCGGGACAACGAGCGCCTGATTGCCGTCACGTAGATCAACACTGCACCATGACGGCGCTTTGTCAATTGCGTCTTTTTTCGCCCATTTCATCTCGCATACGGGCGGAATAAAGTAACCTTTTTTGTACTTCTCATAATTTTTCATACTTTACACCCAGCCTTTCTTCAACAGTAATATATCATATAATGTTGTAATTACAAGGATAACACAAATTCCGTTATTATGCAAGGGATATTTCCGTTTTTACCTCTTTCCCCATTCAAAAAAATCCACAAAAAAGAACCGCAGAATAATTGATTCTGCGGTCTTTTTCACATATTTTAGCCCGGAAGCTGTTCGGAAAGTGTAATTTCAATCGTCTTTGTAAGACCGGTATCGTATTTATAAACTTCTAATTTTAATACCTCTCCCGGAGCATGCTGCTCCTTTATCTTATTCAGCTCATCACCGGTGCTGATTTTCTGACCATTCACGGAAATAATAATATCTCCCTGCTGAAGACCTGCATCTGCAGCAGACTGTGAAGTAACATCCATTACCTGTACGCCCTGGGGCCATGAATACCTTGCCGCCATATATTCTGTTACGTCACGGGTAGAAATTCCAATTACCGGACGACCTTTTACATAACCATGTTCCAGCAGATCGGAAATAATTGGCTTTGCCTCCGAAATTGGGATTGCAAACCCCATACCTTCCACACCTTCATAGGTTACCTTTACAGAGTTAATACCAATTACTTCACCTTTGGTATTGATCAGCGCACCGCCGGAATTACCGGAATTTATGGCCGCATCTGTTTGAATCAGGGTCATTGTGCGGTTATCCACCGTTATCGTACGGTTTTTTGCGCTGACAATTCCCTGGGTTACACTCCCAAAAAATTCAAGTCCCATGGGATTTCCGATGGCAACAACCCGCTCTCCAACTTCCAGCGCCGAAGAATCACCAAGGGTTGCAACTGTCAATTCCTCCGTTGGCTCTATCTTAATCACGGCCAGATCTGTCTCGGCATCCGAACCGACCACATTGGCATCATATTCGGTACCTGTATTTAATGTTACCTTGACAGCCGTTGCACCGTCAATAACATGATTATTGGTGGCAATATATCCATCGCTGCTGAGTACGATACCGGACCCCTGCGCCTGTGCATTTTGCGCGCCGCCAAAAATAGACATCTGTCCCTGCACCGTACTGGTAATACCAACAACAGCAGGCCCCACCTTTTTGGCAATTTCAGTGGTGTCCATATCCCCATTGTTATTCGCCGTACTGGTAACCTGTGTTCCTTCTGTGCTTTGTGCATTCTGATTCAAATTTTCCACAAGCTGCTGCTTATTGCCAACTTTTAAATCCTCTTTGCCAAATGAACGCCCAAGCATAAATGCACCGCCCAGAATCGCTAAATTTAAAACCGCCACAGCAAGACCGGCAGCAATGACACGTTTTGCTTTCTTCTTTTTTTTCGGCGGAACACTCTCATTATACGGCATTTTGATCTGCCCGGGTATTGATGCCGGCTGTTCTCCAAAACTGTTCAGGCCGGCGTTCTGCGAATTTTGCTGTTCCGGTTCAGAAAGATCAATATGAAGAGCTGGTTCTGACACGTCCTTGTCTTCTTCCCGGGAAGCATCCGAATTTATATTAATCTGAACATCAGCCATCGAAGGTTCATTATGTTCATCCGGCTGAGGATGTTCACCATTCAAATTGTTTAAAGGATCGTATTCATTCATCATTTCATTTACCTCCTCAATTCAACTGTTCTTTATTTTCTAAGAATATTATACTATCCACTTATGAAGAAACTATGAATAAAGTGTAAAAGAACTTTCAACATATACATAAAACAAGCTTCTGTTTTTTCATCCAGCATCTTGCACCTACTAAACAGTTATTTATTGCATATATTTATTTTTTGCATAAATTATTTATAAATGTTTTTATGAAACATAATATACTTTATTTCGTTTCAATTAAACAAAAAAAGACTGCCCAACGGCAGTCTTTTTTCTGTGTGTGTTGTGTAAAATAAAGACTTTATGAAATCCTGTACCATTATACATCTTCGTTATGCAAATTTCTATCTCTTTTTTGCACAATATATTTCAATTCTTGCTCTTCTTAACCTTTAACTTTGCATATAAATTTCTCTCCGTCTGTGGTTACATCAATTGTATCGCCTTCTTTTACCTTGGCTTCCAGCATAGATTCGGCAATCATGTCTTCAATTTTTGACTGAATCGCACGCCGTAAGGGCCGGGCACCATAAACAGGATCAAAGCCTTCATCTGCAATTTTTGCCACCGCTTCATCAGAGAATTCGGCCATTATCTTGTTTTCTGCAAGCCGATTTTTCAGCTGTTCCAACATTTTGCGGGCAATCATTTGTATATTCTCTTGATTCAACTGATGGAAGACAATGATTTCATCGACACGATTCAGGAATTCCGGCCGGAAAGCCCGTTTCACTTCGCCCATAACATCCGATTTTATCTTTTCATAATCACGTTCTGATGAATCAGCATCAACTGCAGAAAATCCAAGACTCTTACTTTCGGTAATCTGCCGCGCGCCAAGATTTGAAGTCATGATGATCACCGTATTACGAAAATCAACACGGCGCCCCTGAGAATCCGTCAGAATACCATCCTCTAAAATCTGAAGAAGTATGTTAAAAACATCCGGATGCGCTTTTTCAATCTCATCAAACAAGACGACAGAATACGGCTTTCTGCGTACCTGTTCCGTCAACTGGCCGCCTTCATCATAGCCAACATATCCCGGCGGGGATCCAACCATTCTTGAAACAGCATGCTTTTCCATATACTCTGACATATCAATCCGAATAATTGCATCCTCATCGCCAAACATCGCTTCTGCAAGGGCTTTGGAAAGTTCTGTTTTGCCCACACCTGTCGGCCCCAAAAAGATAAAGGATCCAGTTGGCCGTTTCGGGTCTTTTAAGCCTACCCTGCCGCGGCGGATTGCCTTTGCAACCGCCGTGACCGCCTCTTCCTGACCAACCACACGCTTATGCAGAATTTCCTCTAATTTAAGCAATCGTTCACTCTCGGACTGCTCCAGCGTTTTGACCGGAATTCCTGTCCAGAGCGATATAATTTCTGCAATTTCTTCTTCGGTGACCATTGCTTCTGCCGTTGTATTGCTCTTTTCCCATTCTTTTTTCATGGCATCCAGCTTTTCACTCAACCTTTTTTCCTCGTCCCGGAAAGATGCGGCCTTTTCATATTCCTGTGTTGCAATTGCCGCTTCTTTTTCTTTTTTCACACCGGCAATTTTATCTTCCATCTCTTTCACATCCGGCGGCGCTGTCAATGTCTTTAAGCGGATTCTGGATGCGGCTTCATCCACAAGGTCAATGGCCTTATCCGGCAGGAACCGGTCAGAAATATATCGTACCGACATCTGTACCGCCGCTTCAATCGCCTTATCAGTAATCTTTACGCGGTGATGTGCCTCGTACTTGTCTCGAATTCCCTTCAGAATTTCAATACTCTCTTCCTGGGTTGGTTCACTCAGGGTAATCGGCTGAAAACGGCGTTCCAATGCAGCATCCTTTTCCACATATTTTCTGTACTCCTCAATTGTCGTTGCGCCAATTACCTGAATTTCTCCGCGGGCAAGGGCAGGTTTCAGAATATTTGCCGCATCAATCGCGCCTTCTGCTGCACCGGCTCCAATAATGGTATGCAGTTCATCAATAAACAGGATGATATTGCCGGCTTTTCGAATCTCTTCCATCGCTTTTTTCAGCCGTTCTTCAAATTCACCACGATATTTTGCTCCGGCAATCATCGAAGACATATCAAGGGCAATCACCTTTTTATTCTTCAAAATTTCCGGTACCATCCCACTGACGATTTTCTGCGCCAAACCTTCTGCCACTGCCGTCTTGCCCACACCAGGTTCACCAATCAAACATGGATTATTCTTTGTTCTTCGACTGAGAATCTGAACCACACGTTCAATGGCAGTATCTCTGCCAATGACCGGGTCCAGTTTGTCTTCTCTGGCCATTTTGGTCAGATCCCGTCCAAATTTCATTAACGTAGGTACGTTGGTTTTTTCATTTTCTTTATTACCGGAAGAAATACTGCCTGCCTCCTCGCCGCCGAGATTATCGCTGAGCAGCCGCATAATTTCATTATACAGTTTCTGTGGATTAATATCCAAATCAAATAAAATTTTTACTGCGATACTTTCGCTCTCCCGCAGGATGGCAATCAGCAAATGTTCCGTCCCCACATAATTATGGCCAAGACGCCGTGCCTCAACATAGCTGTGTTCAAACACCCGTTTTGTCCGGGGTGTAGCCTCCGGATTCCCTTCCATGATTGGCTCGCCTGTACCAATCAAAGCTGCAATTCTGTCGATAACCTTATCATCGGTAATCTGATTGGCTTCCAGTATCTTTCCGGCCACACCATCTCCTTCGCGGATCAGGCCAATCAAAAGATGTTCTGTTCCCACATAATTATGCCCAAGCTCCAAAGCGGCTTCCGCCGCAAGGTTAATTGCAATTTTCGCTCTTTCGGTCAATCTATCTTCAAACATAATTTTTATACTCCTTTCTTCTCATCCCTCAGGACGTTTTCTCCAATGCTTCTTTTATAATTTCTGCACGTTTCAAATCGCGCTCTTTTGCATCATGAATATTATATTTCTGAATGATATTCGCAGGCATTACATCATAGGTCAAGCGGTTCACAGTCTCTAAAGAAACTTCTTTTATAAGTCCTAAATTAATGGAAAACCGAAGGTCGGACAGCCGTTTCATTGCCTCATCCGATGACATTGCCACCGCAAATTTAAGTACGCCGAAGGAACGCATAAGCTTATCTTCAAAACTAAACTTTTCCGCCTCATAAATCCTCTGGCGAAGTTCCCGTTCCTTTTCTACCACATCGGCAACAATCTGCTTAAATTTATCAATAATATCTTCTTCCGTCTCTCCTAAGGTAAGCTGATTCGATATTTGATAAATATTCCCCAGCGCTTTGCTTCCTTCTCCATATATTCCTCGGATGGTTATACCAAGTTGTGACAGGGAATTGGAAATACTGCTTAGTGTTCCGCTCATGGTCATTGCCGGAAGATGCAGCATCACTGATGCCCGCATCCCCGTTCCAACATTGGTCGGACAGCAGGTCAGATAGCCATACTGCTCGTCAAATGCAATGGCAACACTGCCGGCAATCAGGTCATCCACCGCATTTGCCTCGGCAAAACACCTGTCAATCTCAAATCCCGGCGCCATGGTCTGGATACGGATATGATCCTCTTCATTGAGCATTATGCTAATTGCATTATCATTGCTCAACAAAAGCCCGCGTTTTTTATCATGTTCCAGCATCTGCGGACTCATCAGATGGCGTTCCGCCAGCGCCTGTTTTTCAAAATCTTCCATGGCGCCAAGGTCAATATAATACATCGTTTTATGATAAGGAGATTTCTTATCCAGAAGCGCCTCCTTACATTTCTCAATCACTTCTTCCTGCTGCTTCTCATCTGCACGGGCCGGGAAAGGAATTCCCTTAATATTTCTTGCCAAACGAACCCGGGAAGAAAGTACAACATCGCCGTCTTTGCCACATTCTGTATACCACATAAACCTACGCCTCCTTCTTACCAGCCGAAGCCTTCAGTTCTTTTATCTTGTCTCTGATTTCAGCTGCATGTTCAAAATCCTGTTTGAGCACTGCCGCATTCAGTTCCGCCTCCAGCTTTCCGATCTGCCGCTCCAAACTGACCTGTCCGCCAATACCTCCGGGAACCTTTCCTACATGTTCTGCCGTCCCATGAATCCGCCGCAGCGGCCGGTTCAACCGTGTCTTAAAAGTTTCATAACATTCACTGCATCCAAGCTTTCCTTTCCGAAGAAATGTGTTGAAACTAAGACCGCAGGTCGGACATACATCTTCCTGCCGTTCTGCTCCGTCAAGCGTCTGTTGTTCTGTCTTGGGCATTCCGCCAAAAATACCGCTTAAAAATCCTCCGATTCCAAAATCCATACTCTGTTTAATCTCTGCCGTACGCGGATCATTCTGCGCACATTCAGAACAGAGATAATATTCTTCAACTTCACCATTAATCACATTTTTAATATGGGTTGTGGCTTCCCGTTTTTGACATTTTTGACATTTCATAAAGCATACCTCCTATGCAAGTGTAATCAAAACATTTTTTAAAATTTTTGCCCGCAGGATGTCCTGCTGCGGCTGCTGGACCGGTATTGATTTCTCGCTGAGTGCTGCCAGTAATATCTTTGCCTCATTTCTGGTAATTAAATCATAGTCAAAGCAATTTCTTACAACCGCAGACGCATCGGCAAAGGAAATCATCTCACCAATCATGTTGACAACGTGCATCATCGCATTTCCGCCCTGTTTAGGCATGACCTGCGTAATTTTTATATAACCGCCGCCACCCCGTCTGCTTTCAACAATATACCCTCTTTCGGGCGAAAACCTTGTCGAAATCACATAGTTAATTTGAGACGGTACACAATTAAATTTACTTGCCAACTCATTTCGCTTTAATTCAATCTCACCGTTCTCCTGGGAAATCATCTCCTTGATAAACGCTTCAATGATATTGCTAAGTTTCACTTTTTGACCACCTCTTGTTCTTTTAAAGTCATATCAAATTTGACTTTGACTTTCTTTGACCTTTATTTTTATTATAGCACGATTTTAGCATTTGTCAACACCTTTTTGGAAAACATTTAAAAAAAATTGCACAAATAAATGTCAAATGAATTCAATAAAAATTGTAGGGGCGGGGTTCTACTCCGCCCGATAAAAGGAAAACAAATTGTAGGGGCAGCCACATGGGGCCGCCCGGATTATTCAAATAAAATGGATGGAAAATAATCATTTGATAAGATCGTAGGGGCGGCCCCGTGTGGCCGCCCGGATCATTCAAATAAAATGGATAAAAAATAATCATTCGGTAAAATCGTATGGGCGGCCCCGTATGGCCGCCCGAACCCATATGAAAATTGACAATTGTGTTATTCATCCCGAACCATGTTTGTTTTATTATTTGGATAAAATAAAAGGATCATATACGTAAATGGAATCGGGCAGAGCAGAGCCCTGCCCCTACGGGTAAACGGACGATGGATATGCAAAACGATAATTATATTTCCCAACGTGCGGACATTCAACCGAACCGGCGGCCGTCATTCCGAACCGGGCGACCACATAGGGTCGCCCCTACGGGAAAACGGATGATGGATATGCAAAACGATAATTATATTTCCCAACATGCGGACATGTAACCGAACCGGTGTCCATCATTCCGAATCGGGCGACCACATAGGGTCGCCCCTACGGGAAAACGGATGATGGATATGCAAAACGATAATTACATTTCCCACCGTGCGGACATTCAACCGAACCGGCGGCCGTCATTCCGAACCGGGCGACCACATGGGGTCGCCCCTACGGGAATTGTGGATTGGTTTATAACAATAACAACAAACGGATATATTAGGAATGCAAATACCAAATCACAAAATTCAGATAAAAGAAGATAAGATTGTAGAACCGTCAAAATATGTAACCGGATACCCGTAGGGGCGGCCCCGTGTGGCCGCCCGGATTATTCAAATAAAATGGATGAAAAATAATCATTCGGTAAAACCGTAGGGGCGGCCCCGTGTGGCCGCCCGGATCATTCAAATAAAATGGATAAAAAATAATCATTCGGTAAAATCGTAGGGGCGGCCTCATGTGGCCGCCCGGATCATTCAAATAAAATGATTGAACCCTAAAGGTATTGTATTCCCATTATTCCAGCCACTGCATACACAATTGACCTTCCTTATAAGAGACAACCATCTCTGTTTCTGCCTTCACACAATAAATATCCCCATTTTCACGCAGGATACATCGAAATCCTTCCTTTGCAAGCAACTGGAAATATTGATCAAGGGCAGAAAGTTCAATAGAGAACATATCATAAGTTACACTATTTCCCGTTTCCTCTAAAACCGGAACTGAGAAACAAGCGCCAAAATCAGGGATCTCCGGATGATTTTTAAAATATAAAACCTTTACCGATTCATCGGTTCGCTGCAATACAATCAAGACATATTCCTGATACATTCCAGTCAAAACTTTGACATCGTTCTTTTGATAGCAGGTATATTCTTCTTTCTCCTCCGCAACAAATCCCAACTTCTTTAAACTCTTGCCGTAATCTTCCAATGCTACTTTCCTATCCGACACACGGTATAATTTTCCGCCGCCATAGGCAACGGAAGACACCAGCTGTACGCCTTCAATCACCTCAGCAAAATCCGGTACTTCCGGGAATCCAGGAAAATCCGCCGGCTTCTCACTTGCTTTATCCGGCACAGAGATGATCACCGTCTGTGTATTTTCCTGCCACTCCACCTCTGCTCCCAGCCCTTCGGCCACCGCACGTACAGGCACCATTGTCCGGTCACGACAGAGCTTCGCCGGTACATCCAAAAAAATATATGCTCCATTTTTCTGCATTACATACCTGTCAAGGGTCACCTGTATTCTGTTTCCGTTCAATTCAGCTATTGCTACAGGCTCTTCCCACGTTACCACTGCCCCTATTGCTTCAAAAATTTTGCGAAAGGGTACCAACACGCGGTCTCCCTCCATTACAGGCGGCACATCAAAAATAATTTTTTTTCCGTTGCAAAGCACCGAAATTTCTTCAGCAGCAACAACAGGTAAAAAGCTTTGTAAAGAAATAACTATGATCAGCAAACACAGCAAACGCTTCATCTTACATTCTCCCCGGACAAACAAAGTTTCTCTTCCACAATGGTAAATACTTTTTGCATATCAAATGACATCCCGGTATAAATCTGATCTGCCAAAAGTCCCTGACAAATCAGCATTCCCAGACCATTTTGAATACAAAGACCGCTCTTCTCGGCTCTTTGCAGCAGATTGGTTTTTGCCGGACGATAAATCAAATCAGAAACCATGGCACTCGTTTTCATCTCATCCAAAAAGGAGAAATCCGGAAAATCCTGTGCAATTCCCTCCATACCAAGGGGCGTTCCATTCATTAAAAGATCGCAATCGCCCATATACCGCCGCAATGTCTCCGGCGTCAACACATCATATTGGCACTCCGCATTTTCCTGCATGGCAATCTCCTGACAAATTTCCCGGGCCTTTTCCACCGTCCGGTTGAGCAATGTGACCTTTTTTGCCCCTTCATACGCCATTTTTCGCGCAAGAGTACGCACCACACCGCCGGCACCCAAAATCACAACATTTTTATCCTCCGGCCGCCAGCCCTGCATATACAAAGACGCCATATATCCATCAGCGTCCGTATTATAACCATAAAGCTTCTCTCCCCGAACAGCAACCGTATTTACCGCGCCATAACGTTCTGCTTCCTTATCAATAAAAGATAAATAGGGAAGAATATCCACCTTATGCGGCATAGTAAGATTAAATCCATCAATTCCTTGCTCTCTTGCATAATCCAGGAAAGAGGAAAGTTCTCCTTTTTTGACCTGTACTTTCTCATAGGTATACGGAATACCGATTGCATCCAGCGCTGCACTGTGCACCTGTGGGGAAAGGCTATGTGCAATTGGATCTCCAATGACCGCCAGCTTAATCATTGGTATCTGCCTCCTCCAGCAAATAATCAATTGCCAGGGTATAGCCGCGGAATCCCAGACCGCAAATCTGACCAATACAAGCCGGCGCCGTCACCGACTTATGCCGGAACGCATCCCGTTTATGAATGTTACTGATATGTACTTCCACCGCCGGTAATCCCACTGCCAAAAGCGCATCATAAATGGCATAGCTATAATGGGTATATGCACCGGGGTTGATAACAATTGCGTCACAGCTCCCCATTGCATGGTGGATGAAATCAATGATTTCTCCTTCACTGTTGCTTTGAAGGACAATGGCCTCTGCTCCTTTCTCCTCTGCATAGGTTTCAATATACGCTTCTAAATCTGCATAATTTTTTTCTCCGTATACGCCCGGTTCCCGTACGCCAAGCATGTTGATATTCGGTCCGTTAATTACTGTGATTGTCATTTATTTTCCTCCTTCACAGGCCCAAAGCCTGACATATCTGTACAACTGCTGTTTCCGCATCCAAATCGTTCAGAATTCTGATCGCCGCCGTCTTACAATAGTTGTCGTACCGCTGATTATAGAGCAATTTCACCTTCTCTTTTCCCTCTGCCAGCAGCGGACGTTCCTGTATATCCACATCGGAAAGTATCTTTTCAAGGGGCCTGTCCAAAAAAACCACCGTCCCCTTTTCCTGCATCAACTTCCGGTTTTCCTCGCGAACAATAATTCCGCCGCCCGTCGATATCACAGTTTTTTCTTTCAACAATGCTTTTTTAAGCACAGCTGTTTCCATTGCACGAAAAGTATCTTCCCCTTCTTTGGCAAAGATTTCTGATATTTTCCGTTTGGCATCCCGTTCAATTTCTGTATCCAAATCTAAAAAAGCATAACCGCACCGATTGGCCAACAGTCTTCCTACCGTCGTCTTTCCACAGCCCGGCATACCAATTAATATAATCTGCATCATCACTCACCCTTGTCTTCACATGACTTATAGTTCCCCAACAATTTGAATGCCTGCGTCCCTACAATGACATTATCTGTGATTTCTGCCACATGGTTATCCAAAAGGTTTCCTGTATAATCCACAAAAAACATATACTCAAAATTCCGATGATGAATGGGCCGGGATTCCAATTTTATCAGGTTCAGCCCCCCATGGGCAAACATAGCAAGTACGCGGTGCAGTTCACCGCTTTCGTGGCGCAGGGTGAAAACACAACTGACTTTATCACACGCTGTATCACACTGAGGCTTTTTGGCAACCACCACAAACCGGGTGGTGTTTTTGTCACTATCCTGAATATTCTCTGCCAAAATGGAAAGACCATAAAGCTTCGCATTTCGTTTTCCGGCTACAGCCGCCAAATGTTTATCTCCTGACTCTGCCACCAGTTTTGCACTCATTGCCGTGTTATAATAGGCCTCACAGGTAACATCCGGCATCGATTTCAAAAAACGGCTGCTTTGAATAATTCCCTGTTCATGAGAATAGACCTTTTGTATATCACTGAGCTTTGTTCCTGGCAGACCCATCAAATAATGACGAATCGGAATATTTATCTCACCAACAATAAAGTAACTATACTTTTCCAAAAGATCCATGTTTTCTACAATCGTTCCGGAATACGAATTTTCAATGGGAAGAACTGCATAATCGGCCTGCTCCGTCTTCAATGCTTCAAAGGCATCCGCAAAGGTCTTTACACAGAACCGGTTGGTCTCTTCACCAAAAAAACTAACCGCGGCCTCTTCGCTGTAAGCGCCCGGACTTCCCTGGAAGACTACCGTGGGACTTTCCACCGGCGCTACCGGCTGAAAAATTTCCTTCACCTTTTGTTTCCGGGAATTTTCCTCCAGTTCTCCCGCCTGTCTTGCACGACTGATGGACATGATCGCATGATAAAACTCATATACCTCATTCTTCTCTCGCTCGCCTTCCACCAGCTGCATTTTATTTTCCAAGATCCGCCGTTCCCTGCCGGCATCCAAAACCTCCATTCCCACCTTACGTTTGTAATCGGCAACCTGACTGCAAATTTCCATCCGCTCAAGAAAGAGCGGCAGAAGCTGTTGGTCGATGGCATCAATTTTCTGCCGCAGTTCATCTAATTCGTTCACCTTATTCCCTCCGCTCCATTGTCCAATAATAAATCCAGCATAACAAGTGCTGTCGCCGCTTCAATAACCACTGCCGCCCGATGAGTGATACAGGGGTCGTGCCGACCATGAACTTCGATCTCTGCATCCTTCATCTTTTCAATGTCCACTGTCCGCTGTTTTTGTGCAATAGACGCAGTAGGTTTAACCACCGCTTTAAAGACCACAGGCATACCGTTGGTAATACCGCCATTGATACCTGCGTTATGATTGGTATACGTTTTCACACAGCCATCTTTCATATAAAATTCGTCATTGGCCTCTTTTCCTGTCATCTCTGCAAAACCAAAGCCAGCGCCAAACTCAATTCCTTTCACAGCAGGAACAGAGAACATCATGGACGAAATCCGGCTTTCTACCGAACCGAAAAACGGCGCCCCCAGTCCTGGAGGCATCCCAACAACCGCACATTCTACAATACCTCCAATAGAATTCAGCTGATCACGCTGACGGACAATTTCTCTCTGCATTTTGTCCCCGGTCTGCCAATCCAGCACCGGAAACTCCTTCTGCCAAAGGGTGCGCAATTGTTCTGCATCCACCTGTACTGCGTCAAAAGCAGTATCCCAAAATTCACCGATACGCAATATATGTGCGCCAACCGTCACGCCATAGGCCGCCACCACCTGTTTGGCAACCGCCCCCGCAAACACAAGCGGCGCCGTTAAACGCCCGGAAAAATGCCCCCCGCCGCGGTAATCATGACTCATGCCATAGCGCATAAATCCGGTATAATCCGCATGGCCCGGCCGCACCAATTCTTTTTGATAATGCTTCGAAATGGTATTCGTATTTAAAATCATCCCGGCAAGGGGGGTTCCTGTCGTTTTCCCATCAAAAAAACCAGACAGGATTTTCACCTCATCTGCCTCTGCACGCGGTGTTGATATGGAATTTCGCCCAGGTGCCCTGCGCTGCATCTCCCTTTTGATTTCCTCGAGATCAAGTTCCACACCGGATGGGATGCCATCCAATACAATACCAACTGCCGCCCCATGTGACTCACCAAAAATACTGATTTTTATTTTTTCACCCCAGGTATTCATTTTCAATTCAACTCCTCTGTCCGTTTTCTGCCAAAGCCGCATATACCTCAAAAAAGTCCGGATACGACTTTTTCACTGCCTCTTTTGCACCAACAATACCAACCTTTCCCTCACACCGGGTTGCCGCAATAGCAATCGCCATCGCAATCCGATGGTCATTCCAGGCAGAAGTCGTATTGCCGGTCACCAAATCACGGCCAATAATGCGCAGATAATCTCCGCCTTCAATCACTTCGACGCCAAGCTGCCGGAGTTCAGATGAAATCGCAGCCAAGCGGTCACTTTCTTTGAACCGCAGTCTGCCGGCATTGATGATCCGGCTCTCTCCCCTACAAAAAGTACAAAGAACTGCCAGGATCGGCACCAAATCCGGAATATCCCGCGCATCTATACAGATACCATGCATCACATCGGTACGCCTTGCCCGTATTCCACCACCTTCGGTATATTCAATCTCACCGCCGGCGGCTGTTATAAGCTCCAGAATTTTCTTATCTCCCTGCAAGCTCTCCTTCCGAAGATTCAAACAGGTAACATCACAGCCAATCGCACCGGCAACCAGAAAAAACGCCGCCTGGGAATAGTCACTCTCCACCGTATAGTCCTTGGGTTTATATGTTTGACCGCCCTTAACCACAAATCTTTTATATTCGTCACAAAAAACTGTAATTCCAAAATCTTTCAGCACATCCAGCGTCAAGTCCACATATCCCTTCGACTCCAGTTCTGAAGTCAGCACAATTTCACTATCTCCTTCCAAAAGAGGAAGCGCAAACAAAAGGCCTGTTATAAACTGCGAGCTGACATCACCGGGCAGCCGGAAGGTTCCGGCTTCTAATTTGCCGGAAAGCTGAATTTCATTTGTACCTGTCTTATAACGAATTCCCTTTTCATCAAACAGATCAAAATACGGCTTTTGCGGCCGCTGCATCAGCCGCCCCTGCCCCAAAAACCTTACATTTTGGCCAAACACCAACGCAAGGGGCATTAAAAAGCGCAGAGTAGAACCACTTTCACAACAATCCAGCACCAGTTCTTGGGGCATATGGTATGTCTTTTTGGGTTCCAGCACCAACTCCATTTTGCTGATATTCAAATGATGCTTCGTCCCCAAAGCGCCCATACAGGAGAGGGTCGCTCCAATATCTTTTGACTCCGCAACATGATGGAGTACACATTTTCCACCCGAAAGCGCCGCCGCGATGATTGCCCGATGGGCAACACTTTTGGACGGAGGAACCGCAACCTCTCCTTTTAACATTTGTGAACCGATGCTGATATAGTCCATCCTGCTGCCTCCTTATTCCTTAAAAATCTTTTTTATCAATCTTTCTGATACAAACCCTTCCGATTTCTTCCAGCAAAATCAAATTAATCCTGCTGCCCTCGCCTTTTTTATCCACAGCCATCGCAGATACAAAGGCATCTTTTGGCATATCCACCTGAACAGGAAGCTGATAATTTTTCAGTATTTCCTTCATCCGCTCCTCCGTTCCGGACGGTGTCAATCCTATCTTCTCCCCATAGGCACAAGCCATACACATTCCAACAGCAACCGCTTCTCCATGGGTATAAGTTCCATAACCAAAATATTTTTCAATTGCGTGTCCAAAGGTATGTCCAAAGTTCAAAATCATCCGGCCGCCGGTATCCATTTCATCCTCTTCTACAACCCGACGTTTAATATCACAACAAGTATATATGATTTCTGTGATTTTTGCAAACAGTTCCTCAACATTTTTTATATTTTCCAGCATTGCGAACAAATCTTTATCACAAATTGCGCCATACTTAATCACTTCTGCCATGCCATCCGCCAAAACACGATTATCCAAAGTTCTGAGACATACCGGATCAATCAACACCATTTTCGGCTGATAGAAAGACCCGACCAAATTTTTCCCTTCCGGCAGGTTGACCGCCACCTTACCGCCAACGCTGGAATCCACCTGCGCCAGTAAGGTGGTTGGTATCTGCACAAAAGGAATTCCGCGCAGCAAAGTAGAAGCCGCAAACCCGGTCAGGTCACCAACCACACCGCCGCCCAATGCAATAATCAAGTCCGTACGGGTCAGCCCAAAGTTAAGCATTTCATGATAAAGCCGCAGAAGCATTTCATGGGATTTGCTCTCTTCTCCTGCCGGAATGGTGATACGGTGTATATCATATCCGGCCTGGGTAAGGCTGTTTTCCAACTGTTCTGCATAAAGGGGCGCGACATTGCTGTCGGTCACTACTGCAATTTTCTGTCCGTCAAACACCTTTCGAAGATATGTCCCCGCCTGCTGCAATATTCCTTCTCCAATATGAATATTATAGGCCCTTCCGGGGAGATTCACGCATAAGGTCTTCATCTATTCCGCTTCCTTTCCAATTTCTTTAAATTTTTCGGTATCTGTCTTTATAACTGCGGTTCTTTTTTCTGCATAGCAAGTTTATTTTGGCGCACCTTCTCCAAAAGCCGGGTTATTTCCTGTTCATCTCTTTGGAATATCGCCTGCCGCAGCCGTCCAAGGCTCCCCATCAACCGATCAATTTCTGACAGAGTAAATTCCGCATTTTCCATAAACAGCTCTGTCCATAATGCAGGATTGATGTTTGCTACACGGGTACAATCCCGAAAGGCCCCGGCTGTATACGCCCGGTTCATCTCTTCGGGATAGTCCAAACACAGGGCAGAAGCGGCAATGTGCATCAAATCACTGGTATAGGCAATCACTCTGTCATGCTCCCGGGGCGAACTCTCTGTTATCCTCGTCGCACCAATAAAGTGTGCCATTTCCCGGATAAGGGCAATACTTTCCGGTTTGGAACTTTCCACCGGCGTAACAATAAATCCTGTCATCCAAAATAGTTCCGGCGACGCATTTTCAAACCCTTCTACCTCTTTCCCTGCCATCGGATGTCCGCCGACATAATCAACCTGCGGCGGAAGTACTGCACAGATGTCTTCAGACAGCTTTGTTTTCACACCACAGACATCGGTCACAACTGCACCCGACTTGATATGTTTTGCATTTTCCGCAATGAGTTTGGGTATGCTGTCCGGATAGGTGCAGAGAATAATCAAATCTGCACCCTCCATCGCTTCACCTGCATCCACGGTTGCCCTATGAACCGCCTTGTTTTTTACAGCCTGTCTGCATACTGCTTTATTGATGTCGCATCCAATAATTTCAGCACTGCGAAATCCGCGCAGGGCATAAGCCATCGAGCCGCCAATCATTCCAAGACCAATAACCGCTATTTTAAAACCGCTTTCCATATCATCACCTATATCTTCTTTTCAATATTCGCGCCAATCCCCTTCATCTTTTTCATCAGGGAATCAAACTGTTTGGGATTTAATGACTGTGCGCCGTCGCAAAGCGCCTTTTCCGGACAATTATGCACTTCAATAATCAAACCATCCGCACCAACTGCCATTGCCGCCATTGAGAGGGGTTCAACCATCCAGCTCATCCCCGCTGAATGCGAAGGATCAACAACAACCGGCAGATGGCTGAGTCTTTTCACCGCCGGAATTGCACTCAAGTCCAGGGTATTTCTGGTGTACGTCTCGAAGGTACGGATGCCACGCTCACAAAGGATGACATTGGGATTTCCGCCGGCTAAGATATATTCCGCCGACATCAGCCACTCTTCAATGGTGGAGGACAAGCCGCGCTTTAACAAAATAGGTTTGGTGGTCTTTCCCAATTCTTTCAAAAGATCGAAATTTTGCATATTTCTTGCCCCCACCTGAATGATGTCTACGTTATCCACAAAAGTCTCAACCAGGTTTGGCGACATAATCTCCGTCACAATCGGAAGACCGGTTTTCTCCTTCGCTTCTTTCAAAAGCGCAATTCCTTCAAGCTCCAATCCCTGGAAGGAGTACGGAGAGGTTCTGGGTTTGTATGCACCGCCTCTGAGCAATTTTGCACCGCTCTTCTTCACATCTTCGGCCACCTCAATAATCTGCGCCTCACTCTCAACAGAACAAGGACCTGCAATGACAGTAAAATTCCCTTCTTTTCCGATTTCCACATTGCCCACCTTAACAACAGTATCATCGGGATGGAACTTCCTGCTTGCTTTTTTGAAGGGTTCCGCAATCCGCATTACGCGGTCAACGTGTACATTAAGCATCAATGTATCCGGATCAATCCGGCTGGTATCGCCCAAAAGACCCAACACTGTACAGTCAACACCTTTGTTAATCATTACATCAAGCCCCATGTCCTTGACATAAGAAATCATTTTCTGTACATCCTTTTCACTTGTTTTCGGTTTCATAATTACTACCATGATAAAAGCCTCCTAAAAATTTATGATAGGACTTCCGTCCCTTTATACAACGCATTTGGAAAAGCATCCGCCAAATCAGTGGGCTGTCTGCAATCAATCTGAATCCCTGCGTTTTATAAAAAAATAAAGGCAGGTTCTCTCGAACCTGCCTTTCATCCATATACAAATTGAAATCGCTTATGCCGTCATAAGCCGAGGTCCAAGATTATTCAATTTTCCACAACGCAAAAAGCCGTAGCCAAAATAAAAGCTAAAGCCAAAATAAAAGTAAAAGTATGCAATTGTAGAAATGAATTGTTTCTTGTACTCTCTCATTTTTATTTCCTCAATGAATTTTATGCAATTTATATTTCTTTGTTCTCAATCATAGCACGAACTTTTGAAAATTGCAAGACTTTTTTTGAAAAAAATACACAAATTTCAAATTTTAAACTTCAGCTATTACTTCAACTTCAACCAAAACGCCCTTGGGAAGCTGTTTTGCGGCCACGCAGCTGCGCGCCGGTTTGCCGGTAAAATATTTGCCATAAATCTCATTAAATGCTGCAAAATCCGTCATATCCGATAGAAAGCAAACCGTTTTTACAGCTTTTTCAAAAGAGGAACCAGCCGCTTTCAATACCTCTCCCAGATTTTTCATTACCTGCTCGGTCTGTGCCTCAATTCCTTCAGCCACCACATCTCCCTTTGCCGGGTCAATGGCAATCTGACCGGAGGTAAATACCAAATTTCCGGTAATAACCGCCTGGGAATACGGGCCAATCGCCTCCGGTGCCTTGTTTGTATAAATTTTTTCCATCTTTTTTCTCCTTTCCAATCCTTGTCTACAAAATATTTACTCTGCAAAAACTTATTTGATAAGTTTTACACTTCCGGATTCACAATTTTATATCCTTCATCCGTTAAAGATTTTTTAATCTCTTCCAAATGCTCGCGATTTCTTGTCTCCATGGAAATCCGAAGGAAACAGGAATTAATGTCCATATTGACATCTGACCGGTCATGACTGACAGAAACCACATTACCGCCAAGGTTTGAAATTATTTTGGAAACACCGCGCAGCTGTCCCGGTTTATCCATCAATTCGATGACCAATTCTGCCAAACGCCCCTCTTTCTGCAAACCGCGGGTGATCACACGGGAAAGAATCGTAACGTCAATATTACCACCCGAAACGAGACAAACCACCTTTTTCCCTTGTACCGGCACCTTTTCAAACAATGCCGCCGCAACCGCCACAGCACCTGCCCCTTCGGCAATCATCTTCTGCTGCTCAATCAAGGCAAGAATCGCCGTCGAAACCTCATCATCGGTCACTGTAACAATATCATCGACATATTTACTGCACATTTCAAAGGTATGTTCGCCCGGTGTTTTGACCGCAATACCATCCGCAATGGTCTTCACCTCCGGCAATGTCTCAATTGCGCCATGATGTATGGAATGAAACATTGACGGTGCGCCTTCCGCCTGTACGCCATAAATTTCTATCTCCGGCTTCAGGGATTTCAGGGCATAAGCCACGCCGCTGATTAAACCGCCGCCGCCCACCGGTACAATAACCATATCCACATCCGAAAGCTGGTCCAAAATTTCAAGGCCGATGGTTCCCTGTCCTGCAATCACCATCTCATCATCGAAAGGATGTATAAACGTTGCACCGCTTTTCGCTTGCAGTTCCAGCGTTTTTTCATAGGCATCATCATAGGTGCCCTCCACCAGACATACCTCTGCCCCATAACTTTTGGTGGCCTCCACCTTGGAAATCGGTGCACCATCCGGAATACAAATCAATGATTTGATTTTGCTCTTTGCTGCAGCAAGAGCAACACCCTGGGCATGGTTTCCTGCTGAACATGCAATGACGCCCCTTGCTTTTTCCTCGTCAGAAAGCTGAGAAATTTTATAATATGCGCCTCTCACCTTAAAAGAACCGGTCACCTGCAAATTCTCTGTTTTCAAATATATTTCCGCATTTTTACAGAAGTTCGGCGCCTTTATCAATGCAGTCGGACGGATGACCTCCTTCAGTACAAAGGATGCGTGATAAATTTTGTCAAGTGTAAGCATATGTATCCCTCTATTTCACAAATATTCTCGTTTTTTCAAGCTACATACCCTTTATTATACTACAGAATCACCACTTGTCAAGGTAAGATTCCACAAAAATACAGGCGTCAAACAACGCCTGTATTTTATAACCAAACGAAAGATATTCACAGCCTCTATATCAGAGGGGTCCACTTCCGTTTTTCAGTGGGCGTACAATTTCCCACCCAAATGTTGCCTGACACGCTTTCAGCCCTTTTGAAATGTTACCGATTATCGACCTTTTCCGGATAGAGATCATGACCTGACAGGCGGTTCCATGCCACCTCTTCCCACTTTGTGCCGGGCATACCATAATTGCAGTAAGGGTCAATGGAAATACCGCCCCGCGGCGTAAATTTCCCCCAGACCTCGATATACTTTGGCTCCATCAGTGCAATCAAATCCTTCATAATCACATTGACGCAGTCCTCATGAAAATCCCCATGGTTCCGAAAACTGAAGAGATATAATTTCAGCGATTTACTCTCCACCATCTTCTCGCCGGGCACATAGGAAATAATGATAGAAGCAAAATCCGGCTGTCCTGTAATTGGGCAGAGAGAGGTAAATTCCGGACAATTAAATTTGACAAAATAGTCATTATCCGGATGCTTATTCAAAAAGGTTTCCAATACCTCCGGCGCATAGTTGTCCGGATATTTTGTCCCCTGATTCCCAAGCAGGGTCAAATTTTCGGTTTCTTTTGCTGTTCGGCTCATCTTCTTCCTCCTTTAGTCAATATCCAAAATCCCATTGGCCACAAATGCCGCCTTTCTGTCACGGCAGGTTCCACAAACGCCGCATGGCTTATCTTTCCCCTCATAACAGCTCCATGTCCGCTCATAGGGGACACCCAATTCCTTTCCAATACGCACCACATCCGCCTTGGTCTTATCAACAAAGGGCGCAGATACCGTGAGCTGTTTTCCGCTGCCGAGATAAATCGCCTGACGGATTGCATCATGAAATTCAGAACTGCAATCAGGATATGCGCTTCCCGCCGCATCATCCCTGTGTGCACCATAATAAATAACGCTGCACCCTTTTGACAGCGCAATACTGGCTGCCGCAGACAAAAACAATCCGTTTCGGAAGGGAACATACGTTGACACCGGCGTCCCGTCCGTCTCTTTTAACTGCTCTGCATAGGAAGTATGGGGAATCTCCCCCCCTGTATGGGTGAGCAGGGTACAATTGCTATACGCAAACATCGGCGCAAGGTCGATGGTTATATATTCCACCCCATAATATTGTGCAAGATCCTCCGCCGCCGCAATTTCGCGGGTGTGTTTCTGACCATAAGACACCGAAAGTGCCACCACATTTTCTTTTTTGTACTTCTCCACAGCCAGAGCCAGACAGGTCGTGCTGTCCACGCCGCCGCTCATCAATACCAATGCTTTTTCCATCTGCTTTCTCTCCTTTATCCCAACAGTGCGGGCGTCTTCCTGAATTTTCCCCGCAATGTACGGGTATAAGTTTTCGCACCGCCTTTTTTAATGCCCCGTGCCGTCATACAGCTATGGCAGCCTTCAATCAAAACCGCTACATCCTCCGAACCAGTTACCATCTGCATCACCTCGGCAATATCTGCGCCGATCCGCTCTTGCAATTGCAGGCGTTTTGCCACCATATCTGCAATTCGCGCAATTTTGGAAAGTCCGATCACTTTCCCCTTCGGTATATAGGCCACCGTCACCTTCATGTCATACATCAAAGCAAGATGATGTTCACAAAAGCTGAATACCTCAATGTCCCGTACAATAACCATACCATCCATATCCTGATTCGAATCCACACTGTCTGCAAACGTTTTATTGAACATTTCCGCAATCTCCCGATTGGTATAGTTCATCCCCTCGAATACCTCTTCATACATTTTAGCCACCCGTTTCGGTGTATCCAAAAGCCCTTCACGGTTCGGATCATCACCAAGGGCAACCAAAATACCACGAATATGTTCTTCAATCGCCTTTGTATCAATCACCTGTTTATACCCCCTTTTTATCCGGATCCCAAATCACTTTATGCATCTGTATCTGCAGCCGTACCCCATTCATCTGCTCTTCTATCATGAATTCCACTATTTCCGCAGGTTCTATCTGTCCAAAAACAGGACTTATATAAACCGCCGTACGTCCAATTAGTCCGTAACTATCAATAACTTTTTTTGCACACGCCAAATCCTTTCGGCTGCCGGCAACAAATTTTACTGTATCCTCCGCTCTTATCTGCGCAAAATTAGAGCGACACATTGCCGGTTCCATCCCGCTGCCCGGCAGTTTATAATCCACCGTAAAACTGCATGGAAGATACCAAAACGGCGCCAGATCAATACTGCCATTGGTTTCAATTTCCACCCGTGCCTCTGCGTTTTCGGCAAGCGCTGCAGCCAACGTTTCAATACCCGGCTGCAGCATTGGTTCACCTCCGGTCAAAGTGACATTCTTCACACCAGTCTCCAGCACAAAATCGCAGATTTCTTTTACGGTCATCTGCTGTGCCTGTGCCTCTTCTGTATTTGCCCACCTGGTATCACAATAACTACAAGCCAGATTACAGCCCCGAAACCGGATAAAAACCGAGAGTTCTCCCGCTTTCCTCCCCTCTCCGTTAATACTTACAAATTTCTCTACCACCGGAAAGTTTTTCATCTCATATCCTCCAAAGGCGGCACATAGGAAGCACAGTTATTCGGCGTCTCATAGACAACCGTCCGCACCACCTGAAATCCCTGGCCGGATATTTCGTCATACACATATTTTGAAAAGTTTTCTGCCGTCGGCCGAAAAGGCACTGCAATCAATGCAAAACCTTCTTCCTGCAATGCACACAGCGTGTTTTCCTTCAAAGTTCCGGTTTCATAAATCAATGCGTGATCCAAACGGTCTGCCAACCCCCTGACTGCTACTTTCAAAGCAGAAAAATCCACCAGCATACCACGTTCCTGCCCTTTTTCATGTAAGGTCGAACAACCTACTTCAACCTCAATTTTCCAGCGGTGCCCATGCAGATTCCTGCATTTCCCCTCATATCCATAAAGAAAATGAGCGCTGTCAAACGCACTTTCCGTCTTAATTGTATACATCTCTATCCTTTCTTTTGAAAAACGCACAAAAAAACAGGCGTCCTCAAAACGTCTGCACCAAAACACAGCCGCATAAAGCCGCTGTATTTGCCCTAGTTTTCTTTTGAGACAGGATGGTGCAAACGAACTGTCTTATGAAATTTACATTTATTATACACTGCTTACCCACAATTGTCAACAGCAAGTGTGACGCTTAACCCGGTGCGCGGATGTACCGAGAGGAAAAACCTTTTACCGAGTGCCGCGGAAACGTGACGTTTCATCCGGTGCACGGATAATACGAGTGGAAAAACCTTTTACCGAGTGCCGCGGAAACGTGACGTTTCATCCGGTGCACGGATAATACGAGTGGAAAAACCTTTTACCGAGTGCCGCGGAAACGTGACGTTTCATCCGGTGCGCGGATAATATGAGTGGAAAAACCTTTTACCGAGTGCCGCGGACGAAGAAACGAAATTTTTCGCAACCTTCGTAGGGGTGGAGTTCTACTCCGCCCGGTGGAAAAACCAATTACATTTCGAAACGGGTAACGTATATTCAAAATGAGCGATAAAGGGCGCGTTCTAACGCTATCCGTAGGGGCGACCCTGCGTGGTCGCCCACAGGGTTCCCACAAAAGCATAGCTTTTGTGGGAAAAAGGAAGAACCGCCGAAGAAGCGATGCTTTTCCGGTAGGAAAAGCGAGCAAATTAAGGCGTGTTCTGACGCGCGCGGATGTACCGAGTGGAAAAACCTTTTTCCAATTGCCGCGGACGAAGAAACGAAATTTTTCGCAACCTTCGTAGGGGTGGGGTTCTACTCCGCCCAGTGGAAAAACTAGTTACATTTCGAAACGGGTAACGTATATTCAAAATGAGCGATAAAGGTCGCATTTTAACGCCATCCGTAGGGGCGACCCTGCGTGGTCGCCCACAGGGTTCCCACAAAAGCTATGCTTTTGTGGGAAAAAGGAAGAACCGCCGAAGAAGCGATGCTTTTCCGGTAGGAAAAGCGAGCAGCAAGGGCGTACTTTGACGATGACAACGCAGTGCGTTTTGCGGGAAAGAGGAGGCACCGGCCACAAGGTGAAGCATTTCCGCACAGGAAATGCGAGCAAATCGGCCGTGTGCCGACGACAAAGAGCATCTTAGTTATTTATCAGCTGTTGGTCGGTACAAAAATATTTTATATCGTGATAAGCAGACGAAGCGCTGTTTCCTGTATTGAGCGTTTTTCCGTCCCTATCCATGGGAGTATAACCTTTACTTCCTCCCAGCCGCGCAAACATGTCTGTTTTTCCCACATATTCACCAAGAATATCGCCGTAATAATAATAATTTACAATCGTATTCAACGCTCTCAGCTTTCGCACCAATGGAATAGACAGTTTGTTTATCCGGTAACTGCCAATGGCATTAAATGTTGCAGCCCGTACCGGTAGTTTCGTTTCATCGCTGTAAACATGCGCCAGCACTTCTGTGGCAACACTTCCGCCGGTGGAATGGGCCGTAACATACATACCACAGCCTGCATATTGGCTCAGCATGGTATATTCCGCAAGCGCCCGTTCTGTGGGCATTGTGTTCATGTCCATATAAACTGCCCGGTCAATTAATTCTCCGGCAATCTCGCTTTGATCATGGGCGGTTCCCCGCACCGCAAACACAATAGCTCCCTCCTTTTCGAATCCAGAAAAACAGAGCGCAAGGCTTCCATATCCTTTCTCGTTCATTGCAGCGGCAGAAACATAACGCCCCGACATAAAATCAAATTTTACACTCTGCCGGGTTGTCTCCTCTTTTGTTTCATTATTTGTCTGACTGAGCACTTCTGCTTCCCGAAGGAGATTTATCTCTTCGCTTCCTGCAAGATATCCAAGCGCAGCAGCTCCTGTTTCCGTCTCCGCAATCTCCCCAATCGTCATCCCAACATAGTCGGATAAATCACAATACCCAACCGCACAGGCAAGCGCCATGCTCCGATCAGATATATTATAAGAAAGCGGCTGTTTATCCTTTCCATCTTCTATGCCATCAAAATCACTGTCCGGAAGGGTGGGATCTGAATGAAGATAAACAAACTTCTTTCCACCGGCCACCCGGATTTCTGCTTCATCGCTGTCTTCCAGTCCATCGCCGTCGCTGTCCGCTATATCTGCGGACAAACCAACCACCCTTGCCCCCGTTCCCAGCCGCAAAGTTCCATTGATAACCAAGTTTTTATATCCATCCAGAGGTTGTGGGGTTCCCGTTGTTTTTCCTGTTGTAATATAGGGTGACGCTTTTGCCCTGTTCAGAAGAATAAACGTACATACGCCATTGTCCGGCATCTCTATTTTTACCTTTACCGTTCCATCCGCTGTTATTCGCTGGCCTGAAACATTTTTCAGCGTCTGTTCCTGATAATTGAACAAATATAACACCGGATCCTCCAAATCGTCTCCTGTACATTTGACTGAAATTTGGACGTCTGCGCTTCCATCCATTCGCAGCGTATACCCACTGGCAACATAACCGGGGATACTGGGATTCAAAAATATATTCTGTACGCCCATCCTCCGAATATGCGCACTGTCAACCACTTCCGCATCACCGGTAATCTCTGCCGAAACAGTGGTATGATAATTTTCAAACTGATCTTCCGCTCCGTCTACGGTCACTGTTACCATACCATCTCTTTGCGACGCCATATCTCTTTCACCAGCGCTGCCATTCCTGCCACTGTCACTCTCATCCGTATTCCTGTCTTGTGTAATGCCACTGCCGTCCGTCCGTTCATCAAATTTACCGTCTGCAAATATCGGCTCGCTGAAGTTCTGCTCTGCTTCCTTCCAATCGGGAAGGCTGTCTCCATCACTATCCCGATTGCTCAACTCCTCATCGGCAGTTGTTGGATTGGTTCGTGTAAAAAACAATTCGGCATAATCCCCTACACCATCGCCATCCGTATCGCTTTGACCGGAGTCTGTTCCAAAAATCCATTCCTGATAATCCAAAAGTCCGTCCCCATCACTGTCCGTCTGGGTTTCCAATGCCGCCTGATGGTGTTTGGACAAAATGGCAAAGGTCTTTTCTCCTGTCGTTCCATCATCCGCCGTCACCTTTATCTTTATCTGATTATATCCCCAAAGAAGCGGTGGATTGTCATACGACCACTTTTGGGAAGCCTTAAGTTTTTTCGTTTCTATATGGTAATTTCCACAAGAAATCTCCGCCTGAATGTCAACCACTTTTGCCCGCGTATTTGCGGAACCGCTCAATGTGCTTATCTTATCATCAGAAACAAATAAAAACCCTTCCTCATCTGCCTGCACAAGCCCGCTTTCATCCAAAGTGACAATCACTTTTCCCTCTTCATAGACCTCATCGGTAATCCGCTGACACGCCGAAAAAGGCAGCACAAACAAAGCCGCCAAAAAGAAGCAGAGAACGCCTTTGGGTATTTTCATTTGTTTCACCTCCTCAGGCATCGTTATCAACAACACAGAATTAATCATGATCATATGAACTTCAGTCAAAATCCCTGATGATAAAAAACAGACCCGGCCCATCAAGACAGGCCGGGTCTGCTGATTTCGAAACAAGACCCATTCCAAAACAGCCGTCACAAGTTACAGCCGAATATTTCAGGCCCCTTTTGTTTTTAAAGATAAAACAGCAAACCGTAAGCCGAGTTCTGTCATGGATGATCATCTATCTGGGACGCATGTCGCCACACGCCTCTAGCCACCTTCTTGGGAGATGCCGGGCCAGCTTAGTCTCCGCGTCAGGTGTTGCTCCAGGTGGGGTTTACAGCGCCGGTATGTCACCATACCGGTGGGTGAGCTCTTACCTCGCCTTTCCACCCTTACCCGCAAACTGCGGGCGGTATCTTTCTGTTGCACTATCCTTAGAGTCGCCTCCACAAGACGTTATCTTGCACCCTTGCCCTTTGGAGCTCGGACTTTCCTCACAGATGATAAATCTGCGCGATCATCTGATTTACTGTTATAACATAAAGGGATTCTTCCCCTTATTTACTATACCATACAAAAGGTATGCTTACTTTCTTTTCTCCGCAAAATGCGGACAATACCACATAAATGTCAGATAAGCGTTACCTTCAGTACGCCTTCAATTGCTTCCAGCTCACCCTGAATCGCAGGGTCAACTTTCCCGGCAATGTCAAGCATGGTGTACGCATTGTCACCTTTGCTTTTATTAAGCATATTTTCAATATTAATTCCCTTGCCTGCAACCAAATCTGTAATATGCTTCAGCATATTGGGGATATTTTTATGTGCAACGGTGATTCTCGCACCGGTTGCTATACCCATATCGCAGTTCGGGAAGTTTACGCTGTTGGTAATATTCCCATTTTCCAAAAAGTCTTTGATTTCTTTTGCCGCCATGACCGCACAATTCTCTTCACTCTCCGGAGTAGATGCACCAAGATGGGGCATACAGATAACCTTTTCATTTTTCAAAAGGGCCTCAGAAGCAAAATCTGTCACATAGCAAGCCAACTCCCCGTTGTCCAGTGCGGTCTGCACATCGGTTTCATCCACCAATTCTCCTCTGGAGAAGTTCAAAAGTCTTGCGCCCTTTTTCATCATGGCAAATGCCTCAGAATTGAACATGCCCTTGGTATCCGGTGTTGCCGGAACATGTACAGTGATATAGTCAGACTGTTCAAGAACGGTATGCAAATCCGTTGCGCGATGGGCAAAACGTGTCAGGCTCCAGGCTGCATCCACCGACATATAGGGGTCATATCCGATGACATCCATTCCCAGATGATGCGCTGCATTTGCCACCTTGACACCAATTGCACCAAGACCGATAATACCCAATGTTTTCCCTTCAATTTCGGGTCCGACAAAATTGGACTTTCCCTTTTCTACAAGGCTGCCGACCGCATCGCCTTCACCTGCCAAAGTTTTTGCCCATTCAATACCCTGTACAATTTTTCTGGAGGACAAAAACAACGCCGCAAGTACCAGCTCTTTTACCGCATTGGCATTTGCTCCCGGGGTATTAAAGACAACAATGCCTGCCTCACTGCACTTGTCAATGGGAATATTGTTCACACCGGCACCGGCACGCGCAATTGCCCGAAGACTTTCAGGAAGTTCCATATCGTGCATCTTAAAACTGCGCAGAATAATACCATCCGGGTTTTCCATCTCATCCGCACAGGTATAATTGGTATCCAATACACCCAAGCCCTTTTTTGATATTTTATTTAATGTTCTGATATTATACATAAATAATAATCCCCTTTTTGCTAATTATTTGCTTCAAATTCCTTCATGAAGGCTACCAAAGCCTCTACACCTTCAACCGGCATAGCATTATAGATGCTGGCACGCATACCGCCAACGGTTCTGTGGCCCTTAAGATTAATAAATCCCTTTGCCTTTGCCTCAGCAATAAACTTTGCGTTCAGTTCATCTGAATCGGTCACAAAAGGTACGTTCATCAAAGACCGGTCTTCCGGTACAACCGTCCCCTTAAACATTTTGGAACTGTCCAGAAAATCATACAGTATCTTCGCTTTTTTCACATTGATTTCATGAATTGCAGCAATACCGCCCATATTTTTAATCCATTCATAAACGAGTTTACAAATATAAATTCCATAGGTCGGCGGAGTATTGTACATTGATCCATTGTCCGCATGGGTAGAATATTTAAGCATGGTTGGCGTAATATCCAGCGCCTCACCGATCAAATCTTCCCGCACGATAACAACTGTAACACCCGCAGGGCCCATATTCTTCTGTGCGCCCGCATAAATCAAGCCAAATTTACTGATGTCAACCTCTTCTGAAAGGATACAGGAAGACATATCGGTGACCACAATTTTATCCCCAAAATCAGGCATTGTATTATAGTGGGTGCCATAAATGGTATTATTATATGTAATATGTACATAGTCCGCATCCGGCGTCAGCATACTTTTATCCACCTTAGGCAGATAGCTGAACGTTTTGTCTGCACTGGATGCAATCGCATTGGCTTCGATAAAACGGCCTGCCTCCTGGTGTGCTTTCTTTGCCCACTGGCCGGTGATGACATAATCTGCCTTTTTATTCTTCACCGCCAAATTCAACGGAACCATAGCAAACTGTGTGGAAGCTCCGCCCTGCAGGAACAATACCTTATAATTGTCCGGAATGTTCATAATTTCCCGCAAAAGTGCCTCTGCCTCATCAATGATTGCCTGATATTCCTTGGAACGGTGGCTCATTTCCATAACGGACTGACCGCTTCCTCCCATATCCAGCATCTCCTTCTGGGCCTGCTCAAGAACTGCAAGCGGCAGCATGGAAGGTCCTGCAGAAAAATTATACACTCTACTCATTTTTATCTCCTCCAATTTAAAATTATACATAACATATCATATTTCGTCAGAGCAAAAAAATCTCCCACTCTGTCAAATATTTCATAGAACTTATATATTATATAACGAAATGCTTTATTCGTCAATATTTTTCCCAAAGATTACCGTAAAATTTTCAACAAAATAATTGTATTCCGTTATGGAATCTGTCCTGTCCGCCTTGACTTTTGATTGGGAATATACTATAATAAATATTACTTTACGACATTTTCTGGAGGAGTATCCCATGATGGATTTTGCATCTATGTGCGAAATAGGGCAAAAAGAGAATAATAATGATTTTATTGGGATTTCTGAAGACCTGCACTGCGCCTGTTTTGCCGTCGCTGATGGAAAAAACAACGCTGCCGCATCCGAAATTATTATCAATTCTGTTTTAAATGATTTCAAATCATCTGCGGAAATTACGACGACATCAATTCCCAACTTTTTTGAAAATGCACAAAAAGAACTGCGCAAAGAGGTCACCTGCCGGGATCCAAATCTCGACTGTTCCATGGCTGTTCTCATGACCAATGGTGAAATGGCTGTTTGGGGACATATCGGGGATTGCCGAATCTATCTCCTGCGGGAAGATTTGTTATACGAAATCACCCCCGATCATTCCGCCGCCTATGCGGCCTATGAAGCAGGGGACATCCGCTATCCAAAGATAAGAAGACGGCGGGAACGGCACACCCTTTTCCGTCATTTTGGAGCGGAAGATGCCTTTCGTCCGGAGATTTCCCTGCCCACCCTGATCAAACCCGGCGATAGTTTTCTATTGTGCAGTGACGGGTTTTGGGAGCAAATCCATGAACGCCAAATTGAGAAAACCCAAAGGAAATCAAAATCAGCAAGCGACTGGCTGGCCCGTATGCAAACCATCATACAAAAAAACGGCTCTAAACATAAATATACGCGTATCAAAGATGATATGAGTGCAATTACCATAAAACTTTAGTCTTGCTCGGAGGATATAACATGAAAAAACGAATTTCTATCGCTCTGCTTCTTACCGCACTTTTATTGAGTATAACACATTCAGCCTTTGCACTTACTTTGAACATTTCTTTTTCAGATGGCTATCTTTCTATTTTTGACAAAATGACGCTGGCTGCCATCGCACTATTTGTCTTGGGTATGCTTTTCATCCTCCTGGCTCTGTTTGCCGGCGGAAAAGGAAAAACAACGCCCGCTGCAGTGCAAGCCCCGGCAGAATCAATAAAGTCTGCAGCCAACATCCCGATGCCGGAAGAAACACCCAGCAATATTATTGAAATACATGAAGAAACAACACCGGCAGAAGAAACTGTTTCTTCTGTAAACGAACCGGCACTACAAGAACAAACAGAAAATACAGAAACAAACCGGCCAATGCAGCAGACTATTGTTGAAGATGCACCTTCATCCGGTTCAACAAAATCCGATATGATTTCAGAAGATAAATCAGAAATGGTTTCGGCAGAAAATGTTTCTGCTGAACAAAATGAAATCCCGCCAAACACCTGTGACGTAACTCTGACAGGCATCAATACAAAAGATGTATTTACTTTCTCTTTGGTTCCGGACGGCAGTTATTGTGTCGGCAGAAAAAAAGATAACGACATTTGTCTGCCGGATACCATTGTTTCCGGCAAACACTGCACCTTCTTATTTGAAGAAGATGTTCTGTATTTAAGGGATGAACACTCAACCAACGGCACAAAGGTCAACGGTCAAAAAATATTTGGCAGACATCCGCTTCATACAGGAGATGTAATTTCAATTGGACGAAGAGAATATCGGATTGGTATATAAAGTCGAATAATCAGAGAATAGGATATATAATAAAACATAGATGTTAGCATTTTTTATATGAAATAAAAAATAACTATTGACAAATAAAATAAATGTGGTATACTATGTTTAACTGATTTAGATGTTGAAAGTGATTTAGACGCGGTTCAATCATTTATACGGTTTAAATGATTGAATGGCGCTTTTTCTTTTTACCATCAAAATGCTGTTCAAGTTTCGCGCAGACTCACAGCGATTCCTGTTTTATTTCGTGAGTCGGAAAGGTTGGGTACTTATGACAAAGGGTACTGTAAAATGGTTCAATGAAGAAAAGGGTTATGGCTTTATCACATGTGAAGACGGTGAAGATGTATTTGTTCACTTTTCTGCCATTGTTTCCGACGGTTTCAAAACTTTAAAAGAAGGACAAAGTGTTACTTTTGATGTCGAACAAGGCGAGCGCGGCAAACAAGCTGCAAGCGTTGTTGCTCAATAAGATTTTGAACCAAACACTGCTGATAATCAGCAATAACAAAGAGGTATCCGGATGGATACCTCTTTTTATGTTTTATACCAATATCAACGTTCCAAAATTCCTGTTCTCAATCAATGATTGAGCCGGCAAAGCGAACTCTTATTCATTCAAAAAGATAAGCTCGGTTCCATCTTCCTGCTGATAATAATCCACCGTTCTGCCGGATGCCTCGGTCACAAACCGAACAGGCACCATCAGCTTATCATTTTGCATATAAACGGGAATTGCAAGTTCCGTTGCAACACCATTTTCTATAACAACTGTACTCCCCAGCGTAAAGATTACAACATTTCCATTCAGCGTAATCGTTGCCTGATTAGCAGCTGCATTCCAGTCAACCTTTCCGCCCAGAACTTCTGTGCAGACCCGGACAGGCACCATGGTTGTTCCTTCAATAATTTCCGGCCGGGCATCCTTGAACTGGATTGGTTTTGTTCCGTCAAAAATCTTTACATCGGCCTCCGTTATATCCACCGGCTCACCGCTGACAAATAAATCCTTAATCCGCAGCACGCCGCTGTTTTGATAATCTGTGCTTTCAAATGTAAATTTCACATAACGAGCCATCCGCGGCGCAACAATACGTTCATTCACCGGAGCCGTATTGCCCTTAAATTCATCTAACAATACAAAGTTTACTCCGTCCATACTGGTATAGACAGCAAAATCACGGGTATTTTTTATCTGTTCAATTTCACGGTAATTCTGTGCCCCGCTATGGCGGATTGCCCAGCGTTTAATGTTATATTCACCGCCAAGATCAACCGTAATATGCTTATCACCGCCCTGGTCTGCCTTCCACATAGTATCATAGTCGCCGTCAATCGCAAGTTCTGCATAATCTCCGGAAGCTTCCACAATCCGGCGGCCGCTCAGAAGATTGTCACCAAAGACCTTGTTCATCTCTTCTTTTACATATACACCCCAATAATCCGTCGGAAGATAAGAATAATCATAATTATCCCTTTTCGTTGATTCCGCAATAATACGAGGACTGGATCCCGGATGGAAACACCAGCCCGTCCAGTTCAAATATGCACCATATGTTTCAATATCATTGACAAAATCAAAGAACTCCGGACACCAGATGGGATAATATTTTTCAGATGTCTCGGGATATTGTGCGCCTTCAATGGCTTCAATGGTACCCTGATCCCAACCATTTTCTCCGCAGAGCAGAGCATATTTCTTACGGGCGGTACCTATATTTTTATCCCAGTCCGCGGTTCTCCCCTTCCAGGGATAAATATGGGTATCATACATGATTCCATACCCGGTCTTGGAACGATCCCCCTGGGTTCCGTAATCTCCCAGCGCATAAACTGTTGAATCGCCTTCTGCTTCGCCAACAATACCGCGAAGGTCATAGCCCCAATCAAGGCCGCCGGCAACAATAATGTTCTTTGCGCCAAGGTCACGAATCATTTCCACCACATACTGATGGCCATACATTTTTATCTTCTTTCCTTTATTAACCTTTGTACCGCCATCGCGCCATTCTTTCCAGGAGATGGTGTGCGGTTCATTCAGGATACCAAACAAAACGGTGGGATTATTTTTATAAATTTCTGCCGCTTCTTTCCAGAAGTTTACCGATTCCTCATCGAAATATTCATATTTATGCAAATCCAACACCACATATTTGCCGCGGTCAGATGCCATCTTTATAATATCATCTACCCGCTCTTTATATCCTTCCGTCCACCAATACTTCGAATGAACAGGCAGCCGGATAATGTTTGCATGCCAATTGTCCATGGCTTCTACCATGGTCCTTGCCATCTGCCACCCTTTTTCACTGAATTCAAAGCTGTCAACATTAAGCCCAACCAACTGAACAACCGTTTCCGGATCATCTGCGTAAACAACCTGATTTCCTTTTGTCATCAACTGCCGTGACTGGTTTACACGGGGAACTTCCGGAACTTCTTCCGCAAATGCCGCCATTGGCAGGCAACTCAGCAGCAGCGCCACAATTAATAATAAACTACATACGCCTCCTAATTTTTTCATTTCTCAACCCTACCTTTTTTAATTTTAAGGCATCAATTTCTTCACCATTTCATTATACACGCTCTTCCACCATTTGTAAACACTTTATCTTCCTTTCCAGTCAAAAACATAAAAAAGAATCCTTAAAAAGGATCCTTTTTATTCACCTGCCAAATTATATACCTTCTCTTCAATTATTGTTCCGGCGGCTTTTGAAAATGCTGATAATCCTTCTCACCTTCCCAATCGCCGCCCCATTCCCAACCGCGGGAAACAAAGGCCGTATATACCGCATCTCCATGCCGAATCGCCCCAGGAAAATTCTTTGTACGGTCTGCATAGGGATACGCATTCGCAGGACTGACATATCCTTCGGCAGGAATACAATACGGGTTGATTTTGGGATTGATGTCAATTGCCCTTCCATACGCATGGTTCGAAATGGTTTTGGTGCCGTTGACAACCCGGTAATAAAATGCGGACGTATTGTTCTGTCCCATAGATGCCCGGTCCAGATTATCAAATACACCGTCAATATATGACAGATAATGATCAATCAATTCCATTTTTTCAATGGGAAACTTCATTTGATATAATTCGTCAAAAATATCCAGCACTTCTTCTGCCAGTGTTCTGTCCACCACCAGATGTCCTTCCGCCCGTTCTCCAAGATAATTGATATGTGGAATGGTTAAATATGCAAGGTCATCGTAAGTAACTGATGCTCCCTCCGGCATGGAAATCCCCGCCATCTGCTTTTGTATTCCCGCCGGAATCACAGTCCAGTACCCCCGCGTGGGTTCCTCCGTCGATGCAGGGATCTCAACCGGCACTTCTCCCTGTTTTTCAATATTAAGTTCTGCTTTATATTCATCAGGATATTCACCGCAGGCCGACAGCAAAAGACATACAAAGGCCATCAACCCAATACCGATTTTCCAAACACTTTTTCTCATCTTTGTCTACCAAACAAATCCATTACTGCAAAGGGCGACAAACATAAGTTTTGTCTTGCCTAATTCAAGAATATCCCTGTCCTTCATATCCATGGGAGCAAGAACTTCTTCTTCATTCAGATAGACCAGACCCCTGCTCTCACCCGGCATTACCTTAAAAGTATTGTTTTTAGGATTATAGCTAATAATGGCATGATTTTCTCTTGAAATACCATCATCTCCTACGATAGCCACATCCATTTTTGAAGCTCTTCCAATAAAATTTTTTTCAGACTGCAAACGGTAGTCTTTCCCCTTTTCAGGTCCGTCAATGCAAACCAGCCATCCAACCACCGGGTCAAATCCTTTTTCTCCCCGCATCAAACCAACGGTTTTCCCCTCCTCCACAGGTACTACCGCCGCTTTTAAAGGCGTCATATGCGCCTTCGGCGGCGCCTCTGTTTGCGACAGTATATTCTTCCGTGGAACTTCTGCTTTTCCGGGATGACCTCCAGGTGTTTTCGCCACTGTCGGCTGCGCCCCCACAGTTCCAACACTGCGCCCAACCATCTTCAGATCTACGCCCCCTACACCACAATAAGGGCATTGGGAATGCTTCCCATCATCATAAAAGTGTCCGTTCCGGCATCTTCGCATTGCCATTTCATTCTCCCCCTTTATATTGAATTGCTATTGCACTATAATTATCGTGATTGGATTTTGCATTCTTCTTCAATTTTTTCAGCATCTTTTCCATCCACTCCTCAACGGAATGGGATTTTTGCAATGCCTGCTCCATATCTTTTTCCGTCACATACTCCCAAAAACCATCACTGCAAAGCAAAAAGCAGTCACCATCCTCCAATGTATATGCCTTTGCAATATCCGGAAAAAACCGCTCTTCCGCCCCAAAGGAACGCAACAGCCGGTTTTGATCCGGGTTTTTTCTTATCTCGGTATATTTTATTTCTCCCGATTTAAACGCCAGATAGGCCACGGAATGGTCCGAAGTAATATACACAATCTGGCCATTTTTGAAACCATATAAGCGGCTGTCACCGATATGCCCCCATATAGCCTGATCCCGGTTGCTGCAGAAAACCACCCCTGTCGACCGCATATTGGCATACTGCTCTTGGTCTTTTTTCCTTTCTAAAATACGCTGCTGCGCATTTTGAAACATTTGACTCATCCACTCTTCCGAAATTTCACGAATTTTATCTTCTTTAAAATCCTCTAAAAAAGAACGTACTACCGTCTCCGCCGCAACAGCACCGCCGGCATGACCGCCAAGCCCATCGGCAACAACAAAACAACCACCGTCCGGATAGGTGTATTTCCCCACAAAATCTTCATTTTTCTCCCTGCCGCCGCGGCTGCATTCCAAACATACGTTTAACATACACATTTACTCCTTATTCTCTACCCATTTATTCTTTGTTTCAAAACCAAAGCAGTTATATTATCCTGCATTTCTTTCTTCTTTTCCAAATCCTTTTCCAAATCCTTTTCCACCCGTTCACCCATAAAACCCAAAGATTTCCGATGGAGAATTTCATACAATTTACCGCCATTAAGGGTTCAGCAAAAACCATCACTGCAAAAGAGAACCTTTTCTCCGCCAGACAACCGCTCCGCCTGCAAAGGACCATCAGTTTTTTGCAGAGACGGCTGCCCCGGAAAAGAGGTCAAAACTTCTCTATCCGGACTTGAACCGGCGCTGGCATAATTCTTTTCTCTGCATAGGCGGCCATTCATACCGGTAATTTTGCTCCGTGTTCAACTGCCGCAGCTCATCGTTTTGCATAATAAACCGGCTGTCTCCAACACTACCAATTCATGCCGTCTCTTTTGGATTGAACAAATCAGAAAAAGTAAATAATCCTGCTGTTCCCTTTGGATTCCAATGTTCTGCGCATTACAAGGAAAACGGATTATCCACGTTTTACTCTCCTTCTTCACCGCAGTTTAATAGGGCTGGATTTCTGATATACAGCAATCGTTCCACTTATTTCCCTTGTAAACACTGTTGATGGTTATACGAACAAACGCCGTCTGCTTTATCCCTCCGAAGTCCACCGTCTGATAATTATAATTTCCCTCCTGAAAAACGTCCTGCAGCCCATAGGTTAAATATGTTCCGTCTGAAAACGTGATGGTAATATCTTTCGGCCGGCTGTTGGCATAATAAATCCACATTTTATAATCGGGGCTATACTTGGTATAACCATTTAAAATTTTGATTCCTTTAATCTTCTGCTGTGCATCTGCAGACAGCTGAATCCATTCCCCAACACCGCCCGGAACATTCCACGCAGTATCTGTCCTGCCGTCAAAAGCAAGGGCGGCGCCGTAAGAACGGCCGCTTTGGGACGAAGTTGTTTTGTTGGAGGCTGTAATCATCGAAAACTCCGGCGGCATATACGTTTCTTCCTCTATCCTGGAATTCTGTGTCTGTATCGTTTCTTCCCCCGTTTCTTCCGGTTCGCCATTCAACAACATATAAAACATAAAAGCAATCATTGATATAATCAAAAGTACACTTGCTGTCACAATCAAAATGACCGCCAAGTTTCCCTTTTTCTTCTGTTTCTGTCCGGAAGAAAATGCAGTCGGCACCTCATAATTTGGTATACTTCCATTCCCGGAGGACATGGGCCGTAAACTTGCCCCTGAAAAATTATCTCCCCGCCTCTCATTTTCTTCCCTTTGCATTTTTGTACTTCCGACATTTGAAAAATTAACAGAATCATCTGCATATAATGCCGCCTGCAACGCTGCCATATCCATAAAGCGATCCCCTGCCCGTATCGCCATTCCTTTTTGGATGACAAAACGCACCTCCGGCGAAAGTTCTTCCGGCAGCTGTAATTCCTCTCCGCCATGTAAACGTTCCAGCGCATCCGGCGGCAAAAGCCCCGTCACCATCCGATACAGAGTGGCCGTCAAAGCATAAACATCTGTCCACGGCCCCTGATTCCCATGGGTCCGGTACTGTTCTTCCGGCGCATAACCGGGTTTCAAAAGTATGGAACGGCTTTTTTCCTCACCAAGCATTGCCGCGCGGGCAGCACCAAAATCAATGACTTTAATCTGTCCGGCTGTTGTAATAAAAATATTCTGAGGACTGATGTCCCGATGAATCATCCCCGTCCGGTGTACCTCTTTCAAGGCATCCACCACCGGAAGCAAAATCTGTTTTGCTTCCTCGCAGGATATTCTGCCGCCTTTGCCCTCCAAATAAGCGGCAAGATCAATTCCCTCCAGGAACTGCATAACAATATAGGCGGTTCCATTCTCTTCAAAACAATCATAAAGCCGCACAATACCCGGAAAGTCGGAAAATTTCGCAAGGGTCCGCGCCTCTTCCAGAAACTTTTCTTTCCCATGCTGAAACTGGCCGGGCATCTCGCTCTGACGATAGGGAGAAACGGTATTTCTGCCCTGTATTCGCTGTACAATTTCAGCAGGATAATATTCCTTAATGGCAACAATCCGCTGCAGTTCCTGGTCATATGCTTTATATGTAATTCCAAATCCGCCCTGTCCCAATATCCGCCCGATCCGGTATCTTTGTTTAATCACCGCATTTGCTTCCAAATACTGTGACAGGCGTTCCTTTACGTTCTCCTTAAAGCCGCATGCCGGACAAATTTTTTCTCCCTCTAAGGCCTGAAAACAATTTAAACAATATTCCACGGTCATTTCCCCTAATAATTTGTATAATACAAACATAATTATAACTTTTTCCACATATTCTGTCAACAATAGAAAGTTCTATACACAAAAAAAGCTGTCCAATCGGACAGCTTTTTGACTAGTTTCTTTTCAAAAGAACATCCTGCTCATATTTTTCGATTTTCTCATACCATTCGGTTCCGCTCTGTACACCATTCTTTTCACAGAAATATGCCCAGACGTCTCCCAACGGCATGGTCTTAAACTCTTCATTCAACATCATCAGTTCGGTCATATTCCCGCTGTCCTGCAATTCCTTCATCTTTTGGGACGGAAGCAGCAGTGCATGCAAAAGCGCCTTCTGCATATTTCTTGTTCCGATGACCCATGCGGCAATCCGGTTGATACTTGCGTCAAAATAGTCAAGTCCGATCAGCACGCGGTCAAGGGCATCATTTCTTACAATTTCTTTCGCAATTTCTTTGATTTCATCATCCAAAAGAACAACATGGTCACTGTCCCAACGCATTGGACGGGTAACATGCAGAGGAATCTTATCAAAGAATAAAAGCAATGACGGGATTTTATCAGATATCATCTCGGTTGGATGATAGTGGCCGTTATCCAGCAGACAGCAAATTCCATTCTTCGCCGCATAACTCATATAGAATTCATGTGAACCCACCGTATACGCTTCCAGCCCGATACCAAACACTTTGGATTCTACACAATCAATGATATATTTGGGATCATACTTTACAGAAAATATTTCGTCCAGTGACGCTTTCAATCTTTTTCTCGGCCCCAAACGATCTGCCGGAATATCCTTATAACCATCGGGAATCCATATGTTATTGACACAGGGGATCCCCAGCTGTTCGCCGATATAAGCCGCAATTTTTCTCGATGCCTTACCGTGGCGAATCCAGAAATCACGAATTTCTTTATCCGGGTTGGAAAGGGTCAGGCTATCTTCTGCTTTTGGATGGGAAAAGAAGGTCGGATTAAAGTCAATGCCAAGCCCTCTTTCTTTTGCATAGTCAATCCAAGGCTGGAAGTGTTTTGGCTCCAGTGCATCCCGGTCAACATTTTCATCGGTGATACGATAACTTGCATGAATATTGATTTTATGTTTCCCCGGAATCATGGACAAGGCAACATCAAAATCTTTCAAGAGTTCTTCCGGATTTCTTGCCTTTCCCGGATAATTGCCTGTCGCCGCAATTCCGCCGCTGAGTTCACCGGCATTTTCAAACCCAATCACATCATCACCCTGCCAGCAATGAATAGAAATTTTGATTCCCTCCAGAGTTTTAATGGCCGCATCGGTATCTACGCCATATTTTGCAAACATTTTTTTCGCTTCTTCATATCTGCTCATCATTTTTCATCCTTTCTGTTTTCTCACTTATTTATAAAGCTATCTCTGCTTATTTATTTTCAATGGTCTTTATTGCAAAAGATTCCGCAACGCACGCACGCGCCTCATCAATGGATGCAACCGCACCGTCGCCGAGCATCTGTGCCATAATGTTACCGATTGCCGTTGCTTCCACCGGACCGGCGCATACTGTCTTTCCCGTTGTTCTTGCTGTCAGCAAATTCAAATAATCATCCTGGCAGCCGCCGCCAACAATCCGGATTTTATCATATGTTCTTCCCGTCATGCTTTCAATGGAGGCCGCCGCCTCTTTATAGCAATTTGCCAGACTCTGATAAGCACACTGCATGATTTCCCCCACCGTTTCAGGCACAGGACCCCCTTTCTCCCGGCAATATTCCTGAATTGCACCGATCATACTTTTCGGCGCCAAAAAACAGTTGTCATTGACATCCACAACCGAAGCAAAATCCTGACATTCCCTTGCCGCCTGCTCTAAATCGTTAAAAGAATACCGGTCTTTATACTCCTTTTTTATGGATTGTATAATCCAAAGTCCCATGATATTTTTCAAATATCTGAACCGATAATCAATTCCGCCTTCATTGGTAATGTTTTGCATCCGGCTCTCTTCACTGCAATTTGGTTCCGTCTGTTCGACACCCATCAAAGACCATGTGCCTGAACTGATATAAATGCTGTCACTGCCCTTCATCGGAACCGAAAGCACTGCGCTCCCCGTATCATGGGTGGCCGGAAGAACAACTGTACAATCAAAACCAACCTCTTCCTTGATTGCATCTGCAAACGTGCCCACCACCGTTTTGGGCGGATAAAGTGTTCCAAACAATGCCTTCTTAAATCCCAGCTTTTCAATGATTTCCGCATCCCATTCCTTCCGCTTTGCATGCAGCATTCCGGTGGTGCTGGCATTGGTATATTCATTCATTTTTTTCCCTGTCAGCAAAAAGTGAAAATAATCAGGCACCATCAGAAAGGTCTCCGCCTGTTCAAGATATTCCGGATGTTCTTTTTTCACCGCATACAACTGATAAATTGTATTGAAAATCTGTTTTTGTATGCCTGTTTTCTGATAAAGTTCCCCCGCGGAAAGGATCGCCTCAACCGCTTCGTCAATGCCGTCTGTCCGGCTGTCGCGATAAGCAATGGTGTCCCCAAGAATTTTATCCGCCTGATCCAGAAGGACAAAGTCAACGCCCCAAGTGTCAATTCCCATTGTGACCGGAATCTTTCCGATCTCCGCACACTTTCGCAAACCATTCTTGATCTCTGCAAACAAGTTCTCATAATTCCAGCACAGATGTCCGTTTTTCTCTTCAACACCGTTTTTAAACCGGTATATTTCTTCCAGGACAAGTTTGCCATCCTGCAAGCTGCCCAAAATATGCCGTCCGCTGGATGCACCAATATCAATTGCCAAATAATATTTATTCATCTGATTTCCTCCATTTCGCTTCTTATAAAATTAAATCAAACATGGTTTCTATATCATTTTTTCTCTCCCAAAAACGGAACCGGGATTGACAAAAAGTCGTTTAACCCTTATACTTGTCTAAGGGAGCTTTTAACCCGCAAATTACACCGTAATTTTTAAATAAAGATAGGAGTGTTTATTATGAAAATCGCATTAATCAACGAAAATTCCCAGGCTGCAAAAAACGAACTGATTTGTTCAACATTGAAGTCCGTTGTTGAACCCATGGGCCATGAAGTGCTGAACTTCGGCATGTACAGCGCAGAAGACGATGCGCAGCTCACCTATGTACAGGTTGGTCTTTTAAGCGCAATTCTTCTCAACGCTAAGGCTGTTGACTTTGTCATCACCGGCTGCGGTACAGGCGAAGGCGCAATGCTTGCATGTAATTCATTCCCCGGCGTTCTCTGCGGACATGTAACCAATTCTTTGGATGCCTACCTTTTCTCGCAGGTCAACAACGGAAATGCCATTGCAATGCCATATGCACAAGGTTTCGGCTGGGGCGGCGAACTGAATCTCCAGTACACTTTTGAAAAGCTGTTTTCCGGAGAATTTGGCCTCGGTTATCCCAGAGAGCGTGCCGTTCCTGAACAGCGAAACAAGAAGATACTGGATGATGTCAAAAAGATTACCCACCAGGATATTATGTATATCCTCAAAAACATTGACCAGGACTTCTTAAAAGCTGCTGTCAGCGGCGAAAAATTCCAAGACCTGTTCTTTGCAAACTGCCAGGTACCCGAAATTGCAGACTACATAAAAGGGATTCTTGCATAACCTTTCTGCTTTATTGAATCTGTCAGTATACTGAAAATCAAAGGGGCTTCTGCCCCTTTTCATTTTTTTGAAAGGAGTTATTATATGGAACCAATTAAATTAAGTCCGGCCTATAAAGATTACCTTTGGGGCGGTACAAAACTCAAAACAGAATATGGCAAACAAAGCGACCTTGATATCGTCGCAGAAAGCTGGGAGCTTTCCACACACAAAGACGGGCAGAGCATCGTTGCTTCCGGCGCAGACAAAGGCAAAACGCTTTCCGCCTATATCGCAGAACACGGCGAAGATATTTTAGGCGCAAATGCCAAAAAATTCGACTATTTTCCCATCCTGATTAAATTTATTGACGCAAAGGACAATCTATCCATCCAGGTTCATCCCGACGATGCCTATGCCCTCAAAAACGAAGGGGAATATGGTAAAACCGAGATGTGGTATATTCTTGAAGCAGAAGAGGGTGCCTCTCTCTATTATGGATTCAACCGCGAAATCACACGGGAAGAGTACCAGCAAAAGATTGAAGACAACACCATTTTGGATGTACTCAACAAGGTTGCGGTGGAAAAAGGTGATGTCTTTTTCATCAAATCCGGAACCGTCCATGCCATTGGAAAGGGAATCGTCATCTGTGAAATTCAACAGAATTCCAATACAACCTACCGCGTTTATGATTATGACCGCCGGGATGCCCAGGGCAATCCCAGACAGCTGCATGTCGCCAAAGCCCTTGAAGTTTCTACTTTAGGTCCCGCAGATACTGAAAATGGCAGCAAACCGGAAACCAACTGCGGCGGATATACCGACAAGGTGTTATCCTCTTGTAATTACTTCACGGTTCACCGGCTGAAAATTCAGTCTTCCGCTGCTCTGCGCACAGATACCACAAGCTTTCGCTCTTTAATTATTACCGAAGGCAATGCCGTTCTCACCATGGGTGAAACCATCCTGTCCGTCACAAAAGGTGACAGCATCTTCCTGCCGGCACAGGATGCAGACTATACCATTGAAGGAACATGTGAAGTCATTCTTTCTTATGTATAAATCTTTTCCGCAGGCTCCCGAAACAGGGGGCCTTTTTTATTGTCTTTCTTTTTCAAAGGATATACACCACGTCATATTTCACACCAATGTTTCAAATAATTGCGGTGTTTTGTGTTATTTTAATCTCTATTTTCCTCTTCATCAATCCTAAATATTGCGTTTTTATATCAAAATATTGCTTTTTATATACATACGCGTTATAATACAGGTATGAGGTGATACACATGCTTTCCTATTCTTTGGATATTGAACCGCGTTCCCGTTGGATAATCACAACCGAGACCGATGCGGCAAAGGATATGCCTTTTTATTTGACAGAGTTTGGTGATTTCTATTCCAAATCCGGTTATTATACAGAACGGGACAATAAAGAGGGATACCAGCTTCTCTACACCCTCTCCGGCAGCGGAAAACTGCGAACTGAATATGGTGAAACAATGCTGCTTCCCGGAAGCGCCGTCATCGTCAGATGTTTTTCTCTTCATCGGTACGAAACAGCCGAAGCACCCTGGCACTGCCAATGGATTCATTTGGGCGGAACAGGAGCGGATCACTATGAGCAATATATCAACGATGACCGGATTCACCCGATACAGCTCCCCGCAGAAGAATCTTTCGGCGCCCATTTTGACAGCCTCTCTGTCCTGGCACCGCGGAATGACCTGATTTCCATTGCAAACATTTCCAACGAGATTTCTGAAATGCTCACCTGTCTGCTCACACATAAAATCAGCTCGACCTTGCAGTTTGGCAATCCGGTGACCCATTACGCAGACATACACGATGCACTCCTCTTCATGCAAAAAAACTATGCCCTGCCCATCAATGTTGACGATATTACCGAACATATCAAAATATCAAAATATCATTTTATTCGTCTTTTCAAAAAACAAATGGGCGTAACCCCATACGAATATCTGATTAACTACCGGATTAATCAGGCAAAAATTCTTCTGCAAACCACCAGCCGCTCCCTGTTTGAAATTTCTTATGATGTAGGCTATAAAAGCAAAAGTAACTTTGTCGCCCAATTTAAAACCTTAGTTGGGACAACACCGGCCAAATACCGCAGCGAAAGCCTTCGTCTCCGAGACAAACCTTCGGAATAATTTTATCGGCAGCCGAAATACCCTCATGCAGCAGTTCGGTGGCAGATTGTTCACCCACAAAAAAACAGAAGCGGAACACGCCGTCTATAGAGGTGGGGACATCTTCCATTTCGTTATATTTTCGCAAAAATGATCTCTCAATCCTTTGTACAGATCTCTTTAACCCTGACCCCTTAGCAAAGTGCAGAGCCCTGCATTCTTTCTGCAATGATAACAAAAACCCACAGGAGATTCCTGTGGGTTTTTCATAGGCAAATATTTATTTCCCCAAATATTTTCTCATCACATTTCTTGCGATGGGCGCCGCGTTGGTTCCGCCGGCACCGCCATCGTTTTCCAGAAGCACTGCCACACAGATCTGTGGATTCTCTGCCGGCGCATAACCGACAAACCAGGCATGATCCTGATCGGTTTCGTTCTCTGCCGTACCGGTTTTTCCGGCCACCGTAACCCCCGAAATTCTTGCCGACTTTCCTGTTCCCTGAGACACAACCGCGCACATTAATTCATCCACATAGGCGGCACATTCTTCGGTCACACAGTTATACAAAATTTCCGGTTTACTTTGCGAAAGGGTGATCCCCGAAGAAGTTTTCACTTTATCAACCAATACCGGACGCATCATCGTTCCCTTATTGGCAACTGCACTTCCCATCATAGCAACATGAAGTGGGGTCATCAATAGCTGACCCTGGCCGATGGACACCAATGCAGCGTCAATATTTGACATCTTTTTATATTGGATCTGACTTTTTGCCGTTGGAATATCAAAAGAGATTTCTTTGTTTATACCGAAGGCCTCCGCCTCCTGTCTGACAGTTTCTGCCCCCAATTCATAACCCAGTGTACAAAAGACATAGTTGCTCGATACCTCAAAAGCCTCTTTCATATTCAGCGTCCCATGTTTTTGTTTTCCATAGTTATAAACGGTCACATCCTCTTTTTCAAACACGCCATTATCTTCAAAGGTCTCATTTGTCCTGCCATTGGCATATGCCGCAGCGGCCGTCACAATTTTATAGGTTGAGCCCGGCGGATAAAGCCCCAGCGTTGAACGTGCAAGCAAAGGGCTGTCCTCCCGCTCTACAATGGTATTCCAGTTTTTTTCCAAATTTGCCGCTGTTGGATCGAAATCGGGAAGGCTGACCATGGCCAAGATTTTCCCCGTCTGCGGATCCATGGCCACAACCGCGCCGCGCCGGCCATCCAGCTGATTATAGGCATAACGCTGTAATTCGTTGTCAATGGTCAGATTGAGGTCATAGCCGGAACGCAGTTCGTTGAAGCTGATCGCTATGTCTCCCTTACCCAAAAGCTGATCATCATAGGCCATCTCCAGCTGGCTTTTTCCATAAACCTTGGAACAATAGCCGATCACATGACTATATAACTTTCCCATGGGATATTTTCGGATACGGTTGTCCCCGTCCACCACAGTTTCTGCCAGCAAAACACCATTTATATCAAAAATGTTGCCGCGCTTAACATACTTTTCATCTTCCCACTGTCGTTTGTTATATGGATTGGACGCCACTTCCTTTGCTTCAAACATATTAAAATACAACAAATAGGTAAGAAGTGCAAGAAACATCAGAGAGACCACAACCAACACACGGATAATCCGTTTATTTTCTCTCATGCAGTTCACCTCCCAACCGCCGCTCCTCTTTGGCAGAAATCGCTTGGATGATGCCAAGGGATGCAAAATTCACCACAATTGAGGTACCGCCATAACTTACAAAAGGAAGGGTAATCCCTGTAAGGGGGATCATCTTGATAACACCACCCACGATGACAAAGGTTTGAATGGCAAACATAAGGGTCAAGCCGAGGCTGACCGATTTATCAAACGGATCGGATGTCGTAATTGAAATTTTAAAGCATCGGTAAGCAATCAAAAAGAAAAGCAGAATAACAGCCGCACCGCCAAATACGCCCATTTCTTCGCATACTGCCGCAAAAATAAAATCTGAATGTACTTCCGGAATATATCCCGGCGAACCATTGCCGATCCCTCTGCCGAAATAACCCCCGGAAGCAATTGCAAAAAGGGATTGGGTAATCTGATAACCTTTGCCGCTGATATCCGCCCAGGGATCCAGCCACGTACTGACACGTACCTGAATATGGTACAGAAACTGATACCCCAAAAACGCAACCACCGAAGCCATTCCTACATTCATCAACAGGAATTTATAGCTCTTTTCATACACATAAATCATAAAGATATAGATCGCAAACATGACCAGCATCGTACCCCAGTCACGCTGCAATACCAAAAATCCAATAAATAAATAGGTGGCAAAAAAGGTCATCCACTTTGGCTTCACAAAAAGGAAGGGCTTGTTCCACACCCCGGAATAATAACAGGACAATAGCATAATGAACAGTATCTTTGTGATTTCTGAGGGCTGAAAGGTAAGTTTTCCATTTGCCAAAGACACCCAATTCTTTGAACCGTTTATGGTACTTCCGAACAATTGTGTAAACAAAAACAATCCAACACCCAGTGCCAGATACAAAAACCACAACTTATTCCAAAATTGGACATTATAATAAATAACATAGGTAATGAAGAAAATAACGCCTCCAACCGCAACCCACATAATCTGTTTGATTCCAAAGTCAATATTGATTCTGCAAAGCAGCATCACCCCGATGGTAATCAGCATACAGGCCATCAGCATGATAAATTTATCTCCCATTTTCGCCATAACAATAATGGCATACATCAAAATAAACAGCCCCAGAATACCGGCGCCGATATACAAAATATAGCGGTTATAATTATTTGCAACAAACAGAAGCCCAAACCCAAAAAGATTCATCAGCATTAACAGATATGCCGGCTTCCGATAGCTCAATGATTTATATTTTGACATAGTTACCGCCTCAGTCCTATCAAAAAGGAAATTTCCTGTTTTATCAGTTCTACAGCGGCAAGGTCCTATTTATCCGCTGCATATGCTTTTCTGTTCAATATGGGCCGAAAGCCCATCATCCAACGTTTCTGCTGGCATACAAACGCCTGCAGAAAAACGAAAGCAGAATCCGCCGCCTATAGAAACGGAGAAATCTTTCGTTTCGTTATAATTCAAACACGAAATTCAAGCCGCCCGCCGATATTTCATCCTGGGACTCAATAATCACCGGTTCGCGAATCCGCATTCCATTTACAAATGTTCCGTTCCGGCTTCCCAAATCCTCCAGAACCCAGTCACCATCTTCATACCAGATACGCAGGTGTTCTCCGGATATAAACTGCTCTTTAATCACAATATCACAAGTCTTATTCCTGCCCAAAACAGCTGATCCATAAATATTATACCGCCGTTTTAACATACTGCTGACCTGTACCTTTGACTTTACCGGCCGGAGTGCAGCACACTCTTCGTCTTCTACATGGTTTGTCTCAAACCGGCTCATTTTTTTTACATCCAAATAAATCAGGCGGATAACACCAAAAATAAACAAATAGATAATAAATGTAAAAACATAACTGAGCACAGAAGACAAAAAACTATAAAAGGTCAATACGCTCACCCCAATACAATCCATAATTTTTAATATTCTGCCACATTACAGGAAAATTATTGAACTTCTTTCTCTGCATACAAAACCACCACAGCGAAACAGAATGTTCATTAAAAATATTCTCCCATGTATCATAAGTCTTTGCTTTTAACGTTTATTATACTATAATTTTCCCCAATAGTAAAGGAAAATTTCCCAATTCATTGACAATGCGGGATTTTCAATATGCAAGTATCCTTTTATATGCAGTCATAAGAACAAAGCCTTTCTATATGTCTTCCGCAACACAAGTTTTTCTATATGCCTATTTTCAATAAGGGGCTTTGCCCCGTCATTCAACGTTTTCAGTGGGAGATTGTACTCCCACTGAAAAAATTAAGTGGCGCCCGCCGCCTTAGTGGCGGGGGACATCTTAATTTAGTTATATTCCTCTTTTCAATCTAACAATTTTGTGTTAAAATCGACATACAATGAATTTTTTGTCATCATTTACGTTTTAATTTTCAACCAAAGGACTGGTGCTATAATGATTTTACAAGAAGAACTGATTTATGAAATCCTCTCTGTGGTCAAAGAAATCCCGGAAGGCCGCGTGGCCACATATGGACAAATCGCAAAACTCATCGGCAGAGATAAAAATGCAAGGCTTGTGGGAAAAGTGCTTAGTATATCACAATATTATGGAGAATATCCCTGTCACCGGGTGGTGAATCACAAGGGAAGGCTGGCTCCCGGTTGGTATGAACAAAAAGATCTGCTGCAAAACGAAGGGATTTCCATGAAAGATGAAAATCATGTTGATTTAAAACTCTGCCAATGGAAAAATTAGTACAGAAGCGAGGATATGAAAATGCAATATACAACACACTATATAACACCAGTGGGCCGCATTTTAATTGCCGAAAAAAACCATGCACTTGCGGGGCTTTGGATAGAAGGACAAAAATATTTTCCTGCTTCTTTTCGGGAAGAGACAGCTGAAAAGTGCGACAGACCAATTTTCAAACAGGTAAAACAATGGCTTGACAGTTATTTTAAAGGGGAAAATCCCCCTGTCAGCGAATTACCTATCGCCCCGGCCGGCAGCGATTTTCGCCGTGCCGTATGGGAAATACTTTGCGAAATCCCTTATGGAAAGACAACCACATATGGGGAGATCGCAAAAAGACTCGCGGCGCGCCGCGGACTTTCCCAAATGTCGGCTCAGGCAGTGGGCGGAGCGGTTGGACATAACCCAATTTCCATTATCATTCCCTGTCATCGGGTTATCGGCACCAATGGCAGCCTTACAGGTTATGCAGGCGGCATAGAGAAAAAGGCGCAGCTGCTTGCATTGGAAGGGGTAGACATCTCAAAATTCTCTATCCCCCAAAAAGGAACTGCCCTATAAAACCGGATAGTTATCAGTAAAAACAAACACTTTTTATAATTATGAAAAAACTTTGGGGCGTCCTCCTTACGGAGAACGCCCCAATCGGCATTAATATCAATTTTAATTTCCGGATGCACTGCTTGCAGATTTTTCTTCCTGCAATTTTTTCTGTGCATCTGCAGATGCTTTCATAATCTCAGAAACGGAAATCTGTCCCAATTTCTTTTCATTTTTATTAATTTTTGCTTCAGAAGCCCACATATTCTGGATTTCATACAAGCCCGGGATTCTCTTGATGATGTGATAACCATAACTGCTTGTAACAATATCACTGATTTCATTCATCTTGAGTGCAAATGCAGCGGTTTCAAACTCCGGTACCATTTCGCCCGTCATAAAAGTATAACCATCTTTGCTCTCGCCGGTATCTTCATTAAATTCATCCATCAATGAATCAAAATCTTCACCATTTTTAGCTCTTTCAAGAACCTGCTGTGCCGTCTGCAATTTTGCCGCCGGATCCTCTGTCGGCGCCGGTGTTTCGGCACTCTGTGCAGAATTTGTATCATCTGTTGTCTTGATTAAAATATGTTTTACAGATGCGCGGTCGTCCCGGATGTAATTGTTAAGCACATTCACATCATCCGGACTATATTTAGAAATATCTGCATTAATGTCATCTTCTGCATTTCCATATTTCATCATCTGAATGTACATCCGCTTATACTGTTTGGGAGAGGAAATTCCCATCTCTTTCGTACGAAGTGCAAAACCTTCTTCTCCATACTGGTCGATATAGCCTTCCACTGCGGTGTTGATGGAATTTTCATCCTGTTTGGACCATTCAACGCCTTTTTCCATACTCTTCTGGACGGTCAACACATTATCAATTGCCTGATTAACCGCATTTTCCTTAATAATGTCGGATACCTTTCTGCCGTCTGCAGCAGTCTGATCCCAATCGTAACTGTCAATCTTGCTTCCCGTCTGATCGGTGGTGTTTTCAGCATAATACTGTCTTGCAGCCTGGAAGATATAATATTCCATATCTTTATCCGTAATGCTTTCACCATTTACCTTAACTGCCGTTGAACCTTCGGGGATCTTCTCAATCCAGCCCGGCGCCTTGAATCCAATAAACATTATCAAAAGGCCCAGCGCAACACAGCCAATCAAAGATGTTACAAACGCGCCAACACCCAATGTGATTTTTTTCGGTTCCGGAATCGGTTCGACTTCCGGAAGCCCCTCTTCACCAAGCTGCAATCCCTCTACGTATTCTTCTGCCGCTTCATCAAAAGTATCCTGCATATCTTCGCCGGCCTCGTTGATGTCATCCTGAAGCTCAGAGGCTGCTTCTGCAATCTTTGCGCTGACCTCTTCCTTCATTTTTTCTTCGACGTCCATATTTTCTTGTGGACTTTGACCTTTCAGGTCTTTGTTCTCATTTTCCAATTTTACCTCTCCTTTAAACCAATTTGAATCTATTATACAATAAACAAGAAAAGATTTCTACCCTTTTTGAAAAAATTTTGCAAATTATTTACAATCTATTCATACTTTGTTTGTCAAATTTTTATAATAAGCATACAAAAGGATAATTTTGCATTGTTTCAATGGTTTTATCACAGATAAACAGTACCAATTTCCATTACAAAAAATCCCCCGGCCACTATACTACGCAGACACAAATTTATTAAGTAAATCACGAACTTGCTTCAAATACTCCGTTTCAGAAATCTTCTTATCTTTTCCGATTTTACAAATCATTTTGGGCTTTGCCGGGCTTGCCAGCACATATTTTCTTGCATCTTCTGTCACCAAATCCACACAGATTTGCATATCCGGCAGATTTTCCTCATCAAACAATAGTGTGATTCGCTCTGTATTGCCAATCAGTTCTGCAATACCAGCCTTCTGCGCCATTGCTTTAAGAAGTGAAACCTCCATTAAGTTGTACACCACCTGCGGCACCGTCCCATAACGATCCTCAATTTCATCATACGCATCATAAAATGCTTCCTGATCTGAAATTGCCGCAATCCGCTTATATGCCTGAATACGCTGACTGTGGTTTTGAATATACTGCTCTGGGATATAAGCAGAAACCGGAAGATCAATGAGGGTCTCGGTCTCTTTTTGAATAGGAATCCCCCGCTGCTGCGCCACCGCTTCTTCCAGCAGCCGGCAGTACATTTCATATCCAACTGCTTCCATATGCCCGTGCTGCTGGGCGCCGATGAGATTTCCGGTTCCCCGGATTTCCAAATCCCGCATGGCAATCTTGAATCCCGAACCGAATTCGGTAAACTCTTTGATTGCAAGCAAACGTTTTTCCGCCTCTGGGGTAAGCATTTTGTTCCTGCGGAAAGTGAGATAAGCATAAGCCAATCGGTTGGAACGTCCAACCCTTCCGCGCAGCTGATAAAGCTGTGCCAAACCAAGACGATCCGCATCCTCAATCACGATGGTATTGACATTTGGAATATCCAGCCCCGTTTCAATGATGGTCGTACACACCAACACATCAATTTCTCCGCTGTCCAGTGCCATCATAATCTCTTCCAGTTCCGTTTCGCTCATCTGTCCATGGGCAACCCCCACCCGGATACCCGGGACCAATTCTCCAATCCGGTTCGCCGCCTTATAGATCCCCTGTACACGGTTGAACAGATAATAGACTTGACCACCGCGGCTAATTTCACGGCTGATGGCCTCACGAACCACATTTTTATCATACTCCAGCACATAGGTACTCACCGGATGCCGGTCACCGGGCGGCTGATTGATAACACTCATATCCCGGATACCTGTCAGGGACATGTGCAGAGTTCTTGGAATTGGTGTTGCAGACAAGGTCAGCACATCCACTTCTTTGCGGATTTCTTTCAATTTTTCTTTATGTCCAACACCAAACCGCTGTTCCTCATCAATAATCAACAAGCCCAGCTTATTATATTTCACACCTTTTCCAAGCAATTTATGGGTTCCAATCACCACATCCAACTCACCGGAGGCCAGTTGACGTTTTACGTTCCGTTCTTCCGCCGCAGTGCAAAACCGGGACAGCATCCCCACGTTCACCGGATAGTCCATCATCCTCTGCTTAAAGGTATGATAATGCTGGCTGGCCAGCACCGTAGTAGGCACAAGGTAAGCCACCTGATACCCGCTCATTACCGCTTTAAACGCGGCGCGGATTGCCACTTCGGTCTTTCCATATCCAACATCCCCGCAAAGAAGCCTGTCCATGGGATGGGGTATTTCCATATCCCGTTTCACTTCAGCAATACTGCGCAGCTGATCCTCTGTCTCTTCATAGGGGAAGGCCGCCTCGAAATCATGCTGCCACTCCGAATCCGCCGAAAAAGCTATGCCCGGCATACTGGAACGCTGGGCATAAAGGGCAATCAATTCCTTTGCCATATCTGCCGCTGCCGCTTTTACCTTCTGTTTGGTCCGGTTCCACTCATTGCCGCCAAGCTTATTGACGCGGACGGCTGCTCCCTCTTTGCCAATGTGTTTATAGACCATATCCAACTGATCGGCAGGAACATACAAAAAGTCGTCATCTTTATAACGGATTTTAAGATAATCTTTTCGCACCCCGTCTACTGCCAGCTGTTCAATGCCCATATACTGACCGATCCCGTGGTTTTGATGTACAACAAAATCCCCCACATTGAGGTCTGTGAAGTTTTCAATCTTTTCCCCTTTACGCGGCTTTTTGCGGCGGCTCTTCCTCTTTTCACCGCCAAAAATTTCCCGGTCACCAATCACAACCGTCCGAATCAAAGGATATTCAAATCCCCTTGCAATACTCCCCTGAGTCACTGCAATACCGCCCGGCTCCGGCATCTTTTCAAGATTATCGGCATATCCGCAGGGGATTTCCTCCGCCTGCAGCTGCCGAACCAGATTTTTGGCCCGAACATCCGAGCCTGCTAAAATCACTGTACGATAGCGGTTATCCTTATAAAAACGGAGAGCCTCACACAAAAATTCCAATTTCCCCTGAAAACCATTCAAACTTTTGGTGGTAAAGTTCAGTGTACGCACCGGACGGTAATCCGGTGACGCATGGGACAGGCCGCTGACGCCTAAAAATGGCCGCTTACAAAGCTGTGTCACAGCCGAAGGATACGGATAAGTATAAGCTCCATCCGCTGATAATATAATCCCCCGCTCGGAAAAGTCCACCAAATCTTCTGCAAATCTTGCTTCCTCCAGCTTTCGGTGTTCGGCAATTCTTGCCGGTTCCTGCCAGAAAACTGCCGTTTCCTCCCCCAGATATTCCATCAGGGTTGGTTTTTCCCGATAAATTAACGGAATATATTTGTCCAGCGAGGGGAAATACATCCCCTCCTGCAAACGTTCTATGTCCCGTCTGCAAACAGACGCAAGACGTTTGCCCGCCTCCGTGGCAGAATCAACTTTTTCCAACATTGTCAGGAGTTTCTTGACCAACTTCTTCCGCGCCGCGCTGTCCAGCACAACTTCACCGGCAGGCAGAACTGTCACCTTTTCCAGCCGGTCAATGGTACGCTGTGTTTCATGGTCAAAAATGCGAACCGCATCCACCTCCGTATCAAAAAACTCAATACGAACCGGCTCGTCATAATTGCCGCCGCACAGATAAATATCAGCAATACCGCCCCGTATGCTGAACTGTCCCGGTCCTTCTACCATATCCTCCCGCTTATAGCCCAACATAACAAGCTTTTCCGCCAGAACATCTAACGCTATTTCATCCCCAACCTCCAGCGAAAAACAGGCCGTTTCATATACATCTCTTGGCAGCGTAACACTGAGCAATGCGTCAACCGATGTAACTACATGGCATTTTCCCTCGTTCAAAGCAAGCCTGTGTAAAACCGACAGCCTTTGTTTGGTCACATCATGGCTTTTTGCTTCAATATCATAAAAAAGTAAATCTGTTCCGGGAAAGAACAAAACCGTGTCCTCTTTTGCAAAAAACTTTAAATCCTCATAAATTTCCCGTGCACTGCTGTCATCCGGCGCCACCACCAAACCATATTTATTCAATTTTTTGCAGACACAATAAATAAGGTGTGCCCGCACCGAGTCTGACACACCCACCACATTGACCGGTGTTTGCTTCTTGCTGACCACACCAGCCAATTCTTCAAATTCTGCCAATCCATTAATAAAATCCAAAAATATTTCCATCTTATTATCCGTTATACTTACTCATCGCCTGCTGTGGATTTGCCACAATCATTTCTTCCACCGCATCAGTTACACGAATTGCTGCTTTCACCAAAATTTCCACTTCTTCTTTTGAAAATTTCCCAAGTACATAATCCTTCATGTCAAAATCCGGATGCTCCGGGGCGCCAACGCCAATCTTTATCCGCGGAAAAACCTCGGTTCCCAATTGATATATAATATTTTTAATACCGTTATGTCCACCGGCGCTTCCCTTTTCACGAATCCGTATCTTCCCTGTCGGCAAAGAAATGTCATCATAGATAATGATAATATGGTCATCTTCTATTTTAAACCAGTCACGCAATGGCCGAACCGCTTCTCCGCTTAGATTCATATAGGTTTGCGGCTTTACAAGCACTACCTTCTCGCCGCCGATTGTTCCCTCTCCATAATCTGCCGAAAACTTATGCTTTTTTATCTTTATATCATATTTGGCACACAAAGCATCAATGACTTCAAACCCGATATTATGCCTTGTTCCAACATACTGTCTTCCCGGATTTCCCAGGCCTGCAATGATATACATGGATTAATCCTCTTTCTGTTTTCTTTTTTTACCGGTCCAGGACTCTTTATTGACCTGCCGGCTTCTGGCAATGGCAAGGGCACCTTCCGGAACCATATCCGTAATAGTTGAACCGGCCGCAGTATATGCGCCTTTTTTTATCGTCACCGGCGAAACCAAATTACTGTTACAACCGATAAAGCAATCGTCTTCAATAATGGTTTTATGCTTATGTACGCCATCATAATTGACAACAACGGTACCGCAGCCAAAGTTTACCCGTTCTCCAACCTGTGCATCTCCCACATAGGTAAGGTGGGCAATTTTTGTACCATTTCCGATGGTTGCATTTTTTAATTCCACAAAATCGCCGACCTTAATCTCATCCCCTACCACAGTATTCGGACGCAGATATGCAAAAGGCCCTACATGGGTACGGTCGCCTATTTTACTTTCAATACCGACAGAAAAGGCCACTTCTGTATTGTTCCCAATTACACAATTTGTTAGCCGTGTATTCGGACCAATTTCACAATCCTCGCCAATCACAGTTTTGCCTTCCAAAATGGTATTGGGTTGGATGACTGTGTCACATCCGATCTTTACACCGGCGCCAATCCGGGTCGTTGCCGGGTCAACAACGGTCACGCCTTCCAACATTGCCTGCTTCACCAAACGGCGGTTTAAAATTGCATCCACAGCCGCAAGCTGTACCTTATCATTGACACCCAGGGTTTCTTCCAGTGCAGTCTGATATGTTCCGACCTTTTCACCATCTCCCAATAAAATTTCAATGACATCTGTGATATAGTATTCCCCCTGGGCATTTTCATTGGTCAAACGCTTTAATGCCGAATGCAGCTTCTTCAAATCAAAGCAGTACATTCCGGAATTAATTTCACAAATCTGCTTTTCCTCTTCATTGGTATCCTTTTGCTCCACTATCCTGCATATTTCTCCCTCTTTGCGTACGATCCGTCCATAACCAAAGGGATCATCAACCACTGTTGTAATCACAGTAGCCGCACACCCCTCCTCTTCATGTACCTTTATACATGTACGCAGTGTTTCCGCCGTCATCAGAGGAGAATCACCGGACAATACTACAACGGTTCCCTCCTCCTCGGATATTGCAGTCATGCCCTGCATAACTGCATGGCCGGTACCCAGCTGCTCGTATTGATAAGCATACTGCACCCGATCTTTTAAATAATCTTTCATATCCTCTGCCTTATGCCCGATAATGACAACATTCCTTTTTATTCCCGCGCCTTCCGCCGCATCCAAAACCCACTCCACCAGGGCTTTCCCTGCTGCCGGCTGAAGCGGCTTTGCAATTTTGGATTTCATCCGCTTCCCTTCACCTGCTGCAAGAATCAAACTATAAAGCTCCATATCTCTATCCTCCAACTTTTCATATTTAAAATTACATTTCAAAAAGGCAGGAAAAAATAACCCGCCCGTCTATTCAAACCAAAAGCCATCTCATACAAAAGATAAATTATTATATTATGCTTCAGTATACCATATACTGTCAAACAAAACAAGGGGATTTATGCAGTTGTTGCAACAGTTGCACAATAGACTTCTTTTGCGCCGGCCATTTTCAGTGCCCGCGCACATTCGTTCAACGTTGCCCTTGACGTACAAACATCATCTATTACCAAAATTGTCTTACCCGAAACAAGCATTGGTTTCCGCACCACAAAGTTCTCATTTACATTTTCAAACCTTGCCATAAAATCCAATTCACTTTGTTTCTTGCGGTTCTCCTTTTGATAGAGCATCCGCCGGAGATAAGGTATATGCAAACCCTTTGCAACATGTTCGGCAAGAAATCCAGCCTGATCAAAATGCTTTTCTCTCATCCTCTTTCTGCGCGGCGGAACTGCCACAACGCCATCAAACAGAAGATTGGCATACGTATGTTTCACCATATCGGCTATTAGTTCTGCAAAAACAACACCGCTTTCCACCAATGAATTTCCCTTAAACGCAACGATACCGTCTTTCGCTTTTCCCTCATAAACCACCACCGAACAAATCCGGTCGAAATTCTGCACCTCATACCTTTTGCAGTGGCGGCACAGCGCGTAAGGCAAATCAATTGGTTTCCCACATTTTTCGCAGCAATGTTTTGTTGCACAAAAGGATAAGGAATTGCGGCAGTCTCCACAAATCCCCTCTTTGCTTCCCGGTTTCAGCAGCACTCCGCAAAATGCACAATGCGGCGGAAAAAGCAAGTCCAAAATTATTCTTAACATCTGCATTCCCTCATCCTCCTTTGTTTTTATTTTATCCCATTCCACTTCCTTTTTCAAGTCTTTTAAAAATAAAAAGGGGTACAGGTGCTTCCCATACCCCTTTTCCATGATACAAAATATCAACGCATTAATAATAAATTCTCAAATCTGTTTCGTATCTGCAAAACAATTTTCGCCGCCACCGGCATTCAGAAATTGCACCATATTTTATTACTATGCCAGACGAACAACGTTCAAGCCGGCTCCGGTTCCTCCTTGAAGAACAGCGGCACCCAAAAGACCGAAAAGCTGGAGCTCCAGCGTATCTCCTGCTGCCAACACAGCAATCTGCATATTGGAAAATCCATTGACCGCAACAGCAGGCGTCACCGTTGACCCCGGAAGCACCGCTCCATTACGCAAAACTCTTGCTGACATTAATAAAGCAGCCGTTGTCTTTATCTCATAAGATATTAGATAAGTCCCGGTTTCCGGAACAGTAAAGACTTGGTTTGCCGCATCAACAGTGAATCCATCCAACACTTGATTATTTGGAAGCGGAACCGGAGTACCGCCCAATACCACAGCAATTGTGGCACCATTGGTGTTTAATGCACTCATACTATTTGCCGTCACAGAAGCTCCTGTTGCTCCTGTGGCCCCTGTTGCTCCTGTTGGCCCTGTGGGACCAGTCGGGCCAGTGGGGCCCGTTGCGCCAGTTACACCAGAAAGACCTGTTGGACCGGTTGGCCCAGTCACACCGGCCACTCCGGCAGTTCCCGTTGCCCCTGTCGGGCCTGTAGGACCGGTCGGGCCAGTTGCGCCGGAAAGACCTGTTGGACCGGTTGGCCCAGTCACACCGGCTACTCCGGCAGTTCCCGTTGCCCCTGTGGGACCAGTCGGACCAGTGGGGCCAGTTGCGCCGGAAAGACCTGTTGGACCGGTTGGCCCAGTCACACCGGCTACTCCGGCAGTTCCCGTTGCCCCTGTGGGACCAGTCGGACCAGTGGGGCCAGTTGCGCCGGAAAGACCTGTTGGACCGGTTGGCCCAGTCACACCGGCTGCGCCGGCAGTTCCCGTTGCCCCTGTGGGCCCTGTCGGGCCAGTGGGGCCCGTTGCGCCGGAAAGACCTGTTGGACCGGTTGGCCCAGTCACACCGGCTGCGCCGGCAGTTCCCGTTGCCCCTGTGGGACCAGTCGGGCCAGTGGGGCCCGTTGCGCCAGAAAGTCCTGTTGGACCGGTTGGCCCAGTCACGCCGGTTGCACCGGCAGTTCCCGTTGCCCCTGTAGGCCCGGTCGGGCCAGTGGGGCCCGTTGCGCCAGGAAGGCCCGTTGGACCGGTTGGTCCAGTTGCGCCGGTTGCACCGGCAGTTCCCGTTGCCCCTGTAGGCCCGGTCGGGCCAGTGGGGCCCGTTGCGCCAGGAAGGCCCGTTGGACCGATTGGTCCAGTTGCGCCGGTTGCTCCTGTAGGGCCAGTTATACCTGGTTCACCCTGAATACCTTGGATTCCCTGAATGCCCTGTGGACCCGTTGCCCCGGTATTTCCCCTCGGACCAGTTGCCCCAGTCGGGCCGGTCGGACCAGTTGGAGGGCAACAACAGCCTGACCCGCAAGCACAGCCTGCTGCATGTCCACAAATACACGGATTTTTGCCGCATCTGCTGCAAAATCCAGAACTTCCAAAATTATATTGACTACTATAACTCATATTATTTGCTCCTTCTCCTCAGATGTTTGAAGCCGATTAAAATACTCCTGATTATTTTTCACTTCCGGAGCATCCGGATGATATTCTGCTGCCATGACATGATATTTTTTCGCCGTCTGATAATCGCCAAGCCGGTCATAACATACACAAAGCCAAATACACGGCAGATAACCATAGGCTTCATGTTCTATAAATGCACCTGAATGAACAGGTTCATCGCATTTTCGGGCTGTCTCATACCAATAAATGGCCTTTTTATAATCACCTTTATTAAAAAAATACTGTCCCAGTTCGCAGCAAACCTCTGCACGGGGCAGGTCTTTGGAAAATGTGGCAAACAGGGCATAAACACCCTGTTCTTCCTTTCCCATCGACTGATAACACCGATAGAGCACGCGAAAAGCATCGATTTCATTTTCCCGCCATCCTTCTCCCGACTGCAAAAATATAATCAACATATCTGCCGCATCGCGGAAGCGGCCATGGTAATATAGTTCCCGTGCATAATAATACTTTTCGCGGGCGGACAGCGGTTTGCCCAAAGCTATTTTCTTTTCAAATATTCGAAGATTCCGATCACCATCTGCCGGTTTTATCTTTCGATGGGTAACTGTGACATCCGCATAAATCACATGCCCGGATGGAACAATAGCTTCATGGACCTCGCCTTCCCATCGGAATTTTCCTGTTTTTACAATTCTTTCCCGATCATATACAAATGTCGGCTTTCCTTGTGCATCAACTGCCGCTGCATAGGGCAGCATTACCATGTCCACATCTTCCGAAAGTGTTTTTTTCAGCTGTTTCAGCCGTTCACGGTCTTCCGGCAATAGTACATCGTCAGCATCAAGCCACATGCTATATGCACAAGTTGCCTTGGAAAACGAAAAATTCCGTGCTGCAGAAAAATCATCACACCAGGGAAAATCAAATATTTTCGCCTGATACTGCTTTGCAATTTCTTTTGTCTGATCCACGGAACCCGTATCCACGAGGATAATTTCATCTGCAATATCTGCCACAGAAGCAAGACACCGCCCCAAAACCTCTTCTTCATTTTTTACGATCATACATAGACTGAGTGTTATCATTGAATTTCCTCCCCGATCAGCATACCGTTGTACGGCTTATCATCATTTTATGCGATTGTCCGATTTTGGTTCTTCATACAAAAAAACAGCCAGCCACAAACATGGCTGACTGTCTGATTGTATTTCTATCTGTGTTTCACAAAAGCTTCAATTCGGTTCAACGCCTCATTTATATTATCAATTGAATAAGCATATGAACATCGGATGAACCCTTCACCGCTTTCTCCGAAGGCGGTTCCGGGAACAACCGCCACCTTTTTTTCATACAGCAGCGTTTCACAAAATTCTGCCGATGGCATTCCCGTACCTTGAATTGACGGAAATGTATAGAATGCTCCCAGCGGTTCAAAACAAGAAAGACCCATATCGTTAAATCCTCTGACCATCACATGCCGCCGCTGGTCATATTCCGCTTTCATCCGCTCAATATCCTCGTCCCCGTTTTTTAAGGCTTCAATCGCCGCATACTGCGCTGTTGTCGGCGCAGACATAATGGCAAACTGATGCACTTTTGTCATCGCCTTGATCAAATCCGGATGTCCGCAGGCATACCCCAGCCGCCATCCGGTCATTGCATAGGCTTTGGAAAATCCGCTTACCAACACCGTACGCTCATACATTTCAGGGATAGATGCAATCGAAACATGACGCTGCGCTCCATATGTAAGTTCTCCATAAATTTCATCTGCTAACACCAAAATATCTGTTCCCCGCAGGACATCAGCAATCGCCTCCAAATCCTCCCGGCGCATTACACCACCGGTCGGATTGTTTGGAAACGGAAGCACCAACACCTTTGTCTTTGGTGTAATCGCCGCTTTCAGTTCTTCTGCTGTCAGGCGAAACTGATTTTCGGCTTTTGTCACAATGGAAACCGGAACGCCGCCTGCCAGGGCAGTGATCGGCTTATAACACACAAAACTGGGTTCTGGGATTAAGACCTCATCTCCCGGCTCAACAACAGACCGGATAAATAAATCAATCGCCTCGCTTCCCCCCACCGTAACAATGGTCTGCGTCATCGGGTCATAAGAAATGTCAAATCTCCGGCGCAGATAATTGCAAATCTCGACGCGTAATTCTTTCAATCCAGCATTGGAGGTATAGTGGGTATATCCCTTTTCCAGAGAATAAATCCCCTCATCACGTATATGCCATGGGGTGACAAAGTCCGGTTCCCCCACCCCCAGCGAGATTGCGTCTTCCATCTCTGCCGCGATGTCAAAAAACTTCCGGATACCGGAAGGCGGAATATCGCGGACGGTGGAATTTAACAATCCTTTGATATTTAAACTCATATTGATATAACCTCCCTGCGGTCTTTTTCAGGTTTGCTGCATACAACACCATCGTATTTATAACGCTTCAATACAAAATGGGTTGCCGTTCCAACGATAGACTCCATCGGCGCCAAATGTTCTGATACAAACAGCGACACATCCCGGATATTTTTTCCCTCCACCGTAATTCCAAAATCATAGGCACCGCTCATCAAATTGACGGCCTTTACCTCCGGGTACTGATAAATCCGTTCTGCGATCCGGTCATATCCTTGGTCTCTTTGGGGCGTAACCTTAATTTCGATATAGGCCGTGACAACATTTGCGCCATTGGCCTTATCCCAGTTAATTCTGGCTCCGTACCCAATAATAACGCCGTCTTTTTCCAGCCTGTCGATGATCCCGGCAATCTCATCCATCTGCATATCCAGCATTGTGGCCATCTCTTCCAAAGATTTCCGGCAATCTCTATGCAGCATCTCCAGAATGACCGCGGCTTTATCATCATAATTTGACATATCACATGCCCCTTTCAATTCTTTATTTACACATCTATACCATCCATCCTGTCTATATCCAGCATCCCGGCAAAACAAATTTTTCGCCGATGATACTACAGAAATGAATATTTTAACTATAATACTATCATGTTCCCCTTCATTCGTCAATATCAATTTTAGCTAAAGAAAAAGACATTGCCTTCTTCGCGGCCATTTCACATCTTTCATATAAGAAAAGACCTCTACTGAGGTCTTTTCCCGCATTATATACTAAACAAAAGATCACTGTATGTCGGCATAGGCCAATATTCCTTTGCCGTATATACCTCCATACTGTCCACAATTTCCCGCAAAGAATTCATGCCGGCAAAAACAACATCCCGATAAAACTTGGCGCATTCGGTCCGGTCGCCAATGGCATGGGCCTGGGTAAGATCCTCGTCCAGCTTTTCTGTGACCACATACATATCGCCCAAAAGCCGTGACAATTTTTCAATCATCGCTTCTTCATATGCACAGCATGCTCCGGCAAAAACCGCCTTCTTCCCTGCAACTTCACTGCTGATTTCATTTAAATAGGCAACAACAGCCGGGGCAATATCCTGGCGTGCCATCTCCAGCATGGTGAGCGCCTCAATATTGAGAACTTTGCAGTAATTTTCAAGTAAAATTTCCAAACGGGAATACATTTCCTGCCGCGTAAATATACCATGTTCTGTAAAGAGTCTGATATTCTTTTCATCAACAAAGGTTGGCAAAGCATCCGGCGCGCTCTTCAGATTCAGCAAACCGCGTTTTTCTGCTTCGATCAACCACTCATCCGAATAGTTATTCCCATTAAAAATAATCCGTTTATGTTCCTTTATTGTTCTTTGCAGCAGCCGGTGAAGAACCTGATCAAAATCCTCTTTTCCTTCCAGTTCATCAGCAAATTCCTTTAACACCTCTGCAACTGCCGTATTTAAGATAAAGTTGGGTCCCGATACCGACAAAGACGAGCCGGGCATTCTGAACTCAAACTTATTTCCAGTAAAGGCAAAGGGAGAAGTCCGGTTTCTGTCCGTAGTATCTTTCGTAAAATTAGGGAGCGCCTCCACGCCAATATCCATGGTTGATTTTTTCTTTATAAAATATGTACTGTCATTTTCCACAGCCTCCAGCATCTCTGTGATGTCATCCCCCAAAAAGATGGAAATAATTGCAGGCGGTGCCTCATTTGCCCCCAAACGATGGTCATTCCCCGCCGTGGCCACAGAAACACGCAAAAGATCCTGATATTCATCCACAGCTTTGATAACTGCACACAAAAAGGTAATAAAGACAATATTCTGCTCTGGATTTTTGCCGGGATTCAGCAAATTAATTCCGGTATCCGTCGAAAGCGACCAGTTGTTATGTTTACCGCTCCCATTTACCCCTTCAAAGGGTTTCTCATGCAAAAGGCATTTCATTCCGTGCCGTTCTGCAACTTTTTTCATAATTTCCATGGTCAGCTGGTTATGGTCTGTGGCAATGTTTGTTGTTGCATAAATCGGTGCCAATTCATGCTGCGCCGGCGCCGCCTCATTATGTTTCGTCTTTGCCAAAATGCCCAGCTTCCACAATTCTTCATCCAATTCTTTCATATAGGCAACAACCCGGGGACGGATAACGCCGAAATAATGGTCTTCCAACTCCTGTCCTTTGGGCGGTGCCGCTCCGAAAAGCGTCCTTCCTGCAAAGGCAATATCCTTCCGTTTTGCCGCCATTTTGCGGTCAATCAAAAAGTATTCCTGTTCAGCCCCCACCGAAGTGGTCACACGCGTAACTTCATCATGGCCCAAAAGCCGGAGGATACGAAGCGCCTGGGTATTGATGGTTTCCATCGAGCGCATCAGCGGTGTTTTTTTATCCAGCGCTTCTCCTGTATAAGAGCAAAAAATGGTTGGGATACAGAGGATTCCGTCTTTGATAAAAGCATTGGATGTTGGATCCCATGCGGTATAACCCCGCGCCTCAAACGTAGAGCGCAGACCGCCGGAAGGAAAACTGGAAGCATCCGGCTCTCCTTTAATCAATTCCTTCCCCGAAAATTCCATAATGACCTTGTCATTGCCAGCCGGCGCAATAAAGCTATCATGTTTTTCCGCAGTAATTCCGGTCATCGGCTGAAACCAGTGGGTAAAATGGGTAACCCCTTTTTCAAGCGCCCAGTCCTTCATAACATTGGCCACCACATCGGCCACCTCTTTGGTCAGCGGCTTGCCCTCCATTTTGGTCATCATGACTTTTTTATAAATATCTTTGGGCAGCCGTTCCCGCATAATGGTATCATTAAACACCTTACACCCAAAGATCTCGTCCATCTTGGTCATCCAAACATCCCCTCTCAAACCCTAATACAAAAAGGCGCTACGAGCCACAAACTCACAGCGCCTTGCTGTTTCTTATGCACAGATTATACTATCTATTCAAAGATTTGTCAAATTTTTTTGAGAAAACACGCCCATCCCTTTCGGCATTTTGCATAAAATCTATTTCTGATCAAACGCGGATATTCTTATAGTAATGATTGCAACCGAAAGCAGATCCTATTTCGCCATGCTGTTCCCTCTGCCTGTTTCAGATCCTTCTTTATTCTTTTACAATTTCGCCGCAGGCAATTTTATCACCGCTGTCGCCTGCCGGGTCTGTCCGAAAATCATCGGGAGACTTGTGAATGACCACCGCTTTCCCGATTACATCCTCCGGTTTAAACCGATTTGTAAAAAACATCATTTTAGCCATTCCATCATTGGAGAACAAAACAGGAAAGTCCCCCTTATGATTTCCATGATGTTGATTATCAGGATTAAAATGACCATCTGCCTCAGAAAAATCCAGACCGCCGCAGGAACCATTATGGATATGGAATCCATGGGGACCAATCTGCGGTGTCGTCTCATCTCCTCTTTGGTATGCGGGAAGCCCTTTGATATCGGCATCTACCCATGTCCCATTGGACACCCCGCGAAATTTGACCGTTCCATAAAGTCCGGGATATTCATCCCCGCCTTTTATGTAAGCAATTGCATCATATTCTGCTAACATGCAAAAATCACCTCCACAATTATCCTATGCCAAATGGTACATAAGGTGCCTTTTACCATATAGGAAATCCTTTGGTTTTGCAGTGTTTTTATACAATGCAGCTTTCGTTATTTTCCGGCTATATCTTCTGAATCAGACGAATCGCATCCGGAAGCTCTCTTAAGTTTGTAACAACCAAATCGGCCCCGGCTTTCTTAAACTTTCCTTCAACCTTCCGGGATAATTCATACCGTTTTTCAGCAGGCAAAACCTCATAATTTGCTTTTGAAATCCCCATTTCAGCGCTGCCTTCCACCACACCAATTGTAAATACGCCGGCGTTCTTTCCTTCTTTAACATCCAAAACCGTATCCCCAATTTTTATGACATTTTCCACCGCCTGAATTCCCAAATGTTTTATATTTTCAAATATCATATAAGGGTAAGGCCGCCTGTTTCCCTCAGTACAAGCACTGTAATCAGGCTGCAAACCATTCTTTTTTGCTGCGGATTGCAGACCTTTTATGGTTTCAGGCGTATAATTCGTTGTTGCACCAATTTTTATGCCCTTCTTACGCAATATTTCTATCGTATCCAAGACATAGGGCAGCGGCTCGGTCATATTTTTCACACTTGTTCTCAACTGTGTTTGAACGCTTTCAAATATTTCTTCCAAACACTTCCGATCCGGTCTCCGTTCATATTTCTTCTTCCACGCTTTGTTAACATCTGCCTCCTGCATAACCGAATCAATGCCTTCAATCGTACACCGTTCCACCGACAACCGCATCCGCTCGCCCGGCAATGTAACCCCATATGTTTTCAAAACCCGGGCCAAAGCATCTGTTGGGGCAAATCCGCCATAATCCACCATAGTTCCATCCCAATCAAAAATAACCGCTTCAACTTTTCTCATCACTTTTCCTCCCGCTTTTCGCCGCGCCTTCAAAGCTATAGAAAATACCGGCGGCATTCGCCACAATCCCCCATAACCAATCATATAACGCCTTTGTTTATTTCAATCCATCACCAAAAGATTGATTTATTGTTGTTTCTAATTATACTCTTTTTCTTATATTTTGCAAGTCTTATATGATTGATTTTACAATAAAATTTGTTATACCGCTTATTTCAACAGAAAAAAATAAAAGTCTCCGCACGGAGACTTTAAATATATTGATAAACAGGTTTGCGCAAGATTTTGTCACATTGCCGCCATAGTTTGGAAGGCAGAACGATGAACTTTGGGCAATGTATTTAAAGAAAAATTTTGCCCAACAGATAGAAAATTTAACTTTTTCAATCATCTGAAAGTCCCCAAACGGGGACTTTAATTCTTCTCTTCTTCCGGTTTTGGAATTACAATGGTATACTCAATACTATCCGGCGTCTCTTTCTTATTCGCTTTGGCCTCAATTCCTGATTTTCGCATCATATCCACTGCCTGCCGGATTGTGTTTGTAAAAATCCGTACATCTTTAAATACCCGCAGATTTTTCATCTCTTTTTTCTGCTTTTTACTTCCCTGCAAAATCCGGTCTATCAGCGTTTCCGTCTTTGATACATTCAAATTTTTTTCAACGATGATCCGCAGCGCCTTCAACCGCCTGTTTTCATCAGGCAGCCGCAGAAGTGCACGGGCATGGCGCTCCGTCAGATTGTGTTCTGCCAGTATCTCCCGCACTTTGGGTGACAATTTTAAAATACGGATTTTGTTTGCTATGGTGGATTGACTCTTTCCCAGCTTATAGGCAAGCTCCTCTTGGGTCAGATTATGTTCATTCAACAGATTTGCAAATGCCTCCGCCTCTTCAATGTAATTTAAATTTTCACGCTGAATATTTTCCACCAGCGCCAAAATTGCGCTGTCTGTACTTGAAGCTGACATGACAATCGCCGGGATATAGGTCATGCCCAGCGATTTGCAGGCAGTAAGCCGCCGCTCTCCGGCAATCAGCTCATAAGAAAAGGGGGCCAGTCGCCGAACTGTAATAGGCTGCATCAATCCATATTCCTCAATTGAACGCGCCAATTCTTTTAAAGCCGTCTCGTCCATGTCCAACCGCGGCTGGTGGGGATTTGACTGAATACTGCTGATTGGAATCGTCTTATTTTCTCCGCAATATGTAAAATTTTTGCTTTTATCCGCCGCCATATTCTCTGTTATCATATCTTCACGTTCAATTTCACGTACTCTACTTTTTGCAGTATAATCAGTAACCATTTTTTTCACCTTGACTTTCTTTTGTTTTTTTCATTATACCACAAGATATTGTATTATTGCAAAGATTTTTCATCGACATATTGTACACAGAAAGGCCGCTGCAAGCCCTCTTTCGGCACCGGATGACAGAATACCAATTTTTTCCAGAATTTTTTCTAGCCGCCAAGATAAAAAATTTTTTTCTTTTGATTTTCGGCATATTTTAGGGCACGAAAAGCGCCGCCAAAGGGCACGGTTACATAAGATATGACAAAATATCCAGGGGTTAAGTACAGTATACGCTGCTTTTGGATAGGCCATCCTCAAAGAGAATTTCGTCAATTACCGGGTGTTTATACTCTTTCCAATTCTGTACTTCAGAATAATAAGCCGCAGGCCAATATACTTTGAGATTAAGAAATTCCTTTTTACCTCCGCCACGGCATGGATACCCACTGCGTCAAAATTGCCTTGATTTCCGGTATAGAATTCCTGTACGCCTTCTTTTGCAAGGGCTATGACCTGATGAACTATAAATTTGTGGTATATTATTTTTGAGGGGATAACTATAGATAAGCCTTTAAAAGAAAAAATTAGAATTACATTAGATTCCAATGTAATTAAAAAAATAAAATATTTAGCTGAACAAAATAATCGCAATTTTTCTTATTACATGAATCTTGTTTTAAAGCAACATATTAAAAGAAATTTCAAAAACACAATATAATATTAATATAAAAGGCTATCCACGCGGATAGCCTTTCAAATTATAAAAAATTCTGATAAATACTGAACTTTTGGTGTCAAAGAACAAGACACATCTCTGCCTAGTCCCTTCTATTCACTTTTCAGCGTAACCGAATAAATCCCGCGTCCCTCATCCAATCGTTTAAACAAACCTTTATTTTCATCCGTTCCGCCGGTTCGAATCAAACGAATACTAACAAAATTCTTTCCCTTGGTATAACTCTCCGGCACAGTGAAAGAGGCATAAACAAAGCCCTCTGCATCTCTTTCAATATTTGATGTCCGCAGCTCCATAGGAATCCAAAGCTCATCTTTATTTTCCGGGCCGGCAGCAGGATCAATCGTGCCAAGGTTCGGATCACAAAAAAACCAATTGCCCGTATCCACATCATCATCCCATAATTTCACATACAAAGTATTTATCTTTTCAGGATTACATTTCAAATTGATAACCATAGCGCCATCTTTTCCCAGCGTACGATAAGTATATTCCGTTCCCTTCACATTTCGTGTCTTTGCTCTGCTTCCCCGAACATAATCAAACCCTTGTTCTGTTTCACTCTTTTCATCACCAATCAAAACCGTATCGGTCAAATGGCTTGTATCTATAACAGGCTCTGTTTCCGGCGGCAGCGTCAACACCAACGTACGCTTTAATTGACAGGTCCCGGACTGTATATTGGCCACTGCGCGCAGTTTCTTTTCTCCTTCAAACCATTTTGGCCTTGTCACACCACCATTAACTGCAATATACATACTATTTTTTTCCCCTGTTACTGCATCATAGACCTGCCAATCCACAGTTGCCCGCGCCCCGGCATTTGCAGTATAACTGCCGCGCAAATCACTGGTGACATTATCGGCGGTTAAATTATTTTTCAGCAAATTAACCATTGTTTCATGGACGGCAATCACGTTAGGATCTTCAGAAGTTTCAATCAGCAAATATGGTCTTTGCTCTTTTTTATCAGCCTTCGCACCGGAAAATACCATATTTCCCGTACCTTCCAAAATAAATGTAATTGCATCTGCATTATTTTGAAATTGTTCACTCACCGCCTGCGTCACATCCAATGCAAACTTTCCAAATTCCACACGGTAACTCCCAAACGGTTCCTTTCTTCCCTGCGGACGGTTCTGATAATTCATCAATTGGTTCCATTGACTGTTCTCCAGCAAAGAGGGTACAAGAATTGCATTTTCTTCTGTCTTTTCTGCATACAATATCAAGGTTGCTTTCGACACAGCACCACGGATATTCTCTCGTATCATATTAAATTTGACATATGCCGTCTCTTCGTTATCTACCTTCAAAACACCATTATTTTTTTCAACCATTGAAATACCGGAAACATCCGGTTCCACAGAAGACACAAATACCATATCAGATGCCTTTGTTTTTTCTGCGGTGGCAGGATCCGTATCAACGGCATTTCCCCAAAGAAGTTTCAGGTATGGATGCAGCGCACTGTCCTTATTTCTTTCAGATGCAAAAGCTGTCTCACCCTTTTCGCCACCATACAAATGCAAAGTCACGATCTTTTCACCTGATACTATCCAATTTTGTACTGCATTTGTAATGTCAATTTCTAAAATTGATCCTGCCCCTTCAATCTCTTTCACGGCTGTTAAAAGCATTTCTTCGCCCTGGGGTCTGGTACCATAAGTCATAGATAAATTCCAATTATTGTTTTTAACTTGTGCCGCCTGAATTTCACGGGGAAACTGACCTGCACCTGATATTACTGTAAGACGAAGCTTTGCCGAGGTCAAATTTGCATCCTTGCCCGGATGAACATCTGCCAGTGAAAATTGTAAATATCCTTCTCTTCCTTCTCCAACCCATAATATACCAGGGTCTATACGATTACCGGATATAGAAGTGTCTGTACTGTCCACAAATGCAGTATAAGATGGATATACTTTCTGCACATAATCCAAATTATTTGTGGATGAATGATTTCGGAACAGCCAACCCGAAGGCAGCATAACAACCAACATAAGGCATGCCAAAACAATTGTAACTATTTTTCTCAAAAAATCCAATGTTTTTTGCTGCATCTTCACCCTCCTTAAATAATTTTACACTTATACAACCAATATATTTTATTAATTCTATCATACCTCTATTCAAAAAGTCAACTATACCCAGAAAGAAGCGGATAGGATATATTGGTTGTATAATTCAACATTCATTAAGAAGAAAAATGTCGGTTTTGCAATAAGTAAATCTTTTCGAAATTCTCAAAAATAAGCTATTGGTCTAGCGTGCTACAAGATATACCACCGATTGCCGCTCTCGTGCGATAAAAAGATATATCACATTCACCGAGCCGCATGGCGTATTCTTTCTTTTTAAGGGATCCGGCAAAAGCTTTGCTTTTGTGGGAAAAGGAGAAACTGGTCTCTAAATGAGGCTTTCCCTCAGGAAAGCTGAACATCTTTGACCATCCTTCGACGCGCCGCTCTTGTGTGATAAAAAAGATATAACACATTCACCAAGCCGCATAGTTACTTTTTGTCACCTATACGTTTAGTAAAATAAAAGAAGGA
>CAJTWN010000005.1:45250-111708 GCA_910580105.1 uncultured Clostridia bacterium | reverse complement strand
GAAGAATATATGGAGGTATACTTTGAAATAGGGCTTTTGCTGGGTGCAAAAATTGGACGGCAGACAAGCATGAAGCTGGAAGAACTGGAGGAAATACTGAACCGGGAAAGATAGAAGCAAAGATAAAAGTAAGACGAAGATTTGTTGTTTAAATATAAAAGCGAAAACCCTCCCCAATGGGGAGGGTTTCGTTATAGCAAAGTTTCGAAATGAAATTTAACACATTGATTCGGGCGACCACGTGGGGTCGCCTCTACGGCGGACAATCCGAAATGTGGATTACACCGGACGGAGTAGAACCCCGTCCCTACGGAATCCGCGGCAATTGGTAGAAGGTTTTTCCACTCGTATCATCCGCGTACCGGGTCAAGCGTCACGCTTGCGCACGTTTCCGGGCGACCACATAGGGTCGCCCCTACGGAATCCGCGGCACTCGGTATAATGTTTTTCCTCTCGTATCATCCGCGCACTGGGACAAGCGTCACGCTTGCGCACGTTTCCGGGCGACCACATAGGGTCGCCCCTACGGAATCCGCGGCACTCGGTATAATGTTTTTCCTCTCGTATCATCCGCGCACTGGGACAAGCGTCACGCTTGCGCACGTTTCCGGGCGACCACATAGGGTCGCCCCTACGGTGGACGCACGGGTCATCCGCAAATTACAAATATATGTCTAGCATCACGGACATCGTAGGGCAGGGCTCCCACAGCGTCAGAACACGCCATATTTAGCTCGCTTTTCCTAAAGGAAAAGCATCGCTTCTTTGGCGGTTCTTCCTATATCCCACAAAAGCAGAGCTTTTGCGGGAACCCTACGAAGTCCGCAAATGGCTCCCGCAAAACGCCAACGCAGTGCGTTTTGTGGGAAAGAGGAGGCGCCGGCGCCCAAGGCGAAGGTTTTTCGCAGGAAAACCGAGCAAATACGCCGTGCGCCGACGACGTCCGCGGCAATCGGTAAAATGTTTTTCCTCTCGGCACAGTCGCGCATTGGATGAAACGTCACGTTTCCGGGCGACCACGCGACGTCAGAACACGCCCTTTATCGCTCATTTTGGCAGATGCCAAAAATTAATTCGGGCGACCACATAGGGTCGCCCCTACGGAATCCGCGGCACTTGGTAGAAGGTTTTTCCACTTATGTCATCCGCGCATTGGGTCAAGCGTCACGCTTGCACACTGGATGAAATGTCACGTTTCCTATGTTTTGGAGGTCAGTGGGGCGCATCTTGATTTGAACGCCCAGCTGTCCGCCGCTGAAAACAATTTGATCAAATCCCAGAGCAGATTGGTCAACCACCGTTTTAAACTGCTTTTTCATGCCGATGGGACTGCATCCGCCGCGGATATATCCGGTGACAGCGGTAATGTCCTTGACGTGAATCATTTCAACCGATTTCTCGCCGACACAGGCGGCGGCAGCTTTCAGATCCAAATCCTCGGCAACAGGAATGACAAAGACATAGTGTTCTCTGCTCTTTCCCACCGTAACCAGCGTCTTGAAAACCTGTGCCGGATTCTGCCCCAGCTTGTTCGCAACAGAAACGCCGTCCATAAATCCGTCACTTTCATAATAAATTGCTTCAAAGGGGATATTTTGCTTTTCCAGTATCCGAATGGCGTTGGTTTTGGGCTGTTTTTTCATAAAATTCACCTGTCCCCGTCTTCATTTTCTGCGGATACTTCAATCAATGCGGCATCTTCTTTCCGGAGCGACAGCGAATAGCCCCGCACCGAAATCTCGATGGGATCCCCCAACGGGGCCACCTTGACGACCGAAAGTTTGGTTCCTTTGGTGATGCCCATGTCCATAATCCGCCGTCGAAGGGCGCCTTCGCCATTGAGTTTTATCACCGTGGCTGCACTGCCGCAGCGGATGTCTTTTAATGTCATTTTCTCACCTCAAGATTTATTTTTTTCTGCATACCTATTGTTTGCAATGATAATTTGTAATAATGCAGATTTATTTCTGATGGTATGGTTTTGTATTTCAGATGTTCATAAACGCTTGTCTTCCCCAATCTGCGAAAGCAATCCGGGAATCAAAACTTTGTGAGTTTTGCGGCATAACCGGCAAGGCGGAAGGGGAGCCTCTCCAGCTCTTTCTGCACCTGCCTGAGTTCCCGGCGGATGGGGATTCCCTGGGGGCAGTGCTGTTCGCATTTGCCGCAGCCGATGCAGTTTCCGGCATTGGTTTTCTTTTGGCGAAGGGTGGTACACATCACATATTCTTTCATAGCGGTGAACCAATTGTCGATATATTTTTCATTATAGCACCGAAAACAAACCGGAATGTCAACCCCGCTGGGACAGGGCATACAATAGCCGCATCCGGTACAGGCAATACGTACGGTTTTATGTAGTTCCTCTTTCACCGCGTCAAAGACGGCAAGTTCGTCTGCGGTGAGGGCATTGGCGGATGCACTGTCCGCTGTGTGCAGATTTTCTTGCACCTGCCGGATGTCGTTCATGCCGGAGAGAACACAGGTGACTTCCGGATGGTTGTATATCCAGCGCAGAGCGGCATCCACAGGAGTCCGGCCCGGGAAGGCATCTGCCAGAATCTTTTTTGCCCCCTGAGGCAGGCCGTCCGCAAGCCTTCCGCCCCGGAGCGGCTCCATTACGATGACAGGAAGACCTTTTTGGGCGGCGTAACGAAGACCGCGCAGCCCTGCCTGACTGTGTTCGTCCAGATAATTAAACTGGATTTGACAGAAATCCCAGTCATAGGCGTCAATTAATTTGAGGAATTCACCTGTGCCGCCGTGATAGGAAAATCCGATCTGCCGGATGCGTCCCTGTGCCTTTTTTTCAGCAATCCAATCTTCGATGCCAAGGGACAGAAGCCGCTGCCACGCCGCAGTATCGGTAAGCATGTGTATCAGATAATAGTCAATATATTCCGTTTGCAGCCGGCGGCATTCTTCTTCAAAAATCCGGTCGGCGTCCCGGATGGATTTGATAAAATAATGGGGGAGTTTGGTGGCGATATAAACTTTGCTGCGATAACCTTTGGCGAGGAACCTGCCAAGGCAGACTTCACTTCCCGGATAGATATAGGCGGTATCAAAATAGTTGACACCACCTTCAATTGCCGTCAGCATTTCCTCTTCAGCTTTGGCCTGGTCAATGCCTTTTCCGCGTTTGGTAAACCGCATACAGCCAAAACCCAGGACGGAGATTTTGCTGCCGCTTTTGGGGTCTGTTCGATACTGCATTTTTTGCTCCTTATTTTGATTAAATTTTGTGTTCTGTTATGATTTATATGCCGTATTCAGCGGAAGAAATTCGTTTTTTTTGCGAACTTCGGCAAAGAGGTAAAGGTTATTCTTTGTCCTTGTGCAGGCCTTCGATATAGAGGACCGGCGTACAGAATAAAATCCCGGTGTTGGAATGCTGAAGGCCGCCGGTAACGCGGTTGACCACTTCAGAGATGGTTTTGACCTGTTCCTCTGTGGCAATCAAAAAGATGGTTTTGCTTCCGGTGTTGTCCATATCCAGGATTTCACGGATAGAAGACATAAAGGGGAAGGTATCTGTATTGTTGTGCAGTGAGCGGATCATTCCGCTGCTATCCAGAATGGTGGCGCCGGTGATACCATTTTGCGCAAGTTCATACATTAAGACGTCCAGGCATTCGGTTTTGCTGAGTACGATGGTGACTTGTATCATAATAATCTCCGTTCCGCCGCCCTGTACCGGCATTTAAGAGAGAATTTCTCTTGCCGCAGGGAAGGGATTGGCAAGAGATGAAGGGAATCGTATATGTTTCCGGGTGGAAATCAGAAAAAATCAATAAGGATAATTTGTACGCAGCTGTACGCGGTAATGCTTTCGTGTACAGCTGTCCATTGCCGCTGTGCTCCGGAGGAACAATAAATGATGAATCCGTATCCGTGCAGGATAAAGATAAGGATTCTTGATGGCCTATGCCATATGCTTTCAGATTTTTTAATAAATGTCTGAACGGTTCCGCCCTATGGCGACGATGCGCTGCATACGGCGGAAGAAATTTGGGTTATAGCAGGCCTTCATCCGATTCGGTATAAATATTGACACTGTCGCTGGGCATACGCCAATCACCACGGGGAGAAAGGGAAACACTGCCCACTTTGGGGCCGTCCGGCAGACAGGAGCGTTTGAACTGATTGTTAAAGAAACGGCGCATAAAAATATCCAACCATTTCTGGATGGTTTCCGGCGTATAGTCGCCGGAAAAGGCGTGGGCCGCCATCCGTGCAATTTTATCTTTGGAAAATCCGTGCCGCACCATATGATAGAGGAAGAAATCATGGAGTTCATAGGGGCCGATGATATTTTCGGTCTGCTGGGCGATGTTCCCGTTTTCTTCCGGGGGAAGAAGTTCCGGGCTTACCGGTGTATCCAATACATCGTACAGCGTTGCTTTCAGCTTTGCGTCACTTTGATCCGCCACATACTGCACCAGGAACCGGACAAGGGTTTTGGGGACAGAGGCATTGACGCCGTACATGGACATATGATCACCATTATAGGTGGCGAAACCCATGGCAAGTTCCGAAAGATCTCCTGTGCCGATGACAATGCCGCCGGTTTTGTTGGCAATGTCCATCAAAACCTGGGTGCGTTCTCGTGCCTGGGCATTTTCAAAGGTGGTATCGTGATCGTCAAGGCTGGCGCCAATGTCGTGCAGATGTTGGGTGACTGCTTCTTTGATATTGATTTCCCGGAAAGATGCACCGATGCTTTTTATCATGTTTACCGCATTTTGATAAGTCCGGCTGGTGGTGCCGAAACAAGGCATAGTGACGGCAATGATTCCGTCACGCGGTATATTCAGAAGGTCAAATGCTTTTGCGGTGACCAAAAGGGCAAGGGTGCTGTCCAGCCCGCCGGAAATACCCAGGGTGACGGTTGGGGTTCCGATGTGGGACAGCCGTTTTTTCAACCCGTGTACCTGAATTAAAAAAGTTTCTTCACAGCGTTCATGGAGGTCATGGGCGTTGTGGGGGACGAAGGGATGCGGCGTAAAATACCGCGTCAGATGTGTCTCTTCTTTTTTTGTTGAAAAATATATGCGGCGGTATCTGGGGTCTTCCGCTGTCTGGAATGTGCTTTGCCGCCGGCGTTCTAAAATGATGCGGTCAAGGTCAATATCCGCATAGATGATCCCCTCGCTGAAGAGTTCGGATTCAGCAAGAGGCTCTCCGATTTCATAAATCATGTTGTGGCCGGCAAAGACGATGTCGGTGGTGGATTCGCCGGCGCCGGCATTTGCATAGAGATAGGCCGCGATACATTTTGCCGATTGGATTTTGACCAAATCGCGGCGCAGAGAAGATTTGGCAATGCTCTCATCGCTGGCCGAAAGATTGACCATAACGGTGGCGCCGTTTTGGGCATGGCGTCCGGACGGCGGTGCGGAAATCCAAAGGTCTTCGCAAATTTCACAGGCGATGCGCAGGCGGTCTTCTTCTTTGGCACAGAAAATCAAGTCCGTCCCCATGGGGATTTCTTTGCCGTCCCAGATGACATCCAGCATCCGTGATGTGGTGTTGAAATGCCGCTGTTCATAGAATTCACCATAATTAGGCAGGTTGGATTTGGGAACAAACCCGAGAATTTTACCCTCTTTGATGAAAGCGGCCACGTTATACAGTTTGCCGTCCACTGAAAGTGGTAGGCCAACGACGCTTAAAATATCAAGATTTGCTGTTTTCCGGCAGAGGGCCAGAAGCCCTTGTTTTGCCTGTTCAATCAGGGCGCCCTGGTTGAACAGGTCGCCGCAGGTATATGCGGTCAGCCCAAGTTCGGGGAAGACGATTAATTTTGCCCCGTTCTGTGCGGCTTTTTGAATCATGGCAAGGGTTTGCTGTGTGTTATAAGCGACGGCGGCCACCTTTACCTTTGGGGTTGCGGCGGCCACTTTGACAAATCCATCTTTCATTTGTTTATTCTCCTTCCGTTTTCTCATGGGCGATCAGGCGTCCGTTTTGATATGCAGAGGGGATAACCGTGCATATGTCGCCGGGGTTTGCACGGCAGTCCGCCAGAACATCCATATAGTTTCTGGTGTTGCCATGGAACAGACCGGATTTGTCCCTCTGTTCCAGAATTACCTCCAGGGGTTTTCCTATATAGTGTTGATAAAAAGCGCGTTTCATATTCTCTGCAAGGGTCAGCATCTGATGACTGCGCCGGTCTTTTTCGGTTTCAGGCACCTGATTTTCCATAATAGCTGCCCGGGTGCCTTCCCGGATGGAATATTTAAAGATGTGCATTTGGGAAAAACCAATTTCTTTGCAGAAATTATAGGAACTGTTAAATTCTTCCTCAGTCTCTCCGGGAAAACCAACCATTAAATCGGTTGTGATGGCGGCATCCGGAATATGGGTACGAAGAAGCTGTGCAGCATGGCGGAAATCATCGGTGGTGTAGTGCCGGTTCATCCGTTTCAGGGTTGCATCGCAGCCGCTTTGCAGGGCCAGATGAAATTGGGGACAAAGGGCCGGGAGCTGTTGGGCACGGCGGACAAATTCTTCGGTGATGATGACAGGTTCGATAGAGCCAAGGCGCACACGAAGGATATCTTTGACTGTGCAGACAGTTTCAATGACGTCGATTAAAGTTTTTCCATCGTTTTTATCTTTTCCAAAGGAACCGATATGAATACCGGTAAGCACAAGTTCTTTATATCCTGCGGCGGCCAGGCTTTCCGCTTCGGCTTTTATGCTGTCAAGGCTGCGGGAGCGGACAGGGCCGCGGGCATATGGGATGATACAATAGGAACAGAAGTTGTTGCAGCCATCTTCAATTTTTACATTTGCCCGTATGCGGCTTTGGCCGCTGGTAATGGCAAGCTCTTCATAGTTGTGCTCTTTAGAAATGTCCTCCACCTTGTCCAAGATGGTATCTTTGGCGGTTTGCCGGACAAGTTCGACAATTTGGCTGCGGTATTTGTTGCCAATAACAAGGTTTGCGCCAAGGAATTTGATTTTTTCGTGTTCTGTCTGGGCAAGACAGCCGCAGACGGCAATCACTGCATCGGGATTTTCCTTACGGGCGCGGCGGATTTGCTGCCGGGATTTCTGTGCGCCTGTACCGGTGACGGTACAGGTGTTGATGACATAAACGTCGGCTTTTTCACCTTTTTGGCAGATGGTATATCCGGCAGTACGGAAAAGCTGGGCCATTGCCTCGCTTTCATAAATATTGGTTTTGCATCCGAGTGTTATGAACTGAACTGTTATTTTTGTCACATCCTTGCCCATTTTGTAAAATAATTGGTTTTTTGTTGTGTATTTCAAACGTTAAAAAAATGATAAGATTATTATATAATTTTTAATGGTTGAATGCAAGAAAAAATATATCTAATTTTCCGGATAAAAAACGGCGGATATTTTCTATAAAAAATAAAAATATCGGCAGGCAGGTGAGGAAGAGAAAAAAACGCATTGGAATTTTTTCACAAAATCCGGTTGCCTTTGAGAAAATTTGGGAAAAATATAAGAGAAGATAAAAAACTGCCGGCTTGCAGTTTTTTCGGTATTTCCACGGTTTTTTGGCAGAAGGGATGCCTTTTTGCCGGGGATGTTTGTTTTGATTGGAAACTTGCATAAAGAATGCGCAGGAAAATTATATAATAATTATATAAATTTTGATTGACTATTCACAGAAAAAAATGTATAATTTAAGAGTAAAAACGGCATTTTTTTCTATGCCGGCAAAATTCATCTGGAGGTAAGTGAAATGAAAGAATTTACAATCGTGTTGAGTTCAATCAATGATGTGAAAAATTTTGTCAACATGGTCACCAAATATGACTATGAAATTGATTTGACATCCGGTAGATACGTGGTTGATGCAAAATCCATTATGGGCATTTTCAGCCTGGATTTGACCAAACCGATTAAAGTTGAAGTTCACAGCGATGACTGTGATGCGCTTTTGAATGATTTGGATGCCTTTATCCAGAAATAAAAGGAGAAAAGAGCGTCTTTCCCTACATAGACCTATGTAGGGATTTTGTCGTGTTTTTATTGTGAATACGAAAAGGTTCAAAAACACCGGCCGTATTTTCTGATTGCGTGTTCGGGCCGGGTTTTGATTTGGACGGAGTGAGCATTGTGCAGAATCCTTTTATGAAAGCGGCAATTGAAGAAGGGAAAAAGGCAGCCGCCTGCGGCGAGGTGCCGGTTGGCGCAGTGATTGTGCGAAACGGGAGGATTATTGCACGGGCGCATAATTTGCGGGAAACGAAAAAGAATCCCCTGTATCATGCTGAGACAGCGGCAATTTTTGCGGCCAGTCAAAAACTTCAGGATTGGCGGCTTTCGGATTGTGATATTTATGTGACGCTGGAACCTTGTCCAATGTGCTGCGGCGCGATTTTACAGGCGCGGCTGCGGCGGTTATATTTTGGCGCTTACAACAGGCAGGGCGGATGTGTTGTGTCCTGCGGACAGTATCTTGATAGTCCGAATTCCCTGCACAGGACAGAATATTATTGTGGTATTATGGAAGATGCGTGCAGTGCATTGCTGACAGATTTTTTTGCTGATGCAAGAAATGCAGCGCCGGAACAAATTTGATAAAATAAAAATTTATATACAAATGGAGGAAAGAACCAATGGAAAAGAAATACGTATACCTTTTTAGTGAAGGTGACGCAACGATGAGAAACCTTCTCGGCGGTAAGGGTGCTAACCTTGCCGAAATGACGAGACTTGGTTTCCCGGTACCGCAGGGCTTTACTGTTTCAACAGAGGCTTGTACAAAGTATTACGAGGATGGCAGAATGATTGCGCCGGAAATCGAAAAGCAGATTTATGATGCACTTGCAAAAACAGAAGAGATTGCAGGGAAGAAATTCGGAGATGTTGAAAATCCGTTTTTGGTTTCTGTCCGCAGTGGTGCAAGAGCTTCTATGCCCGGCATGATGGATACCATCTTGAACCTTGGTCTTAATGATGAAGTGGTCGTTGGTTTGGCAAAGAAAACCAACAATGAAAGATTTGCCTATGACAGCTACAGAAGATTTATTCAGATGTTCTCTGACGTTGTTATGGAACTTTCGAAAAAACGGTTTGAAGAAATCATTGATGAGATGAAAGAAGAAAGAGGTATCAAACTGGATACCGAATTTACAACCGAAGATTTGAAGGAAATGGTTGTTAAGTTCAAGGCTTTCTATAAAGAAGAAAAGGGTGAGGATTTCCCGCAGGAGCCGAAAGAGCAGATGCTGGAAGCTGTGAAAGCCGTATTCCGTTCCTGGGATAACCCAAGAGCAAATGTATACAGAAGAATGAACGACATTCCTTATGACTGGGGTACCGCTGTCAATGTACAGGCGATGGTATTTGGTAATATGGGTGAGAATTCCGGTACAGGTGTTGCATTTACCCGTGACCCTGCAACCGGTGAGAAGAAACTCTTCGGCGAATATTTGATTAATGCCCAGGGTGAAGACGTGGTTGCCGGTGTGCGTACACCGAACCCGATTTCTCAGCTTGAAAATGATATGCCCGCAGTGTACAAGCAGTTCGTTGACATTGCGAACAATCTGGAAAAACATTATAGAGATATGCAGGATATGGAGTATACCATCGAGGATGGAAAGCTCTATATGCTTCAGACCAGAAATGGTAAGAGAACGGCGGCTGCCGCAATTAAGATTGCCGTTGATTTGGTGAATGAGGGGATGATTTCCAAAGAGGAAGCAATCCTTCAGGTTGACCCGAAACAGCTGGATGCCCTTCTTCATCCGACCTTTGTTGCCGCTGCACTGAAAAAGGCAGAGGTGTTCACAAAAGGCCTTGCAGCTTCTCCGGGTGCTGCCTGCGGTAAGGTTTATTTCACAGCAGAAGATTGTGTGGAAGCTGTGAAAGAGAGAGGCGAAAAGGTTGTTCTTGTACGTCTGGAAACATCGCCTGAGGATATTGAGGGTATGGAAGCTGCAGAGGGTGTTCTGACTTCCCGCGGTGGTATGACCTCTCATGCGGCAGTTGTTGCACGCGGTATGGGAACATGCTGTGTTGCAGGCTGCGGCGACATCAAGGTGGATTATGACAATGCTTGTTTCTATGTTGGTGATACAAAAGTAGCACAGGGCGATTACATTTCTATTGATGGATCGACCGGTAATGTATACCTTGGTGAAATCGAAACTGAGGAGGCAAAACTTGCCGGTGACTTTGCGACATTTATGGGCTGGGCAGATGAAATCAGAACCCTTAAAGTCCGCACAAACGCAGATACGCCGAGAGATGCAAAACAGGCGCGTGAATTTGGTGCAGAGGGTATCGGTCTTTGTCGTACCGAGCATATGTTCTTCGCTGAAGACAGAATTCCGGCAATCCGCGAGATGATTGTATCCAAGACAGTTGAGCAGAGAAAAGCTGCACTTGCAAAGATTCTTCCGATGCAGAGAGCAGACTTTGAAGCAATCTACCGTGCGATGGATGGCCTTGGCGTGACGATTCGTCTTCTTGACCCGCCGCTGCATGAGTTCGTTCCGCACAATGACGAGGATATTCAGGCACTGGCAAAGGAGATGGGGCTTACTTTTGAGGAATTGAAGGAAACCGTAGAAGGTTTGCAGGAATTCAACCCAATGATGGGTCACAGAGGCTGCCGTCTTGCAGTTACCTATCCGGAAATTGCAGAAATGCAAGCCCGTGCAATCATGGAAGCAGCAGTTGCCTGCAACAAGGACGGCATGAATGTTGTTCCTGAAATCATGATTCCTCTGGTTGGCGAAGTGAAAGAGCTTCGTTTTGTAAAGAAGCATGTTGTTGAGACGGCAGAAGCTGTTCTTGCGGAAAACAATATGAAGTTTGATTATAAGGTCGGAACCATGATTGAGATTCCGAGAGCTGCGCTTACAGCAGATGAAATTGCTAAGGAAGCAGAGTTCTTCTCATTTGGTACAAACGATTTGACCCAGATGACCTTTGGTTTCTCCCGTGATGATGCGGCGAAGTTCCTGGATGCTTATTATGAAAATAAGATTTTTGAATCCGATCCGTTTGCAAAACTTGATCAGACTGGTGTTGGCAAATTGGTTGAGATGGCGGCAACATCCGGCCGTCAGACCCGCCCGGACATTCATCTTGGTATCTGCGGCGAGCATGGCGGAGACCCATCCACAGTTGAATTCTGTAATAAGATCGGTCTCAACTATGTATCCTGTTCACCTTATCGTGTTCCGATTGCAAGACTTGCAGCGGCTCAGGCAAAAGTAAAACAGCAGGGCTAATTTATCAGATTTTTTAAAGCCGATGGCATTATGCCATCGGCTTTTTGTGTTGAAAGAGGTAGATTGCTGAAAATGAGAAATATGCAGATTGATGTTTGAAAAAATTGCTGTATATATAATAAGGAAGAGCTTTGTCCTTATACGAAAGTAATTAACGATTTTTGCAATTTTATCAACGGGAAAAATATATAAAAATAAAAAGGAAGATATAGTAAAAATTCACAATTTATTCATAATTGAAAGTTTGCCGCATAAATCAAAAGTTTACCACCCTTTAACTATTTATAATACTGATGTAAAATTTATATGAAAAAGTTTAGGTTTAGCATCCTTTTGTTGGAACAGTTTACGAAGAAATGACCTTTTAAATTTTCAGTTCTATTTTTGTTTATGTTTTCTTGTGTTTATTCATCCCCAAAATAGAGTAAATAATAAAAATTTTTATATAAGAAGGGTTGTATGCAGTATGAAGAGGAGAATGGGACGGTTTGTATCTTTTATAGTGGCAATGGCAATGATGATGTCCTTGCTCTATGTTCCCTCAATTTCGGCAGAAGGGGGTGGATGGACGAACATTTATACAGAGAATTTTGATGACAGTGAAGTGTGGAATTTTAATAATGATATGACTACTGCGAATACGCAGATAGGAAATATCTATCTGGGAGAAATCGGCGCAAAAGAACCGATTTCAACCCTTGCGGAGAGCGATTTGCCTGCAGGCCTTTTAAAGGATGCGTCTGCATCGCCTGGTGGAAATGTATTTGCATATTTGGGCAGAGGCAGTGGGATGACCAAATACGGAGAATATCGCCCGATTGTTTTGTATGATAAGAGTAAACACGGCTTGGAAGAAGCGCCTGCGGCACTTCGGGTGGCCTATGACCTTGCATCTTATGATGATCACAGTCTTTATAAGATTGCAAGCAAATTTGGTTTGGAATATACTGTAAATGTTGACGAAACGTCTACTACCTATCGGCCGGTTGTGGTATATCAGGAGAAAGGGGATGCGACGGATGTAAGACAGCCGAATATTGGTGATACAGCGCCCCTTTATTATTTTATGCCGAATACAGGCAAGGAGACAACGGGATTCAGTAATGTTAGATGGACGATCGGTAAATGGAATCATGTTGAGATGGTGTTTGATTTCGTAAATAGTACCACCGAAATATATTTTAATAATATAAAAATTGGTGTACAGCAAGCCCCACAGATTACATATGACCAGCTGGAAAACATCGTAACCTATGGACAGGCGCGTGAGGATAAGCAAGACAGCATTCTATATTATGATAATATAACCGTGGATCAGGTTCCGGCAGGAGGAACAATCCCGTCTATAATGAAAGCTGATCTGACTGTTGTTCCGGAAGGTGTTGATTTACAGACGGGAACAGAGATGACGCTGACAACGGCAGTGACGGATTCTCAAGAGCGTGAAATTACCCGGGTTGAATATTTTGCCAATGATGTCAGCATTGGAACGGCGACAAATGCGGAAGAACAGTTTAAATTTACATGGTCGCTTCCTCAGGGAGAACAAAATATAAAAGCCGTAGCGACCAACAGCAATGGAGATACTGTTTCCAGTTCTGTCTGGCAGACAACCGGTTGGGATGAAGTCTATTCTGTGCAGATGGGGGAAATTGCACATGGTACCCTGACCGCGTCCGCAACTGAAAATGTTGTAAACGGGAATGAGATTACAGTTACAGCAGTACCGGATACCGGATATCGGCTGGAACAGATGAGTTATATGCCTGCATCCGGTAGCGAGCCGGTAGTGCTTGCAGCAGCAGATAATGTAGCATCCTTTACTATGCCGGCAGATAATATTATATTAAATGCGGTTTTTGTCAAAATTGACTATGCGGTATTTACAAATGCGGTTTCCAACGGAACTGTGAAATATAGTATAAATAACGGACCTGAAACAGAGACGCTGACAACCGCACAAATGGATGATACAATTCGGATTATTTCAGCGGCGGATGAGGGCTTTGAAGTTTCTGCTGTTTCTGTTTATCAGAAAGACCAGATGATTGACCTGCAGGACAATACTTTCACCATGCCAGCCGGTGATGTGATGATTACGGTTGTCATCAAGGATCCGAATGCAAACGAAGTTGAGTATTTGAAACTTAACTTTGAAGATTTGACCGGTGTAGATACCAAAACGCTGGATATTCCGGTTTATACTGTAAATCAGGCGACAGGAAAACTGGCGGATGTAGGCGCGCAGAGAGTCAGCAGCAGCAACACGGAACTTGGAAAAACATTCGTTGTTGTAAAGGATGAGGAAGGTAACCGCTATTTTGCCTGTGCAAATAAGGATAACCTGAAAAGCAAGATTTTGCTGGACGAACCGATTGCGGCAACCGGTAAATTATACTTTGATTTCAGAGTAAAAAATATTTGGGCGGCGCGTTTTAACGTTCCTTTTGTTGGTTTGGATGAGAATGGAAAGCAGGTACAGCTGTGTAATCTCTATCATGAGTCTAAAGCCAATATGTATGTCAACGGCGTTTATAATTCGGCAGGGTCGACCTTTGCGGCACAGACAGAATTGTTCGGTGCAAACAATGATACTGACTGGCATTATATGCGTTTCGTACTTGATTTTGATACAGAGAGCTTCTCGGTGTATACCGGCGATTCTTTTGAGAATCTCCAGGATTTTGCAGTGAATGCTGATGGCGTCAATTCCTTTGATTTCATGAATAAAGGAACAACAAAGGCCGTTCAGTTTGCGGGCATATCCTCTTATAGTTTCGGAGAGAACAGATCCCAGCGTGGATTTGATGATGTTCGTGTGTATGCTGTGAAAAATGCAGTTTATTCGACAGTTGTCAAGAGCAATGATAAGACTTTGGGAACTGTTACAGCAGACAGAAATCTGGTTAGCGCAGGGGAAATTATCAAAGTTACAACAGCGGCAGCAACAGGGAATCGGATAAAGACAATTTCAGTTGTGAATGCTGTGACCGGCGTGGATGTATCAGAGACAGTTGGTCTTGTGAAAGTGCCGGGAGTTGCAGATCAGTATACATATACTATGCCGGCATATGATGTCCGGGTAGAAGGCGTGTTTGAAGTTACGCCTGTAAGGGCAATTGCCTTTGCCAATGGCGCAGAGGATGCAGTCGGTGACGCTCCAGTGTGGGGAGCACAGCCTGAGGGATCAACCATTACGCTTCCGTTAAATCCTTTTACGAGAGACGGTTATTCTTTTGAGGGGTGGAGCGATGGTGAAAATGTTTTTGCAGAGGGCGCAGAATATATAGTTCCTGCACAGGATGTAACCTTGACTGCTGTATGGTCGGCAATTTCCGGTGTGAAGAATATCACCGTATCCTCTATGGAGAACGGTACAGTTATAATTACGCCGGAAGGGTCTGCACAATCACCCAATACAGAGATAACGCTGACCGCTCAGCCGGAGCCTGGTTATGAGCTGAAAAGTATTACAGTACTTGATGCCCAGCAAGGAGAAGTTTTGTTGACAGGATCTGCTACAGACCCTAATGTTTGGACGTTTGTTATGCCAAACAGGGATGTTACGGTTTCCGCTGTATTTGCTCTGAAACAATATAGTATAAAAACGCTTATCAAAGGTGAGGGAACGATAACAGTAGCAGAGAACAAAACAACTGCGGTTGCTGGAGAAGCAGTTTCCTTTACTGTAGCGCCGGGGGTAGGCAGAAAAATTCAGACTGTTGGTGTTTCCAGTGAGACAGGTGCAGCAGAAGTCACGGAAGCAGATGGAAGTTATAACTTTACTATGCCGATTGGTGATGTACAGATTGCAGCTTACTTTGCAGATGAGGCGTATAATGTTTCTGACTATCTAAACCTGGATTTTGAAGATGCCGTTAAGGGAAATCAAAAGATAATTACCACAGATTGGAGTACGGCAAATCTTTATACGGTTGAATCAAATGCCAATTTGGCGAATAAAGGCGGAATTGGTGAAGACAGTACAAAATATATTCAGTCAAATGCAAAAGGGCAAGTTCTCTTCCGATTTTTTATGGACCCAGTTGCTGTCAATACAGAAGAAAATAAACTTTATATAGATTTCAGACATAAGCGTAAATCTTTAACTGATGATGGAATACAATTGGCCTTCAGGGACGGAAGTAAAACTCCAAAGAATTTATTTGTTTTAAGTATTCCAGGTGGTGGGGTACCGACGCTTGTTATAGGAGGTACCAATTATCCGGCAGAATATAAGGATTTAAATTGGCATTGTTACCGTGCGGTCATTGACTTTACTGCCGGAAAAATGCAGTTCCTGGTTGGCGATGACTTTGATCATCTTGCGCCGTGGAGTGCGGAGTATAGTGAATATACGCTCCCGGATGGTGTGACACATATTAAAGAAATTACAAATGCACCTTTAACAAAAGGTGGTAATGTTTTTGATGACATTCATGTATATACGAAATTGAATCCATCTGAACCAACGGCTACACCGGAGCCAACAGCAACAGCTACGCCAGAGCCAACGGCAACGGCTACGCCGGAACCAACAGCAACGGCTACACCGGAGCCGACGGCTACAGCTACGCCGGAACCGACGGCAACGGCTACACCGGAGCCAACAGCAACGGCTACACCAGAGCCAACGGCTACAGCTACGCCAGAACCGACCGCAACGGATGCACCTTCGGTTCCGACAGCAACAGCAACTTCTGAATTGCCAGCAGTACCGAGTGAGGTTATCGTTAAGAGTGTTTCGGGAGGATCTGATGAATTTACGGCTACAGGAAAGTGGGAAGTAAGTAATGTAAAGCACGAAGATGGTACTTCGTCACTTATGTGTAAAGATACATTGACCGGTGATGAGACATCGTCCGCAAAATTTAAACCGGCCAACCTTGTGCCTGGAGAGTATGTGGTATGGTTCTATATGCCATATAATGGATTTTCTGATACAAATGCAACGGTAAGGATTGCCAATGAAAACCCGACAGGTGGTTTTACCACTTATCAGAATGATTTTTCCTTTGATCAGGTAAATAATGCCAGCCTGACAGAGAAATGGGTGAGAATTACTGGAAAGCCTATCAATTTCAAAGGTGATGGAAATGACTATGTTGAGATTCTGCGTACCAGTCAGAGTGGAAGCGAATATACTCGGGTTGGATGGGTGAAATTTGTTCCTGTTGTTTATCAGGACGAATATATGGTTGAAAATCCGCAAACAGCGCCTCAAACGTCAGCATATAAGCCTTTGTATCCGTCAGTTGATTTTACCGGAACATGGGGAAAGAGTACAGCGGTAAAACTTGGATATAAGACAACGGATAATGCTACGCTCTATTCTGTAACCAAGGATTCAACGGCAAGATTTTATGATAATTATGTGAAACCGGGAAGTACGAGAAGAATATGGCTCTACACACCGTATACGTCAGGCCAGAGCAATGACACTATGGTCAGTGTCACCATCCACCACAATGGAATTACAGAGGAGCCAATTATTTTTGATCAGATGAAAACAGAGAACCGTAACCAATGGGTTGAGCTTACGGTAAAACCATTGATCTTTGCCGGTGATGGTAGTGATTATGTGGAAATTAAGCGAACCAATGAAGATACGGCCACCAGTACGGCAACAAGAATTGGAGCAGTTCGTTTCGTGTCACCTGAAAAAGAAATTTCTGCAAACAAAATTTTGCAGGCATCAGAAGATACCTTTGTACATGGCGGAGGCGCTGCCGTAAATCACGGTAGCGAAACAACGATGTTGGTGAAGTCGACTAGTGCAATTGGGATGGATAACTACCGTAAGGGTTTGGTTAAATTTGATCTGTCTACAATAAATGAAAAGGTGACCAAGGTTAGCCTTAATTTGACGGGTAAGCGTAGTAATGAGGCAAATGTCACATTAGGCGTTTATGCACTGTCAAATGATTGGGAAGAAAATGTTGTTACATGGAGTAACGTACCAACATTAGATGCAGAAACTTCTCAAAAAATTGGGGAATATGAAGTGACGGTAAACGCCGATCGGGATTTCACTATTGATGTGACAGATTATGTTCTTTCCAAATTGAATTCAGGAGAGAAGACAGTTTCCTTTGGTCTGCTTGGCATTAATGGTGCTGATGGTAAAGAGGTAACAATAACGCTGCATTCGCGGGAGAATACAAGCGGAAGAGGCCCCTGCCTGGATATTGAATATCTTACCGGTGGAGAAATACCAGGTCCTCAGCCAACAGCGACAGCAACGGCTACGGCGGAACCAACAGCAACGGCTACGCCAGAGCCGACGGCTACAGCAACACCGGAGCCAACGGTTACAGCTACGCCGGAGCCGACAGCTACGGCTACGCCAGAGCCGACAGCTACGGCTACGCCAGAGCCGACAGCTACAGCTACACCGGAGCCGACGGCTACAGCTACGCCGGAACCGACGGCAACTGCTGTACCGAAATATGAGGTAGAATCGGCACCTGTCAGCCATGGCCGCGTTGAAGTATCGCCATCCGGCCAACAGCAGTCCGGTCAGGAAGTGACGATTGCTGCTGTTGCTGATACAGGTTATGAGGTAAAGGGCATCAGCGTTACGAAGAAAGATAATGCACAGATTTCTGTTCCGGTACAGGATAACAAGTTTATCATGCCGGAATATGCAGTTACAGTCAATGTCACAATTGCGCCAACGGTTTATGCAATTCACTATGATTTGGCCCAGGGAAGTGTTGAAAACGCAAACCCGGAGAATTATACCATTGAAAGTGACGAAATTGTATTGAATAATCCTACCCGCGGCGGATATTCCTTCGCAGGATGGACCGGAACAGCGTTGGATTCTCCGACGATGCGTGTTGTGATTGCACAGGGTTCAACCGGAGAACGTTCTTATACGGCAACTTGGACGAGAATTTTGACACCGCTTACCGGTGTAAGTATCAGCGGAGCAGCGTTGGTAGGACAGCGTTTGGCAGCTGTTTTGACTCCGGACGGTGCGGAAGCGGCTTATCAGTGGTATCGCGGTGATCAGCCTATTGATAATGCTGTGGAAGCAAGTTATACCGTAACCAATGACGATATTGGAAGCACAATTAAAGTGACGGCAACAGGTTCCGGAAATTATACAGGAGCAGTAACATCGGATGCAACGGCAGCTGTGCCGAAGCTTGCGGGTCAGGTTTCCGTAACCACCGCAGATACATCAAAGGCATATGACGGCAATGCTTTTGCAGTTGAAGGAACATCATCTACCGGTCAGACGGTGAAGGTAAGCTATGCAGTTAAAGATGGCGAAACGCTGGAAACGGCGCCTGTAAATGCAGGTACTTATGTTGCAACAATAAAGGCAGAAGAGAATGCTGTTTATACTGAGGCAGTGGCTGTTCATGAATTTACCATTTTACAAAAAGAACTGACCATTACCTGGCCGGATGTTCTCGAATTCATGCAGGACGGTTCTGAAAAGCGTGTAACCCCGGAAATCACCGGATTTGTTGGTGAAGATTCCGCTGCAAACATTATCACAGTTGCAAACGATAAAGCAACGGCGGTTGGTGATTATACAGCAGCAGTAACCCTTCAGAATGCGGACGGAAACTATAAACTTCCGGCAAACAGCAGTCAAGACTGGAAGATTACTGCAAAGCCAACCTATGTAGTAACATTAACGCAGGGAACCGGATATACCCTCGCAGCAAAAGATGGGGCAGGAACAACCGTGGAGCAGGGAGGAAACTTCAGCTTTACCCTTGCGCTGGATGCAGCATATAATAAGTCGGTTCCGGTAGTAAAAGTAAACGATGTACCTTTGGAAGCTGTACAGGGCGTATATACAATTGCAGATATTGGCGAAGCTAAGACGGTAACCGTTGACGGTGTGACCCTGAATAGTTATACTGTAACCTTTAAAGTAGACGGAAATGTTTATGGAGAAGTCCAGACGGTCAGTCATGGCGCAAATGCCGAAACACCGGTTCCGCCTACAAAAGATGCAACGGCATCGACAGTATATACCTTCAACAGCTGGGATAAAGCGCTTACCAATATTACGGCGGATGTAGAAATAAACGCTGTATTTGATGAAACAGTCCGGAAATATACGGTAAAATTTGTAAGCGAAGGACAGGAACTGCAGTCCACAGAGGTAGAATACGGAACGCTTCCGGTTTATGCTGGAGCAACACCGCAGAAGTCTGCAACAGCAGAATATACGTTTACCTTTGATAAATGGACCCCGGATGTGGCAGAAGTAACAGGAGAAGCAACCTATACGGCAGTCTTCACCCAACAGGCAAGAGAATATAATATTCAGTATTATGTTGATAATGAATTGAAGTATACGGATACATTTGCCTATGGTGCAGCAGTTACCGCCCGGAATCCGGAGAGCAGAGAAGGATATACCTTCAGCGGCTGGTCAACTATTCCAGAGATCATGCCGGCAGAAAATGTCCGTGTTGACGGAAGCTTTGCGGTGAACAGTTATGATGTTACTGTTTCAGCAGAGAACGGCAGCGTAAACTTCACAGAAGGCGTTGCAGAAAATAAGGCAAATTATGGAACTACAGTGAAGTTCACGGTTACTCCGAATGAGAATTATGTTGTTCAGGAAGTGAAGTATAACGGAACTTTGCTTACGGCAGAGGCAGGCGTATACAGCTTTACGATGCCGGCAGAAAATGTTGCGATTACCTGTGTCTTTGCAGAAGATCCGGATTATATCCTGGTTCGGAATGCAGTTGCCGCCATCAGCGAAATGCAGTTTGTGGCAAGCAGCGAAGAAGCAGCAAATGCAGAAACAGCTCTTGCAAAAGTAAAGGCATTGCTGGGAACCATTGAGAATGTAAGTCTTCAGGTGAATGCAGGCAGCTTTAATGCAGCAGTAGACGGAACCCATAGCGCACCTGCCGGAACAGCTGGAAGCTATACCTTTACGGTAACGGCGCAAGCGGGTCAAAAGAGCATGACCAGTGAAACGCTGAACATGGTGATTTCACCCAAAGTCTATGCGGATTCAGAGAATGCCGAAATTAATGGAATTACTGTATCCGGTGTTCCTGCCGTGGGTGCAGAGACGAGTTATACAGTTATGCTGCCATATGGAACAGAAGTAACGGCAGAAGATATTGCGGTAAGTCTGGTGGATGCAAAGGCAAGCGTAACGGGCAAAACGGCTGAAGGAAATGTTTGGACTATTATTGTTACCGCAGAGAGCGGCGCAGAAAAACGTTATACCCTTACAGTGAACCACAGTGCAAATCCTGATATAGCAATTGTAGAAGGCGTTGTCAATGCGGTCAATGCGCTGGTATTTGAAGCAGTGACAAATCCGACCAGCCAGACTGCAATCGAAGAAATGATTACAGGAAAATTGAATGGTGTAAAGGGAGAAACCAATGTTTCTGTCACAGAGGGCGTATATACCGCTGCTGTTGACGGAACGGTGGAGAACCATGCCGGAACATCGGGCAGTTATACCTTTAAGGTTGCTGTTACCAAGGGTGAGGTCAGCAGAACCAGCAATCAGCTGACGGTTACAATTCAGCCGGTCGCATATACAGCCATTCCGCTTGCAGTTCCGGAAAATCTCCGGTGGACAGAAAGTTCAGCGAGCTGGGATGCGGTTGCCAATGCGGCAGGTTATCAGGTACAGCTGTATAAGGACGGAAGTCCGGCAGGAGCAGCAGTATCTGTGACAGGAAGTGAAGTATATGACTTTGCTGAGATGATAACAGAGACAGGAAGCTATACATTCACAGTAAAAGCAGTTTCTGCAAATCAGGAAGATTATACAGACAGTGCGGTATCGGCACAGAGCGCTGCATATGATTTTGTACAGACCTATACTGTAACGGTGAATAAGACGGGAGAAGGCACGGTTAGCATCACACCGGAAGGAAAAGTTGAAGCAGGCCGGCAGATGACCGTCACAGCAACACCGGCAGCAGGACAGCGCCTGGTAGCGATAGAAGTTAGCGGTGGCACAGTTGTATCAATGGACGGCAATGTGGGAACCTTTACCATGCCGGCAGAGGATGTTACGGTTTCAGTTCTGTTCGCAGAGATTGAAAATATCTTTATCAATTTCAGCGTAGACGGTCAGGAATATGGGAATATCAATGGTAAGCCGGGCACCCGTATTACAGCAGAGCAGATTCCGGCAGATCCGGTGAAAGATGGATTTGTGTTCCTGGGCTGGTATCTGGAGGATACGAAATATATCTTTGATGTGATACCGGAAACGGATATTCAGCTGGAAGCAAAATTTGCAGAAATCAACAATGACGCGGTAAGAACAATTGTGGAAGCAAAAGCAGAGGATCTTTTGAATCCGGAAAGCAAAGCAGCAATTCTCAGCGCATTGGAAGTGGTTGCAGCAAACGGAAGCGAGAGTGACAAGGCGGCGGTTGCAAATATATCAGCAGATGTTGCCAAGGCAATTGCTGAGGCAGTTGGAGCAACCACAGAATTTGTCTATACTGAAACTTCGGCAGATGAAATCCAGATCCCAACCATAGCCAATATGACAGGTAAAGGAAGCGACAGCTATCGGGTTGAGATAGAAAAACTGAATCTGTTCGAACATGAGAATCTTGCAGACAAAAATACAGCGGTATATGATGTCAGTGTATTTATCAATGAAGTGAAGACGTCGGCTTCGCTGCTTCCGCAGATTGTGAATCTTGTGGTGGACAACAATATTGATCTGCGTACAGTAAAAGCATTTAGTGTGGATGACGCAGGTGTATGGGAAGATTTGCCTATCCTTGGTATGCAGGGAAATATTATCACGGTTAAAACTTCGCACTTCTCAAAGATTGGTGTATACAGCGATCCGGTCGAAGATCCGGATACGCAGGGAACAACGGCAGAAATTCAATTGGAGAAGGTTGATGACGGCCTTTATAACATCGTATTGACACCAACGGGAACACCGAATCAGATCACACGGTTTGCATCGGCAGAATTCACGCTGAATAATACCGTCACCACCGGAGATGTGGGCATGGAAGTGAATGCCGGGGCAGATCTGAAGATGTCTGAGAATGGAACTTCAGATAACAATGGAACAGTTTCGACCAAGTATCTCATCTATGTGGATGTTGACGGTGGAAAAGCACCGATAACAAAGGCAGAAGGCGAGCGTCTGATTGTTGGAAATGTCCGCCTGACCGGCGTTGGTGAAGGAGCACTGAACATTACAGAAGCGCAGGGATACACCAAGTCAAAGACGGATGCGCTGGTGAAGAACCTCACGTTGACTCCGGGCGCAGATGCACCGTATACGTTGACAGAGGCGACCAATCCATTTAAACTGACGATCAGCTTTAACAATAAGGTAGAGCTTACAAATGCGGCCTATACGGACATGAAGGTGAGAGTAAGCGGAAGCAACGGAAAGGTAGAAGAAATTGCTTTGGGCGACGGTGAGCCCGGTGTTACCAGCGAGATAGAGGGCAGGACGTCAAGATATATTGTGGACCTGAACCTTGTGGCAGGGGTAAGATACTCTGTGACGATAAGCGGTGCTGGATACCGGAATTATACCAAGAGCTTCACAATGCCGGAGAATGAAGGTGTAAACATGCACGTTTGGAATAATGTGATGGATATGCCGGCATCTGTAATCACCGGTGAAAGTGATGGCGATACAACCGTGACCTTCTTGGCAGGAGATATTGTGAAAGATGGAAAGATCAATATTTATGACCTGTCGGCAGTGGTATCCTATTTTGGAGAGGTTGAGTTGGACAATGAAGAAACGTCTGCACTTGCAAAATATGACCTGAACCGGGATGGGAAGATCGACTCAAAAGACGTAGCCATGGTATTGGTAAGCTGGAATAACTAATTAAAGAAAGGCGGCAGGCTTCTGCCGCCTTTTTGTTTGAAAATTTGTAAATCAATCCACAGATGATAAGCAGATGGAAAGCTTTTTATAAAATTGGCAAAATAACAATATATATTTGTCCGGGCAGAAATATGTATTCAGCTGGGTGGCTGAAGCAGATTATTCTGCCTGCTTACCCTTTGCGAAAATGAAATGGATTGTGAATGGTTGCCTTCATTATTAAAATCAATAACAAAAGACCTGCTTTTGCAGGTCTTTTGTTTGTTTTGATAAACCTAAATATAGGAAGAATGTTATTCTAGATGCATTGTCGTTCCCCGTTGGCACGCAATTAATGGTGTTCGTATTTTTCAAAGAAAAACGCGCACTTCCAGACCGGTGTTTCCACTATCCACAAAACGCACTGCGTTGGCGTTTTGCAAGAGCCTTGGAATATGCCGCTCCCGGACAGCAAAGAAATGGAATTTTCCGCAGCTTTACAGGCTTTTGGATAGAATAATTTGCCCAGGGTGGGCACAACGGCCGTCGGGGCTCCCAAAAGTTTTTTAGGAATAAGGAGGTGTTTCCTGCAAAGGGGTTTTTCGTCGTCAGGTGAAACGCGCACGTATGAGCGAGAGCTGATACGGGCCTTGGGCAATTAGGTGAATGCAATATCCTGCTGAAAAATGATTTTTAGATAGATGTTCATAAGCTCACAGTAACAGATTGATATAATTCTGATGGTGCTGGAATAAACCACTGTTTGTAAAGTCATCGCAGAAGCCGAAAACCAGGGCGGTAAAGGTTTGGATATCAAATGAATAGTCAAAGGTTTGGCAGGGGGTAACGGACTGATCTTTTATTTGCAGGCAGAGATCGTTTTTGGAAATCTGCGGGTCTGTAATTTTTATTTTAAGATTTCCGTCAAAGTCCTCGGCAAGGTCTTTGAGAATTTGACAGGCATCAATTATTCTGGCCATGGCAAACGGCTCTGTCTTACAATGATGGGGGATGGGACAGATGCCGCAAAGCTCGTGCAACTCAAATTGTGCATCCTTTTTGGTAAACAGCGTATAGCCAACGGGCCGGCCTTCCTGTTCGACCAAATAAATTCCACCTTTTGAAAGGATGAGGAGATCTTCCAGGATAAGCTGCCAATCTTTGATGGTGCGTAAAACATAGCCGTTTTTTGACTGCATCTCTTTGCGGTAAATGGTGTCAAGGAGATGGATAAGAGATGGATTTAAATCCGGTTCGGACAGCATTTTTCCCTCAGGAAGGAAATCTGCCGTGCGTAAAATGCGGTTGTAGCATTGGGTATAGCCGAATTTCTCATAAAAAGCATAGTTGAAGGGAACCAGCAGACTGATTGGGTGGTTCCTTTTCTGCATTTCAGGGAAGGCAAAGGTGAATAAATCACGGACAAGGCCGCGTTTTCGGAAATCCGGCAAGGTTGCTACGCCGGAGACATAGTTGACGGAATAATCCTTTTTTCCCAGCCGAAGCCGATAGGGCATGAGCTGCATATTGGATGCCGGTGTTCCTTTCCATTCAGAAATGATGGTGTTTTCCGGGTGATAGTTTTTTGAAAAGTTCCAGTCAACAAAAGCGTCCGGGTCATCAAAACAGGTGCGCCAGGCTTCTTTGACAAAGGAAAGATCTTTTAAAGCCGCATATCTCGCCATAGAGTTCCCTCCCAAATAATAGATTGGATATAGTATAACCGAATAGGATAGAAAATGCAAACGAAATAAGCAGAATAGAAGTATGCGTTTATAAAAGGATGATAGATGAAAGCATATTTTAACAATATATTTTTCTCTGCAATCAGACAGCAAATAGATATGAGTGATTGTAATTGTGTGTGCAATCAAGTTTGTATGCTTATTATGGAGCGGCTGATTTATATTTATTTACTTTTGGTGTGCCTTTTGGTATAATATGATTAAAGTTTTGGAGGTGGTGATAATATGCAGGATGATAGATGGCTGCAGTGGGCTGTTGAGTTGCAAAGTCTTGCCCAAGCAGGTTTGTTTTATGGAAAGGATATATTCGATAGAGAAAGATATGAACGGATAAGAGAAATTTCGGCAGAAATGATTTCATACAAATCTGATATACCATTACAAAAAGTAAAAGCGTTGTTTTGTAATGAAACAGGGTATCAGACACCGAAATTGGATACAAGGGCGGCAATATTCAAAGAAGATAAGATATTGCTTGTTAAAGAGAAGAATGGAATGTGGTCTTTGCCTGGCGGTTGGGTTGATGTGAATGTTTCTGTCAAAGAGAATACGATAAAAGAAGTGAAGGAAGAAGCAGGACTGGATGTATCGGCAGATCTTGTCATTGCTGTTCAGGATCGTGAAAAACATAACCTTCCCGTATATGCGTATAAGATTTGCAAAATCTTTGTTCTTTGTTCTATTCTTGGCGGTGAATTTGCAGAGAATACAGAGACTGTCGATAGTGCATTTTTTGGTTTAGGAGAATTACCTGAACTGGCAGCTGAAAAAAATACAGAGGAGCAAATCAAAATGTGTTTTGATGCCTATTATGCAGAAAACTGGCAAACAATACTGGATTAGCAATGCAATATATTTTATCAGAACTTTGAACGTATGGCTGAAGGCTCTTTTTTACGAGAGGACGGTTTGCATATACCAATGGATAAGTGAGGGGGCGTGGAATATCGAAGAAAAAGCTGCGGCTTCCCTTTCATTGTGCTGTGAAAAAATGGGCAGTAGATATTGACAAAATGTACAAATAATTATAAAATAATAAAGGTACTTTTGTAACTTGAAATTATGAAATTAGTGAGGATGAGTGATATAAAAATGGCGATTTGGAATGAAAAATACGAGACGATGTCTCATGATGAGATGCGTACCCTGCAAAGTGAACGGTTGGTAAAGGTGGTTCAGCGCGTTTATGAGAACGTAGAACCCTACCGTAAAAAGATGGACGAGATGGGCGTTAAACCTGAGGATATTCGGAGTGTAGAGGATTTGCATAAACTTCCCTTTACAACAGCTGCGGATTTGCGGGAAAATTATCCGTTTGGGATGCGTGCCTGCCCCATGGAAGAGATAACGGAAGTACACGCCTCTTCCGGAACAACTGGAAAACAAAAAGTTTTGGGATTTACGAATCATGATGTTGGCATCTGGGCGGAGATTGCTGCCCGTGCCCTTACGGCTTATGGTGTGACAAAAAATTCGGTTGTCCAGACTGCGTATGGATTTGGATTGTTTACCGGCGGATTTGGCGCACACTATGGGGCTTTGAAGATTGGCGCCACAGCGATTCCTGCTTCCAGTGGTAATTCCAAACGCCAGATTCAGATGATGAAGGATTTTGGCAGTACGTTTTTGGCATGTACACCTTCCTATGCCCTATCCCTTTCAGAAACACTGCGAGAGATGGGATATACCAAAGATGATATTAAACTGGAAGGCGGTGCATTTGGCGCAGAGCCCTGGACAGAGGAGATGCGTGCAGAACTGGAAGATAAACTGGGGATAAAGGCTTATGATATTTATGGTCTCAGTGAAATTATGGGGCCGGGCGTATCTTTTGACTGTGCATTGCAGGACGGTATGCACATCAATGAAGACCATTTTATTCCGGAAATTATTGACCCGGATACTGGGGAAGTTCTTCCGGAAGGAAGTGTTGGCGAACTGGTGTTCACCTGTGTCACCAAAGAGGCGTTCCCTCTTATCCGGTACCGGACCAGGGACATTACTTCGTTGAATTATCAGAAATGTGCCTGCGGACGGACATTGGTTCGAATGAATAAACCGATGGGAAGAACGGATGATATGCTGATTATCCGCGGTGTTAATGTGTTCCCCTCTCAGATTGAAGAAGTTTTGATGAAAACGGATGGTGTTGCGCCGCATTATCAGATTGTCGTTGATCGTTTGAATAACAAAGACAGTTTGGATGTTATGGTGGAGGTATCGGAAGACGTCTTTTCTGATCAGGTGAAAGACCTTGAAAAGCTTGCCGGAAAACTCTCGCAGGACATTTTATCCGCATTGAACATCCGGGCGAGAGTGAAACTGGTCGAACCGAAGAGTATTGCACGGAGTGAAGGAAAAGCTGTCCGTGTAATTGATAAAAGAAAATTACATCAGTAAAATGATAGTTAAAGGAGACCAAAGATATGGGCGTTGTATTTTATATCATGTTTTTATTGATTGGTTTTCTTTATGTCCATATGTCTTGTGAAGACAGGAATATCTATATGCAGATTTGGCTGGGCGGCCTGATTGGTACCCTTGCCCTTATGTTTGGAATTGTACCGGTTGCGCTGGTTTTTGGGTTTACCATACCGGCGCATCTGGTACTTTTTGTTATTTTCTGTCTCCCTCCCTTTTATCTATTTTGGCATAAAGAAAAGAAAAAATTACTGCAAACAGTTAGGGGGGGTTGGCGGTTGACCGGAAAGAGCGGCGGAATGACCCACCTGATTTTCTTGTTGGTCATCCTGCCGGTTTCTGTGCTGATCTGGGTTTTACTGACCAACCATGTGATGGCACCCTATGAGGGCGGCGGAATTGCATCCGGACAGTCCACCTATGGAGATTTGGCTATGCACATGGGGATTATAACCTCGGTGGCAGACCATGGCGTATTTCCGCCGGCACATAATCTGATTGCCGGCCTGCGGCTGAACTATCCATTTCTGGTGGATACGTTATCATCCAGCCTGTATCTGCTGGGCGGCGGTTTGCGGACGGCAATTTTACTGCCCAGTTATGTGATGTCGCTGCTGTTGGTTATGGGATTTTATTTTTTGGCCCATCGTCTTACAGAGCGCAAGGCTGCCGCTGTTCTGGCAACAATCTTGTTCTTTATCGGCGGCGGATTTGGGTTTGCCTACTTTTTTGAGGGAGCAAAGGCGGATCCAACAAAATTTACAATGATTTTTAATGATTATTATCACACCCCAACCAATTATAATGAGATGAATATCCGGTGGGCCAATCCCATCTGCGATATGATTGTTCCGCAGCGTACAACCATGGCCGGCTGGACGTATCTGGTTTTTGCCCTTTGGACATTGCTGAAAACCATGGAAGGAAGAAAACGCCGGGCTTTTATCTGGATGGGAATCCTTGCGGGCTGCATGCCGATGATCCATACCCATTCGTTTATGGCATTGGGAATTTTATCGGCAGGTCTTTTGATTTATGACCTGATATTTGCAGATGATAAGAAAGAATGTTTTATAAATTGGTGTATCTATGGCGGAATAGCTGCCGTGCTGGCACTGCCGCAGCTGTTTTTCTGGACGTTTGGGCAGGCAGGGGAAGAGGGCTTTGTAAAATTTCACTTTAATTGGGTAAATACAATGGATCCCTATCTCTGGTTTTGGGTGAAGAATTGGGGAATTGCATTTTTGGTGGCGATTCCGGCATTTTTGTATGCCTCCAAACGAAATAAGGCCGTTTTGATTGGCGGCGCAATGATTTTTGCCGTTGCAGAATTTATTCTGTTCCAGCCCAACCCCTATGATAATAACAAGCTGTTTTTTGTTACTTATATGCTGATTCTCTGCATTGGGAGCGGATATCTTGTACATCTGTATGAGAAATTGAAAGGTGTCCGCGGCCGGGCATTTCTTGCTGCTCTGTTAATAGCCGCAGGGACAATTTCCGGTGTTCTGACCATTGGCAGAGAGCAGAAGTCGGGCGCGATGTACCGGACTTTTTCTGAAGAAGAGTTGGAATATGCGGCGTTTGTGAAAGAAAATACCGATAAAGATGCAGTCTTTGCGGCCTATTATGGGCATCTCAGTCCAACGGCAGTTCTGGCAGGGCGGCAGATGTTTTATGGCGGCGACTTATGGATGGGTTCCCATGGCTATGGTATGCTTGCCCAGGAGCGAAAGGAAATTTTGAGTGATTTGTACAGCGCTTCGGATACGGAAGAGGCAAAACAGATTGCAGAAGAAAATGGGATTTCCTATCTTGTGGACAGCAGGAGTGAACGGGAAAATTTTGATGTGAACGACGAAATATTTGATGGCATGACAAAGATATATGATGCAGACGGATACCGATTGTTTGAAATCAGATAAGGACAAGGATGCTAGGTTGCGATTAGGTGAGGTGAAGGAGCAATGGATAAAATTTCGGTGATTGTTCCCTGTTATTGTGAGGAAGAAGCAATTCCAATCTTTTATCAGGAGATGGAAAAGGTGCAGAAGAATATGCAGGAAGTTGTCTTTGAATACCTGTTTGTCAATGATGGCTCGACAGACCGGACGCTTGGGGTGCTCAAAGCGCTCGCGCAAAAGGATAAAAAAGTATCGTACCTTTCCTTTTCACGAAACTTTGGCAAGGAGGCGGCCATGTATGCGGGGATGGAACATGCTTCCGGCGATTATATTGTGATTATGGACGTTGACTTGCAGGATCCGCCCTCTCTGCTTCCGCAGATGTATCATCTGATGAAAGAGGAAGGCTATGATTGTGTGGCTTCCCGTCGGGTGAACCGTGCGGGAGAAGCAAAAATCCGTTCCTTTTTTGCCCGGTGCTTTTATAAACTGATTAACCATATATCAAAGACCGAGATTGTGGACGGCGCCCGGGATTTTCGGATGATGACCCGGCAGATGACAGAAAGTATCCTCCGCCTTTGCGAATATAACCGGTTCTCTAAAGGAATTTTCTCATGGGTGGGATTTGAGACCAAATGGTTGGCGTATGAAAATGTCAAACGAAGCGCCGGGGAAACCAAATGGTCGTTTTGGAAACTGTTTAAATATTCAATTGATGGAATTGTCGCTTTTTCCACCGCACCGCTGGCAATGGCGTCATTGATTGGCCTTGTTTTTTGTCTGCTTTCGGTGGTGGGTATCATTGTGACCATCATCAGGCAGTTGGTCTGGGGGGTGAGTGCCTATGGGTGGTCGTCTATGGTTTGTATTCTGCTGCTGGTCGGCGGCGTTCAGCTTTTCTGTATGGGAATTTTAGGGCAATATCTGTCGAAAACCTATATGGAGGTCAAGCATCGGCCGATTTATATTGTAAAGGAACAGCGGCTGCAGGATGATGTGCGTCCGGCAGACAAGGAGGCAGAGGATGAAAATTAGAAATTTAAAAGGGCAGAAGGAAACATTTGGCGGTATACTGACCGTCCTGCTCTCTGTTCTGGCTGTCTATGGAATCATTTGGTCGTTTACGGATGCCTCTTTGTTTCAAAGCTCCCCGTATTCTTCTTATGTATTGCAGGCACAGCGCTGGCTTCAGGGACATTTGGATTTGGGACAGAATTATCCGCATCTTGAGCTTGCTGTTTTTGGCGGAAAATATTTTGTCTCTTTTCCGCCGATTCCATCCGTGCTCTTGCTTCCCTTCTGCCTGTTTACCAATAAGGTTCCGGACTATCTTGTGACGACGGTCGTTGGGATGATTGGCGCCGTATATGCGTATAAGCTGGCATATTTATTTATAAAAGATGCAAAGTATGCAACTTTTTGGGCGCTGTTTATAACCATTGGAAGTAATTTTCTGCACATTGGATATACGGGGGATGTATGGTATATCGCGCAGGTATGCGCGTTTACCTTTACAATGATGGCATTTTATTATGCAGTCACACCGGATATCCGGCATGGTTGGCTGCCGGTTTTCCTGCTGGCATTGGCGGTTGGCTGCCGGCCTATGCAGATTCTGTATCTGCCGCTGATTGTTTTGCTTTTGTGGCAGAAGTTGAAAACGAATGAATTAACATTGAAGAAGGCGGTCCGGCATTACTTCTGGTGGATCATTCCACCGCTGGCGGTCGGTGTGTTTTTGATGATACTAAATTATGCACGGTTTGGAAACCCCTTTGAATTCGGTCACAACTACCTGCCGGAATTTTCTACGCAGAATGAACAGGGACAGTTTAATTTTGCATACCTGTCAGAAAACTTGAAAAACATGTTCAGGCTTCCGGAATACAATGGGGAGCGGCTTGTATTTCCGAGGTTCAACGGTGTTGCATTTTGGCTGGTCAGTCCGGTCTTCCTTGTATTTGTTTTGTATTTTTTGAAGGGCATTCGCCAAAATTGGAAAAAACCGGCGTTATGGATGACCATCATATTGACGGCAGTTCACATTTTGGCTTTGTGCCTGCACAGAACGCTGGGCGGATGGCAGTTTGGCAACCGCTATACCGTTGATCTGCTCCCCTGCATTTATTTTGCAGTCATGCTGATGCTGCGGGAGGATAAAACTGATTTACGGCTGGTGTTGTACCCATTCTTCTTCTGGGGGCTTGGAATAAATCTGGTGGGAACAATTGCTTTGGTTAATGGATGGATTTAAAAAGGCGGTTATTGGATGTATGCAGAGGATAACCGCGCAGATAAAAAGAGGAGGGAATGTGGATGAAACGAGGTGTGATATGGGGCGTTCTTGCGGGATTGATGCCCCTTTCGGTCTATGCAGATGCGGCGCTGCAGGTACCGGGCAAGACCATTTGGGAACGGATGCGATGGATAACAGAGCATCTGCTGCCGGTGCCGAAGCCCGTGTGGATTACCCTATGTATCCTGGGCGTTTTAATTTTAGGAATGGTTATTTATTATCGGGTCGGAGAGGAGAAAAAAAGCCATGGAAAGAAAAATTAGGCGCCAGGACAGCATTCCTGGTTATTTATATGCGTTGGATGGATTGCGGGCAGTTGCGCTTTTGATGATTTTTTTCTTTCACAGTTGGCAGCAGACCTGGATTTCCTTTAATATCCAGCTCCGTCCGGGGGTTTATCTTTTTAACCTTGACCTCATTCAGCGGTTTGGGTATTTTGCCATTGATGCCTTTTTTGTATTAAGCGGCTTCGGCCTTTTTTATCCCATTGCCCGTTCTATGTTTAAAGAAGCGGAGCCGGTCGATTGGAAGACCTTTTTTATCAAACGTCTTCGCCGGATTTATCCGGCATATGTCCTTATGCTGCTGATTTTATTGATTTTTCCGGTAATGTCCTGGGGAACAACGAAAGATATGGCACCGCTGGAACTTTTCAAGCATTTTGGTTCACACCTTTTGTTTATACATACGTTCTGGGATAAGACGCTGGGGACAACCATTTCCACGGCTTGGACGATGGGAATTGAAGTGCAGTTTTATGTGATATTTCCTTTGATTGCATGGCTGTTCAAAAAGAAACCGGGTTGGTCGTTTGCCGGACTATTGGTTGTATCCCAAGTTTTGAGGATGATAACAATTTCCAGTGAAAATACCTCTATGGTCATGCAGGCAAGGGTCTGGCTATATCTGGATGTTTTTGCATGGGGGATGTTTGCCGCCTGGCTTGTTGTCTGGATAAGAAATAGCATACAGAAAATTGACCGGCTGCGGGGCTGGATGACGGCCATCTCGGCGGCAAGTGTGGTGTTGGTCTGGTATCTGATGCAGTGGCAGTCGAAAATAACCATGCCCCAGGGGATGGATACTTCCGTCTATTTCCGGATGGGCCTTCGTCCGCTTTTGGATGGCGCTTTTGCCCTGTTTCTTGTATCGGCTTGTTATTCTTTCAGGTTTTGGGAGCAGAAGATTTGGGGAAACCGGTTTTTTGTCTTTCTCTCAACCATATCGTACAGTTTTTATCTTTGGCATCAAAACCTCTATATTTTCTTTAAGCGGGTAAATATTCCCTATTCTGCACAAAATCCCGTTATGGGCGACCGTGCGGCTATGGACGGTCTTCTTTTGCTGTGTGCGGCGGCTTCGCTGCTCATTGCAGCGGCCTCAACCTATCTTGTGGAGCTGCCCATTGCGCGGTACGGGTATCTTGGATGCCTCAAAAAATGTAAAGAGAAAATAGGACAGTGGTTGTCGGTGTTTGGAAAAAGAAGGGGTTGAGGATGATGAAAATCAAAAAACGTTCATTGACGATGGCGGCATATTTTTGGATATACGCGGCAATTTTTACGTTTTTGCTTGGATATTTGAAATGGTATATTGGTATACCGGGTGCGCTGGTTGTTGGGTTTGCTTTATTTGTTGTCTGGAAAAAAGAGCATCCGGAAAAAGTGTTTTTGATTCACAAATCCGCATGGATAACGGCGTGCATTGTGATTCCCGTCTGGATGATTTTGTCCGGACAGGGCGGATTTTTTTCTCAGTTGATGGATTGGGGTGGGCGGAACGCTATTCTCCGGGATATGGTGGAAAGACCCTGGCCGGTTTATTATTCGGATGGTTCGGCGCTTACCTATTATATCGGGCATTTTCTTGTACCGGCGGCCGCAGGGAAGCTTTTAGGCTTGACCGGAGCAAAAATTGTACTTTTACTCTATAGTTGTGTTGGGGTTTTTATCACCTGGCTTTTCTTAGTAAAGGTTACTCGTGCAGATACATGTAAAAAACAGCTGTTTGTTCTTTTGGTGTTTATTTTCTTCGGCAGTTTGGAAAATCTGCGGGTAATCATGACAAATTTCGCAGAAGGATTTTTCCGTGCAATTGATCCGGAATATACCAAAGGTTATTTTATGATTGGGTTCACGTCCAATGCGAAGTCAATGTCCGGTGTTTTTAACCAAATTATTTTTGCTTTTTTGGCCATTGCTTTGTATATGGAAGATGACGAAAAGCTGGAGAATATTTTTGTTTTGGGTGTTCCAATGCTGATTTTTTCACCGTTTCCGCTGATGGCTTTTCTGCCGATGGTTTTGGCTGGTGTTATCCGGCAGGTGATAAAAAATAAAAATCAATTGGGCACAGTTGCAAAGAAAATCTGTTCCATACAAAATATACTGATATTTGTCGTTTTGGCCCCAGTTTTGCTCCTTTACTTATGGGGGAATATTTCCGATGAGAAGCCGCAGGAAATGGCGTTTCATATGCTGCACTATGGATGGAAAAATATTTGGATATATGTTGTGTTTGTATTGTGTGAATTTATTCCATATTCTGTCCTTTTGTGGACCAAGTATAAGAAGGATGTTTATTTTTGGGTGGCCAATCTTACCCTTTTGATTTTGCCTTTGTTTCAGATGGGGCTTTATAATGACCTATGTACAAGGGCTTCCAGTGTTGGGATGTTTGTTTTGATGATTTATATCATTTGTTTCTTATTTGAAGAAAGGAAAGATAAAATATTCAAACGCTGTAAGACTGCTTTGGCCTGTCTTTTGATTTTTGCTATGACTGCCTCGGTAGACTTATATTTTGATATTGCCAAAAAACATCTGAGCTTGCGGCAAAACAGGAGTATGAATCGAGAGAAGTTGATTTTTGGCATTCTTTGGAGGGAATCCGCCGTTTAAATCAGGTGGATTATACCTATAATTATTTTACCTTTAATGCCTCTGATGATGCGTTTTATCATTATTTGGCAAAAAGTCCAAAAGAATAATATTGTTTTGTTGATTGGACATTAAAAGACACTTTAAAAAAGAAGTGTCTTTTTTGTGTACAGAGAAAATTTAATATGTATTCAATCAGGGGCTTTGCCCCGTCATTCAACGTTTTCAGTGGGAGTGCAATCTCCCGCTGAAAAAATTAAGTGGCACCCGCCGCCTTAGAGGCGGGGGACATCTTAATTTAGTTATATGCGAATGATGGCCATGAGAAACAGCAAAAACAGAAAACCAAGATTATAAAGGGTAAATATTAGAAGATAACGCCTGGGGGATGCGGATGGGATAGCGGTATAAAATCTATAGGAAATTAGGCTGGCAAGGGATGCGATCAAGGTTCCTAAACCGCCGATGTTGGTGCCGATGACCAATGGGGAAGCGTTGGTTGTAAAATTAGACAGCAGGATTGCCGCCGGGACATTGCTGATCATCTGACTGCTGCATATGGCAGTCTGCAATGATGAATGCTGCATACATTGCAGCAAAAGCTGATTGATTGCCGGTATATGTGCCATGTTACCGGAAAAAATAAAGAGAAAGACAAAGGTAAAAAGCAGACTATAATCGACCGCTTTTATCTGTTTTGGACTTCTGATCAACACAAAAAGGAGAATGAGAATAAAGGTCAACCAATATGGAAGTATACGCAATACGCTGATGATACAGCAGCCAAACAGAAGGAGAGAGAAGACAAAATCTGTTTTTTTGCTGATCCTGTTTTCTTGTGCAAAGTGGATCTGTACGGTCTCGTTTGGGATAAAAAGGATGCAAAGCAATAAAAGAAAAAGACTTGCCAATACAAAAGGCCCGATTGTGGTTAAAAAGAAGGAGAGGGAAAGCCCATACTTAGTAAAAAGGAAAAGATTTTGCGGATTGCCGAATGGGGTGGCCATACTGCCGAGATTGGCGGCTATTGTTTGAAGAACCAATGTACGGATATAATATTTTTCCTTGTGGATTTCTGTAAGGATGAAGATGGAAAAAGGAACAAAGGTAATCAGTGCAACGTCATTGGTGATAAACATCGAAAAAAAGAAGGGCAGTAATACAAGCAGGCAGGAGAGTGCGCGCATTTGTTTTTTGCCTTGCAGCAATTTTTGGGCAAGCAGAGAAAACAAGCCGCATTCGTTCAGGCTGGCGATGACCAGCATCATGGAAAACAGCAGGCAAAGGGTCCGGATGTCAATATAAGAAAGATAAGCCAAAGTTGGTGGAACAAAAAAAGCGGAAACAAGCGCGCAAAGGAATGCGGTGATTAAAACTGCTTCTTTTTTTAACCATAGGAATATTTTGTTTTTACACATGCTGATTTTTTCATTCCTTTGCGTAGATGATTGTTATGCTTGATTTTACATAATGGCCTGTCCCGAAAACCAGAGGTAGTTGAACAGCATAAGCCACAGGGCAAGCATAAACAGGATAAAACGGCGGGCGGATTCATTTTTTATTTCTGCAAAAATAAGATAGACGGCGGCACAGGCCATGAAATACCGGGGACCGCTGATCAGCCAGCCGTGGAGATACGATGTTGCGGTATAAACGCCAAGATAGGCAAGATAAAGACTGTTTGCCCTGTGTTTTATTCCATAAAAAATGATTCCTGCCGCGACAAAGAACAAGAGTATCTCAGGCCAGTAGATGATGAGCGACAGATAAAAATGATCCTTTGCCATACCGACCTGCTGGGTGATGTTGTTCCCAATCCACTGTGCCGAGTTATACCATGGAGCAGCGGACTGGTATTCCAGGAATTTGGTAAAACTGCCGCCATAGATTTTGTTCAGTATCAGATAGGATAAATATCCAACGGGAATGAGCAGTATATAGAGCATGGAAGGTGAAAACCATTTTTCTTTTTGGAGAAAACGTTCTCTTGCAGCATAAATGATTTCAATTACCGCAGGAACGAGAACCAAAATACCCTGTGTTCTGGTAGCTGCTGCCAGCAGGCCGGTTATACCGACGGCAAGCCAATTGTGCTTCCTGGTATAATACAGCGCCATCACTGTCAGCATGACAAACAGGCTTTCGGTGAAGACTGCCATATAGAAAAAACCGAAGGGGAAAAGCCAGAACGCTATCAATCCGTCAATGCTGCGCGGCTTATCATAGTCCAGCCGCAGAAGGTCATAGAGGTAGCAGGATGCAACACCAAAACAGATGTAGGAAATAAGCAGGCCGGCGAAGGTATAGTTCCGGACAAAGAAATGTACAATTTTGATAAGAAGTGGATAGAGGGGATAAAAGACCAGCAGATTTGCTTTGTCGCCGGTTGTTGCATACCAATTCTCTGCAAGATAAAGATAGTGCGGCGTATCGCTTGCTGTGGAGAAAATTGCAGCAAGGGAGCGGCTGTTATTGGTAATTTTCAGCATAATAAAACCAAGCAATAGAAGGAGCAGGCGGCTGGCCACCGCACCGCAGAAAATTTGCCCGTGTTTTTTCAGCGTTGGTTGTTTTGTCAGCTGTATCATGCGGCACCTCCTGAGATAAAGTGGTTAAACATCCATATGAAATTGCAAAGGAGCAGCAGGACAAAGAGGGAATAAAAGATTCCTCTGTTCTGAAGAAATACCGGTGTTTTTTGCGGCTCTTTTCCGATGCGTATCCGTTTCAGAATTAAATAAATAAAAATGACAACGGCTGCAAGGAAAAAAGATGCTCCATTTGGCATATAAAGCAGGATAAATCCGGGCAGGCAGAAAGTAAGCCAAAGGAGGTTTTGTACATCGGATGCGGAAAAATAAAGTTCCAGCGTTTTTTTCAGAAACCATATCAGCAGATTGCTGTAGAGAAAAGCCAAAACGAATCCCATGAGGAGTGTTTGACCGAAGAGGAGTTTGCCGAAAATTTTGGTCAGAAAGAGGAAGTTTGGTATCTCCTGGATGCCAAAGACCTTTTCGAGATCAAAAAAATTGGTGGTATCATAGCTGGTGTTTCGCATAAAGGCCAGAAATGTGCCATAGAACAGCCCGATGACGACCACAAGGAATCCGGTTTGTGCAAAGTCTTTTATCAAGGTTTCATCTTTAAATAAATGAAGTTCAGACAAAATTTTACAGATGATAGCATAAGCTGCCGTAAAAAATAAAATAGAAGCAAGACCCCCAATAAATGTATCCATCCTCATTCTCCCCCTCTAATTGCTGAATTTTATCCTGCGAAGATCCTTGCCGATAAAGGACAAGACCTGATAAGCGCCGGTAATACGGGAGGTAAAACGTGCGCTGTAGGTATCTTCCAACCCCTGCAAACTGAGATTGGTTGAAATAATTGTACTTTTATTTTGCAGCATACGGGTGTTGACAATATCGAACAAAGTGGCAGCGGTATATTGTGTGACGAATTCGGTTCCCAAATCGTCGATAATCAACAGGTCGGTATCATATACATAGCGGATAATGGTATCAGCCTGTTCCGCATCTTCTGCATTTAGTTTTCCAAACTTAACATTTTCAAAACATTCAAAGAGTTTGAAGGCAGTTTGATAATATACGGTTTTTTGCCGCTTTAATGCGTAATTTGCGATACAGCTGGAAAGGAAGGTCTTTCCGGTCCCGGCGTTTCCGATCAGCAGAAGATTTTCATGGGTTTCGTCGAAGGTTTCGGCGAAACGAAGTGCCCTGTCATGGGCTGCCTGCATGTATTTTAAGGGATTTCTTCCGCGGTCATTGGGCTGGGAAGAGAAGAGGAAATAGTCAAAATTCTCAAACGTCTGCTCCTTCATGTATGGCGTCAGATTGGCATTGGCGCTTACATATTTAAGAATAAGGTTTTTAAGGCAGCTGCACCGGTGCCCCTCTTCATCAAAGCCGGTGTCACGGCAAAGTTCACAGTGGAAAAGATCGTCCAGATAATCCGCCGATTTGCCAAGACGTTGTAAAAGGTCTGCCTTTTTCTTCTGCATTTTTTCAATATGCGCACGGATTTTAGAAATGTCTGCTGTTTTGTTGAGGACACAGCGCAGCAGTGCCGTTCCGCCCCGGGCAAGCTCCCGTTCAATTTCCAGATATTCCGGCGCAAGACCGATAATTTCATCCGTCCGCCGCCGCTGTTCGGCGCGGTTTTGCTCGCGGATTTCAGTTAGTTCGCGGTTTGCCAGCGTGTAGGCTGATTCCATGTTTAACTCCATTTCCTGTCATGCCTGCCTCTCTTGCTCCATCCGCACGACAGAAGGATGGAGGAGGAATGTCATAAGCAAAGGACCGGATGCGGCCATATATCATATCCAAATGTTTTTGTCTGTTGCAATAACTTAAGTTAAATCGTCCAGCATCATGTCCAGAATTTGTTCTTCCAATTTGCCATAATCCGTTGTATTGGTATCGTTATAGTTATTAAATCTGCTCTTCTTGCGATTTGTGCCGCCCTTTTCGGAAACAGGGTTTTGCAGGCGGTAATGCTGGTCATGGGATTCCAGATCTTCAGAAGTCCGGATATTGTCGTCTGCCCAGGCTTCCAGCATTTTGTTCATATAAGCCCAGCTGAGTTTTCCTGTGTTGGCAACCGTCCGGTCATAGGCAATGGCAACCAATTCTGCTGGAGAATGCAGTTCTTCTGTCCAGCGGCGGATATATTTTTTCTCGGTCTGGGTGAGTGCCCGGTCATAGATGCCGAGTATGCAGCGGATTTGATGTTCGGCGCTGTCGATGGCCTCCAGTTCCTTAATATAGGATTCTGCCGTTTCATATGTATTGATTTCTTTGTCTGCCCAGTCCATTGCAACGCTGGTCAGGTATTTCGCTTTCAGCTTGTCATGCTTTGCAGCATAGGTCAACAGCATTAAAACCACTTCCACCGGCAGGCCAAGCCAGTCAATAAAAGAATACAACATTTCGAATACAGAGGGGGTCAGGGGCTTTTGATAAATTTTTTCAGCCTCCTTGAACAGATGGGAAATTTGTGGATTTGCACTGGCAACGGCGGAAATTTCCTTTGCAGTATATCCGGGTTTTGCGCGTTCAGCATCCCGGTTTTGCAGGCTTTGGGAGGCGGGATAATTATTTGTCTTTCCATCGGGAAGGCTGTATTGCCCGTCTTTTTTTATCAGTTCACCCCGGCTGCCCCAATATTCCAAAATGAACTGTGCATTGTTCTCTGTAAGACCCAGATCCCGGGCAATGGTGCCGGCATCCGGGAGGATATTATTTTTCGCATGGTAATAAAGCAGGTAGATATATACCTGCAAAAATTCCGGTTTGGAAAAGCGGACATATTGTTCCGCAAATTGAAAAGAGATGTCAAAGCTGTCTGCCATGCGTGTTTCCTCCTTGTTGTGATTTACAATTTAAATAAGTTGTCCATATAGCGGTCAATCAGCAGCGTGATTTTCAGTTTTATTTGCCAACGCAGAAACGGCTGAAGACCTGTTCGATGATCTCTTCCTGAACCGTTTCGCCGGTGATCTCGCCCAGTGCGGCGGCCGCATCCTCCAGGTCGATAAACAACAGGTCGTAGGGCATCGCGTTTCCGGCGCTGTCCATTGCCCGCCGTATGGAATCCGCCCCTTTGCACAGGGAATCTTTCTGGCGCTGTCCGGTGATGTATACCTCGCCGGGGGTGAATTTTCCGGTAAGGAATTTTTGGGCAATCCGTTCTTCCAGCTGTTCAATGCCAATGGGCGGCGCATCCTTTGGGGTTGCAGTTTTAACGATATCTTCCTTGGGGATGCCCAGGTATTTCTCAGCTTCGGTAAGGGAAATTTCTCCTGCTTTATCTGTCTTGTTCAAAATCAGGATGATTTCTTTTCCGTCCAATTCTTTTGCGATTGCTATGTCTTCTTTTGAAATGCCTTCGCTGACATCAATGACAAAGAGACAAAGGTCTGCTTTCTGCATATTTTCCTTTGCCCGTGCAATGCCGATTTGTTCAACGGCGTCTGCATTTTCACGGATGCCTGCTGTATCCAGCAGACGCAGGGATGCGCCGCGGATTTGAATATATTCTTCAATGACGTCTCTGGTCGTTCCGGGAATATCCGTAACGATTGCGCGTTCTGCCCGGGCAAGTGCGTTTAAAACCGAGGATTTTCCCACATTGGGCTTGCCGACAATTACCGTGTGGATTCCGTCTTTAAGCATCCGTCCGGTGGAAAATCCATCAATCAGCTGCTGCATATCTTGCAATATGCCGGCAAGGGTATTATATACCTGTCCCGATGCAGGCTCGTCCACTTCGTCCGGATAATCGGTTGCCGCAGAAATGTGTGCGGCAATGGCTAAAATTTCATCTCTCAGGCCGTTAATTTTTTTTGCCAGTTTCCCGGCGGCGGTTCCGGCGGCATTCTGAAGGCCGAGGCCGGAATGGGACTGGATGATGTCCATGGTGGCTTCTGCACCGGTGAGGTCGGTTTTTCCATTAATAAAAGCCCTGCGGGTGAATTCGCCGGCTTCTGCCAGCCGTGCCCCTGCTTTGATAAGTTGTTCAAGTATCCGGTCTGCGGCTAAAAATCCTCCATGACAGTTAATCTCCACGACATCTTCGCCTGTGTATGAATGGGGCGCACGCATAACGGCGACCAGCGCCTCATCAATCAAAACGGAAGGATCGCCCAGAAGATGGATGTCAGATAGGGTGAGTTTGTGGCTTTCCAGCGCACAGAGCGGCTTTTTGTTTTTGGTTTGGACAATTTTCTGTACGATGAATTCCGCATCAGTTCCGCTGATGCGCAGAATTGCAATGCCGCCCGAACCGATGGGCGTTGCGATGGCAGTGATGGTATCGTGTAATTTCATGGCTGGTCACTTTCTCAATCTGATGTATTTTTGTATAACGATAAAGTACGCCGTCGAAACTTAAACGACGGCGCCTTTTTTGTCATGTAGTATATATATTCAAATGTAAGAACAGATGCGTGCGTCAGTTCTTTTTTATGTTGTCAACCAATTCTTTGATGATGTCCTGCAATTCGGTGTCACCGCTGAGATTGGCTTTGATTTTCTTTACAGCTGTCATGACGGTGGTGTGGTCCCGGTTGAATTCATCGCCGATACGGGGATAGGATTCATTCAAAACCTCCCGTGCAATATACATGGCTATATGCCGCGGATAAGCAATGTCGTTGGAACGGCGTTTGGTGACAAGGGAACCTTTGGGCAGGTTATAGTATTTCTCGACCTCATCAATAATTACGCCGATGGTGATATTGCGCTGGGGCAGTGTGGAAAGGATTTCCTTTAATGCCTTTTGCGCCAGTTCCATGGAAATGGTGTTGGTGCGCTCGATGCCGGCATAGGCGAGGATGCGTTTGACGGCGCCTTCCAGGTCACGGACATTGGACTTGATATTATTTGCCACATATTCCACAATTTCTTCGTCAAAGGTGAAATATTCTTCCTCAATTTTGGAGCGGAGGATGGCCAGCCGTGTTTCATAATCCGGCGGCTGTACATCCGCCAAAAGACCCATCTGAAAACGGGTTTTCAGGCGTTCTTCCAGATGCGGCGTCTCTGACGGAAGCCGGTCCGAGGTGAGAACAATCTGCTTGCCGGCTTCGTATAAAGTGTTGAATGTATGGAAAAATTCTTCCTGCGCCAATTCTTTGGTGGCAAGAAACTGAATGTCGTCCATCAGCAAAAGATCCACCGTCCGGTGCTTGTTGCGGAATGCCTGATTGGTTTTCTCCCGGATGGCGGTGACCAGTTCATAAGTGAACTTTTCACTGGTGGTATAGAGTACCTTTTTTTCCGGATAGTTTCTGACAAAATAGTTTCCGATTGCCTGCAATAAATGGGTTTTTCCCAGGCCGCTGCCGCCGTATAAAAACAGAGGGTTGTATTTCTTGGAAGGAGCCTCGGCAACTGCAAGAGAAGCCGCATGGGCAAGGTTGTTGTTATTGCCGACAACAAAATTTTCAAAGGTATATTTAGCGTTGAGATGATTTGCTTCGGTGATTGGGTCAACAGATGCAGAGGTATCCTCCGATTCCACAATAACATGAAGCTCGTAAGAACGGCCGGCCGCAAATGCAATGCAGCTCTCGATCAAAGAGCGGAATTTGGTCGTCAGCATATCGCGGTTGATCTCCGCCTTGACAGAAAGGGTAAATTTTACATTATCAATAGCAACCGGTTTTACCGGTCGGATCCACGTGTCAAAGGACACAGTGGAAATCTCCTGTTCCAACTGGGATTTTACATTTTCCCAGATATTGTTCATGTTATCCAACGTCTTCGTTCTCCTTGTTACTATAATCTATTGTGTTATTTTACTGAAAGTCACTTCTTATATCATAGCAGAAAGACGGACAGAATTCAACAGAAATTTTACAGGGATATGACAGAAAAATTATGTCAATACCAAATGTAGTTGGTGGAAAAATTTTCTGCAACAAGATGTTTGAATTTTGACCCTGAATTTTTTTATTTTTTTACAGAACAGACGGTGGAGAAATTATGTTGCTGGGGTCGCTGACAACGGAAAATCAAGGGTTTGCGGACGTTGAAAATATGGATGGGTATCCTTGATAAGAAGTGCCAAAGTTCGGGGCGGCTTTTTGTGAAAGAGGAACAAAAATTGTGGAATGGGAAAAATGTTTGGAAAGAGGCTTGACAATTTGAGGGTCCCATGATAAAATATTACAGATTTTCTTGTAAATAATCAAATTCATATAATCGTAAGAAAAAGGAGGGATATCAATGCTTAGAACGTATCAGCCGAAGAAGAGACACAGAGCAAAAGAGCATGGTTTCAGAAAGAGAATGAGCACCAGAAACGGCCGTAAGGTATTGGCCAGAAGAAGACTCAAAGGCAGAAAAAAATTGTCAGCTTAGTTTGATATTCTGAAAGGCGCCTTCGTGCGTCTTTTTGGTTATTCTGACATTTTAACGGAAGATGGGGTATGATGGAGAAATTTGTAAGCCTCAATCAAAATTCACAGTTTCGGCGGCTTTATCGCCGAGGGAAGAACGCAGTGCGGCCTGGCCTGGTTTTTTATGCGGCGCCAAACCGGAAATTTGGTTTCCGGCTGGGAATCACCGCAGGGAAAAAGGTCGGCGGCGCCGTACAGAGAAACCGTGCAAAACGGCGGCTGCGTGCCCTGGTTCGGACATATTTGCCGAAGCTTAAACCGAACACGGATCTTGTCATTGTTGCAAGAACAAGAACCGTGACCGTCTCATTTGAAAAATTAGAGCAGGATTTCGTTGCCGCCTGTAAAATGGTGGGGATTTTGGATGATTAAGAAATTTTTGATTGCAATGATTCGTTTTTATCAGCGCCGGATATCTGGGTTGAAGACAAAGCCGACCTGTCGTTTTTATCCGACTTGTTCACAGTATGCGGTTTTGGCAATTGAAAAATATGGCGTCTGCCGCGGTCTTTTAAAAGCCGCCTGGAGAATTTTGCGCTGTAACCCTTTTGGCAAGGGTGGAATTGATTATCCGTAACTGTGAAGATAAACCGCCGCTTTGCTGCGGCGCAGATTTACATAGACCGAAGAGGAGGGACGCAAGTGTCCTATATTATGCTGGCCTTGGGCTGGGTGCTAAATTTTTTCTACATTTTAGTTGGAAATTATGGTGTGGCAATTTTATTGTTCACCTTGTTTATTAAATTGGTTTTGATGCCGCTGACAGTAAAACAGCAGCGTTCAATGTTAAAAACTGCGAAGATTCAGCCGCTTTTGATGGAAGTGCAGCAAAAGTATGGCAATGACAAAGAAAAGCTGAATCAGGAAACAATGAAGATTTATCAAAAGTATCAGATAAATCCCATGAGCGGATGTCTGCCGCTTTTGATTCAGCTGCCGATCCTGATGGCGCTTTATTGGGTGGTTCGTAAGCCTATCATTTATACCATGGGTTTTGGCGGCGACGAAGTTTGGCGGATTGTTAGTGCAATTGAAGAGTGGGGTTTTTCAAATCCCGATGCACTGAAAAACTTTTTGGGACAGCTGCATTTGGAACAGATAACTGCCCTTGGCGACAATAATTATAAAAATTTTGGTATGTATGAGATTCAGGTGGCAAAACTTCTCCACCAGTATCCGGAAATCATGCAGAATCACTGGATCACCGAGATGGGCAAGAATATAAAAGCTGTTGACTTCAACTTTTTGGGGTTGGACCTTTCGGCTACACCGAACCTCGGTGCTTTGCTGCAGCTGTGTATCGGTAAAATTGACGGCCTTACGCCGGGAATTATTGCATTGTGGAGTATACCGGTTTTGTCGGGGCTGACCTCCTTTATCAGTGTGAAATATTCTCAGACACAACAGCCGCCGCAGCCGGTACAAAAAGATAAAGACGGCAATGAAAAGACCAATCCGATGAAGACAATGACGATGATTATGCCGTTCTTTTCCGCCTGGATCACCTTTACCCTCCCTGCGGCAGTCGGCCTTTACTGGATAGCGAGTAACCTTTTCCAGATGCTGCAGCAGTGGCTTTTGACGAAAATGATCAAAGTTGAAATAACCGATGAACAGATTGAAGGGGAAATTATAAATGCTAAGAAAAATAGAAAAAAACGCAAAAAGTAAAGAGGAAGCGCTGCAGCTTGCTGCGGAAGAATTTGGAGTCCCGGTAGAAGAGCTCTCTTATAAAGTTGAGCGTGAAGTCGGTAAGGGGTTGATGGGTCTCCTGCTGGGCAGAGAGGTTATCATATCTGCGTGGATTACCAAAGAGGCGGAAGAGGAAGAAGCAAAACTGCGCAAAGCGATGGGGAAGGATGCTTCGGCTGGCCCGAATCCTTATGCGCCGAAGGTTGCACCGGAGGTTCGGGATTATGCCGCAAATAAAAAGGGGCAGAAAGCTGAAAATAAGCAGGAGTCAAAACAACCGGTGAAAGCAGAAAAAATGCCGGTAAAGAAAGAAGAAATAAAGCAGGCGCCCGCATCTGTTCCACAGGCTGAAGCAGAGACAGAAGCGGTGAAGTCTGAAAACCGGAAAAGACGGGAAGTTACACCCAAATCATTGGAAGATGCACAGTATTTCGTGACAGAATTGGTACATAAAATGGGACTTGCAGATGCTGCTGTTCAGGTTGAAAATGGCGGTGAAGCAGTCGATGTTACAGTTGCCGGTTCGCGTATGGGACTTTTGATCGGAAAGCGCGGCGATACGCTGGATGCAGTGCAGTATTTGACCAGCTTGTATGTCAATAAACCCAAAAATTCCTATATTAAGGTCAACGTAGACACCGAAGGATACCGTGAAAAACGGGCAGAGACTTTGGTCCGTTTGGGAAAAAGTTTGGAAAAGCGCGTAGTGAAAGAGAGACGGGAGGTCACTCTTGAACCAATGTCCCCGAATGAACGCCGGATTATCCATGCGGCTCTGCAAAACAGTGACAAGGTGAAAACATTCAGTGTTGGCGAGGAACCGCACCGTAAAATTGTTGTTGCGCCCAAATAGAGAAAAACCCTGCATTTGAACAAAACAGGCGGAATGGTATTTGTTCAATATGCAGGGATTTTTTGTCTGGAAGAGAGGTGAATCGTTTGAGTTACCGTTATTTTGAAAACCGTGCATGTCCATATTATCCATGCCATGACGCAGAACATATGAATTGCATGTTTTGTTTTTGCCCCTTGTATCTGACCGACTGCGGCGGAAATTACCGGATACTGGAAGGAAAGAGCGGACAGAAAATAAAGGACTGTTCCGGCTGTTTGCTGCCGCATACAGAAAAAGGATATGATTATATCCTGAAAAAGCTCAAAATCGAAATGGAAAAACATCATTGGGAGACATAAAAAACTTTTTATTTTCACAGTAACAATTCTATCACAAAAAATTTGTACAGAGTAAAGAATCGGGCTTGATTTGCCCGTTTTTTTACTCTGATTGTTTTTTGGGTTCTTGCAGATGTTCAAGGGCATATTCGCAGCATTGAACAACAAAGCTGTTCAGTGATACGCCTTCTTTTTGAGCAATGGACGACATTTTATCAAGTAAAGATTTTGGAAACCGGATGGTTCTGTTCACGGAGTCTTCCGCTTTTCGGACTTGAAACATATTTAACACCCCTTTCGTATAAATTATATATGCAAAAATTACATTTTAATATAACTTGTTTTTGCAATGTAATTTTGCGTATAAAAAATATTTGACAATTTATTGCATTTGTGATATTGTTTCTGTGTTAATAATTAATTATTAATAAAATATACAAGTAAAATAAAAAGATGAGGTGTTTTACGAATGAGACAATGGAAAAAAAGAATGTTATCAGTCATGATGGGTGTTGCGCTGCTGATAGGAACGGGAACGGTTTTTGCTGACGAATTCAATGGAGATGCGGTATCTGGATCTATAGAGGTGTTTTGTGGCGGCAGAAGGGTAGAGCTTACCCATGCGGTATTTGAAGACAATCAGGAATTATATTTTCCTCTTCGGGAAATTTTGAATGCTTGTGGGATACCGGATGATATGATTACCTATGAAAATGGTGTGGTTGGTCTTTATATCTGGTCGCCGGTTCTGGCGGCGATGCCGGATAAGGCAGATCATGCAGCAGCGTTTCTGACGGTTGGTCAGCCGGATGTTGTTTTTCCGCTGGATCAGGAAGAGGGAAATGTAAACTATAACGGCGGAATCCGAACCACCACCCATCCGACCCTGCTGATTGGTGACACCACCTATGTTTCTTTGGGAACGCTGATACGTATCCGGCAATTTGATGTGAATAAGGAGTGGTATTATAATGGAGCCGCCGTGCGTGACAGATTACGGCTTCAGCTGTTAGCGGATTTGAAAATTGTAAGATACCGGGCGGATGGAACCTTTGATGTGCTTTTATCTCCCGTGCCGAAAACCACAGAGGAGAACAGATACCTGCCATCTGCGTATTATGAAGAAGGTGAGCGCGTGTTGATTGCCGGAGGTGCAGAAATGGATGCCTATGGACATCATTATGATGAGGTCAATGGGTATATCCATCCGATTGATCCGATCAAGCGCATATTGGTAGATGATGGCGGACAAGTAATCGCAGTGGTTCCTGTGGAAAACCAATATCATGAGGCCCTCAATGCCAGTGGAAACGGCAGTATTGGCGGAGGAATTTCCTGGCAGCAATACGCGGAAAGCGGCGGTGGAGTAATTGGACTTGTTGGGGCGGATGGCAGTATTGTTAAATGTGATGAAATCATACATGATACCGTTGTTGACGAGCTGGGTTCGCGGATGGTTTGTGTATATTATCTGCCGGTTGAATGGACGGTAAAATAGGTGCTGCTTTGCATTGAAAAGATAATTTCAGGTGGCGGACCTTAAAGAGAGGATGCTTTCATTTGGACATTGCCGGGAAAAGAATATCTTGACAAGTATGGGTGGATATGGTATGATGCGTATAACGAATTGGGAGTAGTTTGAAAGTGTGGTGTCGTCATCACGTCCGCATGGCGGTCCGGCACGCACGCCGCTCGAAGGTAACGAGACTTTTCGTATCATTTTTTCGTGTAAAAAATGATACGGGAAGTCTTTTTTTCTTTAATACAGGTCTTTTTTCTTCTGCGAGCGGGTAAACTATTTTCAAAATAGAGAATAAAGGAAGGTTTTCTATGTCCAATTATTATGAAAAGACAGCCGAAGAAGTCTGTCGGGAGTTAAAGACAGACCCCAAAGGCTTGTCTGCCAAAGAAGCAGAGGAACGGCTCGCTTCCTATGGGAAAAATGAACTTGCCGAAGGCAAAAAGAAAAGCGCTTTTATGGTGTTTTTGGAACAGTTCAAGGACTTGCTGATTTGTATTCTGATTGCGGCGGGGATTGTTTCGATGATTACCGGCGAGGTAGAGAGTACAATTGTAATTTTTGCAGTCATCATCCTGAATGCAGTTTTGGGAACCGTTCAATACCTCAAGGCGGAAAAATCTTTGGAGGGTTTGAAGGTTTTGTCCATGCCAACAGCGAAGGTAATGCGGAACGGATCGGTGCAGATGGTCAAATCCATGGATGTGGTGCCGGGAGATGTTTTGATTCTGGAAGCCGGTGACATGGTGGTGGCCGATGCGCGGATGATAGAGAGTTATTCCCTGAAAGTGAATGAAAGTTCTCTCACTGGCGAATCCGAAGCGGTTGAAAAAATATCCGGGGCGCTCAGGGATGAGAACCTGCCCCTTGGCGACCGGAAGAATATGGTGTATTCCGGTTCGTTGGTAACTTACGGCCGTGCCGTTGCGGTGGTGACCGGAACCGGAATGCAGACAGAGATTGGTAAGATTGCCAATTTGCTGAATCAAACTTCCCAGCGCAAGACGCCGCTGCAGATTAAACTGGATGAATTCAGCCGTAAACTGGCGATTGGTATCATGGCGGTCTGTGTTTTGGTCTTTGGACTGTCTGTCTGGCGGAATGTTTCCCTTTTGGATTCACTTTTGTTTGCGGTGGCGCTGGCAGTTGCCGCAATCCCGGAAGCTCTTTCTTCCATTGTGACCATTGTTCTCGCTTTGGGGACGCGAAGAATGTCCAAGGAACATGCCATTATGAAAGAGCTTAAGGCGGTGGAAAGCCTGGGCGCTGTTTCGGTCATTTGTTCGGACAAGACGGGAACCCTTACCCAGAACAAGATGACCGTACAGGAGATGTATACCTATGATCGGCTGTTTGATGCGGAGAGCGTAAAACTTTCAAGAAGGGCAGAATATTTACTGGTTAAAGCGGCTGTGCTGGTAAATGATGCAACGGTAGACGGAGAAGGAAAAGAGGTGGGTGATCCTACGGAGGTTGCCCTTGTTCAGATGGGGAAAAAGTTATCTGTAGACGAGATTTGGTATCGGAAGAACCATCCGCGGCTGGCAGAACTGGCTTTTGATTCCGACCGGAAGCTGATGAGTACGGTTCATGGTATGGACGGGGAAAACTATCTGTTTACCAAAGGGGCAATGGATGTTCTTTTAAAACGTTCAGTCCGTGTTATGACAGAGCAGGGAGAGGTGGAGATGACGGATGAAATCCGTCAGAAGTTTGTTGACATGAACCATCAGTTTTCTGACCATGGTCTTCGTGTCCTTGCCTTTGCATACTGCCCTTATAGCAAGGATGTTATTACGCCGGAAGATGAGAAAGACTATACCTTTATCGGATTGATTTCCATGATGGACCCGCCCCGGCCAGAATCCATGCAGGCTGTTGCCGATGCGAAACGCGGCGGAATCAAGACGGTGATGATTACCGGTGACCATAAGATTACAGCGGCGGCAATCGCAAGAAAGATTGGAATTTTCGAAGAGGGCGATCTCGCAGTTGAAGGTGTGGAACTCGACCGGATGTCCGATGAAGAACTGGCAGAGAAACTGCCAAGAATCAGTGTCTATGCCAGAGTTTCGCCGGAACACAAGATACGGATTGTGTCCGCATGGCAGAAACGGGGAAATATAGTCTCGATGACCGGGGACGGTGTCAATGATGCACCGGCGCTTAAACGCGCAGATATTGGCGTTGCTATGGGAATCACCGGTACCGAAGTTTCTAAAGATGCGGCGAGTATGATATTGACAGATGACAATTTTGCCACCATAGTCAAGGCGGTGGCGAATGGCCGGAGCGTATACCGTAACATCAAAAATGCGATTAAATTTCTGCTTTCAGGGAATACAGCGGCAATTTTGGCAGTGTTGTTTGCATCTATTGCCGGTTTGCCGGTTCCTTTTCTCCCGGTACACCTTTTGTTTATCAATCTGTTGACCGATTCTCTGCCGGCGATTGCAATTGGTATGGAACCTGCGGGCAAGGGGCTGCTCAATGTGCCGCCCAGAAATCCGAAGGAACCCCTTCTCAACAAGCGTTTGTTTAGCGAGATACTTCTGGAGGGTCTTATCATCGGCGTTTGTACCATGGGTGCATATTTTGTGGGGCGGGGCGTTTCAAATGGGCTTGCCACAACGATGGCTTTTGCCACCTTAACCCTTGCACGGCTCTTTCATGGATTTAACTGCCGCGGTGAAGAAAATATTTTTAAATTGAAACTGACCGGAAATAAGTATTCCGTTTATGCGTTTCTGGTGGGTGTACTTTTACTGGCCGGGGCACTGTTTGTGCCGTTTCTTGAACGGTTGTTCAGTGTTGCGCCGATGAGCGGTGTGCATGCGCTGATTATTCTGGGCCTTGCCTTTCTGCCCACCTTGCTGATTCAGATTGTAAAAACAATTCGCACACGCGGATAAAAGAAATGGAGTAATAGCGGAGCGCTGATTTGTGTTTGACACAGGCTGCCAAAGATGGCAGCCGCAGACGCTGTTGCTTTGGGGAGATTCACTCTTGCAATTTCAGAGGGGATGTTGTATAATAATTTCATTTAGGAAATTATTGAAAAGAGATGATGAAATGACATTTGAAGAAATCAAGGCGTTGGATCAGAAGTATTATATGAATACTTTTGGCGAAAGAACCCCTTTGTGTTTTGTGAAAGGCGAGGGTATAAACCTGACAGATGTCAATGGGGAGACCTATAAGGATTTTTTCGCGGGAATTGCGGTCAGCAGTCTGGGACACGGCCATCCCCGTATGGTGCGTGAACTGAAAGAACAGGTGGAAAATCTGCTGCATGTATCCAATGTGTATTATATTGAATCCCAGGCGCGTCTGGCGCAGATGCTGGTGGAGAATACCTGCGCAGACCGGGTGTTTTTTGCAAATACCGGCGCTGAGGCAAATGAGGGCGCCATCAAACTTGCAAAGAAATATTTTTCAAATCAGGGGAAAGAAAAATATAAAATTGTGACATTGAAAAATTCATTTCATGGCAGAACTCTTGCCACGGTTGCGGCAACTGGTCAGGAGAAATATCAGAAACCTTACCGGCCCCTGCTTGAAAAGTTTGTGCATATCGAGGCAAATGACTGTGCCGCATTAGAGAATGCAGTGGATGACCAAACAGCGGCAATTATGATTGAACTCATCCAGGGTGAGAGCGGTGTTCATCCGATGAACCGGGAATTTGTGGATTTGGCAGTTCGCCTTTGCAAAGAGCGGGATATGCTTTTGATTGTGGATGAGGTACAGACAGGTGTAGGCAGAACCGGAAAATTGTTTGCCTATGAACAATATGGCATCGAACCGGATATTTTTACCATGGCAAAAGGACTTGGCGGCGGCGTTCCCATTGGCGCATTCGGCGCGAAAGAGCGGGTTGCTTCTGCATTTGTTCCCGGGGACCATGGGACGACCTTTGGCGGAAATCCTCTTTCCACACGAGCAGGATGTGTTGTGATGGACGAGTTGGTCAATCATGGCCTGCTTGACCACGCGGCAGAGGCCGGTACATATTTCGGCAGGAAATTGTTGGAATTGCAATCGGATAAAATTGCAGAAATCCGCGGTGTTGGTCTGATGCGCGGCGTAGAGTTTAAAGAAGAAATTGCGAAAGATGTGGCGGCTGCAATGATGGAGCGCCATTATCTGGTGGGCGCTGTGGGTACCAGGGTTTTGCGGCTGGTTCCGCCGCTTGTGGTGACCGATGAAGATATTGACACATTTATTGAAAATCTTGAGGAGGTGCTGAAATAGAATGAAGCATTTTATCAGTATACATGATATAACGGGAGAGGAATTCCAGCAGCTGATGGATCTTGCTCTGAAATTGAAAAAAGAGACTAAGGCCGGTATTGCACATCCGGTATTAAAGGGCAAAACTTTGGGAATGATTTTTACGAAGTCTTCGACCAGAACCCGTATTTCTTTTGAAGTTGGGATGTATCAGCTGGGCGGGCATCCCATGTTCCTCAGCGCAAATGATATGCAGCTGGGCAGGGGCGAGAGTATCTATGATACGGCAAATGTTATGAGTCGTTTTGTGGATGGCATTATGATTCGTACCTATGCACATCAGGATGTTCTGGATCTTGCCAAATATGGGACGGTTCCGGTAATTAACGGGTTGACAGACCTCCTTCATCCCTGTCAGGCAATGGCCGATCTGATGACGGTGTATGAACATAAGGGTGCGCTTAAAGGATTGAAACTTGCCTATGTCGGCGATGGAAATAATGTTGCTCATTCTTTGCTTTATGCCTGTGCAAAGGCCGGAATGGATATGTCGGTGGCAACGCCGGCAGGATATACCTGTAACGAAGAAATTGTTGCAAATGCGAAGATGGATGCAAAAGCAACCGGCAGTAATATTGTGATTACAAATGATCCCGTTGAAGCTGTTCAGGGAGCGGATGTTGTTTGTACAGACACCTGGGTCAGTATGGGACAGGAAGCAGAAAAGGCTGAGCGGATTAAAATCTTTAAAGATTATCAAGTGAATGCGCAACTGTTTGGAAAGGCAAAAGAGGATGCGATCTTTATCCACTGTCTGCCGGCTTATCGCGGATATGAGGTTACGGAAGAGATTATTGACGGACCGCGTTCAGTTATATTTGATGAAGCTGAAAATCGTCTTCATGCACAAAAGGCGGTTATGGCAATGTTGATGGCAGGTGAGAAATAGTGGGTGATTTAAATTTAGAAAGCCTGTATGCTTTTGAGGTGAAGCTGGCCACAGAAGAGGACATTCCTGCAATTATTAAGATTACAAAGGACGCCTTTTTGAAGTATTGTGAGATGGCAGGGCTGTCCTATGATATTGAGGCGCTGAATGAAACCTATGAAGATGTTAAACATGATATAGAGACAAAGCAGGTTTTTGTTACTTTTATTGACGATGAACCTGTCGGCGCGGTGCGTATTGAATTGCAGCCCAATAATGAAGCATATCTCAGCCGTTTTGCTGTGGCGTCGAATCACAGGAACAACGGGATTGGAAAGATTCTGATGAATGTTGTGGATAAGGTGATGAGACAGCATAACATCAAAACGCTGCGCTTACATACCGGGTCGCATGTGACCTCATTGATCCGGTTCTATTATGGCCGCGGGTTTTATATCGCATCGGTTGAAAACAGCCGGGGATATCCCAGAGCGGAACTGATCAAGGAATACTAATCTGCGCATTTGCGCTGTATGGGAGGAAAACAATGAAGATAAAAGAGCTTTTTAGAGGCGGTGCAGAGGACGGTGCAGCCGTTCAGATCAATGGCTGGATCCGTACGCTCCGCGTCTCCAAAAACTTTGGATTTATGGAACTTAACGACGGGTCGTTTTTTAAAAATTTGCAGGTGGTAATCGAAGCGGACAAGCTTGATAATTTTGCAGTTCTTGCAAAATTGAATGTTGGTGCTGCAGTCCGTGTTTCCGGCCGCCTGGAGATGACGCCGGAAGCAAAACAGCCCTTTGAAATTAAAGCGGACAGTGTAGAGGTTGAGGGGATGAGTGCGCCGGAATATCCTTTGCAGAAGAAGCGGCACTCCTTTGAATATCTGCGGACAATTCCGCATCTTCGTCCGCGTACCAACACCTTTTCCGCTGTTTTTCGCGTACGTTCACTGGTGGCTTATGCAATTCATAAATTTTTCAACGAGCGTGGATTTGTTTATGTACACACGCCGTTGATTACAGGAAGCGACTGTGAGGGTGCCGGTGAGATGTTCCGGGTGACGACTTTGGATCTCGAAAACTTGCCCAAAAATGATGAGGGGAAAATAGACTATCATCAGGACTTCTTTGGACAGGAGACGTCTTTGACAGTCAGCGGTCAGCTGGAAGGCGAAGACTTCGCAATGGCTTTTGGTGATATTTATACCTTTGGGCCGACCTTCCGTGCAGAAAATTCCAATACCACCCGTCATGCGGCGGAATTCTGGATGATTGAGCCGGAGATTGCTTTTGCAGATTTGGCAGAGGATATGGACTTGGCGGAAGATATGCTTAAATTTATCATTCGATATGTGATGGAAAATGCGCCGGAAGAGATGCAGTTCTTCAACAGTTTTGTGGATAAGGGACTTTTGGAGCGGCTGAATAACGTTGTCAGCAATGAATTTGGCCGGGTAACCTATACAGAGGCCATTTCACTTTTGGAAAAGAGCGGAAAGGAATTTGAATATCCCGTATCCTGGGGCTGCGACCTGCAAACGGAGCATGAACGGTACTTGACCGAAGAAGTCTTTAAAAAACCGATTTTTGTTACAGATTACCCCAAAGAAATCAAAGCATTTTATATGCGTCTGAATGATGATAACAAAACAGTTGCCGCAATGGATTGTCTGGTACCCGGTATTGGGGAAATTATTGGTGGCAGCCAGAGAGAAGAGCGGTTGGATGTTCTTACCCGCCGGATGGAAGAGTTGGGGCTTTCAGAAGAGGATTATGGCCATTATCTGGATTTGCGCCGTTATGGCGGTACAAAACATGCAGGTTATGGACTGGGCTTTGAACGTGCCATTATGTATCTTACGGGGATGGGCAATATCCGTGACGTCCTGCCTTATCCGAGAACGGTCAATACTTTGGTATAACAGAAAAGGATTTTACATTTGTCTGGGGTCTGCGTATGTTTCTGTTAAAGAGATATACGCCAGATTTCCCGTACTTGCAGATGGCGAAGGAGATGAAGGAGAATGACGTTGTTTGGTATTTCCCTCTGGCGGATCATTCTGATTGTGGTTTTGATTTTCCTGGTGGTACAACGGGCGAATCTGGTCGCAGCGTTTGCAAAATTTAAATATGCAAGGGGCCGGTATCAGGAAGCAATGCGTATTTTTTTGGTTGCAGACAAAATCGGGAATATGAATTTGAACAACAAAGTTTTGCTGGGCTATGTTTGTCTGCGCTGCGGCGAGGTGGCCGAGGCGAAAAAGGCGCTTACGATGGCGGCCGCCATGGCAAGGCCGAAGACGGCAAACCGTTATAAGGTGAAATCACTGCTTGCCCTTGTCTATTGGAAGGAAGAAGATTTGGAACTTGCCATTGAGACATTGGAGGAAATTGTTGAGGATGGATTTGTCAACACCAGTATCTATCAGAATCTGGGCGTTCTCTATAATCTGAAAGGTGATTTGGAGAAGGCAGAAAAATTTAATGTAAAAGCCTATGAATACAACAAGGATGATGCTATTATCTGTGATAACCTTGCAGATACATATGCACAGATGCAGGAATATGGGAAAGCGGAGGAAATATATGAGGATTTGATGCACAGAGATCCGCCGCCGCGTTTTCCTGAGGCTTATTATGGATATGGTAAAGTTTTGATTGCCCTTGGAAAGAAGGAAGAGGGCGTTAAAAAAATAGAAGAAGCATTGGAAAAACCCTTTTCTGCATTGAGTATTCATACGAAGGAAGAGGTTGAGGAAATGCTTCGGAAGTTTCAGGAAGCATAGATGTAGGGGCGGCCATATGTGGCCGCCCGTTTTTTTTAATACATGGTCGTATTGTATTGGATCAATCCGCAAATCCTGTATGGACGACCCTGCGTGGTCGCCCGGAAACGCGCGCAAGGCTGAGCCTTGACCCAATGCGCGGATGTACCGAGTGGAAAAACATTATACCGAGTGCCGCGGATTTCGTAGGGGCAGGGCTCTGCTCTGCCCATTTCCATATATGTTCGTTTTTATTTGTCCAAATGAAAAAAGGATATAATCCGAAACGATCGACGATTAATATGTTGGTCCGGGCGGCCACACGGGGCCGCCCCTACGGGTGGTTTTTATTGGGCGGAGTAGAACCCCACCCCTACGGTTTCACCGGATAACATTTTGTAATCATTTCATTGGGATGATTTGGGTGACCTGGTGTGGCCGCCCGTTTTTTTAATACATGGTCGTATTGTTTTGGATCAATCCGCAATTCCTGTAGGGGCGACCCTATGTGGTCGCCCGATTAAAAATGTGGTTGCCGATTTGGAGATGTGGATCTGTTTTCTTGTAGGGGCAGGGCTCTGCTCTGCCCGTTTTCATTTGCATATATACCCGTTTTTATTTGTCCAAATGAAAAAAGGATATAATCCGAAACGATCGACGATTAATATGTTGTCCGGGCGGCCACACGGGGCCGCCCCTACGGTTGTTTTTTATCGGGCATATAATATTTGAAAATTTTTATGAAAATACTTGTATAACATGACCAAATCTGATAATATGAAGAAAAAGGCAAAGGAGGAAATGAAATGAAAGAGATACAATTGGGGGGAAGTCTTTCTGCTTCGGCAGTTTCGCTGGGGGTTATGCGGCTGAAAGATTTGCCGGATGACAAAAAGCGGGCCGAACTTGTGTATTCGGCTTTTGCAGGCGGCGTCAATTTCTTTGACAATGCGGATATTTACGGAACAGAAGAGATGTTTGGAAAAGCGGTGAAAGATGCCGGGCTGAAGCGGGATGAAATATTGGTACAGACCAAATGCGGACTTTGCGGCGGTTATTGGGATTTTTCAAAAAAACATATTTTGGAGTCAGTGGATAAGAGCTTGAAAAAAATGGGTATTGAATATTTGGATGTTCTGCTTTTGCATCGTCCGGATACACTGATGGAGCCGGAAGAGGTGGCAGAGGCCTTTGATGTGCTGACGGCTTCCGGTAAGGTGCGTAATTTTGGTGTATCAAACCATAACATGATGCAGATTGCACTTCTGCAAAAATATGTACATCAAAAAATATTGATCAATCAGATGCAGTTTTCCGCCGCCCACACACCAATGATTGATTTTGGATTAAATGTCAATATGCACAACGATGCCGGTGTAAACCGGGATGGAAGTTTGATTGAATACTGCCGACTTGAGGATATTACCATTCAGGCTTGGTCTCCGTTCCAGCATGGCTTTTTTGCAGGTTCATTTTTGGGCAGTGACAAATTCCCGGAATTAAATCGGGTGATTGACCGCATAGCAGGTGAATATGGAGTGACCAATACCACCATTGCCGCGGCGTGGATTTTGCGGCATCCGGCAAAAATGCAGGTCATTGCAGGAACCACTTCGGCAAAGCGAATTCAGGAAATTGCCGCTGCGTCTGAAATAACACTCCGCCGTGAAGAATGGTATGAAATTTACCGCGCGGCAGGAAATAAGATGCCGTAAAAACAGAAGGGATAGATTGTGAACGTTTACGATTTTGATCAGACAATATATGATGGAGACAGTACCTTTCATTTTATTGGATTTTGTTTAAAGAAAAAACCATCGTTGATTTTTCCGCTGTCCATCGGTGTGGGGACATTTGTTTTGTATCTGTTTCATCAGCGCACCAAAACGCAAAGCAAAGAAAAGTTTTTTGCAATGTTTCAAAAGATAGAACGTATAGACGATTGGGTGGAAGCATTTTGGGATGGTCATATCCATCGGATAAAGGCGTGGTACTTAGAGCAGAAACAGCCGGATGATTTGATTATTTCTGCATCGCCCGCATTTTTGCTGCGGCCTGCCTGCCGCCGTCTTGGAATAAAGCATCTGGAAGCATCCCGAGTCGACAGGCGGACGGGAAAATATACCGGTATTAACTGCTATGGGGAAGAGAAGGTGCGGCGGTTCAGAGAATCGTATACCGGTGAAATTGATGCTTTCTATTCAGATTCGGTTTCTGATTTGCCATTGGCACGTATTGCAAAGGCGGCGTTTTTGGTCGAGGGTGAGAAGTGCTTTGTCTGGAAAACAGAGGATTGAAAATAGGCTGACAGATTCGAAACAAAAATTGTTTCTTTGTCACTATGTTTTTGGAGATTAAAAGATAAACCAGCAGCACCAATGTGCTGCTGGTTTTTGTGTTTAGGAGGTTTTGTTTGCTTTTCGTTTGGTATTCGTGATATGAATCTGCGAAAAACTGTCGCATATGAAATAGGCGATACCTTCTGTACAAAAAATATTTTATATATTTTTTGTACGTTCTTATTTTATCCGTAAGGAGAAAAAGTATAAGAGGAAAAAAATAAAAAAAGATTAAAAAAATGCTTGCATTTTGAGAACAAACGTGCTATAATTATCAGCGTCCTGTTTTTGACGGACGTTTTATATTTGCCGGTGTGGTGGAATTGGCAGACGCGCTGGACTCAAAATCCTGTGGTAGCAATACCGTATCGGTTCGACCCCGATCACCGGCACCACTTCGGAACGGACTTTGCTCCGTTCCGATTTTTTTTAAAGAAAAATAAATTACGCGCACCATCGTTTTTCCTCTTTCGTAAAAAGTTTTGCTTGTTATGGTTATGCCCTTGTAAAACGGGGATAACACTATCACTGCTCTAACAACTTTTCACGAGTGGACTTATGGTGCAAGGTATCATTTTTGGACGGTTAAATCATTTCGGAGCAAGCAATGCTTGCTCCGATTTTTTTACAAAAATCAAGTGTGTATGTTGTCGTTCAAAGTTATGACTGTTGCGGCTATGTTCTTGTAAACGCGCTTATGATACCTTTGTTTCATTGTCGATGTTACACATCGTTAAAGCACGCCTTTCTTGTTTGCTTTGACGACACGGCCTACAATGCACTTCTCACATGCAACAGCGCGTGTAAGTTCCGGCGCAAGGCTCAGCCTTGTGCGTGATTCGGGTGACCACACGACATCAGAACACGACCTTTATCGCTCATTTTGGCAGATGCCAAAAATTCGCTTTTAGGTCGGTTCTTCCTTTATCCCACAAAAGCAGAGCTTTTGCGGGAACCCTACGGCCCGTACAGGGCTCATGCAAAACGCCAACGCAGTGCGTTTTGTGGGAAAGAGGAGGCGTCGGCGCCCAAAGCGAAGGTTTTTCGCAGGAAAACCGAGCAATTGCGCCGTGCACCGACGACGTCCGCGGCACTCGGTAAAATGTTTTTCCACTCGGCATAGTCGCGCATTGGATGAAACGTCACGTTTCCGGGCGACCACACGACGTCAGAACACGACCTTTATCGCTCATTTTGGCAGATGCCAAAAATTCGCTTTTAGGTCGGTTCTTCCTTTATCCCACAAAAGCAGAGCTTTTGCGGGAACCCTACGGCCCGTACAGGGCTCATGCAAAACGCCAACGCAGTGCGTTTTGTGGGAAAGAGGAGGCGTCGGCGCCCAAAGCGAAGGTTTTTCGCAGGAAAACCGAGCAATTGCGCCGTGCACCGACGACGTCCGCGGCACTCGGTAAAATGTTTTTCCACTCGGCATAGTCGCGCATTGGATGAAACGTCACGTTTCCGGGCGACCACACGACGTCAGAACACGACCTTTATCGCTCATTTTGGCAGATGCCAAAAATTCGCTTTTAGGTCGGTTCTTCCTTTATCCCACAAAAGCAGAGCTTTTGCGGGAACCCTACGGATGTCCGTTTCGAAATATGGATTTCACCGGGCGAAGTAGAACCCCGCCCCTACGAAATCCGCGGCTATCGGAATAATATTTTTCCACTCGGCATATCCGCGCATTGGGTCAAGGCTCAGCCTTGACAGAATGGGGGAGGTGTTATACAATAAATATAAAGTTAAATTAAGTGAAGATTTCAGGATAAGGAGAAGGCATATGAGAGTGTTGATGGCAACCATGCAGCTGGACATCGGAGGGGCGGAGACGCATATTGTCGAGCTTTCCAAAGCGCTGGCGCGCAGGGGTTTGGAAGTCTATGTTGCGTCCAATGGCGGCGCCTATGAAAAAGAGCTTGCGGAGGCAGGGATTACCCATATCAAAGTCCCCTTCCATAGTAAAAATCCTATGTGTATGTATAAGGCATATACCTCCCTGCGAAAAATTATCCTGGACTATGACTTTGATATTGTCCATGCCCATGCGCGTATTCCGGCATTTTTGTGCGGCTTTTTGCAGAAACGTTACCATTTCCGATTTGTAACCACAGCGCACTGGGTATTTTCGACACGGTTTCCGTATAATCTGCTTACCTGCTGGGGGGATCGTTCCCTCGCTGTCAGTGACGATATTAAAACCTATTTGATGGATAATTATGGGATCCCCGGCGATAACATTCGGGTGACGATTAATGGCATTGACACCGAAAAATTTTCAAAGGATACGGATTATAGCGGCATCGCGGCTGAATTTGACCTGAAAGAAGATAAACGCCGGATTGTCTATGTCAGCCGGATGGACACAGACCGCAGCCTTGCAGCCCATAAACTGATTGCTATTGCCCGTGAACTTGCCAATGAGATACCAAACCTGGAGATTGTAATTGTAGGCGGCGGCAATGACTTTGAAAAAATCAAAGAAGAGGCCGAAGCGGTCAACCGGATTGTTGGCAGCCGGCTGATTGTCACCACCGGCAGCCGGACAGATATTAATCAATTTACGGTGTCCGGCGAAATGTTCATCGGCGTCAGCCGCGCCGCTTTGGAGGCCATGGCCTGTGAAAAGCCTTCAATTATTGCTGGCAATGAAGGCTATATCGGAATTTTTGATGAAGATAAGCTGCAAATTTCCATTGATACCAATTTCTGCTGCCGTGGATGCAGAGAGACGTCGGAGGAGATACTAAAAGCGGACATTCTGTCTGTTTTGAAGGCTGTGCCACAGGAGCGTGAACGGCTGGGCCAGGTGGCAAGAGAGACGGTTAAACAGTATTATTCTGTTGAAACCATGGCGGATGATGCCATGAAAATGTACGTTTCAGAAATCATGAATATCCGAATCAATGCGGTGGAACCGTCAGATTTCGCAGGTATTGACAACTATCTTGAAGAGATGCGGAAAAAACAGCAGCAGGAAGAAGCGGCGGTGAAATGTTTGCCGAAGGCAAAGCGAAATGGCGTGGATGTTGTGATTTCCGGCTATTATGGTTTCCGGAATGCAGGGGATGATTCGATACTAAAAACCATGATCGGGGATTTGAAGAAGGAAAAGCCGGACATCAGCATAACCGTGCTGTCAAAAGATACCGATGCAACCGAGCGGCTGTGCGGCGTGCCTGCTGTCAATCGTTTTAACCTTCTTAAAATTTATTTTCTTTTGAAAAAGACAAAATTATTGATCAGCGGCGGCGGCAGTCTGATTCAGGACGTGACCAGTGATAAATCCCTTGCCTATTATTTGGGGATTATATCCCTTGCCAAACATTGCGGCGCAAAGGTGATGCTCTATGCAAACGGAATCGGTCCGGTCCAGAACGAAAAAAATTACCAAAAGGTGCGGTCTGTACTTAATAAAGTAGATTTGATCACCCTGCGTGATGTGGATTCGGCAGAACAGCTGAACCAGCTGGGTGTGACGGAACCGGAAATCCGGGTGACCGCAGACCCGGCATTCGGGATGGAACCGGAAAGTGTGGAACGTGTTGATGAAATTTTGGAAAAAGCGGGAATTTCTGCACACACACACTTCGTAACCATTGCGGTTCGGCCATGGGAGAAGTTGGATCCGGATTTTGAAAAATCTCTCGGGTATATTGCGGACAGTCTCAAGCGAAACTATCAATTGCAAACTGTTTTTATTCCTATGCAATATAAGAGAGATGCCGGAATCTGCCGTGCGGTGATGGAAACCATGGAAAGTTCAGCCGTTCTTTTGGAAGAATGGGTGACGCCGCAGGAAATTCTTGGCATTATCAAACGTTCTGAATTGCTGATTGGGATGCGTCTGCATACCTTGATTTATGCCGCAAAGGTCGGTACGCCTGTAGTTGGTCTGACCTATGACCCGAAAGTGCAAGCACTGATGCGATATATGGGGCAGAAATACAGCGTTCCGGTTGAGAGCCTGAACCCTGTGACCATCCTGCGGTATATAGAAGAAATTCTTCTGCAGCACGACCGGATTTCTCAGGAGCTTCACCAGCTTGGAAATGCGGCAATGGAGAAGGCGCGGCAAAACCCAAAACAGGCAATTGAATTGATTGCAGGAGGAGAAAAAGAATGAACCTTTATATATTTCAAAATATTTTCAGGGATGATGTTATTGCATCGCTTGTGCAGTTCAAGGAGACGGGGGATGAGGATGCCTATTTTCGTGCATCCCGTGGATTGATTCGCTATTCGTCCCAAAGACTCACCCGCGGCAGTATTGTCAAGGAGTATATCCTGCGTGCAATGCTGGAGGCGGATGATCTGCCGGAAATCACAGAACTGCGCGATTATCTGCGTCATGACATCAAAATTTTGTATCATGAACTCCTGAACTTTGATTGGGACGGTTTCTGCAAGGAGAAAGATTTGCTCCCATTGGAAAATATGTCTGTGGATATGATATCCACCGGCCTTGAAAGTTATGCGGCCTCGGTAGAATGTTTGATGAACTGTATGTCTAATGAAGCCTTGGGCGGCGCTGTTCTCGCCCATGTGGAAAGCTTTGGAACCGGTACAACAACGGCCTATGCTGCATTGAAGTGGGCAGGGGAATCCCTGGCAGGCATCAGCCGCCCGGATATTATCCGCTTTGACGATCTCACGGGACTGGAACACCAGAAACGTGTACTGATTGCAAATACAGAGGCCTTTGTCAGCGGCCGGGCCGCAAATGATGTCCTGCTTACAGGCAGCAGCGGTACCGGAAAATCTTCCTGTGTCAAGGCTTGCTTGCAAATGTTCAAGGACCAGGGGCTTCGCCTGATCGAGCTTAATAAGGCGGATCTTGGCGACCTGCCACAGGTCTTTGGGAGCATAAAAAACCGGGTTCTCAAATATATTGTATTTATAGATGACCTTTCTTTCGAGCCGGGCGATGTGAGTTATAAACTTCTTAAATCCGCATTGGATGGCCAGGCAGAGAGCCGGGGAGAAAACGTGTTGATTTATGCCACATCCAACCGCCGGAGTCTGATAAAGGAAACGTGGGCGGAACGCGAAGGCTATTTGAGTGATGAGGTACATCGAAACGAGGGCCTGAATGAGAAAAAATCCCTTGCCGCGCGGTTCGGTATCAACCTGAGTTTTATCACCCCCACCCAGGCGGAATACCTGGAGATTGTTAAAAATCTGCTTTTGCAGAAAGGAATTGAAATGACCGAAGAACACCGCAGTAAGGCGCTTACTTGGGAAATCAATTACAATGGTTTTTCGGGTCGTACGGCCAAACAATTTGTGGCGAATATTCTTGGTGAATAAATTTGGTATTTTACCGGTTTTTTTTGTAGAGAAAGGGGAAAAACGCTTGCTTTTTTTGTCAGGATATGTAATAATAAATTGAGTATTCTTTTACATAGATATAGTAACCGAGGGGAGTACGCATGCAAGATGGAAGAAAACAAAAATATCCGGACACAAGATGAACATCCAGAGACCGTCACTGAAGAAATGACGGAGATGGTACAGGATGAAAATATAATAGAAGAAGAGCAGGCCAGAGAAGGTTTATGCACCGGGGAAAAACAGAATACAGATGTTTCTCAGACAGCGCTGTTTCAAAATATAATCCCGGAAGGAGAAAAATCAGCAGAAAAGAAACCAAAGGGCAGAACGTTTTGGATTACGGCAGCCTGTATTGTGGCGGCGCTGGTTTTGGTGTTTGGAGGTTTTGCTGCCTATGTCAATAATTATCAGGAGGTTTATCCAAATGTCTATGTGGGGGAATTGAACCTTGGCGGCAAAACGGCGGACGAAACCAAAATGGTATTGGACGCATATTATACCACAGAGAAACTGGCGGGCAAGGAGATTGCATTCCAGTGTGTGGATGCAAGGTCAACCATTCTGATGGAAAATATGAGTATTCGATATGAAAATGACAAAACAACGGGTGATGTGTTTGGTTACGGCCGCAGCGGAAACCTGCCGGTCAAGATGTGGAGTTATTTGACAGCAATGCTGTATAAAAAGCAGATTGACCCTGCAATTTCCTATGATACGCAAGCTCTTGCCGGTTCAATCAACGATATTGCCGCCCCTTATGAGGTGGAGCCTGTTGGATATACCTTTGCAATTACTGAAGGGAAGCTTGCAATCTTCAAGCCTACGGATGGTGTGAAGGTAGATCGGGAACAAATTACGCAAGAAGTTGAAAATCAGATAAAAAATTATGCCTTTGGGGCGGTTGTGATGATTCCCGAAGTGACAAAACCGCCAAAACTTGATATGGATGCGTTTTATGCACAAATCACGGCGGATGCGATTGACGCTTATTATACAAAGGTGGATGGCCATGTACAGGTGGTTCCGGAAAAATTGAAGTGTAATATTGACCGGCAGTCCGTAGAGGGCGCAGTCAAGGTGATAAAAGATGGGCAGGACAGCTTTGAGATGGCAGCGGAGACAATTCCGCCGCCCGTAACCGGCGCAATGCTCACCCAGCAGCTCTATTGTGAAAAGCTGGGATCTTACAGCACCAATTACGGCGGCAGTTCGGCACCGCGTGCCAACAATGTCCGTCTTGCGGTCAGCCGGCTTAATGGTATCGAATTGATGCCCGGCGAAGAGCTTTCCTATGACCAGACCATACTACCGCGGCGTGCGTCGAATGGATATAAGGCCGCGCCGGTCTATGTGGGAAATAAGACAGAAAGCGGTATCGGCGGCGGTATCTGTCAGCCATCGTCCACACTTTATGCGGCGGCTCTTTATGCAAATCTCGGCATTGTCGAGCGGCACAACCATTCAATGGCGGTCAGTTATCTGCCGAAGGGGATGGATGCCACCATTGCAGAAGGAGCACTGGATCTTAAGATAAAAAACACAACAAATTATCCGGTTAAAATCAACGCGTCTTCTGATGGCGGTGTAATCACGATTTCGATTTTGGGTTATAATCCCGAAAAATACAGTGTGGATATTCTTCGCAGTGCATCGGGTGAAACTTATTACGTGACCCGAGTGGTGAAGAAAGAAGGGGTTGAAGTGGCGCGGGAGAATATGACTTCCAGCACCTATCAAAAACCTGCACCCAAGGAAGACGAAAAGGAAAAAGAAAAGAAAAAAAATAATTAAAAATAAAAAATTTTATGCATAACTTCAGGGACGGTGGAATTCCGTGCCGGCGGTATAGCCCGCGAGCGCCAACAGGCGCCGATTCGGTGAAACTCCGAGGCCGACAGTAAAGTCTGGATGAAAGAAGTTGTGGCATTGCCTTTCGGCAGCCCGATGGATTTACCCCGAAGCATGCAGGCTTCGGGGTTTTTTAGACACCGGGGCCGGAATGGAGGTATTTGTTTATGCAAACAGAAAAATTGAGGAAAAATGGTACAGGACAGAAACCGGCGAGGGAGAACCTTCCGGTGGAGGGAAGAAAGAAAAAACTTGACGTACGAAAAATGGTGGTTATTGCCCTGGCGTCTGCTTTGGGCTATGTATTGATGCTTCTTGAAATGCCGCTGCCCATTGCGCCCGCATTTATTAAGCTGGATTTTTCTGAAGTTCCCGGGCTGCTGCTGGCCTTTTCCTATGGTCCCCTGGCCGGTGTGGCAGTGGAGTTGTTCAAAAACCTTCTGCACCTGTTCAATACGCATTCGATGGGTGTGGGAGAACTATCCAACTTTATTTTGGGCTGTGCGCTGGTAATTCCTGCCGGTTTGATCTATAAACGCCATAAGACAAAGAAGACAGCGGTACTCGGCACATTAGCAGGAACCCTTTGTTTTGCTATTTTTGGGATTTTTTCCAATATGTTTTTGGTTTTTCCATTTTATACTCAGGTGTCCGGTATTTCGATGGAGACCATCATTGGTATGTGCCAGGCAGTACTTCCCTATGTAGATTGCGAATGGAAGGTTTTTTTACTGAGTGTCACGCCCTTTAATCTGTTGAAAGGGAGTTTGGTATCTATTATTATTTTGCTGACTTATAAAGGAGTTTCTCCGATACTGAAACGGCCGCAAGGCTGAGCCTTGACCCGGAACTTACACGCGCAGCAGTGCGTGAGATGTGCATTGTAGGCCGTGCTTTGCACGGCAAGGCTATAAAAAGGCTCTGCCTTGTTTGCGTCGTCGTCGGCATACGACCAACATTGTTCACTTCGCGTCATCGTCAAAGTACAGTCTTGTTGTTCGCTTTTCCTACCGAAAAAGCTTCACTCTATCGGGCAACTTTTCCTCTTTCCCAAAAAGTGCACTCCGTTGGCACTTTTTGAGAGTCCTATAAATTATATTCAACGTCGTCCGCGGCACTCGGTAGAAGGTTTTTTCACTCAGCATATCCGCGCACCGGGTCAAGCGTCACGCTTGCGGGAAAGAGGAGGCGCGGGCAGAAAGCCGAAATTTTCTCTGAAAGAGAAAATGAGGACAAAGCCCAGCGCATGGAGGGAAGAAACGCGGGGAAGCGGAAGCATATTTCTCTGCATGCGTGAGAAGTTTGAAAAGTCAGATAGGGCTCCCGAAAAGGCTGTGCCTTTTTGGGAAAGAGGAGGCGCGGGCAGAAAGCCGAAATTTTCTCTGAAAGAGAAAATGAG
>CAJTWN010000005.1:0-45150 GCA_910580105.1 uncultured Clostridia bacterium | reverse complement strand
CGGGCAGAAAGCCGAAATTTTCTCTGAAAGAGAAAATGAGGACAAAGCCCAGCGCCGACGACAAGCTTTAGAAAATCTTAAGAATTCTGTATGGAAATTCTTAAGAAAAAAATTGTATACTGCCAATAGGAGGAAAGGGGGAAGCATACATGCAGTCAGCACAGAAAGAAACATACAAAATTTTATTGGTGGATGATGACCGGGCGATTGTGGACAGCACAGCCATTTATTTAGAGGCGGAAGGGTTCGAGATTCTAAAAGCCTATGATGGCCTGGAAGCCTTGGAATTTTTGATGGAGCATGAGGTTCAGCTTGTCATTATGGATGTAATGATGCCAAATATGGATGGTATTCAGGCCACCTTAAAGATTCGGGAGACAAAGAATATTCCCATCATCATCCTGTCTGCAAAGACGGAGGACACAGATAAAATTTTGGGGCTTTCTATTGGTGCAGATGACTATGTGACCAAACCTTTTAATCCTCTGGAATTGGTTGCTCGGGCAAAATCTCAAATCCGGCGCTATACCCTGCTTGGCAATATGGTAAAAAAGGACGAGGAAATCGTGATTGAAGGGCTTGCGGTGAATACCAGAAGCAAATCGGTAATGGTAGACGGTATGCCCGTCCACCTGACGCCGATTGAATATCGGATTTTGGAACTGCTTGCCAAACATCCGAACCGCGTCTTTTCCAATGATGAGATTTACCGACATGTCTGGCAAGAAGAAATTGCAGTTGGAGATAATACCATTGCCGTTCATGTTCGGCGGATACGTGAGAAGATTGAGATTAACCCGAAGGAACCGAAATACTTAAAGGTGGTGTGGGGCATTGGCTACAAACTTCAAAAAAATCATTAATTCTTCAATGACAAAAATCATTGTGGTTGTACTTTGTACAATTTTAATTTTCGGTTCTGTTTTTATCGGCGGAAAATTCTTGTTCCGGATGGAACGGGCTGGCATGCGGATCGAGGATTTGGCGGATGGCGATTATCTGCATAGTGCAGGTTCGTATTATGAAAAGCAGCAGTGTGCAATTGCTGAACTGGGTTCTGTACTTCATTTGAAACGGGAAACGGGGATGACGGATAAAAATCGGTCATTCTATGAAAGTCAGCGAATCCTGGACGCATTGCAAGAAAAAGAAGGGTTCCTCTATTATGCAACGGATGGAAGCAATGTTGTTTCAAATACCAATCAATCGGATCCTGCATATTATAAGGGATTTTCTTCTTATTATCTTCTTGATGAAGCAAATAGAACAGAAGAAGTCTATCCTGAAACGAAGGATGGAATTGACAGGAGTTATCTGCCGCCGATGGAAGAAAGAGCGGAATTTATGGAAGAGCGTGCAGAGGGAAGCGCGGTACAGACGCCGGATCCGGATATGCAAATTTATGTGGCATTGACGGATGCCTATATCCAGAATAAGACTGCGGAATATCAAGAGATTTCCGGGATGTTTTCAAAGGTTTTGACCCAATTAATGGTGGCCGTTGTCCTGCTTTTGTTCCTGCTTGTTTACCTTTTCTTTGCGGCGGGCCGCCGTTATGGAGAAGATGGAGTACATCTGCTGGCGGTTGACCGGCTCTGGAGTGAGGTTACGCTTACCGGGGTGATTGCTGCTCCTACATTTACAATAGCAGGAATGGCCGCTTATGTCAGTGAGTTATACGAATTATACAGAAGCGCGGGTTTAAATGATAATTTTTATTGGGCTATTTTCGGAGGAATTGCAGGTATCGGCGCCTTGGTTACCGCATTGTTTTTGTTTTCATTGGTACGGAAGTACAAAGATAAAAGACTCATTCGCGGAAGCTTTTGTTATAAAATGGGAAGGAAGCTTTTCGACTTAATGAAAAAATTGCGGCAGGCCATCGGCCAAAAAGGTTCTCTTTCCTTCAGGATTATCCTATTGTTTGTTGGTCTTGAGATCACTTTGCTGATACTCCTGGTTGTGATGCTTGCGTTGACGGGCATTGGATGGCTTGGATTTTTGGCTTTGGCAGCGTTGAATGTATATATCATTTTGTGGATAGGAAAAAGAACGAAATGTTTGGCGCATATTTTGGAAGTAATGCAGAACATCCGGAAAGGTGAAACCGGTGAAAAACTGGAACCCAGCGATGGTGTGCTTGGGGAACTTGCAGACAATGTCAATGCAATTTCAGAAGGTATCCGGGATGCGGTTCAGCGGGAGGTCAGGGCAGAACGGATGAAGGCAGAATTGATTACCAATGTATCCCATGATTTAAAGACACCGCTGACCTCAATTATTAATTATGCAGACCTTTTGGCGCGTGAGGAACTGGAGCCCGCATTTGCCAATGATTATGTTAAAATAATTGCCCAGAAGGGGGAAAAACTGAAACAACTCACCCAGGACTTGTTTGATATTTCAAAGGCACAGAGTGGGAATGTTGAGGTGCAGCTTGAAAATTTGGATATTGTTCTGCTTCTGCGGCAGGCATTGGCTGAGGTGGAAGACCGGATGCGTGAGCAAAATCTGGAAGTTATCTTTCATGAAATGCCGGAACAGCTGTTTGTACGCGGTGATGGAAGGCTGCTGTCCCGGGCGGTTGGAAATTTATTGACCAATATTGTTAAGTATTCCATGCAGGGAACCCGGGTGTATATTGACCTAGTGATGCGGGATGGAAAAGCGGTTATTACTTTGAAAAATATAGCGAATTATCCGATGAACTTTTCAGAAGAGGAAATTATGGAGCGTTTTGTGCGTGGCGACAGCGCCAGAACAACAGAAGGAAGCGGCCTTGGTCTTGCAATTGCAAAGGCGTATATTGCGGCCTGTGGCGGAACTTTTTCGATTCAGGTAGACGGAGACTTGTTTAAGGCAATGCTTACCCTGCCGGTGTTGACCTATACGCTGGGTTAGTAACTGTGCTGATTGGTTTGCTTTTCTTATTGATAAAGGTTTATTTATTTTCTTCCCAAAAAGGCAAAGCCTTTTTGGGAACTCTTTTATTTGACATATAGCATATGGGCTCTCATAAAAACTTTGCTTTTGTTGGAAAGAGAAGTTGCCGTCGCCCAATATGCCACTGGCATATTGGGCAGGTTAAAATTGGACGGTGCGGCAAAACTGTCCAATAAAAAAATCCCATCAGGGGATTTTTTAATAAATTGTCGCTCCAACAGGAGAATCTTTTGCGAAAGGAAAAGCGAACAAGGTTCCCGCAAAACGCCAACGGAGTGCGTTTTGTGGGATAAAGGACGCGCCGGCCCAAAGACGAAATTTTCTCTGAAAGAGAAAATGAGAAGAAGGCCGTGCGCCAACGATGAAGAAACACGGAGAGGAAGAAGTGTTTGCAGCCGTGTGCCTGATGAGAGATACCAAAAAACTTGCAGGGGTTCTCAAAAAGGCTGTGCCTTTTTGGGAAAGAGGAGGCGCCGGCTTAAAGACGAAATTTTCTCTGAAAGAGAAAATGAGAAGAAGGCCGTGCGCCGACGAGGGGTTGACAACGAAAAGAAAATATGCTATAATGACTAAAGAGAGATGAGATAAGCAGAGTTTATGTGTAGATGAGATGAGCAGAGAGATTCTATAATTTTAAATAAGCACAAATTACCTGTTTAACTCGTTGTTAGGCAAGGTATTTTTTATTTACAAAAACAAAACAGCATTTGATTGTCTCTCAAAAATATCAAAAAAGAGAGGTTAGAAAAATGAAATTCGGAAAAAAATTATTGGCAATTGGTATGGCGGCATTGATGAGCGCGAGTGTTTTGGCAGGTTGCAGTCAGACAGGAGGAAATGGTGACGCAGGACAGGGAGCAGCCGGCGAGAAAGTCTATAAAGTGGGTGTGGTTCAGTATGCAGACCATCCGTCTCTTGATAATTGCCGTGATGGATTTGTGCAGGGATTGAAAGAAAATGGTTTTGAAGAAGGCAAAAATTTGGAATTGACCATGAAATCAGCCCAGGGAAATGATGCAACGAATATTCAGATTGCGCAGACCTTTGTCAGCAATAAAATGGATTTGGTTTGCGGCGTGGCTACACCGTCTGCGATGGCGTTGTATAATGTTTGCTATGACAAAAAGATTCCGGTTATTTTCAATGCGGTATCCGATCCGGTAGAGGCAAAACTTGCAAAGAGCAAGACGGAAGCACTGGAAGGTATCTCCGGTATTTCGGATGCACTGCCGGTTGAGCATCAGCTACAGTTAATCCGTCAGATTCTTCCTGATGCAAAGAAGATTGGCATTGTCTATACCACCAGCGAAGCCAATTCTGTCAGCACCATTGCAACCTATAAGGAATTGGTTGGCAGCTATGGATTCGAACTGGTTGAAAAGGGGATTTCTAACGCGGCAGAACTTCCTCAGGCTATGGATATTCTGGTAAGCGAAGTGGACTGTATCTCAAATATGACCGATAATACCGTTGTTAATAATCTGCCGGTACTTTTGGAAAAAGCAAATGCAAAGAAAATCCCGGTCTTTGGTTCAGAAGAGGAACAGGTCGGAAATGGTTGCATAGCCTCTGCGGGGATTGATTATATTGACCTTGGCAAAAAAGCCGGTGCGATGGCGGCAAAGGTATTGAAGGGTGAAGACATTTCTTCCATGCCTTATGAAACCATTACCGAGAGCAAGGTTACAGTGAATCCTGCAGCGGCGGCAGAGCTTGGTATCCAGATTCCGGAAGAGGTCATGAGCCATGCAGAAGTGAAGGAAAACTGAACATAATCATTTCTGAAAGTCTGTCTGTCATATTGACAGCAGTAATGGGAAATTTGTATATAAAGAAAGACATCCGAAAAGGTCTGCCCCGGCGGGCCTTTTGCGGTTTTGGCGGAAGGGGCGGAAACAATGACCGATGCAATCATCAGCATTCTGGAACAGGGGTTTATTTATGGAATTATGGCGCTGGGCGTCTATATCAGTTACAGCATTCTGGATTTTCCGGATTTGTCTGTGGACGGTACATTTCCATTGGGAACGGCAATTTGTGTGGCGCTGATTACGATTGGAGTAAATCCATGGCTGTGCCTGCTGGCGGCATTTGCAGGTGGTTGTTTGGCCGGGATTTTTACCGGTGTGCTCAATGTTCATCTGAAAATCAAGAATCTGCTCTGCGGTATTTTGACCATGACCGCACTGTATTCGATTAATTACCGGATTACCGGTTCGTCAAATGTGTTTTTGGATATGACCAGTGAAACCATATTTACGCAGGCGGGTAAGCTGTTTCCGCCACTGGTCTCAAAACTGATCGTCATTGCAGTGATCACACTGATTGCAAAATTTCTGATGGATTGGTATCTTCGTACAAAATCCGGTTTTCTGCTGCGCAGTGTGGGGGATAATGAAGGATTGGTGACTACACTGGCCCAAAATGCAGGTACCATCAAAATTGTCGGCCTTGCCCTTTCCAACGGGTTGGTGGCTTTGGCCGGAGCGGTCAATGCCCAATATACCCGACAGTTTTCGGTGGCGGGCGGAACGGGAACCGTGGTAATGGGACTTGCGGCGGTCATTATCGGTGCAACGGTGTTTAGGAAGATTAAATTTGTCCGGGTGACGACCGGCGTTCTCTTTGGAATGATGATTTACAAGGCATGTACATATGCGGCATTGGCTTCCGGCTTGCAGGCGATGGATACCAATCTGGTAATCACCGTGCTGTTCATTGCAGCGCTGTTTGTCAATCGCTTTGTACTTGAGCGGAATCAGAAAGGCGGTCTGAGAAGAGATGCTTAAGGTAGAACATATTGATAAAACATTTCATGCAGGTACCATTGATGAAAAGGTCTTGTTTCAGGACTTCAGCTTGATGGTTGATGACCGTCAGTTTGTTACGGTTATCGGTTCTAATGGTTCGGGAAAGACAACGCTTCTCAATATCATTGCTGGAGAACTCAAACCGGACAGAGGGAAAATAATGCTGAATGGCAAAGATCTGACGGCACAGCCGGCCTACCGCCGGGCAAAACAGATTGGCCGTGTTTTTCAGAATCCAGCAATGGGAACCTGTCCGGGAATGACCATTTGGGAAAATCTTTCAATTGCGGATCATAAGGGAAAGTTTTTTGGACTCTCTTTTGGGCTGAACAGCAAGCGAAAGTCATTTTATCAGACTCAGCTGGAACTTTTGGGAATGGGACTTGAGAACCGTCTGAATACGCCGGCAGGTGCGCTTTCCGGCGGACAGCGGCAGGCACTTGCGCTGATTATGGCAACATTGGTTCGCCCTGATCTGCTGCTTTTGGATGAACACACAGCGGCGTTGGATCCCAAGTCCAGTGATACGGTCATGGAACTCACCCAAAAGATTGTGGAAGAAAAACAGATTTCAACACTGATGATTACCCATAATCTCCGTCATGCGGCTTCTTATGGAAACCGGATTGTTATGATGCACGAGGGGAAGATTGTCTTGGATGCGGCAGGTGAAGAAAAGGCCGGAAAAAAGATGGATGATTACCTTAAAGTTTTCAATGAAATCAGCATTGAATGCGGAAACTGAGCACATCGCTGGAATGAAAGATATACAAAAGATGCTATGCAATAATGAGTTGATGAGACACCGCTGGACCTGGCGGTGTTTTTTTGTTATTAAATATGAAAGAATTATTATTTGCAGATATAAGATTGACAGAGCAACATATGTGGTATATCATAAAGTGAAAGATGGGTATTGGAGACAAAGGAGGGAACAGGATGAAGAAAAAGATATCCTATGACCGCTTTCCGTGTACCGAGATTGCGTGTGAAGGAAATGCAGTCTTTGTTGGTTATCCGGCAATTGTAGAAACGCTTTTGGCGCGGTGCCGGAAACGGAAGAAAACGGTAATTGCAGTGGAATTATATCCTGGAACGGATAAAGAAGAGGTGCGCGGAGGTCTTTTCGGTCTTTTGCCGGAATTGGTGTTGGACGCGGAAGAATGTGCGTTTTCTCCGGACGAACTGGACCGGGTGTTTGCGCCCAATTTGACCGATGACCGGGTTTTTGGACGGATGATTTGCGGAGAGCTGGCGGATTATTTCCTGCCGGATAAGCTTGCGGATTACCGCAGAAAAATCGCGCAGGTGGAAGAGGGGATTGTGCTTGTCATCGGTACTGGGGCATCTTTGGTAACCGAAGGAGATATTTTGCTTTATGGAGATATGGCCCGGTGGGAAATTCAGCTGCGTTATCGTGCCGGAATGCCCAATTGGCGCTGTGAAAATAATGATGCGCCGGTGCTTGCCAAATATAAACGAGGATTCTTTATTGAATGGCGTTTGGCAGACCGTTTAAAGGCAAAACTGCTGCCCCAAATAGATTATCTGCTGGACACCAATCAAAGAGGAGAACCCAAACTGCTGGAGGGCCAAACCTTTCGACAGGGATTGAAGACGTTGGCGCATCGGCCTTTCCGGCTGGTTCCTTATTTTGACCCTGGTGTTTGGGGCGGACAGTGGATGAAAGAGGTTTGCGGCCTTGACCCGGAAGAGGAGAATTATGCCTGGTCGTTTGACGGGGTGCCGGAGGAAAACAGTCTGTATTTGTCCTGCCATGGGATTCGGGTGGAGATACCCGCAATGGATTTGGTTTTATCAGAAGCGCCGGCATTGCTGGGAGAGCGGGTGCATGCCCGTTTTGGAAGAGAATTTCCCATTCGGTTTGATTTTCTGGATACCATCGGCGGCCAGAATCTGTCCCTGCAGGTGCATCCCCTCACGGAATATATCCAAACGCAGTTTGGGATGCACTATACCCAGGATGAAAGCTATTATATCCTGGATACTGCAGAAGAGGAAGCAGCGGTCTATCTGGGGGTAAAAAATGGAATTGATAAAGAGGCCATGATGCAGGCTTTGTGCCGGGCAGAAAAGGGAGAGATCCCCTTTCCGGCAGAGGAATATATCAATCGGATCCCGGTGAAAAAACATGATCATGTACTGATTCCGGCAGGAACGATTCATTGTTCGGGCGCCGGAGCGATGGTTTTGGAAATCAGTGCGACGCCGTATATCTTTACCTTTAAACTTTGGGATTGGGGAAGGCTTGGTCTCGATGGGCTTCCGCGGCCGATTCATCTGCATCATGGGTTTGAGAATATTCAATGGAACCGGGACACGGAATGGGTGATGAAGGAGCTGGTAGGACAGGGGAAACTTCTTGCGGATGAAGAGGGATGCCGGACGGAACGTACCGGTCTGCATCAGCGGGAGTTTATTGAAACAAAGCGGTTTACCTTTAACCGGCCCGTTTATCAGACGATGGAAGACAGTGTTCATATGCTCAATTTGGTGGACGGGGAAGAGGTTTCGGTGGTCAGCCCAGCAGGTGTATTTCCGCCCTTTTGTGTACATTATGCGGAAACGTTTATCATACCGGCGGCTGTGAAGGAATATCTGCTCGTTCCCAGCGGCCCATCGGAAGGAAAGGAAGTCATGGTAATTCAGGCTTCTGTCCGGGGATGAAAAAACAACAGGCCAAAGTTTTGGCCTGTTGTTTTTTTGCAATTTTTAACGTACAAGATGCTATTCAACCTGTGCGGCAGAAAGGGCGGCAATGGTGCCGTCCGCGGTAGCGGTAGAGAGCTGGCGGATAGTTTTTGCCCGGCAGTCACCTGCAGCAAAAATGCCTTTTGTTTTCGTCCGACACGCTTCATCGGCAATGATGTAACCACCCTGATCTAAATCAACAAGATTGGCAAAAATTTGATTTTGGGGTATCTGTCCGATGGCCACGAAAAGGCCGTCTATATCCAGTGTTTTTTCAGTCTCTTCTTGCTGGATGGCAATGGTGTGCAGCTGGTCTTCGCCAAACAGTTTGGTGACGCGGGCATTCAGAAGAAAGGTGACATTCTGTTTCTCGCGGAGAAGGTCTACCCTGTGCTGTTCTCCTCGGAAACTGTCCCGGCGGTGGATGAGATAGACCTGTTTGCATACATTGCTCAGAAACAGGGCATCCTCCAGTGCGGTGTTTCCGCCGCCAACGACGGCAGTCACCTTGTCCCGGAAAAAATTGCCGTCACAGGTGGCACAATAGGAAATGCCGCGTCCGGTGAGACGTTCTTCATCTTCAAGACCAAGCGGTCGGTTTTTTGCACCGGCAGCAATGATGATGGATTTGCTGGTATAGGTGTTCTGCTGGGTGGTGACGGTTTTGGTATCGCCGTTGTCCCCGATTGCTGTCACAGCTTCATAGGCAAACACAGCGCCCAGGCCTTTGGCCTGGTCAAAGAGGTTGAAGGCAAAGTCTGCGCCGCTGATGGATTTGAAGCCGGGGTAATTTTCCACATGGGCCGCATTGACAATCTGGCCGCCGGGGGTTTCTCCTTCCAGAATCAGGACGCTTTTTCCGGCACGGGTGCCATAGATGGCGGCTGTCATTCCGGCGGTACCGCCGCCGATGATGATTATATCATAGATCATGATCTTCTCCTTTTGCGCAGTTTGGCGCTTTTTCTTTGGTTTGAATTCAATAAGGGGTAAAAGCCCCTTAGGCAACGTTTGGGTGGGAAAGTGTACGCCCACCCAAAAACGGAAGTGGAACCTGCCGTCTATAGAGGTGGGGAAATCTTTCGTTTCGTTGTATTATAATGAAAGTTTATTGCAGAATTCCCGCAAGGTGTCAGCAGAATTCTTCAGCTGGGTCAATTCTTCCGGCTGAAGGCCGAGGGGCAGGATCCCGCGTGCACCACCATTGTTGACAAAGGTAGGAAGGCCGAGGTAAACATCCTTGATACCATAGAGGCCGTCCACATAGGAAGAGACGGTGAGAACACTGTTTTCATCGCCTAAAATGGCTTTAGTGATTCGCGTAAGCGCCATACCGATGCCATAGTAAGTCGCCCGTTTTGCTTTGATAATAACCTGGGCGGAATTGCGGACTTGTTCGCTGATTTCCTGAATTTCATCCAGAGAACAGCTGTCCTTTTCAACGCAGACGTCCAGAATGGGTTTGGTGGCCAGCATTGCCTGAGACCAGGGGACAAATTCGCTGTCACCGTGTTCACCAATGACATAGGCGTGGATATTTCGTGGGTCTACGTGGAAATAGTCGCCCAGGAGATAGCGGAGCCGGGCGGTGTCCAGGGTGGTTCCGCTGCCGATGACACGGCTGCTCGGAAAACCGGAAAGTTCCAGCACCACTTTGGACATGATGTCCACAGGGTTGGTTGCGACAAGAAAAATCCCGGCAAATCCACTTTTAACCACAGGATCGATGATGGTCTTGAATACATCGGCATTCCGCTGCAGAAGATCAAGACGGGATTCCCCCGGTTTTTGAGGAACGCCGGCGCAGAGGACAACCAGATCTGCGTCTTTGCAGTCATCGTATTCCCCTGCAAAGATGCGCATACTGCCCGGTGCAAAGGCCAGGCCGTGGTTTAAATCCATAGCTTCGCCCATGGCCCGTTCCTTATTGATATCAATGAGAACCAACTCATCGCAGGCGGCCTGATTCAAAAGGGCATAGGCATAGCTCATACCAACCATTCCGGTACCAATTAAAACAACTTTTCGTTTATCTACTCGCATAAAATTTCCTCCTATCAGATATATATGTTACTTTCAGTATGTAAATTCTGTTAAGTAAATATACATTTTTCAGCAAGTTTATCCAGTTGACAAAGAGAAAGCAAAAATCAAAAATGGTATAAAAACAAATGCATACACTCGCCAAACCATGAAGTTTATTAAACGCGGAAAATTCTCCTTCGGCAGTATTAGCGGCGCTTGAAGTTTTTAAGCGCTTCCCGGAGTTTTTGCAGGTCTTCCATATGCCGTTGCGGCCGGAAGCGAGAGAAACTTTTAAGAGTACGCCGTTCCTGACTGTTCAGCCGTTCACTGAAAGAACGGAGTGTGCCGGAAACCTGTTTCTGCCGCTGCTCCATTTTATGCTGCAATTCCTGCCGGAGTTGCGGGCCATTTGGCAGATCTTGCCGTAAATGTTCATGCAGGGTGTGGAGTTTTTGATGGAATCCCTGTAGTTTGGTGACGGTGAATACAAAATCTGCCACCAAAAGGCCGAAGAGCAGAAGGACAATGTCGTTGAAGTATTTGTCCGGGATTGCATCGGTCATCCGGAGAATCAGTGGGTGCAGCCATTTGACAACCACCACGGAAAGGGTGCCGAAAACCAATGCACCTGCAAGGCAGACACGTCCGTTTAATTGGCATTTCCGGTCGCTGTAATCCCACCAGCGGGCATGGAAAATACGTTCCATCAGCCAGCTGGTAAAATACTCAAGGGTGCAGGTAAGTATTGCACCTGCAAAGAACAGAAGAATAGGATTCTGAATCCAGCCCAGAAGCAGAACGACAAGTACAGCCCCAAAACCATAGATGGGGCAGTAGGGGCCATTCAGAAAACCACGGTTGACAAACCTGCGCTCGGTAATGGAACAGAGACACGTCTCATAAATCCAGCCGATGACACCATAGAGAATCATCCAGAAGATACAGTGGTTCAGCATAATATAAACACTCCTTCCTGAATAATTGCAAATTCCGGATATAAAACAATTTGTTAAAATCTGTATGCATGCTTTTCAATAAAGCGCACAGCGCCGTCATTCAATGTTTTCAGCGGGAGATTGTACGCCTGCTGAAAAAATTCAGTGGAACCTGCCGCCTCTATAGGCGGGGGGGCATCTTCATTTCGTTATATCCAGTATACATCAAAATATGTAAATTGAAAAGAGGGTAATTTATTTAGTTTACTGAAACAGTAAATTTTACATAAGTTTTATTTGCAAAATGCAAGGGAAAAATATGAATTTTTTATGAATATTTCAGAATGGATACTGCGTAATATCTATATTTCATTTTTTATGTGATATAATGAACCAGAAATTTATATTAATATGACAGGAGGCCTATTTATGCCGAAAAATCTGGATGGAAGCAAAAACGAAGCCGCAGATATGATTCGTTGGATGGCAGTACATCCAAAGATACAAAGAATGTTGTGTGTTGAAGATTATGATGCTGATCCTGAAGAATGCCTTGAAATCATTGCGCGGTTGGAGGAGCAAGGATTTTATACGTTGATTTATGTCCTTTTATTAAAAAACAAATATCAATGTGTGATTGGAAATGCCATTGAAAGGTATGAAACAGAATTGTGGGCCAATGAATGGCAGGAAAAGGGGGATAAATGGATGTGTGAGAATCTAAAAACCCGAATAAAAGCTGAAATGGAATTTCAGGAGTTAAAAAAGAAAAAAGTTAAGTAAGAGAAAACACTTGTCCTATAGTTGAGAAGCAGTGCATAAAATATTAGCGTAACGCCTGGTTTTATATGTCAAAACCGGGCGTTGTTTGTGAAAAGTGTCATTGACTTTTTATATAGAGATGCGTATAATGTTAAGTAACTTAACTATTTGTTTTATACGTATTTGGGGGATTGTTATGGAGCGTATGATCAAGGAATTTATGACCGTGGCAGAGGAGCTTCGGCGGCTGTTTTTCAGCAAGTTTGAAGATTTGCCGCTGCCGAAGGCAGAGTTTATGTTTTTGAAGCTGCTGAATGATTTTGAGCATCAAAAGGAAGCGGTTACCGCAACAATGCTGAGCCGGCGCACAAAGATCAGCAAGTCGGCAATTTCACAGACGGCCGGAAGTCTTGAAAGAAAGGGATATATCATTCGGCAGCATAGTGCCAAAGACCGGCGAAAGACCTGCATAGGGCTGACAGAGGCAGGGCGTGCAGTTTTGGCACAGGAGGAACAGGAATTCATGAACTATTACGGAGAGGCTTTTGACCGGATGGGGAAGGAGAACTGCCGGCAGTTAATTGGCTTGCTGCGGCAGTTTATTGTGCAGGCAAGTGTGGAAGCGAAAAAATAATTCAGGCAAAGACGGGGACAGTATATGAGGAAAATCACAGATAAGGTAAAAGGAAAGATGAAGGATGCCGGCAGCTATCTGAAAAAGGGGACGGCAAAGGCAGGGGAAGTGCTGAAAATTGGTGGGCAAAAGTATATTGTGATTTGGAAAAAGCATCGGGTATTGACCACCGTTGTGACTTTGATTGCCCTGCTGCTGGTCTTTAATATTGTACGGGCAGTCTTCCCCCGTCAGCAGAAGGAAACAGCGGAGAAGGTCTATGCCCAGACGCGGGAGATCGTGCAGACGGTCACGGGCAAAGCGGTTCTGCTTCCTGCGGAGGAATATCAGATTACCATCCCGGTCAGCGGCGATATTCTGAAGGCAGATTTTGAAGAAGGAGATGTGGTTTCTGCCGGAGATGTACTCTATGAAGTGGACGCCGGTGATATGGACAAAAGCATCGAGAGTGCCGAACTTGCGGTCAGCAAGGCGGATGAAGCATATGTGCAGGCGGTCAAGGCGAAGGCGCTAAGCGATACAACCGGCGGACAAAGTGTGGATTCGGCAAACCTTGCCGTCAAAAAAGCGGTTGCAAACTATGATGCCGCCGTCAAAGAGCGGAACAATACCAAAGAGAATGCAGGAGAAGGCGTGACTAAGGCAGAAATTGCTTTGGCACAGGCCCGGCAGGATTATCAGGATGCTCTGCGCAAGGGAGAGGATATCCGGATTACGCCGGATATTTCGGGTGTAGTGACAGAACTCTCTGTGAAGACCGGCGATGTTGTAAATGCCGGGATGACGGTGGGTAAGGTTTCCAATGACCGGTATATGAAGGTGGTTTTACCCTTTCACGAAACAGATCCGGTGGAGAAAGGTGACAGCGCAGAGGTTACCGTCACCAGTACCGGAGATGTCCTGTGGGGCGAAGTCACTGAAGTATCCAGCGGTGCCTATATTGTGGAAGGGCACAATCGGGTTCGCAGCGTCACCATCTGGGTGGAAAATCCGGGTGCCCTGTCGGAAGAAGATACAGCCGTTGCAATTGTAGGCGGTGCGGCTTGCAGTGATATGGGAAAGTTTACATATGCAGAAGAGCAGAAATTGACGGCGCATACCTCCGGCACTGTTTATGCAGTCAATGCAGTAGACGGCGACTGGGTAGAGGCCGGTGCCGAAGTGGTCAGCCTGAAAGGGGAGGACGCATCAACGCAGATAGCCAAGGCAAAAGGGGCGCTGGACTCTGCGGAGAGTGCGCTGCGCCAGGCCCGGCTGACGGCACAGTCTCCTTCGGCGGACAATAGTGTGAATACGGCCTCCCTGAATGTGGAGGATGCAAAGCTTGCGCTTGCAAAGGCGGTTGCCGCCAATGATGATTACAGCAAGGACAGTCAGATTAAAACTGCGCAGTGGAATCTGGAGGATGCAAAGTTAACCCTTGCAAAGCTGAAGGAACAAAGAGAGGATTACACGGTGACAGCCCCCATCTCAGGGACGGTTGTCACCAAGAATTTAAAGGTGGGTGACAATAGTATGACCGGAAGCAGCAGTTCAACTGCGGCGGCAGGTAAATCCGGCGGCGCTTCCGCTGCCGGTTTGTCGGCTTCTTCCGGGGCGGCGGCTGTCATCTATGATATGTCTGGAATAAAGTTTGTTCTGGATGTGGATGAACTGGACATTAAAAAAATAAAAAAAGGTATGGAGGTCACCGTCACTGCGGATGCGGCGGATAAACCTTACCAGGGAACAGTCGATCAGGTCAGTCTGAAGGGAAAAGCCAATGACAGTGGTGTGACCACCTATCCGGTGACCATTGTTGTGGAAAATGATGACGATGGACTTCTGCCCGGAATGAATATCGAGGCGGAAATCGTAACTGCGAAGGCTGAGGGCGTTTTGGCGATTCCGGTTGACGCCCTGAACCGGGGGGATGTTGTTTATGTTAAGGGGAAGTCCCGAATTGAAAATGACCAGGCGCCGGAAGGTTATGGCAGTGTGACGGTGGAAACGGGAATTAACGACGAAAATTATGTCGAAATTAAGAGTGGTCTTTCCGAAGGAGAGGAAGTTTATGTAGAAGGCGTCCGTGCCCTGAGCGATATGGAACAGATGCAGAAGATGCAGCAGCAGGGGATGCGGCAGATGGGAGGCTAAACCAATGGCGGCATTAATCGAATTTCGGGATATTTATAAGATTTATTCCATGGGTGATGAAGAGGTCCATGCCATTGACGGAATTTCCATGCGGATAGAGCAAGGAGAGTTTGTGGCAATTGTCGGGCAGTCGGGAAGCGGTAAATCAACCTGTATGAATATCATCGGCGGTCTTGATGTTCCAACAAGAGGACAGTATTTGCTGGATGGAGTCGATATAAGTGAACGCACCGATGACGAACTTGCAGAGATTCGGAATAAGAAGCTGGGATTTATCTTTCAGCAGTACAATCTAATTCCAAAGCTGACTGTTTTGCAGAATGTTGAGCTTCCCCTTCTTTACAGCGGAATGAAAGAAAGCGAACAGGCCAGCCGGGCGATGGCTTCTCTGGAGCGGGTTGGCCTTGCGGACAAGGCCAAAAACCTGCCGTCTCAGCTGTCCGGCGGACAGCAGCAAAGGGTTTCTATTGCCCGTGCGCTGGCAGGGGATCCTTCCATTATTCTTGCGGACGAGCCAACGGGCGCATTGGATTCCAAAACCGGCCGGGAAGTCTTGCAGTTCTTGAAACAACTGCATCAGGATGGTAATACCATTGTCCTGATTACCCATGATAATTCTATTGCTGCTCAGGCGGAACGCGTTATCCGTGTGCAGGATGGGAAGGTAATTTATGACGGACCGGCAGACATCAACAAATTTGCAGCAGTGGCAACAGCCGGCGGTTTAGGGGAGGCGGAAGGATGAGTTTTAAAAAATGTTTTGCCCTTGCCCTCAATTCTTTGATGACCAGCAAAATGCGTTCCTTTCTCACCATGCTGGGAATCATCATCGGTGTTGGTGCGGTTATTATTCTGGTCAGCCTGATGAATGGAATGACCGGCCAGGTGACAGGGATTTTTGCGGATTTGGGAACCACGGGAATTACGGTCAGCGTACAGGACCGGGGCGGCAGCCGAAAGGTCACTGCAGACGACATGTATCGTTTGATGGAGGAAAATCCATCACTGATTTCCGGTGTGTCCCCCAATGTGACCGTACCCAATGCAACGGTCAAACATCAGGGCAATGATATAACATCTTCTCTGTCCGGTGTCAGTGAGGACTATGGGAAAATACGGAATGTAAAGTTGGCCCAGGGGCGTTTTTTGCAGTATATTGATGTGGCAAAAAAACAGAAAGTCTGTGTGATTGGTGCCTATCAGCAGAAAGAATTTTTTGACGGTGCCTTTGCACTGGGGGAAACCATAAAATGCAGCGGCGAAGCCTATAAAGTCATTGGAGTGATTGAAGAAAAGGCAGATGCGACCGCGGGTTCTGAAGATGATGTTATTTATATTCCTTACCCGAATGCGGCAAGAATGATGGGGACAGATACCATCAGCAGTTTTTTGATTGGCGCGGTGACGGAAGAAAAGGTGGATGCCGCAGTGGAGGTCATCAATAAGCTATTGGATGATAAAATCGGCGACAGTGATTATTATAATGCAATCAGTATGAAACAGATGCTGGATTCAATGAACACCATTCTTGGAACTATGGAGACAGTGCTTGTCTGTATTGCAGGTATTTCTTTGCTGGTTGGCGGAATCGGTATCATGAATATTATGCTGGTTTCGGTGACCGAGCGAACCCGGGAAATTGGTATACGAAAATCTTTGGGAGCGAAACAAAAAGATATTATGCGTCAGTTCGTCATTGAAGCCGGAACAGTCAGCGGTGTCGGCGGAATAATTGGAATTATCTTCGGCGCTGTGGTGTCAATGGCCGCCGGAAGTTTGCTGGATCTCACGGTGGTTCCCTCGGCAGGCGCCGTTGCTGTGGCCTTTGGGGTCTCTGTGGGAATTGGAATTTTATTCGGATTCCTGCCGGCAAGCAAGGCGGCAAAACTTAATCCCATTGAAGCTCTTCGGTATGACTAGGCAGATGGGATAAAATGAATCTTTGAAAGGATTGCTGCGCATTGTGCCGGAGGGAATATATGCGGGCAAGAGCGAGGAAAGCGAGGAAACGTTATGAAGAGAATTGCGGCGTGGACGATATGTCTTTGTCTGTTGTTGCATATTTGCAGTGTTTGGGCGCAGGACGAGGCGTTTTATCCACTGCTTTCAGAATTAAAAATTATGCAGGGCGACCCGGACGGGAATATGCGGCCGGAGGATAGCGTCAGCAGGGCAGAGTTTGCCAAAATAGCCGTTGCGGCCTCCAGAAATCACAGCAGTGCTGCAGCCGGAACAGCGGTTTCACCCTTTCGTGATGTGCCTTATACCCATTGGGCGGCGCCCTATGTCCGGGCTGCTGTCAGTTATGGTTATTGCAGAGGCTATTTGAATGCAACCTTCCGCCCGGACGAGCAGGTACTCTATGAGGAAGCACTCACCATGCTGCTGAAGGTACTCGGTTATACCGAGGACGATTTTGGTTATTCCTGGCCTTATGGCCAAATTGGCCTTGCACAACAGCTGGGGATCGCAGACGGCGTGGAGGCTGCCGCAGGCGAAGCCATCACCCGCGGTCAGGCGGCACAGCTTGTCTATCAAACGCTGTGTACAAAAACAAAGGACAGTTCGGCACTTCTGCTCACGGCCTTTGATGTGCAGGAGACAAAGGAAGTTACCCTTCTTGCGGATCAGCGGATGATGCCTTCATTGACGGCAGAACAGGTGTATACCGATCAGGGGACGTTTCAGTTCCCGAACCGCAGGGAATCGGATATGGGGAAAACAGGAACCCTTTATGTCAAAGATCGTGACCGGGCGGTGGCCTTTGTACCCAAAAGCGGAACCGGTGCCTATGAAGTGTATATCGTTTATGCCGTCCTTGACAGCGAGCTGGCTTGTTACGGCGAATCCGGGATGGTATCCTTGCCAATGGATAATGGAACCCTTATCTACAGCGGAAAAACAGCAACCACCTATGGGGCGGTGAAAAATACCCTTGCCATGGGGGATTGTATCTATATCAGCCGGGATGGACAGGACATAGACCATGGCGTTTTAAAGACGGGCAGTATGCAGGGGCCGATAACGGCAGGCGAGAACTGGATGACAGTTCTGGGGACAGAACAACCGGTTGTATTCCGGGATGGTGAAAAGCAGGATGTGTCCGCAGTTCAAGGAGGAGATGTGCTGTATTATCTGCCGGAACTTTCGATGGTTTTTGCCTATCATGAACGGGTAATCGGCGTCTATGAAAAGGCGCTGCCTAATCAGGATGCACCTCAGTCGGTGGTAATTTCCGGTGTAGAATACCAGCTCGAAAGTGCAGAGGCATTCCGTAAATTGTCCTCTCTTGGCAGTGTGCGTATTGGCGAGACGATCACCGCGCTTTTGGGACGTGATGGGAAAATTGCGGATGTGGCACTGGGAGAAGGCGGATCTGCCGAAGGGGTGAACGTTTATGGATATGTGGTTGGAACAGGCACAAAAAATCGAGTCGGAACGGATGGTTTGACGTCTTCTGATTACTATATCCGGCTTGCTCACCCGGACGGAACCGAGCGGGAATATACCTGTCTCAGCGACTATCGGGAGTATATGAATCAGGTTGTAGGTCTGCGTTTTACCGATGGCGCGGCAAAGCTTATTCATGTGAACGAACAGAAGGTGACGGGCAGTGTGGATGTTGACCACCTCCGCATCGGCAGTGATACAATAGCGTCAGGAATCCGGATTTTGGATGTTGGCACAACGGAAAGCAGCCGTTCTTCCCTCTATACCACCATTCCGCTGAACCGTTTGCGGGGCGTAACCCTTCGGGCAGACGATGTATTCTATGCCGGTAGAGATAAAGATGGCAGGATTACCGAACTTATATTGAATGATGTCAGTGGAGACAGCTATTCCTATGGTATTTTGACCAAGGCAAGAAATGCAACCGGTAATGCCGTCTATGGAGAATATACCTATCTTTTGGATGGTGCCTATAAAGAGGTGAAATCCCAGGGAAGGGTGTTCAATCTGTCCAGCAACACACCTGTGCGTATTGCCCTCAATGCCAAAACCGGAGCGTTGGAAGAAATGTCTGCACTCCGTTCAGTACAGGGAAGATTTGAGGAACTGCGGGAGGATGCTATTGTGATTGATGGAAAGGAATATCCCCTCAGCGGCCGCGTGGAGGTCTATCAGCAGTTGTCTTCCACATCGTACAGTTACAGCAAATTGTCGGTCAGTGAACTCAGAAACGGTGAATATAGGAATATTACCGCCTATTACGATAAGTCTATTGACCGCGGCGGCCGGATTCGTGTCATCACTGTAAAATAGCAGTTTGCAAACAAATAAAATCCCAGCCGCCCGGCTGGGATTTTTTGATGCGAAAAAGCATGTGGCATACAATTCTGTTCAAGTTGTTTGGTTGATTCGGATAGTTTAGCCTCTGTGAATATACATTCTTGTCATGTCGGGTTCTCCGTCTCCTTGTACCATGCAAAGAAATTCCCAGCCATAACGTTCATAAAAGGATGTATGGTCCGTTATGAGATATAAAGTATCAATACCTTTTATTTTCATATCAGCACATACATAATTCAATAGAGAACCAGCCACTCCCTGGCGTCGTTTATTTTCTTCCGTATAGACGGCACAGACATTCGGCGTCAGATCTTTCCGATTATGAAAATCATTTTCAATTACGCCTAATCCCCCAATTATGTTGTTATTTTCCATTGCTAAATACCATTGCGGTACGGGGAATTTTGCTGTCAGAGAATCCGCCATGCTTTCCTGATATGCTTCCACAGGAATTCCCCATTTTTCATGGAACCAATATGCGGCTTTTTCCATAATTTCCGGTTTGTCTGTCAGGCGTATGATGCTGTAATTCATTTGCACATGTTCTCCTTTTTTAATCTGGTTTTCTCTGCAAACAATTGTTTATCAGGCAGGCGGAAATAGTACTATTGTGGCAGGCCGCACCGCCGGCTGAATAAACAGGTGCTGTAAAAATTCCACATATACCAAAATGGTCTGAAAGAAGAAAAATCACTATTCAGTAATTCCATAGAAACGCATGGCATTTTGGTAAGTAATGCCGGCAAGTTCTTCAAAGGAAATCCCTTTAATTTCTGCCATTTTTTCTGCAACAAATTTTACATAGCCACTGAAATTCCGTTCACCGCGGTGGGGTTCGGGGGACATATAGGGACAATCGGTTTCAATCATCAGCCGGTCCAGAGGAACAGCGCTTACCGCTTCCACTGCCCGGCGGGCATTCTTGAAAGTGATGACGCCGGTAAAAGAAATCATAAATCCCATATCTACAAGGCGTTTTGCGGTCTCCGCACTGCCAGAAAAGCAGTGCATGACCCCATGGGTAATTTGTTTTTCCCGCAGAATTTCTATACATTCTCCTTTGGAGTCCCGGTCATGGATAACGACCGGCATATCAAGGCTGATGGCAAGATCCAGTTGTTTGCGCAGCCAGTATTTTTGTTCTTCCGGATTGGCGTCTTCATAGTGATAGTCGAGTCCGATTTCTCCGATTGCCCGGACTTTGGGATGTGCGGCAAGGGCCTTGAGTTCTGTAAGAGTCTCATCTGTCATGCCGGTTGTTTCGGAAGGATGGACCCCGACAGCGGCATAGAGAAAAGGATAGGTTTCGGCAAGGCGGACAGCTGCGCGGGAGGTGGCAAGATCGGCGCCGATGTTGGTGACCTTTGTCACTCCATAGGAGGCAAGGCTGTCAATGACCTGTTCGCGGTCTTCATTAAATTGTGGGTCGTCCAGATGGGCGTGGGTATCAAAAAGCATAATGGTTACCTCTCTTTAAATGTCAGGATTATTTGTTGATTATACCACAAGCTTGTGGTATAATCAATATAAAATGAAAGGAGGAAAGCTGTATGCAGGAATTGATTGAAAAGGGAAAATCTGCAAAAGAAGCCGCATATCGCATGGCGTCTGTTTCGACGGATTTGAAGAATAAAGCCCTCCTTGCAATGGCGGAAGCTATGTGCAGGGAAACAGAATATCTTTTAAAGGAAAATACAGTTGATATTGAAAACGGAAGGAAGAATGGGATGAAAGCGGGGTTAATCGACAGGTTGACCCTTACGGATGAACGTATTCATGCCATGGCAGAAGGGCTTCGTCAGGTGGCGGCGCTCCCGGATCCGGTTGGTGAAATGGTTGAGCAGACCAGGCGTCCCAACGGACTTCGGATCGGGAAAGTCCGGGTGCCGATTGGTGTAATTGGTATTATCTATGAGGCACGGCCCAATGTCACAGCGGATGCGGCTGCTCTTTGCATCAAGGCCGGCAATGCAGTCATCCTGCGCGGCGGTAAGGAAGCGGCATACTCAAACCGGGCCATTATGCAGGTAATGCAGAAGGCAGCTTATGCGGCAGGTTTGCCGGAGGGGTGTATGCACTTGGTAGAGGATACCACAAGGGAGAGTGCGACTGCGCTTATGCGTCTGAACCAGTATGTGGATGTAATTATTCCCAGGGGTGGCGCCGGACTTATCCGGGCGGTGGTTGAGAATGCGACTGTTCCTGCAATTGAAACAGGCACAGGAAACTGCCATGTCTATGTGGACGCTTCGGCGGACTTGGAGATGGCGAAGCGGATTGTCATTAATGCAAAGACCCAGCGCCCTTCTGTATGTAATGCAGAGGAAAAGCTGCTGGTTCACCAGTCCGTTGCGGAAACATTTTTGCCCGGTATGATACAGGCTCTTACCGAAAAAGGTGTGGAAATTATTGGTGACGAAACTGTTTGTGCAGTATATCCCAAAGCGATTCCTGCAACGGAAGAGGATTGGGCTGAAGAGTACCTCGATTTAAAAATTGGTATTAAGGTGGTAGCGTCCATTGAAGATGCAATTGCCCATATCAACCGCTATAACAGCCGGCACTCAGAGGCGATTGTTACCGAAAGCTATATCAATGCCCAGCGGTTTTTGGATGAAGTGGACGCGGCGGCAGTATATGTGAATGCTTCCACTCGGTTTACAGACGGCTTTGAATTTGGATTTGGCGCTGAAATCGGAATCAGTACCCAGAAGATACATGCCCGCGGGCCGATGGGACTTCGGGAACTTACCACTTCGAAATATGTAATTTATGGGGATGGACAGATTCGGTGATTTTATAAAGAAAAAGGTGTCTTTGGGCATCTTGTAGATGTTGATATAAAGTTGGAATAATTTTGAACTGCCCGGGTGCGATGATGGAAGGGGGACTTTCGACCATCTGTTTAAAACAAAAGCATCCCGATTTTTCAAGTAGACTCTCTTTTTTGACAGTCAGAAGGCGCCTTAAGGCGCCTTTTTTTAATGAAAAGCCTGCTATGCGAGTAGATGAAAGCTTAATCAGAAAAAAAGACGTCTGGTATATTGTATAATAAAGGTGTTCAAGCCAATGATACAAAAAAGATAAAATAAAGGAATATCATACTCTTTGAAGGGGAGCAGGCAATCGGTCCACAATGGCATAAAAGAAGAGCCAGTCCTTTTCAGAGGGCTGGCACGTTTATGCCCTTTTCGGGCAAATGTAAGCCAACCCGAGGAGGGGCTTGATTATTAAAATACAAACTTATTATGTTTGTGCTGAAGTGTCCTTTCATTTCTTTGTCCCCAATAAGGGGGGAATCGTTTCATCTGTCAAGACGTTGTGTAAAGGTGTAAAATATGACCTATGAATTTTTTGGATGCCTTTGGGCATCCTTTTTTATTTTATACAGATGCGAACAGATAGAAGGAAAATATTTATTTCCAGTAGTCATATGGCGATTTGGCGAAATATGTTGAAATTTGTATTTTTTCCATATATAATGTTGAGCGATTATATCTCTATGCCCAAAAAAGGAAGTGTTTTATATTGCCACGAAATTTGCTGGAAAATCGAAAATGAACAAAGATGATTTGCGGTAATTGTTTTTGTTTATTAGAAGAAATAGAAAATAAACAATGAAAAATAATAAAATGATATAATATCGATGGTTTGTAATTGAAAAAAATTATCCAATTGGTCATTAATTGTCAACATATGTAGTCACATGTCATTCAATCTATTGTTACACTATTCACAAAAGGTGGTGGATAGAATGCTGGATGCAAAAATCGTCGGTGCAGTAATCAAGTATTACCGGATAGAAAAAAATATATCCCAGGAAGTCCTCAGTGGTTTGGCAGATATTGGACGGTCTCATTTGAGTATGCTTGAGCGGGGAAATCGAAAGCCGACATTGGAAACACTGTTTAAATTATGTGATGCTCTGGAAGTGAGCCCGAGTAAGATGGTGGAAGAAATTATGCGGCGACAGGAAAGTGCCTGAAAAATAATGAAAATATTTTTTACAAATATGTAACAAAAAAATTTCTTTTTTGTAGAAATAGAAAAATATTTCGGCATAGTGATGGATATATTTCCAATTATTTACATGCTGTTTTTGCATATTTTTTTTCCAAACCCTTGATGAGAAAAGGTTTAAAGGGAATTTGAAACAAAAAACCGGATAATAAAAAACGTCTAAAACAATATATTTGCTTTTTCGACATAAACATGCTATGATAACTTTGTCAACCGGTTGTATGCCAAAAATAGGTCAGGTCAATAATTTGAACAGTCACGCCATTACCATCACCAAAACGACTGTTCGTCCTGACCTATGATAAGGTGTCTTTCATGTAAAAAAAAGCAGTGGGCTTAGGTCCGCTGTTTTTTTTAGTGGAAGTACAAACAATGTACAAAATGTTCGTAGTCATATTTAAATATATGCAGGTGAAAGATTTTTTTGTTATAACGACATAATACTGATTTGCTGTGGTGGTATTAAAAGAAGCCAAAAGGGTCTTTCTGTATGCAGCCGGAGCGGTTCAATATGGGATATTTGCTTCATACGCGCAGGAGCTTGCGCATGGTTAGCGTGGATACGGATCAGAAAGTGTTGACAAGGGAACGGAATAGGTATAGGATAAACAGAGAAGGCAGAAAGGAGAGAGAAGATGAAACCGGCGAAGACGCGCATTGCAGGGAGGAAGAGCGCTTTGGTGTATTTTCTTCCGCTGTTGGGATTTGGGTTGGTAATTTTGCTTCGTCCTTTGCTGATGGTGTTGGGGGAGCATCTGCCGCTTTGCCCATTTAATCAGATGACGGGGTATTATTGTCCGGGATGTGGAAATACCAGAAGTGTAATGGCGTTGCTCAACTTTGATATTTTGACTTCTTTGCAATATAATATTGCACCCTTTTTGTTATTATTGACCGGTATATTGGGATATTTAGAGTTATTGGTGCAATGCTTCGGGAAAACTGTTCATTTAATTCCTCGGAATAGTAAGGTGAATTTTACCTTGCTTGGATTGATTATCCTATACTATTTGGCGAGAAATTTCGTTCCGGGATTGCTTCCATAGCAATATTTTCGCATTTTGAAATGAAAATAAAAGACTAAATAAAAAGCAGACCGCCTGCCAATTTTATGACAGGCGGTCTGCTATGACAAAAGACATATATCCATAAAGTAACCGGACAGGATTATCTTTCTGTAGTCATATTATTTATCGTCTGAATGTGCAATATAAAAGTTGACAAGTTCTTCCAGAATTTCGTCCCGCTCAAGCTTTCGAATCAGACTTCTTGCATTGTTGTGCGCGGTGATATAGGAAGGATCACCGGACAGAATATAGCCGACTATCTGATTGGTTGGATTATAGCCTTTTTCATTGAGGGCTTCATTTACTTTCAGCAGGATTTCCCGTGGCTTTAAAGGATGATCCGCCTCAACGTTAAATTTTACAGTATTCATAATGTTATGATCCATTTTATCCATTTGTCCATCTCCTTTCCTCGCAATGCGGTAATGTTGTTTTATCTGAGTTCTGCGTTTAATTCCTTTTTCAATGTCTCCAGGATTTTTTCCGTGACACCGGCAACTTCTTCATCGGTGAGTGTCCGGTCTGCGGCACGGAAAGACAGGGAATAAGCAACACTTTTTTTGCCTTCACCAACCTGTTCGCCTTCGTAAACGTCAAACAGCCGGTAGTTCTCTAATATATCCGTTTTTTGTTTTTCTATGATTTTTGCAATTTCACCAACCGGTATGGACTTAGCCAAGGTGACCGCAATATCGCGGCTGGTGGCCGGGAACTTCGGAAGCGCGCGATAGGTACGGTCGTTGGTATATTGTTTAAGCAAAACGTTAAATGCAATATTCGCTGTATAGACTTCGGTGTCCAGTTTAAAGTTAGCGGCAACTGCGGGGTGAATCTGCCCTACAACGCCGGCTTTTGTGGCTCCAAAATAGATTTCTGCACACCGTCCCGGATGGTAGGTGGGATTTGTGGTGCAGGGTTCAAACCGGTATTTTTTTATGCCCAGAAGTTCAAATAGTTCTTCAATAATACCTTTTAATGAATAGAAATCTCCGTTTCCATACATTCCCATTGAGAGAATCTGCTGTTCGTCCGGCAGCTGCCCATCTTTTGTTTTGATATAAACAGAACCCAATTCAAAAAGGGAAGCACGGGGATTCCGGCGGTTAAAGTTTGTTCGAAGGGTTTTGAGCATAGAAGAGGTCATATCCGTACGCATCACGCTGTTCTCTTCTCCCAAAGGGTTGGTAATCCGAACAAAATCATTACGCGCATCCCCTTCAGGGATGGCGGTCATTTGGTTTTCCTTTGGATCAATAAAGGAATAGGTCATGATTTCATACATACCTGCAAAGGCAAGGGTGTCTTTTATTTTATCTTCCAGCTTTTGCTTTTTGGTTTTACCGCCGGCTACAACTGCCCCTTTCATCATGGTGGAGGGGATTTTGTCATAACCATAGATACGAGCTGCTTCTTCCGCAAGATCAGCCATGGATTCAATATCGCCGCGGAAGGTGGGGGCATAAACGATACCGTCTTTTACCTCAAACTCCAGGCGCCGGAAAATATCAATCATTTCCTCTTCAGAAATTTGGGTGCCAAGGAAGGCATTCATTTTTTCGGGTTCAAAGGGGAGTGCGGTTCGTTCTTTTTTTACAGGATAGACATCAAGGACACCGCCGACCAGTTCACCGGTACCCATGCCCAGCAGCAGGCTGCACGCGCGGTTGATGGCGGGCAGACAGGTTTCTGCATCCAAACCCTTTTCAAATAATGCAGAGGCATCGGTACGCATACCAAGAGCTTTTGCTGCTCTGCGGACATAGATGGGATGGAAGTTTGCGGATTCAAACAGGACCGTTGTGGTATCTTCGGTGACCTCAGAATTAGCACCGCCCATTACACCGGCGACGCCGATTGCCCGTTTTGCATCTCCAATGGCAATCATTGAAGAGGAAAGCGTTCTGGGCTGGTCATCCAGTGTTTCCAGCTGTTCGCCTTCGACCGCTCTGCGGACAACAATTTTTCTGCCCTCAACATGATCAAGGTCATAGGCGTGCATTGGCTGACCATATTCCAGCATGATATAGTTGGTAATATCAACAACATTATTAATTGAACGAATACCACAGGCTTTCAGCCGTTTTTGCATCCATTCAGGAGACGGACCGATTTTTACATTTTTTACGACCCGCGCAACATAGCGGGGACAGAGGAGGCTGTCTTCTACTTCAATACTTGCATAGTCATTGATATTCTCACCGTTTTCTTTAAGTAGAGAATTGGGGATAGAAAAGGGCCGGTTAAAAGTTGCAGCCGTTTCCCGTGCAAGGCCGATAATACTCATACAATCGGGGCGGTTGGAGGTAATTTCGAATTCTGCCACACTTTCATCAAGGCCCAGAACTTTGGTAATATCTTCGCCGATGGGGGTGTCTTCCGGAAGGATCAGAATTCCGGTTGCCCGTTCTTCGGAGATGCCAAGTTCATCGGTGGAACACATCATGCCAAAACTGGGGACACCGCGCAGTTTGCCTTTGGTAATTTTCACACCGCCCGGCAGGCGGCTTTTATGTTTTGCCACAGGGACAACGGCGCCTTCAAAGACGTTTTTTGCGCCGGTTACAATTTGGATGGGTTCGTTTTCAGCAACATCCACCTGGCAGACAACCAGTTTATCTGCATCCGGGTGTTTTTCTATTTTTACAATTTTGCCGACGACGACATTTTCGAATTCTTCCGCCGGGTTTTCGATTCCCTCTACCATAGACCCGGACATGGTCAGGGCGTGGGTATAGGTGGCGTTATCAATGCCATCAATGTTCATATAATCTTTCAGCCATGATAATGGTAATTTCATTTCTTCTTCATCCTTTCCTTTCTGCAAATGGCCGGGCTATCTTAAAACTGTTCCAGAAATCTGATGTCATTTTCAAAGAAAAGCCGTAGGTCGTCAATGTCATAGCGGAACATGGTGGTACGTTCCAGACCAATACCAAATGCAAAACCGGAGTATTCTTCAGGGGCAATGCCACAGCCGCGCAAAACTTTGGGATGTACCATACCGCAGCCCAGAATCTCAATCCAGCCCTCACCCTTACAGATACGGCAGCCTTTTCCGCCGCAGTTGAAGCAGGAAATATCCACTTCTGCACTGGGTTCGGTGAATGGAAAGTGATGGGGGCGGAACCGCAGACGGGTATCATTGCCATAGAGCTTGTGGACAAAAATTTCGAGGGTACCCTTTAAATCTGCCATAGTGATTCCCTTGTCGATAACCAGCCCCTCGATCTGGTGAAAGACGGGGGAATGGGTTGCATCAACAGCATCGCTGCGATAGACGCGGCCGGGAGCAATCACGCGGATTGGGGGTTTTTGCTTCTCCATGGTACGAATCTGTACCGGAGAGGTTTGGGTACGCAGAAGTATATTTTTATCAATATAAAATGTGTCCTGTGTATCCCTGGCCGGATGGTCTTTGGGAAGATTCAATGCCTCAAAGTTATAGTAATCTGTTTCTACATCAGGGCCTTCCACAATGGAAAAACCCATACCGATAAAGATGTCTTTGAGGTCGTCCAGTACGATGGTCAGCGGATGTTTTTTCCCCATACACGGACGCTTTCCGGGCATGGTGACATCAATGGTTTCATTTGCGATCTTTTCTGCAGCTGCGGCAGTTTCAAGCGCAGTCTTTTTATCTTCCAGTGCGGATTCAATAAAGTTACGAACCTCATTGGCAATCTGGCCGATGATCGGGCGTTCCTCAGGTGAAAGTTTTCCCATCCCTTTCATTACGGCGGTGAGTTCACCTTTTTTGCCCAAATATTTTACACGCAGGGTTTCAAGCTCCGCAAGATCTTTGGCGGTCGACAATGCTGTCGCGGCCGCTGATTGTATTGCGTTTAGCTGTTCTTTCATATGTTTTGCCTCCTAACAGCGATTCCAATATTCCAAATAATACTATTAAAAAATCATATCACATTTTATCCGATTTTACAAGGGTAAAAGGGTAAAAAAATTCACAAAATTCACAGTTTTTCAGTAGAAGTAACCACTGGTTGTACAGAGAAAAAACAATAGCTGCTAAAGCGCGGTGGGATAATGAAAGATTCAGAGGGGAAGTGAAGAAGATGATGAAGAAGAAGGAGAAGGAGAAGGAGAAGAAGAAGGAGAAGGAGAAGGAGAAGGAGATGGAGATGGAGATGGAGATGGAGAAGGAGATGGAGATGGAGATGGAGATGGAGATGGAGATGGAGATGGAGCGGTGTGCAGGTAAACATAAAGGGAAAATTGCGCAAAATAAGACCACCCATGCAGGGTGGTCAAAAAATAGCCTTTAAAATTTTGTTATGCCTGATCTTCTTTGTCCGGCCTAAATTCAGCATCTGTAAGTTTGATTTGGGGAGAGGCAGCGGATGGTTCATTGGCTTTTTCACTTTCTTCAGAAGGTGTTTCACCGAAGAGCGCATCGAATTCTTCTCCTTCAATTTTTTCTTTTTCGAGCAGCAGATTTGCAACCCGGTTGAGTTCTTCCAGATGATCGGTCAGAATCTGTTCACAGCGTGCATAACAATCATCAATAATGCGTTTGATTTCCTGGTCAATCATTGCAGCTGTTTCATCGCTGTAATCCACAGTATGCCCATAATCGCGGCCGATAAAGACCTCGTTGTTCTGGTCACCGAAAGTACGCGGGCCGAGTTTGTCGCTCATACCATAACGGGTAATCATAGATTTTGCAATTTTGGTTGCCCGTTCCAGATCGTTGGAAGCGCCGGTGCTTACATCACCCAATACCAATTGCTCTGCGACACGTCCGCCCAAAAGGGAAACGATTTCTTCCAGCATCTCGGTCTTGGAGTTGAAGAAGGTGTCATCTTTCGGAAGGGACATGGTATATCCGCCGGCACGGCCGCGGGGAATAATAGAAACCTGATGTACCCGGTCCTGGGTAGGCAGCATTTTGGAAACGACAGCGTGGCCGGCTTCGTGGAAGGCAGTGAGCCGCCGTTCTTTTTCGGTTACTTTTCTGGATTTCTTTTCGGGGCCGGCAATAACCTTCATTATGGATTCTTCCAGGTCTGCCATCCGGATTTCCATTTGGTTGCGCCGTGCGGCAAGCAGAGCTGCCTCATTCATCAAATTTTCAAGGTCAGCACCGGAGAATCCAACGGTGGTCTTTGCAAGGACGGCAAGATTGACGTCCGAGGCCAACGGTTTTCCTTTTGCATGTACCTGAAGGATTTCTTCACGGCCTTTGACATCCGGGGCGTCAACCAGCACCTGCCGGTCGAAACGGCCGGGGCGCAGCAATGCCGGATCCAGAATGTCGGGCCGGTTGGTTGCGGCAATGATAATGACGCCTTCGTTCACACCAAAACCATCCATTTCCACCAACAACTGGTTAAGGGTTTGTTCGCGTTCATCATGCCCGCCGCCAAGTCCGGCACCTCTGTGCCGGCCCACTGCGTCAATTTCATCAATAAATATAATACAGGGAGCATTCTTTTTTGCATTTTCAAAAAGGTCACGGACACGAGAAGCGCCAACGCCGACAAACATCTCTACAAAGTCAGAACCGGAGATAGAGAAGAAGGGAACACCTGCTTCACCGGCAACAGCTTTGGCAAGCAATGTCTTACCGGTTCCCGGCGGCCCGACAAGCAGAACGCCTTTGGGAATCCTTGCCCCCAGTTTTCGGAAACGTTCCGGTGCCTTCAGAAAGTCAACAATTTCTTTCAGTTCTTCTTTTTCTTCATCTTCCCCTGCGACATCGGCAAAGGTTTTCTTGGTATGCGGGTCGACCGTCATCCGAGCCTTGCTTTTGCCAAAGTTCATCACACCACGGCCACCGCCACCGCCGCCGGCCTGCTGCATGAATACAAACCAGAAAACCAAAAAAATCACTAAAAGCCCAACCGAAGGAAGCAGCGTCAGCCACCAGGGGGGACTGTAGGGCAGAGGTGTTTCCACCTTCAGCTTCTGAGAAGCCACTTGATTCTGTAAACTGGGGCCAACATCATTTTTCAGGGTTTCGTAACTCGGAACCTCAACTTTGATGGTGGAACCATCGGTCAGTTTTGCGGTTGCTTCATTGTCCACAACGGACAATTCTGTGACTTCCTCGTTTTGAATTTTCAGAACCAAATCCGAGTAAATGTCCTTAGACTTCTTTTCGGGTGAGGTGGTCAATGAGAAAATCAGAAGGATTGCAAGGAATAACACAATATAAAAGCCAATCCCTTTGAAATATCTTTTCACGAATTATCTCCTCCTATGGCGCTCAATACCAGGTATATTATCTTATGAATCAAGTTGGAATTATATCATACAAAGAAAAGAATTACAATAATTATTTGAAAATTTCACAGAAAATTTATATTTCAATCCGCGCAAAGAATAGACTTGACAACTCCTCCATAGACTGTATAATAGAAAAAAGAAGAATATAGGAAAAGAAAATGGAGGTTTTACTGAAATGAGAAAGAATTTTGGAAGATTTACTGCGTTGCTGCTTGTTCTGATGCTGGCGTTTGCGGTGACCGGCTGCGGCAAAAAAGAGGAGACGAACAGCCTTGACCGGCAAAGGGTTCGGTTTACCATGGAAGACGGACAGAATTTTGTCATTGAAACTTATCCGGAATATGCGCCGGAAACCTGTGCAAATTTTGTCCAGCTGGTTAGCGACGGTTTTTATAACGGCATTAAATTCCATCGCGTACTTGATAACTTTGTTGCCCAGGCAGGCGACCCCAATGGTGACGGCACCGGCGGCAGCGAAAAGACCATTAAGGGCGAATTTGCAGACAATGGGTTTGACCAGAATACCCTTTCTCATACCCGTGGTGTTGTTTCTATGGCACGCAGGGGAAATGATATGGATTCTGCCAGCAGTCAGTTCTTTATCTGCTATGAGGATGTAACCAATCTGGATGGTCAGTATGCGGCCTTTGGCAAGGTTATTGAAGGAATGGATGTGGTTGACGGATTTTTAAAGGTTCCCCGCAGTGCAAGCGGAATGCCCGCGCAGGATATTATTATTCAAAAGGCAGAAGTGGAATAATTTTTTGTAGTATGGTGCAGAGTTGGTGCATAAATATCAGAAAATTTGTTCTGCAGAAAAAACAGCTCCTTCCAATTGGAAGGAGCTGTTTTTCTGTCATATTTGCCGTTGATGTTTCTGTTTGCTATGGCTGATATGTTGGCATTAGAAAATCGTATAGAGAATTTTTGCCGCTTCAGCGCGGGTTACACTTTGGTTTGGACGGATGGTTCCGTCAGGATAACCACTGAGAATACCCTGCCCGACGGCAATCTGCATCTCTTTTTCTGCCCACCAGGGTACATCGCTGCGGTCAGCAGCCTGAATTTCTGCCGGTGCCAGCCCTTCTGGAAGCAGCCTGTAGATGGAAATGGCATACTCAACACGTTTGATATTAGCGTCGGGATTGAAGATGTTGCCGCCGTCTGCAAGCTGTCCCTTCATGATGCCCATCGAATAGATGGCTTTAATCTGATTCTCTGCCCAGAAGGGGATGTTTGCATTGTCCAGGAAGGGCAATGCAACATTTTGATAAGCGGTAAGATCTACTTTCAGATAGTTTGCCAGCATGACGGCAAACTGTGCCCGTGTCATGGGCGAATCCGGAGCAAATCCAGTGATTCCCTCATCACTACCATTACCGTTTACAACACCTTTGTTGTGGAGGAAAAGAATTGGTTTCTCTGCCCAATGGCCAATGGTATCGGCAAAGGGATTCTCAGCGACAAGATTGCCTCCTGCGTCATAGTGTGTCATGGCAGAGGCGCCGGATGTGTCGGTGACATAAAGGCCGATACGGTGTGGTGTTTCGTTGAATTGATCATCAAACAGATAGCGGATGGTGTTGCCTTCGTAGGTGAAATCATTAGAAAGGATACCGTCAATGGTAAGGCGGATGCCATCTTCGACAATCGTTCCATTCGGACTGGAAATAGACGCAGTGAAGCTGGTGTCATCTACTCTTCCCTGGATGGAAGGAAATGCTGCGGGGATGTTATCGTCGGGGTCATTTGAGGCGGAGCCGGAAATGGTGACCGGAATTTCATAGCGCGTTCCCCCGGCATTGGCAACAATTTTGCCGGTGGAGCCGGCAGCCACCTGTGAAGCAGAGAAAAAGCCTTCTCCGTCAATATTGCCAATGGTTTCATCATCGCTGATTACATCCCAGTCAAAAGCGCTGTTTTGTGCGGTTAGCTTTATGCCATTCAGGAAAGCGGACGCCCAAAGGGTGATATTTTCGCCCGGCGCCAATGTGAGGTTGTAGACCTGCTGGCCTGTGTTTGCATTGATAATTTGGATGGCGTCCGGTGTGGTGACGGAATGGAGCAGAGTACTTCCATAGGCATTGCCGCTGGATGCCGCCACATAGACGTCACCATTTCCGTAAACCCGCACATTTCCTTCGGCATCGACTTGGCTTCCGCCTTCAGGCGTATCTTTTTCAATCAGATAATTGATGGCAGAAGGGATTCCGGCAGGGCCATAGGAACTGTCAACAGCCTTAATGACGGAAACTTGTGTGGTGGAGCCGGACAGGATGTATTCACCGTAAGGATCCATATATAATATAGAAGGATCGCCTGTGCGCGGATTCATTTTTTGCAGGAAGATAAAGTTTGCACAGCTTCTGAGGGTTCCTTCAGAGGGCGCGTTCAGAATGGTAAAGTCGGTGGTGCCCGGAAAGACGCCGCCGAGGGTGGTGGAGCCGCCGCCGTCCAGGTTGACAGCATCTACACAGCCAAGTTCCAAGAGACGGCGTGCAAGGGTTTCTTTGCGGATGCCATAGCTGTAGCCGGGCTGGCGTCCGTCAATGGTATAGAAGATAACAGTGCCATCTCCTTTAATGCCAACCGCACTGCGGGGAGCGGCACCCTCATCCACAAAGTCAAGCTGTCCGTTGGTAAGCAGACTGCCGCCCAGACAGCCAAGCCCGTATTCTGCGGTCAGCCACCGGGCATCTCCGGTGGCTTCAGAGGTGGAAATGGTGACCGTTTGCCCGACAGCAAAGATGCCCATCCGGTCCAGAAGTGACTGGTCGGCATTTGCATCAACGCTGAGCACCAGTTTCCCTTCCGGAATGGGAACAGAACCATCGTGATAGTCAATACTTTCGACTACTGCAGTAATTGCACTGTTTAGGGTAATATCCCCGCTCACAGTATTGAAAACAATGTCCAGTCCCCAGCCGCTGGCGTGGGTAACATCCCCGTATTCAGGCGTATAAAGATAGAGGGAATAGGGCTGGCGGTATTTGTTGATACATTCTACGTCAATTGCGCTGGTTCCGTTGCTGATGGAAGTGTTGATGGCAAGCTGAGAGATGAAGGCTGTTCCGTCTGCGTTAAAGCCAATGCCCGGCTTCCAGGAAGAGTCTTTGGAAGATACCCGGCCTTCAATAATGGTATTGCTCATCGGGACGCCGGTCTGGAAGGAGAAAAAATCTGCGTTCATACCCATGGCTGTATGCTTTCCCTGGGATTCAATCAGCTGGTTTGCCTGTGCCAGTGTTCGCTTTCCATAGATGGAGGCGCCGTTGGAAACGATGGGACGCACATCGTTGTTTGGAACATAGGAAAAATAGTGTTCTGCTTGTTGTCCAACCCCCTCCTGGTCGCTCTGAAAGGTGTTGGTTATATAGGTAGTACCCTGGGCAAATTCCTCACTGGTGTGCCCGGTGTGGGTGCCAAGTACGTCTGCGAATACCGACTGTCCGCAAAGCATGGCGGCAAGGGCGGTAAAGGCAGTGATTCGTTTGAATATGTAACGGCGTTTGTTTTTTTTCATATTGTCCTTCCTTTCTTGTCATTTGCTGAAACCGAATGTGTTTGTCAGATATATGGCAGGCGTGTTGTCCAGTCTGCTGGAAAGCGACGGTGGCCGTCCTGCGGTCAAATAATCAGCCGGCGGAACAGTAAAACCAAAAACCTGTCTGTATCTATAAAAATAATGTAAAAAATGTGGAAAACCCCTTGACAACAGAATTTTGGCATGATATAATCACTATCTGTTTAATTAAAGTGCGAAAGTTTGCGAATTTGCTTTTGGGGCACGAAAAATTAACGTTTTTTACATACACAGTGCTGTCATTATAACACAAAAAACTGAAATTCGCAAGTGCCGGAGAAGATGTCCAGACAGGTATGTTTTTCCGGGAATTTTGTGTTTTTGAGAGATGTGTGGTTTTTAAAAAATTTGAACGAGGTGATCGGTTTTATGGTACATCCTGTGAAACTTGGCAAAAACACAAGAATGAGTTACGGTAAAATCAATGAGGTATTGGAAATGCCAAACCTGATTGAAATTCAGAAAAACTCATACAATTGGTTTTTGGATGAGGGACTGAAGGAGGTTTTCCATGACGTGTCTCCTATTACGGATTACACGGGGAATCTCATTTTGGAATTTATCGATTACAGGCTTGAGCAAGAACCCAAGTATGACATCGAGGAATGTAAGGAAAGAGATGCTACATATGCGGCACCTCTCAGAGTAAAAGTAAGACTGATTAATAAAGAAACAGGAGAGGTAAAAGAGCAGGAAATTTTCATGGGTGATTTCCCGATCATGACCCCTTCCGGTACGTTTATTATAAATGGAGCTGAGCGTGTTATCGTGTCTCAGCTTGTTCGTGCGCCAAGCGTTTACTATTCACAGGAATTCGATAAAGTCGGTAAAAAGCTGTTCTCCTCTCAGGTCATCCCGAACCGCGGTGCATGGCTGGAATACGAGACGGACAGCAATGATATATATTATGTAAGAATTGACAGAAACCGAAAAATACCGGTGACTGTTTTGATCCGTGCGCTTGGCTTTGGAACCGATGCCCAGATTATGGAGCTTTTCGGTGATGATGAGCGCCTTCGCGCGACCATTGAGAAGGATACGACCAAATCAGAGGAAGAGGGCCTTTTGGAAGTTTACAGAAAACTCCGTCCGGGTGAACCCCCAACGGTAGAAAGTGCTCAATCCCTGATTACCAATTTATTCTTTGACCCCAAACGCTATGACCTTGCGCGGGTTGGCCGTTATAAGTTTAATAAAAAGCTCCGGCTTGCAAACCGAATCAAGGGTTTTGTGGCTGGTCAGACAGTTGTTGACCCTGCTACGGGAGAAGTTTTGGTTTCTGAGGGTGATTTGATAACTGCGGATATTGCTGAAGCTTTAGAAAAGGCGGAAGTGAATGATATTATTTTGAATGTGGACGGCAATCTGACCAAAGTGATTTCCAACCACATGGTTGATTTGAAGAATTATGTGGATTATAATCCGCGGGAATATGGAATTACCGAGTCTGTCCGTGTGACCGTGCTCAAAGAGATCATGGAAAAATATCCTGATGTCAATTCGGAGGAATTCAAAAATGAAATCTATGAGCGCCGGGATGAACTTGTTCCCCGTCATATTTTGATTGATGATATTATTGCATCTATTTCTTATATCGGCAATCTGGCAAATGGTGTGGGTGAGGTGGATGATATTGACCATTTGGGCAACCGCCGTATCCGCAGTGTCGGTGAACTCTTGCAGAATCAGTTCCGCATTGGTCTGTCCCGTATGGAACGTGTTGTCCGCGAGCGGATGACCATTCAGGATTTGGACGTAATTACCCCTCAGACGCTGATTAATATCCGCCCGGTAACTTCGGCAATTAAGGAGTTCTTTGGTTCTTCCCAGTTGTCGCAGTTTATGGATCAGATTAATCCCCTTGGTGAATTGACCCATAAGAGAAGACTGTCTGCCCTGGGGCCCGGCGGTCTTTCCCGTGAGCGTGCAGGCTTTGAAGTCCGTGACGTTCATCATTCGCATTATGGACGTATGTGCCCCATTGAGACACCTGAAGGTCCGAATATCGGATTGATTAACTCCCTCAGCGGTTTTGCGAAGGTCAATGAATATGGTTTTATTGAAACCCCGTATCGTAAGGTGGATAAGGCCACAGGAACGGTCACCAAAGAGGTTGAGTATATGACGGCGGATGTGGAAGACGGATATTATGTGGCACAGGCCAATGAACCGCTGGATGAAAATGACCGGTTTGTCAATAAAAAAGTTGTTACCCGCTTTAAAGACGAATTTATTGAAGTTCGTCCTGAAAAAGTGGACTATATGGATGTATCGCCTCGTCAGGTTATTTCCATCGCGACGGCGATGATTCCATTCCTTGAAAATGACGACGCGAACCGTGCGCTCATGGGTTCAAACATGCAGCGTCAGGCGGTTCCCCTTCTTGTGCCTGAGTCTCCGATTGTCGGAACAGGTATGGAATATAAAGCGGCCCGGGATTCCGGTGTTTGTATTCTGGCAAAAGAAGGCGGTGTGGTGGAACGTGTGTCTGCGGATGAGATTCAGATTCGCAACGATAACCACCAGATAGATAAATATAAATTGATAAAGTTTACTCGTTCCAATCAGGGTACCTGTGTAAACCAGCGCCCAATCGTAAATTATGGCGAGCGTGTGGAAAAGGGTGATATCATTGCAGATGGTCCGTCCACCAGCAATGGTGAAATCGGACTGGGACGGAACATCCTGATTGGATTTATGACTTGGGAAGGTTATAACTACGAGGATGCGATCCTGCTTAACGAAAAGCTGGTCAAAGAAGATACGTTCACCTCTATTCATATTGAAGAGTATGAGGCAGAGGCAAGAGATACCAAACTTGGTCCGGAAGAGATTACCCGTGATATTCCAAATGTCGGCGAGGATGCTTTGAAGGATTTGGATGAACGCGGTATCATCCGTATCGGTGCTGAAGTAGAAAGCGGTGACATTCTGGTCGGCAAGGTGACGCCGAAAGGTGAAACAGAGCTGACTGCAGAGGAACGGCTGCTTCGTGCAATCTTTGGAGAGAAGGCACGGGAAGTCCGTGATACTTCCCTGCGTGTACCCCATGGTGAATATGGTATCATTGTGGATGTTAAGGTCTTCACCCGTGCAAACGGTGATGAGCTTCCGCCGGGGGTCAATCAGGTTGTCCGTTGTTATATTGCCCAGAAGAGAAAGATTTCTGTCGGTGATAAGATGGCCGGCCGTCATGGTAACAAGGGTGTCATTTCCCGTATCCTTCCGGAAGAAGATATGCCTTTCCTCCCGGATGGAACGCCGCTGCAGATTGTATTGAATCCCCTGGGTGTACCTTCCCGTATGAACATCGGACAGGTATTGGAAGTTCATTTGGGTTATGCGGCAAAGGCGCTGGGATGGAAGATTGCAACGCCGGTATTTGACGGCGCAAACGAAGAAGATATTATGGAAGCTCTGGAAATGGCCGGTTATGACCGGTCCGGTAAAACCGTACTCTATGACGGACGTACCGGAGAACCTTTTGATAACAAAGTAACGGTTGGCTATATGCACTATCTCAAGCTGGCCCATCTGGTAGATGATAAGATTCATGCCCGTTCCACAGGTCCGTACTCTCTGGTTACGCAGCAGCCGCTCGGCGGTAAAGCGCAGTTCGGTGGTCAGCGTTTCGGTGAGATGGAAGTTTGGGCGCTGGAAGCGTACGGTGCGGCTTATACCCTTCAGGAAATCCTGACGGTAAAATCGGACGATGTTGTCGGACGTGTAAAGACCTATGAATCCATTGTAAAGGGCGATAATGTTCCGGAACCCGGTGTGCCGGAATCCTTCAAGGTGCTGATAAAGGAATTACAGAGTTTGTCTCTGGATATTAAGGTACTTGACGGAGAAGGCAATGAAGTTGAACTTCGTGAGTCGATGGACGACGAGCCGGAAGAGCTCCCGGTAAACATTGCGGGTCTGGAGGAAACAGATGATCCGGATGCTGCTGTGGATGAAGAACTCACAGATGATGTAGAAGATGAAATCGAAGAAATCTTTGCAGACAGCGACGATGATGAAGAGGAACCGATTGATGTTCAGGCAATTTTGGGCGGAAAAGAGACCGGCGGGACAGCCATTGCTGACCTTTTTGGCGGTGACATTGAAGAGCCTGAAATGGAATCAATTGATGCAATTGCTGCACAGGAAGACTTTGATGACGATGACGACGTTTTGTTCTAATTGATTTTCTGTACCGGAACATACCGGTACACCACATGTTACTTGATTGACTCACACCAAGTAACCGATGAAATTTGTGAGCTAGAAAGGCATGGTCGTTATGAGCGAATATCAAAATTTTGAAGCCATACAAATTGGACTTGCTTCCCCTGAAAAAATCAGGGAATGGTCAAGAGGCGAAGTGAAAAAGCCCGAAACAATAAATTATCGAACATTAAAGCCGGAAAAGGACGGCCTCTTCTGTGAACGTATTTTTGGACCGCAGAAGGATTGGGAATGTCACTGTGGAAAATATAAAAGAGTCCGTTATAAGGGCGTTGTATGTGACCGCTGCGGTGTTGAAGTGACGCGCTCGAAAGTCAGACGTGAGCGGATGGGACATATTGAACTTGCGGTTCCTGTTTCCCATATCTGGTATTTTAAAGGAATTCCCAGCCGGATGGGACTGATTTTGGATATGTCCCCCCGTGCCCTTGAAAAAGTATTGTATTTTGCCGCTTATGTGGTAATTGAACCGGGTCGGACTTCTTTGATGAAGAATCAGATTCTTTCTGAAAAAGAATATCGGGAATATACAGAGAAATACGGTGATATGTTCCGTGCGGGCATGGGTGCAGAAGCCATTCTTGAAATGCTCCGGAACATTGATCTGGATGAACTTTATGAAGAACTCAAATCGGATTTGGAGGGTGCAAAAGGCCAGAAGAAGATCCGTACCGTACGGCGACTGGAAGTTGTTGAAGCATTCCGTCAGTCCGGGAATAAGCCGGAATGGATGATTCTCACTGTTGTTCCGGTTATTCCGCCGGAAATCCGGCCGATGGTACAGCTGGACGGTGGCCGTTTTGCAACCTCCGACCTCAATGATTTGTACCGTCGTGTGATCAACCGAAATAATCGTTTAAAACGTTTGCTGGATCTTGGTGCACCGGAAATTATTGTCCGAAACGAAAAAAGAATGCTGCAGGAAGCCGTTGATGCACTTATCGACAATGGCCGCCGCGGCCGTCCGGTAACCGGACCGGGTAATCGCCCGCTCAAATCCCTTTCAGATATGCTGAAAGGTAAGCAGGGACGTTTCCGTCAGAATCTGTTGGGTAAACGTGTCGACTATTCCGGACGTTCTGTTATCGTAGTAGGGCCGGAACTTAAGATCTATCAGTGTGGTTTGCCTAAAAAGATGGCGTTGGAACTTTTCAAACCCTTTGTGATGAAAAAACTTGTCAAAGATGGTTTGGCGCATAATATTAAGTCCGCAAAGCGGATGGTAGAACGTGTACGCCCAGAGGTCTGGGATGTACTGGAAGATGTTATCGCAGAGCATCCGGTGCTTTTAAACCGTGCACCAACTCTGCATAGATTGGGTATTCAGGCATTTGAACCTGTATTGGTGGAAGGAAAGGCACTCAAACTGCATCCTCTTGTTTGTACAGCGTTTAATGCAGACTTTGACGGTGACCAGATGGCTGTGCATCTTCCGCTTTCGGCAGAAGCGCAGGCTGAAGCACGTTTCCTCATGCTTTCTGCAAATAACCTGATTAAGCCCCAGGATGGTAAACCTGTTACCGTGCCGACGCAGGATATGGTTCTTGGAAGTTATTACCTCACCTTAAAAGATGACCGGGAATTGGGCAGCTGGCAATATGACGAAAAAGGAAAAGTGATAGAAGAAGGCAAGATATTCTCCAGTGAGGAAGAAGCGTTGCTTGCTTATCAAAATAAAGCGGTAGGTCTCCATGCACCGGTAAAGGTGCGTGTCAGCAAGATGGTGGATGGTAAAAAAATTACCGGTCTTATTGATGCAACAGTGGGCCGTTTGATTTTTAATGCAAAAATTCCGCAGGATCTGGGCTTTGTAGATCGTGCAGACCCTGATCATATTCTTGATTTGGAAATCGGAGACAATGTTTTAAAGCGTCCTGCTGTCAAGGCATTGATTAATGATAACGTTGAACCTGGTGTTGATAAAAAGCTTTTAGGTAAAATTATCAACGCAAGTATTAAAATTCATGGAATTACAGACACGGCGACATTACTTGATGATGTGAAAGCAATGGGGTATAAATATTCAACCATAGGTGCAATCACTGTCGGCGTTTCTGATATGGAAATTCCAGAACAGAAGAAGATCTATTTGGCAGAAGCCGAAGAACGTATTGAAAATGTAATGAAGAAATTCCGCCGCGGACTCTTGACGGATGAAGAGCGTTATCGTCATGTTATCAATATTTGGAATGAAATTTCCGGCAAGGTAACTGATGCGTTGATGGATCATCTGGAACAGCTCAATCCAATTTATATGATGGCGAATTCCGGCGCCCGTGGTAGTGTCAACCAGATTAGACAGCTTGCTGCAATGCGTGGTTTGATGGCAGATACATCAGGCCGTACCATTGAGATTCCTATTAAATCTAATTTCCGTGAAGGACTTACCGTTTTGGAATACTTCATTTCCACGCACGGCGCGAGAAAAGGTTTGACGGATACAGCGCTCCGTACGGCGGACTCTGGATACCTGACAAGACGTCTGGTGGACGTTTCCCAGGATGTCATTGTCCGTGAAGAGGATTGCGGAACCCGTGATGGTATTATTGTTACAGACATCAAGGACGGTAATGAAGTTATCGAGCCTCTGGCAGACCGTTTGGAAGGCAGAACGGTCACCGAGGACATTGTTGATCCTAAGACTGGTGAAGTGATAGTCCCAGAGAACGAGATGATTTCTGCCGAACAAGTGAAGAAGATTGTTGCTGCCGGAATAGAACAGGTAAAGATTCGTTCTGTTGTAAAATGCCGTAGTAAAATTGGTGTTTGTTCGAAGTGTTATGGACACAACCTGGCTTCGGGCCGCCCGGTCAATGTGGGTGAAGCGGTTGGTATTATCGCTGCGCAGTCCATCGGTGAACCTGGTACACAGCTCACCATGCGTACCTTCCACGCCGGAGGTGTCGCTGGTGACGATATTACCCAGGGTCTTCCACGTGTAGAAGAACTTTTCGAAGCGCGTAAGCCAAAGGGTGTTGCAATTGTAACCGAGGTATCGGGCCGCGTGCATATGACCGAGGCAAATAATAAGCGTGAGATCACTGTGATGAATGAAGAAAATGGTGAGTCGGCGACCTATCTGATTCCATTTGGTTCCAGAATCAAAGTTCGGGAAGAACAGGTGGTGGAAGCGGGCGAGCCGCTGACAGAAGGTTCGATTAATCCCCATGACATTTTGGCGATTATGGGTTCGACAGCTGTACAGAACTATTTCATTCAGGAAGTACAGCGTGTTTACCGCTTGCAGGGTGTTGATATAAACGATAAACATATTGAAGTTATTGTCCGCCAGATGATGCACAAGGTGAAGATTGAGGATGCTGGAGATACAGGATTGCTCACCGGTTCTCTTGTCAATATCTATGAACTGGAAGAGATCAATAAGAGGATGGAAGAAGAGGGAAAAGAATCTGCTGTATATTCGGAGGTTCTTATGGGAATTACTAAGGCTGCTCTTGCAACCGAATCCTTCCTGTCAGCAGCATCCTTCCAGGAGACAACAAGAGTTCTTACCGATGCGGCAATTAAAGGTAAAAAAGATCCATTGCTGGGTCTTAAAGAAAATGTCATTATCGGTAAACTGGTTCCAGCGGGTACTGGTATGGGCGTATATAATAATATGGAAGTCTATCCGAATTATACCGGCGATGACGAACATGATGTTATTGACCTGGACGAAACAGCTGAATTATAAAAAGAAAAGAGCTTCTGTAAGGAAGCTCTTTTTGTTTATTGTCAGTTGTACGTTTTTGTCATGAATAGAGTCAAATGAAATTCGCTTGCTGAGGATTTTGATACCATGATGGAATGGGTGTTTGCATATGATGAAACCAGGAAAGGACTTCCTGCGATTGCCTCATCATTGTATCAATTTCTTTTTGCCCGAAAGAAAGCGCCCAGTAGATGCTGGACAAGGTGTTGCTGGCAATGTAAAAGGCCAATAGCCGAAAAAATTGAAGCGGCGGTGTGCCGTCAAAGTATCCGTTAATCTGTCCGGAAGCAAAAGAAGGACTTGCTTGTGCAGTCCAGACGATTCGATTAAACTCTTCCCATGGATCTCCAAAGTCGAAACGATCAAAGTCTATGATGATTAGTTTGTTGTTTTCAAGCATCATATTTCCAATATGATAATCGCCATGCTGAAAACATTGCGGCCGGTTTTTCAGAAGATTTCGGTTATTCTGAATATAGGTGATGAATGCGTCAGCTCCATCAAAATGCAGCGGACATGCTCGGTAATTTTTGATTTTGTTATCGGCCTTTCGGCTGAATCGTGCATACCAGTCTTCTTGTGCGGAAGGTGCCGGGATAGAATGAATTTGACGTAAAATTTTCCCGGCAAGAATCCCCAGCGCATATTGTTGAGAAGTCGAATATGTGACAATCACCGGTTCGGCGTCTACGCCATCAATCCAAGTCATAAGTATATAAACACCATCGTTGCATACGCCAAAAGATATGGGCTCACACATAGGGATGTTCAGTGCAGCTGCCTTTTTCAGCAGAGAGAATAGTTCTTTCCGGGTTTCATAACGTTCTATGGGACTGATGCGCAGCAGATACTTTGAACCATTATCGGTGGTTAGCTCGTATTTTTGATCATCAGACCATCCTTTTGTAATTAAGTTTTTTGAAATAATATTTTGTTTGTCCATATATCCTCCAGGAGAACTGCATTCGGTATGCAAAGTTTTTTATTCGTCTGATAATCCAGTAGAAAGATAGTTCTTGCAGTACTTGTCAATCCCTTTTGCAATAGCATTTCCAATTTCTGTGGATTCCGATTGCAGAATTTTGCAGTCATCCGGATGATCAAAGAAACCAATTTCCAGATATGCAATGGGAATCGGGCTTTTACAGAACAAAATTAATTCTGGATAACCGGTATACACGCCGTCCAGGTTTGCCAATAAGCTGGTGTCATCAACGATCTGCTGGTTTATAATTTGGCCAAGCTGGTTTCCCTTTTGTATATAATCCGGAGGAATGCCGGCTTGATCATATTGTCCGGATAGTTGAATATAATAACTGCCCTGTCCGCCGCCCGCATTGGCGTGCAGACAGATAAACAGAGCCGCATCGGGTGGTTTTGTGGTATCTTGTTCCGGATAACAATAGGTCAGCCGTTTGGTCATAGAGGGATTCTCATCATTATTTGTTCTTGTCATTCGCACGGTATATCCCATTTCTTCCAAAGCATCTTTTGCAATGAGCGCATGACGGAGGTTGATTTGGGGTTCCGTGTCTCTGTCTCCATCTTCAATTTTATACCAACAACTGCCGCCTGTGGGGACGCGCTGGATGCAGTCATGTCCTTCGCAATCCTGCCATATGGTGTGGCTTTTCCAGTGTCGCCATTCACCCCAGCCCTTTTTGGGAGGTGAATAAAGCCAGCCGGCTGCTTTTCTTTCTTCAGAGGTCATTTGTGCAGACGACTTTCCGTGTCCTGGATCCAGTACAATGATAGGGGTCTTTAAATGTTTTGCTGGGGACACAGGTTCAGTCGTTGAAGTGAAGGCAACTGCACTGGATGCACTTGATGAATCTGTGCTGTGATGTGGTATAATTTTGAGTAATCCAAAAGAATATAAAATTATTCCTATCAGAAATAAAAATAGACAGGTTGTAAATATCGTGCATAAAATAATCCGGCTTTTTTTCATCGGTTACCAACTCAAATATTCAGATTTTGAATAACCAATCGTTCCGTTCCATGAAATTTTATAGAAGGTTCCATTGGTATTTTCAAGAAAAGTTACAGCGCTTCCCACGGGAATTTCGCATATGATATTCCCGTTTTCTTCTACAGGGGCGCTACGCAGATAAATGCTGGTTTTGACATTAACTACATACATTGTGTCGGAGTTGCGGGATTGTGTTCTTGGCACCGAATAGCTGAGATACTCGGACTTACAATAGCCAATAGAACCGTTATAGCTTACTTTAGCAAATGGTGCGTCAGCATCTGCGATATAACCTACGGCGGTGCCCAGGGGAATTTCACATAAAATATTTCCAGAGATTTCAGCCGGGGTGCTGCGTAGATAGATACTGTTTTTTACGTTGGCAACGTACATGATAAATTTGACGGTATTATCCTGCACAATAGGAGGGGCGGTTGGTTGTGTTGAAGAGAGATATTCCCGCTTGACCCAGCCGGATTGTTCGTTATAGCGGACCTTTGCATAGATAGCATCGGTGTTTTCAATGAAACCAACGGGAGTGGAAATAGGGATTTCGCAGATTATGTTGCCGTTGTCTTCTGTGGGAGCGGAACGAAAGTAGATACTGTTTTTTACATTGGCTACAAACATGGTGGTTTGTACTACTTCATTGCTGGTTGGCAAAGCTGTGGGAATAGGTGCAGAAGACGCTGCCGGGATAGAACGCGCAGATTCCGTGTTTCTTTCGGAGAGGGAAAAAATACCTGTTGCAAAAAGGATGCAGATTATGATGGCGGCAACGACAAGAACACTTAGGATAGAAATCAGTACAATAAGTAATGTGTTGCTTTTTTGTGGTGGTTGTGAACCAGGATTCGGATAAGTTTGCATACATATTCCTCCTATATATATTGTTGTATTTTTGATATTTAGTATAGCAAAAGTTCCCTTTTCCGTCAATATAAAACATCAAATGTCATAGGGGACAGGAAAATATGAAAAACTTTTGAAATATTCCTTAAAAAAGGTTGACAAAGAGGAGAGAATGTGGTAAGATAACAAAGCTTCGTGCCGAGGAGAACTCGAAAGAGAGAGAA
>CAJTWN010000004.1 GCA_910580105.1 uncultured Clostridia bacterium | reverse complement strand
TTTTTAGTAATGCGGCTGCCAAACCATTTTACTATTGTTTCATGGAGGTTTTCTCGTCCTAAAGCTTTTTCTTCCCTCCGTTCTGCTTGGGAGGATTCCCGCGTCTAAACACACAATATAAGACATCCCCCGATATAATGCCCGGAGATGTCTTATTATAATTCCTATTATACAAAAAATACTCCATGAAAAAAGGACCTTAAATAAGGTCCTTTAATTTTAAAAAATAAAATTCTTGCAGACAAAATATCCAAGTACCAAAATACCCAATACAATCCGATACCAACCAAAAGCTTTAAAATCGTGCTTTTTGATATATCCCATTAAAAATTTGATTGCAATGATCGAAACAATAAATGCTGTCACCATTCCAATTAACAATAATCCGATTTCTGTGCTGGTATAAGCGAACCCGCCCTTTACCATCTTTAAAAGGCTTGCTCCAAACATGGTGGGAACTGCAAGAAAGAAGGTAAATTCTGCCGCCGCCGTTCTGGTCACACCAATCAGAAGTGCTCCCAAAATGGTCGCGCCGGAACGGGAGGTTCCCGGAAATACCGCCGCAATCAGCTGAAAGACACCGATAATCAAAGCTGCCTGAAAGGTCAGATCGTCAATTGTCTCCATCTTTGGAATCTTATGTTTGTTTCTGTTTTCTGCAACTATAAACCAGATACCAAACAAAATCAACATAATAGCAACTGTTATGTAATTATAAAAATACTGATCAATTTTATCATCGAACAGAAGACCAATAACTGCCGCCGGAATACAGCCCACGAGTACCTTTGCCCACATCATCCAAACATCTTTTTTCATGAGCGGTGTTCCTTTTTTAAAGGAAAAAGGAAACAACCGGTTCCAATACAATACAACGACGGCGAGAATAGCTCCCAGCTGTATAACAACCAAAAACATCTCCATAAATGCCGGCCGGACACTTATCTTGACAAATTCGTCTAACAAAATCATATGTCCTGTACTACTGATGGGAAGCCATTCGGTGATTCCCTCAACGATTCCAAATAGTATAGATTTCAATACCTCTAACATCTGCATTGCATAACCTCTCTTCTTCTTTTTCTACATAACATAAAGCAAAATACACAAAAAGTGCAGCAGGCTCCCTGCAACCACAAACAAATGGAACACAGAATGGATATAAGCATGCCTTTTCCCAAGACAATAAAGAACCGCTCCCACTGTATAGGCAATTCCACCGGCAAACAAAAGCCACATTCCTGTACTACCCAATCCGGCTATGACCGGTTTTGCCGCAATAACAATACACCAACCCATCACCAAATAACAGATAATGGAAAATAATTTGAATTGTTTCAGGTCAACAGCGTTTAATGTAATGCCGACAACTGCCATTCCCCAAATCAGCCCAAAAATTGTCCAGGCAAATCCCGGAATAATTTCCCGTAATGTGCAAAGCGTTAACGGGGTGTAAGTTCCTGCAATCAACAGAAAAATTGAGCAATGGTCAATAATTTGAAATACCTTTTTAGATGTCCGTTCCGGCGGCAATCCATGATAAATACTGGACATAGTATACAGCAAAACCATGGTACCTCCAAATACTGCGCCGCTCACAACACCCCATACATTGCGGTGAATCGCAGCCATGACTACACATAATACCGTTGCGGCAACACCCATGGCTCCCCCTGCAATATGGGAAACCATATTAAATATTTCCTCTCCTTTTGTATATGCCGGCAGATTTCTGTCCTTCAATTTTGTACGCATCTTTCCACCTCTTTTGATATACACGAACTCCCCAGCCCCTATATCATTAGAGTTTAGTATAATATATCTGCTTCTTTCTGTCAACCAATAATTCCATGTACAGAGAATGCCGCATTTTTGCACAAATTTTGTGTATTTTTTGCAAATTCGAATATTTACATTTGAAAGGCTTTATGATACACTTAATCAGTATGCTTAAAATGATTGGAGAATGAATATGAAACGAGAAGATCTTAGAAATATAGCAATTATTGCCCATGTTGACCATGGTAAAACAACGCTGGTTGATGAAATGCTTAAACAAGGAGGCATTTATAGAGAAAATCAGGTTATTGAAGAACGGGTAATGGACAACAACGACCTTGAAAAAGAACGGGGAATTACCATTCTTGCTAAAAATACTTCCGTTTATTACCAGGATATAAAAATGAATATCATCGACACCCCCGGACACGCGGATTTCAGCGGTGAGGTTGAACGAATCCTTAAAATGGTAAACGGTGTCATCCTTTTGATTGACGCAGCAGAAGGTCCAATGCCGCAGACTCGCTTTGTTCTGCAAAAGGCTTTGGAAATGCAGCATCGGGTCATTATTGTTGTCAACAAAATTGACCGCCCGGACGCACGGCTGGATGAAATACCGGATGAAATCCTGGATCTTCTTATCGACCTCAATGCAAATGATGATCAGCTGGAGAGCCCAATTATTTTCTGTTCCGGCCGGGCGGGTACAGCTTCCCTTTCCCAATACGAACCAGGGAAGGATTTAACTGTTCTTTTTGAAACTATAAAAAATTATATCCCGGCACCGGAAGGTGATGAAAAAGGACCGCTCCAGATGCTGGTTTCTTCCATTGACTATAATGAATATGTAGGACGAATTGCCATCGGCAGAATCGAACAGGGTACCATCCATCAGAACCAGGATGTTATGGTTTGTGATTACCACGAAAAACATGCCCCTTATAAATCAAAGATCGTCAATCTCTATCAAATTGACGGACTTGGCCGCACACCTTGCGAAAATGCACAGGTTGGCGATATTGTCTGTTTCTCTGGTATCACGGATATTACCATCGGCGATACCGTTACCGCGGTAGACGCACCGACTGCACTCCCCTTCGTCAAAATCAGTGAACCCACCATTGAAATGACCTTTTCTGTCAATGATAGTCCCTTTGCCGGACGGGACGGCAAATTTGTCACCTCACGCCAGCTGCGTGACCGTCTTATGCGCGAAATGCTGAAGGATGTTTCTCTGCGCGTCGAAGACGGCGACACCACCGACAGTTTTCGTGTGGCCGGACGCGGTGAAATGCACATCTCTATTTTGATTGAAACCATGCGGAGAGAGGGCTATGAATTCTCTGTCAGTACGCCGAAGGTACTATATAAAGAAATTGATGGCGTAAAATGTGAGCCAATCGAGCGTCTGGTCATTGATGTCCCCGAAGATGCTATGGGGGCTGTTATGGAAAAAATGGGCTCCAGAAAGGGAGAACTGGTACAGATGGCTCCACAAGGCGCACGGATGAAAATTGAATATTTAATACCTGCCCGTGGTCTCTTAGGGTATCGGAACGAATTCCTTACCGACACCCGCGGTGAAGGGATTATGAATTCTGTCTTTGACAGTTATCAGCCCTATAAAGGCGATTTCCAAAAACGTTTTACCGGCTCACTTGTTTCATTCGAAACCGGAGAAGCTGTTGCCTACGGAATGTTCAAAATACAGGACCGCGGCATTCTCTTTATTACACCGGGCACCCCTGTCTATGAGGGAATGATTGTCGGACAATCTCCCAAAGCGGAAGATATTAACGTCAATGTCTGCAAAAAAAAGCAGCTGACCAATACCCGTGCATCCGGAAGTGATGAAGCGCTCCGTCTTACGCCGCCAACCATCCTCAGCCTTGAAGGCTGCCTTGAATTTCTTGCCGACGATGAACTTTTGGAGGTTACACCAAAAAATCTGCGTCTGCGCAAACGTATTTTAAACAACCAGCTTCGTGCAAAGGCAAATGCAAAGAATAAATAAAAAATGGAGGCATAACACCTCCATTTTTTCAAAAAGCCCCTTCTTTCTATAAGAAAGAAGGGGCTATCTTTTATTTCATAAGCTGTGCAATCCAATCAACCAAATTGAATTTTACAATCAAGCCTGCAAATACAATAGAAACCATTGTAAGCAATTTAATCAGAATATTAACAGAAGGACCAGACGTGTCCTTAAATGGATCACCAACTGTATCACCAACAACTGCCGCTTTATGATTATCACTGCCTTTGCCGCCGTAGTTACCTGCTTCAATATATTTCTTTGCATTATCCCATGCACCACCAGAGTTGGCCATCATAATTGCAAGCACAAATCCGGAAATCAACGCACCGGCAAGCATACCCACAACACCATTCACACCAAGAACCAATCCCACAATAATTGGTGCAAGAATCCCCAGCGCTGCCGGAAGAATCATTTCCTTCAACGAAGACCGTGTGCAAATATCCACACAAGTCTCATAATCTGCTTCGGCCTTTCCTTCCATCAACCCTTTAATTTCACGGAACTGCCGGCGAACTTCCACAACGATCTTTTGCGCTGCACGTCCAACAGCCTGCATGGTAAATGCACTAAAAAGAAAAGGAAGCATTGCACCAACAAACAATCCAATCAACACAGGCGGATTTGTAACAGACAAACTGATGCTGCCACCCATAAGCTGGACTTTATCTGTATAGGATACAATTAAAGCAAGGGCGGTAAGCGCCGCAGAACCAATTGCAAATCCTTTACCGGTTGCTGCCGTAGTATTTCCCAAAGAATCAAGGGCATCTGTTCTTTCACGTACTTTTTCATCCAAACCTGCCATTTCAGCAATTCCGCCTGCATTATCTGCAACAGGGCCGTATGCGTCCGTAGCCAAGGTGATCCCCAAAGTGGAAAGCATACCAACTGCCGAAATACCAACACCATAAAGACCTTTGGCAAAGCCTTCCAAATCTCCACTCAGGGTACCGCCTGCAACAAAATAGCTTATCAATACGGAAATACCGATAATCACAACCGGCACAGCTGTGGAAAGCATACCAAGGGCCAACCCATCAATGATAATGGTCGCACTTCCTGTCTCAGAAGACTGAGAAAGCTTCCGCGTCGGACGATAAGAGTCTGAAGTATAATATTCGGTAAAGAAACCAATGAATACGCCCGCAAGCAAACCCGAAATTACTGCCCAAAATACCCCTTTGCTGTCTGGGAGCAAGGTAAATATCAAAAGCGCTGCTCCGATTGCAGACAAAATTGCACTGATATACGTTCCACGCCGGAGAGACCCCAACAGATTTTTCTGTGTTGCCCCTTCTTTTGTACTCACAAAAAAGGTACCGATAATTGAAGCAATAATTCCAATTGCCGCAATTAACATAGGAACAAGCACGCCTGCAAAACCAAGTTTTGCAGCCGTAGCAAGCGCTCCTGCGGAAATAATAGAGCCAACATAGGATTCATAAAGATCTGCCCCCATACCGGCAACATCACCCACATTATCGCCTACATTGTCTGCTATAACAGCCGGATTTCTGGGATCATCCTCAGGAATTCCAGCCTCAACCTTACCAACCAAATCCGCCCCCACATCTGCGGCTTTTGTAAAGATACCGCCGCCAACACGGGCAAACAAAGCCATTGAACTTGCACCCATACCAAATGTAAGCATCGCGCTCATCAGTTCCTGTGCTTCCAGTTGGAATCCAAATCTCAAAATCATGAACCATACGCTAATATCAAAAAGCCCCAGACCCACCACAGTGAGTCCCATAACTGTACCACTAGAGAAAGCAATTTTCAGGCCTTTGTTCAAACTTTCCTGTGCTCCATTTGCGGTTCTGGAATTCGCGTATGTAGCGATTTTCATTCCAATAAAACCGGATAGACCAGAGAAAAATCCGCCTGACAAAAAGGCAAAGGGTACAAACCAATCAAGCAAATCAAATGCCGCCATTACACATAAAAGTACCACCATGATAGCAAAAAAGATAATCAGCGTTTTATACTGACGCTTTAAATATGCCATTGCACCTTTCCGAATCTTTGCCGCGATTCCCGCCATTTCTGCCGTGCCTTCCGGCTTACCCTTGACTTCAAAAAACTTGAAACAAGCAAAAGCAAGACCAATTAATGAAGCAACAAGTACGCAGTATGGAGCGATGTTAACCAACATTTCCATTTCAAATCCTCCTTTATATAATAAACAATTTTATTTTTTATCATTATTATAAATTGTGAAAAGTCCATAGTCAAGAAAATTTTCCCAACTGTAACCGAATTGTATAAGTCACGGCAATATCTGACAGACTATGTGCGAAAACGTATGCACGAAACAATTACCGAGCAAACTTCCCGTATCAGATTGGGAAGAAGAATATCCCGCGGTGTCGGAGCACATAGTCCAATTGCAGTAAACCCCACATATTTCGCCAAACGCCGGGAACGATATAGATGAAAATCATTTGTAACAAAAGCAATTTTATAAGTGTTTCCCTGTTCTCTTTCATCAATAATTTTTTTCGAAAAAATAAAGTTTTCATATGTGCTTTTTGACTGATTTTCCACCAAAATCCGCTCATTGGCTATTCCATGATCAATGAGTCCGCGGCGGATAGCTTCTCCCTCCGGAATTTCCTCGTCACTGCCCTGTCCGCCAGAGCAGACGGCAATTACCTCTGGATTTTTCAAAAGAAAGTCTGTTGCCCGTTCTATGCGTGCAGCCAAACATCTGCCCGGTTCTTCTCCTTCAAGTTTACATCCCAAAACGATTACGTACTGAACATTTTGCACAGCTTCCTGTTCTCCTCCGTTTTGCATAATGATACCTCCTAAATACAAAAATACGAGAAGGACAAATACGATTCCAACCGCACACACTATACAAATTATTTTCCTTTTATCCATATGCTATTCCCTACTTTTTTATTTTCTATTCGAAGTATACCATATTTTTCTTTCTAAGGGAATCATTTTCGAATATTTTTATGCAAATAACAAATAATAAAGCTGTATCATCAGTGAAAGGAGCAAAAAATATGGATGCTATTGCTTTAATCCTTGTGATCGTCGGCGCACTCAACTGGGGAAGCATCGGTCTTTTTGGGTTCGATATTGTCGGTGCCCTTTTTGGCGGACAGCTTTCCGTGATGAGCCGTATCATATTTACAATCGTTGCTCTCGGCGGCCTTTGGGCAATTACTTTCTTCTTTAAAGAAAAAATACTAAACAAAACTGCCGAATAGCAAATTTCTTGCTTATGTGCGACATCACAACAAACAGGCCTGTGAAATCTCACAGGCCTGTTTTTAAAAATACATAAAATAAAAAATAATTAGGATTTGCGACTGAAATAAGTTAATTTTTTTCTAAGATAGCCCTTGCATTTTTATACTATATGTAGTATAATATCATCTGTTCACTTATCGGGGTGTGGCTCAGTTTGGTAGAGTACCTGAATGGGGTTCAGGTGGCCGCTGGTTCGAATCCAGTCACTCCGACCATCAAAAAGAGATGCACATAGTGCATCTCTTTTTGTATTGATTCATCCCATTTTCCGCCATATCTGCCTTTGAATTTTACTATCCTTCCGAACAAATGCAAATCCCGTTTTGGGCATATATGTATTCAACACAGTATGTAGGCGCTTATTTTATCCCCACCGACCGCTTTTATTAACCGATTGAAGCTGTCGTATTCATATACATGGCTGTTCTACATTTAATCCCCTTTTATATAACATTTTACCACACTTTTTTCTTTTTTTCAACCTTTTTCTTTCAATAAAAAATGGCGTGCAATGCACACCATTTTTAAAATTATCGGAATACCGTATCCGGTATTTCAGCCTTCACATATAATTTCACTTTGTTACCAGCTACTTCTTGTACAACATAGATCACACTATAACTTGTACTAAACTTACCTCCTGAATATAAAACAGATTTACGAATACACTTTGCTTCTTTTTCATCAAAATCATATATACTTAGATTTTCATCTGGAAAATCTGTTTCGTAAACAAGGCCATTTTCTATCAGGTCTATACACTCATTCTTTTTTCCCGGTAATTCAGCATACGCTTCAATTTTTGTTAAATATCCACAAGATAATTTCCACTTTTCATCTGAAAAATAAGTATCATTTGAGATGTATTCTACATTCATCTTAAATTTTTTTAAATCAAAGAATGAACCATTTAAATCCAAATAATCCATAGCGCGTAATTTTATCCCTTCAGTAATCAAAACAGGAATATCTTTATAGACTACTTCTTCATTTTTTATTTCATAAAACGGTTCTGTCCATATTCCATTTTCTAAATTTATCTTCCATTTTAATTGTTCACATGGTATTGTAAAAGTAGCTTCTCTTTCCACCTCTTTGGTCAATAACTCATCCACTTTTGGATTCAAATTTTGGGGATAGAATATTTGCAAATTATTTTCTGAAATTGCAAAAGAATATTTCTTTAAAAAATTAATTTTTTCTTCTTCGGATACACTTTTTACCTTTTCTAATTCATGCAATAAAACACTTTCAATTTCTTCTATCTCCATTGCAAGTAATTCTGATAATGTTAATTCCTCACCTGTCTTTATATCAAATACTTTTGGATAAGATAAAACCATACCATCACTATCTTGTATAACAAGCGTCAGTCCTAAAATGTCTCCTTTCCCATAGTCAATTTGAAATGTTCTTCTTTGATACTTCGGTTGATATTTTTCAGGATCTTTTTTGTACTCATCCTGACATTCTTCTTTCAGCTCTTGTCTATATTCAGTATAATAATCATTTTCCATACCCTCTAGTCCATAAATATAGTTTCCGTAAAAACTATTATTCAATTTTTCTGAAACTTCATCATTACCTGTAAAAATAACAAGATTACTACTATCACGTATGAGCAACTGTTCTCCATCATCATCAAAAATATTTTGAACCAAATATAAATTTCTCATGGGAATATTCCATTGTGACGTTTCTAAATAAACCGTGTTCAAAATTTCAACAAATTTTACCGTTACGTTAGGTATCATAGAAAAAACATCCAATGGCAAGAATACACGATCTTTTTTCATCATAGGCGCATTATCTAATATTACTTCATTACCATTAATAGATATACATTTTACATCCGGTTTTAAAATAATATCTTTAGAATTACAAACTACTTCCACTTGGTTCATTTTGTCATTCCACACCACATAAACTCCTGACGCCTCTAATACACTGCGCAATGGTAACCAAATTTGATTATTTTCTACTATTGGTTCAACATCAGAAATTACAACTTCATCATTAACTTTTACTGTTATATCTTCCGCAGCATATCCATTTATTCCAATAATACAAAGGAACATGATTATAATTATACAGCACTTTTTCATAATTATCTCCTTATTAACTTATAGTATTTGTGAAAATGAATGGGGGTAATTTCTGTTCAAATAACGGCTTCCAATTTCGAAATTCCATCTTTTTTATTTCCACATCAACTTTAATCTCAGTTGATTTTTCCATTAATTTATCAAGATTATTTATTTTCTTTCCTAACCCATATTTTTCAATTTTATTATCTATACCTTCATAATAAAATAAAAATCCTTCATTTTCACGCGATGAAACACCATAACTATTTAAAAGATTTTTAAAATCATCATCACCAATGGATTCTGCATAAACTCCTTTACCATCATTTCTAAATCCCGAATTTCCCCAGACAGTGCCATCAGATGCAATAACTCCTTTTGCTATATTATTTTTCTTTAACATTTGTACTGCAACATTATTTTCTTCATCAACAAATCCTGTATTACATCCAAAACTAACTAACATATCCATATTCTTTTGATTTAATTCGTCAAAATCAACACCATCTATACCTTGGACAGCATATCCAGTTGGATCCCCATGAACACTAATGAAAACTCCATCAATTTCAACTTTCTCGCCATCAATCATCCCCATATTGTTCCAGGCATCCACAAATTCTTCAGCAGTATCAACATAAACAACATGCACTTCTGTTCCATAATATTTTTTCATCTGTGCTACTGCATTTTCCCATCCATAAGTACTTCTGTCAATAATAGCCCAGGAATCAAGCCCCCATGGATCTACATGCATAATGGGATTATTCCGACAATACACATACCAATTCGTACCATCCTTAGCCGGATCTTCGGTAATAAACTGACCAACTATGGGAGAATAGTACCGATTTCTGAGATAGATTAAATCTGTCTCTTCGTCATAATATTCTCCTGCATAGCGGAATGGCGTAGACTTTTCAGTACTCTGATTGATTTGATTTCCGAATGCGTCATAATCATAATCTTCTATCAGCTCTCCATTTGCTCCCGTCAAACCAATAACATCTCCATGCATGTTGAACTGATAATACGATTCTGTATTGCTGACCTCCTGACTGATCAGACCGCTTCCTCTATAGTACTTGGCCGTTACCTGCTTATTCCCGTCCGTTTCCGCAACAATATTCGTACCATCCCAGATGTGATTGGTCGTCACTCCGTTTACTGTCTTGCTTGCACAAAATGTCAATATACGCCTTCTGTTATCAAATTATATCACCTTTATTTTCTTTTGTCTACCCTTTTTTAATATATAACTACTTTCATTTAGGGAAATAGTTTATCAGTTTAGTTTTGAGATTCATCCAAATCCAATTTTTCATTTTCTACTAAATATGCTTTCTCTAGACGATTTTTACCGTATTTTCAGTTGGAATATATGTACAGAATACAATCCTGAATCTTATATTTTCCCACTTATATAAATCAAATATAAAAAGACACGCCAACAATTCTGTTAACGTGTCTTCTTTAATTCTTTATAATCCCTCAACACTTACGAATTTATATTAACAATTAAATTATTATAATCCACATTAATTGTGGCATCCATTAATCTTAACAACATTCGCATTGCATTTTCATTTATTATTGTTTGTCCATTTATTATGGAACAGTAATAATATATACCTCCAGGTGGAAGAATTAATATATTATTAGAAGTTCCCTCCTCAACAAGAGATAATTTATTTTGACAATCTAATATATAAGTTTTACCATTGCACATTAATCGCGCAACACAATTTGCATCATCCCATTCAATTTTTTGTCCTAAAGATTCTATTACTCCACGCAAGGAAATATATGTTCCAGAATAATTTATTTTTACAAAATTATTAGTAGTAACATTTTTTCCATTAACTATAAGAATCCCTTCTTTATCACTAAATTTACTGTAAAATTCTTTATCTGAATATACCCTATAAATATATTCATCTTCTTTCTTTTTTACATTTTTATCCTCATATTTTTCATCAACAGTAATATAATAATTTTGTTGATTATCCTGTATCCAAATAATAGCAGGCATATTAGGTACATCCAATAGATTAATATTATTAATACTATTAATAACAATATTGTTCTTAATTAAAAAAGCTTTTAACATCTCTCTATTCGTCACAAAATCAATTAATGTTAAATATACGGGAGTTTTTCCAACGTATATCCCCCCCTCCATTTCCTCAATTTGTGTTGGTGTTTGGTTAATTGTTTTTCGTAGTATTTGTTTATTAGAAGATTTTGATAAAGAGGAAATTATAATTTTATTCTCATTATCAGAAAAAATATTTGTGGCTGGATTTTCAATAAATTTATTAAAAATTTCATATGGGAATGAATAAACCACTATATCACCACTTTCTACATTTCTTTCACTAATTTGCTGCCCAGAAACGTTAATTATAATACTTATAAATACAATAATTAAAATAATTATTAAACGAAATTTTAGTAATTGTTTATACATGGCACTCTCCTTTCTTGCTTGCGAATTAAATTCTAAGTATATCTATTAATTTCATTTTATATCCATCTCCTGGAATTCCAGCTTTAAAATCATCATACGTCTGTATATTTTTTTCTCCCCAGGGATTATTTGTTGTAACTAATTCATCATGTCCTGGGGCAGAAGCTACTCCTGTAACGACAATAAGATGGGCAACATTCTTATTATTAGCATAATATGCATATGCCGGATTAGAAGCTATGACCTTCTCTAATTTAGAAAAACTATCTATTTGGGGAAAAGTCACCATCTGATTTTTAATATCTTTAGAATTTGTAGGCCATCCTCCCTTATTCCATACAAAACTCCCATCAGGATTCGTACCAGTTCCATTTACATATTCTGCAATAGTCTGCGCTCTTGCATCAGCTTGTTCTTGCGACATACTATTTCCTGCCATAAAGTTTTCAATCATAACTTGACAATATGCCCAGCATAAATTATATCTCCCCTGATTAAATAATGGTATATCATAGTAAACACCAGATACTTTGCCTTCAGCATCAAGAGCTCGAATATCTTCTGCCAGGGCATGCAAATCCTGCATTTCTAACTTTGCTGCTTCGGCACCGGAAATATCACCAATGGCAATTGCTGATTGATATCTTTTATTCGCTTCCTCCCATTTATCTCCATAATACTTTGTATAAATTTGAGCTCCGTCTGATAATTTTTCATCACCTTCCATCCATAATCCATTTGAATCAAAATAATTCACCGGATTACCCACGCAGTACGTATACCAATTCGATCCATCTTTTATAGGATCTTCCTGGATAAACCGACCGGTGGTAGGATCGTAATACCGAGCACGGAGGTAAGTAAAGCCGGTCTCTTCATCATAATATTCCCCATTATAACGGAATGGCGTAGCTGATGTCTCTTCTTCACTCAACTGGTTTCCGAATGCGTCATACGCGAAGGCCTCAACCTTCTCTCCATTTGCTCCCGTCAAACCAATGACATCTCCATGCATGTTGAACTGATAATACGATTCTGTATTGCTGACCTCCTGACTGATCAGACCGCTTCCTCTATAGTACTTGGCCGTTACCTGCTTATTCCCGTCCGTTTCCGCAACAATATTCGTACCATCCCAGATGTGATTGGTCGTCACTCCGTTTACTGTCTTGCTTGCACAAAATGTCAATATACGCCTTCTGTTATCAAATTATATCACCTTTATTTTCTTTTGTCTACCCTTTTTTAATATATAACTACTTTCTTTTAGGGTACTATGACTTATTTTTCTCTTTTCTATAATTTTAAAAATAGGAGCAGATAAAATCTGCTCCTAACGGAAAAACAACTTGTATTATTAACTATTTCAAATATAATAGCTCTCAAATTTTGAGTGATAACTATTCTTACAATTTTAATAAGTTAATAAAAATATCCACTTTGAGGAATTTTTGTCGTTATTAGTATTTTAGTTTGAGCTTTTTCTTTAAATACCAATTGAATAATGGGAAATGGACACCCTTGTTCAGTATGTGAGATTTTATACTTCCAATATGCGCTCATAATAGTTTAACAGTGTAATAATAACCTCTTCTTTACTTATATTATTTTTAGGATAAAATACGTTATTTTCGTCTCCCCGCATCAAACCTATAGCAGTAATTCTTTTTACACTTTTTTCTGCCCAATCTGAAACTTCTGAAGAATCTGCATAATTTTTTATTTGCTCTGATATTAACAACTTAATCCCAACTAAATTATAAATTCGATCCAAAATTACTGCAAATTCTTCACGTGTGATATAATCATATGGACAAAATTCCTGCTCACTTTTTCCATTGATTATGCCGCAGCAATACAAGTTGTTCACACTGCTATCTGTTGTATCTGTAAACGGTATCTCATTTCTTTCTGCTTGAGATCCCCCCCTCTGTTCCAACAGATTGTCAATAAGCTGACAGACCTCCAGGCGAGTAATTGCACCCGTATAGTTTATTTGATTCCATTCCGGAACTAGTCCTTTGTCTATTGCCTCTTGCACCTCTTCTTTTGCCCATTCTGACGGATCAAACGTCACTTCATCAGGTAAAACTATTTTCTCTGTTTTTAGTGCATAGATAAAATCACGGAAACGATTATATTCATTCATAGCAACGCCATATTGTTTTCCTGTAGTATCTTGGAAACGTCCATTATAAAATCCCATGGATAGAATAGAACTATCTTTTTTTACTAATTCCAATTTTATATAAGTTCCATCTGAACTATTCATTACAATACCATCATCATCAAAATTAAAAGAATTTAAATAATGAATTAGATATGTTATTTGAGTTAGGACATTTGTAGAATAACTATAATTCCCCTTAAGATACTTCTCATCAATCTCCCTAGGTCTCCCTTGCCCAGAAGTTATTTGATATTTAAAAGTTTTTATTTCTCCACCGCCTAAAGAAAAATTATACGCATCCTGAGAATAACAGACAAATGTATTGCTTATTAAAATGCAAAATATTATTACAAAACTTATAGAAGTTTTTCTCATTTTCTAATTCCCCCTATATATTAGTATTGTAATCTTAATTTCATTTTCTGATTACCGTTTCTTTTGTGATATTCTAAACGTAAACCATTTTCTGATATAACATTATGCATTGATTCTGGATTTGAATGCCCTGGAGCATTATAGAATAGGCCGGTTGTCTGTAATTCTTCTTGACGAGCCATACCATATTGATAACTTCCATCTTCGTTCATGTTTGGCAAATATAAACCATTAATGCCTCTCCAAGCATGAACCATTTCATGACCTAAAACCATAAAATCATCAAAAGCAACCCATCCAATCTCTCCAGTTTCGGTATCCATCATTTCTACCCCTATACCTAATGTATTACCATTATCAACCCATATCGTCATTTTTGAAAGATTATTCCATTCTATATAATTACTCTCGCCATTTGTATCAAATCCAAGATTAACATTTACCTCAGTCTTTGAATTGATTAAATCCGTAATTAATGTTTGGCCTACGTGCCTTTCAGTATCATACACTTCAAGAATCACAATTTCACCCTTACCAGTAGCATTTCCATTCTCATCAAGATATTCTACAAAATCAAGTTTATCATCTGTTAGTTCTTGTAACATTCTTAATGTTTCTGCGCTATCTGCTGTACTGGTCGTGATTACCATACCACTCGGATCCACAAGGTTGACCGGATCCCCGGCACAATACACATACCAATTCGTCCCATCCTTAGCCGGATCTTCAGTAATAAACTGTCCAACCGATAGAGAATAATAACGGTTTCTAAGATAGATTAAATCTGTCTCTTCATCACATGATAATATTTAATCATCTTCTGTATTAATGTGTCCTCCGGTATAGCATATCAAATTGTTGATACCACTGCTCTCCCCCACGATCAATTCCCCATTGGTTACAGACTATCTAACTATATCCCCATGCCTATTCTATAAAACTAATGATTATTAATTTTCTTTTTTCTCAATTTTTTTATAAAAATGGCAACTGCCCATTCAAAGGTTAATAAGATAATCGCTGCTCCTGAATATAAAGTTACTATTACCAAACTCATAGGATCTACTATCATACACTTAACCGGCAAACCTAATATTCCATGTATTCCCCATCTAAAAGCAAATACTGATACTAATAGATTTATACAAAGAACAAATAACATAATTATATATCTTTTTAGACCGTTTTTTATGCTATATGGAAATAAAAATATATAATTTAAAACAACAAGATAGATTGGTTCTATAACAACAAGAGAAATGATTCTTATTATTACAGGAATCCCCGGTATAAAAAACTCATCAATAAAGGCTAAAAGAAAATTATATACTATTATTCCTACAGTATATAAGTGATATTTAGATTTCAAAAAATCAGTTAATCTGGCCACGATATCCTCCCTATAGAGTATAGCTCATATGAGAGATTTGGGGAAGCACTAGCATCATATCCTGCATCGCCTGCCGACAAAACCTCTCCTGCGACATTATCACATTGATGACCTGCCAATGTCTATTTTTACCTGGATTAATAAAAACATCAATTGCTTTTGAAAAGATTGCCTCTCCCTGTTCGGGTGTCAGATCGTTCCATACAAACCTATAATATATTTCATCACGTCGTTCTCCCCAAATTGTTACTTCTTCAAAGACTTCTCCGCTTCCATCTTTTAACCTCGCTACTTCTTCAACAGACAATAATGCAAATCTATATTCACCTTGACCAGAAAATTTTGCTCCATCTCTATTTGCATAACTAAATAAGAAACCCTCGCCGTAACGATTTAATAAAAGTATTGCATTATGCCCAGCAGTTAACGCTCCCTCAACATCATTTAATAAAATATTATCTGTTATTGTAGTATCAGTAACGCGTAAATCAGCAGCTAATTGTGCAATTCTATTCATAGTTAATCCATCATTTTTATAAGATGCCTCATCATATGCAAGTGTCAATGCAACTAACATTTTATAAGTGTTGGAATCCTCCCCAAACTCTTCAGCATCCCAATCACGCCATACACCATTTTCATCATAACCTTGATTAAGATACCCACTGGGATCGATAAACATCACAGGACTATTCCCACAGTAAGCATACCAATTCGTCCCATCCTTAACCGGATCTTCAGTAATAAACTGTCCAACCGATGGAGAATAATAACGGTTTCTAAGATAGATTAAATCTGTCTCTTCATCATAATATTCCCTATTATAACGGAATGGCGTAGCTGATGTCTCTTCCTCACCCAATTGGTTCCCGAAGGCGTCATAATCATAATCTTCTATCAGCTCTCCATTTGCTCCCGTCAAACCAATGACATCTCCATGCATGTTGAACTGATAATACGATTCTGTATTGCTGACCTCCTGACTGATCAGACCGCTTCCTCTATAGTACTTGGCCGTTACCTGCTTATTCCCGTCCGTTTCCGCAACAATATTCGTACCATCCCAGATGTGATTGGTCGTCACTCCGTTTACTGTCTTGCTTGCACAAAATGTCAATATACGCCTTCTGTTATCAAATTATATCACCTTTATTTTCTTTTGTCTACCCTTTTTTAATATATAACTACTTTCTTTTAGGGTACTATGACTTATTTTTCTCTTTTCTATAATTTTAAAAATAGGAGCAGATAAAATCTGCTCCTACTGAAAAAAGCCACTTAACTTTTTTCACCTAGTTTGAAATATTTACTATTTGATTTTCTAAATCAATTTCCACTATACACCCCATTGCTTCAAATAATCTTTTGCCTGTCTCTTGATGCAAATATGTTCGATCATTTATCATTTCATAAGAACCACCCATAGACATTGGAGTTAAATAAAAGTAACAATTATTTTGCACATCTTTTATATAAATATATTTATTATTAGGAAAAAAAGAATTTGGAGCTTTTATTTCACATAAATATATCTTATCATTGAAAACTATTTCGGTTTCCCCAGTGTTCTCAATCCAATTTACTTTTGCTCCTAATTCTTCAAATATTGTTCTTAATGGAAATAAAACTTCATTCTTTATAATAACAGAAGCTTTTTTTTCTACCGTTTTTTGATTTACTATTAAAGTCCCACCTACCATTTCATTCGCCTCCACACATTTATACGTAAAAAGACAACTAAAAATCAATAAGGAAACTAATACTATTTTTTTCATGAAACTTCTCCTATCATTTTAAAATTGTGCTGTTTCCGTCCAAACACGCCAGCCATCAACATAGATTTGAAATTCACTATAAGTTTGTATTCGTTGAATACCATCAGCTGGATCATTTGATACAACCAACGCTTCATGTCCTGGTGCTGTCGCATATCCAACTCCTACCACCCAATGTCCACTCCATTGAGTTGCTCCGGACGCATCAACATACGAATTTTCATATAAAACTCCAATACTGTCTTGCTTGCACAAAATGTCAATATACGCCTTCTGTTATCAAATTATATCACCTTTATTTTCTTTTGTCTACCCTTTTTTAATATATAACTACTTTCTTTTAGGGTACTATGACTTATTTTTCTCTTTTCTATAATTTTAAAAATAGGAGCAGATAAAATCTGCTCCTACTGAAAAAAGCCACTTAACTTTTTTCACCTAGTTTGAAATATTTACTATTTGATTTTCTAAATCAATTTCCACTATACACCCCATTGCTTCAAATAATCTTTTGCCTGTCTCTTGATGCAAATATGTTCGATCATTTATCATTTCATAAGAACCACTCCCAGACATTGGATTGAGTGATACAAAATGTTTTAAAGCACCATTATTAATATGATCACCCTCAACTGTCATATACTTATTGCTACAATTATTTTCCCAAAATTTACAAACAAAATTTTTATCTTTATAGTCAATTGAAATATTTCCAGAATTTGAATCCCAATAAACTATTGCTCCTATTGCTTCTAAAATTGTCCGCATAGGTAACAACACATTTTCATTATTCCAAATTGGTAAATCTCCTCTAATTATTTTACTTCCATTAATATTTAATTCATTTTTAACTGTATTTACTTCTATATTCATTGCAGTTTCTCCAAAAGTTATATTTGAAAATATTCCAATAAGTATTAAAAAAGAAATAATTATATAAATTTTACTTTTCATAAAACTTCTCCTACCATTTTAAAATTGTGCTGTCCATGCCCAAACACGCCAGCCATCAACATAGGTTTGAAATTCACTATAAGTTTGTATTCGTTGAATACCATCAGCTGGATCATTTGATACAACCAACGCTTCATGTCCTGGTGCTGTCGCATATCCAACTCCTACCACCCAATGTCCACTCCATTGAGTTGCTCCGGACGCATCAACATACGAATTTTCATATAAAACTCCAAACGGATTTCCCGCATCAATTGTATTTTGTATCTCTGACATTGATAATGTAGTATTGGTTTGTGTCTGTCCAGCAGTTATGCCTAATCCCAAAGTATCTGTACTTTTCCATATATTAGACTTATTATATTTACTTTCAAGCGTCGAACCTACTTCTCCTATGGCAATCATCAGTGTTCTGTCAACTGTATCACCCAATTGTAACGATGCTACCATTGCTGAACTTGTTGCCCAACATAATTCATTTGTATAGTCATGCGGGGCAGTATTATATTGATTATACACTGGTACTGAAAGCGTTGTCCCTGATACTAAACCTTGACTATCTAGATACCTAATATCATTCGCTTTTGCATTCCATTCATGCATTTCTAACCGTGCAGCAGCTACTCCTTGTTTATCACCTGCCGCAAGGCTTGCCTGAAGTTTTGCATTTGCTATTTCCCATTGTTCTCCATAATATGTTGTATATGTTTGCGCTCCGTCTGATAATTTTTCATCACCTTCCATCCATAATCCATTTGAATCAAAATAATTCACCGGATTACCCACGCAGTACGTATACCAATTCGATCCATCTTTTATAGGATCTTCCTGGATAAACCGACCGGTGGTAGGATCGTAATACCGAGCACGGAGGTAAGTAAAGCCGGTCTCTTCATCATAATATTCCCCATTATAACGGAATGGCGTAGCTGATGTCTCTTCTTCACTCAACTGGTTTCCGAATGCGTCATACGCGAAGGCCTCAACCTTCTCTCCATTTGCTCCCGTCAAACCAATGACATCTCCATGCATGTTGAACTGATAATACGATTCTGTATTGCTGACCTCCTGACTGATCAGACCGCTTCCTCTATAGTACTTGGCCGTTACCTGCTTATTCCCGTCCGTTTCCGCAACAATATTCGTACCATCCCAGATGTGATTGGTCGTCACTCCGTTTACTGTTTTGCTCCGGCGCATTCCGTCTGCATTATATGCATATGTGCTTACCATATCATCATTGACTGCTTTTGTCAACCGATTGAAGCTGTCGTATTCATACACACAGGCTTGGTATTCTTTTGCTTCGGCGCTGTTATTCCCTCCCAGCTGCCCGATGGTATACGCCTCTTCTCCGGAAGCTGCCGCGTAAACGCCGCCCATCTTGCCTTTCATATTTCCATTTGGATCATACGCATACTCGGTGACAGCTGTCTTTTCCGCTTCTGTTCGGCTCTCGGACACCAACTGATTGTTTGCATTATACAAATAAGTTGTCGTTATTCCTTCTTCTGTCATACTGCTGCGGTTTCCATAATTATCATACGTATAGATTTTATCTGCATACTGGCTATCCGTTTCAGATTTGAGCTGTCCCTGTTTGGTATATACATAATTTACCGTCCTGGTGCCTGCCCCGGCTGTTTCCTCTGTAAATGCCGCAACATTTCCATCCAGATAATATTGATAACTGTAACTATTTTGTACCGTTTCTCCCTGACCTTTGTTCATTACCTTGGTCAGCAAATTCGGATTGCTTGCATCGCCATACTCATAGACACGCTGTGTTCCATTTCCATTGACCGCTTTTGTTAAGTTGCTGTTATTATCATATTCATAAACAGCAATCAAATTTTCTGATGTTTTATCGCCCTTGTACACCTTTTGCAGACGATTCAAATCATCATACTCATAATTTTGTCTTATGACCGTTGACCCATTATATGTTACAGAATAATATGTCCTTGCATCTGCCAAATTATAGCTATAACTCTTGAATGTCCCGTCCGAATCAGATTCATTTGTCAAGCGCCCTACACGGTCATAGCTATAATTGGTTGTATATACACTATTATTTGCATCGGTCACTTCTACTTCTGCCGGCAATCCTTTGGGATTATACGTATATTCTATTTTTTCGGCACTTCCATCCACCGTTATCAAAGCCGGCTGGTCAAGGGCTGTATACTCTGTTCTTATGGTTTTCCCATTTTTATCTGTCTTTGCAAGCAAATTTCCTTTAGCGTCATAGGATGTATAATACTCTGTTTGTCCCATCGGATCTGTTGCACTGGTCATTCTGCCCAATGTATCATACGTATATATCGTGTGATTACCGTCTTTTATGCCCGCACCCGTCGAACCTATATACATATCCGTCAAATTACCAACTGCATCATAAACATACTCACTATAGACGTAAGCGCCATCCTCTTTCTGACTTTTTACAGTTTTCAACTGATTCCGGCAGTCATAAGCATATGCAATTTCTCTCTTGGAATTTTCCTGTCCCACATCATTGGATATATATTCCTTAATTTTATTTCCATTGGGGTCATATGTAAATCCTGTAATTTTATCCTGACCGCCAATTTTGACCCGCTCTGTCAAGAGCTGCCCCTGTTCATCATAGGTATATCGAGTCTCACCATTTTTTGCATCGGTGGTTTTGACAACTCTGCCCTGCAAATCATACACATTGGAAACTGTATTGCCCAAAACATCTGTTGCTGTAAGCTGCTGACCAGCATAATTTAATGTAAATTTTTGCGTATAGGCTTTTCCGTTGCTTTTATCCATTGCGCTCAGGACCTGGGTATTGTTTCCCAAATAATCATACTGGTATTCATCCAGGCGCTCAATTCCCGTGCCATCTACGATACGGCCGGATTGTTCCAGAAAACCGTGTTTGTTATAATATTCCGTCGTTATGGTGTTATTACCTGACGAATTTCCAATCACCGTCTGTTTAATTTGCGAAAGACCTTTCTGGGAATTATATACATCGTCATATTCCCATACAGCCTTATATTCTGACACTGCATCCGGATTTAATATTTCTTTTTCAACAATCCGGCCTTGTTTATCATACTGATAATTTTCACGGTTTTCGTTTCCGTCAATATAAGCGGACAACCGCTCCATCACATCATATTCAAACTGCCCCAGCACCGTATTGGTTGATAATTCTTTGATTTGTTTAATTTTCCCAAGTTTATCATAAGCGTATTCTGTGCTGCTATTGTTTTCATTTGTGGCAATTATTTTATTATTTGCGGCATTGACTATATATTGATTGGTTGTATATGTATCATCCGGGTTAATAATTTTTGTCTGCCTGCCCAATCCATCATATTCAAACGCCGTAATATTCCCATTGGGATCTGTTTGCCGGATAAGTCTTCCCATATTATCATATGAATACTTTGTCCACGAATTGCCTATCTTTACACTGTCCGGCAGTGTATTATTCACATAGGGCGTATACTTTTCAATATACGTATCCTCAGTTACATAAGAATAGGTATACGTAGGCATAGAAGCATTTTTCCTATACAGATATGTTTCACGGCTGACGAGATTCTCGTTTTCATATACCTTTTTCTCAATAACATTGCTACCCGCCTCATCCAGCTCATAAACCTCTTTTATGGTGGTATTTGCATCTCTTTTATATTTTTTCTCTGTCAGCATTTGATACGTCTGATCATATGTATACTGTGCGGCATGTTCAAGCTGTTCAGCTGAATACGGAGGACTATTCGGAACCGTTCCCTCCTGCTGTGCATCCCAAGCGTAAATCAGATTACGATAACTATCATATTTTTTACGCACACGTGTGGATATTTCGGACCTTCCATCATATCTATAAGTAATTACATCCGTCGGATAAGAATGAAAAGCATAGTCTTCATATCGAATTTTACATATTGGAACAACTTCATTTTTATCATTAAAAGAATAAGTTTCTTCCTCCGTTTTCTCATTGGCGCCGCTGCCAACATTCAAGAACCGGTGTATCGTCGTTACACCTTCTGCATTCACTTCCTCAATAGAATATGTTTGTCCGGCTTCCACAGCCGTTGCATAACTATTGTTGTGGTCATATGTAATTAAATTTACATCATTCCCGTCAATAACGTCTTTTCTGCTTGTTATGCGAAAATAATCATATTCAAGACCACCAAGGATACCATTGCCTTTTTCATATGTATATTCAGTTGCCGCTCCTGTCGGATAAACAACTTTCGTCAAAGGATAAAAATTTTCAAAAACATATCCTGATTTATAGACCCGACAGCATGAATTTTGCAGATATTCAAAATGTGTCGTCTCGCCTGCCTGGTTGGTTACACTATCGAGATTCAAATAGTATCTTTCAAGGGAATTGGTGTTATTTTCAAACGGAACAAAATGGTTTAATACTTGTTTAATATTATACTGTACTGTTGTATTATCAGGCAATGTAATTACAATTGTACGCATATTATTCTCATCAAAACCACTTCGCTCAATGACGATAACTCTACCATTGGTATCCGTGATAATAACCTTATTATACAATTCTCCGCCGCCTATATAATAATCATCGGCTGTATTAGATATTTCTGTTCCCGTTGTTTGATATTCATAAGTTATCTCGTCATTATAACGATTATAAGTTTTAAGAAGCAATCCCCGATGATCAAAATATTCGCCGCTTCCATCCGCATACTCTGCACGATATGCTGAAATAAGATTTCCAACCGTGCAGGAAGTATCTTTATATATTTTAATATCCCGGCAGTCTTCGCCTATCTCAAATGCAAGTTCATCTGTATATATATCATTCAACGAGCCTCTGGCAATACTGGCAGATCTGCCGTCAGAACGAACAAATACAGGGTTCATCTTATTGCTTCCATCCACTCCGCTCGGATTTTCAATGAAATATTCCGGAGAAAATACAATATGACTAAAGTTAAAACTCCATCCGGCTGCAAAATCATTCAAAGGTGTTCGGGATACTGCCTTATTAAAATTTGCTTCTTTGTTCGATGTTCCGCGTGCATAAAATTTTGCTACTTTTTCTCCCATAGAAGATGATGACAAATCATAGCTTACATTTATATTTAAATTAAGGCCATTACTTCCAGGTATCGAAATTGTCGGCAAATCATATCCAACAGCGCCTGTTGTAATATTTATGCGCTCATTTTCGTTTCTATTGTATCGAAACGGTGCATTTGGATATTGACTGACATCATGTATCGGAACATCCTCAGTTTCTGCCAACACTGCAATTCCTTCATCCACCGATGTTCCAAATGCGTCCATAAAATCGTTGAATACTGCTAATTGCTCCTCATCAAGCAAACCATTTATTTCCTGCGTCTGCAAATGTGCAAACTCTGTTATTTTATCTTCCTGTACCAGTTTGGAAATTACAAACCCCTGTAAAATCTTTGATACAGATGTCCCCGAAATCAGTAAATCTTTACATTCCTGATTTTTTGTAATATCACTTCCCGGCAGGGAATACGTAAAATTCCCGAAGATTTTAACCTGTTTTTCCGCCTCTTCTGCTGTCGCATAATTTGAAAGCAGCGTTTTATATTGATCCGCCGTAATTCCTGCGTTTTGAATCAGTTTTCCTATCTGTATGGTATCCTGAAGTTGTATGCCATGCGCTTCACAATCTGTCAAAACTTCTTTTTTAAGACCATACAGCTTAGAAAGTTTCTCCTGTTCCTCTTTATTTAGGACAGAATACGCAGCTCCAGAATTTATTTTCTCTTCTATATCTTCTTTTGTCACAAGCGTTTTCGCCTCTTCTTCCAGAAGTCTCAAGGCTTTTGCTTCCTCTTCGCTTTTTTCAACTAGCTGCCGCGAAGATATTTCCTCATCCGCCCATACAAAATCAATATTTTCTGTTGCCGAAGACCATATCAGGCAAAACATCACCAATGCCAAAATAATTGAATAAAATCTATTTCTTTGTTTTTTCATTTTTTCCCTTCCTCTATCATTTGTTAATTACAAGCTCTGTCTCACCGGTCATCTTTGCTTTAAACTGAATCATATTCAGGAATCCACTGTAAATTTTTCCTGAAGGAATCGTGCGATTGATCTTTATTTTAATCAGGCCGTTTTGCGGATCAAATTGCTCTATTGTAATCCGACCATTCATAGCAGTTCCGGCAGAAAGCTCTTTTTCATAGGTTTGGGCACAAATATCCAATACTTCCAATTCGCTTGTATTGTAGGTTATACTGATACTTCCGCTTAGGTCACGAATATTTCTGCCAATCACATTGACGATGTATTCCTGTCCTTCCACAATGGATATTCTATCAGAATTTTCCGTCCCGATGATTATAAATGCTTCAATCGGATGATCATACATTTCATATGTATCTGCTTCAATACCGAATTGACCGCAATTATCATATCCCCAAGCCAGAACGGTTCCGTCTTTTTGGATTGCCATGGTATATTCATAACCACATGACAGTACCTGTACATCAGATAATGCCCCTTCTCCTGTTAATCCTTTCGTCTGGATCGCCGCATTCCGGTCATTTCTTGTCTTGTCTCCCAACTGACGGCTGGTATTCTTTCCCCACATCCAGACACTGCCATCATAGCCAACTGCTCCGGCATGATAATTCCCCGCAGAAATGGATTTCATATTTGTGAGCAATGTACCGTCTTCTTTGACTACCTTCGTTGGAAAAGATGCAAATTCACTCGTACCAATCCCCAATGCGCCATTGGTATTGTTACCCCAGGACCAAACCTGACCGCTTTCATCGACAGCATAACTGCACTTGAGCGACATATCTATTCCCTTTATATTTTGCAGATAACCATTTCCGTTTTCTCCTTTTACCTGCACCGGAACCATCACTTCATTTTCACTATGCCCAGCGCCAAGCTGTTTTTGGTCATTCTTTCCCCACATCCAAACCGTTCCGTCCGCTTTCAGTGCCATACTCGTTTGGTCCCCGGCTTTGATTGCAATCACATCCGTCAGGTCCGGCACTTGCGTTGGGTATAGCTGCATCGTCCGGTTTCCTGCTCCCAGCTGTCCATGGCTGCTGGAGCCCCATGCCCAAACCGTTCCATCCGATTTTAATGCAAGCGTATGCGTATTTCCCGCAGATATATCAACCACTTCCGTCAGGTATCCGCTTCCTCCTTGTCCACATACCTGTTCTGCCTTATTTATATTTCGGGCATTTCCGCCTTCCGTCAATGGTATTCCCAGTTTGTTATAGCCGTTTGTACCTGTTGCCCAGACCGTTCCATCATTTTTCAATATCAGGGTAGAATTATTTCCGGCTGAGATTTTTTTAACATCCGTAATAAGGCGGTCATTCTGATCAACTGCCTGAACCGGTGATGAATAGTACGTCTTGTTCTCCCCAGTGCTCAATTGCCCAGAATAATTATAACCTGCACCATACAGATTTTTGTGTTTGTATAACATCGTGTGCGGAGCCTCATAATCAGAAACATCTATAGTAATATGAGACGGCGAAGAAACTTTTTCCATCTTGAATGTATAATCCATCTCTGTATATGACCTGATCGCTATATAATATGTCTCGGATGCCGCAAAGGTATAACCATCAAAGGCTTCTGTCATCCGCCGGTTTTCTTGGTCATACACATTGATATTAACATCTGCACCAGTGCTGATCCTGTAACTTCCTGCCGTGCCTGACGTAAACGCAAAGAAATCAACATCCTCTTCATCCATGACATTCCCCGCAATACTTTCATCCAATGTGATTGGAGTGGCTTCCTCTGCATAATCTCCGTGATCATCCGCCACAAAATTCACTGTATAGGCTGGAACAGGCACAGCGGTATGATTGTCCAATTCGCCGGTTCCAAATTGACCCTTATCGTTAAATCCCCATGTATATACTTTTCTATCCGAACACACTGCCATATGCGAGTAATTGCCTGCTGATACCTGCACAACATTTTCAAAATATCCTTCACCGTTTATGCCTTGCTTCTGCACAGCACGCGGCCGATTAACCAAATTATCAGGATCTCCGAGGGTATAACTCAGTTCCCACAATTCACCTTCTGTTGTAATTGCATAATGTTCGCTATGACCGGCAGCCACCGATACAATATTATTCAGATTAGTTCCATCTTCTTTCTGAACTTTAATAGGTGTCATACTGCCTGTTATTCCCGGTTCAAACACACCAGAATCTTTTAATCCCCATGCCCAAACCGTTCCATCACTATCAAGAGCCATAACACTGCTGTCACCCGCGGATATTTCCACAATATTGCTTAAATATCCGCTTCCATTTAAACCTTTTACCCGTACGAAGTTCATCCTGTCTTCCCGGGTTCCGTCTCCAAGCTGACCCTTGTCATTACATCCCGCCGTATAGACATGACCATCCTCTGTTAATATCACCGTATAGTCCTTGCTGGCACATGCCTGTTTTACATTACTGATCGGCATTTGTTTTGGATAAAGACTCATTGTCCGGTTTCCCGTTCCAAACTGTCCATTGCTGTTAGAACCCCAAGCCCATACGGTTCCATCATTTTTTACTGCTAATGAATGCCTTTTGCCTGCACTAATACTTTTTACATTCTCCAGATACCCGATGCCATTCGCACCCTTTACCTGAACAGCTGCATACCGGTCATTTCCGTCGCCTGTTCCAAGTTTGCTATATTCATTATATCCAGCGCCCCAGACCGTTCCGTCCTCTTTAAGCATGAGACTATGTAAATGTCCCAGCGAAACTGTTTTAACATTTGTAATTTGATTGCCGTCCTCGTCAACACATTGTAATGGCACCCTTGTTATATCCCACTGTCCGGCTGTAATCCCAGCAGAACATCCCAACAGCGCTCCTGCGGCATATACTTTTCCCTTGCTGACAACCATGCTATGCGGTTCTTCATATGCTGCAACGGCTACAAATGGCACACTGCTTGTTTTTTCTGCTTCAAAAAGTTTCGCAGGTGTCGGAAATGAAGGTAACTCTACTCTTCCTGAACTCTGCATTATCTTCTGCGTATCTGTTGATTGATTGATGACCATGATTTCATCATAAGTCTCTGCTATGACCTCCGCCATGATTTGCGATAATATTCCTCTGTCTATTTCAGTCCCTGCCGCTTTTCTTTCCTCCACCAATGCGGCATAGAGCTGCTTCTGCGTTTCATTATCTCCAAATCCTTCTATGTATTCGTTGTACAACGTTTCCAATTCCTCAGCCGAATCCTTCTGCAAAGTCTCTTCGCTCAGAACTGCTTCTTCGGCCGCAACTGGCTGCTCATTCAAATTTTCTTTACGCTCTTCAACTATTTCAGGTTCTTTCGTTGCTGCAATACCCTCTTGTTCTATCCTTGATTCTTCATCCTGCTGCGCTGCACTTTTATCGGCTCCTTCAACCGCAACATCGCCTTCCGTCGTTTCTACCTCAATATACAGCTCCTCTTCTTCCATACCTTTTTCCGCAGAAAATGCCGGATATGACAACGTTACAAATAGCATCACCATACATAACAGTATCGCTATCATCTTCTTTTGTTTCATTTTTCTTTTTCTCCTTTTTCCTTTGTGTGTGTAGTTTTTTAAATCAGTTTTATGGCTTTAAACTAAGCATCCCCCTCTTTTGTATAACCAAACTAGAAAAATTATACTCCGAACACCCATTGATTTCAATAGAATATGACAAAATTATTACAACACAGCAAAAAACCATCCTACATTATTTTATATAATACCTTGTATTATTTAAAAATTATACAAAATTCTACAATAAACAATGTTATTCTATCATTTTTGCACTGTATAATTGTCTACACAAACAAAACCTAATCTCTCTTCACAATCATAAATAAACAGCGGAAATAGCATTACCAAAATCCCCGCCCGGCTGGTGAACGCCAAGACGATGGTACCCCTCCGCTTCCTGCTTGAGCAGCTGGGCACCGAAGCAGAATGAGATAAAGCCACCAATACAGCCACGGCAACCATTGCGGCAAATGCAGGCAGGCGGATACAGACCTTTGGGCATGACGGAAGAATAGACCGTGTCCTTCTCCATCGACAATCCCACCGCCACAATTATTTGAAAATAAAGCATTCAAACTTTTTACACAAATGTACTAAAAATCAGAGATGGTATTTAATATTATCCTTTCAATATGAAAAGGCATGTATTCTTTTGACGGAATACATGCCTTTTTCAACATACGCAGGCAGTCAACACATAGGTTTGCTGCCATATAGTTCTTTATAAAAATGATTTTATTACCAAATCCCCAAAATATGCTGAATGCCAAGACTCATCAGCGCAATTGAAATCCAGCAAATCAATCCCAGCAGAATTGGCTTCCCGCCGGATTTTATTAACTTAATTAAATTGGTATTAAGTCCGATTGCTCCCATTGCCATGGTGATGAAAAACTTCCCTGCCGTTGTCAAAAATGCTGACAGATTTGCCTCTGCAAAAACAGAAGACAATACCGTGTTTACAGCAGAATCGGCTTCCCCAAGGCCCAGAAACGTATTCAAAACAGAAGCCAATAAAAAGAATAAAACAAACCAGGGGAATATTTTTGCAAACTGCACATTGCTCCCCGCAGTACGTTCTTCCTTTTTCGAGCGCCAAATCGCCAGTACAAGGGTGATTGGAATAATCGCCAGTGTACGGGTAAGTTTCACAATCGTTGCATAATTGAGCGCAGTGTCATTTCCATGGATATTGGCCCAGGTTTGTCCGGCGGCCACAACCGAAGAGGTATCATTAATGGCCGTTCCTGCCCACATTCCAAAACCAATGTCGTTAAATCCCAGCCAAGTCCCCAACGCGGGAAACAAGAATGCGGCAATCACATTAAACAAAAAAATAACCGAGATTGACTTTGCAATATCTTCATCGTCTGCATCAATAACCGGCGCAGTTGCCGCAATTGCAGAGCCGCCGCAAATAGAAGATCCTACGCCAACCAACGTCGCTGTCTTTGATGGTATCTTTAACCATTTGCTTACAAAAAAAGATACAATCAATGCCGTGGATATGGTAGAAATAATAATCAGCAAAGACTGTCCGCCAACAGCAAATATTTCCGCCAAATTCATTCCAAATCCCAACAATACAACTGCGTACTGCAAAATCTTTTTTCCGGTATAAGTAATACCCGGCTGAAATTTTTCACTGCGCGGAAAAAATGCAATCACAAGACCAATCAAAATTGCAAATACCGGCCCGCCAACTACCGGCAGCCATTTTCCCAAAAACCATGCCGGAACTGCAATGACAAGACACAATAAAAGACCAAGTCCTTTATCCCTAATAAACCGCATGTTAAGCCCTCCTTTTATTTCTGAATGCCAAAACTTTTTAAAAAAAAGGCACCTACTCCGGTGCCCTTTTGTTATACAATACAAGCGCCGCTTTGAATACCATCAAGCGTTGTTGTGACTACAAGCTTTCCATCATGCTCTGCTGATAAAATCATTCCATTGGATTCAAGACCCATCATCTTTCTCGGCGGGAAGTTTGCGATAAACAAAACATTTTTCCCGATCAAATCCTCTGGCTGATAATACTTTGCGATACCGGAAAGTATTTGACGGCGTTCATTTCCAACCTCCAGCTCAAACCGAAGCAGCTTTGAAGACTTTGGTACCTTTTCACATACAAGTACCTTACCAACCCGGATATCCAGCTTCTCGAAATCCGAAAATTCCACTGGCGCTTTATATGGTTCAAGTTCCATTTCCGGTTCCTTTTGTGCTTCCATCTCAGCTGCCAGTTCTTCCAGCTTTTTCTCTGCATCAATTCGGGCGAACAGCGGAACAGGTTCACCAACCTTTGTTCCAACAGGCAGAATACCAAATTCTTTTGCTCTTTCAAAAGTGATGTCTTCTGCACCAATCTGACGCCGGATGTTTTCTGCCGTTTCCGGCATAAAACTGGAAAGCAGCGAAGCAATAATACGGATGGTTTCTGCCAAATGATACAACACAGTTGCCAACCGCGGTTTCTCGTTCTCATCTTTTGCAAGCACCCATGGCGTTGTCTCATCAATATATTTATTTGCACGATTGACAACCGTCCAGATTTCATCCAGACTATCCGCAACATGCAAAGTTGCCATCTTCTCTTTTACCTTTTCAACAGCTGTGAGCGCGACCGTTTTCAGTTCTTCGTCAAATGCACCGGAAACTGTATTTCCCGTCAGCACACCGCCAAAATATTTCTGTATCATGGCAACCGTACGATTGACAAGATTTCCAAGGGTATTAGCAAGGTCGGAATTAAAACGGCTGATAAACACATCATAGGTGATGGTTCCATCCTGTGCAAAGGGCATTTCATGAAGTGCATAATACCGCACCGCGTCTACACCAAAATGCCGAACCAAATCCTCTGCATATATAACATTTCCACGGGATTTGCTCATCTTTTCTTCTCCAAACAACATCCACGGGTGCCCAAACACCTGTTTGGGCAAAGGTTCACCCAGCGCCATCAAAATAATCGGCCAATAAATGGTATGAAAACGCAAAATATCTTTGCCGATAATATGCACATCTGCCGGCCAGTATTTTTTATAAAGCGCCCCCTGCTCTTCCGGTGTATAACCAAGGGCGGTAATATAATTTGACAAAGCGTCAATCCACACATATATTACATGTCCGGGATCAAATTCCACCGGTACCCCCCATGTAAATGATGTACGCGATACACACAAGTCCTGTAAACCCGGTTTCAGAAAATTATTGACCATCTCTTTTTTCCGGGATTCCGGCTGGATAAATTCGGGATGTTTTTCAATATGTTCCATCAAACGATCCTGGTATTTACTCATCTTAAAGAAATATGCCTCTTCTTTGGTCTTATGAACCTCCCGTCCACAATCCGGGCACTTTCCATCCATTAACTGCGTATCCGTCCAAAAAGATTCACAGGGGGTACAATACCATCCCTCATACTCACTTTTATAAATATCACCCTGATCATAAAGCTTTTTGAAAATCTGCTGTACAGCCTTAACATGATCCTCGTCCGTGGTGCGGATAAACCCATCATAACTAATGTTCAGCATATCTGCTATCTCACGGATTTGTCCGGCAATCACATCTACATGCTGCTGTGGGGTTATACCGGCCTCTTCCGCAATTTCCTGAATCTTTTGTCCATGCTCGTCCGTACCGGTTAAAAAATACACATCTTTTCCTATATAACGATTAAATCTGGCAATTGCATCTGTCAGAATAATTTCATAGGTATTTCCTATATGAGGTTTCTTGGACGTATATGCAATGGCTGTTGTAATATAGTACTTTTCTTTATTACACATATTTTTATCTCCTATTCTTCATCTAAAAATGTATATTGACTGGGCTGTGACTGTTCACCATATGCAATCCCAAAATGATCGTAAGCCAGTTTTGTCACAATTCGGCCGCGAGGTGTTCGGTTAATAAAGCCAATCTGCATCAAATAAGGCTCGTAAACATCCTCAATGGTATCACTATCTTCGCCGATGGTTGCTGCAAGCGTATCCAAACCAACCGGTCCGCCGTTGTAGTGTTCAATCACAGCCAGAAGCATTCGTTTATCCATTGCATCCAACCCCAAATGATCAATCTCAAGCCGCTGCAGCGCATGATCCGCAATCTCTTTTGTAATTACGCCATCCGAAATCACCTGCGCGAAATCCCGGACACGTTTCAACAACCGATTCGCAATTCGCGGGGTCCCGCGGGAACGGGAGGCAATTTCGACAGCGCCGCCGCTGTCGATAGCGATACCTAAGATTTCTGCACTCCGCGTTATGATCATCGTCAACTCTTCTTTTGTATACATCACCAACCGGCTGACCACACCAAAACGGTCACGCAGCGGTGCTGTCAAGGCGCCGGCTTTTGTCGTTGCTCCAATCAAAGTGAATTTGGGAAGATCCAGCCGGATGGAACGGGCAGAAGGCCCTTTACCAATGATGATATCCAGCGCATAGTCTTCCATCGCAGGATACAAAATTTCTTCCACACTGCGGCTCAGCCGATGGATTTCATCCACAAACAGGATGTCATCCTTTCCCAAATTTGTCAGAAGCGCGGCAAGATCACCCGGCTTCTCAATAGCAGGCCCGGAAGTTATTCGGATATTGACTCCCATTTCATTGGCAATAATGCCGGCCAAGGTGGTCTTTCCAAGTCCCGGAGGCCCGTACAAAAGCACATGGTCAAGCGCTTCCCCCCGCTGTTTTGCAGCTTCAATAAAAACTTTCAGATTTTCCTTTGCCTTTTCCTGCCCGATATATTCATTCAGATTTCTGGGACGCAAACTATATTCAATTTCATTATCTTCATTTATCTCACTGGTCGTGATAATTCTGCTTTCGTCCTCCATAATTTCCCCTTATATTATAGGCTTCCCTTTGCCAAATTTTTAAGTCCCGTTTTTATCATTTCTTCCACGCTTCCCTCTGCTCCCTTCAGAGCATTCTTTGCCTCCTGAGGACTGTAACCCAGGACAACCAACGCAGATACAGCCTCTCCTTCATAATCTGAAGAAGGAGCAAATATTTCTTCTTTGGGAATATCTTCAATTTCAAGACCTTTAAATTTATCTTTCAGTTCCAAAATTATTCGCTGGGCGCCCTTTGGTCCCAGTCCCGGCGTATGAGACGAAAGATATTTTGCATCATTGGTCACAACACAAAGCGCAAACTTGGACGGTGACACATTGGAGAGTAAATTTGCAGCAGTTTTTGCTCCAACGCCGGTAACGCCCAGAATCATCTCGAAAATATTCAATTCTTCCAACGTAGAAAACCCATACAAAACACAGATATCCGATGTCGTTTTTAAGTGCATATACGTGTAAAGCTTTACATCGGTGCCAATTTCACCAATTGCCTCCAAAGACGGCAGCGTTGAGTATACCTTATACCCGATTCCATTTGCATCAATCACCGCAAACGAATCTGTCTTATGCGCCAGTTTTCCTGATATATAATAAAACATAGTTTTCTTCCTCCGATTTGTATATTATACCAAAACGCTGCAAAAGAATCAAGAGCTCCTACAAAAAAAGTGCCGCCTATCGGCAGCACCAAACAATGGTTCACAACATTCTCAATTATAGATAAAAAAACTGGAGTTCATGAAAAAATTCCTCCCAAAAAATCCCCCAGAACGGAATCACAATCAAACTAAAGAGAAGCGCTATCCCGTTTAATATCAATCCTGCGATAACAAGACCGCGGTTTTGATGAATTACAGGATTATATTTGACCATTGCAACAATGGATAATATCATTCCAATCACGCTGACAATCACCCCGATACCGCCGCAGCACGAAAACAAAAGTCCAATAATACCAAGAACAAAACCCGCTATGCCAAGACCACTGTTGCTCTTTGGCAGTTCATTCCTATAAGGATTGCCATATGGACTTCGCACATTATTTTCACCGGCAAATGGTTGTTGTCCCGCTCCCTGATTCCGCACCGGTGCGACATAAACCTTATCCTGCCGCATTCCGCAAACATTACAAAAATTTGCCTCATCTTCAATCCAGCTGCCGCATTTTATACACTGCTTCATACTAACACCTCTTCCCTCGGTTCAATATATTCAGTATAACAAAAAAGCAGACCCCTGTCAATTTATTTCCTTTTCCGCGTCTCCGCGGTTTCTTCCGGCAATTGTTAATGAAGTATACTCCTCAAAAAATACAATCCCGGCACAAAAAATTGTGCCGGGATTTTCCATTTTCCGCTGATCAGCCCGGAGGCCATTGCAGATTCCTGCCTGCCAGCAAATGAAAGTGCAGATGAGACACCGTCTGTCCGCCATCTTCTCCGCAATTGTTCACAATGCGATATCCTGCTTCTGCAAATCCCTGTTCCTTTGCAATCTTAGCGGCCGCCAGAAAGATTTTTCCTATTACTTCCGTATGTTCCTCTGTCAACTCGTTTGCCGATGCAACATGCTGTTTCGGTACAAGAATAATATGTACCGGCGCCTGAGGTTCAATGTCTAAAAAACCATATACATTATCATCCTCATACACCTTTGTTGATGGAATCTCACCGGCTATAATTTTACAAAACAAACAATCCATACGTTCACCATCTTTCCTTTTATTTTACTGTTAATTTTCAACCAGTTCTTTATTTTTTATGCTTCTGAAAGAACTCCTTTACTTTGGCCATTGCCTCTTCTGCTTTGCCGGGATCTTTTCCGCCTGCCTGTGCAGACTCAGGCTTACCACCACCGCCGCCGCCCATGGCTTTGGCAACTTCAGAAATCACCTTACCGGCATGCGCACCATTTTGAACTGCCTCTTTTGTAGCCATAGAAATTACATTCACTTTATCTCCGGCTTTGGAGGCCAGCACAATCAAGGCATTCGGCATCTTCTGTTTCAGATTGTCCCCCACACCGCGCAATGTATTCATATCCATACCATCATCCAGTATTTTAGAGATAATTTTAATGCCATCAACCTCTTCTGCATCTTGCAGAACATCCGTCACTGCATTCTTTGCCATCTTTCCTTTCAGTGCTTCCACTTCACGCTTTGTCTCTTTCAGCTCTTCCGCAAGGCTCACTGCCTTATTTGCAGCCTCCTGCGGCGTCGTCTTCAAAACTTCTGCCACAGATGCCAGCTTCTGTTCCTTTTCCTCCAACAATGTGAGTACATTAAAACCGGTAACACCTTCAATACGGCGCACACCTGCCGCAACACCACTCTCAGAAACAATTTTAAACAATCCGATGTCACCAGTTCGGTTCACGTGGCAGCCTCCGCAAAGTTCAATACTGAAATCGCCCATCTTTACCACCCGAACCTGATTGCCATATTTTTCAGAGAAAAGCGCTACTGCTCCCATCTCTTTTGCTTCCTTAATATTTTTCTCAAAACATTCAACAGGAATATTTTCGAGGATTTTTTGATTTACCGCATATTCCACCTGTGCAAGTTCTTCACGGGTCATTGCCGCAAAATGTGAAAAATCGAATCGCATCCTGTCATCAGAGACAAAAGAACCAGCCTGAGCCACATGCTGGCCCAATACGTTTTTAAGCGCCGCCTGCAAAAGATGTACGGACGAGTGATTTCGTTTGATTGCAAAACGTTTTTCCACATCGATTTTCGTTGTCACCTGTTCTCCGACAGAAAGTGTTCCGCTCTTCACAACACATTTGTGCAAAAATTTTCCGTTCAGTTTTTGCGTATCCAACACGTCAACCGAGGTCCGGGCGTTTTCTATTTCACCCGTATCCCCAACCTGTCCGCCGCTCTCGGCATAAAAAGTTGTCCGGTCAAGAACCAGAACCACCTCGTCACCTTCCAATGCCTTCTCAACGCGCTGTCCGTCTTTTCCAATGCCAAGTACAGTGGAAGTTCCTGCTGTCTTTTGATACCCATCAAAAACCGTCGCCTCTTTGATTGAGGCGAAAATATCCTCTTCCCATGCGGCATCTTCCATATCTCCACGGGCGCCGCGGGCGCGTTCCCGCTGTTCATTCATCTTATCTTCAAAAACCTTTTGCGCTACAGCAAAGCCATTTTCACCCAAAATTTCTTTGGTCAAGTCAATTGGAAAACCATATGTGTCATAGAGCTTGAATGCTTTTTCACCACTCAATTCTTTATGTTCAAGATTTTTCAATTCTTCCATATACTGACGAAGAATCTCCAACCCCTGGTCGATGGTCTCTGCAAAACGCTCCTCTTCCGTCTTGATAACCTTCTCAATATAGACAAACTTTTCTTTCAGCTCCGGATAAGCGGACTGTGATTCCTCAACAACCACTTTGGCCAGTTTATACAGGAACGGTTTCTGAATGCCCAGCATCTTGCCATGACGAGCCGCCCTGCGCAGCAGACGGCGCAGCACATAACCGCGTCCCTCATTGGAAGGCAGAACACCATCCGATACCAAAAACACCGTACTTCTAATATGGTCGGTGATGACGCGCAGAGAAGTATCTGTATCCGCATCCTTGCCATAATCCACCTCTGCCATTGCCGCAGCCGCATCCAAAATGCGGCGGATGGTATCAACTTCAAACAAAGAGGTAACTCCCTGCATGATACAGGCAATCCGCTCAAGCCCCATACCTGTATCAATATTGGGATGATCCAATTTGTTGTATACTCCGTTTTCATCTTTATCGAATTGGGTGAAGACAAGGTTCCAGAATTCTACATACCGGTCGCATTCACAGCCAACCGCACAGTCGGGACTGCCGCAGCCATATTCTTCGCCCCGATCAAAATAAATTTCAGAACATGGACCGCAGGGACCGGTACCAATCTCCCAGAAATTATCTTCCTTTCCCAGATAAACAATCCTGTCTTTATCTACGCCAACATGCTTGGTCCATATCTCAACCGCCTCATCATCCTTTTCATATACACTAATCCACAGCCGGTCTTTCGGAATTTCCAATACTTCTGTTATAAATTCCCATGCCCATTTGGTTGCATCCATTTTGAAATAATCGCCAAAAGAGAAATTTCCCAGCATTTCAAAGAAAGTACCATGCCGCGCAGTCTGTCCAACACGCTCAATATCCGGCGTGCGGATACATTTCTGACAGGTGGTGACCCGCTTGGAAGGCGGAACTTCCTTACCCAAAAAATAAGGTTTAAGCGGCGCCATTCCCGCATTTATCAACAGAAGACTTGCATCGTTCTGCGGCACCAAAGGAAAGGAAGGAAGCCGCAAATGCCCCTTGCTTTCAAAAAAAGATAAAAATTTCTCGCGTATTTCGTTTAAGCCTAGTTTTTCCATCGTTCTACTCCATTTCTCTACAGCGGAAAAGCCATTCCGCCAAAAATCCAATTTTATATTTGTATATTATAACAATTCGTCAAAGGTTCGTCAAGACCGCCTAATCATCCGAAAGACGCTTTAAAATATCCGCATAAATTCCGGACATCTGTTCCTTTAATTTTTTAGCTGTCCGTTCCGCCTGAATCCGCGAACCCATATTGATCCGAAGCTCCAGCATGGGTGTATTGGTATCCAGCATCTGCACCTCAGCCATATATTGCTTGACACCAACAGGAAAGACATGGGTAATTACCGCATTTGGATCCTGTTCATCATATTTCATTGTTCCAATGGCATCATCAATACGGTTGCGAATACTTTTCGGCACCCGTTCAAAAAAGAAGTCATTGGTGTCTTCCCCTTTTGCACTGAGGGAAAAGGCCCTATCATCCCGATAATATTTTGATTCTACATAGCCGTCTTCAATCAATTCGTTGAGCATAATAGAGAGATCAAAATATCCCATTACCTCTTTATCCCAGGTTAAAATTGCTGACATATCCGGCATACTCATGGGCTCGACATATTTTTTCAGCGTATATAAAATCACAAACTTCATTTCATCATGTTCCAAAAACACCGAATCACCAGCCTTTATTTCTTTTCATACGTTCCATAAGGTTTTTGATGCCTGAAATACAGTCCAATCAAACCAAGACCCGCATGCGCGGTAATAATCGGCCCAATCTCATAGACGGAAATCTTTTTAGGATGTACCTTTTCTTCAAGCATTGCAGACAGGATCTGCACCTTATCCCCTGCATCTGAATGCAGAAGAATAATTTCATTTTCTTCCGGGCACTCCATCCGCTCGACCGCATAATTTGCCAGAACAGAAATGGCTTTTTTCAAACCGCGCACCTTTTTGTATGCTTCAACCAATCCATCGTTAATCATCAGAATCGGTTTAATATCCAAAATTGAGCTAATCGCCATGGTGGTCGCTTTGATCCGGCCGCCATTTTTCAAAAATGTGAGATCGTCTACTAGAAAATAGGCCGTATCCCGGTCAAAACAACCGGTCATATAGGAAATGATTTTCTCTTTTCCCAAACCAGCCTGCGCCATCTTAGCACCTTCGATCACCACCGCACCAATCGCCATAGAGAACATGGAAGAATCAATCACCGTAATATCCAGCCCCTCTTCTTCACAGAGCTGACGGGCAACCATCGTGGATGTATTGAATATCCCGCTCCCGTTACCGGACATTGTGACATGAATAACTGCATCCCCGTTTTCAGTCAGCCGGCGGTAAACATCCTCTACATCGGCCGGGCTCATCTGGCTGGTACTGGGCATTGCATCTGTCTTCCGTAATTTTTCGTAAAACATCTGCGGCAGGAAATTGACATCTGCCAACATACTCTCTTCGCCCAGGTTTACAATAAAAGGCAAAATTTCAATTTGATATTTTTCTGCATCTTCAGGCGTAATATCCGCCGCCTTATCTGTCATCAACCGTATCATGGTAACATCCCCTCTTTCTTTAAATGTACAAAATCATATTGCCGCAAAACTTCATATGCAATAACTGCCGCAGAATTCGAAAGGTTCAGCGACCGTTTGTTTTTCAGCATCGGGATCCGGATACAACGGTCTAAATTTTCCTTCAAAAGTTCTTCCGGCAGCCCTTTTGTCTCTTTTCCAAATACCAGAAAAATATCTTTATCTGCATAATCTGAGAAACAGACATCGCTGTATACATGCGGCGCCTTTGTTGAACAAAAGAAGAACACTCCGTCAGGATACGCCGCCGTTACTTCGGAAAAATTATTATACTCATGAAGTTCAAGCGCATCCCAATAGTCAAGTCCTGCACGGCGCACCTGCTTTTCGCTGATATCAAATCCTAGCGGATGCACCAGATGCAACGGCGCTCCGATAATGGAACAGGTTCTGGAAATATTCCCTGTATTTGCAGGAATCTCCGGCTCAACCAACACGATATGTAAGGTCATTTTTATCTCCTCCAATTTTACTGCCAAAACTTGCGGTCAAGGGACCGGTATTGGATCGCCTCGGCCAGATGCTGTGCCTGTATCTCCACACTTTCATCCAAATCCGCAATTGTCCGCGCAACTTTTAAGATGCGGTTATGCGCACGGGCACTGAGTCCCAAAGACTCAAAGGCCTCTTTTAACAGTGCATTTTCTTCCGGCCCAAGACCACAGAATTTTTCGATCAAAGGCGCCGTCAAATCACTGTTGGAATAAACACCCGTTCCCCGATAACGTTCAATCTGAATTTCTCTCGCACGATTGACCCGCGTTTTAATCTCTGATGACGTTTCGCCTTTTTCTTTGTGTTCCAGTTCCTCATAAGGAACTGCCGGAACTTCAATATGCAAATCAATCCTGTCTAAAAGCGGCCCGCTGATTTTACCCAGATAACGGTTAATCTGTACGCTGTTACAGCTGCATTTATGTGTTCTGTCCCCATAAAAACCACAAGGACAGGGATTCATGGACGCAACCAGCATAACATTACAAGGATAAGCATAAGTTCCGCTCGCCCTTGTAATTGTCACATACCCATCTTCAAGAGGCTGGCGCAAAACTTCCAGCGCATCTTTCCGGAATTCAGGAAGTTCATCCAGGAACAAAACGCCATAATGAGACAGACTGATCTCACCGGGTTTAGGATTTGTCCCGCCGCCCGTCAGCCCCACTGCAGACACTGTATGGTGCGGACTGCGGAAAGGCCGCTGCATTACCATTGGCTTTCCATCTAAAAGACTGCCGGCAATACTATGGATTTTTGTAACCTCCAGCGCCTCATCAAAGGTGAGCTCCGGCAGAATAGTGGGTATTCTTTGTGCCAGCATAGTTTTTCCGGAACCCGGCGGGCCAATCAAAAGGATATTGTGGCCGCCGGCTGCCGCAATTTCCAGCGCGCGCTTTGCTTCCAGCTGCCCTTTGACATCGGCAAAATCCACCGTATAATTGGCGGCTGTCTCAAAAATTTTCTCAGCATCAATCATTGTCCGATTGATTTTATTGCCGCCGCCAAAATGCGCCATAAGCGCCGCAATATCTCTCACGCCGTAAACTTCAATACCCTCCACCACAGCGGCTTCCTTTGCGTTCTCTTCCGGCAGAAAAATCTTTTTATAACCTTTTTGATAGGCCGTTACCGCCATAGGAAGGGCACCGCGAATCCTCCGCAAATTTCCGTCCAGAGAAAGTTCTCCCATAAAAACACAATCTTCAAGTTCCGGGACATACAGCTGTTCTGATCCAATTAAAATCCCAACTGCAATCGGCAGGTCAAGATAGGCCCCTTCTTTTTTTATATCTGCCGGCGCAAGGTTAATGACCATCCGCTTGTTCGGCATCAAAAAAGAAGAGTTTTTCACCGCAGAACGGATTCGCTCTTTCGATTCCTTCACCGCAACATCCGGAAGACCAACAATTTCCCATTGCGGCAATCCACTGCTGATATCTGCCTCAACACCAATCACATAACCTTCAATTCCACGAAGGCCAATACTATTTACCTTTGCTATCATTTCATCACATCCCAAGTTACAATCAGGAAATCCCCGTCATTTGGTCATTTACTTTTACTCTGTTTATCAAACCACAACACCTATATCTCAACAAAACCATCCTCATGCGGCATTGAAGAAAAATAGGTTGCCAACACCGGTTCAAACAATACCCCCTCCCGGATTTTTATCTCAGGATGGCGTACCGTCTGGCGAATGGCGGCCCGGACAAATCCCGCCGCCTCTGCCGCCGCATCAATCAAACGCATTCCTTTACAAAGAGCGCCGGTAAGTACACTGGTGTAAACATCGCCGGTTCCATGAAACGGTCTGTTGACAAATCCGCAGTCAACTTTATAATATTTATCCTCATCACCATCATAAACAGCCACACACATCGAATTTTCAGAATCCATCACACTGGTAATCACCACATGCCTGCTTCCAAGTTCATGTAATTGTTTTAATAGCTGCTTAATTTCCGCATTATGTACCGGCGCATTGGGATAATCAATTCCGGTCAGCATACAGGCCTCGGTCACATTGGGCGTAATCACATCTGCAAATTCACAAAGTTTCTCCATACCACCGACCATATCCCGCATTCTATCGGAATAGACCATCTGCACATCCAAAAGCGCATTATCCCCCATCACAGGGTCTACCACAATTAACGCGCCTTTTTCCTTCTGCCTGCGCATGAATTCTCCGGTTATCTCCAGTTGCTTCGCACTGCTCATATAACCGCTGTATACCGCATCAAAACCCAAACCGATTGCATCCCAATGTGCAATAATCTTTGGCATTTCTTCTGTCAAGTCACAAAGTGTATAATTTTGAAATTCATAGGTATGGGTAGACAATACCGCCGTCGGCATGGGACAAACCTCAATCCCCATCGCCGATAAAATCGGTATTGCTTCGGTAAGTGATACCTTGCCAAAACCTGATAAATCATGAATTGCCGCCACCCGCGGAATGACATTCCCCATTGATAAGCATCTCCAATTCTTCTAAAGTAAGTTCCCGTATCCCGCCCGGTTTTAAATTCTCGTCCAGACAGAGGCCGTTCATTTTAATTCTCTTTAAATAAAGCACCGTCTTGCCCACACAGGCAAACATCCGCTTTATCTGATGAAATTTACCTTCCGTAATGGTCACCTGGACTTTTGAAACGGCACCATCTTCTATTACTTTCAAATGCCCCGATTTGGTTTGGTAACCGTCTTCCAGCAGAATCCCTTCAGAAAAAGCCCGGCAGTCCGCCGCATTGACAAACCCCTCAACTTCTGCATAATACATTTTGGGTATATGATTAACCGGACTTAATAACCTATGCGCAAGCTGTCCGTCATTGGTCAGTATGCAAAGTCCTTCGGTATCAATATCCAGTCTGCCAACGGGAAACGGTTCATAGTGCAGATATTCTTCCGGTACCAAATCCAGCACAACCGGACTCCGTTTATCCCAGGTGGCCGAAAGATACCCTGCCGGCTTATTCAGCATCAGATAGATGAACTTTTGATAGGATAATTTTTTGCCGTCTGCAAAAACCACATCAGCATTTTCATCAATTTGAATTTCCGGCCGCAGTTTTTCACGGCCGGTCACACACACCCGTCCTGCCCTGATCATCTTTTTAATCTCGCTTCTTGTCCCAATTCCACAATCAGCAAGGTATTTATCAAGTCTCATACTACACCTCATATTCGTAACAATTGCCGCATAAAATTCATTGAGGGCAATCCCCTATCTCCCCGCGCTTTGGGCAGGAATCTTTTTCTGATGAATCCCCTCTGCCAACCAGAAAACAGCGCAGGCCGCACCCGACAAAGAAGGAACACCAATGTATTCATAAACCCAAGGGAGGATTTCTATGCTTCAATTTATCAAAAAAAGAAAATTTACACTCCTGACAATCCTTGCAGCCTTCTTGGTCATCATGACCATCTGCTTGCTCTACAGTGTGGACAATGCCACCAACACAGCAAATCTCACCTATATCCGCTCTTTTGGCTGGCAGGTGGACGACCGTCCAACCGAGATTTCTCATCTCACCATCCCGGACGAATTTGATGTTGTCTATGAAACTTATAACGACCTGGAAAAAAAGGCTGGATTTGACATTACAAGTTACAAAGGTGTTCGCGTCACCCGATATTCCTATCGGGTCAATAACCACACCCAATCTGACAAAGGCATGATTCGTGCCAATGTCTTTGTCGCTGATGGAAAAATCATTGCCGCCGACCTTTGCAGTCTGGATGTCGGCGGATTTATTACTACGATCAATGACACTTCAGGCTTAGTTTCAAACTAATTTGATATTATATCATACTTTACTTAATATTTCCATAGATTAACCAAACTTTTTCTTACAATTATGAAAAAAAGACTTGCTTTTTGCAAGTCTTTTTAAATATATCCAGCATGTGTTACCTAAATTCCGCCTATCCTTTTCTGGCATTAGATGTCCACATTTCAAAATGCAAGACATAAAACCGAGTCATAGAGACGGCCTTTTACGGGCGGTGCAAAGGAAATTATTCCACCTTTTAACTTAAACTTCTTTGAATCAGTTCCGGTCCGCGGATCATACCATTTTGCTGTTATTTCCTTATGTATATCCCGGAGATCCAACTGGAACCGCACGCCATTCGGCGTGTAAAAGAGTGCGTAATTTTCTCCTTCTGTTCCCACAATATAGTTGGCGCCTTCCAGCTGGTTCACCACGCGGTCATCCGCCGGTTTCCGATGGATAAAATCATAATTTTCCATCAGCTTCCGCACATACTGCATCTGTTTTGCAGCCGGACGTTCCAGCGCCTCTTCCCAGCTCATCAAAAAGCGTTCTGCAATCTGATTTTCCTTTGCAAAATACCATACGCAATGGTGGCCATAGGTATGTCCGCAGCCACCAGCCAATACAGAACGATATGCCGCTTCTCTTACATCATATTCATCAAAATAACCAAGTTCAGGCGATTGATTGATAGGATGATCTTCATAACAAGGTTCCGCATTGAGTACCGGACGTATAACTTCTGCATCCCAATCCTGCCGAATACTTTCATGTACCTTCAGCTCCCTCGCATTATGCCCGGTCTGCCACATGACAAAATCCAGCCAGTCTGCATCGGCATTATTGGCAGTCGATGTGCTTCCTCCCGGCGGATGAAAGCTCATGATATGCACTTCTTTTTCCCCTTCTTTCAGTCCTGCTGCCATCTGATTGAGTACCCGGAAATGCCTGTGTTTGGTCATCACCCGGTCGCCGCCCATTATCCAGACGATATTTTTATAGCCACCCAGCAACTTACCAACAAACTTACCATAGGCGAATGCATTATCACCATCAAAAATCTCTTTTTCCTTTCCCCACAGCAAATTAATCTTATCTCCCCACGTTGGAAGAACAGCAATATATAAATTATACCGTTCCGCAAGTTCAATTACTGCCTTTACATGATCCCAATAATTATATTCCCCAGCCAAATCCGGCCTTTCCGGGTCACAGTCACACAAGGGAATGCGTCCATAAAAATTGGGCGCAGTCAATCCCCATTCTTCGCCCAAAAGAACCGCCTGAATTACATTGAATCCCTGTTCTTTGCGCGTTTTAAAATAATGTTCTGTCTGTTCAATGCTCAATTTATGAAATAATTCCCAAGCTGTATCCCCCAGCCAGAAAAAAGGCTTCCCATCTTCGGTCACAAATCCGCGCCTGTTTTCCGAAACAAATAGCCTCTGCATAAAAACACCATCCTTTTCGTATCAATACCCGCATTATACTGCACCTTCTTTCAATTGTACATGAGACAAAGTTTTTTTCTTTTTGATATTTAAAACTTTACCCCACCTTTTTCCAGTAAAATGTTTCTTAACAAATTTACCGTTGCAAAATAAGAGAAAATACGCTATAATAGCCTAAATATATTAACGGCTTTCACTGTGCATAAAGCCGCCAAAAGTTGCGCCGGGCACAGCGGCAGAATGGAGGAATACTCATGAAAATTGAAACAAAATGTATCCAATCCGGTTATACGCCCCAAAATGGTGAATCCCGTGTTTTGCCTATTACGCAAAGCACCACCTTTAAATATGAATCTACCGAACAGATGGGCCGGCTTTTTGACCTGGAAGAAAACGGCTATTTCTATACCCGTCTCGCCAACCCAACCAATGATGCTGTCGCGGCAAAAATTGCAGACCTGGAAGGCGGCGTTGCAGGAATGCTTACCTCTTCCGGCCAGGCAGCCTGTTTTTATTCCATCTTTAACATCTGCCAGGCAGGAGAACATTTTATATGTTCTTCCACTGTATATGGCGGTACATTCAACCTGTTCGGCGTCACGATGAAAAAGCTGGGCATTGACGTCACCTTTGTTGACCCTGATGCAAGCGAAGAAGAGTTGGCTGCCGCATTCAAAGAAAACACCAAAGCAATGTTCGGCGAAACTATTGCCAACCCGGCCCTTGTCGTCCTTGACATTGAAAAATGGGCCAAAGTTGCTCATGCCCATCATGTTCCGCTTATCATTGACAATACCTTTGCAACGCCCATCAACTGCCGCCCAATAGAGTGGGGCGCAGACATTGTGGTACATTCTACCACCAAATATATGGATGGCCACGCAACCGTCGTAGGCGGTGCAATTATCGACAGCGGAAACTTTGACTGGGAAGCTGCCGGAAAATATCCCTGTCTGACAACTCCGGACGAATCCTATCATGGCGTTGTCTATACCAAACAATTCGGAAATACCGCCTATATTATGAAAGCAACCGCACAGGTAATGCGCGACCTTGGCTCCATTCCCTCACCTCACAATTCCTTCCTCTTGAATTTAGGACTGGAAACATTGTTTCTCCGCATGGAACGCCACTGTCAAAACGCACAGGCCGTTGCAGAATTTCTGAGCGGGCACGATAAAATTGAATGGGTAAAATACTGTGGTCTCCCGGGAGACAAATATTATGAACTGGCACAAAAATATCTTCCAAAAGGCTCCTGCGGCGTAATTTCCTTTGGCGTTAAGGGCGGAAGAGCTGCCGCAGTACGTTTTATGGACAGCCTGAAACTTGCTGCAATTGTCACGCATGTGGCCGATGCCAGAACCTCCGTTCTCCATCCGGCAAGTCACACCCATCGGCAAATGAACGATGAGGAACTTGCTGCCGCAGGCGTAACCCCGGATTTAATTCGCTTTTCTGTCGGCATTGAAAATGTACAGGATATTATTGAAGATATTGATCAGGCACTTCAAAACGCTTAAAATCCATTATCAAAGGAGGTCGGCAATTTGAGATTGTGCATTGTTTTTGCTCTATGCAAAGTCTAACGGGCTGTTTTGCATAGAGCGGATATAATATAAATTGGCCCATACAGACTTTGCTTTTTATGAAACGACATTAAATATAAAGGAGCAAAGTCAATATGAAAACTTATAAAAAATTATTTTTTGATTTAAAAAGCTTTTTTCTGCTGTGGTCAACCCAAAGTCTTTCCACACTGGGCAGTGCAATGACCAATTTTGCATTGGTTGTCTGGTCCTATCAGGCAAAAGGTTCGGCACTTACAACTGCACTGTTGTCCGTCTGTTCCTATGCGCCCTATGTTGTCATGAGCATTTTTGCCGGTGCATGCAGTGACCGGTGGCATAAAAAAACAATTATGCTTGCAAGCGATACCTTCGCCGCATTTTGTACGTTCATGGTTCTCATCCTGCTTCAATCCAACCGGTTGGAAATTTGGCATTTATATATCTTAAATGCCCTTAACGGATTGATGAACACGTTTCAGCAGCCGGCTTCGGATGTAGCAGTCAGTCTTCTGGTGCCGGAAAAATACTATCAAAAAGTCAGTGGAATGCGTACCTTCTCCAACTCTTTGAATACTGTATTAACACCGGTTGCTGCGACAGCAATTTTAATGTTTACCAATATGCAAACCGTCATCGTTATTGACCTCATCACCTTTGCAGCTGCTTTTTGCACCTTATTGTTTGGTATCAAAATCCCGCAAATCCATGCAAACGATGAACAAAGAGAAGGTATACTGCAAGCATCCAAGGCAGGACTTCAATACCTGAAAAAGCACCGCGGCATTCTGGACCTTATCCTTTTTCTTGCTGCAATCAACCTCACGGCATCCATGTATAATGCGGCGCTGCCTGCGTTGCTGCTCTCTCTCCATGCAGGCGGCGGAAATGCCTATGGGCTTGTAAACACAGTTTCCGGAATTGCAATGCTTATCGGCAGTATATTTGTAACCCTATATCCAACCCCCAAAAGCCGTGTTCGCGTGATTTGCAATACTTTATTACTTTCTATGAGCACAGAAAATTTTTTCCTGGCTTTTGGAAAAAACCTGCCCATATGGTGCACAGGCGCAGTGCTGGGTTGGATCAGCATCCCTGTCATGAATGCCAACATGGACGCACTGTTTCGAAGCTATATCCCATTACCGATACAAGGACGCGTATATGCGGCAAGGAATACATTACAATTTTTCACGATTCCATTGGGATATGTCCTGGGCGGTTTCTGTATTGATAAGATGTTCGAACCCTTAATGGCACAGCAAACTTTTGGCTCTATTCTGACAACTTTATTTGGAACAGGAAAAGGTTCCGGTGCAGCTTTCTTCCTCTTTCTACTGGGAATTTTAGGCGTTATTACCTGCCTGATTTTCCGCCATGATGCAAACATTTGGGAATTGGAAAACAAAACCAAACCTTTATAGCCGTATATAAAAAAACCGCAGACCATATCTGCGGTTTTTTACTTTTTAAGTCTTATAAACTCCAGTCTATCGGGGTCCGTCCAACGGAAGTCAAAAAATCATTACACATCTTGAAATGTCCGCAGCCAAAAAATCCATTGTAAGCCGAAAGCGGACTGGGATGAGCGCATTTCAAAACAAGATGCTGTGGATTAGTAATAAGCGCAGACTTTTGCTTTGCATTTGCTCCCCATAACAAAAAGACAATCGGTTCCTCTCTCTTGTTAAGCAGTTCAATAATCCGGTCGGTCAGAATTTCCCAACCCAGACCACGATGACTGTTTGCCATACCGGCACGGACAGTAAGTGCAGTATTAAGCAGTAAAACTCCCTCTTTGGCCCACTTGGTAAGTTCTCCATGATTGGGTGGTGCAATGCCCAACTCATCCTGAATTTCTTTAAAGATATTCTTCAAGGATGGCGGCGGTTCCACGCCTTTCCGCACCGAAAAACACAACCCATGCGCCTGTCCGACGCCATGGTAGGGATCCTGTCCCAAAATAACCGCCTTTACATCCGGATAATCTGTATATTTCAGCGCATTGAATATATCGTACATATCCGGATAGATGGTGGTTGTTTGATATTCTTTTGCCAGAATACGGCGTAATTTTAAATAATATTCCTTTTGAAACTCATCACCCAAAAGATTATCCCACTGATTTCCGATTTGTACCATCTTTTTCCCTCCAAAATATATTTTTTCATTTGTATCTGTTTTCTTTTTTCAAACCTACGCAGCCGGACACAGATATTCTGCCTTTGCATAACCGATTTTTCCCTGATACTTTACTTTAAAAAATCCATTTCCTGCGCTTTCAATATATTCAACCTCAGCTCCCAAAGGGATACTGTCTATAACTTCACTTGATATATCCGGATACACTCGAAGACTAATATTTTCATTGCACTCCACCACGATCATTCTCGTCCCTGCGACAAACTGGGGCGCCTCAGAAAATACCGGGGTTTCAGTAAACACAGATTCCTCAATATGTACCGGTGCTGTGGACATAACCGGCGTTTTCTCCTGCCGGTTCTCAGATAAATAAGCGGACAGAGCATAACCGGTTTTTCCCCCGTATTGTACTTTATAGAATCCATTGGTCGCTGTTCCGATATAACCAACCGCTTCACCAAACGGAATCTTTATCAATGCACCTGCCGACTGCACCGGTGCATTTCGCAGCGTAATATTTTCCTTACAATTCACCACATAAAGCGTTTTCGTTGGATTCTCATCTTCAAAAACAAAGGAATCTGCAAGATAGTTAAGTGCTGCATAGCCTATTATCCCCCGATAGGATATTTTTGCAAAACCATCTCCAGCGCTTTCAATATATCCCACCGGATCATGAAGTGGTATGGTCAGCATCACCCCTGCCGCTGCAGAAGGTTCACTTCGAAGGCTAATATCTGTTTTACAGTTGACAACATACATGGTCTTTTTTATAACCACATCTGCTCCCTGATTTTGATAGGAGAGATATGACCCCAAAACATACCCGGTCAGTTCTTTATACAATACCTTAACAAACCCATTCTGTGCCGCAGAAATGTATCCAACCCTTTCGCCTTTTGCCACCTGACTCAGACTCTCCGCCTGCATAGATGGGCGGGCGCGCAGCGAGATACTATTATTACAGTTTATTACATACATTTCATAAAGTGCATTGACAGAGCCAGGAACCTCCGTAATGTTCGAATTTTCTTCTTCCGCTGTCCTGTCCGCAGCTTTTAAAAACTGCTTTTTTATGTATCCATATACCTCTTCCTGCTGTACCATATAAAAATCATCTTCTCCAACCCCCAAAAAAGTAACCATTGTTCCCTCTTTTGCTGATTTGACAATATTGGAAGTTTCGGAAGGCTCCTGATAAAACATGGTATCCGCCGTAATTTGATAATAGGTTGAAAACTGCTCAATTTCCCTATAATCTTCCGGTGGTGTTTCATCTTTATTTCCCATTATAAATTCAAAGACAAGCACACAGCCAATCAAAGCCAGAGAAACTGCAGCGACGCATACCCACACGATTAATTTCATGTGCCTGTTTTCCATCATATATATCCCCCACTTACTTGATTCTTTTTCCGACTTATTTACCCTCTAAATCCGATAATATTATATTTTTCTTTTAAATTGAATGTAGTATATCATATTCTGATTTTTTTGTAAATACAAGCCAAATAAATTCATATGTATAAGAAATATTCCTGCATTCAATACTATAAATAAAAAGATGTACAACGCCATATCTGCACTTGCTGAAAGATAATTTCAGAAAAGACTTGCAATATTACTTGAAATGTTGTATAATATTGAGAAGTGATAATTGGTCGGATTGTTGGTTTTCCAACAGATTTAAATGTTCTACATGTTACATTACTGAACGGACGAATTTCATATTGCATATCAAAAGGTACGGAATTTTTAATTTCTGTTCCCTTTATTTTGGTGTGCTTAAGATAAAATAGGAGGAAAAAATTTGAAAAAGCAAAAAAAAGTAAGAATTATTCCGCTTGGCGGATTAAACGAAATCGGAAAGAACTTAACCGTATTTGAATATGGAAATGATGTCATTTTATTAGACTGCGGCATGGCCTTTCCTGACGATGATATGCTGGGTGTTGATATTGTAATTCCGGATATCACCTATCTTCACAAGGTAGCAAATAAAATTCGGGGCATTGTTCTCACCCACGGTCACGAAGACCATATCGGTGCCATTCCGTATGTACTCAAGGAATTTAATATTCCTGTCTTTGGAACACGCCTGACCCTTGGTATTTTGAAAAACAAGCTAAAGGAACACAATTTAATCAACAGTGCAAAACTGCATAATGTTGAAGCCGGCGACTTCGTCCGCCTGGGTGATTTCAATATTGAATTCATTCATACAAACCATTCCATTGCAGATGCAGTGGCCATTGCACTGCACACACCGGCAGGTGTCATCCTGCACACCGGCGATTTTAAAATTGACCCAACGCCGATTGACGGCGGCATGATTGACCTTGCCCGTATTGGTGAGTTGGGTAAAAAAGGTATCCTTGCCCTGCTTTCAGACAGTACCAATGCAGACCGACCAGGTTACACCATGAGCGAAAGTTCCATTGGAAAGACCTTTGACAATCTGTTTGAACGGGGCATCGGGCAGCGAATCATTGTTGCAACTTTTGCATCCAACATTCATCGGGTACAGCAGATTATTAATGCAGCTGTCAAATATGGCCGTAAGGTTGCCGTATCCGGCCGCAGTATGGAAAACGTACTCAGCGCAGCCATCGACCTCGGTTATATGAACATCCCCAAAAACACCTTGGTTGACCTTGATGAAATCAACCGCTATCCCAAAGAAAAAATGGTCATCATTACAACGGGAAGCCAGGGAGAACCCATGTCCGCACTGACAAGAATGGCCTTTTCCATCCACAAAAAAATCAATATTGAACCTTCCGACCTTGTTATCATTTCTGCAAACCCGATTCCCGGCAATGAAAAAACCGTATCGAATGTGGTCAATGAACTTTTAAAGCATGGTGCAGAAGTTATTCATGAACGCCAGGATGATGTTCACGTTTCGGGACATGCCTGCCAGCATGAACTCCGGCTGATTCTTTCTTTGGCAAATCCAAAATATTTTATCCCGGTGCATGGCGAATACCGTCATCTGTGCCACCACGCAGAGCTTGGGGTTCAGGCCGGTATACCCAAAAAGAATATATTTATTTTAGACATTGGAAAGGTTCTGGAACTTTCTCAATCCACCGCCGCCGTTACAGGAACTGTGCCATCCGGAAAAGTTTTGGTTGACGGTCTTGGTGTTGGCGACGTTGGGAACATTGTTCTTCGTGACAGAAAACATCTTGCGGAGGATGGTATTATCATTGTTGTCTTTACCATCGACAAAGCAAGCAAACAATGTGTCAGTGGGCCGGATATTATTTCCCGCGGATTTGTTTATGTCCGTGAGTCCGAAGATTTAATGGATTCTGTTCGGGATGCCGCCGCGCATGTCATTGACAAATGTACCGGCAGCCGCTCTATGGACTGGTCAACCTTAAAAACAAAGGTAAAAAATGAAGTCAGCAACTATCTCTATAGTAAGACCAAGAGAAAACCAATGATTCTCCCAATTATCATGGAAGTATAAAAGACGGTTCACTATACGGAAGTAATTTTAAAGGGTATGCAATTCAAGTTGCATACCCTTTTTTGCATCCGTAAGTGTAACATCCTATACTTTGCACACAAAGAGAATGCTTATTTCACCGTCATATTTCCAATGCCAATACCAGACATTTTACCACCCGAAACTTCGTTTACGATAATTTTCAATTGCAGACCATATTTTAAAGGTATATTAACTTTTTTGGGCAAACAATCCGGTTCAAGCTCTATCGTCTCAACGATTTTCCCATCAACCAAAAATGAAACAGATTTCGCATATTCTTCAACTTCTGAATGCCCAATTGTACATTCAAGTGACGAATATTTGCTATCAAGATTAAAAAGCGCTACTCGATTCGTCTCCCATGAACCCGGCGATACAATTCCATTAGAATATTTTTGCCCGGCCATTGTAAAGTTCTTTCCCTCTGTAGCTATGTATTTTTCAAAACAACGTAATTCATACGGCGGACAAACCTCAATAAATGAAGTCCCCTCCGGGACCATTTCGTCCCATAAATAAACACTCTGTGTTGTACCATCCCATGTAACCTGCATATCTGCAAGATTAGCCGTTCCTCTGACCGGCATATAGGTTGTTCCATTATAGATAAACGGTTCAATAATACTGCCGTTGGCGTCCTTTAATTCACAAAGAACATTATCTTTGTAAATCTTGATGTTACTATATTCAACCTCAATGGTTTCAGTTGCTTTCTTTGCAAGAGCTGCACCACTGCAACATATTGCACCAATAAGTACACCTAAAGTAAGCTTTTTTAATTTTTCTTTCATTATTGTCTTCCCTTCTATATTTTAGCTTTAATCTTTTATATATATATCAGATGATTCAAAATCTTCATCAGAAGATAACTCTAACGTGTTTCCGCGTGCTTTAAAATAATAAATTTTTGAATCAACCAAAATACCTTCTAATCGAATTCTGTTTCCGTCAATTGAGTAATTTCCTTCGTAGTTTGAATGACTTGAAGTATATTTACCATCAGAAAAAAATTCGATATAACTGAATGCTGTGTTACCATCACTTACATATTTTCCGGACAGACTTTTCGCTGTGTTTCCACAACCTGTTAATGCAAAAATTAACAAAATAGTACTCAGAACACCAACGACTAATTTACTGCTTTTCATATCAATTAACCTCCAAACTTTAAATTTTATACGATCGCACCGCTATTATAACATAGAGAAACGCAAAAGTCAACTCAATTGAGGTAATAGTTTTATCCCAAGTGAGTTAAAATTATAACATCATATTCATTGATAGAGGTGATGGAGCTTGACGATTGGAGAAGCTGTTCGGCTACGAATTGTGGGATTATGTAACGAACGAGAAATCACTATAAATAAACTGGCTACAATAAGTGGAATAACACAATCTACATTAAGCAATATTACCGGCGGAAGAAATAATAGTACGACTATTTCAACCATAAAGAAAATTTGTGATGGTTTTGAAATTTCTATACAAGAATTTTTTCATTCAAGCTTGTTCGAAGAATTGGAACAGGAGATCAGGTAAAACACGTGAATAATAAATGTATTAATCTAGAATTTCGTTTAAAAAAAAGCGCCGGCCATTTTTATAAAATGGCCGGCATTTGTTTGCCGTCTTTGACAGCGCAACAACATTCTAAGATACGCTGCTTCTATATTAATTCAGGATCCTATACTTCTGTACCCCAAAGTTCAATCTGATTCAGCGCCGCAAAGTTCAAACTTCCATCATGCTGCAAGGGGTCCAGCCGAGATAATTTTAACCAGCTTGTTACGTGCCCGCCCAGTTCAAAAACTTGACCCTCTGATGATTTTTGCGGGTGAATTTCTGTTTTGAATCCATCTGACAACTCAATCAATGCCGTATGCCAATAGGTGTCATGTTCTCTTCCTTCACCATCAACGTGATAATCGCTGCGAAGAGAAAGAACCAGCTTATCCGCCTTTACCTCACGGCCAAAATAAACAGCCAACGTTAGGTCTTCGTGTACAGCACCGCCCCAGGAATGATAAGGATAATCTCCATGTCCCCCCGGTTCGCTCATACCATCAATGGCATTTCTTGCATAAAAGCAGCCTTCGTTTCGTGTCACCCGGTTCGCATACGCATGGGGGAACGCTTTTATTTCGCCGTCCTCAACTGCTTTTGAATCGGTTGGGTTACTCCATTCCGGCGCATCGGGATCAACTACCTCGCTCTGTACACGATAATCATAGGGATTCAAGCAAAGATTCCGGTAAGTTTTTAAATCTTCCTCACTTGCCGCCCGTGCCTCAACTATTTGTGCACCTTCAAACATTCCGGGCTTAAACCCTCTAAGCGCTTCACCCGCCGGAATAGGAAATACAAATTTCCCTTCCGGTATGTATACAATACTTTCTGCCACACTGTCTGAAATTTTTATCCAGATATATTGACACCCTTCCAAAAGGAATTCCAAACAATCCCCTTCATTATATGCGTCTGTTTGATAGATCACCGAGGTTTGTCCTTCCGCAGAAGCAATGACCTCTCCATTCTTCCGCAGCTGTCTTATAGTTATTTTCTGCATTCCATTGTCCTCCGCAAATTACATAATATCTTTCATTGCCACATGGTCCATATCATCAAACGCCTGATTTTCACCGGCCATCCCCCAGATAAAGGTGTAATTTCTGGAACCAACACCGGAATGAATAGACCAGCTGGGTGAAATAACAGCTTCTTCGTTTCGCATAACAATATGCCGGGTTTCCTGCGGTTCGCCCATCATATGGAAGACCACATCATCCTCACCTAACTCAAAATAGAAATACACTTCCATTCTCCGTTCATGGGTATGGCAGGGCATGGTATTCCAATTGCTTCCCACCTCCAGCGCCGTCATCCCCATTGAAAGCTGACAGCTCTCACAAACTTCCGGATGAATATATTGGTTTATCGTCCGCTTATTACATTCAGCAACCGAACCAAGATGCCGTTTATTTGCCATTTCCAACGTAATTTTTACCGTGGGACACTTTCTGTGTGCAGGAGTAGAATTCATATAAAATTTTGCCGGATTTGCAGCATCTTTGCTCTTAAAAGCGACTTCTTTGATACCAAGGCCTGCATATAAGCCATCTTTATAATCGAGATCAAATTCTTCTCCGTCCAAAACAACAGTTCCTGGCCCGCCGACATTGATAACACCCATTTCACGGCGTTCCAAAAAATAATCCACACCAAGTTCATGGCCAGCCTCTAAATACAAAACATCCTTAGCCGGACAGATACCTGCCACAATAATCCGGTCAACATGGCTGTACACCATGCGGATCTTATCCGGAGTAAACAATTCCTGAACCAGAAAATCCTTCCTTATACGTTCTGTTGTGTAATGTTTGGCATCCTCCGGGTGCCATGGGTTACGAATATCAATTTCCATTTATTTTTCCTCCTCGTTTATATTTATATCTCACAGCATCGTTACCATAAACGAAACCGTAAAGTCCTTTTGTGGTTCCAGCTTCAACACGCCGTATTTTTCTTCAATTGCATAACCTTCATCATCACGAAATCCCATACCAAACCATGGCTCCAGACAAACATAAGGAGCATCTGACGGCTCCCCCTTTGTCCAGATGGCAAGATTGGGGAAATCTTCATAGGCAAAGGACACACCTTTTCCACTTTTTCCAATCAACTCCACCTTTTTTGAACCAATTTCCTCAAATATCATAGCATCATTGTCAAATAATGTACGTCTCAGCGGCAAATTATTCCCTGCAGCAAGAATTAAATCTTTCTTTGCAGAAGTAGATTCATCTTCGTTGGTATGGTTGGAATAAAGTACTTCTTCCTTTTCAAACACCAAACGCCAATCTTCAAATGCTTCCTCATTTGTCAATGGAACATTAAACGCCGGATGTGCTCCAAGGCAGAAATACATCTGATTTTCGTCCTTATTCTCCACACGAAATGCAGTAGTCAATTGATTGTCGCAAAGGGAAAATGTAACATAAAATACGTAATTCCACGGATATGCTTCCTTTGTTTCCTCATTCGCAGCAGACATAAAGGTAATTGCTTCCGGCTTCTGCTCTGCAACTTCGAATTCCGCATTCCGCAAAAGCCCATGTTTCGGCATCCGATATTCTTTACCATTTGCTGTAATTTTCCCATCTCGTGTCCGTGCAATCACCGGAAAAAGAATTGGCGCGCAATCCGACCAATACCGGGCGTCTCTCTGCCAGATATATTCCAACCCTTCCCGATCCTTTAAAGAAATTAAACGCGCTCCGTAGCTATCGAATTTTGCAGAAAATCCATTGCTTTCTATGGAATAAACCATGTTTTTCACCTCAATTTTATTTTAGCACACCCCGTCTTATTTTACAACCATATTTTTCAAAAACCAACCCCATAAAAAACATTTTGGCGCCCCAGTCTCATGTCCGGCAATTTAACCCCACCGTATCACCAGAACTTCCCCGTATCCGTGTTTTTATATTTTCAGTTTTAACTCACAAAAAAACAGGGTACTCGCATACCCTGTCAATTGTGTTTACAGACGTAAATTTGGAATGATTTTGGACTGCACGATGCGGGCCAAACGGTGGATGTATTGGCTTGGGGCCATCCATTCATGGCAAATCATTTCTTGTTATATGGAAAATTTCACGTTTTTCCATAGTCTGAACAAAAGATTCGCAAGCCCTGGCCTTTTTCAAATTGTTTTACCTGCAAGAATTTCTTCATAATCCTTAAGATTATCTTGCAGCAATCTTGGGGTCTCCAAACCATATGGACAATTTGCTGCACAATGGCCGCAATGCAGACATTCCTTAATCTTCATCATTTTCTGCTGTGCCTCCGGAGTAAGCTGTAATTCTGAAGGCGACCGCCGAATCAGCAGAGACATCCTTGCACACGTATTGATTTCAATACCCGCGGGACAAGGCATACAATAGCCACAGCCCCGGCAGAAATCACCGGCAAGGGATTGTTTTTCTTCTGTGATAAACGCTGCAATTTCATCGGTCATCTCTGCAGGATTTTTAATAAACTGCAAAAAATCATCCAGTTCTTTCTCTCTCTGCACACCCCAAATTGGCAATACGTTGTCAAACTGATTCTGGAACGCATAAGCGGCCCGTGCATTTGTAATCAATCCTCCGGCCAGTGCCTTCATTGCAATATAACCCATATTTGCATCCTTGCACTTCTTTACCAAGTTCAGTTCTTCCTCTCCGGAAAGATAACTAAACGGGAATTGCAAGGTTTCATAAAGACCGGATTCGATGGCTTGATGCGCGACAGAAAGACGATGATTGGTAATCCCGATATGACGGACAACCCCTTCTGCTTTCATTTTTTCCATTGCTTCATATAATCCGGTTCCATCACCCGGCAATGGACAAAACGAAGGATTATGAAATTGATAAATATCAATATAATCCGTTTTTAAATTGGTAAGACTTGTTTCCAAATCCCGGTAAAATGCGTCCGCATCCTTTGCCCCCGTTTTTGTGGCAATATAGATATTCTCTCGCACATCATGCAGTGCATACCCCATCTTTTCTTCACTATCGGTATAAAACCGTGCTGTATCAAAGAATGTAATCCCATTGGCATAAGCCTTCCGGAGCAGTTTTGCTGCCTCTTCCCGAGAAATTCTTTGAATCGGCAATGCACCAAATCCATTCTTTTCAACTGTTATTTCTGTACTTCCCAATGTCACTTCTGGCATATCACTCACCTCTTATCGGTATGATAACACAAAAAACATTGGGTGTAAAGACAAATTTATCCTTGCAGCATCTGCAACACTTCTGCCTTTGGACGAACACCAACTGATTTCTCTCTGGCCGCGCCATCTTTTATATAAACCAATGTCGGTATACTCATTACACCATATTCCTCTGCCAAAGCAGGTTCCTCATCAATGTTAATTTTAACAACCTTCACCTTTCCCGCCTGTTCTTCTGCCACCTCGTCCACAACCGGAGAAAACATCCGGCAAGGGCCGCACCACGGTGCCCAAAAATCAACTAAAACCGGAAGCTCTGACTGCAATACCTCTTTTTTATAATTTTCACTGCTTACGCTTATTACTGACATAATCTATTCCTCCTTCAAATTTATTCTCTGTATTCTGATTGTATTATATGCCCTTTTTCAAAATTTTTCTGTGACAAAGTTACATAACAAACAAATGGGAACTGTCACACACGCCCTGAGCATAGCAGCAAAACTGTCAAATCAGTCGGATAATTGCAAACACATCTATATCAGGTATTTACCTCTCATAAGCAAACCACCCGCTTTAAAAGGTTATCAGACCGAGTCAATAGAAGAATATTCATGAATCTTCCCGATAACAAACGCCAAATTTTCTTCAATGGGTTTTCTCCCATCCGCTCGTATGACAGGACACTTCAGTGACTGTACCCATTCTTCAACATAATCTTCTTTTCTGGCACTTGCCATATCAAAAAAAGCTTTCTCTTGCTCATATAAATCTCCTCCTGGCAACATCCTATCCCCAAACCGCTGAAAGGTCCGGTTTCTCAGGCGTTCTAACCGGATACTTTTCGGCACATTCAGCAAAACTGCATATTGATATGTCTCCTTTGCGTAATCTCCCTTAACCGCAGCAAAAACAAAATTTTCGTATTTTCTGATTTCACCGATAAAGCATCTTTCAGCTTCTGCACGTGAACGGGCGTTGGCATAACGATAACTTGCATCCGTCTTTGGAAAAAACAGATTTTCACTATCAATAAACTGAAATTTGAGTTTTTCTGCCAGTGCTTTCCCAAACGTGCTCTTTCCGCTGCCGTTCAAACCGCATACGATAATTCCGATACCCATAAATATTCACCACCTCCCCCTTAAATATCCGCAATGCAAAGAATTGTTTTACGAAATATATATAATCATTCTGCATATTTCATGTTAATAAAAAAATAAATTTTTCATATATCTTTTGCACATTATACGCAATCACCGCATACTGTCCGCCGCCATGCGGCGCATGGCTTCCGCATCCAACAAAGTAATTTTACCACGGGATACAGATATTAAGTTTTCAGTCATAAAATACTTTAACATTCGGCTAATCACTTCCCGGGCCGAACCCAGCTGACGGGCAATTTCTTCATGGGTCATATGAATGGTTTCCGTTTCGGCATAAGAAAATTCCTCCAGTAAATAGGCCGCAAGACGGGCATCCATCTTTTTATAAAGCACCTGTTCCATCAGCCACATCACTTCAGAAAATCTCATTGCCATCAACTCATTTGTATAATTCGCAACAGCGGCAGATTCTCTCATAATTTTTTGGTATATGGCAGCTGAAATTTGCATCATTTCTGTATCACATTCCGCCTCAACAGCAACATCAAACTGTATACTTGCCATGATACAAGACGCGGAAAACAGACAAATATCCCGATCCAAAAGACGATACAATGTGATTTCCTTTCCCTCATCAGACACAGTAAAGACACGAAGCCTTCCCGACAAAACCAGCAGAAGACCGATACAATCTTCAGCACCGTTGTGCAATCGCTCTCCCTTTTTTACACAACGATGAAATGAATTCATCTCCAGCATTTCTTTTTGCATTGGGGAAAGAGTCTCCCAAAAAGGAAGATATTGCTCTAAGATTATTTTCATCCCGCTTTCTATCCCTACCTTTCCTGCTGTTTTTCCTTATCTTACCACGAATTATTTTGTCTGTAAAGAAAGTTTCCCTCATTGACTTGTATTTTTTTTAATGATAGAATAAATATAATTTTATAAAAGGTGGGGAAATTATGGATCGTGAAAAAGAGTTTATGCCGTGGCTTCTTTTTGGCACATGTGATGAAGAGCAGCAGCAATTTCAATCACAGAAGGAAGCCGATGGCTGGGAAATTGGTGAGAAATGTTTCATTTCTGAACTTGCAGACATTTATGCTTCTACAATTACAATGGGCAACAACTCTTTCATCTGTGCAAATGCCCTGATACGGGGCGCAAAACTTGAGATGGGAACCCATTGTTCTATCAATTCCTATGCGTATCTGCAAGGTAAAATCACATTAGGGAATCATGTCCGTATTGCGCCAAAGGCAAGTATTATTGCAGAAAATCATGGCTACAGCGACTTACGGCTCCCGATTTCCAAGCAACCCTGTACCTCAAAAGGTATTACCATTGGGAATAATGTGTGGATCGGAGCGAATGCCGTTATCGTTGACGGTGTCCATATTGGAAACAACAGCATCATTGCCGCCGGAAGTATCGTTACAAAAGATGTCATGCCTTATCAGGTTGTTGGCGGAAATCCTGCAAAACCAATAAAAGACCGCATTCGTTCTACCTTATCCGCACCATTGGCTTCTTTTTGTACATCAGTGAAAACACAATTAAAAACACTCATTGCTTCCTATCAGCAAAATGGTGAATTCACTGATCCCAACTGTGTACCCGGTCAATCCCCGAAACGTGCTTTATGTGATGCCATTGAAATTTTAACCATGTTTAACGAAACACCGGACAACAAACGGGACCTCATTACAAAAATCCAAAACTGGCAGACGGACAATATTGACTATGAAGTCCTCTCTGTCGGCTACGCATTGGAAAACTTAGGCGCTTCAATTGCTAAACCCTATTCTTCTTCTACCCAATTACAGGGAGAAAAGTTAATACAATGGTTAGAAAACCTTAGCTGGGATACCAATGTTTGGGGCGCCGGAAACGACATCGACTGTCTTGGAACCAGTTTTTATCAGAACCAAAAACACTTTGGTATTAAAGCGGATTTGAATACGCTGTTTGAATGGCTGGACACCCATGTCAATGCCCAAAACGGCGTTTGGGGAAATCCCGCATCAAGATTACATATTGTCAACGGGTTCTATCGCCTGACCCGCGGCAGTTATGCGCAATTACATCATCCGCTGCCCCTGCCCGAAAAAGCGCTTGATACTATTTTAGAACATGCAAAAGATGAAAATTACTTCGGCGGCGCAAATGGAAATGCCTGCAACGTTCTGGATATCATTCATCCTTTATGGCTTTGCAAAGGACAGACAGATTATCGTTATGATGAAGGCCAGGAATGGGCCGTGGGTTGGGTCTATAAAATTTTAGATCATTGGGTTGAAAACAAAGGCTTTAGTTTTGAACTCCATCAAACAGAAAAACCCTCCCTTATGGGAACCGAAATGTGGCTCTCCATCCTCTATCTCCTCTGTGATTATCTGAATATTTCAGACTTACTAACCTATGAACCCAAAGGGGTTCATAGGCTCTATACAGAATTATAAGAATTATATGTAGCAAGCGGGCAGAAATTCTGTCCGCTTGTTATATATGCAATATACTATCTTTTTTTCATATATTAATAAAAAAATAATTGCAAGTCATTTCTCCTAAACTTTCTTTTCATTTATCTAACCTTCCACATTAAAATTCATATAGTTCCCTATTGAAAATAAAAAAGACCGCGCAACATCGTGCGCGGCCTAAATCAGCTATTTCTTATTTAATAACTTCCGTTACAACGCCAGAACCAACGGTTCTACCACCCTCACGGATAGCGAAACGAAGACCCTCTTCAATAGCGATGGTTGTTGTCAATTCAACAGACATGGTTACATTATCACCAGGCATACACATTTCAACACCATCAGGAAGATTAACAACACCGGTTACGTCCGTTGTTCTGAAATAGAACTGCGGTCTGTAATTGGTGAAGAACGGTGTATGACGTCCACCTTCTTCTTTGGTCAAAACGTATACTTCGCCCTTAAACTGTGTGTGCGGAGTAATTGTGCCGGGTTTAGCCAAAACCTGTCCTCTTTCGATTTCATCTCTGGCAACACCACGAAGAAGTGCACCGATGTTATCACCAGCTTCTGCATAGTCAAGAAGTTTTCTGAACATTTCGATACCAGTAACAACAACTTTTCTTGTTTCTTCAGAAAGACCAACGATTTCAACTTCGTCAGACATGTTGAGCTGACCTCTCTCAACTCTACCCGTAGCAACAGTACCACGGCCGGTAATAGAGAATACGTCCTCGACAGGCATCAAGAAGGGCAGGTCGCTCTTTCTTTCCGGTGTCGGAATGTAGCTGTCGATTGCATCCATCAATTCGTGAATGCAAGCATATTCAGGAGCATTTGTATCCTGAGAGCTGCTCTCGAGAACCTGAAGTGCACTACCTTTTACGATAGGTGTATCATCTCCCGGGAATTCATACTCGGTAAGAAGATCTCTGATTTCCATTTCTACGAGTTCAAGAAGCTCTTCATCGTCTACCTGGTCAACTTTGTTCATGAATACAACAATATAAGGTACGCCTACCTGACGGGAGAGAAGAATGTGCTCTCTTGTCTGCGGCATAGGACCATCAGCAGAAGATACAACGAGGATAGCACCATCCATCTGTGCAGCACCGGTGATCATGTTCTTAACATAGTCAGCATGTCCCGGACAGTCAACGTGTGCATAGTGACGGTTTGCTGTCTCATACTCAACGTGTGCAGTAGAGATCGTAATACCTCTTTCTCTTTCTTCCGGAGCCTTATCAATCATATCATAAGCTTCGAACTGTGCTTTACCATCCAAAGCCAAAACTTTGGTGATTGCAGCGGTCAATGTGGTTTTACCATGGTCAACGTGGCCAATTGTACCAATGTTAACATGGGGTTTACTTCTTTCGAATTTTTCCTTAGCCATTTTAATTTTCCTCCTAAAGATATATGGTTAATTTAATAATTTTCAAACCTGTACATATTTTACTATGAAAGTAAAATAATTGCAATAGTTTTTTATAAAAATTTTAACAAAAGCCATATAACTTGCTATGCAAACTATCAATTTTATTAGCAGATATTATATTTATATAAATATCGAAACATCCTTTGCACAAAAATTTTTGTGCAAAGAATGTCAAAAAATTACTAAGCTTCTGTCTTGTTTCTCTCTTTGATAATCTTCTCAGAAATGCTCTTCGGCAGTTCTTCAAAGTGACTGGGTTCCATGGAATACTGACCGCGTCCCTGGGTTCTGGAACGAAGTTCGGTTGCATAACCAAACATCTCAGAAAGCGGAACATGTGCAGTAATTTCCTGCGCACCCGTTCTTGCCTCCATACCCTGAATCTGTCCACGGCGTGAATTGAGATCACCCATAACATCACCCATGTATTCTTCCGGTACGTTGACAACGACCTTCATAATCGGCTCCAAAATAACGGGATTACCTTGACGGCATCCTTCTTTGAACGCCATAGAACCTGCAATTTTAAACGCCATTTCAGAAGAGTCAACTTCATGATAAGAACCGTCAACCAACGTAACTTTTACATCTACAACAGGATAACCAGCGAGAACACCCGTCTGCATTGCCCCCTGAATACCTGCGTCAACAGCAGGGATGTATTCTTTCGGAATGGCACCACCGACAATTTTGTTCTCAAAGATATAACCGGTTCCGGGTTCCATCGGTTCCATGTCTATGACAACATGACCATACTGACCTTTACCACCGGACTGTCTTGCATATTTATGGTTGATATGCGCTGCTTTACGAATCGTTTCACGATAGGAAACCTGCGGATTACCAACATTTGCTTCTACTTTAAACTCACGCAGAAGACGGTCAACGATAATCTCCAGGTGAAGCTCACCCATACCGGCAATAATGGTCTGTCCTGTTTCATCATCTGTATAGGTCTTGAATGTGGGATCTTCCTCTGCAAGCTTGGAAAGTGCGATACCCATCTTCTCCTGGCCAGCTTTTGTTTTTGGCTCGATTGCAACACGGATAACCGGTTCCGGGAATTCCATGGACTCAAGAACAATCGGATTCTTTTCATCACATAAGGTATCACCGGTTGTGGTATTTTTAAGACCAACGGCCGCCGCAATATCACCGGAATAAACAGTTTCGATATCCTCTCTATGGTTCGCGTGCATCTGCAAGATACGTCCGATTCTCTCTTTATTATCCTTTACAGAGTTATATACATGAGACCCACTGTTGAGGGTACCGGAATATACACGGAAGAAACACAGCTTACCTACATAGGGGTCTGTCATAATTTTAAATGCCAAAGCTGCAAAAGGCTCTTCATCAGAGGAAGGACGCTCAGCTTCCTCCTCGGTTCCCGGAATGGTACCCTTAATTGCAGGTACATCCAAAGGAGACGGCATAAAATCGATAACAGCATCCAGCATATTCTGTACACCCTTGTTTCTGTAAGAAGAACCACAGAGTACGGGAACCATTTCTACATTGATGGTCGCTTTTCTAATTGCCTTTTTAATCTCAGCTTCAGACAAATCGCCCTCTTCAAAGAATTTTTCCATCAACTCTTCATCGGTTTCAGCAACAGCTTCAAGCAAGGCTTGTCTGTATTCCTGTGCCTTGTCCATCATATCTGCCGGAATTTCTTCAATTCTCTCATCCTGGCCCAATTCATCATAATATACATATGCCTTCATCTGAATCAGGTCAATCAGTCCTTTAAATTCATCCTCCGCACCAATCGGGAGCTGAATCGGAACTGCATTACATTTCAAACGCTCTTTCATCATGTTAACAACATTATAAAAGTCTGCGCCCATAATATCCATCTTATTTACATATACCATTCTCGGTACATGATACTTGTCCGCCTGTCTCCAAACAGTTTCAGACTGAGGCTCAACGCCGCCCTTTGCACACAGAACGGTAACAGAACCGTCAAGTACACGCAAAGAACGCTCAACTTCTACTGTGAAATCAACGTGTCCAGGGGTATCAATGATATTAATTCTATGGTTCTTCCACTGTGCAGTCGTCGCAGCAGAAGTAATGGTGATACCACGCTCCTGTTCCTGCTCCATCCAGTCCATGGTAGCCGCACCTTCGTGGGTTTCACCAATCTTGTGTACACGGCCCGTATAGAACAGAATACGTTCTGTCGTCGTTGTTTTACCAGCATCGATATGCGCCATGATACCAATATTTCTTGTTTTCTCAAGTGAAAACGCTCTACCCATAAATCTACTCCTTTCCAACATCACCAAGGGGAAGCAGCGCATACTACGCCCCTTCCCTTGTTATGCTGATCTTTTGTGCCTATAGGCACCTATTCGGTTTGTTAAGCGGGATTTACCCGCAATAAAATCATAGTATGCCGTAAAAATATGCGGCAACACACACCAATTACCAACGATAGTGTGCAAACGCCTTGTTTGCTTCTGCCATCTTGTGTGTGTCTTCTTTTTTCTTGAATGCGCCGCCTGTACTGTTGGTGGCGTCAAGCAATTCGTTTGCAAGTCTTTCTGCCATGGTTCTTTCAGATCTTTTTCTGGAGAACAATGTAATCCAGCGAAGACCCAAAGTCTCACGTCTGTCAGGTCTTACTTCAATCGGAACCTGGTAGTTTGCACCACCGACACGACGAGCCTTAACCTCCAAAACCGGCATTACGTTATTCATTGCATCCTCGAAAACTTCAACGGGATCTTTTCCCGTCTTTTCCTTTATTATATCGAATGCATCATAAACTATTCTTTGGGCTACACCCTTTTTTCCGTCGAGCATGATGTTGTTGATCAAACGGGTAACCGTTTTACTTCCGTACATCGGATCAGGTAAAACATCACGACGAGCGATATGACCTCTTCTTGGCACTTCTCTTCCCCTCCTTCTTCAGGTTTATTCACCATTAAGGTACTCAATGAACCGGGTTTTCCGTTCACTGTCGTGCATATCGGCCATAGACTCTATCTACAGAACATATATGCACTTACATTTACATTTGTCAGATTTTATTTCTTAGGTCTCTTTGCACCGTACTTAGACCGGCTCTGTAAACGCTTATCAACGCCCGAAGTATCCAAAGTACCACGGATAATATGATAACGTACACCAGGAAGGTCTTTAATACGTCCGCCGCGAATCATAACAACACTATGCTCCTGCAGGTTGTGTCCGATACCGGGGATATAAGCAGAAACCTCGATGCCGTTGGTGAGCTTAACTCTGGCAACCTTACGGAGAGCGGAGTTCGGCTTCTTCGGTGTCATCGTTCTTACAGATGTACATACACCTCTCTTCTGAGGAGATGCCTGATCGGTAGGTCTCTTCTTAATTGTGTTCATACCTTTCAAAAGTGCAGGCGCTGTGGATTTCTTTTCGACAGTAGCTCTGCCCTTTCTGACTAATTGGTTAAATGTTGGCAATATGTTCACCTCCATACATATAAAATAATATATATAAAATCGCCAAAGCGGTTTTATCAAAACTATTCCTCACAGATACATGCGACTGCCGTCGGAACTTCCACACGACACCCTTTGGCAAGTTCTTTCATGGTTGGAACCTCAATAACTTCCACTCCATGCTCTCTGCAAAATGTGAGAAAAGATTCAAAAATCCAGGGGTCTGCATCCTGTGCAAGATAGGCAATCTTGACTTTTCCGGCGGCAATTGCTTTTTTTGATTGTTTCAAGCCCGCCACATGGTTTGTGCCATCAATCCTATCCATGGAGATTTCCCCTTTTACTTTCTAATACGAACCGTATTAGTTTACATCAAACTTTTTCTTTTGTCAAGCCTTTTTCACAATATTTTATCGAAAAAGCCCCCTGTTTCTTATACAGGGGGCCCGTTGGATTTCAGATATTATTTTTTTGCTGCCGTTTTCTTTTTTGGAGTTGGCTTTCTTACATAATCACAGGTGTCATTGGAACACTTATATGATACCGGACCTCTTCTTTTGAACGCACGCACCTTCAGCAATTGTGCCCCGCAATCCGGACAACGTTCATTGGTCGGCTCGTTCCATGAAATAAAGTCACAGGTTTCCGGATTGTGTTCACAGGTATAAAATGCTGCGCCCTTTTTTGATTTTTTTATTAAAACCTTCCCGCCGCACTTGGGACAGGGCACATCCAATTCTTCCACAATTGCTTTTGTATTCCGGCATTCCGGGAATCCCGGACAAGCAAGAAACTTTCCAAATTTCCCCTGCTTATATACCATATTTCTTCCGCATTTCTCACAGATAACATCGGATACTTCATCCTTTATCTCTATCTGTCCGATTTTCTCCTCTGCTTCCTTTAATGTATGCGAAAAATCACCATAAAATTCTCGGATCAATTGTTTCCAGGGCTTATTCCCCTCTGCCACATCCTCAATTTTATCTTCCATATTGGCTGTAAACTCTACATCTACAATATCTTCAAAATTCTCTTTCATCAAATCCGTGACAATAAATCCAAGTTCCGTAGGATACAGCGCTTTTCCTTCTCTCGCCACATACCCCCGTGCCGTGATGGTCGCAATGGTCGGGGCATAGGTACTTGGGCGGCCAATGCCATCCTCTTCCATTGCTTTCACCAGCGTTGCCTCTGTGTACCGGGGCGGCGGCTGGGTAAAATGCTGACCCGGGTCAATCTCTTTCAGCATAAGCGCCTGGTTTTCTTCCAGAGTCGGCAATTTCTTGGACTTTTCTTCCTCTTCGTCCTTGCTCTCAACGTACAGCGTCATAAATCCCGGAAATTTAACAACAGAGCCGGAAGCCTTTGCAAGATATTTCCCTCCGCATGCAATGTCCACATTCACTGTGTCCAAAACTGCATCGGACATCTGGCTCGCCATAAAACGCAGCCAAATAAGCCGGTATAATTTGAACAAATCCGGTTTTAATTTATCTTTATACTTTTCCGGCGTATTCACCGCAAAGGTGGGGCGAATGGCCTCATGTGCGTCCTGGGCACTCTTTTTCGCCCGGTAATTCTTCGGTGTCTTCGGCACATACGCACTGCCATAGGTGCTTCCGATAAAGCTACGCGCCTCATTTTGTGCCACCGCTGCAATCCGAAGGGAATCCGTTCTCATATAGGTAATGTAACCCATTTCATAAAGCTGCTGCGCCGCGATCATGGTACGCCTTGAGGTAAAGTTCAGCTTCCGGGATGCCTCCTGCTGGAGGGTACTTGTAGTAAAAGGCGGCGCACTTCGCCGCTTTGTTTCTTTTCTCTTTACAGATTTAACCAGAAAATCGCTTTTCTTAAGTTCTTCAACAATTGCCATGGTCTCATCTTCATTGGTAAGATTCATCTTTTTTCCATCCGCCAACAAACCATGGAACTTTGCCAGAAACGGAAGCCGCCCTTTGTCATTGGTTAACTTTAAATCAATTGTCCAATATTCCTGCGGCTCAAACGCTTCGATTTCCCGTTCACGGTCAACAATCAAGCGTACAACGACAGATTGTACACGGCCGGCACTCAATCCCTTTTTTACCTTTTTCCAAAGCAGCGGACTGATCTGATAACCGACAAGCCTGTCAAGAACCCGTCTGGCCTGCTGTGCATCGACCAAATCCATATCAATACTTCTTACATCTTTGATTGCATCTTTTACTGCATCTTTTGTTACTTCATTAAATGTAATTCTGCAGGGCGATGACGGATCAATCGAAAGGACATTTGCAAGATGCCAGGATATCGCCTCACCTTCGCGGTCAGGGTCGGTTGCGAGATAAACTTGTGATGCCGCTTTTGCCTTCTTTTTCAATTTTGCAATCAGGTCACCTTTGCCGCGGATAGTAATATATTTTGGTTCAAAATCATGTTCGAGGTCAACGCCCATCTGACTTTTGGGTAAATCCCGAAGATGCCCCATGGTCGCTTCAATTGCATAGCCGCTGCCCAAATATTTTTTTACTGAGTCCACTTTCGTAGGGGACTCCACGATCACCAATTTCTTTTTGGCTGCCGTCTTTTTCGTTTTCTTTTCGGCCATCTCTACTCTCCTATTTCCTTTTATTCACCATCACATACATGCCGCCGGCTTCCTTTTTCACAGCGCTCTTCATCTGTAAAAGCATCAATGTACTGTTGAGTTCAGGAATTCGCATATCACACCCGGCCGCAATTTCATCAATATGTGCTCTGCCTTCATGATCATATAAATATTTTAAAACCGTCCGGTTCTTTCCTTCAAAATCTTCAAAAATTTTTTCCAAAACAGGTTTTTCCCACTTTGTACCACCTTCATTCAGAGGTTTATGCGGTGGGATTTCAGGAATTTGGGGCGGTGCTTTTTTCATTCTTATACCATTCTGCAACAACTTTTCATATACAACTTTGTAAGTGCCCAGAATGTCATCGGCAGTAACCACCGGCGTTGCACCTGCAAGCAAAAGATCATTCGGCACAAAAGACATTTTCTCTGTGGGATTACCCGGAATAACAAAAATATCACGATTTGATTCTATTGCCCATCTTGCTGTTATCCGGGTTCCACTGTGCGCACTACCGCTGACCACTAATGTTCCATTTGACAAACCAGCCAAGATCCGATTTCTCTCATTGTAAAAAGAGCCTTCACCCACGGTACCCGGCGGACGTTCAGAAAGGATTGCCCCATTTTCCAAAATACGATGATACAAATTTTCATTTTCTTTCGGATAAATCATATCAACACTGCCCGCAAGAACAGCAACCGTTTTATGTCCGGCTTCCAGCGCACCATAGTGTGCGCTTGTATCACCACCAATAGCCATGCCGCTGATGACCAGAACTCCGGCGCCCGCCAAATCCCGGGCAATATTCCTGGTCAACCGCCGGATACTTTCCGGACATTTTCTTGAGCCAACGATGGTTATACACACCAAATCATCAATGGGCGGCAACTCACCTTTACAATACAAAATCCGCGGCGGACAATCAATGTAGAAAAGACGCTTGGGATAATCCGGATCACTGATTCCAATCATCCGTATGCCCCGGCGCTCACACTCTTCCGCCAGACGTTTTGCCTTATCCATGGACGGATCAAACCCGACTGCATCACGTATTCCCTTAAGTTTATGTTTCTTTATGGGATTTTTAGCCATTCCATAAATTTCGGCAGGCGTCCCGAATTTTCCAATACACCTGTAAATCAAAACAGGGTCATGTTTGCATAGTACAGATAACCACAATTCATAAAGCAGTTCTTCCGACAACATCATGATACCCCATTTCTTTCATAATATTATTTAAATTGATATAAAAGTATTCCCGCGGCCACCGATGCGTTCAGTGATTCCACCCGGCCCTTCATATCTATCCGGACACAAGTATCCGCCATTTGCAATACTGTTTCTGAAACGCCGCGGGCCTCGCTTCCAATAACCACTGCACGTTTTGACGGTATCTCCACCGTCTCTGCCGGAACAGAATGATGCAGCGCAGCGGCAAATATCTGAAAGCCCAAGCGCTTAAGCTCGGGGAAAATTTCTTCCGCACTACCAATCCAAAACGGAACGCGAAACAACGAACCCATTGTCGCCCGAACAGTTTTGGGATTATATAAATCTGCACTGCCTTCAAAAATACAAACTTTATCAACTCCGGCAGCTTCTGCAGTTCGAATCATTGTGCCCAAATTTCCCGGATCAGAAACGCCATCTATCAGCAAAATATACCGTTCAGTTCCCATCCATTGGTTCTGTGTCGGCCGCATTTTCAGCACCGCCCCGATTCCCTGCGGCGTTTCTGTCCGGCACATCGACTGAAATATGACATCTTTGGCAGTATAAACCGTTTTGCCGGATTCGTCAAGGGAATTTATAAAAAATTCATTTTTTTCAGCAAAAGAAGAGGATACCAAAATGAATTGTATATCCTCTTCTGCATCTCGGACCGCTTCCTTCACCAAGCGGACCCCCTCTGCAAAGTAAAGCCCGCGTTTCACTCTTTCCTTTTTTCGTTCAAGTGCTCTAACAAGCTTTACCGTTTTATTATCACGGCTCGTGATAGGAATCAGCATCTTTTACACCTTAAATCTCTCAGTAATTTTTAAAATAAAATAAACAATAACCGCCTGGATTGGCAAAAGCAGCAGATTCTTTATAATCCGTGCGGGCAGGATACCAATCAATCCGGTACCCACTGTTGGGGCAAGCGCAATGGATGATAAAATTATATTTACAAAAACAACAATAACTGCTTTTGTTACAAAAACTCTCCAAAAAGTTATCTTCTTTCCATAGAGCATCCATCCATAGATAAGCGCTCCCGTGCCCACACTCAACGTATACGTAAACAAATATCCGCCTGTAGGCTTTAATACAAAAGAAACCACATCCTGTGTAATGCCGGTCAGACAAGCCATGCCAGGACCAAACAACGCGGCAGCAATCGGTACTGTCATAAACCCAAAGCCTATTCGTAGATAGTTACTGATCGGAATATAAAAATACCCCAAAACAATGTTAATCGCCACCAACAAAGCACACATGGCAAGCGTCCGGACGTTTTTAACATTTTTTTTGAAAACCATCTTTTTGCGTAGAATCGTATAAATCAAAACAATTGCAAACACAGCACTGATCACAACTGCACTTAACCAAAAATTAGAGAAAAGTTTAAAAAAATCCTCAAAAAAACCAAGGCCTCCGCGGATTGCTGTCTTCACACCATCAAAATAAGTATCTGCTTTTTGTATAAAATTTTCCATAAAAATATTACCTCCTTTAGTCTTCACTGCAATCACAGCAAAAAAAGAGGTAATTTTGTGTGATACAGCGGGATGCGGTACACACACCGCGACCGGGAAACCGGTTCTTCGTTTGGCTGTCAACTCCCTGTACAGCCAACACTAAAGCAGAAAACTGCTAACGCGTGCATACCTACTCTGTAAAAATGCAAACTGCATTCATCTTTTCATAAACTTATTAAAAATAAACAAATATATAAGTGTAAAAAGTTATACCCAAAGGGTATAACTCTTTCACCAAATTATCTTACTTGGTCAACAAGCTTTTTAAATGCTTCCGGATCAGAAACTGCAATTTCAGAAAGCATCTTTCTGTTGATTTCAATGCCTTTCTTCTTCAGTCCATTCATAAATACACTATAGCTCATGCCATTCATACGCGCTGCAGCATTGATACGGGCAATCCAGAGCTGTCTGAATTCTCTCTTCTTTGCCTTTCTGTCTCTGTATGCGTAAGAAAGCGATTTCATAACCGCCTGGTTTGCTGTTCTGAACAGCTTGCTTTTTGCACCTCTATAGCCTTTTGCAAGCTTCAAAATTTTCTTATGTCTTTTGCGCGTATTCATTGCGCCTTTTACTCTTGCCATTTGTAAAGCTCCTTTCTCAATTTAAACGTAAACCCAAAACAAATCGTAGACCAGCCGGCTTATTTGTAGGGAATCATGCTTTTGATTGTTGCCTCATTCGCAGAAGAAAGATAGCCCATCTTCCGCAGATGTCTCTTTCTTTTGGTGGTCTTCTTGTTCAGGATATGACTTCTGAAAGCCTTACCTCTTTTTACCTTACCGTTTTTTGTAACGCCAAAACGCTTTGCAGCGCCTCTGTGTGTCTTAATTTTCGGCATATTTTTTCTCTCCTTCCATATGTTATGTGCATAAATAAACCAATTAAGCTTTTTTTGGTGATATCATCATAGCCATATTCCGGCCTTCCATCTTTATATCCTTATCAGATGAACCAAGTTCTTCCACACTGTCACGGAACCGGACAAGCAATTCCCGCCCCAGCGCACTATGCGTAATCTCACGTCCTCTAAACCGGACAGAGACTTTGACTTTGTCGCCGGCCGCCAAAAATTTCTTCGCCTGATTTAATTTAGTATTAAAATCATGCTCGTCAATATTCGGGGTAAGTCTGACTTCTTTGATGTTGACGACCTTTTGGTTTTTACGGTTTTCCTTCTCCTTTTTTGCAAGCTCGAACTTATGTTTTCCATAATCCATAATCTTGCAGACAGGCGGCTTTGCCTGCGGAGCAATCTTAACCAAATCCAGATTTTTTGCATCCGCCATCTCCTGGGCTTTACTTGTTGCGATAATTCCAAGCTGTTCTCCATCAGCGCCAATCAAACGGATCTCTTTCTCTCTGATTTCTTCGTTAATCATCAAATCTTGCTTAGCTATCTCAAAACACCTCCAAAAAAAGTATATACGGCTTTCGGCCGCAATTCCCCACAAAAAAATACGGGGCACAAAAGTACACCGCATCTCACATTCCAAATTAAACGAATCAAACGAAAATCGGAACCCTTTTGCCGTATTAAGCGAAGGGGAGAAGCAAATGTCTTCTGCTTTACTGACACATCTTACCACTTCCTTTTCCTATTGTCAAGACTTTTTTCTTTGATTTACAAGTTTTTTTATATTGCCAACCTTCTCCAATTGTGCTATACTTGAAGCAAACAAAGGAAATTTATAGAAAAGTAGGAGACGATTATGGGATTTGCATTTCTTATTTCTGTTCTATTTATTATGGCGTTCTTAATCATCAATGGCCAGCTTAAAACAACACGAAGTTTAGCAAACACAATGTGGAGCAAAGAACACCCTGCCTTTTCGGCAGAATTTATCTTCGCAATGGTTCTTTCTCTTTATGTGATTATTCGCCTGGTTCTTGCCTATTTCCTGAAAGGTTACCCAACAGACATGAGCTGCTGGTTTGCCTGGGGTGCCCGTCTGGCAGAGAACGGACCGGTAGGTTTTTATGCCGAAGATTATTTTTGCGACTATCCGCCGGGCTATCTTTATATTCTTGGGCTGCTCAGCCGTTTTGCAAACACCTTTGGAATTCAGGATAAGGGAATGGAACTTGTATTCAAGCTGCCGCCCATCCTCTGCGACGCAATTCTTGCCGGGTTGATTTTCAAAACTGCAAAAAAGAATTTTTCTGACCACGCAGCTCTTCTGACCGCTGTTATCTTTATGCTTTGCCCGGTTTTTGCACTCAATTCCGCCGCATGGGGACAGATTGAGTCCGTTTTAATTCTGTTCATCTTCCTCTCTTTACTTGCTCTCTACGAAAAAAAATATTATAAAGCGGTCATCTGTTTTATCCTTGCTGTACTCATCAAACCGCAGGGTCTTTTAATCACGCCGATTGTCGGCATTGCACTTCTCGTTGACTTAATAAAAACAAAGAATATCAAACATATTCTTTTAGCTGCTTTCTCCGGTATCGTTGTGTTTTTCGCCCTTACCATGCCCTTTTCTCCAGCCTGGGAAGAATATACCGGTTTTGCGGCATTTTTACACGCATTCAACCCCATTTGGATTATCCAGAAATATCTTTCAACCCTTGGTTCTTATGAATATTTCACCGTAAATGCTTTTAATTTCTATGGCCTTATTCATTTAAACTGGGGCTCTCTGAACGAGATTGGAAACCGTACCGTTTGGGATATATTGAATTACGCAACCATTGGGATTTCCGTAGCAGGCGCCCTGGTTATTTATTTTAAAGTAAAAAACCGGGGTTCAAAACTCTTTTTATCTGCCTATTTCCTGCTTGCCTTTCTCTTCACCTTCGGCCTGAAAATGCACGAGCGCTATGTTCTGCTGGCCATCGCCATGCTGCTGTTTGAATATCTCTTCTCCCGTAACAAAAAAATCCTCTATCTGTTTGCAGGTTACAGCAGCGTCTGCTTTTTGAATTTATTCTATATCCTGCGTTTGGTGCTGACGACCAAAGCTGCTCCAACCTATGGATATACCGGTTTTATTTCTCTGCTGGAAGTGATTCTTTTTGCATACAGCGTTTACGTTATCATCAAAGATTATCTTCTTGAAAGCAAAGAGGTCTTTGCCGAACCAGAGATAACCATTACCAACCGGCTAGAAAATATACAGAGATTTTCTCCCTTTATGAACGTATTAAAAGGAGAAACTCCCGAAGGGGAAATTCCGCCTAAAAATGAAAAAATGCTTCGGCTTGACTATCTGATACTAGCCGGAATGATGGTGGTCTATGGCGTGTTATCCTTCACCAACCTTGGAAACACCTATTCTCCCCAAACCTATTATCAACCGGAACAAAAAAATGAAGTTGTCACCATCACACTGGACGAGCGTTATACCATTGACAGAATCACCTATTTTTGTGGTATCGGAGATGTTACCAACAAGGTCGGTATGCAGATGGATTATTCCGAGGATGGTCTCAACTGGTTTGCCCTTCCTTCCAGCTGTAAAGTCGAATCTGTTTTTAAATGGGGTGTTGAAACCTTCAATCCCGTTGATGCGCAATATATCCGCTGCCGCCCCGCATCAACCGATTACAGACTGTTTGAAATTGGTATCTGGGACACCAGCGGGACTCCTGTTGGAATTTTAGATGTTGCCGGCAATGGAAATGCAAATTATACTGCCATTGCAGACGAACAGCAATATCTGCAATATGACTCTTCAATTATGAACGGCACTTATTTTGATGAAATCTATCATGCACGTACGGCATACGAACATCTGCACATGATGCCCTATTATGAAACCACCCATCCGCCTCTGGGAAAACTAATGATGTCTGTTGGGGTCGCTCTCTTTGGTATGACCCCCTTTGGCTGGCGTTTTACCGGAACTTTATTCGGCCTTCTCATGCTGCCCATCTTCTACTATTTCCTTAAAAAGTTCTTTGGCCGGACGCGGTATGCAGTCATGGGGACTCTGCTTTTTGGCTTTGACTTTATGCACTATTCCCTTACCCGAATTGCCACAATAGATTCTTATCCGGTATTCTTCATTCTTGCCATGTTCTGCTTTATGTATCAGTTTGGCAAACATGCAATTCAATATGCAAAAGAAGGAACTGCCGCCTTGCGGAATAAACAGCACATCAAAAAACTGTTCGGCCTGTTGGCTCTCTCCGGCTTTTCCATGGGCCTTGGCTGTGCGTCCAAATGGACAGCCATCTATGCTTCTGTTGGACTCGCCGTTGCGTTCCTGCTTATCATGATACAGGTTTACCGAACTCTTGGCAAAAAACATAAAAATGCCTATATGCCTTTTCTGTTAAAGATCGGCGCCTGGTGCGTTCTTTTCTTTATTGTCGTCCCGGGCAGTATTTATCTGCTTTCCTATCTTCCTATCTCAATGGTCGAAGGATATGGAAATGTTTTTCAAGCCATGTGGAAAAACCAGGAATATATGCTGAATTATCATTCCCAGCTGAAGGGAACACATCCCTATATGTCCAACTGGTATACCTGGCCGTTTGTCTACAAACCAATGTGGGCCTATTCCGGCTCTGCGGCTTCGGCCACCGACCCAACCTACAGCAGTATCTCTTTCTTCCCGAATCCCCTGATGGCATGGACCGGCATTGCCGCGTTTGTTTATACAATTATTGCAGGTATCAAAAAGAAAGACCTGAATGTTCTGTTTCTGATGGTCGCACTCATGGCGCAATACCTCCCCTGGATATTGGTATCCCGGTATTCTTTGATGTACCATTTCTTTGCAACCACTCCATTTTTGGTTATCTGCATTATCTATACCATTGCGGATTTAGAAAAGAGATTTAAACGGTTTGGCTATACTTCCGTTGCATTTGTCACCGTTTGTATGCTGTTGTTTATCCTTTTCTTCCCGGTACTTTCCGGTATACCAACGACACCGCATTATCTGGAAAGTATGCTGGAATGGTTCGATCCCTGGGTGTTCCAAAACATCATTTAAATATCCCAGCACCTATACGGACAACCGTATAGGTGTTCTCTCATTTCAATTAAGACAAGGAGATTATACTATGCGAGAACTTAATGTTTCGAAAATTACGGATACAATAAAAACAATGTGTATTGAGGCAAATTGTCATCTGAACGATGATATCCTATCCGCACTAAAAGAAGGACTTTCCAATGAAACAAATCCAACTGCACAGAATATGCTGGAAAATATCTTAAAAAATGCCGATATTGCACATACAGAGCAGATGCCTATCTGTCAGGATACCGGTATGGCCATTGTCTTTATCAAGCTGGGACAGGATGTTCATCTGACGGGCGGTTCCCTTCAGGACGCTGTGAATGAAGGTGTACGGCAGGGATACCGGGAAGGTTATCTGCGAAAGTCTGTGGTTGCAGATCCCGTACGCCGGGGCAACACCGATGACAACACGCCTGCAATTCTGCACACCGAAATCGTTGACGGCGAAAACGTTGAAATTACCATTGCGCCGAAGGGCTTTGGAAGCGAAAATATGAGCGCTGTGAAAATGCTGAAGCCCTCTGACGGCATTGAAGGTATTATAGATTTTGTTATTGATACCGTAAACTCTGCCGGAAGCAATCCCTGTCCGCCGCTGGTTGTCGGCGTCGGCATCGGCGGAAGCTTTGAAAAAGCCGCTTATATGGCAAAACACGCACTCACGCGGGAAATAACCGTCCATCATCCCAATCCTTATTATGCCGAACTGGAAGATACTCTTCTTTCAAAAATAAACGCTTTGGATATTGGCCCGCAAGGGTTTGGCGGAAAAACAACCGCCCTTGGTGTCAATGTAGAAACTTTTCCCACCCATATTGCCGGTATGCCCTGTGCTGTCAACATCTCTTGTCACGTCACCCGGCACATGACAAAAACAATTTAATCCGCTTCTTCTTTCGTATTTTTATTACAATACGCAAGTACTTCATACACAATGTGAATGGATAAAAATCTCTGTACCATTCGTGGCCTATGTATATGCAAACAATAAATTGTATTATACAACAAATGCACTCTTCTCAAAAAGGTATTGACCCATCAAAAGAATTGTGCTATAATATTTTGGTCATGTTAAATTGGGGCGTTAGCGGTGCCTTGTAACCCTCAATCCGCTATAGAGGGGATGAAAACTTGCTTTGAGGGATGATCGTGTCCGGTCTGCCCCTGTATAAGTGGCGTTGACGGTTTGGTCTTACGCAATCGGAACCTGTGAACCTCGTCAGGGCGGGAACGCAGCAGCGATAAGCAGTCATTTCGATGTGCCGTGAGAGTGCCAGACTCGAGCTAACTGTACAGGTAACGCGGGTACTTTTATTTCGATGGCAAGCACATGACTTTTTTTATATTCATCTGATAAAAAATATCAAATTATATAAATAGGTTAGAAAGAGAGGTGCGCTGTATGTCCGAATCTTATCAGGCTCTATACAGAAAATGGAGGCCCATGTCCTTTGGTGACATCGTCGGTCAATCACATATTTCTGAAACTCTGAAAAGCGGCGTTGCCAACGGACGTATTGCACACGCGTATTTGTTCTGCGGCACCCGCGGAACAGGAAAAACGTCGACTGCAAAAATTTTTGCACGGGCGGTCAACTGTGAAACCCCCAAAGACGGGGAACCCTGCAATGAATGTCCCACATGCAGAGGAATTTTAGATGGCAGCATTCTTGATGTCTATGAAATGGATGCCGCAAGTAACCGCGGCGTAGACAATATCCGTGAAATCCGGGACGAAGTCTTTTATACACCTGCCGGGTGTACCTATAAAGTATATATCATTGATGAAGTTCATATGCTCACCACTGAGGCTTTCAATGCAATTTTAAAAACCTTGGAAGAACCGCCAAAGCACGCAATTTTTATCCTTGCAACAACAGAACCACACAAGCTTCCGGCCACCATTCTTTCAAGATGTCAGCGCTATGATTTCCGCAGAATTGGCGTGGATGATATTGCAAGACGGCTGACAAAGATTGCTGAAAGCGAGACGATTTGCATTACGCCCGACGCATTGGAGATTATTGCTGAATTGGGCGATGGTTCTATGCGTGATGCTCTCAGCATTCTGGACCAATGTGCAGCCTGCAAATCCGATGGTCTGACCAAAAATGATGTAACTGAAATTGTTGGCATAGCCGACACCAGCACATTATTTGCGATCACAGACGCCATTGCGGCAAAAGATGTTGCAAAGACACTTATACAAATTGATTCCTTTCTTAATCAGGGAAAGGAAGTCCTCAATTTTTTTGAAGATTTTATCGATCACTTTCGTATGTTGATGATCAGCAAAGCTTGTGAACATCCGGAAGTACTTATTGAAAAAACAACCGAGGCAGCAGAAAAATATAAAATGCAGGCTGAAACACTGACAATTGCACAAATTTTATACAGCATCCGTATCCTGAGCGAATTACATGCACAAGCAAAATGGATGCCCAATCCAAAAACAGCCGCAGATATGGCAGCGGTTAAACTCTGTATGCCGCAGCTGGAGGATACGCCTGATGCCCTGCTCAGCAGAATAACAAAATTAGAGCAGGCGCTCGCAGGAAAGACAATTGTATCTGCGCCAACCACAGATACCTTCTCAGACAGCAAACCGGCCGTGAACATGCCCCCCGGTAACACCACTATCAAAACCACCCCGGCCGCATCTGCAAATATGCCTCCTTGGGATGATGAACAAGGAGGACAAACCATTGCTGTGCAAAGTTCAGCCCAATTTGTTTCCCCTTCCGATTCTTCTTTTGTGGCTGATACCGCAGACACGCCCCCTCCGTCATCACCAAATGACGAATATACAGGCAAAAATTGGGCACTGTGGGCAGAGGCTCTGCAAGAGATTAAAAATGAAAGCAAAAAACTTTTTGCTTTTATGTATCGGGCGGCGGCATATAAAGTTGGCAATACCATTGAAGTTGAACTTGGAACACAACTCGCCTATGACAAAATTTCTACCCCTGACGGTCTGAAATACTTATCTGCGTTATTCAGCCGTGTGAGCGGAGAAAATCTTCAGGCTTCAGCCTATATTAAGGGACAAAAGAACCAAGGAAGTTCCGATGAAAAAACGGAAAAACCTTCCATCCTGGATATTGCAGGCAAAAAAGATCTGCTTGGCGACAAAATGCATATAAAAGAATCATAAAGGAGAGAAAAAAATGGCAAAAGGCGGTTTCCCGCGCGGCATGGGCGGCGGCGCAAACATGAATCAAATGATTAAACAAGCCCAAAAAATGCAGGAACAAATGGCAAAAATGCAGGAAGAGATGGAAGCAAAAACCTATGAAGCAACCGCAGGCGGCGGCGCTGTTAAGGTAACCATTTCCGGCAAGCGTGAGGTACAAACCATTTCACTCAGCCCGGATGTGGTTGATCCCGATGATATTGAAATGCTTCAGGATCTTATTGTTGCTGCTGTCAATGAGGGTATGCGGAAAGTAGATGCTGACAGTGCTTCTCAAATGGGCGCTTTGACAGGCGGATTAAATATCCCCGGCCTGTTTTAGCATAAAAGAGAATATACACAAAAAACAGAGCCTTTAATAAGCTCTGTTTTTTATTTGCTTCTCCGACATGACTACCGACCGTGGATGGCTTGAACTGCTCCTTCTGGCCTTTTATCAGCCGAACCTATAGGCACATTGGATTACTTTCATTTGCAATGCTTGCCCTATGTACTTTTTAAATGGTTACTTCCGTTATTCCACATTAAAATCAAATATATTTTTATGCCATATAATTTGATTCTTCACTTTGCTTAGATCATAGGGCATTCGGTATAGCAAAAGTCGTATGAAACTATCGGCACGGACAGTAATTTTCGTTCCAGAGTCATGGCCACCAGTAACTGTTGGCTTGACCAGCCCCTGGAAGGGACTACAAGTTTAAACCCTAAAAAGGGCATCAAAGTTTGACACCAAGTTATCATCTTTGGCAGCCGCTCACATGCGGCTGTTTTTTTCTCTGCTTACTCTTATTTTCCGTAAACGAGTGCCTATATTCTTTCTTATTTGCTCTGCGGCATTATCTTCTTCCAGCTGATTTCGGATATACTCCGCGATTTCCTTTTTATTTTTTCCTTCTGCATCCATATTATAGACTCTGCACCTAAACTTTCCCGCTCCATATTTGTATGTCTTTCGAATATCTTTGACGTATTTCCCCCCTTCATAAATTCTATGAAACAATCTATACTTATGTATGGCGGATTTCTTACTCGTATATGTATTGGGTCCGAACACGCTTTGGTTTCCATATTTTCTATTTCCTTTTGTTTGAAGGATTTTCTTCGTATTTCACCTATACCCCGTTTTAATTTCCCATATATTCCTTTACACCGATACTTTGCCGCAATATAATACTATACGATATTAATACCTATATTGGGAATGAGCGTTTTTTATTTCATTTGTGATTTTCTTTTACATTGTAAAAACCTCCTTGATATTTTTTAGTAATGCGGCTGCCAAACCATTTTACTATTGTTTCATGGAGGTTTTCTCATGCCAAAGTTTTTTATCTTCCCCCTGTAGAACTGGGGGTTATTTTCACGCCTTAAAGCGCCATAAAAACAAAACAACCGCTATAAGCGGTTGTTTTGACAAATTGTTTTCCTTTATCTCATTGTTTTTTATCTAGGCAGTGCCTTTGACTTACTAACCGGCTTAAAGCCTTCTGTTGTGTCCATCAAAAATGCACGTATTTCTGTCACATCCTTTAACTGCTCCTCTGTGAATGTATAACTGTCTCCCTCTACCGTTGTCACACTGACAAGACTGTCTCCCTGATAGAGAGCGACAACCAATTTTTCTGTTCCAACAATATTGGCCGACACCTTTACACCGTCTGCACCGCCAAAATGACTGATCGTTTGGTTTGAAAGATTGGTGAATCCATGAATGATTGATGTGTTTTCATCTGTCAGCTCAACCGTATATTTTCTTGGTGATACGGTTGTGGGATTGGAGAATGATGAATCCTGCTTTGTTGAGACCGCACCTTCAATATCCGTAGCAATTGCATGAAGGGTATGCTTTCCTGCGGTTGCGCCATTCCACGTATACTGATATTCTGTTTCTCCAACTTTGGTTGCTTCCCCCAACAGGTTTCCATCTGCATATACCTCTACCTTCGCAATTGCGTCATCATAATCCCGGGCATTTACTGTGATTTCTGCGGTTCCGCCCACCACATTTGTGCAGGTAATTTTCCGTATCATCGGAACATAATTATATGGGTCGCTCACCGCCACACCGTCTACCCAGGTCTTGAAGTGATATTTTTCCGTATCTGTCCTAAATGGCGCCATAGGAAGCTCACCGCTGTTTACAAGATTCAAAGTAGATTTATTGCTCACCAAAGCCGGGCCGTCTTCAAAGGCATAACGCACCTTTGGTGTTCCCGTGACAGAGGATGTATCCACTACAATCGTATTGTCTTGCAGGACAACTGCAACGTCTTTAAAAATACCATCATCACCTGCAATTTTAAACCCGCGGGGCGCCTGCCCATCTTTAGTCTTCAATCCACCTGCCACATCTTTAAAGTAAATTGTCATTGTATTGCCATCCTGCACATAATGATCAAAGGAAGGACTTTTCCATACCAATGTTTCATCATCCGGATTTGTAAAATGCTGCAATGCCAATGAACAGCGCTGCGCTAAAGGCAGCTTATCATTCGGATGTATATTTTTAAATTCACCTGTATCCACACCCACAACTGTTGCAACATTATCCAGCCGCTCTGAAACATTGAACTCCCCTTCACGAACACCGACGGCCGTTCTTCCTCCGCCATTATACGTTGAATAATCGTAAATTGGCAGCTGGAAAATTACAAAGTTTATACTTTCATCCCGAAAATCTTCGCGAATATAATCAATATAGGCTGTAAGCATTTTTTCATAATTGTTACTGAAGAAGGTGTTTGCTTCTCCCTGATACCATATAACATGACCAATGGTAAAGTCTCTCCAAGGTGCAACATATGTATTATAATGTGTTGCACCCTTTCTCTGTACCTTTAAATCCGGGTCATACATATAGGCCTCATTCGGAACCCAAAGATTGATGTTGGTACCACCAACCGCTGCATAAATTAAGCCTACCGGCACCTCTCCATTCTGTGACAAATAATACTCTTTGCCAGTAACAAACCCAATCCCGGAAAAATTCTGTGCATTGGTCTGTGTTGCCAGTTTCCAGCTTCCTGTCGTGCATTCTGTCTGTGGCGTTCCGCTGGTTTTTTCACTTCCCTTGAATACCCGAATATCCGGATAATCTTTGTCTGCCTGCCCGGATATACTGGAAAACTTATATAGTTCATAAGCCATATTGGACTGACCATTACAAAGAATGATTTCGCCCACTGCAACATTATGATAAGTATTGACAACACCATCGCTGCTGGTGATGGTCAACGTTGTACTTTTGATTGCCGGCTGTGGGGGTAGCTCTGCATCCCACTTTCCGCCGCTGACCACTGCATCCGCCGTAACTCCGCCAAGATCAACTGTCACCCTTGTTCCGTCAATACCGATTCCCCGTATGTGTATATCTTTATTCCTTTGCAGAATCATATTGTCCCCATACAGATTGGAAGGCACTTTCACACTGTCGACAACAACCCGGACCGGCTTTGATTCACCAATCATGCCATCACTGCTCATTGCCTTTGCAACAATATTATACACCCCCGGCGATAACTCTTTGGTAAAGTTATACTCCGCCTGGGTCGTTTCCGCAATTTTCTCAGCGCCGCTGTAAAATTCAACCTTTTGAATGGCATTTCCCCTGCTGTCCTTTGCATATCCGGTAAAGTTTACCACCTGGTTTTTCAACTGATAGCCCGCTTTTGGCGAAGTCAGCGAAGAATACACATATGTTTCCTGTTCCTGGCCTATGAATAAATTATCAATCAAAATTGTTCCGGATTTGGACTTATCATGGGTTCCCTTGAACGAAATTTCTGATGTGGACGTAAAGGTATTTAAATCAATTGGCGTGGTTTTAATTTCTTTCGAGATATTATTGGTTTTGTCTTCAATGTAATATGTAATTTCTTTATTTACAAAGTCAAATTTAGCAGACAAATGATACCAAACGCCAGTTTCATATTTCATGTTCTGGCCGTTTTCATCTTTTACGTCATTCCATTTATTCCCACTGCTGCGATATGCAATGGTTCCGCCATTTGTAAAAATAAATCCATCACAGGGACCCTTAGGTGTCCGGTAAGAAAAAATATAGCGGTTTTCATCCGTGGTGGTAAAAGCGACATCTGCCTGTGCGACAAGTGTCTCGACCGGTTTATCCAAATTTCCCAATCCCAAGTAAAGGCGTGCAGCTTCAGCCGACTTGGGACCGGAAGTAAGACGCATATAGTAATCCCCGGGTTCCTTTCCAAATTCCCCCTGACCGCTTTCGATGGTACAGCTATACCATTGAACAGTCGGCGGCTCATTTCCCGGAAATGCAGAAAGCTCTGCGCTGCTGGTGAATTGCTTTCCATCATAGGCAGTGCCGCCAAATTCACTGAAATCATACGACCACTTCTCTGCCCATACCGGCTCCAGCGGGACTGTCGGATCCAGAACCTCTATCACCGCCGTCTCAGAATCTGTGTTTTCTCCCAGTCCGTTGTATGCCTTCGCATAAATAGAATGTTTACCAATCTCATTTCCTATCCAATTTACTGTGTACGGCGCTTCTGTTACCGATGTAAAAAGGGTTCCATCCACATAATATTCAATTTTTGTAATCGTCGTCAGGTCGCAGCTTGCTTCTGCTTTCAGCTGAATTTCACTGTTTTGCAGCATCCGGTATCCATTGGATGGCGACAACAGCGTAATTGCCGGTTTTGTAATTGGCATACGAATCTTTTCAGAAAATACGACCTTCGCTTCATCACCAACGTTTAATTCTGTTCCATTATGCCTTGGCGTTACCCCAAACTGAATATATTTATTATTATCCTCTTCCGTAAGTGTATAAGAGGAAGTTTGTCCGGCAGAAATCGGCTCTGTTTTTATCTCTTCCACATTCACCTGAAAAGCTTTATCATCTGCACGGCGCCATGTTGCCGTAGAACCACTCTCGGTGTTCCCCATCGGATCTTCATATTTTTCATAAATACCGGTTAATGTTTCTCCCACAACATTTTTACCGTCAATTTTCACTCCCAGAGCCACCGGAACCCCGGGCAGGCGCTCAAAAGTTACACCTGCCGGAAACACGCTTCGGAACGCTTCATCGTCATAACCCACACCATTGGCCGGGAAGTAAACGGTGAAATTTGTTGCAGCTCCCTGGAAGGTATTTGACGCCAATGTCGGTGCAGTTTTTCCTTCAAATGTGAACGATTTCAGCGCCTTATTTTCACGAAATGCCGTCCCGCCGATTTCGGTCACTTCCCCTTTCAGGGTTACCTCTGTCACATTTCTCATAAACGCAAAGGTACCGCTATTAATTTTGGTTACTCCCGCAGGAACAACAAGATGCGAAAAACGACAGTTTGAAAAAGCATTGCCTCCAATCGCAGTCACTGAATCCGGGATAATAATATCCGTCAGCAATCCGCCGCCGGAAGACATGGCAAAAGAATTGCTGCCAATTGTGGTCAGCGTAGACGGCAGAAGGATCTCTGTTTTTGAACCGCCATCCATCTGTCCAAAAACACAATCGGGTATTTTCGTTACCCCCTCCGGGATAATAATTTTTGCATTGTTTACCGAAGATGCCCAGCGAAAAATTCCGTAGTTCGCATTTTGTGCATACAAAACAATTTCTTTTTCCGGATAATCAATATGTGCGTCTTTCAATGCGCCAATCTGTGTCGGGATGACAACATCCTCCCCCTCATGCCCTGTCACATAAGAAAAACTAGCTGCTTGTTCATTATTTGCAATTCTGCCAAGGGACGGAAAATACTTAAACGTATATTTACCATTGGATATATAACCAATGGGGTACGGCGTTTTATTTAATTGTCCCGTTTCTGGCTCTCCATCAATTAATTTATATGTATATGTTGCTCCTGCCCACGCGTTTTCCCCCGCGTACATGCCTGTAATTTCCACAGGGACAGTAATCGTCTCTTCTTCTGCAAAAACAGGCAATGATACCAGCATTGTCAATATCATTGACAGTACCATGCCCATTGCCCACATTCTTTTTTTCATGTCTTTTCCTCCTCATTATACCTGATAATATATCAATTACATTATACAACTTTTATCAGACTTTCAACAGGCGGTAAACTTTAGATGCCTGCGGTAAACTTTTTAAACAAAAAAGATCGTAAAATGAAATGCACCCCAAAAGTCAGACACTTTTGGGGTACATATCAAACACGCTCTTTCATCAATCATTTTATTTCATTGCCTTTTTTAACGCTTTCGCAAGGACTTTCGGATCTTTTTTATATGGGGTAACCGGACAGATTTCCTTTGGAAAATCCAACAGCGTATAAACTGCGATTCTTGCCGCACGAACCGAATATTCTTCCGTAAAGACCATATCCTCCGGGATTTCAACAAACTGGCTGATCATTGCAAAATTGGTTGAACGTTCCGGTACCACCGGTGGCCGGTCGCTCATCTTCCTTGGCTGGAACTGCGCATCTACATAAGGCATCATACAGGGAATTACATTCACTACATCATCCATTATTTCATCCAGCCGCTCTTCAAAGTGCAGGTGATATAGCAATTCTGTCAAAATCTCCCGGCCCGTACAATCCCGCATCGGCTTTTTAATATAATCGCCCAAATGATTGGTATGCAGGCCATATCCCCAGAAAATGGTTTGGTCTGCCTCCTGATTAACAAAATGCGGCTGCGCAGCCACAACGATACTCATCAGCCAATTAGAATCCTTAAAGGTCATCAACGCACCGCTGCCTGGAATGTTCCCGGAAAAGTTCTCAATCATTTTCAGCAGTTTATTCCCTCGCATGGTAACGGTAAAGCTCTCCCAATTGCTCTCTTCCGGATTTCCAAAAAACGGTTTAGGATCCCCAAGCCCCGGCTTTTTATCCGCAATTTTTGCCCATAATTCGCCGGAAATGGGATGTTCCGGTTCAAATCTTGCCGGTGTTTCCAAATCTCCCAAAACTGCACAATCGGTCATACATCCATTTGTTACCATACAAAGATCTTTGGGATTAATCTCCAAAATACGTTCCCCATCCTCATCTGAAAGATGTAAAGCGGTAACTGTAATGTTATTTCCATCTGCAAAATCAATATCCGTAACCGTGCAGTTTTTGATAAATGCAACGCCCTTTTCCTCTAAATAGGCATGAATGGGGCGTATAACGCTGTCATATTGATTATAAGGGGTCCGTGTAACACCTTCCAGGGTTTCAATACGGCTGAACTCAAAAATCATCCGCTCCATATATCGTTTAAACTCAAACACACTGCTCCATTTCTGGAATGCAAATGTGGTCTGCCACATATACCAGAAATTTGTTGTGAAAAAGTGCGGTGTTTCGGCAAACCATTCTTCAATTGTAATATCATCCAGCTTTTCTTCCGGTGTGACCAGCAACTTCCCAAGCATCATCCGGTCATCCTTCGAAAATCCCATCTTTGTCACATCTAAAATTTGTCCGTTTTTATCCACCAGCCGCGCTTTTGCACAGGTTGGATGCGCATGGTCAAAATTTAATATTTCTTCTGTCACACTTATTTTCGGGTTTTCAATGGAAGGTATGGTAGAAAAAAGCTCCCAAAAATTCTCATAAGTCTCTTCGTTCAGCATTCTTCCGCCGCGGCAGACAAAACCGCCTTCCGGCGTGCCAATGCCATCGTTGCTTCCGCCCAGAATTGGCATTCCTTCAAAAATATGGATGTTTTCACTTTTAAAATTACAGTCACGAATCAGATATGCCGCCCCTGCCATACTTGCAAGACCGCCGCCGATAAAATACGCATGGATGTGGTCGTAATTCCGGCCTCCAATAATCTGCATTTTAATCTCCCGCTGATTTTCATCATGAATATCCTTTGCTTTTTTGGCAAGCGCCGCCGCCATCGCTGCTGCTGCCCCTACTGCTAAAAATGTACCAAAACCTTTTTTGGATCCCATTTTTCTCTCTCCTTTCAATAATCGACACGTGACTAATAACTTGCTATCATTATAATCCTATTTCCCAGTCTTTGCAATACTTATTTACAATTCTTTTGTTAACAATTTGTAAACAAATACGCTTGCAAGATTTCCTGGCTGTGATATAATAAATCCAAACACACAAGGAGGATGAACGCATGGTAAAACGACAAATTCAACAGATTACAGACCGCATGGTTTATGGAAAGGATACCGATTGGGCGATGAACATTGAACCCTTTGACTGGGTTCCCGGCGTAGGGCTTTACGGCATTTTTCACGCTTACAAAGCAACCGGAGATATTCAATATCTGAATTTTCTGACCGATTGGGCAAACCGACACGTCAAAGATGCCTATAAGCAAAAGACCATCAATTCTGCCGCGCCGCTTCTTACCTACCTCTCTCTCTACGAAGAGACAAAAAATGAAGACTATTTAAAGGTATGTCTGGAACTCGCAGATGACATTCTCAGCAATGCGCCGCGCACAGTGGACGGAGGACTTGAACATACCGTAACAGAACCGGTTCCAGGATTCTCAGACCAGGTTTGGGCCGATACATTGTTCATGGTTTGTATTTTTCTTGCAAAGCTCGGTCGCATGACCGGAGAAAAAAAATATACCGATTTCGCCATACAGCAATTGAAAATTCATCACAGACTTCTGTCTGACGGAAATGGGCTTTACTTTCATGGCTACAATGGTGCAAAAAAAGACCATATGAGTGCCATTCGCTGGGCCCGTGCAAACGGATGGATTCTTTATTCCAGCATGGAAATTTTGAACGTATCCGGAACGTTTGATGACAGAGACAAAATTGAACAAGCCATAAAAGCGCATGCAAACGCACTTGCCAAAGTACAGCGTACAGACGGTGGTTTTTCAACAATTTTGGACGACCCAACTTCCTATACCGAAATCTCTGCAACCGCAGCCATTGCCGCAGGGCTGTTTCTGGCAATGGACGCAGGGTTGATTGGCACAGAATATCAGCCGGTTTGGCAGAAGGCCATCCGTGCAGTACAGAACGCAGTAAAAGAAAATGGTGAGGTTGACGGCGTTTCATCCGGTACGCCAGTCATGCCAGACGCGGATGGTTATAAAAATATTCCTATCACTCCAACGCTTTATGGCCAAGGTCTTGCAATTATTGCCTTAAAAGATATTGAATAAAATTTTCTTCGAAGGGGATAGAAATCATACAAAACATTTGGATTTTCATCCACAAAACAAATTCCCTAATATTTCTTATTCTTTATACAAACAAAAAACTGCGGAATATATCCCGCAGTTTTTGTGTTCGTATATACTTAATTTCCCATTCGCAGAACCAAAATACCTTCATTCCGTTCTGCACAAAATTCCAGCGCTTCTTTTGGCTCCGTTTTTTCAAGCAAATCCACCGAATATGTAAATTCATAAAAACCACCCGTCTCTGCTTTGAAGTTTGTTTCCCAATAATTATTCATCATCCAGGAATAACAAACCGACCGGTTCAATTCCTCATTTTCCCCGTCGCAAAGCCGAACAGGTTTTGCCTTCAAATCACCAAATACAACAAGCGGAACATCCTTCGAACCAATAACCACCGTTTTGTCTTCCCCATGAATACTGAGTCCGTTCTGCAGCATATAAAATTCCTGGTTGCTGCCGGGTAACTGATCTATTCCCGGCCGCAGAATGCACCCCGTCTTATCAATATATTTCACTTCATTTTTCAAACCAAACGGCAGCGCCAAATACAGATTTTCCGGCTCCCAAACACTTTCTTTATGCACGCGGACCGTTGCTTCAATCCGGGGTAAATTTTTGTATATTTTCACATATATCTGGAAAAACCGTGTCCCCTCTAATTGATAGGTCAATTCCAGCGCCGTATACAGCGGCCCCGACATCACAACCTTACTGTCAGTAAGTTCTGCAACGAACCGGTTGGTTGCTATGGATTTCCGGTTTCTTCCCATCTTGGAACGAACAGATTTTACATTCTCGTTTCCAAATGGCGTCACCTCATATACAGCCGTGAATAAAGGAAGTGCATCAGACCGCAAAAGCTCTTTTCCGTCTTTTTTGTCAATAACAGAAACAATCCCCTTCTTCTCTTCAATCGTCACAGCAAAAATCTCATTTTCAACATAGAATGGCATTTCTGCCATATTTGCAATGATTACATCCTTAACACGATCGGTACCATTTACAATTTCAGTATTGACAGTTGTTTCAAGTTTGGTCTGCCGTGCTTTACGAACACGCAGCATCCGTTCCTCTCCGGCCGCCAACACCAACTGGACTTCCAGACGATAACCGCGGGCTTCTAATTCACATTGGCAGACAAACACTTCACCTGTTTTTTCATCATAGACTTCATAACTTGCCAAAGGATCAAAAGCCGTTCCGTCTATATATTCCCACGAATCCACATATAATGCCGCAACTTCTGTAATTGCCCGTTCATGAGGGTTGACCACCTTATACCGAAGCGGCCGCCCTACCGCAATACTGCTCTCTCCTTTTTTGGAAAGTATTAAATCTAAATTTTTAGAGGCCGCCGTATCTGCCTGAACGGCATATGAAGCATTGCGCAAATCCAACTCATTTACCATCGTCGACCAGGGTTCAGTAATTGAGGCAGAATAGCCCCAGGTATGTTCTGCATAGAGCATAATATTTCTTGCAGCCTCATCCATTAATGCTTTGTCACCCAGTTGCTGCTCCCGATCCAACTTCCGGCAGATATGGTATTTTCGCTGCGCACTGCGCATCAATTTAACAACTCCCGGCGTTGAGCCCGCTCCTTCAGACCACCAATCCGGCCAGTCCCCGCGGAAAACAGGAAAGGTGTCCTTATCCTTTTCAACTTCTGCAAAAAAATCATCCAACGTTGCCATCTGGAATTCTACCTGTCCGGTAAAAATTTCATTCAACTGCCGCAGACGGCCCGGTATCATAGCATTCGGACAAGCATTATCTGTCATTGCGCCGGAAACCATTATAGGTACATAATCCCACGGATATTTTTCTTTTTCTAAATTTTCCAGATAATTGCGGACGCGGTACTCAGCAATTTCTAACTCCTGACGGTCCGTTGTCCCGGCATCTTCCCGGAACAGACGATGTTCCATATCATAAGAATACTTATCTTCAAACAAATACGAAAGCCGCGTATGGGGAGAGAGCATAAGGTCATTTCCCAAATTATAATGATCCCCCATCCAAACAAGCAGCTGATTTCCCTGCGGACTTTCCCACAAAAATGGCCGTTGTTTTTTTTTCGTCACCGCCAGACCATGATGGCTATGCAAACAGGAAAAAAAGTTTTTAAACCCATGGTTATAGAGGGCATCCGCATAACCCCAGGCATATCCGTTGATATCTGCGGTCATTGCACTATGTATTGGATAGCCGATTTGTTCGCCAAACACCCTCGCCGCTTCCATATGATAATCAAGTACATCCCAATCGATCAGCTCACAAAGATTCAAAAAATTACCCGACAATCCAATTTCCCCGGATTTAACATATTGACAAAACTTCTTTTTTTCTTCTGTTGTTGCCGTCTGCCAAAAGACTTCTACCTGCCAATGATTTTCACATTGCCATTTAAATCCTTCATCTTCCTTATTTTTTCCGCTATGGGCATTGTCAAGAATCTGCATTGCCTGACGGATAAAATCCTGATAATACCGAGTAATCTTTTCCTGCCGCTGCGTATATCCAATATCTGTGTGGGCGTGCTGTATAACATAAATTTTCCACTTTCTTTTCAATTCCGTTCCCATATTTCTCCTCCCAAATCTACCACAATTCTATAAATTCTTTTTTCATAAAATATCATAAGACCGATGTGCTGTCCAGCCTTTTTTTCCGATGTAATCACTTTGTTATAATCCGTCCCCAATATTTCATCGGCAAACCGACATTATATTATTAATTAAGTTACTTTTCCAAAATAATTAGTCAATATATCACATTGTATGACTTTTTTACTGGTTATATAATAATGTTAAGTGATAAAAGAAGGAGTGCTTTGAGATGAAAACACAACAAACGATTATTGGAAAAAATATTAGAACCTTAAGATGCCAGCGTAATATGTCTCAAGAACGATTGGCTCTGGAAGCAGAAATCAGCTTATCAAATCTCAGGCTTATTGAACAAGGCATGGCAAATCCTACCATTTTAACTCTTCTTCGGATTGCAAATTCCCTCCATGTAACCATAAATGATATCCTCTATCAAAATCCAAATGAAGTAAAAGAAGTTCAAAAACTTATCGCCCTTATGCACAAACTTCCTCCTGAAAAGGAAGATGTCATCATGGAGATGATTCATACGATTATAAAAATTTTAACCCCAATAGATGACTAAAATATGCGCCGGCGTAATGTCCGGCGCATATTTTCTTTAGCCGCTGGCATGCAGCCGTAATGATACAGGAAAATCATTACTACACCTGTTTCCCTCGGATAAACACCTTTTGCACTTGCAATTCTTTATCCAACAGAACAATATTGGCAAGCTTGCCTGCGGAAAGGCTGCCCATTTCTCTTTCCATCCCAATTACGCCTGCCGGATTCACTGCCGCGCTCTGCACTGCGTGTTCAAGGGGGATTCCAAACCGGACCGCCTGCCGCATACACTCCATCAAATTGGTAACTGAACCGGCAATCGTGCCATCTTCCAGCGTAGCAAGAAGACCATTTACCCAAACTTTCTGCCCGCCCAGGGTATATTCTCCATCAGACAATCCTGTTGCGCGCATACTATCGCTTACCAAAACAATTCTTTGTGCACCAAACAGCCGGTACATCGCACGCATCACTTCGGGATGAATATGAATACCGTCACAGATAAGTTCCACTGTACAATCTGACGCAAATGCAGCGCCAATTACACCCGGCGCACGATGGGTGAACGGAAGCATTGCGTTCCACATATGCGTAACGTGACGTACACCATCCGCAAAAGCTTTTTTGGCTGTATCATAATCTGCCATGGTATGGGCAATAGATACCGTTGCTTTTTGAGATGCTTTCTTTATAAATTCTGCTGCCCCCGGCCGCTCCGGTGCAACATCAACAATTTTTATCAAGCCATTGCATGCCTCATACAGTCTGTCAAACATCGCTGCATCCGGCTCCCGAAGGTATGCCCCGTTTTGTGCTCCTTTTTTCTCCGGCGAGAAAAAAGGACCTTCCATATGAATACCACAAAACATCGCCCCGCTTTCTGACCGGTACTGTGCCGCATTCCGGAATATTCTATACAGCATCTCTTCTGAAAGTGTCATTGAAGCCGGCGCAAATGCAGTCACCCCACATTCTGCCTGATAATCTGCTATTGTTCTAAGCGCTTCGTCCGTCCCATCAGAAAAATCCTGTCCCATACACCCATGCAAATGAATATCAATCAATCCTGGAATTGCATAAAGACCCTCGGCATCTATGCTCATCTCTTCACAGTTTTGATCTGTTATCCTATCATTTTGAAAACAAAGATCCTGCTTTTGAAATGTACAATCTTCGGTAAAAACCAACGCATTTTTTATCTTCATTTTTTCCGCCTTTCTAGCAAAAATAAATATCGCCGCTCTTATCATCACTCCGGTCAATCTGAGACAACGCCTCTTCGTCTGCAACAATGATTACATCGGGATGCAGCTGTAAAATTGAAGACGGAACCCTCGGATTAATGGGACCAAACAGTGTTTTATGCAGTGCATCTGCTTTCCCTTTTCCGCTGACTACCAGCAAAATCTTTTTGGCCATCATGATTGTTCTGATTCCCACCGAAAACGCATATTCCGGCACCTTTTCCGGGTCATCGAAAAAACGGGCATTTGCTGCAATGGTACTCTCTGTCAAGTGTACGCAATGGGTTCCCTTTGCAAAATTTTCACAGGGCTCATTAAATCCGATATGTCCATTGCCGCCCAAACCCAAAATCTGCAAATCTACGCCGCCCATTCTCTTTACAACGTTGTCGTACCGCATACATTCTGCTGCTTCATCCTCTGCCATACCATTGGGAAGATGGGTATTTTCGGCTTTTATATTGATTCCGCTGAACAGGTGTTTTTTCATGTAATAATGATAACTCTGTTCATTTTCAGGCGACAATCCCCTATATTCATCCAGGTTCACCGATTTCACCTGTGCAAAATCCAAATCCCCCTTCTGATACCAATCCTTTAATTGTTTATATAGCCCCTCAGGCGTTGACCCTGTCGCAAGCCCCAATACACAATCCGGCTTTAAAATCACCTGTGCGGAAACAATGTTGGCAGCCTTTCTGCTCATTTCTTCATAATTCTTTACTGCATAGATTCTCATCTGTATGACCTCCCGAATTATTGTGAATACTACTTTTATTATATGTAAAAAACAATGGATTTCAATCTTTTTTATATTTCTGAAAGTACTTTCCATACATTTATACAATATATATAATACAAATAAATTTTTATAAATGTTTTGTGCACTTTAACCAAATGAGTGAAACCATTTTCTATCACTGGAAAACGGTTGATTTCAACATCATATTTGCTATAATGGAATTATAGAGAACAATTGAAATCCGAGTTCATAAACAAAGACAGAGAAAGGAAGGAAAAGATGGGCAAAATAAATCAAATCAAAGGAAAGTTAATTGTGTCCTGCCAGGCGCTTGCGCACGAGCCGCTCCATTCTTCTTTTATTATGGGGCGGATGGCACGAGCTGCAAAAGAAGGCGGCGCCGCAGGCATCCGGGCAAACACAAAAGCAGACATTGCTGAAATTAAAAAAAATGTCAGTCTCCCAATTATTGGAATCGTAAAACAGGACTATCCGGACAGCAAGGTATACATCACGCCTACGATAAAAGAAGTGGATGAAGTTGTCGAATCCGGTGCAGATATAATCGCCCTGCAGGCAACCGATGACCTGCGGCCGGACGGCAAAACATTAGAAGCATTTTTTAATGAAATAAAAGCAAAATATCCGGAGCAAATTCTTATGGCAGACTGTTCCACCATCAACGAAGCAATATTTGCAGATCAGCTGGGTTTTGATTTTATCGGAACAACATTGGTTGGCTATACCAAACAAAGTCAAAATCTGAAGATCGAGGATAATAACTTCTATATCATCCGTCAAATTCTTGCCTCTGTCAAACATCCGGTCATTGCCGAAGGCAATATCAATACCCCGGAGAAAGCCAAAAAGGTTTTGGAGCTTGGATGCTACAGCGTGGTGGTCGGTTCTATTATCACACGGCCACAAATCATTACACGGACTTTTGTTGATGCAATTGAAGAATCAAATTTATGATAATTAAGGAGGAAGCAAAATGAAAAACACAGATTTGAAAGGAATTTTCAGCGCGCTTTTAACATCATTTGATCAAAACGGGAACCTCAATGAACGGGGTATCCGTGAAATTGTACGTCATAATATTGACAACATGAAGGTTGACGGCCTCTATGTTGGCGGAAGCACCGGGGAAAACTTTATGCTTTCCACCGAAGAAAAGAAAGAAATTTTCCGTATTGTCAAAGATGAAGCAAAAGAGGATGCCCGTCTGGTTGCACAGGTTGGCTCCATCAATATCAAAGAATCCGTTGCTCTTGCAAAATATGTAACAGAACTTGGCTATGATGCTATTTCTGCGGTTACACCTTTCTATTATAAATTCAGTTTCCCGGAAATCAAAGAATATTACAATACCATTGTAAACAACTGTGACAACCGGATGATTATCTACTCTATCCCATTTTTAACCGGTGTCAATATGACAGTTGCTCAGTTTGGAGAACTCTTTGAAAATGAAAAAATCATCGGTATCAAATTCACAGCGGCAGATTTCTTTTTGCTGGAACGGACGAGAACAGCCTTCCCGGATAAACTCATCTGGTCTGGGTTCGATGAAATGATGCTTCCTGCTGTCTCTTTGAATGTGGACGGAGCCATCGGTTCCACATACAACGTCAATGGTATTCGTGCGCGGCAGATTTTCACCCTTGCAAAAGAAGGAAAAATTAATGAAGCCTTGGAATTGCAGCAGATCACAAACGATTTCATTGAAGCAATTTTAAATAATGGACTTTATCCAACATTAAAAGATATTCTGGAAGAGCAGGGCGTCCATGCAGGATACTGCCGCCGCCCGATGGAAAGCTCTTCTCCTGAACAAAAGGCAAAAGCAAAAGAAATCTATAAAAAATATTTGGCATAACTTATTCTTTATTCAATTTTGGGGAAATGTAATTATTATTGTAACGATTGTGGAGGAATTTTATCATGAATGGAAAAGTAGGTTTTACCTGGATTGACATGACCATTCTGGTCGTTTATCTTGCAGCAGTTTTATTTGTCGGCCTTGCATTTTCAAAGAAGGAAATGAAAGGCAAAGAATTCTTTAAAGGGGATGGAACCATCCCCTGGTGGGTTACTTCCGTATCAATTTTTGCAACTCTGCTTAGCCCAATTTCATTTTTGTCCCTGGCGGGAAACTCTTATGGAGGCACATGGATACTTTGGTTTGCACAGCTTGGTATGCTGGTTGCAATCCCTATCACCATCCGCTTCTTCCTGCCGCTTTACAGCCGGCTGGGCATTGATACCGCGTATCAGTATCTGGAAAACCGTTTCGACAGCAAAGGTCTGCGCATTCTGGGGGCGGTTATGTTTATCATCTATCAAATTGGCCGCATGTCCATCATTATGTATCTGCCATCTATGGTTCTTGCAAAACTCACCAATATTCCTATCACCGTTTTAATTATCGCCATGGGCGTAATTGCCATTATTTATTCCTACACGGGCGGACTGAAAGCGGTACTGTGGACAGACTTTATCCAGGGAAGTATTCTGATTATCGGCGTATCCTTTGCTCTTGTTTTTCTCTTATTCCAAATCAGAGGCGGCGTAGGTGAAGTATGGAATACGCTGGCCTCCGGAAAATTTCTTGCGGATACTGAAGTCTGGTTTGATCCGGTATTCATCAAAAACAGTGTCTTTATCATTATTCTGGGTGCAGGACTGAACACCTGTTCTTCTTATGTTTCCAGTCAGGATATCGTGCAGCGTTTTACCACCACGACAGACATGAAAAAGCTGACAAAAATGACCCTTGGCAACGGCGTATTGTCTATCTTTATCGCAACGGTTTTTTATTTGATTGGTACCGCTCTTTATGTATTCTATACCCAAAATCCAACACTTGCCGAAGGTGTTGCACAGGATCAGATTTTTGCTCACTATATTGCCTATGAACTTCCAATCGGTATCACGGGCATCCTGCTTGCCGCCATCTATGCCGCATCCCAGTCAACTCTCTCTACCGGTCTGAATTCCGTTGCAACCAGCTGGGTTCTTGACGTCCATGCACTGGTTTCAAAAAAAGAGCTCTCAATGAAGCGGCAAACCAGAATTGCACAATATGTTTCTCTGGGCGTGGGGATTCTCTCTATTCTGGTGGCTCTTGTTTTGGCAAATGGTGAAATTAAGTCCGCATACGAATGGTTCAACGCATTTATGGGGCTTGTCCTCGGCGTTCTGGGCGGAACATTTGCACTGGGCGCCTTTACGAAACGTTCAACCAAAAACAGTGCCTATGCCGCTTTCATCGTAGCGGCACTGCTCATTGTATTTATAAAATATAATCCGCTGAATATTGCTGCCCTGAATCAAATTTCCTCTTGGTCTTACGCCTTGATTTCTATTTCTGTCTCACTGATTGTCGGTTTTGTATACAGTGCAATTGAGAGAAAAATAACCGGAAAAAATATTGAAGCCAAACCGGAAACAACAATATATTACAAATCCCAGAGTTAGGCAGCAATACTATCAAAAGATACCGCTTGCTTTTTACAAATATTTCATATAAAATGAAAAAGGAGGTCATGAGACATGATTTACGGAAGCATTCATCAGCAAAATCATTATAACTTTCTTTCTGACAACATAAAAAAATGCTTTGCTTATATCAATGAACATTCTCTTGAAAGCTATGAAAAAGGCAGCTATGTAATTGATGATGATAACCTGTTTTTCAACCTTGTTGAATATCAGACAAAAGATTCGGAAACCGATGGTTTTTGGGAAGCCCACAAAAGGTATATCGACCTGCATTATATCATAAGCGGCCGGGAAAAAATCAATCTGGGGTTTATTGACCGTATGGAACAGGGCACCTTTGTTGAAGCGGACGACTTTCTTCCTCTCAACGGCAAAGCTTCAGCATCTGTTTTTATGGAACCCGGTGATTTTCTAATCTGTTATCCCGAAGATGCCCACATGACTGCTCTGTCAAAAGAACAACCCTCATCCGTTAAAAAGGTGATTTTCAAAATTCGGCTTCCTATTTGAAAAAATGTAAAAATCAATATCAATATTTTCCTGCACGCATTATCAATTGACGCCATAGTAAGAACACCATTACGCAAAATTTCACAATCCAGGAGGGCCTATGAATAAATATATCTGTATCGACATTGGCGGCACTTCCATCAAATATGGAATTGCTGATGCCAACGGAAAACTTTTATACAGCGATCAAACGCCCACCATTGCCAAAGAGGGCGGTCCCGGAATTGTCCGGCGGGTAAAATCTCTTATTGATGACCAGCTGAAAACAGAGCAGTGCGGCGGCATCGCCCTCTCAACTGCAGGTATGGTAGATCCAAACAAGGGTATCATCACCTATTCAGGTCCACAAATCCCTAACTATAAAGGTACGCAATGGAAACGAATTATTCAAGATGGATATGCTCTGCCCTGCTCGGTTGAAAATGACGTCAACTGTGCCGGTCTGGCGGAGAGCATTTCCGGCGCCGGCAAGGGATATGACCCTTGTCTGTGCCTGACCATTGGCACCGGCATCGGCGGATGTTTATTACTGAACAAACAAATTTTCCATGGCGCCACACACAGCGCCATGGAAATCGGCTATATGAAGATGCGCGGCAAAACTTTTCAGGAACTGGCTTCGGCAAGTGCATTACTGCGGTGCATTGCAAAACAAAAAGGAAATCCCGAAAAGATCAACGGCAAAGTCATCTTTGAACTGGCACGCGCTGGAGATTCTATCTGCATCAACGAGATTGACTACATGGTTGATTGTCTCGCCGAAGGAATTGCCAACATTTGTTATGTAATTAATCCACAGGCTGTCATCCTAGGCGGCGGTATCATGGCTGAAGATACCTATTTTTCGCCGCGTCTTTCTGCCGCTTTGAAAAAGTATCTGCTGCCGGAACTTTATGAAAATCTTCATATTGCCTTTGCAAAACACAGAAATCATGCAGGTATGCTGGGCGCTTTTTATCACTTTCAAAATGAAAACCGGCATCTTTTTAATAAATAAATGAAAAAAATGGAGGGGATGGTGCCATGCAGGAACATTATACCAAAACCATCATTCCAATGATTGAATCTGTCTATGGCAGCTTAACCGCTGTTGAACGCAGTATTGCCGATTTTTTTATTCAAAACAGGACAGAACGGGATTTTTCTGCGAAACACATTGCTCAGCTTCTGTTTGTTTCAGAAGCCTCTCTCTCCCGGTTTGCACAAAAGTGTGGATATAAAGGATACCGTGAATTTGTATTCCACTATGTAAATGGCCTTGAAGAACAAGACAGAAGAATTGGACAAATCACCAAAAGTGTTTTAAATACCTATCAAGAGCTGCTCAGCAAAAGTTTTTCACTTTTAAATGAATCCCAAATGCACAATATTGCAGAAATGCTTACCAAGGCTGAGAAGGTTTTTGTTTATGGAATGGGCAGTTCAGGCCTTGCTGCGCAGGAAATTCGACTCCGCTTTATGCGGCTGGGGCTTTCCATTGAGGCTATCACAGACAGCCATATCATGAAAATCAACACCGCCCTGGTCCGACCGCAGCATCTGGTCATTGGTATCTCTATCAGCGGACAGACAAAAGAGGTCATTTCCAGCCTGAAACAAGCACATAAACGGGGAGCAAAAACGTTGCTCATCACTGCAAACAACGACTTTACATTTACATCTTTTTGTGATGAGATGCTTTTGGTTGCCGTTACGAAAAACCTTGTCGGCGGCAATGTAATCTCTCCCCAATTTCCCGTTTTGATTATGGTAGATATTTTCTTTTCTTATTTTCTAAACGCAGACTATTATCAAAAACTAGCCTACTACACAGACACACTTTCCGCATTATCGGAGGAAAATAGCGATAAGTCATAAAAGAGACCTTCTGGTCTCTTTTTTATACAGCCGGAAAAACCACTTATTGTAATTCCGTTTGGTCTTTTTATTCTTGATTATGTTCAGCAAAAAAAAATGCAAAATCGAAAACGAAAATTTTACACATTTATATTTATTATTTGTGGTTTATTAAAAACAACTCCATCGAAAAGATGGAGTTGTTTTTAATCCTAAACTTATCTGTCGCAGGTCGTACCAATTCCCGGACACATTTTCTGCGCCGGCATATTTTGCAGTTGATCCAAAGCTTCACCAAAACGTTGAAAATGCACAATTTCACGTTCACGAAGAAACTTGATAACGTCGTTCACATCCGGATCATCCGAAACACGCAGAATATTATCATATACCGCACGTGCTTTTTGTTCTGCTGCAAGGTTTTCAACCAAATCTGCTATCGGGTCTCCTGTAGAAGCAATCGCCATTGCATTAAAAGGCACTCCGGTAGAATCTGCCGGATACACGCCCCGGCCATGATTCATGAAATACGCACCAAAAGGACTGTTTTCAATTTCCTCAGTTGTTGCATTTTTAGCAAGCTGCCGGACAATTGTTCCAACAATTTCCAGATGCGCCAACTCTTCCGTCCCAATATCTGTCAATAACGCTTTGGTCATTTCATTCGGCATTGCATAACGCTGGGACAAATACCGCAGTGAAGCAGCCAACTCGCCATTTGGTCCGCCATATTGTGCCACAACATATTGTGCCAATTTGGGATTGGTATTTTTTATATTCACTGGATACTGTAATCTCTTCTGATAACTCCACATATATTATCTACCTCCTAATGATTATCCCAGGGCCATGGATTGTCTATCCAATCCCAGACTTCCATGTTCTGTGAGTTTTCTGCTGTAAGGGGACCAAAATTGCTTTCAAATTCATCTTTTAGTTCCCGGGCACGCGTTGACATTTTGTGAAACATTGCAATCCCATCTTTATCATCAGGATGAGTGTCCAAATAAAGATTCCAATCATACGCGGCAAACGCATATGCGCTTAATTGTCTAAGAAGATTCATTCTATCTGCCATTCTGCTTTCCCTCCGTAAAAATTTTATCGCCATTTACCTGTTTTCCATATACACCAAGCGGCTTTGCCAAGATTGGAAAAATGGTACCATTTTTCAATCCTGTCTCGGGATCAAATAAATTACGCATCTCTGCCTGCTGCATTGGAACATACGCATAGCCAACAAGCGGCATTGTCAGCGGTTGTGTTTCGTGTTCAAAAGGCATTGTTGTCATCCTTTCTGTCTTGAAAAATTTTTGTATGACCGTCTTGTCTGATGTCATTACCATCATATGAAAACTTGACCAAAGTTGTGCGAAAAACTTTCTTTTTTCTTCCCTGATTGACATATTCGCCAATTTTTATTATAATAGAATTACGTTTGGAGGTGTTTTTATGAAGCGGCGTTTTTTACAGATTCTACTTTTCACAATACTGCTTTGTTTTTATCTCACCGGATGCCAAAAAACACAACCGGATGCACAACAAGCTTTCGCGCAAACTATGCAGGCACTGTCCAGCGGCGATTTGGATGCTGTCAATATCTATTTCCCTCTTGATGATTTTGAAATTTTTAAAGAAGCAGAAAATCGGCAGGAGCTTTTGCTGGCGCTCATAAACACCATGCAGAAAACCTCCTACACCATTTTTCAGGAAGAAAAAACACACAAAGAGGTTCGGCTGCATACGCTTATCTCCTCACCGGATAACGGACAAATACTGAAAAAGTATCTGGAATCTCTATCCTCCATGGTAGCTTCCAAAGAATATCAACAAAAGATTGATTCCATGACAAAGACAGAATATCAAACAATGGCCGCCGACAAACTGATACAAATTCTTAAAGACCCTCTTCCGGTTTCAGATCATACTCTGGATATTACCATGATCAAAACCAAAGGAGAATGGAGAATTGCGGATGATCAAACTGCCTTTTATGACCTTTTGTTTGCGGGACTAGGAAAAAGCGCAGATGCCCTGTTATAAAACAAGCATAGACAAACCATCTCTTGCATAGAATGTTTGCAAGAGGTGGTTTTATGTTTACAGCAATAAATCTAAAAAAATTACTTACCAGCCTGCTTTTCACATTAGGTATGGGCCTGCTTGGCGGATTTTTTACAAGAAATGCGGCAATCGACTATGCCGCCTGGGTCAAACCGCCCCTGGCACCGCCTTCCTATCTATTCGGCATTGTTTGGACAATTTTATACATTCTTATGGGAATTGCCTTTTATCGTATCCGAATCAACAGGAATCATCCCAAAGACAGGCAATCCGCCATTATTTTGTTCATTCTGGTCATGTGTTTTCAACTGCTATGGACAGTCTTCTTTTTCACATTTAATTTTAAGGGATTTGCCGCAATCTGGTGTGGCTTGCTCTTCGTCCTCACTGCTTTGTGTACCATAGTTTTCAGCGCTGTTGACAAAACAGCCGCAAAACTGATGCTACCCACGCTGATTTGGACCGGTTTCGCCCTCTATTTAAATATTGGAATCTGGTTACTAAACCGCTAAAAACGTAAGCGTTATCTCCGGATAACGCTTATTTCATAATTATTGAGGAAAATACTTGCAATCATGTAATAAATATGCTATGATATTTTTTATCATAGACTGAAAAATAAAGGTGGTATACAATGAAAAAAACAATGATGATTACTGCAGCCGCTGTCGCTGGATTAAGCCTTCTGTGTTCATGTGGAAAGACACCGGTTACAGAACCAACTTCAGCGCCGGCGGCCACAGAACAACCGCAGGCAACCAAATCTCCCACAGAACTTGTAATTGGTGAATGGACCATCAACGAAGTAAGTGGACTTGATGATGCTTCCGCAGCAAATCCCATGGTTGAAAAACTTTTGAAAAAAGGAACCACAATAACAATAACAGATGACCACAAAATCAAATTCGGCGTACTCTCTGCCGAATATACAGAAGAAGGTTTTGATACGTTAACCGTCACCTCTTCTCTTCTGCCGTCATCAATAGATATTCAGTACACCGTTGATGAATCCAATTTGACTGCAACCGTCATGGATAAATATACAGCAAAATGTACAAGAGATAAATAAACAATATAATTTGGAGGGAAAAAAATGCAAATGAGTACGATTGTAGAACTCGCCGTATTGGCAGCATATTTAATTATCATGCTTTTGATTGGCCTTGGGTTTTACAGAAAAAATGAAGACATGTCAGACTACTTCCTGGGGGGAAGAAGTTTGAACAAATGGGTAGCAGCAATGTCTGCACAGGCATCAGATATGAGCGGCTGGCTCCTGATCGGTCTGCCCGGCACGGCCTATCTGCTGTTCAGCGGCACAACTTCCGCCATCTGGACCGCTGTTGGTCTTTTGATTGGTACATATCTCAACTGGTTATTTGTAGCAAAACGCCTGCGCAAACAAACGCAGATTTCCAACAATTCCATCACCATTCCGGTGTATTTTGAAAACCGTTTTAAGGACAAAACAAAGATTTTACGTATTGCATCTTCCTTGTTTATCATGTTCTTCTTCCTGGTCTATACGGCTTCACAGTTCACAGCCGGGGCAAAATTGTTTGAATCCGCTTTCGGCGTTCCCTATGCCTGGGGACTTCTGATCGGCGGTATCATCATTATTGGCTATACCTTCCTGGGCGGCTTTAAAGCCGTTGCATGGACAGACCTCATACAGGGAATCATCATGTTCCTTGCCATCATCGTCATGCCCTTCATCATCATCTCCCAGCTGGGCGGCTTTGAGCAGACTATGCTGGGCTTTAAGGGGGCAGAGGCGGTCACCGGTGAAGTCTTTTCCTGGATTCCCAAAGACACCTTTGGTACAGTCAATGTTCTGCTTCTCATCTCCAGCATCGGCTGGGGACTCGGATATTTTGGTCAGCCCCACATTCTGACCCGTTTTATGGCCATCCGCTCCTCTTCTGAAATCCGGCCGGCGCGGATCATTGCCTGCATCTGGGTCATCATTACCCTGGCCGGCGCAGTCATCATTGGCGCCCTGGGCAAGGTCTATATTGACGCCGGTCTTGCCAACGCTTCTCTGACCCAGATCGTAAACGGCGACTCTGAAAAAGTGTTTATGGTACTCATCAAGAGTATCTTTGGCAATATGAATAATATCATTGGTATGCTTCTGTGCGGTATCTTCCTGACTGCAATTCTGGCGGCCATCATGAGTACGGCGGATTCTCAGCTTTTGGTCACTGCCTCTACCGTTACTGAGGATATGTACCTCTCTTTCGCAAAGAAGACACCGTCCCAGAAAAAGATGGTTTGGATCAGCCGGATTGTGGTTATGGTCGTGTCCGTCATTGCCATTCTCCTTGCATTCAATCCAAACAGTTCGGTCTTTGGACTGGTTTCCATGGCATGGGGCGGCTTTGGTGCGGCTTTCGGTCCCTGTATTATCTTCTCCCTTTATTGGCGGAGAATGACCGTGCAGGGTGCCATTGCCGGCGTGCTCACCGGTGGTATCGTGGATATTATATGGTACTTCATGAAGGGCGGTATCTTTGATGTTTATGAACTGGTACCTGCCTTTATCATCTCTTGTCTGGTCATTGTCATCGTTTCTCTGTGTACCAAACTCCCCGAGGATGTGGCAGCACAGTATGACGAAGCCCAGGCGGCCGAAATTTAAAGTTGTTCCCCTATCGCCGATCCAAAACGGATCGGCGATTTTTCTTGCAAAAGAACCTTAACTCTGCTATAATCAGAATAACTTTATCAATAAAGGAGTCAAACTATGCGTAAGTTTATCCGTATCCTATGCACCTCTCTTGTTGTATTCAGCCTCACCCTTCCCCTCTCTGCCTGTCAGGAGGCAGAAAAACCCACAGAAACCACGAATACTGCATCACAAAGTCCCAAACCGGTTTTTGGCAGTTTTAACCTAAAAGACCTAGAAGGAAATACAGTAACCGATGCTATCTTTGCCCAGGCCGATCTCACCCTGGTGAACATCTGGGGCAGTTACTGTTCTCCCTGTATTGAGGAGATGCCCGATCTGGGCGCTCTGGCACAGGAATACCAGGGGACTGGCGTTCAGATCATCGGTCTCCTCTCTGATGCGCTGAATTCCTCCGGCAGTCCTGCCGAGGATGTCCTCCAGACCGCAAAAGGGATCGTGGAAGAAACCGGCGCCTCTTACCCCCACCTCATTCCCGACATTGAAATGATGACGGGGGCACTTGCTGGTATTCAGTACATCCCCACCACCGTATTTGTGGACAAGAACGGCGCCCAGGTAGGCAAACCCCTGGTTGGCCCCCGAAATAAATCCCAGTGGAAGCAGGAAATTGACACCCGCCTGGAGGGGCTGAAACGATGAATTTTCTAAAACGAAATTTTCAAACCATCCTGGCGCTCTGCATCGCAGTTGCCTTTTTGGTCTTCGGGGCAGTCCGCAGTGAGATCGGCACCGTCCTCATCAAAGCAATCCGTGTATGTCTGGAGTGTATTGGCATTGGATAAGAAAAACTTTTTCAAACGACACCGCTTCCGTCCATGGATTCAGTTTGCATTTACTGCGCTGACCAACGGATATCTTCTGGGATTTTTACAGGGGAAAATTTATACCGGAAAGAGCAAAGCCATCTGTGTTCCGGGTCTCAGCTGCTATTCCTGTCCCGGGGCGCTGGGCTCCTGTCCCATCGGCGCCATGCAGTCGGTATTAAACAGCAATCGATACCACTTTTCATTCTATGTCATGGGCTTTCTGATTCTGATCGGAAGTTTGATCGGCCGGCTGGTCTGCGGATTTCTATGTCCCTTCGGCTGGGTACAGGATCTCCTCTACAAAATCCCATTCTTTCAAAAGCGAAAGGTATTGCCCGGCGACCGGGTATTGAAATACCTGAAATATGTGGTTCTCGTTCTGTTTGTCTTTCTGCTTCCGGCACTGGTCACCGGCACAGGCGTCCAAGGGGATCCGTGGTTCTGCAAATACATCTGTCCTTCGGGAACATTGATGGCCGGCATCCCGCTGGTCGCCACCAATGAGGCGCTCCGTGCAAGCCTCGGCTTTTTGTTCAGCTGGAAGATGCTTCTGCTCATCGCCGTCCTTGTTCTGTCCCTTTGGAGCTATCGTCCCTTCTGCCGGTATCTCTGTCCCCTGGGGGCGTTTTACGGTTTTTTCAACCGGATCTCCCTGTTTCGCTATCAGGTGGACGCTGCGGCCTGTACCCAATGCGGCGCCTGTCAGAAGGCCTGCCCCCATGCCATTGACCCGGTAAAGACCCCCAATTCGGCGGAGTGTATCCGCTGCGGAGAATGTATCCATACCTGCCCCCAGGATGCCATTACCTTCTTCATACAAACAACAAAAGAAAACCCGACAAAAATTGAAAATTAAAATTTTACAGCATTGCCATGGCAATTTCCCCGTGCTATACTTTAATAAATATGCACAAAATGGGAGGAGTTGCCATGGCAATTCTATTTCACGAATCAACCAAAACCTTTCACCTCTATAACGAGCAGATCAGCTATATCTTTACGGTGCTGAAAAACGGGCATCTGGGTCAGCTCTATTTCGGGAAGCGCCTTCGTGACCGGGCAGACTTTTCTCATCTTTTGGAGTTCACCCCCCGCCCCATGGCCGCCTGTACCTTTGAAGGAGATCTTTCCTTTTCCCTGGAACACATCCGGCAGGAATACCCGATCTTCGGCACCGGCGACATCCGGTATCCAGCTTTCTCTATGGAGCGGCCAAATGGAAGCCGGATCTATGACTTCACCTATCAATCCCATCAAATCACTTCAGGAAAGCCCAGACTGGAAGGCCTTCCTGCCACCTATACCGAATCGGCAGATGAGGCGGACACCATCGCCATCACCCTGTATGACCAGGTGACGGATGTACAGCTCCTCCTCACCTACACCATCTTCCGGGATGTATCGGCCATCGCACGAAGCGTCCGCTTTATCTGCGGGAAGGAGTCCGCAAAGCTCCTGCAAGCCCTTAGTCTCTGTCTTGACCTCCCGGATGACAACTATGAACTGCTGGAGCTGACCGGTACCTGGTCCAGAGAACGACAGGTAAAATTCCGCCCGCTGGAGAGCGGAGTCACCAGCATTCACTCCATGCGGGGATGCAGCAGCAGTGTCTACAACCCCTTCATCGCATTGAAACGCCCGGAAACCACCGAAGGACATGGAGAAGTCTATGGCTTTAGTTTTGTCTATAGCGGGAACTTTCTGGCACAGGCTGAGGTGGATACCTTCCACACCACCCGGGTACTGATGGGAATCCATCCCCAAAATTTCTCCGTCGCTCTGCAGCCGGGTGAGAGCTTCCAGACACCGGAATGCATTATGGTCTATTCCGAAGAAGGACTGAACGGGATGAGTCAGCAATACCACACCCTCTATCGAACCCGGCTGGCCAGAGGCTATTGGCGGGATCGGCCGCGTCCCATCCTGATTAACAACTGGGAAGCCACCTATTTTAATTTTAATGAAGAAAAAATTTTGGAAATCGCCGAAAAGGCCAAAGCCCTTGGCATTGAACTCTTTGTCCTGGACGACGGCTGGTTCGGGAAGCGGAACAATGATACCACCTCCCTGGGGGACTGGTTTTCTAACCTGGAAAAACTCCCAAACAGCGTGGAGGGTCTGGCCAAAAAGATCACCGATATGGGATTAAAATTCGGTCTCTGGTTCGAGCCGGAGATGGTCAATAAGGACAGCGAGATGTACCGCACCCATCCCGACTGGGTACTGGGCGATCCGGAGCGAAACCACTGCCACGGCAGAAATCAATATATCCTGGATTTCTCCCGAAAGGAGGTTGTGGATAACCTCTATGACCAGATGTGCAAAGTCTTGGACTGCGGACACATCTCTTATATCAAATGGGATATGAATCGATCTATGTCAGAGGTATACGCCATCGGCTGTCCCCCGGAAAAACAGGGGACGGTCATGCACAACTATATCCTGGGGGTATATGACCTCTATGAACGGCTGCGCACCCGCTATCCCGAGCTGTTGTTTGAATCCTGCTCCAGCGGCGGCGCACGGTTTGATCCGGGTCTCCTCTACTACGCGCCCCAGGCATGGACATCGGACAACACCGATGCGGCAGAACGGCTGAAAATTCAGTACGGTACCTCCATGGTCTACCCGATTTCTTCCATCGGCGCTCATGTCTCGGCGGTTCCCAACCATCAGACCGGCCGGATCTCACCTATTGAAACCCGGGCAAACACCGCCTACTTCGGCACATTCGGCTATGAGCTCAATGTCAACACCCTCACCGAAGAAGATCAGCAGAAGATCAAAGCACAGGTGGCCTTCATGAAGGAAAACCGCGCACTCTTCCAGTTTGGAACCTTCTATCGTCTGCAAAGCCCCTTCACCCATGAAGCGGCGGCCTGGATGGTGGTTTCGGAAGATCAAAAAACCGCGCTGGTGGGCTATTACAAACCCCACGCCCCAGCCAATGAACCCTATGAGCGGATCCGCCTGATGGGGCTTGACCCTAATTTGTGCTATCGGGTTTCCCTCAATGATACGCTGTGCGGCGGAGATGAGCTGATGCAGTATGGTCTGATTACCAGCGAACACGCGGTCAAGTCGCCGGATCTCAACACTGTACTGGGCGGCGATTATCGTTCCCGACTCTATCGGTTGACTGCGGTAGAATAATGTGATTATTTTAGAAAGAAGGTATATATTTTATGAAACACTATGATTTAATTGTCGTGGGCGGCGGTTTCACCGGCGTCTGCGCCGCCATCGCAGCGGCGCGGGAAAAACTCTCGGTTCTTTTGATTGAACGCACCAATTGTCTGGGCGGCGCACCGGCCAACAACCTGGTCAACCCCTTCATGGCCTACTGGACATGGAAGGACGATGAAAAATTCTATTTGAGCCGAGGCATCTTTTTGGAGATTGCAGAAGAGCTTAAAAACTGCGGTGCATTGGGTGAAAATGAATCCACCTTTGATGAAGAATGGCTCAAGCTCATCTTAAACCGGATGGTTCTCAAAGAAGGGATTGATTTGCTGTTCCACTCCTACCTAATGGACGCAAATGTGATCGACGGAAATGTGACCAGCATCACTGTGGCCAACAAGTCCGGAAATCAAACCTTTACCGCTGACTTCTTCATTGATGCCACCGGTGACGGAGATCTGGCGGTGCTCAGCGGATGTCCCTATCATCTTGGGCGCCCGGAAGATCACCTGTGCCAGCCCATGACCCTCTGCTTCCGTCTGGCAAATGTGGATATTGAAAAGTTTGAAAAGGCACGCCCCATGATGGATCCCCTCTATCAAGAGTGGCAGGCCGCAGGAAAGATCAAGAATCCCCGGGAGGATATTCTGATCTTTGGTACCATGATTGACGGCGTACTCCACTTCAACTCCACCCGGATTGTCAAGCGAAACCCGGTGGACGCCTTCGATATAACTACGGCAGAAATTGAGGCAAGAGAGCAGGTGTTTGAGCTCTATCACTTCCTGAAGGAAAATATCGACGGCTTCCAGAATGCCAAGCTCATCTCCACCGCCATGCAGATCGGAACCCGGGAAAGCCGGATGATTGAAGGCAACTATCTATTGACCTCCGAGGATCTGGTGGCGTGCACCAAATTTGAAGACGCCATTGCAGAGGGCAACTACGATATTGACATCCATAACCCGGAGGGCAGCGGTACCAGTCACTATTACTTTGAGGAAGGTACTTATTATACCATTCCCTATCGCTGTCTCTGTCCCAAGGGGACAAACAATCTATGGGTTGCCGGACGCTGTATCTCCTCCACCCATGAGGCACAGGCATCTTATCGGATCATGCCCATCTGTGCAACCCTGGGTCAGGCGGCCGGAACCGCCGCCGCAGTGGCCAAGCAGACAGGCACGGACGCCAACACCCTGGATGTGAAAAAGGTGCAGGCACATTTGCCCCTGCACAGCCTGGAAAAGTAAAGAACAGAATATAAAAACAGCAGACACATTTTTTGTGTCTGCTGTTGATTTATTAAGTTCTTACTCTGCCTGCGTTGCAGGGGTATATACCCGGGCGCCCAGCTCTGCATCCAGCATATAAAGCGCCTTTGCATCACCGCCGAACAGCTCCATCTTCTTGATCAGGGTATCCGCGTTATTCTCTTCTTCCCCCTGCTCCTTTACAAACCAATCCATGAACTGCATGGAACGGAAATCCTTCTCCTCCTGTGCGGCCGCATAGATGTTATGAATCAGCGAAGTCACATAGATCTCATGCTCTAAACCGGCCTTTAAAGGCTCCATATGATCCGTAAAGGTCTTATCAGGCTTCTCAATGGCCTCCAGCACAGGACGAACACCATTTTCCTGAAGGTACTTCACCATCATCATGGCATGGTCAACCTCTTCCTTGGTCTGTACATCATACCAGTTGGCAAAACCGGAAAGGCCTGCCTCCTCATAATACAGTGAGAAGTCATAGTAAAGATATGCGGAATACAATTCCTTATTAATCTGAGTATTGATCAAATCAGCAACTTTTTTTGAAAGCATTTCATTCACTCCTTATCAATATACTGTTCTTATTATAGCATACGTGAACAGGAAGTCAAACCCTATTTATCCCTTTTCCGAAAAGTTTAGACAGATTCTACAATACATTCCCGCAAATCTACATTTATTTTTCATCACAACATACCAACTCCCAATTTTTTACTTACGCTTTATCCAGCGAATCCCCAAATATATTCCGCCGCCCAGCAGGCACAGTCCCAGAAAACCAATTCCAAGCAGCCACAGCCGATAACCCTTCTTATTTAAAATGACAAAAGGCAAAACTTCTTCCATCTCGCAGATCAAATACCGTCCCTCTCGGCTGCAGGAGATCGTCTCCAACCTCCCATCTTTCAAGACGGCAATGGCATCCCCTTCTCCACGCTCATCCAAAACGTGCATTTTAAATCCGCCGTCCACATCATGCACAGGCGTGACGGTAAAACGATATGCCACCCCTTTCTCATATTTACCTTCACATCCCTGAAAAATTTCGGTGGGCTCCACTTCCACCTTGCTCTCTTCACTAAAGTTACCCTCCAGCAATAGAATTGGCGGCGTTTCCCCAGAGGCAATGGTGGTCACAGCTTTATCATAGACCGCCCGGAAAGTTGTATGGCGCAAAATGGGCTGTTCTGCATTTTTATCCCAAAATGGATAGAAGCCGTCTCTCTTTTCCAAAACAGGAATTTCTTCTTTTGGAAGCACTTCCCCATAGGAGGCGGTAAGCTCCTTTAGCAGTGTCTCCCCAGAGAAAAACCGCACCTTAAACGCTGTACTCGCATAATAGGAGGAAAGGGCCTTCATTTGATCGCCGATTCTTGCATCATTTTCTGCAAGAAAACGAAGCTGGGGAAAACATACTGCGCCTTTTTCCATCATCCAAACTGTATCCGAAAATCCCACCATCTTCTCCGGAATGATTTCGCTGCCCGTCATATCAGAAAAAGGCAGAGCCTGCGCGCTCCGGTCATAGCTGCTCCCGCCGACGCCGCCAAGCCCCTCATCAATAAAGTAATTGTCGGTCAGCGTCCCTTCGGCAGAGCCTGCAATTCCTCCGCTCCGCTCAATGCCTGTTTCCATCGTTGGAAGGGCATAGCAGCCGGTAATTCCCCCGCTCTTTCCTGCAATACCTCCAATATCTGCCTTTCCCTGCAATTCGGCAACAGCAATACAATTTTCCACGGCCGCAAACGTCTCGCCGCTGATACCGCCGGCGTATCCACCGTCAGACACGGTAATCCGCCCGGTACCCAAACAGTTTTTGATCGTTCCAACCGTTGCATTTCCGGCAATTCCACCACTGTGATCTGCCTTGGCAAGGACATCTCCTGTACTGATACAGGCATTGACGTGCGCCTTAATCAGCATACCGGAGGTAATGGCTTTCCCATCCGGAAAGGACAGAACATTTCCATTTTTCTTCAATGATTCCACACTCATATTGCCAACGACTCCACCGGCATTCGATCCGCCGGAAATCTCCCCTTCATTGATACAGTAGCGTACCAACGCATTGTCCGCATAACTGCCGGCAACCTGCCGGTCAAGGGAAACATCAACACTGATTACCTTTTTCAGCTCTTCTTTGATCTGTTCCGTATCCAGAACATCCACAAGACTCGCTTCCTCCGCATACACATTGAACACCGGAAAAATCTTCCCCCAAACGGAAGGGACTTCTTCTTTTTTCTTTTCAACTTTATCCTCTATCTCTTCCAGCTTATCCTCTATTTTCTGCGCCAGGTCTTCCAAGGTTTTATGCAAAGCTGTAAATTTCTTTTCCGCATCTTCAATGATATCTTCTAATGCTTCAAAGGGCGCACAGATTGCATCTGCCGCATCTCCAAGATCATTCCTCAGCCCCTGCACCACCCTTTTAATTGCTGTTGCGGCACTATTAAGGCCATTTGCCGCCCGATCCACGCTGGCCAAAACCACCTGAACACCATCCAGCACCTCTGAAATCTGCGCTTTCGCATCTTCCAAATCCTGCTCTCCGTCGGCTGTCCAATTGTCCAGGCGCTCCCCCAATGTCTGCAAATCATCCTTTACCGTATTTACATCATCAAGCGAAGCCTGAAGCAACGAATTTAACAGATCCAAAGACTCTTCCGTATCTTCGCTCAACCGACCGGAAATATCCTCTACACTTTCTGCAATACTTTGTGCCCCGCTCCCAAAAGAATCAATGGTGTTTTGCAGACTATCCAAAATCCCCTGCCGTGAGGCGCTGTTTCCAAGCACACCGCCAGCTTCCAGCAGACTGGGAAGCAGTGTCCCAATGCCAAGCTTCGAACCAATATCGGCAAGTCCGCTTATATCTGACAAAAGTGCATCTGCCTGTTTTTTAAGATCATCTTTGGTTTCCTGTACATCCTTCTTTATATTATCCTTTTGTTCTTTCACATCCTGTCTGAGTTCATCAATGGACATAGTAAGGTTCGTATAGGGAATGAACATTCCCACAACACCCCCGGTATTCTTTTTGCCCAAAACCATTCCTTTGTTCACCGAATCCAAAATACAACCGCTCTGCCGGCCGGCAATCCCTCCGGTATTGATACCAAACCCTTTGCATCCGATCGTTCCTTCATTGGTACACAATTCAATGACCCCTTCAGAAAACCCGGCAATTCCGCCAATATCCCGGTCTGTTTCACCTGCACTTTTACAAATTTCACCGGCATTTACTGAACTTTTAATTCGTCCGCTGTTGGCACCGGCAATTCCGCCGGTCATCTCCAGTCCGGATACTTCGGCCGTGTTTTTACACATATCCAAAATACCAGTCTCCTTATTCTCACCAACAATACCGCCCGTGTGACGTTTTCCGGCAACTTTCCCGGAAAACGTCACATTGATCAGCTGTCCTTCATTGGTTCCGGCAACACCGCCGAGATTCCCGGTGGTTTCGGTGGGAGATATGCCAGAAATTCCTGCATTCTTCATCAAGCCACCGACCACTTCATCCACAGACATTCCGGTTGATTCACTTGGCTTTGTCTGCACCTCCCCCTCAAAATTGACATCCCGTATGATCCCATCGGCCGAGATCCGATTGAAAATCCCGCTGGTTTCATCCCCAGCCTGTATTCTTACCCCTTTCACCGCATATCCGTTTCCGCTGAGTGTCCCGCAAAAAATCGTTGCCGGAACAACTTCTGTTTCGGTAAGATCAATATCATTGAGAAGCACAAACCGGCGGCCGCGGGAAAACTGGTCGCTGTTACAGCTCTTTAAAAAAGTAACCCATTCCTCCGGCGTTGACAACGTAACCGTCTCCTCCGCCGCCTGCACACCGCAAAAGACGGGCAAAAAACAGAAGCCTGCCATAAGCGCAGCCATCCAGCCGGCCAAAATCCTTCTATTCATCCTTTCCGTCCTCCTCTTTCTCAGCTGTCAAACAGGGCAGCCTGTTCATTCCCGTCTGGGCGTCCAGTCTGCGGATCTGCTCACGCTTTTTTTCATCGGCAGCCTCCAGCGCGGCTCGCCCCACATCCATTTTTGCATCCACATCTCCACGAATGATTCCATGAAAATTACCATGTACATATCCACATACATAGCCCTGAATATTTCCGTCTACAACCACCGTTCCCTGTTTCTTCTTTTTCCCTGCAAATTTCCGTTCATCTCCCACCTTAAAGGAAGTCTTTTGAATCAGTTTATCCGAAAGCATAATGATCTCCGGCAGAACCAGCATGACCAAAATAATGGAAATCAATGTTCCGCGTCCCAATACAGTTCCAAGGGAAGATATCATTGCATTGGTCGAAATCTGTCCAATCAAAAATCCAACCACGGTCAGAATTGACCCCGACGTCAGGATGGTAGGGAACGACTGATTCAGTGCATCAATGGCCGCATCCTTTGTCCCTTCCTCCTTTCGGAGTTCAAGATACCGATTGGTCACAACAATTGCATAGTCAATGGTCGCCCCCATCTGAATGGAACTCACCACCAAGTAACCCAAAAAGAACAGCTTGGAAGAGGTCAAATACGGCACAGAGAAATTGATCCAGATACTTCCCTGAATGGTGAGTACCAAAAGAATCGGGAGGCTGGAGGAGCGGAAAGTCAGCATCAAAATAAGCATTACAGCCAACACAGTCAGCAAAGAAATCTTATTGTTATCCGACTGAAAAGAGGACTGCAAATCATAGCTTCCGGTGGAATTGCTGGCTAAAATCGGCACGTCATAATATTTTTGCGCTTCACTGCGAACATCCGCAAGCAGCTGATAGGCCTCGTCGCTCTCAACCGGACAGGTATAGGTAAAGACCATCCGCGCATATTCTTCGCCCTCAAGCTGTGCCTGGGCATCCAAAAGCTTATCATATAATTCATTGATTGCTTTCTCCTGTTCACCATCAAGTGTAACCACACCATAATCCATCTGTTCATGCAAAAACATAAACAAATCAAGAATCGAAACGCGATAGGTGCTGACATCACTCAAAATGGCGTTATACTGCTGATGCTCTATGCCATATGCCTGAAATACCAGCTTGATCAGCCCATAATCCATATCCATCAGCTCTGCCACCTCTCTGGGCGTAACCTTTTGGGTAAGGGTGTACCCGTCCTTTAATTCAGTATTCGCAAGACCGGTCGCTGATGATATGTAGGGAAGCTTTTCAACATTTTCCAATATTTTTTTCTCTTTTTCATGGTCTCCTTTCGGAACCACAACAGCCAACGTATTTTTGACGCCAAAACGATCCTCAATTTTATTCTGTGCAATTGATTTTTCTGTAGGTCTCGTAGGCGCCGCAGAGGTTGAGTCAAAAGAAAAGTCACACTGATACGAAAAATATGCACAAAAACAGATGAGTACCAAAAAAATCACCGGAACCACAAACCGCATCTTTACAACTGCCCGACACCAGCCTTTGATACTGGGAACAAAGGACCTATGCCTGGTTTTGTCAATCCATTTTGAAAACATCAGCAGTAATCCCGGCATCAGCAAAAAGACAGCGAGCAAACTGAACAGAATCCCCTTACACAGAACAAGTCCCATATCCATCCCAATGCGCAGCTGCATAATCATCAGCGCCGCCAGACCGGAAATGGTGGTTAAGCTGGAAGAACTGATTTCGATAATCGCCTTAGAGAGAGCCGACACAATTGCGTCATAGGAATCCTTTGTCGCTTTCTCTTCCGCAAACCGGTGGGATAAAATAATTGAATAGTCAATGGCCAATGCCAATTGCAGCACAACGGCAATGGCCTTGGTAATAAAAGAAATCTCACCCAGCCAGAGGTTGGTTCCCATATTGAGAATTGCCGCCGCAACAAAGACAATAAGATAGACCGGCACCTCCATATAGCTCTGGGAGGTAAACAGCAGAACAAGCAGAATGACAATGGCCGCAATCAACAGAATCATGTTCATCTCATTGTCCAGACTCTTTGACATATCGTCTATGGTATTTGAATAAAAATAACAATCCTGATCGGAAAGTTCGGCTTTGATATTGTCAACAATCTGAAGCTCTCTGTCCAAATCCTCATTTTCATCCAGCGTCACATTATAGAGCGCCGCTGAATCCTTATAGTGATCTTCATCTTCTGTATAGGCAACCTCTTTTACCCCCTCAACGCCGGCAATCCGGTCTTTGATCTTTTCCGCTTCCTTTGCGGTGATGTTACACACCATGACATCGGTGGTGACATAGGTCACAAATTCCCTGTCCATGATATCCAGACCACGTTTTGTTTCTGTATCTTCTGCAAGATAGGAAGTAATGCTGTTATTCACCGCTACCTTCGGGATGGAAAATGCAGATAAAACCAATGCAACTGCAAAAATCAGATAGATCGCTTTTCTCTTATCCACAATAAACTTCGCAATCTTATACATGATGTTTTTCTCTTCCATGCAGAGTCCTCCAATCCTTTTTCTAATGTTAAATTATATCACGCGACACGTGTCCATAAAATAGACAAAGTCTATCGTGTGCCCAAATTTTAGGCATATGATAGACTTTGTCTGATTTTTCTATTGTATTAATTTTTTTTCAATCGGAGAAGGGCTTTCCCAATGCTGCCATCAAACAAAACACCGACCTTTTCCAGGATACAGCGCGGGTCATCCTGCATACCGCCGCGGATCCATTCCAACAAAATTCCCACCAGCGCATATTTATAAAAATCCACGATTAATAACAGGTCTTTGTTTTCAATCTCCATTCCCTCTGCCTGCTCCATTATATATCGCTCCATCACCTCGCCGATCACATTGTATAAATAGCTTTCAAGCAAATCCCTTCTGGGCGACTCATACAGATGATAAAGCGCCTCTTTATGCTCCAGAGCAAAGGACATGGAACGGAGCATATTTTCCTGCCACGGCATATGCTTGATACACGCCTCTTTTACTTCCTGTGCCTGTATACGGAACACGGTCTCCAACAGGTCATACAAATCCTTGAAATGATAATAAAATGTATTCCGGTTGATTTCACAAAGCGCAGCCAGTTCCTTAATCGTTATTTTCTGCAAATCCTTTTTTTCAAGAAGCCGCAGGAAGGTTTCGATAATTAAATTTTGTGTAATCTTTGACATCATCGCCCCTCCTTAACCATCATAATTATACCGTATTCCCAACGGAAAATCAATGCAGTTTGGGAAAATAGACCGAAATTTTCGTCCCCTTCCCCAGGGTACTTTCCGTTTCAATTCTAGCCTGGTGCAGACGAGCAATGTGTTTCACGATGGAAAGACCAAGTCCGGTTCCGCCAATTTGGCGGGAGTGGCTCTTATCCACCCGATAAAACCGCTCATAGATCCGATTGATTTCTTCTTTCGGAATACCAATCCCCGTATCTTCAACCAAAAGGCAAACCTCTTCTTCGTTTTCTTCAATCCGCAGAACAACTGATCCCGAAGGCTTATTATACTTAATCGCATTTTCCGTAAGGTTATAGATCAGTTCATCCAACATAGACGCATTCCCCAAAACATAGGCGGAGATTCCATTAACCTGGATGGAAATTTCGTTCTTTCGTGCCGTTTCTTCCAGCCGCTCCACCGCTTTTTGTGCCGCAGACAATATATCTATCGGCTGTTTCTCAAAGGAACTGCGCTCATCCAGCTGGGACTGCTTGATAATATCATCCACCAGGCGCACAACCCGTTCTGTCTCCGTTTCGATCTTTTGTGCAAAACGCTGGGCATCCTCCGGCTTTGCCATTCCGTGCCCCAGCATCTGGGAATATCCCAGGATATTGGTCAGGGGCGTTTTGAGCTCATGGGAAACGTTGGCCGAAAATTCACGCCGGATCTGCTCTGCCAAAACGGACTCAGTAATATCTAAAAATAACAAAATTGCACCCTTTTTTTCACCCCGGTATGCCGGACTGCAAAATACCCGATAGGTCTTTCCGTCATGTGTCATCTCCAGCTGCGTATAATTACCGTCCACAGCCTCTTTTCCGGCTTTTAACAGCTGCATCTCCCTTGTAAGATGCAGAAGATTTTCTCCGACAATGGATGTATCTGTATCAAAAATCTTCGCCGCAGAAGGATTAATAGATAATATCTCTGTTGCATTATTTAAAATCAACATTCCTTCCTGCATATTCTGGGTCAGCGCCTGAAGCTGGTCTCTTTGCCGGCCCATTTTACGTTCCTGCCGTTTAATCTCCTCTTTTTGAACGCGGATTTTCTCTATAAAAGGAAGCAATTCGTCATACACATCTTCTCTCGGTGTAGCGTCAATGTCCAATGCTTCAATGGGTTTTAAAATATGCCGGGTCAGTTTTGCTGAAAGATACATCAGCAGCAAGAAAACTATCAGGAACATCAATCCAACCGGAATTGCCATTCTTTTTACCAATTGTGCCACACTATACGAATGGCTTGCCACACGCAATATCTTCCCATCTTCCAGACGCACTGCATAATAATACACCCTCGTCCCCTGGGTGACCGACAGACGATCCGACATCCCAAATCCGTTTTCTTTCGCCTCCATCACTTCGGGCCGCTCCTGATGATTTTCTAAACTGCCCGCATCCGCATGGTTATCATATATAACCTGGCCATTGGCATCAATCAGGGTCAACCGCTTTTCCGGACCAGCTTTATCTGCCTGACGGAGATATGAAAGCGGATCCTCTGTATCCTGCAATGCGGCGGCGATTAAGCTTGCTTCCATTCCCATTTCTTCCCGGAGCCGCTCGCCATAATAGGCATTAAATACTCCCAATGAAATGCCCAAAGATAAAATCAGACACAAAAAGGATATTAATGTCATATATCGAAAAATTTTCCGCACCATCATCTATTCACCGCCTGTCATTCATTTGCCTGTTCTGTTATTCGATACCCAACATGCCGGATCGTCTCTATCATACTGCCGCAAATACCCAATTTATGCCGCAGGGTTCGGATATGTACATCCACCGTCCGGGTATCCCCGTCAAAGTCATAACCCCATACGGTTTCCGTCAGCTGTTCCCGGCTGAGTGCAATATTTTTATTTCGCATCAGATACCACAAAACTTCAAATTCTTTATAGGTCAGAACCACATTTTCTCCATTGGCGGTAACCGTCCTACGCATGGGATTTAAGACAAGATTGCCGCAGGTCAGCATTTCTTCTTTGGTTTCTCTTCTCCGCAAAACGGCCTTTACCCGTGCAATCAGTTCCATTACCCCAAAAGGCTTGGTCATATAATCATCTGCCCCCAAGTTCAGCCCCTTCACCTTGTCCATTTCGGCAGACTTGGCGGTAAGCATAATGACCGGAACTTTTTTAAGACGTGCATTCTTTCGAATACGCTCTAAAATCTCCATGCCATCCATCTCCGGAAGCATAATGTCAAGCAAAACAAGGGCAGGCGCCTCTCCACGCTCTACCCCTTCAAAAAAGCTGTAACCATCGGGATAACCTGTCGCCGAATAACCGGCTGACTGCAAAGCATAACAAATTAACTCCCGTATATTTTCATCATCTTCAATGCAAAAGACCTTCTCCTCCATCAAGATCTTCTCCTTCCTTATCACCAGGGTGCCGTCCGGTAATTGAAAATACAACCCATTCCGCAATATTGGTTGCATGATCACCAATACGCTCCAGGTATTTCGCTACCATCAGCATATCTAATATTGCATGGCTTTCTGTTTTTCCGCTTTTAATCTCAGAAATCAAATCTTCCCGTACCGTATTAAACATGTTATCAACCACGTCATCCATGGCAATTACCTGATTTGCCAGAACGAGGTCGGACTTGACAAAGGCATCTACACAACCATTGACCATTGTAATTGCTTCTTTTGCCATTTTTGCAACATCTTCACGGGCGCAAATTACCTTCTGCGCATTTTTTAAAAGGGCAATTTCTGCAATGTCTGCCGCCTGATCCCCAATACGTTCCATGTCCGTAATCATCTTAAGCGCCGCAGAAATCAGGCGCAGATCCCGCGCCACCGGCTGTTGACGGAGCAGAAGTTCCAGACAAATTTTCTCTATTTCCTTCTCCTTTTGATCCACTTCACTGTCAAAGGCAATTGCATTTTCCGCCCGTTCTTCTTCCTCACTGATGATGGCTGCAGCCGCATTGTCAATGGCTTCTTCTGTAAGCGCCCCCATCTCTATCAATGCGTCCTGCAATTTTTTTAATTGACGTTCAAATCTGTTTCTCATAATCTGCTCCTTTTTCCTTATCCAAATCTACCTGTGATATAATCTTCACAACGCTTATCCTTCGGCATAGAAAACAGTTGGCCGGTTTCCTCGTACTCAATCACTTCACCATGCAAAAAGAATGCCGTCTTATCAGAAATACGCGCCGCCTGCTGCATATTATGGGTCACCATAACAATAGTATACTTCTTTTTGAGCACAAGTGCAAGTTCTTCTATCTTCGAAGTCGAAATCGGATCCAGCGCCGAGGTAGGTTCGTCCATCAAAAGCACCTCCGGCTCCACTGCCAGCGCCCGGGCAATACAAAGCCGCTGCTGCTGACCGCCGGAAAGGCCCAGCGCACTTTTTTTCAGCCGGTCTTTTAGTTCGTCCCAAATGGCAGCACTGCGCAGGGACTGCTCGATAATTTCGTCTAATTTTGCTTTGGAGCGGATTCCATGGGTGCGCGGACCAAAAGCTATGTTGTCATAAATACTCATTGGAAAGGGATTCGGCTTCTGAAACACCATCCCCACCCGATGCCGCAGATGGTCGGGGTCCATGTCTTTATAAATATCAATTCCATCCAGGAGAATATCCCCTGTAATCCGGCAGCCTTCAACCAAATCATTCATCCGGTTAAGACTTTTTATAAATGTAGATTTCCCACATCCGGAAGGGCCGATCAGCGCTGTAATTTTATTCTCGCTGATCTCCATATCAATCCCCTTCAGTGCATGAAAATTTCCATAATATAATTCCATATGTTTTATATCAAACTTATTCATTTTATCCTCCAAATATCAGGCTTTGGTTAGTTTACGCGCCACATACGCAGACAGTGTATTGACCAAAAGGACAAAAACCAGCAGGACAACCGCAGTTGCATATGCCTGATCTGTGTAAAACCCCTCGCCGGAAAGAGCGTACATATGTACGGCCAGCGTACGTCCGGACGACATCAAACTGTTTGGAAGGTCTGCAACCGTCCCTGCCGTATAAATCAATGCCGCCGTCTCACCGACTATCCTGCCTACTGCCAAAATAATTCCTGCCAAAATCCCGGAACCAGCCGCCGGGAGGGCAATTTTAAACACGGTCCGCAACCGTCCTGCACCAAGACCGTAACTTGCTTCCCTGTACGTGTCCGGCACCGCCTTTAATGCCTCTTCTGCTGTGCGTATAACCAGCGGAAGAATCATAATCGCCAACGTGCATGCGCCTGCAAGAATTGAATAGCCAAATCCAAGATAGGTCACAAAAAACAGCATACCAAACAACCCATAAACAATGGATGGAATTCCGGATAATGTTTCAGAAGTTATCCGGATGATAGAAACCACCTTGTTTCCCCTGCCTGCATATTCCACCAAATAAACTGCCGTAAAAAGGCCAAGCGGCACTGCAAATATAAGAGCGCAGGCAGTCATTAAAAATGTGTTGACAATGGCCGGCAGCATAGACACATTCTCGGTGGTATAGTGAAGGGCAAACAATTCCGGTTTTATATTCGGAATTCCTTTTATCAGAACAAATCCAATCAACAAAAGGAGTACACCAATGGTCAGAAAAGCGGCGGCTGCCACTGCAATTTTTGTAACACAGGACATTATTTTCATGATACGGGAAGACAAAGCCGCCATCATTTGGGAAATTACATGTTGTTTTTCTCCAGTTTTCTTCTGCTGCTTCATGACTTCTTTCCTCCCCGCTGTATCAAGGTGAAAATTAAATTAATCACCAAAATTAATATAAAGAGAACCACGCCGGTCGCAATCAGGGCTTCCCGATGCAAATCCGCCGCATACCCCATCTCCATAACAATATTTGCCGTAAGCGTGCGAATTCCCTTTAATATTCCTGCCGGCATTCTCGCCTGATTTCCTGCCACCATGATGACAGCCATTGTCTCGCCGATTGCACGTCCGATTCCAAGGACAACACCTGCCAGAATACCGGACTTTGCCGCAGGAAGTACTGCACAAAAAATACTGCGTTCATGATCTGCACCAAGCGCACGCGCCCCTTCATAGCAACTGTCCGGTACACTGCGGATAGCGGATTCGGCAACACCGATAATGGTTGGCAGTATCATGATGCCCAATACAACCGAAGCAGTGAGAATACTGCTGCCACTGCCGCCAAAAAGTGAGCGAACAATAGGGACCAAAAGCATAAGTCCGAAAAATCCATATACAATTGACGGAATTCCTGCAAGGAGTTCCGTGGCCGGCTTTAATACCCTATAAAGCGGCTTTGGACAATATTTTGCCATATAGACAGCGGTCAGAATCCCAATGGGCACACCGACAATAATTGCCCCACCGGTCACACAAAAACTTCCCAGGATCATGGGCAATATCCCAAAAGATGCCGGATCATCTGTGGGGGACCAATCCCGGCCGCCCAAAAATTCTAACCATCCAATTTTATGAATTGCAGGAATCCCACTTCCAAATAAGAAAATGCAAATCAGCAATACAGCCAGGATTGCGGTACACGCAGCGGCAAGAAATACATATTTCATTACCCGTTCCGTGTATTTTCTCATTTCTCAATTTCCTCCCAGATTGTTTTTTCACCTTTATAGATTTCACCAACCACGTCTTTGGAAAGTGTCTCAACCGGATTTTCTTTATTTACAATCACTGCTATTCCATCCATTGCAATTGTTTCCGCCTGAACACCGCTTTTTTCACTGTCTTTTAATTCACGGCTGAGCATCCCAATATCACAGGTACCTTCCATTGCCGCACGGATTCCTGCCGAAGAATCACTCATCTGAATCTCAATTTCTGCATTTGGATTTACTTTTGCATAAGCTTCTTTTAATTTTTCCATGACCGGAGACACCGAGGAAGAACCTGCGACAACAATTTTACCGGCAGGCTTGGTTCCTGCATAGGGCGCCGCATCCTCTGCAACCGGCACATAATCTCCGGAGACAACCTCCTGTCCCTCTTTAGAGAGAATAAATCCGATAAAATCCTTTGCCAACTCCGACACTTCCGGTTTATGTGCAAGATAAAACGGTCTTGCAATCTTATAGCTTCCGTTTTGTATATTTTCGGCAGAAGGTTCCACATTTTCAATCGGAACCGCCTTTACCTGATCTGAAAGCGACCCCAGCGATACATAGCCAATCCCGTATGGATTTCCAGCCACAGATTGCAGCATAACATCTGTTTTATTGACAACCTCGGCATCCTTTGTTGTCTGGTCTTTTCCATTTTGCTGAATATCAAACAATTCAGTGAACGCACTGCGGGTACCGCTTCCGTCTTCTCTTGATACAACCGTTATGTCTTTTCCTGCATCAAATCCTACCGTACCGCTGCCACAGCTGCTGAGCCCAAGCATCATCATACCTGCAAGGAATACACCTATAAACTTTTTCATTTTCATACCTCATTTCTTTTTTCTATTCTTAACGCTACTAGGATATAGTATATTTATGAAGTTTCAAGGCGCATATTGTTAAATCCATGTAAAATTTTTTGTTTTTTTCCAGTTTTCCTTTTTCTCTTCACCTTCCGCTTGCGTTCCGTTTCACAATATGTTAAGATATTTCATAAGATATCCAAATTCATATATTATATACAGATATTGGGTATTCCATGCCATAAGAAAGGTTGTTATGTTATGCAAGATGATATTTTATACGGACGCAACCCCGTGCTGGAAGCACTGGAAGCAAACCACCCCATAGATAAAATTTTTCTTCAGGAAGGACTGCGCCACACCCAGATTGGAAAAATCCGCAATTTGGCAAAAGAACGCGGCATCCGTTATCAGATGACCGATAAACGGAAGCTGGATCAGTTGACCGAAGGAGAAAACCACCAGGGCGTGGTTATCTTTTGTGCGGCACATCGTTATTGCGCACTTGAAGATATTCTGAAGGCCGCAGAAGCAAAAGGGGAAGCCCCCTTTGTTGTACTCTGCGATGGAATCACCGACCCACATAATCTCGGAAGCATCATCCGAACCGCCAATGCGGCAGGAGCCCACGGTGTCATCATTCCAAAAAACCGCTCCGCCGCTTTAAATGCAACGGTCTCTAAAGTCTCTGCCGGCGCGGTGGAACATATGCTGGTATCCAAAGTCTCAAATCTCGGACAAGCCATTGAAAAACTGAAAAAGGCCGGCCTCTGGATTGCCGGCACCGATCTTTCTGCACCACAAACCCATTGGGAAAGCGACCTGAAAGGACCAATTGGTATTGTCATCGGCAGTGAAGGGGAGGGCATCAGCCGGATTGTGCGAAACGCCTGTGATTTCCTTGTCAAAATTCCAATGATTGGCGAAATAGAATCACTCAACGCGTCTGTTGCCGCCGGGGTTCTACTCTATGAGGCAGTCCGTCAGCGCATTTCTGAAAAATAAATGTGTAAAATTGCATCCAATTTTTGAAAAAATCATTTTATAGAAATACAACTTTGCAGATTTTACTGCCGCGACAACATTATTTTGTCTTTTGGCGGCTTTCTTTTATAACCTAAGCACGGATGTCCCCCGCCTCTGTAGGCGGCGGGGGACATATCAGGATTTCAGCGGAGGGATATAATCCCCCACTGAAATCCTGAGGAACTAACGCTCCACCGTGCAGGGGGCAATCATTCGCAAGCCCTGCCCCTTGCAAGCAAGGCAGAGCGTTGCTCCGATTTAAATGAAAAGGTACTGCATAAAAAGAAAAGGAGATAAATTATGATTAGAATACTTGCTGTCGGCGATATTGTAGCAGAAGAAGGCCGGGAATTTATATATAATAATTTAAATCGTATCCGCGACAAATACCAAGTTGATTTTTGTGTTGCCAATGGAGAAAATGCCGCCAATACCAATGGAATTACCAAAGATATTGCAGCCACCCTATTTGAACGCGGAGTAGATGTTATCACCATGGGGAACCACACCTTTTCAAACAAAGAGGCCGCTTCTGTTTTGGAGGATTTTCCCTATATCATCCGCCCGCTGAACTATCCGCCCGAACTGGAAGGGAACGGGTATGTGACCATTGACCTTGGCAATCTGAAAATCGGTGTCATCAATCTGATCGGACGGGTGAATATGGGGCCGGCTGACTGCCCCTTCCACGCCGCAGAACGCGCACTGCAGCAAATCGACGCAGACATTATCATCGTAGATATGCACGCCGAAACCACAAGTGAACGCCTGGCTATGGGCAACTTTTTAGACGGACGCGCCAGCGTTGTCTTTGGTACACACACCCATGTACAAACAGCAGATGAACATATCCTTCCGGGCGGAACCGGCTATATTTCCGACCTGGGCATGACCGGTGTTATGGATTCCATTTTGGGCGTAAAAAAGGAGATTATTCTCCAGTTTTATTACCAGAGCGGAAAACGTTTCCGCTTTGAAAAAGCAGAAGGCGAGGTATGGTTCAACGGCTGCCTGTTTGATATTGATCCGGACACAAAAAAAGCCGTACATGTTGAGCGGCTGCGCTTTTCAAAGCTTCCATCATGAAGAATGACCGTTTATTCTCCATCCTCTATCTTTTGCTAAACCGGCAGCAAACCACAGCCTCTGCCCTTGCAGAGAAATTTGAAGTTTCACTGCGTACCATTTACCGGGACATTGACACCCTCTGCCGGGCCGGAATTCCGATTTACACAGAGCGCGGTCAAAAGGGCGGTATCTTTCTGATGGAAAATTGTGTTCTTGACAAGACCTCTTTTGCAAAAAGAGAACAGGACGAACTTATTACAGCAGTGGAAAGCGCAGAAGCTGTCCGACCTGATCTGCTCCCTTCCCTCTCGCAAAAACTGCGGGAATTCTTTGACACCCAGGAAAATCAAAAAATAGAAATTGATTTTACCTCCTGGAAACCCGCAGAACGGGAACGTTTCATCCTGCTCCGCCAGGCTGTCCTGGACAAAAAGATCATCTCCTTTACCTATCACAACAGCAGAGGAGAAATTTCCCAACGAAAGGCTGCGCCTCTGCAGCTTTATTTCAAAGCCTTCGCCTGGTATATGATTGGTTTTTGCTTTGATGCACAGGAACCACGGATGTTTAAACTAAATCGTATACAGAATTTAGCCGTTACCGAGCAACTGATTCCTGATTCACTGACAATTACTGCATATGAACAGATGCCGGAAACCTTTGAAGGCATAACCATTACCCTCAAAATTTCTGCACATCTGGCATACCGGGTTTACGACGAATTTACCCAGGAAGAATATACCAAACAGGAGGATGGCAGTTTTCTCGTTCATTACACCGCACCGGAAAACGAATGGCTCTATGGCTATCTGCTCTCTTTTCATCCTCATGCCAAGGTAATCGCGCCTGATTTTGTCCGTGCGCGTATCACCGCCCTTCTCTCAGAATCGCTGGCTATCTATCAGGAGAAATAATGTTTAAAAACGGAGGACAAATGCAACATGTTCAATATTGATGCTTATATGGTAAAACTGATTGACCTGCTCAAACAAACTTTTGATAACCACCTGTCCTATGTTGGCCTGCAGGGTAGTTATTTCCGGGGTGAGGCAGATGAAGAAAGTGATATTGATGTGATGGTTATCCTTGATGAACTTTCCATTGCAGACATGAAACGCTATAAAGACATACTTCATCAGCTCGGCAGCAGTGACAAAGCCTGCGGTTTTCTCTGCGGAAAATCTGATTTGCAAAGCTGGAATCCCCTTGAAATCTGCCACCTGCTTCACACAACAAAAGACTATTATGGAATGCTGAAGACATTTATACCGGCGTATTCAGAAAACGACATAAAGAAATATATTCAATTCAGCCTTGATAACCTCTATCATGCACTATGCCACCGTTATGTCCATAGTTCACAGGAAGAATGCAAATTAAATTTACCCGGTTTGTATAAACCTGTATTTTTTATCCTACAGAATATGCACTTTCTAAAATCCGGAAACTTTATTCAAACACAATCTGCACTGCTTCCTCTGCTTTCAGAAGATGACCGCCGCATCCTGCAAAAAGCAATGGAATTGCGGGGACACCCCAGTATTGACAGCCATCATTTTGAAGAAACATATGCGCTCTTATTCCATTGGTGTCAAATTGCAAAACAAAAAACTCTTTATTTCTAAGAAGCGTTTTTTAAATCGGAGCAACGCTCTGCCTTGCTTGCAAGGGGCAGGGCTTGCGAATGATTGCCCCCTGCACGGTGGAGCGTTAGCTCCTCAGGATTTCAGTGGGGGATTATATCCTTCCACTGAAATCCTGATATGGAACCCGCCGCCTACAGAGGCGGGGGACATCCGTGCTTAGGTTATAAAAATCATATTTTATTTTGTTATTTTTTCTTTTTTAAAACTGACATACTGTTGTCATGTTTGCTTTTCTATAATAAACGCATCAACCGTTGTTACGGAAAAGAAAGGAAGAAAAAAATGAACTATCAAGTAAAAAACTGTGAAGAAAAGAAATTCCGGGGTATTGCAAAAACCATCCCTGGAAAAGAAATCGCAAATGCTTCAATGGTCATCGGAGAACTTTGGAATACATTCCATCAAACGCTTGTTGCTGCTGAACCGGCAATCATCACTTCCCCTTGTATCGGACTGTACACAGATTATCAAACGGACGGTGGCTATACTGTTATGGTCGGCAGCGAAAATCTGCAGGGGGGGCTGATTGAAAAAACCATTCCTGCTGGTACCTATGCGGTCTTTTCCATACATGGAGATGTGCAAGGCGCTGTCATGAAAGCTTGGGAAGAAATTAATACAATGAATTTACAGCGCAGTTATATTTGTGATTACGAAGAATATCTCAGCGGTTCAGACACACAACATATGGACATCAACATTTATATCGGTCTTAAATAAAAGCAAAAAATATCATGTCTGCGGCAGCAGGCATGATATTTTATATTATACTCTTTTGTGTTTTCATTGCTTTTCTGCATATTCTATGGTATGCTTACATAAAGGATAACAAACATGCAAAGGAGTTTTTCTATGGCTTTTTATCATAAACAAGCAGGAGACCGTTCATACACCATGGCCCAATCGCTGGATGACCCGGATACTGTCCACGCCTTTACCAGTGCCTGCGGCGGGAACAGCCATATCCATATAAAGGGACTGAATCTTGGATTCCGTGTGCAGGATCAACCGGAAGATGTACTGTCCAATTACCGCCTTGTGGCAAATGATTTTGATTTTTCTTTAAACCGAACCGTTCTCGCAAAACAAACCCATACCGATCACATCCGAAATGTTACCGAAGAAGACTGCGGTAAGGGATTGACCAAATGCAGCGACATAGAGGATACCGATGGACTCATCACTGATTGTCCGAATATCATTCTGGTGGTTTTTTCTGCGGATTGTATCCCCATCCTTTTGTCTGACCCAACAAATGGCGTTGTTGCGGCCATCCATTCCGGCTGGCGGGGCAGTGTACAAAATATTGGCGGAAAAGCCGTTCAGAAAATGGCGGCAGACTATCACTGCGATCCAAAAAATATCCACGCTGCCATCGGCCCCTCCATCGGCCCCTGCTGCTTTGAAATCGGAGCGGAGATTGTCGGCCAATTCCAGCCTGCGTTTGTTCGGGATGACCACAATGGAAAATTTCATGTTGACCTCAAAGAAATGGTATCGAAACAGTTGCAAAAAGAGGGTGTTTCAGAAAATAATATTGATATTTCACAAGAATGTACCATGTGCAAAGCCGGAAAATACTATTCCTACCGTGCCCAAAAGGAAAAAACCGGAAGACAGGCTGCCTTCATTTTCCGAAAAAAATAGCAGAAAAAAGGTCAGCCGTTTAATGGCTGACCTTTTTTCTATTTCGCCTACTATGTATTAGCCTGTAATATTTTTGGTTTTCCATATCTATCATTTTTAATTTTCTTCTTGTTTTTTTGTATAACATTTCACTTGTTTTTCTATATCGTCAAGTTCCTTTTTGCCAAGCATCATTAAAAGATTCTGCATCGGCCTGTTTTCCCTTGATTCTTCCTTCCCAAACACCAGGTAATCCGCACTTGCATTCAGCGCCCAGCATAAATCAATCAACATCTCTGTTGAGAGCTCGATGATCCCTTGCTCTATGGCGTCCAATATTTCTACATTCAATTTAATATGCTTAGCCACCTCCTCCTGTGTCAGCCCTGCCAGTTTTCTTTCCTCTGCGATCCGTCTGCCGATTGCATGATTATCTACCATCTTTCGCTCCTCCTATTTCATTTGATTTTTTGTGTTCAGGCCCTCTGCCGGACATTTCAAAATGCTTTCGTATTTTCTCTATTAAAACACATTCCATCACCCCAAAACCAATATATTTCATATTTATTATATCTGAATGATGTGTAACAATGTTTGAAATAGATATACCGTATATTTGGATTTTATTCCGGGTACACAAAAAGGATCCGCCACAGAAATTGATCATCTGCGGCGAACCCTTTTTATCCTATATTTAATTAAATATTGAACTTATCATGAATCACACGAACTGCTTTTTCTGCATTGGCTACGTTGATAAGCGTAGAAACCTTGATTTCTGAGGTGGAAATCATATGGATATTGATGTCCGCGTCAAACAACGCCTCAAACATCTTTGCAGCAACGCCCGGATTATTGGTCATTCCGGCACCCACGATAGAAACTTTGCTCAAATCATCACGATGGGTAACTTCTTCATAGGTAAGCGTATCTTTCAGGTTTTCAAGAACTTCCAAGGTCTTTTGCAGACATTCTTTGGTCACGGTAAACGCAATATCCTTGGTTCCGTTCCGTCCAACGGACTGCAAAATCATATCAACATTTATTCCATATTTCGCAAGAGCCGAAAATACTTTAAAAGCAATCCCTGGGGTATCTTCTAATCCAATAATTGCAATTCTGGCAACGTCGTTGTCACGCGTCACACCTCTAATCAACATCTTTTCCACGTTTGTAACCTCCTTAACGATTGTTCCGGGAACTTTTTCAAAACTTGACTTTACTTCCAGTCTGACATTATACTTCTTCGCCATCTCCACTGAGCGGTTATGCAATACATTTGCCCCCAGGCTGGCAAGCTCCAGCATTTCATCATAGGTAATCTCATCCAATTTCTTTGCATTCGGGCAAATTCTCGGATCCGCCGTATATACGCCATCTACGTCAGTATAAATTTCACACCGGTCGGCTCCAAGCGCCGCGGCAAGCGCCACTGCGGAAGTATCGCTTCCACCGCGGCCCAATGTCGTGATGTTATCATATTTATCCAACCCCTGAAACCCGGCAACAATCACAATGTTTTTCTTATCCAGTTCGGACTGTACACGTTCTGTATCAATCCGGTCAATCCTTGCATTTCCCGGCACCGCATTGGTTTTAAACCCAGCCTGCCAACCCGTCAATGAAATAACAGAAGCGCCGATTTTTTCAATTGCCATTGCCAAAAGAGCAATCGAAATTTCCTCTCCTGCCGCAAGAAGCATATCCATCTCACGCTTTGAAGCATTTGTATTAATTTCATTTGCTTTTTCTATCAGGTCGTCCGTTGTATCACCCTGTGCCGAAACCACTACAACCACTTGATTGCCTGCCTGCATTGTTTCCACAACACGGCTGGCAACATTCCTTACTCTTTCGGCATTGGCAACCGAACTGCCGCCAAATTTCTGTACAATAAGAGCCAAGTCTTATCCCTCCTATAAATTCCTTCTTTTTATCACAAAAGGGTTGCCCCTTCATTATCTGCCTTTAACATATATAAATGCCACTCTCTAAGGCGTCCGCGCAATCTTGCGCGGACTTCTTCTTCAAATTTTCGGTTTTTCACATCCACCATTGCAACAATGGTCGGTCCTGCACCGCTTAGATAAGTTGCATAAGCACCATTCTGATAACAAATACGAAAAATTGATTCCATATTGGGGATCAGCTTCCGGCGGTAATCCTGGTGCAGACGGTCTCCAACCGCCGTACGCAGATGATCATACTGCCCGGTTAAAAGACTTGCCGTCAGCAGCGCTGTTCTGCTGGCATTAAACACAGCATCTTTATGCCGCACCGTCCGCGGAAGAACCGTCCTTGATTTTTTTGTCTGTAAAAAGAAATCAGGAACCAATGCCGCAAACCGCAAATCATCCTTTATATCCGCGCGGATATAGCGCGGCCCGTTCTTTTTCATTACCGTAACCGTAAGTCCTCCAAATAACGCAGGCGCCACATTGTCCGGATGCCCCTCAATTTCGGTCGCCAGCCGCAGCAGTTCATCCTTTGTCAGACGGTTATGACACATGGCATTTGCCGCAATTAGTCCACCTACAATTCCGGCGCTGCTGCTTCCCAGCCCCCGGGTTACCATCACATGATTGTCCAAAGTGATTTTCAGCCCCTTCACCCGATAACCGGTCTTCTCAAAAACCTTCATCATGGACCTATAAACCAAATTGCGTTCATCTGCCGCCAAAAAGCGTTTACTGTCATCCAGAATATCGATGACCAAACCCTTTTCGATTTCTTCAACAGTGATATAATTATAAAGACCAAGCGCCAGACCCATACAATCATATCCAGGGCCCAAATTTGCACTGGTGGCCGGCACACGAACCCTTATCATTCTTCCACCAGCCTAATCTTTCCAAGTATCCTGCACGCCGAAAGTTCCTTCTCCTGAAACTCTGCAAAGGATTTTTCATTCATCTTCGGTGTGACAACCGCAAATTCATTTTGATATTTCTCACCATCAAGGGTAATCACCCGAAATCCTTCCCGATGAAAAGCTGCTGATTGTTCCGGTGTGCCGGCAATACGGATATAAAACCTGAAGTTCTGCAAATCGCCGTCTTTCAGATAACCCTCGCTGCCTTCTGTCCAGCCCAAACGAATATGTTCTCCTTTGTTCTTTACAATTTCAATCACATCGGAGACAACTGCGCTCGCTGTCGGGAGTGCACCGGCGCCACGGCCATAAAACATGACGTCTCCAAGCCCTTCGCCTTTCACCATAATTCCGTTAAACACATCGTCAATTCCGGCCAGTGGATGCTCATTTTTCAGCATTACCGGACAAACACGGGCAAATACGCCATCGTCTTCTTTGCTGGTCATGCCCACTAGTTTAATTACGCGGTCAATTTCGCCTGCATAAGCAACATCTTCCAACGTTATCTTTGAGATTCCCTCCGTGGGGATTTCATCACTGCAAACATATTTTCCAAAAGCCAGCGAAGCCAAAATCGCAATCTTCCGGCAGGTATCAACCCCTTCCACATCGGCTGTCGGGTCTTTTTCCGCATACCCTTTTTCCTGTGCGCCGCGCAGTGCATTTTCAAAGGATTCGCCCTCTTTAATCATCTGCGTCAAAATATAATTGGTCGTTCCGTTTAATATGCCAATCACCTGGGTCAATTCATTGGCCAAAAGACTGGAATACAACGGCCGGATAATTGGAATACCGCCGCCCACACTTGCTTCAAATAAATAGTTTACATTATTCGCCTTAGCAATCTGCAAAAGCTCAGTTCCGTGTTTTGCCACCAGCTCTTTATTAGAGGTTACAACACTTTTCCCCGATTCCAGAAGCTGTTTTGTAAATTCATAGGCCGGTTTTGTTCCTCCCATGACTTCACAGACAATCTGAATCTCATCATCATGCAATATATCCTGAAAATCTTTTGTAAAACACCGAAACTCACTGTCCGGAAAATCCCGTAAGTCCAAAATCCGTTTAATTTCAATTGCGTCACCGCTCCGGCGCTTCAAAGATTCTGCATTGGTGGTTACTATTTCACCAACACCGCCGCCGACAACACCAAATCCCATAATTCCTATCTTCATCGGTATATCACGTCCTTTCTGCCAGCTTCTACCGCAAAATTTCAAAACTTATTCATGACAATACCCGTCACAGGTTTTGGCCAAAAATATGTTGATTTTTGCGGCATTTTTTCATTCTGTCTGGAAACTTCCTGAATGTCTGAAACCTTGGGTGGATTCATCAGAAAAGAACACTGATATTCTCCCGCCTGTACCGCAGAAATCGCTTCATGGGCGCTGCGCGTATAGACAAGATTCTTTTGCGCTTTCATATTTTCTTCATCAATTCCCAGATATTTTTCTAAAATTAATGTATGTAAAATGGTGACATCCAGATGCTTGTATGCCTTAGATTTATCATGAATTTCTTCATCAATAAAATCCAAATTCTTTAACTGCAAAAGATAGTAATAATCTTTTCCGGTATAAAGCGCAAATAATTTTTCAGACACCGTCTGCGAAAGCCGGTCTGCAATAATATCCGCATAATCGCCTTCTGTAAACACAATCTTAGCCACCGTAAACTGATCAGTCAAAAAACCAACCAGGATCGTTTCATCAAAATCCCTTAAGTCCTTGACCATTCGATGGGTTGGAAAAACGAACAAACCGCTGTCGCTCATAGACACCAAATACATCATCACATAATCATACGATTTTGTCCCCACCGCACTGCCGTCTTTTTCGCGCATTTCCCTGCGGTAATTCAATGCGGTCTCATAACGGTGGTGGCCATCGGCAATTAAAATCTTTTTTTCTTCAAACATCGCCGATATTTCTGTTAAAACGCCTGGATCCGTAATAACCCAAATATTTTCTATAACATTTTCTTTTGTTTGAAACGAAATATCCGGGGTACCATCCGAGCAGGCGGCCACAATCGAAGCGATTTTCTTATCATCATCTTCATAAATGGAGTAAATCTGACTCAGGTTTGCCTCTGTTGTCCTCATCAAATCCAGCCGGTCTTTTTTTGCCTTGGAAATGGTCTCCTCATGGGGAAGAATGATACCGCTTGCGAATTCCTCCAGTTGTACAAGGGAGATAATTCCCTTCAGCGAATGCTTTGCTGCATCATTACCCAATGAAAATATCTGTTCATAAATATAAAATGCCGGTTTTTCTTCAAGAACCAAGACCTGTTCTTCTATCCACTTTTTCAGATAAACACCGCTGCGTGTATATTTATTATTTTCCTCATCATCATTTTCAAAATCCATACCATAATCCAAACGGATTATATTGTATTCATCCTGATTATAAAGTTCCTGCTGTTCTGCAGGCGTAACAATATCATACGGCGGCGCCGTCACCTTTTCTAAATCTTTAAATTTTTCTGTGTTGTAGCGCAGCCCCTGAAAAGGGATTACCTTTGCCATAACAACCTTCCTTTCTAAAATGTGTTCCGTCGCCTTTTATTTTATATCTAACCTGCCGCCGCCAAACATATTGTCTTCAAATCATTTTTTGATCCCATATGTTTAACATAATATATTCGAAAATATATTTACAAATACAATTTACTTCATTGTATAAAAAACAGATAAAATATCAAATTAAATGATACAATAATTTAAAGCAGGCGTCAAGGCTTTTTTTCTCATCTGATGTAAATTATTGTTAGAATTTTAGGTGAATTTTTAGAGTTGTTTTACAAATACTAGATATGTAAATTACAGTTTTATTAAACACATGCAAATATTTAATTTCAGGAGGAGAGAAACAATGGGTAAATTTTCAACAGGTTTGCTTGCAGGTGCAATGCTTGGTATCGGCGCTTTGCTGATTGACAAACGCACTGTAAAAAAAGCAAAAAAACTGATGCACGATAAGATGCACAGACACAGCTGGGGACTTTAATCCCTCCAGACCAAAGGGGAAGACAAATTTTTGTCTTCCCCTTTGGTCTGCCATATTTTCATCTAAATGGCAATAGGAATCCACCTTTCCTGCCCCACCATTCTCACCTTTCCCTTTTTCCCGTTTTTTTCTGATTCATACCTCTTTTTTCTCATTGACAAACCTTTCCTGATAGTGTACAATAAAAACCGAATAATTACCAATTTTAAGGAGGGTTTACAATGAATTTCAAAAAAATAGCTGCATTTACCTGTGCTGCCGTTATGTCGCTGGGCGTTTTGGCAGGCTGCGGTACTTCAAATGATGCGGCAAAGGATGCGGACAACAAGGAAAATACCAAAACAATCACTGGGGTTGCTGATCTCGCAGGCGCCAAAATTGGGGTGCAGGAAGGCACAACCGGAGATATGTATGTAACCGATGAGATTGAAGGCGCACAAATTTCCCGTTTTAAACGTGTTGTCGATGCAGGCATGGATTTGAAGAATGGTAAAGTTGACGCTGTTGTTGTTGACGATCAGGTTGCTAAAGATTTGGTTGCTGAAGTTGACGGGCTGAAAGTCCTTCCCGGAACGCTTACCGAAGAAGAATACGCCATTGCAGTAAAAAAAGGCGACACTGCGCTTCTGGACGGTATCAATGCTGCCATTGCTGAAATGACTGCAAATGGTGAAATTGATGCAATTCGTAAAGCATACATAGATAAAGACGACGCGGCATTGGCTGCATTAAAAGAAAAGGCAGCGCCCACAGGAAGCGAAAAACTGATCATGGGTACCAATGCTGAATTTGCTCCCTTTGAATTTATGGATGACAACAATGAAATTGCCGGTTATGATGTGGAGATTGCAAAGGAAATCGCAAGAAAAATGGGTCGGGAACTGACCATCGAAAATATGAACTTTGATTCCTTGATTGCTGCCCTGTCCAGCGGCAAAGTGGATATGGTTATCGCTGGTATGACCGTTTCCGAAGAACGTGAGCAGCAGGTTGATTTTTCTGAGAAATATTATAAAGCAGCACAGGTTATCATTGTTCCTGAACAGTAATTTGGCCGTCTTTTTAAAAACAACAATTGAAAACATGGGGCGGGAGGCGTTAGCACCCCCGCTTCCTTTTTAGGTGGTGGATATATGTACGAATTGTTTTCTGAGCTTTGGGCTAAATTCAGCAACGACTTTTATGTGAATTTAATCAGCGCTGATCGCTGGAAAGCCCTGCTTCACGGACTTGGAATTACCCTTGAAATCACAATGGCTGCAATTATCATTGGTACGGTTCTTGGCGTTATCCTTGCATTTATGAAAATGTCCAACTGGAAATGGCTGAGCATACCGGCCAAGATTTATATAGAAATCATCCGCGGAACACCAACTACAGTGCAATTGCTCATCATGTATATGGGTGTATTTGCCAGCGTTGCCGCCCCCAAATGGATGATTGCCTCATTGGCCTTTGGATTGAACAGCGCCGCCTATGTCGCTGAAATCGTGCGCGGCGGGGTGGAGTCGGTGGACCAGGGGCAGGTGGAAGCAGGCCGTTCTCTGGGCTTTTCAAAGTTCCAAACGACCCTGAAAATTATCCTTCCCCAAGCCATTAAAATTGCTCTTCCTACATATACCAGCGAATTTATTGTCTTGCTCAAAGAAACCTCCATTGCCGGATACATTGCATTGGAAGACCTGACAAAGGTTGCCAGCGGAATTACCAGCCGAACATTTAACGCATGGTTTCCGCTGCTCACGACGGCAATCTTATATTTTATCATGACATTTTCCCTGGCAAAAATCTTCGGATGCCTGGAGAGGAGGCTGCGTAAGAGTGATATACGTTGAAAATTTACATAAATATTTCGGCACGCTGGAAGTCCTGAAAGGGGTTAATCAACACATTGCCCCGGGGGAGAAAGTTGCAGTTATCGGCCCCTCCGGCTCTGGGAAAAGTACATTTCTGCGCTGCCTCAATTTGCTGGAAACACCAACAAAAGGCAAAATTATGGTTGATGGCGAAGAAATTACCAGCAAAAGTACAGACATCAACCGGGTACGCCAGAAAATGGGGATGGTGTTTCAACAATTTAATCTGTTCCCACATAAAACTGTACTGGATAACATCACCATGGCGCCAAGAACTTTGAAAAAAGTTCCAAAACCCGAAGCAGAAGAAAAAGCCATGGAACTTCTTCAAAAAGTCGGGCTAACCGAAAAAGCAGACGCATATCCGGCACAACTGTCCGGCGGTCAAAAGCAAAGAATAGCCATTGCCCGGGCGTTGGCCATGGAACCCGAAATCATGTTGTTTGATGAACCCACTTCTGCCCTTGACCCGGAAATGGTAGGCGAAGTGCTTGAAGTAATGAAAGACCTTGCTACCGCCGGCATGACCATGGTGGTTGTCACCCATGAAATGGGCTTTGCGCGGGAGGTTTCTAACCGAATCCTCTTTATGGACGGCGGCAACATTGTCGAAGAGGGTGTCCCTGAACAAATATTCGGTAATCCACAAAATGAGCGTACAAAGGCCTTTTTAAAAAAGGTATTATAAAGCAGTTATATAATCACCAAACATCTTATACACAAAAACCCCGCAGATTTTCCTGCGGGGTTTTATGTTAATGGAACATACCGATAAAACTTTATCATTTTCTTCTCCCATGCACCGGATAAAATTTTGCAGTTTCAGAGAATATACTGAAAGCTCCCTGTTATCGACCAACCACTATTCCTCTTTTATTATATGCTTTTTTTAGCCTTGCTGTCCACTTCTATATTGTTAACATTATTTTTCGAATAAATGGTCAAATAAATAAGCCCCAATAAGCTGATAGAAAAAATGGCTGGCCGGATTTTTCATCTTTTGCCGAATCTTCAAATCCTCTTTGTGCACAAAAGTATCTATAAAATCTCAAATGCCGATAAAAATCCCAAACGTTTCGACAGGTTCGTTTTATTCCATTGTCTTTCCTAAGAAGCCTGCGGCAGCTTCTGCAAGTTTCGTTTCCACTTCTCCAACTTTATTTTTTTCATCTGCCAAAAATACCACAGTACCAATGGTATCTCCTTCAAAGACTATAGGCGCCACCACACCGGCTTCATATTTATTATTATCATCAATTACCTGTATGGTCTTATCACCGGGATTTGCCATAAAGACCGTCTTTTTCTCCATTATTTCTTCCAGCTGCTGAGAAATTTTCTTTTCACGCAGCTCCTTCTTAGGAATTCCCGAAACAGCAATTACATTATCCTTATCGGTGATACATGCCGGAAAACCGGTTGTCTTCGACAGAGATTCCGCATACTGACTTGCAAACTCTCCCAATTCGCCAATAGGAGAATATTTTTTAAAAATTACTGTTCCATCACTTTCTGTAAAAATTTCTAACGGATCGCCTTCATGTATCCGCATCGTTCTTCTGATTTCTTTTGGAATGACGATACGTCCAAGATCATCAATCCTTCTTACTATTCCTGTAGCTTTCATATAAAAAATTCCTCCATTTTTAATACTATATCTACCCTTTTTGTAGATAATTGTAGTATCTGTAAAGGCAAGAAATTTATACTTAATTTTTTTATATCTGAAAACTTTCTTTAAAGGAACATTTTCTTTCAGGACCGAATATATTTTACAATATATATCATCTCCACTTTACAAAAAAACAAACGCCTGCTGTCTTCTTTCGAAATTCGCAATCAAACAAAGTACGCATCCACTGCTGCTAAAAATCTTAAAATTTGTGCCACTTTCGGCAAAAAACAATTATCAAAAATTATCACAACAAACCAACTATATACGAATATTTTATATATAAAAAAACGCCCGATTCAACATCGGGCGCCGTTATTTTCTATTATTCGTTCCAGGAAACAAGTACCATCGCAACGTCTTTAGAATCCACCTTGCCGTCACGATTCAGATCATACTTCACATAATCAGAGGCTGTTCCCTCTGCGTTTAAGTCAATTTCTCCGAAATATGATACAACTGCCGATAGATCATAAACATTAATCTTTCCGTCTGCCACAATTTCTCCAGCCAGGAAGTTCTTCTTCTCCCCGTTCTCGTCTGCTTCATCTTTTACATTGTTCCAGAAATTGAGAACTGCATCATCCTTTAATACGATTGACTTCTTCGCTGTACGATAGCCTGCTCCGCTTACCTCAACGGTATACCGCACATTTTCAGTCAGGCTGGCCGTCAAGCTTGCTTTCCCTGCGGTATATGTAACATAATTCTTATCCTCAGCATCGCCGCTTCCCAAGTCATATACCAATTTCTTTCCGTTTGTGCCGGTAATGACTACCTGCATATCCTGATATGCAGCGGTGTTGCCCTCAGCCACATTATTATTAAAATCAATGTTCACCGTCAGGGTATGCGCAGCTTCTGACAATTCGAAAGCAGCTTCTTCACCTGTAACCTTGCCTGTCTGCACAATATTATCGTTGATTCTCCGTCTCATCCAACTTTCACTGTCTGATGCAAGTTTAATGCTTCCGTTCCCATAGCCACCGATTGTTATTTTACCCAGCAAAATCTTCAAACCAGTCTGATCATTCTGACCATTGCCAGTGGTACTGTCCGCATATTCATGAATCAGATAACATCCTTCATTATCCTGGGGCACAATCACAAGCTTATCATTTGCCGGTGTAAAATCTACAATGCTGAAGTTATCATCCGGGGTACTGCCCTCAACCAAAAGGGTCAGTTCCATAGCCACCAAATTCTGTATCTTCGCTTTCGCTGTTCCGTCTACGCTAACACCATTTGCATAGACTTCAAACATATTACTGCCTTCCACCTGCTCAAAGGTGATTTTTGCATCAACCGGCTCATCCACCGCCGGAACCGCAATTTTTTCTGAAAGCGCGCCGCTTTCTGCATCGTATGCTTCATAATACGAGCCAAAGGTCACCCGGTCACGAAGGGAAGACGGCACCTGCATCGTGCTGGGTTCGCCTCCACCCCAATAGTTCTCAGAAACATCCAGCTTAGCCTCGCCGAAAGCATCTTGGTTGCTATAAAAAACGAGTTTTGAGTTCCCAAGGAAAAGATTCTCCTCTACCGTAACATCAGCATTCGGAGTGGTTCCGGACAGACGGAATTCCATTGCCGCTCTGTCAAATACATACTGTCCATTTACGCTCCCTGTCTTAATATCGAAGCTGTTTCCTCTGATTGCAGCATTTTGAGCGCCTTCCAAACGGATTCCAAATCCCGTGGTGGTTATCGTATTATTTTCCAGTAATGTATTGTCTCCACCACGAACTGTAATTGCAGTCTCATAAGCATTACTAAATGTATTTCCAATTACCTTAGAATTGGTATGATTTACATCTGAAAAATTAATTGCTTTTGGCTTCTTTTTCGCAGTGAGCTCCGCAGGTGCAGTAAACGTACAATTCTGAATACAAACGCCATCTACCCCACCAACAATAACACTATAATAATATCCGGTTGCATTGTCCACTGTGACAAAATTCAAACCATCCAGAGTAACATTATCAGCCTGCACGTTCAACAAACCAACATTTGTTCCCTCTGTTCCTTTTAATGTAACTGAGTTTTTAATTGTAGTCACACCATGATATGTACCCGGCTCCAATGAAATTACGCTTCCTGCCGCTGCAACAGCAACAGCATTGCCAAGCAGCATATTGGGACTCGTACTATCTACAACAAATACGCCATCTTTTGCTGTTACTTTAGCAACCTGATCTTCCATAAAGCAGCCGTTGTTAGCGGCACTGATTTCCGCCATCTTTTCTCCATAGTTTGACGGCTGACCATTGGATTCAACAAATGCCACATCCAAAGCGTTGTCTGCAAATGTATTTCCAGTTATTGAAGCATCTGAACCGGATGCCACAACGAAACCGCGGGTACCGCTGACGGTATTTCCGCTGATTGTGACTTCTGCCTGGTTATTGATATAAGCCGGCTGACGCAGCGCTGTAAATATATTATTTTCAATTACAACCCCAACTGCTCCCGGAGATACAGTAATTGCTCTGGAAACCTCCGCATCACCAAGCGTATAAAGACCCGTTATCTCACAGCCGGTCATTGTACTTCCGCTCTGCATGGTAACTGCCTGACTGACAGATTTTTCGGTCAATTCCATTTTTATTCCATCCAGCACAGCACCATTCGATAACACAAACGCGTCTGCAATTGCTGTTGTCAAAACCACGCCATCCTGTGCAGTCACCGTCACTGGTTTGTCCAAAACGATTGATGCTGTGATTTCAAATCCTGCTGTAATGGTAATTACATCATTTTCTGCTGCCGCAGATACTGCACTCTGCAATTCGTTCTCTGTTGCCGCTGTATGTACCTCTGCCAACACGGCCATATCAGAAATTTCATTCGAATCCGCAAATACTGCTGCGCCGGGCGCTGCACAGGCAATCATTGCCGCAGCTAAAGTACCGGCCAAAATCTTTCTTTGTTTCAAAATTACCTCTCCCTTTCTGTTTGTCAAGTTTTTATCATTATACAACTTTATTCTGAATATGTCAAGAAAAGGAAAGCTTTAAAATCATATCAATGGTATTTTTTTATCCATTTTTCATCGCATTTATCCTTATCTTTCCAACTTAACAGTCAAATTTTATCACACAAAAAGACCTTGCCATACCGATTACTTCTCTTATGATAAAAAAATAAGTGTAAATGCCCAACACCTTTTACGGTATCAATCAATTACACTTTTAAAGTATCAAAAAGAATTCTAAAGAAAATTTGCGTATTTTCTTCACTTTAATTCATCACTATGTGTACTCTGTTCCACATCAATAGCGTTTCAATAAGGGGCTTTGCCCCGTCATTCAACGTTTTCAGTGGGAGATTGTACTCCCACTGGAAAAATTAAGCGGCGCCCGCCGCCTTAAAGGCGGGGGACATCTTAATTTAGTTATATATGCGGCATCAGTGTTGCCACATATTTTTTCACCATCATTACCGGGCGATAGGATTCCTTTGCCTTCCGCATTCCCGGAAGTCCCATATCTTCTTCCCGGTTAACCAGTTGGTAATCCTGCCATTCGTGTTCCAAAAACTGCTGATTCATCATGGCAAAAGCGCCTTCATAGTCGGTGTTTGCGTGTTCCAAATGGATTACCACCATTTTTTTGCAAAGGGGCTCTCCAAAAGAAAAAGCCACCATCTCTCCGTCAACCCGAATACAACCGCCCACAATAGAAAGCTTCTCCCAATTTTGAAACAATTCCATAACCGCTTCACGTTCCTCGTCAATTCCCGGGATTTCCTCTTTTTTATTCTGATACCAGGTATCAAACAAAGCAATACATTCCGGACGGTCGGCAGGCGTCATACGCGCATAGGTATAATTATAAAGTTTCTTAAACTTGTTCACATGATTTTTCTTTGTGTGAAACTTTTTACCGGATAATTTCGTCAATTGTTCAATGTCATAGACATAGTCAAAATAGTTAATATCTTCTGTGATCAAAAACTTCCCCGGAAATGTCTCCACCAATTTCTGAACAGCGTCATCATCATAGAGCCGAATCAATGGCTCCTGACCATTTTTCTCGAAAAAATCCAGCATTGCTTCAATAACCGGCCGGATATCCTTTTCTGTCCCATCTTCACCTTTCCAGCCAATAGGAAAGGTGCCGCTGCGCGGCCCGCCTTCATGCTGCGGCATGATACAGAGCATATCGTTTATTATTGTATAACGCATATCATAACTCTTCCGCCACATGAACAGGTTCGTAAAGGTGAATTCTGAATTCTGACTGCATTTTCTATTTAAGTAACTTTCCAAAAGCTCTTTTTTATCTATGGTTATCTCATGTAATTCTATCATATACACTCCTTATTCAATAAAAGCACGTACACGAAATTTCACACCGCATCGTTCTGCGATTTCAGCACAAGCCTCAATTTCATCCGAAGACATAATATCTACAACACTGAATACCACTTCGGGCACATAACGCTTTGCCAAAACCGCAAAATCCTGTAACCCTGTAAAAGCAGCTTCACCAAATTTACTTCTGCACAAATCCTGATATTTTTTCGCATTTTCCGCATTCAGACTGATAGACACACAATCAATCAATCCAGCCATGAACGGCGTCACATCCCGGCCATGAATCATGTTTGCCTGTCCGTTTGTATTGATGCGGATCTTGAGGGATGGATGTTCCGTCCGCAGCCATTTGGCCACCGCAATCAAATCCTCAAACCGCTCTGTGGGTTCACCATATCCGCAAAAAACTACGGCATCATACTTTGAAAGCTCACGTTGTCTGAAATCGTCTATAATTTCTTCTACAGAAGGTTCCCTTTCGAGCCAAAGATTATCTTTTCCATTTACATTATCATGGTTGTTCCGCACACAAAAGGTGCAGGCATTGGAACAGCGGTTTGTTATATTCACATATAAGGAATTGTTGTATTCATACGTTATTGTCAATGTAATCACTCCTCTATTTTATCCAAAAACTTTCTTTTTAAAATCGCCTCTCCCATATACATATACAAAAGATTTGTATCCAATTCAACCTTTTTACATTCATGCAGCCTGCGCCGGCCCATATCCTGCATAGGAAGCGTAATCAAAAACTTTGCGCCGGATTTGATATTGTCATAATAAATGGTTCCTCCCATTTCGCGAACCAGCTTTCTGCACAGCGCCAAACCAAATCCGTGTATCCGATAAGGCCTGTCCAGTTCAGAAGCGCGGATACTCTGATACTTTTTATACATAATCTTACGCTCTGCACTGTTGATCCCAACACCCCAGTCACGAACACTGATACGCAGTTTAGAATCTTCCACTGCCGTCTTAATCTCAATGCGTGGTTTTTCCATCTTTCCATGTGTCATAGAATTGGACATCAAATTATAAAGAACGATACTGAGTCTTTTTTCATCAAACATAAAATAGCACGGTTCTTCTGACGCTTGCCGATAGGTCACAACATTTCCTCCCGGCATTCCCATTTCCATATTAACCGACCGGACCAATTTATTGAAATATTCTGTCACATGAAACGAATAGGCCTTTATTCCCGAAACACTATCATCCATTCCAAACAATTCAGCAATGGTTTGTACGCGTCCCATCAAAATTGCATTTAAAAGTTTTGCACGATAAACAGACTGCATTAAATCAGAATCACAATCAATATGCCGCATAAACAATTGCAGAACCGGTGAAGTAGTTGTGACATTTTCGGATACCAAACTGCTCACCAGCCGCAGCGGATCTATTTCAAATCCCGTCCCTTTGATGAGCTGTAATTTATGTTTATTTTCCATAACGCCCAATCCTTCTTTCTTTACATGACTCTATTGTACCATACACCCAAAAATTTGTCAAAGAAATCAGCCCTCTCCAACCACAAAACACATACCCGCTGCAATACTTTGTATACGCTCTTTCAATACTGCATGTAAAACTGCAAAGGCCTCCTCCCCTGTACAATGCCCCGTCCAGTATTGCACCGGCAATTTCCTGCATTCCTCAGCAATTGCCAAAAGTTCCGTCTTTGTCATCCGGTATTCATTTTGCTTAGACAGAAAGTGAAATCCTCCAACAACTGTCCCAAAATGAACGGGCGCAGAACGCATGATGTTCAAAATACCGCTGTGTGCACAACCGGCAAACAAAACCGTATTCCCTTTTTCTTCAATCAGCATATTTTGTTCATGAACAAAATCATCCTGTTTCCTTTTTCCGTCTTTTTCCATATACAGCCGCTGATTGGCCCTATTTACCGGAAAAACTTGTTCAACTCCGGAAAAAAGGGTAATCCCCGGTGCTATTTGTGCCTTTCTTTCTGTAAAAATTACCCTGTTGCTTTTCAAAAGTTCCGGACGAAGCCCTATTTCGTGATACCCGGTTTCCCGCAGAGAATAATGGGGGTCAAATGCCGCTTTCCGGATATACACTTTCGCATTCTGATTTATCTTTAAAAATGCCGAAAGACCGCCGCCATGATCATAGTGGCCATGAGAAATCACCACTATATCCACCTCTTTCAAGTCAATGGAAAAACGTTTTGCGTTCCGAAGAAACAATTCACTCTGACCGGTATCAAACAAAATTTTATGGCCGCATGCCTCAATATACAGACTAAGTCCATGCTCTGCTTCCCAGCGTTTATCTTTTGCCGTATTTTCCGCCAAAACCCATATTTTCATTCCTTACCTCCATAAAAATTATACATGCCGGTACCCACAATTTTTCTCTTATCAAATTCACTTTGCTATTATAACAGCAAATTTTACTATTTCCCTCATAAAGAATACCCCTGCAGATGCAGGGGTATTTTATTCACACGGCAACATAATTTACGCTTTGCCATTTGCACCAAAAAGGCGGATTTTTTCGATTACTTTTGCCTTTACATTCTCTCTTGCCGGGCCGATAATTTTTCTGAGATCAAATACATCCGGGTCAGCCGAAAGAATTTCGCGTACCTTATCTGTATACGCACATCTGAGTTCAGTATCAATATTTATTTTATTAATACCAAGGGAGATTGCCTTTTTAATACTCTCGGCATCAACGCCGGATGCACCATGAAGTACGATTGGCATATTCAAATCCTTTTTAATCGTATCCAAGCGGTCAAAATCAAGTTTCGGGATACCCTTATACTTACCATGCGCAGTACCAATTGCAATTGCAAGATAATCCACACCGGATTCTGCGACAAAACGCTTTGCTTCTTCCGGATCGGTATACATGGCATCTTTCTCATCAACAGAAATATTATCTTCAACACCGCCCAGTCTGCCAAGCTCAGCTTCGACAGATACGCCGCAGGCATGCGCTGCCTCCACAACTTTTGCAGTAAGTGCAATATTTTCATCCAATGCAAAGTGAGAACCGTCAATCATAACAGAAGACCATCCATTTCTCAGACATTTCATGACCGTATCAAAACTGCCGCCATGATCCAAATGGAATGCAACCGGAACGCTTACACTCTCTGCAGCTTTTTTAACCATAACAGAAAGATATTCAACCCCTGCATAAGAAAGGGCACCTTCCGTAGTCTGTACAAAAACAGGCGCTTTTTCTTCTTCTGCCGCAGCAACAACTGCCTGCAGCATCTCCATGTTGACGACATTGAATGCACCGACTGCATAGCCGTTTTTGTGTGCATGATCCAGTATTTCTTTACCAGTTACTAACATTAACCTAACCTCCATGTTGTATATAAATGAATTATTTCATTATTTTTCATGATAAAACAAATTTTTACTTATGTCAAGCGAATTTCTTCAAGTCTACGAATTTGTTCTACTTTTTCTTTCGTCGAAATGTCCAAAATTCTTTCATTCCCACATCCGGGACAGATAAACCGGACAATGTCACGTTCTATCTTCATCTCAAGATAGTATTCCCCACATGAACAAAAAATTTTCCCTTCCGCCGCCAATTTCTGAAAATGTCCGATCAATTCCATTACATCTTCCACCGTATCAAAGGCTCCGAGTTCCTCCGGTTTCTTCGGCATCTGATAGTTCTGCTCATCATCACTGTTCAGATAAAAGGCCCGCTGCATCGCCTCGTCAACAAGGTCCGCTTCGCCAATCAGGAAAATGGTTTCCTGCGTTTCACAGCACTGAAATGCCTTGAGCGGCGTCTGCCAAAACAATCCCGGACGCAATGGAAACACATGCTCATCATAACAGTCAAGACAATCTACCTTAAGTTGTATCTGGCCCTTTTTCTTCCGCTGCAATACCGCCACTTTACGCCCGCAGCTGTTACAAAGAATTTCGTGTGCGCCGGTACCGCCAAAATGAAAACAATGCAATTCCCGGCTTTGTATATTTCCACAGGACGGACATTGAAATCCGGCTGTCGTTGTACTTTTTATCAACATAAAAACAAATCCTATCTATGGTTTCTATAAAAGTGAAAAAGATACTGCTGAGCAAATCCCCCGTACTCCCCATATGTCTGTGTAATAAACGCCTGTGCTGCATTTCCTTCCACAGCGTATACATCTTTTAATATTCTTTTTATCCAGACATCCTGCGGAAACACTTCATACCTGCCAAGGGCAAACAAAAGGATACAATCTGCCACTTTTTTCCCAATGCCTTTGATCCGCATCAATTCCTGCCGCGCGGCAGCCGTTTCCATCTCTTGTATTTGTTCAAGTGCAATTTCCCCATGTGCAACCTTTCGAATCGCATCCAAAAGATAAACGTCCCGGTATCCCGCGTGCAAAACTTGTAAATCTTCTTTTTGAAGATGAACCAATTCCTTTGCTGATGGAAAACTATGATACACCTTTCCCTCAAAATCCAATGGTTGTCCATATGTACTGCAGAGCATTTCAACAATATTTCGTATGCGCGGAATATGATTGTTTGCTGAAATAATAAAGGAAACCATTGTCTCCCACAAATCCTGGCGCAAAATCCGCATACCCTGTCCAAACGCAATACATGACTCGATATGCGGATCTTTGGTTATCAAATCCCTGGTAATGACGTCATACGGAATGTCCAATGCAAAATAAGCCGCCCAAAACCGCTCTTCTTCCGGCCCACATATGACCATTCCATCCTTTACCCTGCAAACATGACCGGATGCAATTCCCACAAAGCTTCCATCTGCTTCCTCTGTCCATCGAAAACACTGCCCGCAGTTAAAGGTGTTTTTCCCATTAAAGGGAAACTTCTCATTCAAATTGATCATCGCTCATCCCTTTTCAGAATATGAAGCGTTTTTACATTAACACTTACCTTTTTAACATTTATGGAAGTGAATTCTTCAATTGATTCTTTAATTTTTTCTGCAATTTTCCGCGCCTGTTTTGAAACCCGGCAAGGATAATTCACAGAAATATCCATTTCAATAATCAACCGCCCGCCCGGCGTTGTTGCGTGTTTAAAGTGTAAAATTTTATGCACCGCCGGAAAATTATACGTTTCATAAGTACATATGTCCGCCAGCACTTTGGGCGCAATCTTATATTCCCCAAGATAACTGTAAGCCGGTCGCATGACCGTCTTTTCTTCCACAACGGTTTGGCCTTTTTTCTTGAACAAAAGCATCAAAGGGTCTACAAAATAGCCGGAAAATTGTTTCTTAACTTCAAACGTCGGAACAGGAATGACATGTTTTCCCTCTTTATTCCGCATCTCTGCGGCAATTTTCATCTCTTCAGGCGTGGAAACATCCTCAATCCGGATCATTTTCTGTATTGGACCCAACGCAAGTGCATTGGCAATCATATTGACCATTTTTTCACTCGTGCCAATGATCAAAAGGGACGCCACATTTTGTTCCCTGATAGCTTCTTTCACCATAGCTGCATGACCTTCATCGCTGAAAACGGCACAGCGGACAGACGCCACTTTGGTCGGTTCACGCTTGGCAGACTTCCCCGCAATAATTTTATTATCCGAAATCAAAAGTCCATCATCTATGATATAATCAATTTTGTTTTCCTTGGCAACCCACATACTGTGGTGACTTTTGCCTGTGCCGGATTTGCCAACCAATGCGTAAACTTTCATGGCAAATGCCTCCTTTATTCGTGCTCCAATATTTTATAAGAAAGCCGCATCAAACTATCACTTAAATGTACATTTTCAACCGCAATGTCTTCCGCAGCTGAAAGTTCCGTATAAGAAAAGTTTAAAAAAGCTTTGATTCCATACCCGATAAGTTCCTCCGCAACTGCATGTATCGCTGTTTTCGGAACGGTCAAAATTGCCATTTTGGGTTTATATTTTTTAATAAAACTGCGGATTAGCGCGTAATCCATCACTTCAACCCCATTAATTTCTTTCCCAATCTTATTGGGATCTATGTCAAAAATACCAATCAGTTTAAATCCCCTGGATTCAAACTTGGTGTTCATGGCAAAGGTCCTGCCCATATTACCGGCGCCCACCAATACAGCCGTATACCCTCTGTCCAATCCGAGTATCTTTGCAATTTCACTATGCAAATGCTTGACATTATAGCCATATCCCTGCTGTCCAAAACCACCAAAACAATTTAAATCCTGCCGTATCTGCGAAGCCGTAACGCACATGCGTTCACTGAGCTCTTTGGAAGAGATCCTCTCTATCCCACTTTCCATCAAATCGGTGAGATATCTATAGTACCGCGGCAGCCGGTTGATAACCGATGCCGACACTTTCTTTTCCATTCTATGCGCTCTCCTTACAACCAAATTCACATCTTTGTTAAATTTGTATCAAGTATAGCACAATCATTTTTATTTGTACAGTTCTTTTTGATATTTTTGTGCATTTTTATAATAAGAATTTCTGAGAACAGAAACTCAAATACCAATTTGCACAATCCATCCCATCTACTTATACATTAACGCTTAAAATCAGAATTAAATTACAGCAGCTGAAATATACATCTATGTATATTATTGTGAATTATTCCATTTTCCAGTCACTCGGATTGCTTTCTTGACAATACAGCAATTCCCTGTTATACTATCCTACGTTAAATAACACAAATCGACATAAGTTACCTTTTATTCACCACGTAAAAGGAGGGAATCAATATGGCCGGACAAATCACACCGCCGTTACAAAAACAGCTGCCAAACACAACCTATAAAGTAAAGAAAGACAATAATTTTGTCTTTGACCAAAGAACGACGAACATTTTAAAAGGTATCGCTGTTATTTTGATGTTCGCCCACCACTTTTTTGGTTACCCTGAATGGATTGCTGCCCCAAATCAATACACCGGTCTCCCGTTTATCGGAACGCCATGGTCCTACTCTATTGGAAAATACGGTTCCATCTGTGTTTCTATCTTTGCCTTTATCACCGGCTACGGCGTTTATTTCAGCTATAAAAAAGGTAATGTATTTACAAACAGCCTCGAAAAGATTGCCGTCCTATATATCAAATATTGGATGCTTTTGTTTTTATTCTTTATTCCCGTGGAATTTCTTTTAGGCCAACATGAATTTTCCGAACTTGGGCTTGAAATGCTGGGTATGCAGACCAACATCATCTGCTTTGCATGGTACGTACGCTTTTATTTGCTCGCAATGTTTACCCTGCCGCTCTTACATCACCTCATCCCCAAAAATCCCGCTGCCGGAATCCTTATTTCCATATTACCCTTCCATATTCTCTGTGTACTTGTGCGAATCTGGATTAAGACGGTGACGGTGTCCTCTTTTGTCATTGCCCTTGAGGAATATTTTCGTTATATTCCCATGACCCTGCTTGGCTATTGCTTTGCACAATCCAATTTATTTGTTAAATTGGATGACTGGCTGCGCAAGGTACATGGCAATCACATTTGGGTTTATCTCACCGTTCTGCTGCTCTCATTCTTTATCCGCAATCATATCCCCTATCTGCTCTATCTTCCTACTGTTGACATCTTCTTTATCTGTTTTATCGTGTATATATTGGTAAAATTTGTAAATGCCCTGCATACACCATTTTGGCAAAAACTTTTATATACACTTGGCAAACATAGCTTGTATCTGTGGTTTTTGCAATCTATATTCTTTGTTGCCGGTAAGAAATTGCAATTTCTTGCTTATTTTCCAAAGCTGGATCTCCTCATTCTAATCGTTGGATTTGCAATTTTGCTGCCTGTCTCTATTTTTTATACATTCTTATACGATAAAACCATTGGCAGGCTGATGAATATACAATAAAGATTCATTCACGTAAAAGATACATTTACATATAGCTTGTTTATTTATCCTTTGAAATATCAAAAGATTCTCCCATTGCTTTTCTCATTGTCCTCTGTTATATTAAAATAAAAAGGAGTGGTATCATGCAGTTTATCGTATCTTATGAACTTTTGACAAACCGCGAAATCCCCGTAATTACATGCTGCCCTGAAAACGCAGAACAATGTCCGATCGTTTTCTTAAATCACGGAACAACCAACAATGCTGAATCCTGTATGGGAATGGCCACAAAACTTGCCTCCCAGGGCGTTTTCTGTGTCTGTATTGATGCGCTGTGGCATGGTCGCAGGAGCGACGGCAAACTTGATGAATATTTAGAAACGCCCGTCTATAAAAAGAATTATCTCCATCTTTTGCTGACTGCTGCCGATGATATATCTGCCCTGCTGGACTTTTATGAGAACGACCCGCGCGTGGATACCACGCACGTTGGCGTCACCGGAATTTCACAAGGCGGCTATATTTCTTTTATGTCCGTCACCAAAGAACCGCGTATCACTGTCGCAGCACCGATCATCGGCTCCCCTGACCTGACAGACAAATATGGAAACAGTCCGGATTTTGACACCATTGAACCCGATGTACAAGCCGCCGTAAAAAAACACAATCCCCTTAATAACTACGAAAATATCCCGCCAACTGCACTCTTCATCCAATGCGGGGATGCAGATGATATTGTTCCTGTAACAGGACCGCGGCGGCTGCATGAAAAACTAAAACCATTATATGAAAAGCACCCGGATGATTACTGCTATGTAGAATATCCCGGCTATGGACATTATGCGGCGCCGGAATTTCAGCAGCGTGCCGTTGATTTTTTATTGGCAAAATTGTAATAAATAATATTCTTCGCTTTTTAAATCTCCATTATATAACGATGGCGCACTGCTATAGCAGTGCGCCATTATTTATTATAATTTCTGCATAGTTTCCATGATATAATCAGCAAACTCCGCACTGGTTGCACCCGTATCCCGTCCGGTAATGGTGAGCTTCTTCTCCTCATACATACAAATGTCGAGCGCTCTTTCCAACTTTTTCGCCCGGTCAGCATATCCAATATGTTCAAGCAGCATCACAGCAGCACGGATAATACTACAAGGATCAGCATATTTATCCCGACCCTCCTGTACCATTCGCGGCGCACTGCCATGGATTGCTTCAAACATCGCATACCGCTTACCAATGTTCGCACTGCCGGCCGTTCCGACACCACCCTGAAATTCAGCGGCCTCATCGGTCAAAATGTCGCCATAAAGATTCGGCAAAACCAAAACCTGGAACTGGGTTCTTCTCTTGGGATCCACCAATTTGGCCGTCATAATATCAATATACCAGTCATCCAATTCAATTCCCGGATAATCCTTGGCGACTTCCTGGCAAATATTCAAAAACTTACCATCTGTTGTCTTTACAACATTTGCCTTGGTAACGCAAGTTACACGGGTCTTTCCTGCTTTTTTTGCATATTCAAAAGCCGCTCTTGCAATTCGTTCACTGCCCTCCTGGGTAGTAACTACAAAGTCAACCGCCAAATCGTCATTTACATGGACACCTTTGGAGCCAACCGCATAACCGCCCTCGGTATTTTCTCTGTAAAATGTCCAGTCAATTCCCTGCTCCGGGACCTTCACAGGACGCACATTTGCAAACAAATCAAGGGCTTTGCGCATTGCAACATTTGCACTTTCAATATTGGGCCACGGGTCGCCGGCACGCGGGGTCGTGGTCGGGCCTTTTAAAATAACATGACACTTTTTCAGTTCAGCCAAAACATCATCCGGCAGCGCCTGATTTACCTCTGCACGATGTTCAATGGTGCAGCCTTCAATCACATTAAATTTCACTTTGCCGCTCTTCACTTCATCGGCAAGCAAAAATTCCAAAATTCTTTGTGCTTGTGCTGTAATCGCCGGGCCGATACCATCACCGCCGCAAACGCCGATAATAATCTGGTCCAGCTTTTCATAATCCACAAAATCCTTTTCGGCTTTCATACGTTCAACTCTTGCAAGCTGTTCTTTTAACACCTCGCCAAAATGTTCTTTGGCTTTTGCAATGATTTCTTCGTTCATTATTTATTCCTCCTCTTTCCTTCAGGCATTTGCCCTGGTATAATTTAAAAGTCCGCCGGCAATCAACATCTCTTTCTGCCTTTCAGAAAGCTCTACCTTAACATCAAAATCAAAGCCTTTGGTCACATTTGTTATCTGCAATGTTGTTCCTGCTTTTATCTGCTGCACAACATTCTCTATCTTCAGCTCATCCATCTGATCAATGCGGTCATAGTCCTGTTCATCCACAAAGGTCATTGGAATTATACCTGCATTGATTAAATTCGCCATATGAATCCGGGCAAAGGACTTCACCAAAACTGCCTTTACCCCCAGGTAAAGGGGTGCAAGCGCGGCATGTTCTCTTGAAGAACCCTGTCCGTAGTTTGATCCGCCCACCACGATGCTCTTTTTAAGTTCCAGCGCACGGTCATGAAACTTTTCGTCACAGACCGCAAAACAATACTCCGAAATTTTTGGAATATTTGAACGCAGCGGAAGTATTTTCGCTCCGGCCGGCATAATATGGTCTGTGGTAATATTGTCCCCAACCTTCAGACTGCACTTCGCATCAATGGTATCATCAAGCGGGCCGGATACAGGGAACGGTTGAATATTCGGGCCGCGCAGGACTTCAACACTCTCCATCTCCTCCTCTGCAGCCGGGGGAACAATCATATTGTCATTAATGGTAAACACTTCAGGGAGAACAAATTCCGGCATATCACCAATCGTTCTGGGATCGGTTAAGACACCCGTGAGGGCAGACACTGCCGCCATTTCCGGCGAAACAAGATAAATCTGTCCGTCTTTGGTACCGGAACGGCCTTCAAAGTTCCGGTTAAATGTACGCAGGGATATTCCCTTAGAATTTGGAGATTGCCCCATTCCGATACAAGGGCCGCAAGCGCTTTCCAAAATTCTTGCACCGGCATCGATTAAAATCGCAAGTGCGCCGTTTTCAGCCAGCATATTCAACACCTGTTTGGAACCCGGTGCGATGGAAAGGGAAACATCTGGATGTACTGTTTTTCCTTTCAGGATATGTGCCACCTTCAACATATCCAAAAGTGAGGAATTGGTACAGGAACCGATACATACCTGATCAATCTTCAGATTTCCAATTTCCTCAACAGATTTCACGTTGTCAGGTGAATGCGGACATGCTGCAAGAGGAACCAATTCGCTCAAATTAATTTCGACAATTTCATCATATACTGCATCCTCATCAGCAGAAAGCGGACGATAGTCTTCTTCTCTCCCCTGTGCCTTTAAAAACATTCTTGTTGTTTCATCGGAAGGGAAAATTGATGTAGTTGCTCCCAGCTCTGCACCCATATTGGTGATGGTCGCCCGCTCGGGTACGGAAAGGGTTTTCACACCTTCTCCACAATATTCAATAATTTTTCCAACGCCGCCCTTTACAGAAAGCCGGCGTAATACTTCTAAAATTACATCCTTTGCCGCTACCCATGGCTGCAATTTACCCGTCAATTCTACTTTTACAATTTTGGGACAAGTAATATAATATGTACCGCCACCCATGGCAACTGCAACATCCATTCCGCCTGCACCAATGGCAATCATTCCGATACCGCCGCCGGTAGGCGTATGACTATCGGAACCAATCAATGTCTTTCCCGGAATACCAAACCGTTCCAAATGTACCTGATGACAGATTCCGTTACCGGGCCGTGAAAAATATATCCCATGTTTTTTGCAGACGCTGCCGATAAACCGATGGTCATCCGCATTTTCAAAACCGCTTTGCAGTGTATTATGATCAATATATGCAACAGAGCGCTCGGTCTTGACCCGCGGAACACCCATCGCTTCAAATTCCAGATACGCCATCGTTCCGGTCGCATCCTGTGTGAGTGTCTGGTCAATTTTAATACCGATTTCTGATCCTGGTACCATTTCGCCGCTGACAAGATGGTCTTTCAAGATTTTCTGAGCAAGTGTCATGCCCACAGTTATCACCCTTTCTATTCTCATTCTTATTACAGCAAATTCCGTCTTTTTCTTCTGACTGAAAGAAATCTAACGAAATTTACAGGAGGGGATCCTCCTTCAAAAGACATTCTTTATGGGGGCTTATGCCCCCATTTTTTAATAGCCTATAATATCTTATTTTATAATAAGAACAGCTGCTTGTCAAGGAAAACCGCTTTCAGGTGATTAAATACAGCGAATGTTACAAAAGTTCCTCCAAACTGATCCCCTCTCTATGGGGAAGATGAGCGATTAACATTTTAAACATTACAAATTCTCCAATAAAATCTTCCTGATCTTCAAGTTCTGCATACCGCCTGCTCTGTTCAAGAGATATTTCAATCTCTTCTATAACGTCTGTGTCAATGGTAAGCGCCGCCCAGATTTTACTTTTCTCCCATCGGTCCGCAGCCCGCTGCAGTCCCTCTTCTGCCGCCTTCCAATCCTGTCGGGAAACCGACTGTTCAATCTCATCCGTTATTTCCTGAATGTCACCATACAATTTTTGAATACTGACCGCATGTACTGTCACGACCACAATAATAAAAACCAATAGACATAAGACCGTAATTAATTTTTTCATTTCTTCTTCTCCTTTGGAATCACAAGCACTTTCCCATTGGCATCTGAACAGCAATAAAAAACGTCCTTTATTTTATTCACATGATTTTCTTTCAGCCTTTTGTGCAGCCAATTCATGTCAAATCCCAAACGTTTCAGATTGTTTTTTATCAGGCTTCCATTGTCAATAATGACATAACTAATTTCTGTTTCTTCAGGAGAAAGATTTATATCATCCGGCGTAACAGGCCGGTTTTTTGCATTTAAGATTACACTGACATTTCCATTGGTCTCCATAATAATATAAGCAACTTCATCCAAAGAAGCTGCCCCACTATTGCGAACCTCTTCCATCAGGTCGCCCAAATTAAAACGCTGTCTTTTCATTTCCTGCTGGTCAATTTTTCCCTGTTTGAAAAAAATGCTGGGCCGGCCGTAAAGAAAAGAACGCAGATGTATATTTTTATACGCTAAAAAAGAGAGTACAACTTCCAAGATCAATAAAATCATAATGGCAAGTATACTTCCCAAAACAGGTTCGCCCGCATCGGTTATCGGCATAGCAGCAATTTCAGAAATGATAATTGTCACCACAAGTTCGGAAGGTTCCAATTCTCCAATCTGCCGCTTTCCCATCAAACGCAGGGTAAGAACCACAAAGGCGTACATAATAACTGTTCTAATTACGGTAATAATCACATTTTTCACCTCCAAACTAGTATGGTTAATATATGAAAATTTATGTGCGAAAGAAAGAAAACCGTATTTACAAACATGGACAGCATATAGTATAATAGGAATAGTTTATGATTGATTTTAATTTTTGGAGGTAATTGTTATGTACATAGGCGTAGATCTTGGCGGAACCAACATCGCCGTTGGTCTTGTGGACATTGAAGGAAATATCCTTGCAAAAAGTTCCAGACCAACCCTTGCTGACCGCCCGTTTGAAGAAATCGTAAAAGATATGGCCCAGCTTTGCGTTGAAGTGACCGAGGCCGCCGGACATACCATGGATGAAATCAAAGGCATTGGTATCGGAAGCCCGGGCGCAGTTGACCACGCAAAAGGTGAAATTATTTATTCAAACAATATCCCCTGGAATCATGTTCCCCTTCGGGATGAAATGCAGAAATACTTTGATCATATTCCGGTGAACATTGAAAATGATGCCAATGCCGCCGCATATGGAGAGTATTCGGTCAACGGAAAAGGCAGCAAAACCTTTGTTGCAATCACTTTAGGTACAGGTGTTGGCGGCGGTATTGTCATAGACGACAAGATTTATCGGGGTTTTAATGGCATTGGCGGAGAACTTGGCCATTTCACCCTGGTTCATGACGGCATAAAATGTACTTGCGGAAAATTGGGCTGCTGGGAATGTTATGCTTCTGTTACGGGACTTATCCGTCAAACATCTGAAGCAATTCAAAAACATCCGGAATCTCAAATGGCCAAAATTGCTGCAGAGGAAGACCACATCAGCGGCCGAACCGCTTTCAATGCCGCCAAGGCAGGCGATCCTGCTGCACAGGAAGTTGTCGATGCGTATATTCGTTATGTCGCAGATGGAATTGTAAGTATTATCAATATTTTTCAACCGGATTTATTGGTTATTGGCGGCGGAATCAGCAAAGAAGGCGACTATCTTTTGGAGCCAATCAAAAGATTTGTAGCCGAAAATACCTATTGCAAGGACATCGCCCAGTCCAAACTTGCCATTGCAACTTTATTTAACGATGCCGGCATTATTGGTGCTGCTTTATCGGCAAAATCTTAACTTGCCGCTTCTTTTGTACTTTGTTTTTTCATTTTGAACTTTCAAAATGAATTTCATGTTTAACAGGATGATTGTGCAACAAAATCAAATCTGAATTTTTAGTACAGACATTTGCAATACAATTGATGTTTATACCAATTGTATTAAAAGTGAGAGCCAGTGAAAAAAAGAAGGATAATAATCCTTCTTTTTTTATTCTCTTTTCCTGTCAAATTTATATTCTAACTTTTGATTTCTGACTTTCTTTGTCCCTGATATTTCTATTGCAGATAGACCGCCGCACCCGTATTCTATTATTTTAACGTACGCATTTTTAGATAAAATGTCATAAAAGGACACAATAACTTTTTATTCTTCATCTTACTCAATTTTCTATATTTTTTTGTTTCATATAAAGGATAGCTGAAATTCCACCATTCAACGTTTCGGTTGGAAATTGTACATCAGCTGAATAACAAAAACGGCGGCTTTCGCCTATAGAGAAGGACAAACATCTTTCATTTCTTTATATTCTTTATATTTCTATATTTTATTACTTTAAACGAACCTTCTATTCACCGGTTATTACGCCAAGTCAAGACGAGCCGTTGAAACGATGGCTTGCACAGCCCTTAAAACGGACTATTATCGGCTTAACTTCTGAAAGGGGTACTGAATTATATATCGCATCACGCGCACTGCCACCCGAAAACGGGTAAAAACTCGCTAATTTTAGTTGAAATAAATTTTTAAACCGTTTCTTATATTTTCCGTTTTGCATAAGGCACGCCGCTTTTTATCGCAATCCCCACTCGTTTTTTCTTCCCCCAGTTCTACCGGGGAATTATTTCCACATCTGAAGACACCATAAAAAAGACCATACCCAATCGGGTATGGTCTTTTATAATTCAAATACTTACTTATTCAGCTTCGTCTGTATTTTCAGTGTTCTCTGTATTTTCAGTATTTTCTGTGTTTTCCGTGTTTCCTTCATCAACAGGAGTCTGTGCTTCTTTTTCTGCCTGAATGAGGTCATAAGCACCTTTAATCATCTTAGCGGATTCAGCTCTTGTAGCCATATTCTTTGCACGGAAGGTATTATCTTCATAACCATTGATGATCTTTGCATCAACAAGGTTCTTTACATACTGCAAAGCATATTCAGCAACACCATCTGCATCAGCAAATGTAAGCTGTGTCTCAACATTTGCAAGATTCAGGGCACGGCCAAGAATTGTGCAGATATCTTCACGGGTAATATTGGCATTTGCACCAAACCACTCGTCAGATTCACCGGTTACATAACCAGCTTCTGTTGCAGCAATTACATAAGGTGTATACCATTCGCCAGCACCGCAATCAACAAATGCAGAAGTTGTACCTTTCGCTTCAACACCGAAGAGTTCAACAACCATCTTTGTGAATTCAGCACGGGTTACGTTATTGTTCGGAGCAAATTCCGTAGCACTTACGCCATTAACGATACCAAGTTCTTTCAAAGACATAACTGCATCATAGAACCAATCACCGGATTTAACATCTACAAATTCGTCATTAGAAGGCTCATCTGTAGGTTTAGCGGTTGGTTGTGCATCATCTTTTACGAATTTTGCAGTAACTGTAACTGCAAAAGCAGGCATCTTGAATTTGTTATCTGTAACTGTAACGGTAGAACCATTAGAAGCCTTTACAGTAAGCGTATCCAGTTTGTAACCAGCATCCGGTTTTACAGTAAGTGTAATTTCAGCGCCGGATCTAGCAGAAACCGGATCTGCAGTTACTGTACCATTTTCGGTATCAGCAACCTTAACAGCATATGTTTTTGGTGATGGACTTGTTGAACTACCAGTTGATACTTTTGTAATTGTGCTTTCAGGCTTTGTAGCATTACCTTTCAGGTTTGCCAAATCAGCACCATTGTATTTAACATTAACAACATAAGCATCGCCTACATTACCTTCAACCGGAAGCATTGCGGTCAAAGTGGTTGCACCATCAGCAAAGCTTGCAGATTTAACAGTTTCTTTATTTACAACAACAGAAACCGGTTCGCCGTTTACATAAACGGTTACTTCACCTTTTTCAGCGCTGTTTTCTTCCGGTCTTGTCACTCTGATTGTCAAAGTGCCGCCCGGTGTTACAGAACCACTGACAGTTGCGGAAACAACTTCGTTTATTGCTGCAACAACAACAGCTTTACCGGTTGCCTTTTTGTCAGCTGCCGTATAGAAGCCATTTGTAGATGTTGCAGACAATGTACCTTCTGCATTTACACTATTTTCAAGTGCAGAAGCATCCAATTCACCTGCTGTCCATGTTGCTGTAAATGTATCAGCGAGTTCGCCTTCACCAACAGAAACGGTTGTCGGGAACAATGCAGCAACTTCAGCAGCTGTATATGTTTTTCCAGCTTCCTGCATTACAGGAACATCTGTAACAGTAATATTCTCAGAAAGCGGGATCGGCTGAAGTTCAACCGTAGCTTCTACTGTTGTAATACTTCCAACCGTAATCGGATCATCCGGCTTCAATGTACCGGTAATTTTCTGTGCACCTTTTGTTGTAGCAGAATAACTTGCTGTATTCCACTCTACCGGACAATTATATGAACCATTTGGATTAGAAGCAGATGTTGTTGTTACCGGAACAGTCTTAGGAAGAACATCTGCAGCCGCAGTACCAAATACTTTATCATTTACAGTTACAGGATTTACTGCAGAAATTGTAGAAGCTTCTACAATATTAACAGCACCTTTTGCTTCCCAATTACAATTCAAAGGATTTTCGCTCATATCACTTACTGCCAAATAAGTTGTTTTCTCAATATACATAGCATCAACACTACCTGCTGGTGCGTCTGATTTTGCAGTAAGTTTCAAAGTGAAAACAGGTGTATTTTCAGCAATGGCAATCTCACCAGACTTAGCAAACTGAATTCTATTTGCATTAGCATTATTTGTACCATTGATGTTATAATTAAACGCTAAGTCACTAGCATCAAATTTAGTCGCATCATAAGATACATATGCACTAACATAGGAATATGTACCCGGTGTCAAATAAAAAGATGCTGTTACTGTTTCACCAGATTTTAATGACGTAGTTGCCTCATTTTTTGCATTTGTAAATACATAAGAAGGAACAACATCCCCCCCTGCCGCATACACACCAAATGACATTAGGCTCAATACCATAGCCACAACGATACATACCGCAGTCACTTTTTTCAAGTTTCTCATTATAATGATAAACCCCTTTCTTAAATTAATTACTCAAACATATATCATTTGATTTATTACTTACATAGCTACAAATTCATAGTTTGGATCAGAAATCTTCTTCAACAGCTGCTGACCATCATTGGGGTCAATTTCTCCATTGCCATTTACATCGCCAGCCGCCAATTGGTCTTCTGTCAATTCAGCTGTACCAGAAATACCTCTTAAAAGAATTTGGCCGTCCTGCGGATCAATGTCAGTACTTCCATTCAAGTCACCAGGCATTACATCCGGTGCTGTCACGATTTCAGCTGTTGCTAAATCAACAACTTTTGCAGCAGCAACAGAATTGGTTCCGCCAACTTTGATGACAACTTTACCTTCATCCTTAATATTGTCCGCATTTACTGCAGCGGCCTTACTCTTTACATAAAACGTTACCGTAGATGCTGTAACATCCTGGTTTACGTATTCAATGGTAAGGTTCCCCAACGGAGTTTCAGCTGTATCAGCTTTATAGGCCATCCATGTTGTCTGCGCACCCGAAGGAACGCCTGAATACGGAACAACAATTTTAAACACATTGCCATCTGCCGGGATTGTTGCTTTTGCATCCTGCAAAACCACCTGCCCAGCTTCTGCTGTCTGTGCAATCGGTTCCTGTACATTTTCCTCTTCCTCGGGCAAGATCTTCTTTACATCAGCCTGCGCAGCATCTTCGACAGATGTCACATCATCCTGCGTAATTTCGATGGAAACATCGGGCATAACATCATCGTCAGCAAACGCCGCAATACTACCCAAACTGCTTACTACAGCAAAGGCTGTAAAAGCTGCACCAAAACGCTTGATCATCTTTCTTTCTCTCATTATCACATTGCCTCCTTTTGATAACTAACTTAAAATAAATAATTGATTCTTCTCAAAACATCAACTATTCACAACCACAATTTTTTGAAGGCTTATCCTCCTTTCCCCAAGACTAAGCAAATAAAATACGGGAAAGTATCCTATAATATTAAGAACGACCATACTTATCATCCCGTATTCTCATTCATTTCTCTGCTATACCCTGTTATTATACAATGTTTTTTCAAATATTTCAATAGTTTTTTCAAAATAAATTATTTTTTTTTATACTTTTTATACGAGAAACGTATAAATTTTTCGACTATCTGTGCACGAAACACATATACTACTATATACGAGGTGATGATATGGTTTATAACTTTAACAATTTATATACAGATTTATTACATCTTAATAACACTTACGAAAATTTGTCGATTTTCAGCATTGGCTCCAGTGTTTTAGGAAAAAATCTTTATTGCATAAAAATCGGCAGCGGCACCAAACGGATTTTTTTGAACGGCGCACACCATGGCATGGAATGGCTGACCGCCAAAGTCCTGGTTCAATTTACTGATGATTTATTGGCTTTCCATCAACCGCTTCAGCGCACTGTCTACATCCTTCCGATGGTCAATCCGGACGGCATTGAAATATCTGAAACCGTTGAGGGCTGGCAGGCAAATGCCAACGGAGTGGATTTAAACCATAATTATGATGCCCTTTGGCATCTTTCAAAACAATCCGAAAAAGAGCATGATATTCATGGGCCCGGCCCCACACGTTACAGCGGCCCATTTTTTGAATCAGAACCTGAAAGCCGCGCCGTTGCTGATTTTACCCGGCAAAATAATTTTGACGCCGTCTTTGCCCTGCACAGCCAGGGAGAAGTGTTCTATCGGGATTTTTGCGGATTTGTTCCTGAAAAATCCTACGATTACACAGAGCGTTTTGAAGCAGTCAGTCCCTACCGCTTGGACACAGTTTGCGGCATTGCTTCCTACGGCGGTTATAAAGACTGGTTTATCAGCAAATTCAAGCGTCCCGGTTTTACCATTGAAATTGGAAAGGGGAAAAATCCTCTCCCGCTTTCTAAATTTGAAACTGTCTACAGTCGTGTAAAACCACTTCTTATTGAAGCGATAAAATAAATAGAAAAAACAGAAGCGTTCAGCGCTTCTGTTTTTTTGCCTTCTGCATTATCTCCTCTTGACCAAAACCGTTCTTTTGCGTATAATACATACAAACTATAAACGAATGGCGGCGAACCATGAAAAATCTCTGTATTTCCCTATGTATCCTTCTTATTCTTTCCTTGTTCAGTGGTTGTCAGCAAAACGAAACTTCTGATACACAATTTTACCTGGATACCATCTGCACCATACGCGCCGGGGGAAAAAATGCAAAGGAAGCAATTTCTGCGGCATTTGACCGCATAGCGGATATTCAAAAAGCGGTAGACTATTATGATTATGCTTCCACCGTCTCTGCTATCAACCGCGCAGAGGCCGGTGTTCCAGTCCCACTGGATAATGACACTTTTTCCATCCTCAAAACAACAAAAATGGTTGCAGAAGCCTCCGGCGGCGCATTTTCCATCACTATCGCTCCGGTCAAAGATCTTTGGGGTTTTGAACAGGAAAGCCCCAGTGTCCCAGCAGATTCCGAAATTAAAAATACCCTGCAATATGTCAATGACACTTATTTATTCCTGAACGAACAGCAAAAATCTGTCACAAAAGCAAAAACAGATGTAAAAATTGACCTTGGCGGTGCGGCCAAAGGCTATGCGGCAGACCAGGTTCTGAAGCTTTTGAAAACATATTCTCTATCTTACGCGGTCATTGACTTAGGCGGCAATGTCACCGTTTGGGGGAAAAATCCCAATTCAGCTGACGGCCGCTGGTCCGTTGGTATTCAAAAACCATTCGGCGGCACAGGCGAATATGTGCAATCCATCACGCTTTCCGAAGGTTCGGTCGTCACTTCGGGTACTTACCAGCGTAACTTTTCAGAAAACGGCAAACTTTATCATCACATTTTAAACCCTGCAACCGGTTATCCCGCCGAAAATCAGAAAAACAGCGCCACCATTATCGCTGATTCTTCTGCCCTCGCTGACTGTCTGTCCACCGCATGTATGGTGCTTCCTGAGGAAGAAGCAATACAACTGGCAAATAATTTTAATGTTCAACTATATTTTCATTAAATTTCAAGGAGAAAACAATGCTCATTATAAACGCAGTAATTAAAACAATAGAAAACGGCGATATTGAAAACGGATACATAATTATTGAAGAAAATAAAATCAAAGAAGTAGGAAAAATGTCTGATTTAAAAATCATTTCCCCTCTTTCTTCCTGTCTTGATGCCGAAGGAAAAATTGTGACACCTGGGTTTGTAGATGCTCACTGCCATATCGGAATGTGGGAAGACGGCCTTAATTTTGAAGGAGACGATGGCAATGAAGACACCGACCCCATCACCCCCCAGCTGAATGCTCTGGACGCAATCAACCCCATGGACCGCGCATTCAAAGAAGCACTTGACGCCGGTGTCACCACCGTCATCACCGGGCCGGGAAGCGCCAACGCGATCGGCGGGCAACTGATTGCCATGAAGACCTATGGACAGCGAATTGACCAAATGATCATCAAGGCGCCCGTTGCAGTCAAAGCCGCCCTGGGAGAAAACCCCAAGTCGGTCTATCACGATAAAAATCAGACGCCTTCCACCCGGATGGCCACGGCTGCACTGATTCGCGAAGCCCTATATAAAGCAAAGGAATATATGGAGGAGCTCAATGATTATCAGGAATCCCCGGAAGAAAACGACAAGCCCTCTTATGACGCAAAATGCGAAGCGCTTCTTCCCGTTCTCCGGCGGGAAATACCACTTCACATCCACGCTCACCGCGCAGATGATATTTTCACAGCGATTCGCATCGCCAAAGCTTTCCATATTAAGCTTGTCCTGGTACATGGCACCGAAGGCCACCTTATTGCAGACGCTCTGAAAGATGAAGGATACCCAATTCTGACCGGTCCGATTCTGACCGACCGCAGTAAACCGGAACTTAATAACCAAAGCGAAAAAACACCGGCAATCCTCCACGCTGCCGGCCTGCCAATTGCAATAACAACGGATCATCCGGAAGTTCCGCTCAAACACATCCGGCTCTGTGCCGCAGTGGCCATCCGGGCAGGCCTTTCTCCTGCAGCGGCCCTTTCTGCACTAACCCTTTGGCCTGCGCAAATTTGCGGCATTGACGACCGCGTAGGCTCTATTGTACCGGGAAAGGATGCAGATTTACTCTTGTGGAACGGCGATCCTCTGGATATTTACAGCACGCCCAAACGCATTGTATAATAAAAAAACCGTGCAGATGCACGGTTTTTTTATATTTGAAACAAAATGCCGACAACAGCTCCTGCAAGAATAAATACAACCGGATGGATTTTTTTAATCTTTTTAAATCTGGTCAAAATGAAGACAGCCGCAAAAAGCACTAAAGACTTCCAGTTGAACATATCCAGAATGTTTCCCGATCCCTCGAATTTTTCAAAGGTAAATATAGAAACCTTCATCACCTGCAAGGTTGCAACGGCAATCAATCCTGCCACAGCCGGACGAAGTCCGTAAAAAACATCTTTCACAATTTTGCTCTCATTAAACTTATCCAGCATTTTGGCAACGATAACAATGACAATAATCGACGGCAGAATCAACGAAGCCGTTGCCACCACACCGCCCAAAAGACCGGCAAAAAAATTGCCGCCGGAAGATCCGGCATGAAATCCGGCATAAGTCGCCATATTGATTCCCATCGGGCCGGGTGTTGATTCGGAAACCGCAATCATATCCGCCAGCATATCTGTGGTAAACCACTGGGGATATTTAAGGGCAATATCGTGCAGAAAGGGAAGCGTTGCCAAACCGCCGCCAACGGCAAAAAGTCCCGTCTTAAAAAACTCGACAAATAATTGTAAATACAGCATCGCTATCCCCCTATTCCTTTATATTTCTGCGAAAGGTAAGCCCGGCAATTAAACCGACAACCAACGCACCAATAACCACGTAGACACTTGAAATCCCCAAAATTCCCGCAATAATAAAGGCAAGAACTGCAACAACGACACCAAACCAATCCTTACAGCCTGCTTTAAAAAACTTAATCACTGCGTCCACCACCAAAACAGCAACGACAGCCCGAACCCCTGCAAAGGCATGGGTGACTACCGGAAGGTCTGCAAAATTCTGGATAAATGCAGCTATAATTGTAATAATGACCACAGACGGGAACACAACACCGAGCGTGGCAAAAACACCTCCGGCAATTCCCCTTTGTTTATACCCAATAAATGTCGCCGTATTGACAGCAATAACGCCCGGCGTACATTGCCCGACAGCAAAATAATTCATTATTTCCTCATTTGTCGCCCATTTTTTCCTATTGACGACCTCCCGTTCCAGCATCGGCAGCATTGCATATCCACCGCCAAAGGTCATTATGCCAACCTTGGCAAAAGTGACAAACAAAGCACCCAACTGTCTAATTAAGTTTTCTTTTTTCATTCAAGCCAGCCCTTCTTTTTATACTTTGAATTTTTAGGTATTTTAACACAATATTCTATTGTTGTAAACTGTTTTTTCGTTGGTTCTTTACCGTGAAATTGTTGACAAACGGATATCTATACGCTATAATAATTTGATAACAGCGAAAACTTCTATAATATTATATAAGAATAATATGGAGGTCTGTAAATCCATCAAAGGAGTGATTGTGAGATGATATTAACAGGTGCGGACATCGTAATTGAATGTTTGATGGAGCAGGGCGTTGATACCGTGTTCGGTTATCCGGGCGGCTCTATTCTAAACATATACGACTCCCTTTATAAATATTCTGATAAAATCAGACACGTTTTGACTGCCCATGAACAAGGGGCGGCACATGCTGCTGACGGCTATGCAAGAAGCACGGGAAAGGTTGGTGTTGTCTTTGCAACCTCCGGCCCCGGCGCCACCAATCTTGTAACCGGTATTGCAACCGCCTATATGGATTCTATACCGATGGTTGCCATTACCTGTAATGTTGCGACTTCAATTTTGGGAAAAGACTCGTTCCAGGAAATTGACATTGTCGGTGTGACTATGCCAGTTACCAAACACAACTTTTTGGTTAAAGACGCAAACGACATCGCGCCAACCATCCGCAAAGCATTTGAAATTGCCGCTTCCGGCCGGCCCGGCCCTGTGCTGATTGATATAACAAAAGATGCAACCGGAAACACCGGTGATTACGAAAAGATTATTCCCGAAAGAGTGGAACATTATGTCATTGATTCACCCGCTTCGGACTTTGCAAAAACCATTGAATTGATTGAAAAGGCCGAGCGTCCGCTGATTTATGCCGGCGGCGGCATCATTGCAGCAAACGCTTCTGCTGAACTTCAAAAATTCCAATCACTTATGGACGCTCCCATTACCCTTTCGGTTATGGGACTTGGCGGTTTCCCTGCCAGCCATGAAGCTTTTACCGGGATGATCGGAATGCACGGAACAAAAACCACCTCCCTCGCCGTAAAGGACTGTGACCTTTTGATCGCAATCGGTGCACGTTTTTCTGACCGTGTAACCTGTGATACCAGTTCCTTTGCTAAAAATGCAAAAATTATACATATAGATGCTGACCGGGCTGAAATTGACAAAAACATCAAAGCAACACAAAGTATTGTCGGTAATGCAAATGCAGTTCTCTGTGAACTGAACAAACAACTGAAACAACAAAATCATTCCGGATGGATGCAGCAGATTAAGAAATGGAAAGCGGAATATCCCCTTATCCATTCCACAGGCGAAACCTTCACACCACAATGTGTTCTTGAAACTCTGTATGACTATACCAAAGGGGATGCCATTGTCTCCACAGATGTTGGACAACACCAAATGTGGACGGCGCAGTTTTACAGCATTGAAAAGCCACGGCACTTTTTATCTTCGGGTGGTCTGGGCACAATGGGCTTTGGCCTGGGCGCCGCAATCGGCGCACAGATTGCAAATCCTGACGCTACCGTTATCAATGTGACCGGAGACGGATGTTTTCATATGAATATGCAGGAGCTGTCGACAGCAGCAAAAGAAGAACTTCCTATTATTGAAGTCATTATGAACAACAATGTACTTGGTATGGTTCGCCAATGGCAGCGCCTGTTCTATGAAAAACGGTTCTCGAATACAACCCTGAATAAGAAAACCAACTATGACATGGTTGCAGAAGGCTTAGGCGCAAAGGCCTTTACGGTTACGAACAAAGAAGAGTTGGCACAGGCTATTCAAGAAGCGCTCAAAACACGCTGCCAGCCCACCGTCATCAACTGTATCATTCACGAAGATCAAACCGTTCTTCCTATGGTACCCACCGGTCATTCCATTGAAGAACCAATACTTGAAATTAACATCGACTAGGAGGGATATAAAATGGAACAAATGCACGTTTTATCTGTTTTGGTTGAAAATCATGCAGGTGTACTCAGCCGTATTGCCGGCCTTTTTTCCCGGCGCATGTATAATATTGACAGTCTCTCCGTCGGTGTGACAGAAAATCCGGATGTTTCCAGAATGACCATTGTCACCCATGCGGATGATGCAACCCTGACCCAAATAAAAAATCAGCTGGCAAAACTTGTGAATGTTATTCAGATTGATGAGCTTCGCAAGGATTCTGCCGTATTGCGTGAACATGTACTGGTCAAGGTCAGCGCCGCAGACAAGGCAGGGGTTATGCAAATTTGCGATATTTTCCGGGCAAACATCGTTGATATTTCAACTGAAATTATGACAGCGGAACTTACCGGAGGCCCCAGCAAAATCAACGCATTCATTGACCTGATGGATCAATATGAGGTAAAAGACCTCGTCCGTACCGGTCTTACCGGACTTTTCAGAGGTTAAACTTTTACAGGGTCATATTGTACAAATACAGCTGTCCCCGTACAATAAGATGGGATATACAATAGAAAAATAATAAAAATTTATATAAGCTTTTGAGCTATTGGAGGAATTAAAATGGCAAAGATTTTTTACGCTAGCGATTGTAATTTGGGACTTTTAAGCAATAAGACTGTTGCTATCATCGGTTACGGCAGTCAGGGTCACGCACACGCGCTTAATCTTAAAGAAAGCGGCGTGAACGTTATCGTAGGTCTCTATGAAGGAAGCAAATCCTGGAAAATTGCTGAAGAAGCAGGATTTGAAGTTTATACAGCAGCAGAAGCCGCTGCAAAGGCTGATCTCATCATGATTCTGATCAACGATGAAAAACAGGCAAAACTCTATAAAGAAAGCATCGAACCGAATCTCAGCGCAGGCAAGATTCTCGCATTTGCACATGGCTTCAACATTCACTTCCAGCAAATCATACCGCCGGCAGATGTTGATGTTATCATGATCGCGCCCAAAGGCCCCGGCCACACAGTAAGAAGTGAATACGTTGCCGGCAAGGGTGTTCCCTGTCTGGTTGCTGTTGCACAGGACGCAAGCGGCAATGCTTTTGATATTGGCCTTGCATATGCAGCAGGTATCGGCGGCAGCCGTGCAGGCGTTTTGGAAACTACCTTTAAGATGGAAACCGAAACTGACCTCTTTGGCGAGCAGGCTGTACTTTGCGGCGGCGTAACCGCTTTGATGCAGGCAGGTTTTGAAACTTTGGTTGAAGCAGGCTATGATCCACAGAATGCTTATTTTGAATGTATCCACGAGATGAAACTTATCGTTGACCTTATCTATCACGGTGGTTTCACTGAAATGAGAAATTCCATTTCTGATACAGCTGAATACGGTGACTATGAAATCGGGAAGAGAATCATTACTGATGAAACAAAGAAAGAGATGAAAAAGGTTCTTACTGAAATCCAGGATGGTACATTTGCAAGAAACTGGATTGCTGAGAACGCTGTCAACCGTCCGCACTTCAATGCAACCAGAAGAATCAAGGCTGAACACCAGCTCGAAAAAGTTGGTAAGGAACTCAGAAAGATGTATTCCTGGAACGACTAATTGTATCGCGGATTGTATAAAATTACTTAATTATGAAGCATTTGCGGTATAGAAAAACCTTTCTATACCGCAATTTTCAATAAGGCGCCTTTTATTGCTCCTATATACAATGGTTTTACGACGGCGGCATAGGCCGCTGCAAAAAAAGAAGACCTGTATAGCAAAAAGGTATCCCGCCTTTGTTGTCATCGGGGAATCATAATATGACACATTTTCATAACTGTTTCCCCATTTGAGCGTGCTGTTATCAGCACGCTATCTTTCCATATAGTCGTCCATTGACGAACTATCATTATCCTATTTGGAGGCATAAATATGAACAGTGATAAAGTAAAATCCGGCGTAAGCAAAGCGCCACACCGCTCACTTTTTAAAGCCATGGGCTTTACTGATGAAGAAATTCAGCGGCCGCTGATCGGCGTTGTCAATGCCCAAAGTGAAATTGTTCCCGGTCACATCCATCTGGACACAATTGCAAAGGCTGCAAAAGACGGTATCCGCATGGCCGGCGGAACCCCCATTGAAGTTCCTGCTATTGCAGTATGTGACGGTATCGCAATGGGACATGAGGGGATGCACTATTCCCTGGTTTCCCGTGAAATTATTGCAGACTCTGTTGAAACTCTTGCCAAGGCACATCAGTTTGATGGTCTGGTTCTCATCCCAAACTGTGACAAAGTGGTTCCCGGAATGCTGATGGCAGCAGCACGTATCAACATTCCTTCCATTGTCATCAGCGGCGGACCAATGCTTCCGGGAAAAAGCCATTGTTCTGAAAAACGCCTGAGTCTCACCGATATGTTTGAATATGTCGGTGCAGAGGCGGCCGGCAATATGACAGAGACTGACGTTATTGAAGAAGAGAACAGCGCTTGCCCCACTTGCGGCTCCTGTTCCGGTATGTTTACCGCCAACAGTATGAACTGTCTCTCTGAAGTACTCGGCATGGCGCTTCCGGGCAACGGAACCATTCCTGCGGTCTATGGCGAAAGAGTCAGCCTTGCCAAAAAGGCTGGTATGCAAATTATGGAACTTGTCAAAAACGACATCCGTCCCAAAGATATTATGGTTGAAAATGCTTTTATGAATGCACTTACCATGGATATGGCACTGGGATGCAGTACCAACAGTATGCTTCATCTTCCGGCAATTGCCTATGAAGCAGGGGTCCATATCAATCTTGATGTTGCAAATACCATCAGTGCAAAAACCCCGAATCTCTGTCATCTGGCACCTGCGGGCCATACCTTCATCGTTGACCTGTACGAAGCAGGCGGTATCCCCGCAGTAATGAGTGAAATTGCAAAGAAAGACCTTCTGCATCTGGATTGCATGACCGCAACCGGTAAAACAGTGGGGGAAAACATTAAAAATGCCAGAAACCTCGACCACAGCATTATCCGTCCAATCGAAAATCCATACAGCGAAACCGGCGGTATTGCCGTTTTGAAAGGAAATATTGCACCGGATGGCTGTGTTGTAAAACGCAGTGCTGTCAAGGACGCAATGCTGGTACACGAAGGCCCGGCAGTTGTTTTCGAAAGTGAAGAAGATGCGATTGCCGCAATTCTTGGCGGAAAAATCAAAAAAGGTGATGTTGTAGTAATCCGTTACGAAGGTCCCAAAGGCGGCCCGGGAATGCGCGAAATGCTCTCTCCCACCTCTGCTATTGCAGGTATGGGCCTGGACGAAGACGTTGCATTGATTACTGACGGCCGTTTCAGCGGCGCAACCCGTGGTGCAGCAATTGGCCATGTATCTCCGGAAGCCGCTGAAGGCGGAAATATCGGACTTGTAAAAGATGGCGATATTATTGCAATTGACATCCCGGATGGAAAAATTGAAATGAAAATTTCAGACGAAGAACTTGCAACAAGACGCGAAAACTTTGTGCCCAAAGAACCAAAGATAAATTCCGGCGTTTTACGCAAATATGCAAAGCTTGTCACCTCTGCCTCAACCGGGGCAGTATTAAAGGCATAAATCAGACGCTTTTTCCGCTGGTTAAAAAAATTTTTTTCTCATTATACTTCCGGTGATGTTGCTTGGGATATATAGAACGTGGATACAGTTCATCTGCTTGTTTTTTCTTTTAAAAACAATTTGACCCCTATCTTCTTTCTTCCGGCAAATTTATCCGCAATGAGATGACGAAAAGCATATGCTTTGGGTAAAAATGCACATGGGCAAAAAGCTCTTGTCTTCTCCTGCCCTGCTGACAAGAGTGCTTGCAATTTATATATGCCGATGCAGGGCGGCAGAATGGAGATTTTTATGAACTTAGAAATCTTTGACTCCACCCTGCGCGATGGTGCGCAGGGTGCGGGTATCAATTTCAGTGTAGAAGATAAACTCAATATTGTAAAAGCCCTGGATGACTTAGGCATTGCATACATCGAGGCTGGGAATCCCGGCTCCAATCCAAAAGACCTGGAATTCTTCGAAAAAGCCAAACACTGCAGATTGCAATCCGCACAACTGGTTGCCTTCGGTGCCACCAGACGGCGGAATATCCGCGTTGAAGAGGACAATAACTGTCTTTCCCTTCTGAATGCAGGCACAGATGCCGTCGCTATTTTCGGAAAGGCATGGGATCTTCATGCAACAAAAATCCTGAATGCCACCCTGGAAGAAAATCTGCATATGATTTATGATACCATCTCCTTTTTCAAGGAAAAAGGGAAAACGGTTATTTTCGATGCCGAACATTTTTTTGATGGATTTAAAAACAATCCATCGTATGCAATTGATGCACTTCATGCCGCCGAAAAGGGCGGCGCTGATCTGCTTTGTCTCTGCGAGACAAATGGCGGATGCTTTCCGGATGAAGTTTCTTCTATTGTCGATGAAGTCAAAAAACAGGTAACAACACCCCTTGGCATTCATTGTCATAATGACAGCGGCTGCGGAATTGCAAATTCAATTGCTGCTGTATTGGCTGGATGTAAACAAGTACAGGGGACATACCTTGGGTATGGAGAACGCTGCGGAAATGCCAATTTATCTGCCATTATCCCCAATCTCCAGCTCAAGCGGGGCCATATCTGTATTCCGGAAAATAAAATGCAAAAATTGACCACAACCGCCCGGCTGATTGCAGAAATTGCCAATCAGCCATTGGAAAATAATCTTCCCTATGTGGGCCGTTCTGCCTTCTCGCACAAAGCCGGTATGCACATTGATGGTGTAAACAAATTATCCCGCTCCTTTGAGCACATCTGCCCGGACCAGGTCGGGAATGAACGGCACTTTCTGATGAGTGAGGTAGCAGGGCGGAGTACTGTGTTAAAGAAGATTAACAAAATTGATCCCACCCTCACCAAAGATGCTGAAGAGACACAGCTTATCTGTGATACCGTAAAGCAAAAAGAATACGAAGGCTTTCAATATGAAGCAGCAGAAGCCAGCTTTGAGTTGCTGGTAAAAAAACTTTTGGGACAGACAAAAAAATACTTCCATCTCGATTACTTTAAAACAGTGGTTGATGAACCTTCTGTCCAGAAGTACAGCGCTTCTGCAATCATTAAGGTGACCGTTGGCAAGCAGACAGAAATTACCGCCGCAGAAGGCGATGGACCCGTACACGCTCTGGACAGCGCTTTGCGAAGAGTATTGGTATTGTTCTATCCCCAACTGTCAAATGTTCGCCTCACCGACTATAAGGTTCGTGTTCTGGAACCGCAAAAGGCAACAGGTGCAAAGGTACGTGTACTTATTACTTCCAGTGACGAAAAAGATTCCTGGACAACAGTTGGTGTCTCTACTGACGTTATTGATGCTTCCTGGCAGGCGCTTGTGGAATCCATTGAATATAAACTTGCCAAGGATGAAGAAATCAATGATACGGATCCCAATTCATAAAATAATCTGACCGAAGTCGGTATCCGTTTTCAATAAAACCAAACTTTCTGAACGATAATAAACCGCCGGGGATTTTTCCCGGTATAACCCCAAAGGAGGTAAACAATATGGGAATGACCATGACACAAAAAATTCTTGCCGCACACGCCGGCCTTGACAGTGTAAAGGCCGGTCAGCTGATTCGGGCAAAACTTGATATGGTATTGGGAAACGATGTCACCACACCGGTAGCCATCAAAGAATTTAATACCAACGGCTTTAAAAATGTTTTTGATAAGGATAAAATTTCAATTGTTCTTGACCATTTTACCCCTAACAAAGACATTAAATCAGCTGAACACTGCAAGTTCTGCCGTGATTTTGCAAATGACAAAGAAATTACCAATTTCTATGACGTTGGAACAATGGGTGTTGAACATGCCCTTCTTCCCGAAAAAGGACTTGTCGCTCCGGGCGAAGCCATCATCGGCGCTGACTCCCACACCTGCACCTACGGCGCCGTCGGGGCATTTTCTACCGGTGTCGGCAGTACGGATATGGCGGCCGGAATGGCTTCCGGCGAAGCCTGGTTCAAAGTTCCTTCCGCACTGAAATTCAATCTTACTGGAAAACCCGGAAAATGGATTTCCGGTAAAGATATTATCCTGCACATCATCGGAATGATCGGCGTGGACGGCGCTCTTTATAAATCCATGGAATTTACCGGCGACGGCCTGAAATACCTTTCGATGGATGACCGTCTTTCTATGGCAAACATGGCCATCGAAGCCGGCGGAAAGAATGGTATTTTTGAAGTCGATGACATTACACTTGATTATTTAAAAGACAAGGTTGACCGTCCGTTCACCGTCTATACCGCGGATGAAGATGCAGAATACGAACAGGTATTTGATATCGACCTCAGTCAAATTAAAATGACCGTTGCTTTTCCGCATCTGCCAGAGAATACACGGACAATTGATGAAGTCGGAGAAGTAAAAATTGACCAATGTGTTATCGGCTCCTGCACCAATGGCCGGTTGGAAGACCTGCAAAAAGCCGCAGAGGTCATGAAGGGCAAAAAGGTGGCAAAACATGTCCGCACCCTGATTATTCCCGCAACACAAAAAATTTATCGTCAAGCCATGAATGAAGGTTTATTTGACATCTTCATGGATGCCGGCTGTGTTATTTCCACACCAACATGCGGTCCCTGTCTTGGCGGCCATATGGGAATTTTGGCAAAGGGTGAGCGTGCAATTGCAACCACAAACAGAAACTTTGTCGGACGCATGGGTCATCCGGAATCCGAAGTTTATCTTGCCAGCCCTGCCGTTGCAGCAGCTTCAGCCATCAAAGGCTATATCTGCTCTCCGGAAGAGATATAGAAAGGAGTTATTATTATGAAAGCAAAAGGTACAGTACATAAATATATGGATAATGTGGATACCGATGTTATCATCCCTGCCCGGTATCTGAATTCTTCTGTTCCCGCAGAACTTGCGGCCCATTGTATGGAAGATATTGACGCCGATTTTGTCAACAATGTCAAATCAGGTGATATAATGGTTGCCCACAACAACTTTGGCTGCGGTTCCTCCCGTGAACATGCACCCATTGCTATCAAAGCTTCCGGTATTTCCTGTGTTATTGCGGCAACCTTTGCACGCATTTTCTATCGCAATGCCATTAACATTGGTCTTCCAATTATGGAATGCCGGGAAGCCTCTGAAAAAATAACAGCCGGCGATAAAGTAGAAGTCGATTTCGACTCCGGTATCATCACCAATTTAACCAAAGGTGAAACCTATCAGGCTGAACCATTCCCTGAATTTATCAAAGAGATTATTAATAAAAATGGACTTTTGAATTCGATAAAGGGTTAATCTGAAGGAGGAAATTATATTATGAATATCAACCTTGCAGTTGTAAAGGGCGATGGAATTGGCCCGGAAATAGTTGAAGAAGGCGAAAAAGTATTAAATAAAATTGGGGAAATGTATGGACATACGTTTACCTATACAGATATTTTGGCCGGCGGCTGTGCAATTGATGCCACCGGAGAACCACTCCCGGCAGAGAGTGTAAAAATTGCCAAAGAATCCGATTCTGTGCTTTTGGGTGCGGTCGGCGGCCCCAAATGGGATACGCTGCCCGGACATCTCCGTCCGGAACGAGCACTTTTGGGACTGCGCAGTGAACTTGGTCTTTTTGCCAATGTCCGTCCTGCAAAGCTTTATGACGCTTTGGCAGATGCCTGTCCGCTGAAGCCGGAAATTTCAAAAGAAGGTCTTGATCTGGTTATTGTCCGTGAATTAATTGGCGGCCTGTATTTTGGAGAACGCGGCCGCCGGGATGCTGGAGAAATGGGCGAAGAAGCCTTTGACGAATTGAAATACAACGTAAAAGAAGTTGAACGCATCGGTCGTGTTGCTTTTGAAATGGCACGCAAAAGAGACCGCAAAAAGGTCACCAGCGTTGACAAAGCGAATGTTATTGAAACCTCCAGACTATGGCGGGAAACCATGCACAAACTTGCACAGGAATACCCGGATGTTGAATTTGAGGATATGCTGGTTGACAACTGTGCAATGCAGTTGGTTCGCAATCCCGGGCAATTTGATGTCATCGTAACAGAAAATATGTTTGGTGATATTCTCTCGGATGAAGCGAGTATGACCACCGGCTCTATTGGTATGCTCCCCTCCTCTTCGTTGGGTGAAACAACTCGAGGAATGTATGAGCCAATCCATGGCAGTGCGCCCGATATTGCCGGACAAAACAAGGCCAACCCAATTGCAACCATTCTATCCTGCGCAATGATGCTTCGCGATAGCTTTAACCTGCTGGATGAAGCCAAATGTATCGAATCTGCTGTTGCAAAGGTTCTTGATGATGGTTTCCGCACCGGAGATATTATGGACGAAGGCGGAAAATTACTGGGCACAAAAGAGATGGGCGACAAAATTGTTTCCTATCTTACAAAGTAAATAAATCTATATAAAACTGCGGAGAGTATGTGTTCTCTCCGCAGTTCTTTTTTTATTCACCATTACCTTTGATGTTAATTGAAGTTAAGATATTGACAGGACAAGGAAGAAAATGCTATGATATAAATAGAATTTTTTTAGAGGTGAAGAATATGAAAAAAAGACTCCAGGGTTTTGTCTGCGGTGTTCTTTTCTCTCTGCTTTTGGCAGGAGTCGGCGTTTTTGCAGCAAATGGTTGGTTGAATATTCATGTATGGTATGATGATATAAAAGTCAAATTTAACGATGTTTCACTGCAGCTAACGGATGAACCTTTCATCTGGGAGGGCAGAACCTATCTCCCTGTCCGGGCAGTTTCTGAAGCACTTGGGCTTGATGTTGCCTGGAACCAGGATGAGCAAACAGTTTTATTATCCGGTAATATCGGACGGCATGTCAACTATAATCAAAACGACTTTAAAATGCAGGTGCTGTCTCTGACCAATACTTACCGGGCAGAAAACGGGCTCCCGCCTCTTATCTGGGATGAAGATTTTGCCGCTGTTGCCCAGATGCACTGTGATGACATGCAAGCACGCGGCTATTTTGACCATAATACACCGGAAGGAAAAACCCCCTTTCAGCGAATGAATGATTATGGTATTATCTATATGTCAGCTGGCGAAAATATTGCCGTTGGGTATCCAACACCAGAAGCTGTGATGGAAGGCTGGATTGCATCTGAAAGCCATCGTCAAAATATTTTAAATCCTACCTTTAAATACATGGGTGTCGGTTATAACAAAGAAGGCCGGTACTGGGCACAAGAATTCGGTTCTTATTGGGAATAAAAATGAATCCTGATCCACCCCACATACATTCAAAAATTTTATATGCAAATATTTATGTGGCTTGATCAGCCCGACATGACACGCCCCCCCCGTGCGCCGCAGGAGCTTGCGCACGGTTAGTAAAATTGAACTGTATTAAATTTTAATAGCTTTATCTTCCTTGGGAAAAATCCTTTTGATAATTCTCTGCCAGATTCCTCCCCTTCTAAGCATAAAAAAGCAATCCTCTGAATGAGGATTGCTTTTTTGTGTAAAATTGCTTTTCCATCTTTAAAACAAGTCAAATACCTGACTTATTCGTTCCAGGAAACCAAAACCATTGCAACATCTTTTGAATCAATTTTACCGTCACGATTCAAATCGTATTTAATATATTCCGGATGTTCTTCAACAGTTATTCCAGTTTCTCCAAAATAAGAGACAACAGCCGAAAGGTCATAAATATTTATCTTTCCATCATTTACAATCTCGCCTGCCAAGAAGTTTTTCGTCTCTCCATCTACAGCAACATCCTTCACATTATTCCAGAATGCAACCTCTGCTCCCTCTTCATGAAGCAAAATGGATTTCTTCGCTGTCCGATAACCGTCACCGCTTACCGTAACCGTATACCGGGTATTGATTGGAAGCGATGTGGTAATTTCTGCTTTATCCGCTGTATAGGTGGGTCTCCAGCTAGACGTATCACCAATTTCATGCACTTCTTCATAACCATCAACACCTGTGATAACTACTTTCATTTTGTTGTAAGCCGGTTTATTCTTAGCAGTAATCGGATTGTTAAAGGCTATTGTAACCTTTAATTCACCCTGTACTTCCTGGAAATCATACTCCAGAAATGCTTTCTTCAAAGAAACTGTTTGTGCAATACTATTCTCAATTTCAAGTTCAGCCGAAGCGCCGTCTTCCACAACCAAGCTACCTTTACCATAACCATCAAACCGTACGCTGCCAACTACAATACCTTCACCATTATCTACCAGTCCGGTCGCTGCCGTCTGTGCATCAAGATATATAATATACTTTCCATTCTGCTCTGCAAAACCCAAACCTTCAGCCGCTTCCACTGCATAAGTAACAGCTCCTTCGGTACAGGTATTGTTCAAAGAAAATTCAACTGCTTTAAAGTCCACAATTTTATTACCATTTGTTCCCTTGATGACAATATTATACTGTTGACCATCTGTTTCATCCTGAACCAAAACCATGTTTGCATCAACTTCAACAACGACATAGTTTCCATTTTCATCTTTTTGCGTTGTCTTTCCTTCTTCTGTATATTTACCAATATCTTTATCAAAGGTACCACTTGCGACATTCACCTTTGTTTCTTCATTTACACTACCAACAATGTCAATTACTTCCGGACTCTTGCTAACGGTCACATCTGACATTTGATAATTAGACGCTTTTTGTGTCTGACCAAAAAGAACACCCACATTGGTTAATTCCTCTGCTTCCACCTTCATATCCGCAATTTCTGTATTCTCCACAGAAACATCTACGTTGGTTGTATTCGCAGATCTCCAATACACACCACCAACAACTGCTGCTGCTTCATTTATACTATCTTTTGCAACAATTGACAAATTCTGTACCGTACAATCTTTGATACTTATTGTATTATTGGCCGATGGAGAGAGTGAACCAATCAGACCGCCCGACTGTTCAACAGTACTCTGCGTAGAATCACCAATCACCGTGTTTGTAACCGTACAATTAATTAATTTCTTATTACCATAATTTGCAAAACCAACAATTCCACCCAAATTATCCGTACCAATAATATTTGAATTGCTTACATGGTTGTTTTCCATTGTTGCGCTGTCTTCATTCCACTGACCAAGAATACCGCCACATTTCCAATAAGACGCAGATACTGTTACATTATCAACCGTACAACCTGTAATAAGGGAATATCCCGATCCGGCAATTCCACCCACATACTGGTAACCTTCCAAAGAGGAGTTTGAAACGGAACAATTCATAATTTTTCCTGTAAAGTTTGCACCTACTAAAATCCCACTGGTATTATAACGTCCAGTAGAAAAGGTTACATTTTCAACCGTACAATCAGTTATTGTTGAACCACTCATTTGGCCAACCAAAGCACCTGTATTATTTTTGCTTCCACTTATGGTAACAGTATTGAGCATTACATTCTTCACAGTTGCACCGTTAATCATACCAAAAAATCCGGTATTATCACCAGTCCCATGAATATCCACATTTGAAATTGTATTTTCCTGACCATCAAATGTTCCACGGAATGGTGCAGCAGCCGTTCCAATCGGTGCCCATTCTACACCGGTCAAATCCAGCGAAGCATTCAATGTAACGGTCAAACCCTTATAATCGGTTCCCGCATTCACCGCCTGTGCAAATTGCTGCAAATCTTCCACTGTTGCTATTTCTGTAATCGCAACGTCTTCCGTTCCTGCAAGCACAACGGAATTTTCTTCTTCACCACTTACTTCCATTACAGCTGCCTGGTCAATAATCTCTTGCGCGTTCAACTCATCAGCATAAGCAAAGCACGGCACACTAAGCATTGCGGCAGCCGTCCCCAGACAGATTAGTTTTTCTCTCATCTTTTTCATATACTCATCCTCCAAACAGTTATAAATCTATTGGTAAATATATCATAAATACACCATATTGTCAAGCCAATATCGTCTAAAACAGCCCCATATTCCATACAAAAAAGCCGCTTAAATTAGTGTCAAAATATACAGAACCCGAAAATATTGTAACTCACTAGACCAATAGCTTACTTTTGAAAATTTCGAAATAATTGACTATTGCAAACCCGACTTTTTTCTTCTAAATATACAGCCCATATGACAGGAAGCCTTACGCTTCACCGATTGCCGCTCTTGTGTGATAAAAAGATATACCACAGATTGCCGAGCCGCATACTTACTTCCTGTCATATAACCTCTACAGGAAGCCTTACGCTTCACCGATTGCCGCTCTCGTGCGATAAAAAGATATATCACATTCGCCGAGCCGCATGGCGTATGCTTTCTTTTTAAGGGTTCCCGCAAAAGCTTTGCTTTTGTGGGAAAAGGAGAAGCTGGTCTCTAAGTGAGGCTTTCCTTCAGGAAAGCTGAACATCTTTGACCATGCTTCGACGCGCCGCTCTCGTGTGATAAAAAGATATATCACATTCGCCAAGCCGCATAGTTACTTTTTGTCACCTATACGTTTAGTAAAATAAAAGAAGGAGAAAAGAAAGGGAAGAAACATTCGGAAAGAAGCTTTAAAGGACAAAAGTCATACAAAGCAGTGTCAAGGATTGGAATCCCATAGAACTGATATAAACTGCAAGCGTCCCAAGAGGAAAGATGAAAAAAAGGCAGCTGTATGCCCATCATAGAAAAGAAAATCTAATAATAGAATAACCACAGAAAAATTGTGGAATAACTGTAGAAATAAAAAAAAGCCCTCCCACAAAAGTAGGAGGGAAAATTCCGGCAGTGACTTAAGTTCCCAGGCAGTCGCCCGCCCAGTATTGTCAGCGCAAAGAAGCTTAACTACTGTGTTCGGTATGGGAACAGGTGTGACCTTCTCGCTATAACCACCGAAGGAAGCCTTACGCTTCACCGATTGCCGCTCTCGTGCGATAAAAAGATATACCAC